>NZ_BAAAMV010000005.1:0-741296 GCF_039529455.1 Nonomuraea bangladeshensis
CCGGGTCGTCGGTCTCGATCTGCCGCGCCAGCCACTGCCCGGGCGTCACACTGTTGTCTACGGCCATCGCCTGGTTCTCCTTCGATCTTGATCTTGCTACTCGAAGGATCACGCGATGGCCGTCTTCATTTCACGACGCCACGCCTGTGACCAGGTCAAACTCGTACACCACTCCCGTGGACGCAACCCACTAGAACCCTGAGTGCCCGGGACTACCAGGACCAACACTGGCGATCCGGGAAAGGATGGCCGGACCTCACCGCTGCCGTGCACTGGCTCATCGACGACACCTTCATTGACCAACACGGCGCACGAGCGCTGATTCCCCACCTCTTCCTTGATCAACGAGAAGCCGACCTCGTGCAGATGGTGGTCGATGCCCTCTTGCGCGTGCTCGATGACCTCGGCCCTACCGCTCCGGACAACGCCTATCTCGACCATCGTGAGTGGATCAACGTCCTGAACTCGGCTGGCGCCGCCTACCTGGCCTTGTCCGCCGACAAGCACGGCTCGTGACCAAACTCTGCGCAACGCCCTCGCACATTGGAGCGTCAGGCGGCCGCGTGTGCGCGTCGCGCGAGAAACACCAGGTCCCGGGGTGATCACCGTGCCATTGGAGGCGGTGACGAGGGGTCAACCACGGGCACACACGGCCGGCCACCCGCTCCGCGGTGCTGATGCCGATCTTGGTCGCGGCTGCGTTAATCGAGGTCAGCTTCACTCATCGAGATCGAGATCGAGATCGCGTTCGGCCAGGTGGCTCCTGGCGCGGCGCGGCGCGTCGCGCCGAAGGGCGAAGCCCCGCCCCGATGTCCCCGCGCCCGAGATCCGGCGAGGTAGGGTCCAGGCCAGTGACGTGATCTTGGCGTACGAACGCGTCACGAGGGAGGTGGCGCGATGAGCACGCTTGAGGTACGACTGCGGCCGGTGGCAGAGGATGATCTCGCCATGTTCCGGCGTTTCGTCACGGAGCCTGGATTGATCGGGCTGGACTGGACGGGGTTCCGCGATGCGCAGGCACCGGCGCGACGCTACGCCACCGACGGTTACCTGGGCGAGGCCGACAGCAGGGTCATCGTCGAGGTCGATGGCACAACCGCGGGCTTCATGAGTTGGTTGGCACAAGGGTTCGGGGTCTCCCGATACTGGGAGATAGGGATCGCCCTGCTTCCGGACTGGCGCGGGCGTGGCATCGGCTGGCGTGCGCAGGCGATGCTGTGCGACTACCTGTTCACTCACACTCCGGCCGAGCGTATCCAAGCGAGCACCCACCCGGAGAACATCGCAGAACAGAAGTCGTTGGTGAAGGCCGGCTTCACGCTGGAGGGCGTCCTACGCGCGGTGGAGTTCCGTGCCGGTCAGTGGCGGGACGGCTGGATGTACAGCAGACTGCGGAACGATCCGTCTCCGGCCATTCACTGAGCGATGGAATGATCATGCAGGCGCAGGGTGCGCGCCGCGCGGAAAAGACAAGGTCACTGGCTGATCGCTGAGCCATTAGTGGCAATCACCGGGCGCAGCGCACCTGTTGCCTAGGCCCTCTGCTGGACCTCGTATACCATCACACCATGGACATGGGAACGATATTCCGATTGGATCGAGGGCCTATTGTCGAAGAAGTCTTCCTAAGCAAGATTGCGAGACTCTGCTCGGCTACTTACACGAGTGCGCCATGGAGTTTGAATGAAACGATTGCGGCTCATGCAGTTGACCGCATCCGCCGTCAACTCGCGCTACCGGAAGCTACCGCTTATAGTCACTGGAATCTCCCGCAGGGTCTAAGTCCTCTTAGAGACGTACAGCCAGTTCATCCGGGCGTCAGAATACCGTCGCCACTCTTTGATCAACCGGGCGCATCCGTAGCGGCCATGGCTTTCGGATTCCCGATCGACGGTGATACTGGTCCATCGATTTACGACGAATGGGCGCAACCTTCGCTTCACGGAGGCGAATATCTCATAAATATCTTCCCAACTCCCGGCACACGGGCCATTGAAATGACCGTACAGCGCCTAATGATCATGTGTCAAAGAGATCGGGGCTTTGTCGTTCTTCCCGAAGGAGATGACGGCACCGCCTCTTTCCTGGAACGCCGGCGTTGGCACAAGACTGGGCGACTCTACGATGATCTGTCCGGCCTTGTGCTCAACGTTCATACTGGCCCCTTGCGCTAATCCCGCACTTCGGCATCACACCGTTGAGAAGAGCGATCCGGACGTCCTGCGCCTCCTTGGACCGACGGGCGATATGTGTCCGCCGACGTGATCAAGGCAGTTCACCGACCGGAGCGACGGTATGCGTTCCATCGCCGGCGCACCGCCAAACGACGATCCCGTTTTCCCCTCCGGCGTGCAGGCCAAGATCGTGCGTGGCGCAGACGGGCCAGACTATCCAGGTCAACTCCATGATCGTCTCTTGGACGACATCGGCGACCTGCGCGAGCGCCGTTTGAGGGTCGCTTCCCATGATGGGCAGGATGCCGTTGCCGTGATAGCCACCCTGGAACATCACCCAGACATGGCCGCCCTTGTCCCAGTCATGGGTGACCAAGCGGAGCGTGCCGGTGATTCCTCGAGCGCGAACATCGCGCTCCACGATCTCTAGCGCGTGCTCCAGCGTCACCCATAAGCGAGGTTCGAGGGCGAAGGTCGGCTCGAAATTGCTGTCGCGGAGAAGGCTCTCGCCGAGGCGGGTCAGATCGGCCGTGGTCAGCTGAGCGGCGGGGCGACCGAGAAGCTCCTGCGTTGCCGGAGTGCTCATGCCCCATTCCTCCAGGCATGAGGCCAGTTCGAGGACGGGCTCGGCCTCAAGGCCGCCGTCACGCAATGCCGTATAGATACGGCAGCTCAACTCGTCGACCACCTGTTCGGCTTGCTCTTCGGAGTGCACGATGCAGTGTTTCCTACTGCCTGAACCCAGGCAAGCAAGATCTTCAGGCAGGGCGACAACGGACGACCGATCCGGGTCGCCCTTCTCCCTTCCCCGAGGGCCGTTCTCGCGCGCGCCCGGCCCGGGCCAAGCAGATGGAGATTCCGCCTAGTCTCATGCCTCACAGATCAGAGGGTGTTCTTCAGATTTGGCATCGAATGCCCAGCTGCCGAACCGAGTCTCGGAAGCCCAGCCCACCAGCCACTCGGTTATGGTCTCCTGGACCGGCGAATCCTCGTCGTGATGGCGAGCGACAATCATGATCGGCCATTCCTCAGGCTTACCTACCGTCATCCAGCCCATGGCGTCACCGTCGATGGTGCTGCCCCACTGGAAGAAGCCACCTGGCTCCGGCCACATCGCGAGCCGGAAGTCTTCGGGCGAGTCATCCCGGAGATTTCGGTAATAGTCCATCCAATCTGGAATCCGAGCGAACTGCTCGTCTGTGAGTGTCCGAAAGTCGAAAACCCAGAGCCATCGGGCGAACTGGCAGTCTCCATATCGCTCGATCAAGGCGAGGTAGTCGGGCGGAAGGCGGAGATCGAGAGCTCGGAAGACCTCATCCCAACTGCGAGCACCCAAGACGGGTGAGGCGGGCGGGGGAACGAGCGCACTGAGGCGCTCGAGCGCTGTCGGGTCGTAAGCCACGCGGGCGACTGTAACGACATGGAGTGTCAAAACCATGTCTCCGTCGGGGGCCTCCGACTCCGGGGCATCGCCACCGTATGTGGCTGAGGTGGAAATCTGCTCATCCCGTCCGCCATCGACCCGGGACAAGTCGAACAGACCAGGGCCACGGGGCAGGGGTCGTTCGTCCAGTGGGGCGCGCTCCACCCTTGACCTGTGGCCCTGGTCTGCTTTCCCTTCGGGGGTGCGTGGCGTCACGCCAGGCCTCCGTTCTCAGATCGTGTCATGAGAAGCTGCCTGATGATCCGAACCGGAGCTAGGAGTCGATGGTGGGCAGGAGCCCGCAGCAGGATCCGCCACCGAGCGACGCTGAGACTTCCGAGTACATGCGGAACTTGGCCGAGCTCTTCGTTGAGCACGCGCGCGAGGACGGATACTCCTTCGACTGGGACCCGGCGTTCATTCACCACCTCGACAACTACTGCACCGAGTTCGCCGCCTCGAAGCCGTCTTCTGAAATCATCCACAGCGTGAGCATGGGTGCGGGAGCGTATCTGGGCGAGATGATCGTCCGAAACAGCGACTGGAAATGGGTGTACTGCACGAACGAGAACGCCGCTGCTGTGGAAAGTCCTAGGGAACTTCGCGGCTATCCGCACAATAAGGTCGCCAAGCGGATCAACATCGGAGGCGAGCATGACCTTGAGGCGTTTTTCAAGTACGCCATGACAGGCGAGGCGCCACGCGGGACAGCGGCCCGTGTCATCAAGCCTTCGTGGTGGCAGCGACTGAGGTCAAGAGCCTGATCGTCGTTCAGGCCAGTCGCGGTGTCGCGGAGCAGCAGTTCGAGCGTGGTGAGTGTTCAGCCGCCGGGGTTTCCCCACTGACGATTGGCGGCGAGAGCGGTCGAGGCGAGGGGCGGGCGTCGTCGAGGCGGTTGTGGGCCAAGCGTCGGCGTTCCGTCGGCAGAGCGTACGCGGTCATGGCCCTGTCCAGCAGATCCGCGTCGTAGCCGTGCGTGGCCAGGTGGTCGAGGAGCGGTTCGTACCGGTCGGGGCGGTCTCGTAGGAGCTCAGTGGCCAGCCGCAATTCAAGGCGTACGGCGGGAACCTGGTAGGGGCCGCATGCGATCAGGACGTAGTGCTGCCAGGGGCCGCGGCCGATGCACTCCATGGCGTCGGAGTCGGTCTCCCTCTCGACCGTGCTGATCTCCACGTGAACGCCGTTCACCTCGTAGCGGGTGAAATACTGCGCGCTCTCGGGCAGCCAGGATGGCGTGTAGAGGCACGGGAAGGACGAGAGAGCGGCGGCGAACGCGTCCACGTCCTTGCGCCGGGCCACCAGGAGGTCGAGATCCCCGACAGGCAGCCGTACGCCTTGCAGCAGGGCCGCGCCGGTGCCGCCCACGCGGTACGCCGGGTCGGCCCCTGCCGTGGTCAAGGCGGTGAGAGTTGCCTCCAACGCCGACGTGACCTCCACGAGCCCCAGAGCTGCCGCACCAGTTCCCATGACGGTCAGCGTGCCAGACCCGGCACGGCTCATGTCATACGCCGGGATCGAATGCTTGGGACTGGTCAGCGGGTTTGGCGCTGTGAAGGGAGAGCGGTCATCGCGTGATCCTTCGTAGCAACGATTCCAAGAAGGAGAACGGCGATGACCGCAAGCAACAGTATGACGCCTGTCCGTGACGTGCGCAGCAGATTGTGACCGGTGACCTGGTCACTTGTGATCCGTGCTGGGACGTTGACGACGTCGACCGGCCCGACCGATTCGCGCTGCGCGCCGCGGATTTCTCCCGGTCCGATAACGGTCACGAACCTGCGTACAACCGCTCCAATCCCACCAGCTGCACCCGCCCACCGCTGCGCGCCGCGGCCTCCTGCAGCGCCGGCATGAACCCCGTCCCGCTGAACAGCAGCAGCCTCCCCGGCGTCTCGCCTCTGGCCGCGAGTAGCGCCGCCACTCGTTCCAGCCGTTCCAAGTGCCCGAGCCCCACGACGTCCCCCCATTTGGCCTCTCCGATGGCCAATAGGGCTCCGTCAGGGCCACAGACGGCGACGTCCACCTCGTGGCCCGTGCGGGTGGCGGCGTCGTGCACCACCCCGGACTGGACGCTGCCGGCCATACCGCCCAGCGTCTCCTCGGACGCGAAGTCCTCGCACCACACCCGGCACATTCGCTCGTACACCGGTCCCGCCACGTTGCTGCGGAAGCGGGGCTGGGCCGCACGCCAGATCCGCTCGGTGCGCCCCTGCCTCACTCGTTCCAGCTGGGTCCAGTAGGGGCGCATGATCGCGTGATAGAAGCGCACCAGCGGTTCAGTGATCCGGTACTCGGAGCGGTTCCGTCGGAAGGCGTCCGGGTCGGCCACCAGGAGGCCGGCGTCCTCCAGCACGGTCAGGTGGTGCGAGATGTCGACGGCCTTGCGTTCGATTCTGCTCGCGATGCCGCTGCGGGTCGCGTTGCCCTCGGCGACCGCGGCGAGCACCGTGTGGTACAGCCCGGTGTCGCGCAGCGCCGGGTCCTCGGCGAGCAGGAAACGCACCTCGCGGAAAAGGGGACTGGCCGGGTTGAGAACGTACTCGATGACCCAGCGGTCGAAGTCGGCCAAGCCGGCCGGAGTGGCCCCGGCCAGATACTCGGTGCGGTAGGCGGGAGTGCCGCCGACGACGAAGTAGACCAGGGCCGCCAACCTGGGCTCGGCCGCCAGTCCCCAGAACTCGGCGGCGAGCCGAAAGTTGAAGGTGGGCACGACCAGTTCCAGCCCCGCCCGCCCACGCAGCGGCGCTTGGCCGGAGAGCAGACCGCCCATGAAGGAGAGCGACGAACCGCACAGCAGCAGACGCGCCCTGGACATCCTCCGCTGCTCACGGCGTGGCGACAGCGCCTTCTGAATGACCGACGGCAGGTCCTTGGCGTCGCGCACCAGGTAGGGGAACTCGTCCAGGACGACAGGGACGGTCCCCTCTGCGCCCAGTGAGAGGAGGCCGTCGATCGCCTCCTCCCAATTTTCGAACCTGACCCGTCCCGGCGTCCCGGCGAAGGCGGAGACGGCCTCCCCTAGTTGACGCAGTGCTTCCGCCCTAGGCACGGCCTCGGTGGCGGCGTAGTAGAAGCCGCCGGTCGCTTCGCATACGGCTTCCAGCAGGAACGTCTTGCCCTGCCGACGTCGTCCGGAGACCACGCCGAGCGTGGCACCCTGGGCGTCGTTGACGACGAACCGCGAGAGTTGCTCCCATTCCCACTCACGGTCGAACATGTCCGATGGCCGCGGCAACAACATGGTGGCCTTCTTATTAGGAGTACAGTCCTTAAAAGTGTACTCCTAATAGCCGACCAATCCGATGACAATAAGGCTAGGCGGGACGTCGGCGGACCTTGATGTCGCGCATGTCGGTCACCGCCACACGCAGGACGTCGTACGCCTGCCCGTACGCGTCGAGTGCCGCGAAAGCGCGCCGGGTGGCGGCCTGCTCGTCGTCGTCCGGGCCGGCCGGCACCTGGCAGCGGAAGGTGAACGCCGACAGGGTGCCGTCGTGGGTGAAGGCGCCGCGCTCGGTGAAGGCCACCTCGGACGCGGCGAGCACGGCGGCGCGGCCGGCCTCGTCGAGGTCGCCGAACCTGCCGGAGATGATCACTCTGAACACTGGGGGTCCCTTCTGGCGGCGTACGTGAGGATGTGGCCGCCGAGCAGCTCCTCGGCGGTGTCGAGGATGTCGAGGACGGCGGCGGCGATGGCGCCGGGCCCCTCCCCGAGGGTCGTGCGCCTGCCGATCTCCGTGTACACGAGTGCGTGCAGGGCGCCGAGCTGCCAGGCCACCACGCGGGGCAGCGGGGCCGTGGGTGCGGCGCCGGTCTCCTCGGCGAGTACGGCGGCGAGCGCGTCGGTCATCTGCCGGCCGAGGTCCTCAAGCCGGGCCGTCAGCGTGGGCGCGGCCCGCATCATCTCGAAGACGCGGCCGAAGCCGTCGGTCAGGCCCAGGCTGGGGTCTCGGCGCCGCACCTCGTCGCGCAGGGTGCGCAGCACGGCCGGCGCGGCGGCCTCGCCGGGCCGGCGGCCGCGCACCATGTCGGCGAGCCTCTGAGGGGACGCCTCGTCGGGCGGCAGGACGAGGTTCTCCTTCGTCTCGAAGTAGTTGTAGATCGTGTTGGCCGACACCCCGGCGGCGGCGGCGACCTCGGCGATCGTCACGTGCTCGAAACCCCGCTCGACGAACAGCGCGATGGCGGTCTCCCTGATGTGCCGCCGGGTCTCGCGTTTCTTGCGTTCCCGTAGTCCCTCGGAAGACATGAGGAAACTTTAACCAGACTCCATAGTTGGAGTCGACTGCAATTTGCTCCCCGTGGTCGTCGGCCGACCACGGGGCTAGGGTGAGGCGGTGATCAACAAGCCGCCCGGATTACCCTTCCTGGTCGTCTTCTCGGCCGCGGCGGCCGCGCTCCTGGCCGGGGCCAGCCACCCCTCCTGGTCGAAACTCGACGCGTTCCTGTACGGGCTCCCCGCCGGCTTTCTCCTGCTCACCTACTGGGCGATGCGGATGGCCTGGGCCGACCACAAGGGAACAGTGCCGGACGGCGTCTTCACCCGCTCGCTCATGCCGTGCTACATCTCCGCCGTCGTCCTGCTCGCCCTCGCCACCGGGGCGCCGTCCTGGGTCCGCTTCACGATCTCCGAGCCGGGCATGGAAGCCTACGTCAAAGCCGTGAACGAGAACCCCGGCCATGAACAACCGTGCCAATGGGCCGGCCTGTACCACGCGTGCGACGGAACCCGGCACGAGAACGACTCCACAGGAGAGGGCGGGGTGGAGTTCGCCGTGCGAGACCCGTTCCTGCCCGACGGCAGGGGCTTCCTCTGGCTGCCCTCCGGCGAGCCCGGTGAGTACACGGACGGCGACGGCCACTACACCCACCTGACAGGCCATTGGTACAGCTACAGGTATGACCCCTCCTGGTGAGCCGGGGGCTGTTCCGTCAGGGCGCCGAACACGTAGGTTCCGGGGGCGTCCGGGTCGTCGCCGGCCCAGAACTCGGTCCAGTGGACGCGGAACTCGTCACGGGTGAGGTGGCCGTCGCCGTCCAGGTCGAGGCGCGGGAAGATCTCGTCGGTCGCCGAGGGCGTCCCGCTCCACGTCGCGATGAGCGCGCCGTACTCCGAACGGGAGATGAGGCCGTCGCCGTCGAGGTCGATGGCCTCGAACATCGCGTCGGCGGTGCCGGAGACGGCGTCGGTCAGGTCGCCGAGCCCGTCCACGACGCGGAGCACCTCGTCGAGGGAGACCCCGTCGTCACCGGTGGAGGCGGCCTTGAGCACCGGCCACCAACCGGTCATGACGGAGGCCAGCCGCTCCGGGTCGGCGGAGCCCGCGACGGCCGTCCAGCGGCGCGCCAGCGCCTGGAAGTCGGCCTGGGTCAGCCGGCCGTCGCCGTCCACGTCCATCGCCCGGAAGACTCCGCCGACCTTTCTCCGCTGGAACTCACTGGCCACTTCCGCCTCCGCTCTTCGGGAGACTCCATGCTGTCGAGCCGCCACCGACCGTGACCATAGCCAGGTGAGTGACGGATCTGTCGCGTCGGTCATGACAATCTGGGCGGATGCGACAAGTCACCGTGCTCGGCAGTTGTGGCGCCTTCCCCGAGCCAGGCCGTGCCTGCAGCGGTTTCGCGGTGGACTGGGACGGCTACCGCCTGGTACTCGACCTCGGTTACGCCACGCTGCCCCGGCTGCTCGCGCACTGGCCGGACGGCGCGGTGGACGCCGTCGTCATCACCCACGAGCACCCTGATCACTGCATCGACCTGCACGGGCTGTTCCGGATGCGGTTCTACGGCGGCGGCCACGGTGCGCCCAAGGTGCCGTTGTACTGCCCGCCCGGCGTGCTCGACCGGCTCGGCGGCCTGGAGCCCGACGTCGACCTGCGCGCGGTCTTCGACGTGCGTCCGCTGCCAGGAAGCCACAGGGTGGGCCCCTTCGAGCTGACAGGGCTGTCGCTCCCCCACTACGTGCCCAATGCGGGGATCCGCCTGGAGGCCGGCGGGGTCGCCTTGGCCTACTCCGGGGACACCGGCCCCACTCCGGCGCTCGCCGAGCTGGGCCGCGGCGCCGACCTGTTCATCGTCGAGGCCACCGACCGGGACGGCGAGACCGGTCGCTCCCCGCGCAACCTCCTGACCTCCGCCGAGGCCGGTTACTGGGCCGCACGGGCGGGCGCGCGGCGGCTGATGCTCACCCACTTCTGGCCGGGCAACGACCGGGACGCCGCCGTGGCCGCGGCCCGGCGCGCGTTCGGCGGTGACGTGCTGGCCGCCGAAGAAGACCTCAAGGTCACGGTCGGTACGCGGGCGGACTCCAGTGAATGACGCGGACCTGCCGCAGCCATTCCTCCACCACCGCGCGGCGGGGCTGCGCGGGCAGCGGGGTGGGCGCGGTGTCGAAGGACTTCTCCGTGGACGTCAGCAGGGCCCGCGCCGCCTCGGTGTCTCCGCCGGCGACCCGCTCGCCGAACGCGCGGACGGCCTCGGGGTCGGGCAGGCGGATGGGGAGGTGCCCGGTCTCGTACAGTTCGCGGCCCTGGTGCAGGAGGCGGGCGAGGTGCCGGGCGTGCTTGGCGGTGCGCTTACGGGTGTCGGCCGAGAACGAGCCGTCGCCGCGCTGTTCGAGCCGGCGGAACTGCTGGGTGGCGTAGCCCAGATAGGCGTCGCGGACGCGCGGCGCCGAGAGGAACGCGTCCCTGATCGCGATGAGCTCGTCGCCGAGCGGCGTACGGGTCTCGTACAGGTCGTCCGGCAGCCACAGCAGCTCCATGACGGTCGGGTTGCCGCCCAGCGCGAGCGCGCACCACTTGCCCACCTCGTGCAGCGTCCGGTCCGGGCCGGTGGAGACCAAGCTTTCCTTGGGACGGGTCAGGCCGACCAGGTCGAGCGTGGGGGCGGCGTAGACGCCGAGCCGGTCCACGTCGCTGCCCGGCCCGGCCAGTCCGTACGCGGTCGAGCCGACAATCCCGGCGAGTAACACTTTCGCGGTCATAGTGGTCCTCCAGCCATCAGCATGGACGTGATCACCCCGGCGGCGCACGCGGTTTTCAGCCGGCCAGGCCCAGGAGGACCGCCGCGCCGCCCAGGGCGAGCCCCAGCGGGTAGGCCCACCACCGTGGGGCCGGACCGTCCCTGAGGACCCGCAGCCCCAGCGGGACCAGGGCCACGCACAGGCCGGCGGTGGCGACGACGGACATCGGCCCGGTGCCCTTGAGCACGCCGAGCGGCAGGGCGCTCATCGACGCCAGGGCCACGGACCGGACGGGTCCGAGGACGCCCGCTCGCCACGTTCCCACGGCCAGCACGATCCACCCGAAGAAGATCGCGAACGACAGCGGCTGGAACACGTGGAACGCGCCGTAGGAGTCGGCGACGGCCTGCTGCGCCGTCCGCACCCCTTGGACGTCCACGAGCTGGAAGGCGAGATGGCCGACCCCGGCGTGGAAGGTCCTGGCGAACAGCCCGAGCAGGACGAGCGTCCCGCCCCACAGCGCCCACCTCGGCTGCGCCGGCCACACGCGCCGGACCAGGGCGATGACCGCCGGCCACAGCAGCACGTTCCCGGCGGCGAAGGCCCCGTACGACAGGCTCATCCTGGCCGGGCCGGCGGCGAAGGCGGCGAGCTGGGCGGGGAAGAAGTCGTCCGTGCCGGCGCGGAGCAGGACGCCGGCGAGCATCAGCACCGGCCCGAGGAGCAGCCCGGCCGCCTCGGCCCAACGGCCGGGGAAATCAACGGAGGGGAAGGTCATGCCGTCGATCCAACCGGTGCCGCCCGCGCCGGCGCATTGGCGCACGGGCGAGCCTTCAGGGTGGACCTGGCACTACCATCCCGGTTCGGCCTGCAGATAGGCGAGGACCGCGAGCACGCGGCGGTGCCCGTCCACGGTCGGCGGGAGGCCGAGCTTGGTGAAGATGGCGGCGATGTGCTTGGCGACCGCCGCGTCCGTCACGAACAGCGCCCGCGCTATCGACGCGTTCGACCGACCTTCGGCGATCAGGGCGAGCACTTCGCGTTCCCTGGGCGTGAGGCGGTCCAGCGGGTCGCGGTTCCTGCTCAGCAGTTGCCGCACCACCTCGGGGTCGACCACGGTCGCGCCGCCCGCGACCTGGACCAGCGCGTCGGCGAACTCGGTGACCTTCCCGATGCGTTCCTTCAGCAGGTAGCCGACTCCGGCGCCGCGGCCGGAGGCCAGTAGCTCGGCCGCGTACGTCTGCTCGACGTACTGGCTGAGCACCAGCACGGCCAGCTCCGGCCGGGCCGCGCGCAGCGTGAGCGCGGCCCGCAGCCCCTCGTCGGTGAAGGTCGGCGGCATGCGTACGTCGATGACCGCGATGTCCGGCTCGTGCTCGTCCACGGCGGCGGTCAGCGCGGTGGCGTCCGCGACCGCGGCGACGACCGTGTGGCCGAAGCGTTCGAGCAGGCTGACCAGGCCCTCCCGGAGGAGGACGGCGTCTTCGGCGATCACCACGCGCACGGAATCTCCACGCTCATCGTCGTCGGCCCGCCCGCCGGGCTCGACAGCGCCAGTCTGCCGCCCACCGCCGCCACCCGGTCGGCCAGGCCCGCCATGCCGGTGCCGCGCGCCGGATCGGCGCCGCCGACGCCGTCGTCCCTGACCTCCACGACGAGCACCTCACCGGTCAGGCGGCCGTGTACGCGCGCCCGGGTCGCCCGGCTGTGCCTGGCGACGTTCGCGAGGGCCTCGGCCACGACGTAGTACGCGGTCGTCTCGACGGCGCCGGGCAGTCGCGGGAGGCGGACGTCCACCTCGACCGGCACGGGGGACCGCCCGGCCACGTCCCGTACGGCGGCGGCGAGCCCCCGGTCGGTGAGCACCTGCGGGTGCACGCCGCGGATCAGCTCGCGCAGCTCGGCGAGGGCGCGCTGGGCCTCCTCGTGCGCCTCGGCCAGCTCTTCTGCGACCGGGGAGTCCGGCGGGAGGTCGAGCCGGGCGAGGCCCAGCCGCATGCTCAACGCGACCAGCCGCTGCTGGGCGCCGTCGTGCAGGTCACGTTCGATCCTGCGGCGTTCGGCCTCGAACGACTCCAGCAGCCGGGCCCGCGAGCGCAGCACCTCGGCCAGCTCGTCCGGCGCGATCAGCGCCCTGGTCACGGCTCCGCGCGCCCCGGCCCAGGCCGTCAGGACGTACGCGGCCACGGGAAGCAGCAGCAGCCCAGCCCCGGAGACGGCCACGGCCGCCGCGAGGTCCCCGTCCCCCTCCAGAGGTTGCAGGACGGGCGACAGGATCAGCACCACGGGACCCGCCACGGCGAACCCGGCCACCACCAGGTCGATCCACCAGAGCGCGAGCAGGCAGACCACGCCCAGCACCGCCTCCCGCCGCGACAGGCCGCTCTTCCTGGCCGGCGGGGCGAGGTCCACGAGCCGCAGCCGCCACCACTCGAACCTCGCCACGAGCGGGGTCAGCGCCGCCACGGCGACGAGCCCGGCGACGGCCGTCAGCGGCGCCGGCCCCACGAGGGACACCGTGACCGCGGCGGCGGCGACGGCGATCCCGGGCACGACGCTCGCCAGCAGGTACGCGAGCGACCGCCAGGGCCAGACCGAGCGGAGGAAGGAGAGCGGCCGCCGGGCGAAAGCCTCCAAAGCGGTCGAGGTGCGCACGATCAGACGACCTCATCCGCGCGGGTCAGCAGCGCCCGCCGCTCCGCCTCGCTGTGCGTCCGCGCGGCGGCCTCGCGGAACAGGCCGGCGGCCCTGGCACGGTCACCGGCGCGCGCGGTGAGATCGGCCTCGGCGGCCAGGGCGAGCGGATAACCGTCCAGCGCGCCGCCGGTACGCGCCTCGGCGAGCACGGCCAGCCCCGCGCGCGGGCCGTACGCGTAGCCGTGGGCGACCGCCCGGTTGAGCTCGACGACCGGGTTCGGCTGGAGGGCGGCGAGCCGGTCGTAGAGGCGGGCGACGGCCGGCCAGTCGGCGTCGCCGGTCGCCCGGGAGTCGGCATGGCAGGCGGCGATCCTGGCCTGCAGCACGTACGGGCCGGTGTGCCGCAGGTCGCGCAGCAGGCCGGTCGCCTCGGCGATGGCGGCGCGGTCCCAGCGGGCACGGTCCTGCCGGTCGAGCGGGACGAGCTCGCCGGCGGCGTCGCGGCGGGCGTCGCGCCGGGAGTTCTGCAGCAGGAAGAGGGCCAGCAGGGCGCGCGGCTCGCCCTCGCCGGGCACCAGACCGGCGAGCAGCCTGGCCAGCCGGATCGCCTCGGCCGCGAACGCGGGCTCACCGTCGGCGTCGTAGCCGGTGGTGAACAGCAGGTAGAGCACCGCGAGCACGCCCGGCAGCCGCTCGGCCAGCGCGGGCCCGCTCGGCACCCGGTAGGGGATGCGGGCTTCGGCGATCTTCGTCTTCGCCCGGGTCAGCCGGCGGGTCATGGCGGACTCGCTGACCAGGAACGCCCGCGCGACGTCCCGCGTGGGCACCGCGCAGATCGTCCGGAGCGTCAGCGCCACCCTGGCCTCCATCGCCAGCGCCGGATGGCAGCAGGTGAAGATCAGGCGCAGCCGGTCGTCCACGACGTCCTGCCCCTCCTCCGGCGCGGGTCCGCCGGTGGCCGCGGTCAGCGCCAGCACGGCCAGCTCGCGCAGTTTGCGGCGTTCGACGGCCGCCCGCCGCAGCTGGTCGAGCGCGCGGTTGCGGGCCACGGTCATCAGCCAGCCGCCCGGATTGTCGGGTACGCCGCTCTCCGGCCACCGCGACAACGCCTGGGCCAGCGCCTCCTGCGCGCAGTCCTCGGCGAGCGTCCAGTCGCCGGTGATCCGGATGAGCGCCGCGACGATCCGCGTGTACGCCTCCGCGGCCGCCTCCGTGACGGCCGCGTCGGCGGGATGTCTCCGTTCGGGTGCGGTCACTGCTCGAAGTCGGCCACCGGCCGGAGCTCCAACCGGCCGCCGCGCGCCATCGGATGCGCCCGCGCGACCTCGATCGCCTCGTCGAGGTCGGCGCACTCCAGCAGGTCGAACCCGACGATGATCTCCTTCGTCTCGGTGAACGGACCGTCGGACACCAGCAGCTCACCGTTGCGGACCCGGACGGTGGTCGCCGCGGTCTCCGGCGCCAGCTGCATCCCCTGCAGCCGCTGCCCGGCCGCGTCCCGCTCGGCCACCCACACGTCGATGTCGGGGTAGGCGGCGGTGTCGGTGTCGGGCTCGGTGTCGGTGCAGACGAACATCATGTACTTCATCACGCTCTCCTTGGTCGGCTTCACCCTGATGACGTACGGCCGAGCCGGTTCCGGACAGGTGCCGCGAAAATTTCTCCTCAGCCGGTGTGCAGGACCCGGAGGCGATCGGGTCGCGCCGGGTCGCGGTCGACGACCTGGACCGGCGGCCACGACCACTGCCAGACGCCGATGCCCGGCACGCGGGAGAACGCGATCGTCCCCCGGGTGCCTTCGACCGCGACGTCCGGCCAGGCCGCGCCGCCGCCGCCGGTGCGCAGCGCTTCGGCGAGCACGGCGATCGTGTCGTACCCCTCGAAGGCCACGAAGGACGGCGGTTCCGGCAGCCGCTCGCGGAGGGCCGCCGCGACCCGCGCGCCGAGCGGGCCGAGCCGCTCGGGCAGGTAGCGCAGGAACGGGATCCCGGCGCCGTCCTCGCCCAGCGCCGCCTCCCACGCGGCGAACTCCGGCTGTCCGGCCGGAGCGCCCATCGTGATCCCGGCGAGGCGGGGGTCGCGGCGTACCGCCCTGACGATCGACACCGCCGGCTCAGGGTGGCCGACCAGGAGGAGGAGGGCGGTCGCGCGGCTGCCGGCGAGCGCGTCGCACACCGGGGCGCTCATGTCGAGCTCGATGACCTCGCCGAGGTGGTCCCGCAGGATGCGCGTGCCGGACGCCCAGTAGACGCTCGGGTCGGCGGCCACGGCGATCCTGGTGTGGCCCGCGCCGAGGAGGAAGTCCGCGTAGATCCGCCAGCCGTGGGACTGCGCCGGGGCGAGGCGCGCGACCTGTTCGGCCGGCTCGTCGGTGAGCGCGTCGAGCACCGCCGACGAGCAGAGGAACGGCAGGCCGAGGGCGTGGGCGCGGGCGGCGGCGGCACGGGCGACGACGCTGTGGTACTCCCCCGCCAGCGCGGCCACGCCCAGCCGGGCGAGTTCGTCCACGGCCGCCTCCGCCCTGCGCGGATCGGCGGCGGTGTCGCGTACCAGCAGTTCGAGCGGCTTTCCTGCGATCCCGCCCGCGTCGTTGACCTCGCGGACGGCGAGCTCGGCCCCGGCGAGCAGGTGGCGGCCCGCCTGGTCCCAGCCGGGCGGGGTCAGCGGCGCGAGGACGCCGATCCGGACGGACGAGCCGTTCATGCGTGCAGGTCTTCCGAGCCCATGACGACCAGCGTAGCGATCCCGGCCCGCGTCAGCCGGCGGGGACCCAGCGGCGGGCGGGCAGAGCCGTCTCCCCGCTCCCGCCCGCGCCGTCGGCCTCGACGAACCAGGCGTTCCTGTCGGGGAGCACGCTCACGACCTCGTGCAGCCGGTCGCCCACGTAGTGGAGGGCGACGCCGTCCTCCGTGGCGTACCCGGCCGGCAGCGTCCCGGCTCCCACGGCCTCGCGGAACCGGGACCGCCGGGGCTGGTCGCCCAGGTCGTCGTGGACGCCGTTGCTGAACGGCAGGAATCCCAGGCCGTCCGCGAGAGCGTCCAGGTCGTCGCCGAAGGAGTCGGTCACGCCTCCCGCGTGCCAGCACAGGCTGCCCGCGCTCTGGCCGGCCAGCACGACGCCCTTCTCCCAGCATTCGCGGAGGATCGCGTCGAGCCGGTGCGCGCGCCAGACCGCCAGCAGGTTCACCACGCTGCCGCCGGACACGAAGATCACGTCCTGGGCGAGCAGATGCGCCCGTACGTCCTTGACGTTCGGCTGCGTGAACAGCCGGAGATGCGACAGCTCCGCGTCGCCGAACGTCGCCGCCCGCGCCAGCCAGCCGTCGACGTGCTCCCGCGCGTCGCCCACCGCCGTGGGGATGAGGCACATGCGTGGCCTACGGACCCCGGCGAGCTGTCTCGCCTGCCATATCTGCACGCCGACGTGCCGGAACCCTTCGGGCGGGTTCAGCACCCCGGAGCAGGCCAGAATCTGCGGCTCCCTGGTCATGGACACGTGTCCTCGCAGCCCTCCAGCACGGCGATCTCGGGCCGGGGGTCGAAGCCGTGCTCGCTCAGCCAGCGGATTGCCCGCAGGCTGCGCAGCGACCACCACGCGCGGATCACGTCGAGGTCCACGTCGGCGCCGTAACCGGCGACGACGTCGCCGAGCCGTTCCTGGTGCCCGAGCGTCAGGGTGGCGAGGTCGAACAGGGCGTCGCCGCGGCCCGCCTCGGACCAGTCGAGCACCCCGGTGACCTCGTCGCCGTCCACGAACACGTGGGTGACCTGGAGGTCGCCGTGCGCGAACACCGGCGTCCACGGCCGTAACGCGGCCTCGGCGATCCGGCGGTTGCGCGTGACCACCCGGCCGGGGAGGACGTCGTTCGCGACCAGCCACGCGCACTGGGCGTCGAGGTCCGCGGCGATCGCGTCGAGGCTCCGGCCCGGCCACGGCGGCAGCGGCGCGTCGTGCAGCCTCCGCGCGGCGGCGCCCGCCGCGGCCCACGCCGCCGGCGACGCGGGCGACGGCTCGCCGAGGCGGCCGAGTGCCGTGCCGCGGAGGGCGGCGAGGGCGAGCACGGGCGGCCTGCGCCACAGGATCTCCGGGGTCGGGACGGGCGCCGCCGCCATCGCCTCGACCTCGGCGTCGGCGCGCCCCCGATCGGCGTCGATCTTCAGGAACACGTCGCCGACGCGCAGGGTGGCGCGCTCCTTGTGGGCGACGACGACCTCGATCTCCTCCACGCCCGCCATCATCGCATCCGCGGTGGTCAGACCTGCTTGAGGAAGCCCGCGTCGACGGCGAAGTCCGCGCCGGTCGTGCTGGCCGAGCGGGGTGAGGCGAGCAGGGCGACCACGTCGGCGATCTCCTGCGGCTCGACCAGCCGGCCGGTCGACAGCTTCATCATCTCGGGCGCGACCTGGGTGATCACGGTGTCGCGGTCGGTGCCGGCCTGGGCGGCGATGATGTCCGCCGCGCCGCCGCTCTCCGTCCACCACGCCGTACGGACCGGGCCGGGGGACACGGTGTTCACCCGGACGCCCTGGGGCGCGAACTCCTCGGACAGTGCCTTGGTCAGGGTGTTGAGTCCCGCCTTGGCGGCGTTGTAGTCGACGTTCATGGGGGCGGGCATGCGGGCGTTGCCCGAGGACACGTTGACGATCGACCCTCCGCCACGGGCCAGCATCGCCGGAACGGCCGCCCGGACCGCCCGTACGACCGCGAACAGGTTGAACTCGAACATCACCCGCCAGTCCTCGTCCGTCGGGGTCAGGAACCCGAAGCGCGGCAGCGCCACGCCGGGCGGCGGCCCGCCCGCGTTGTTGACCAGGATGTCGAGCCCGCCGAACTCGGCCACGGCCCTCGCCACGAGCTGCCCGGGGACCTCGGGGTCCATCAGGTCGGCAGGGACGTGGACCAGGTCGCCGGCGAGCGCCTCCAGTTCGGGCGTGCTTTTCCGCGACGCGGCCACGACGCGGGCGCCTTCGGCGAGGAGCGTACGGGTGACGGCCAGGCCGATGCCCTTGGAAGCGCCGGTGACAATGGCGATCCGGCCGGAAAGCTGAAGGTCCATAATGTTTTTCCCTATTTCGATCGGCTGTGCGCTCAATACGTTATGAGCCGCCGTACGAATAAGGCTGGCGCGATTCAGACTGACAATTGCCGCTGATTTCGGACCTGCCATCCGCAGCAAGGGCGGTAGCATCGCGATTTGTGGTGGATTGGGCTGTTCGGCAGGCTTCGGCGGCGGACGTGGAGGCCGTGGCCGAGTTGCGGGCCGTGGTGATGCGGGCGGATCTCGAAAGGCTCGGCCGCTACGACGAGCATCGGGTGCGTCAGCGGCTGCGCGACGCCTTCCTCCCGGCGCACACCTGGGTGATAGAGGTCGGCGGGGTCTTCGCCGGCTGTGTCGCGCTGCGGCCGGCCGGCGACGACGGCCGGAGCGGCTACTGGCTGGAGCACTTCTACCTGGACCCGCGCGCGCAGGGCAGGGGAATCGGCTCCGCGGTGCTGCGGGAGCTGCTGGAGCGATGCGACCGCGAGGACGCGGTCGTCCGGCTGAACGTGTTGCGGGGCAGTGCGGCGCGCCGGCTGTACGAGCGGCACGGGTTCACGTTCGAGCGTGCGGACGCGGTGGATGTGTACCTGGTGCGTCCGGCAGCGAGGCGACGCGGGCGCGAAGGGCTTCGGCATCCCCAGGAGCCAGCTCCGAGATGAGGGCGAGGGCCTGACGCAGCGTCTCGCCGCCCTCGCCCAGCCGGCCCGCGGCGAGCTGGGCCTCGCCGAGGCGGCGCAGGGTGCGGGCGCCGAGCGCGCGCTTGCCGCCACCCCGCCAGGCGAGGGACCGGCGGTAGTAGGCGATCGCCTCCTCGTACTGGCCGAGCAGGTGGTGGATGTGGCCCATGCTGTCGAGGGTGGCGGACTCGCCGGGCAGGTCGGTCAGCTCGCGGTGGATGGCGAGCGCCTCCTCGCAGCGGCGCAGCGCCTCCTCGTACGACCCCAGCTGGGCGTGGAACCAGCCGATGTTGTTGAGCACCCGGCCCTCGCCCGCCCGGTCGCCGGCCGCCCGGCAGAGCCGCAGCGCCTCCTCGCTGAGGGCCAGCCCTTCGGCGTACTGGTCGTGGCGGTCCTTCAGGACGCTGAGGTAGATGAGGCACCGGGCCTCGCCGGCCGGGTCGGCGAGGCCCGCGAACAGCTCGCGGGCCCGGCGCAGGTGCGCCTCGCCGTCCTCGTCGCGGCCCAGCCGGGTGAAGGCGTGGGCGAGCCCGACACGGGCGTGGGCCTCGGCGGCCCGGTCGCCCAGCCGGGACGCCGACTCCACCGCGATCGCGAACATCGCCGCCTGGTCGTCGGAGCGCCCGTCCTGCGACAGGAAGCCCCAGCAGGCGCCGGCCAGCTGCCAGGCGTGGCCGTCGAACCCGGAGCGGGCGGCGTGCCGGATCGCGGCGAGCAGCGTCCGGTGCTCCTGGGCGAACCACGCCTGGCTCTGCGCCCGGTCGGTGATGCGCGCCAGGACCACGCCGGGGCGGGGCGGCGGCGGCGCGAGCGGCACGCGGTGCAGCAGGTCGAGCAGCCGGTCGCCGACGCGGGCGCTGTGCAGGTAGTGGTCGAGCAGCCGGTGCAGGGCCTCGCGGCGCTCGGCCGCGGAGTCGTGCAGGCGGGTCAGCTCCTCCGCGTACGCGCGCAGCAGGTCGTGCCAGCCGTAGCGGCCCGGGGTGCGTTCGGTGGCGAGGTTGGCCCTGGTCAGCTCGGTCAGCAGGCGGCGGGCCCGCTGCACGGGGATGCCGGCCAGGCTGGCGGCCGCGGCGGTGGAGATCTCCGGGGCCGGCAGCAGGCCGCGCAGGCGGAACAGGCGGGCGGCGTCGGGGCTGAGCGCGCGGTAGGACCAGGAGAGGACGGTACGCATGTTCGTCGCGGCGTCGCCTCCGTCGAACACGTCCAGGTCCTCAGAGAAATCGCCTTCGCCGGCGAGGTCGGAGACGAGGGTGCCGAGCGGGAACGCCGGACGCTCGTTCGCCCGCGCCGCCACGATGGCGAGCGCCAGCGGCAGCCCGGCGCACCGGGAGACGATGTCGTCCACGGCCCGCGGCTCGGCGCCCACCTTGTCCACGCCGAGCCGGCGCGTCAGCAGCTCACGCGACTGGGCGGGCGAGAACAGCCCGAGCGACAGCGTACGCGCGCCCTCCGCGGCGACCAGACCGGTCAGCTCGGCGCGGCTGGTGATCAGGGCCAGGCAGCCGGGCGCGCCGGGCAGCAGCGGGCGCACCTGGTCGGAGTCGAGGGCGTTGTCGAGCAGGATGAGCATGCGGCGCTCGGCGAGCAGGCTGCGGTAGAGCCCGACCCGGGCCTCCAGCGTGGCGGGGATGTGCTGCGGCGGCACCTGGAGCGCGTCCAGGAACAGCCGCACCGCCTCGGCGGGCGAGCGCACGCCGTGCGTGGGGCCGAAGCCGTGCAGGTTCACGTAGAGCTGGCCGTCGGGGAAGCGGTCGCGGACGCGGTGTCCCCAGTGCACGGCCAGCGTGGTCTTGCCGACGCCGCCGGTGCCGGTGATCACGCAGGGCGCGAGCACCGGGGAGCCGCCGGGCGGGAGCGTCATCCGGTCGAGGGCGGCCAGTTCCTCCTCGCGGGCGGTGAACAGCTCGGTGTCGGGCGGCAGGTGCCGGGGGACGGCGAACGCGGCCGGCACTTCGGCAACGCTCGCGGCCGGGGCCTCGTGGCCGGCGAGGATCGCCTGGTGCAGCCGTTGCAGCTCCTCCCCCGGCTCGATGCCCAGGTCCTCGGCGAAGTGCCGGCGTACGCGGCGGAAGACGGCGAGCGCCTCGGTCCGCCGGTCGCCGCGCAGCAACGCCGTCATCAGCAGGGACACCAGCCGCTCGCGCAGCGGATGCTCGCCGAGCAGCGCCGCCAGCTCGGTGGCGACCTCCTGGTGGCGGCCCTGCCGCAGGTCGAGCGCGGCCCGCCGTTCCAGCGCCGTGAGCCGTTCCTCCTCCAGGCCCGGCACGACGGCGTCGGGCAGCCACCGGCCGGCGGCGTCCGCGAGCGGCGCGCCCTGCCAGAGCGCGAGCGCGGCGCGCAGCAGGCCGGCGGCGCGCTCGGGCTCCGGCTCGCCGCCGGCCTCGCGCACCAGGTCGCGGAAGCGGTGCAGATCGACGCGCTCGCGCGCGACGGTCAGGCAGTAGCCGCGCGCCGAGGTGGTCAGCGCCGCCTCGGGGAACGGGGCCAGCAGCCGGCGCAGCCGGGAGATGTGGCCCTGGATGGCGTTACGGGAGGACTCGGGCGGTTCGGCGCCCCACAGCGCCGTCTCCAGCCGCGCGACCTGCACCGGGCGTCCCGGTTCGAGCAGCAGCATGGCGAGGACGGTGCGCTGCTGCGCGGTGGACGGACCGAGGAGCCGCCCCGCGTCCCACACCCCCACCGGACCCAGCAGGCGGAACTCGACGCCCTCCCTCGTCACCCGTCCTTGCCTCCTGTTCCCGGCCGCGGGAGCGTGCCGCCAATGATCATTACTCGGCAGCCTAACCGCCGACTCAGCCGAAAGTAAGCGCCATTTCAGTACCAGGAAGCACTCTGGTCACGAGCGGCGCACCCGGCCGCACAACCCTCACGAGGAGGAACGTCATGGAGATCAAGGTCAAGAAGGTCGAGTCCGTCAAGGCCACCCAGAACCCCGCCACGTGAGGCTCTGACGTCGCCTGACGAATGTCCCGCGGGGAGCTTGCTCCCCGCGGGTTCCCTTTGCGTACTGGCCGGCGCTGGAGGCACGATGCGTGTGGCGTTGAAGGAATGCGAGTGGGAGACGATCGGCGAGGACCTCCTCGTGATCTTCGACGCTCGCGAGGCGATCACCCTGGGCGATCCCGAAGGGCAGGTGGCCGCGCTCCTGAGCGAGCTGCGCGAGGCCCCACGGACCGCCGCCGAGCTGAGCGTCGCCCTCGCCGGGCGCGGTTTCCGGCTCTCCGAGGAGGACGTCGGCAAGGGCCTCGCCGGGCTCGACTCCCTGGGCCTGGTCGAGGACGCCGACGGCCGCGCGCTCGACGATCCACAGGAGAACGAGCGACACTTCTCCAACCTCAGCTTCTACGGCACCTACTCCGCCCTGGACCGGCACCGGGGCGCGTTCCAGCGCTCGATGCGCGAGGCGCACGTGCTGGTGCTCGGCGTCGGCGGGGGCGGGTCCTCGCTGGTCCAGTGCCTGGCCGGGCTCGGCGTCGGCGAGATGACGCTGGTGGACCAGGACCGCGTCGAGTCGCGCAACTTCGCCCGCCAGTTCCTCTACCACCACGCCGACATCGGGTTGTCGAAGGCCGAGCGGGCCGCGGCCTGGGTCCGCGAGTACGACCCCGCCATCAAGGTCCATCCGGTCGACCGCTGGGTGTCCGCGCCGGAGGACCTGGCGGACCTGGTCCAGGGCGTGGACCTCATCGCGGGCGGCCTCGACGGCCATCCGCACGCCAACCTGTGGGCGAACGAGGCCGCGGTGCGGGCCGGGATCCCGTACGTGCTGGGGGGCGCGAACCGCAGCCAGCTCATGTACCTGTCCGTGGACCCGGGCCGAACGGCGTGCCTGGCCTGCGACTACGCCGACCGGCCGATCGGGGACGACCCGGAGGCGGTGGCGTACCGGATCGTGGAGAACATGAAGCTGAGCAACCCGCTCACCGGGCCGATGGCGATGCAGGTGGGCTCGTTGCTCGCGCTGGAGGCGCAGCGCTATCTCACCGGGTTCGAGCCGCCGCGGGCGGCCGGGTACCGGGTCACGCTCGACCTGCGCGAGGGCCTGACGCCGGAGTGGCGGCCCCTCCCCGCGAACCCGGAGTGCCAGGTCTGCCGCCTGGCGCCGCCGCGCGAGGGTGACCGGCGGTGACGGTGCCCGCGACGGTCCGGCTCAAGCCGCTCAGCGTCGTTCCCGAGGGCGAGGACGAGGTGCTGGTGGGCGATCCGGCGACCGGTACGTTCGTGACGATCCCGGCGGTCGGCGGGGTGGTGATCGCCGCGCTCCAGCGGGGCGCGAGCGTCGAGGAGGCGGCGGCCGAGGCGGAGGAGTTCGCCGGGGAGCCGGTCAACGTGCCGTCGTTCGTCGACACCCTCGGGGAGCTCGGCTTCCTGGCGGAGGAGGGCGAGGAGACGGCCGCGCCGGTGCGCACGGCGCCCATCCAGGCCCGCCGCTGGATGACCGGCATCCGCCCGGAGACGGTCCGCCCCTTCTTCGGCCCCGTCGCCTGGACCTTCTACGCCGCCTGTCTGATCTACTCGGTGGCCGTCGTCGTCGTCCGCCCCGGCCTGGCCCCCGACCCCGCCGAGGACGCCTTCGCCTTCGGCGACACCGGGCTGAGCGCGCTCGCCTGGCTGCCGTTCGTGTGGTTCGCGGCGGCCAGCCACGAGTGCGGGCACTGGCTCGGCGCGCGGGCCCTCGGCATCCAGACCCGCTTCGGCGTCGACCGCCGCCTGTGGATGCTCGTCTTCGAGACCGACCTCACCCAGCTCTGGACGCTGCCGCGCCGCCAGCGGTACGGGCCGTTGCTGGCCGGTCTCGCCGTCGACTCCGTGCTGCTGGCCGCGCTGCTCACCGGCCGGCTGCTGATCGACACCGGCGTGTGGGACGCTCCCGAGCTGGTGGCCTCGCTGCTGGCCGCGTGGGCGTTCATCAAGATCATGCAGATGCTCTGGCAGAGCCTCGTGTTCCTGCGCACCGACCTCTACGCGGTGCTGGTGAACGCACTCGGCTGCCGCAACCTGTGGCGGGTGAAGACGCTGATGCTGCGGCGGGCGTTCGGGCGGCTGAGCGAGGAGGAGGCCGCCGAGCTGGCCGACGCGACCGACACCGACCTGCGGGTGGGGCGCTGGTTCCGCTGGGTGTGGCTGGCGGGCTTCGCCGGCGTGGTCGCCTGGTTCTGCCTGCTGCTGCTGCCGGTCTTCGCCGAGGTGCTGCGCTGGACGGCCGAGGGGCTGGCCGAGGGGCCCCTGACCGCCGCGTTCTGGTATCGGCTGCTCTGCGCCGGGCTGCTGCTCGGCCCCGAGGCGCTGGCGCTCTCCCTGGCCGTCAAGGAGTACGTGGCGCGCCTCGCCGCCCGGCGCTGATCAGGCGGCCGTGAGCGCCATGGCGACCACGACCGGCGTCAGGTAGAGCAGCGGGAACGGCACGTGCCCGTACGAACGGGCGCGGAGCACGGTGACGACCGCGCCCGTGAAGTACACCACCAGGCCGATCCCGGCTGCCACGCCGATCGGGGACACGACCAGCCCGGCGAGCAGGCCGGCCGCGCCCAGCGCCTTGGCCGTGCCCAGCCAGGGCCAGGCGGCGCGCGGCACGCCGTACTCGGCGAGCGGCTCCACGACCCACTTGGCGCGGATGAAGACCGACAGGGCCGAGAACCCCACCCAGAGGGCGGTGAGGACGGTGACGACGACAGCGGCGGTGGACATCGGTGGCTCTCCTTCCGGCGTTACGGATGCCGGGCCGCGTACGGCCCGGCATCTCGTTGACCCCTCAGCCGCCGGAAGTGTGACCGCTCAGGTACGACGCCAGGCGAGCAGTCCGTCGGGGGCGTCCTCGCGGGTGAAGCCGGCGCCGGTGAGCTCGCTCTCGATGGTCGGCCAGAGCGGCCGGTAGGCCTCGCCGACCAGCTCCTCCTCGCTGATCACCGTGTCGCCCTCCTCGATGCGGTGGATGAAGCGGCCCTCGAAGGTCTCCTCGTCCAGCCGGGTGAGCCCGGACCAGATGGAGTAGGTGTGGCGGCCCACCTGGCGGCTCTCCAGCTTCTCGACCGGCCGCGTGGCGGGCGCGCCACCGTCGTGCCAGGTGAAGACGAGCAGGCCGCCGGGCTCCGTGAGCTCGGCGAGCAGCGGCCACAGCCGCTTGCGGTAGTCGTGCGGCATCGAGTACATGACGTTGATCATCACGACGGCCTCGACCGGCTCGGGCACCCGCGCGGCGAGCGCGTCGCAGGGCAGGACGGTGACCCGGTCGAGGAGCTCGGGACGGCCGCACAGCCGGGACAGCAGGATGCCGCGCATGCCGTCCGAGGGCTCCAGCGCGAAGATCTCCGCCGGGGTCCACTCGGCCAGCGAGACGGTGATCAGGCCGGAGCCGGCGCCGATCTCCAGGATGCTGCGCGTCACCCCGGTCAGGAGCGGCGGCAGCTTCTCACGGATGATCGGGACGTGACCGTTCTCGTGGAACAGGTCGTAGAAGGGGAGGGAGATGAAGTCGGCCATGAGCGGCAACCGTAGTGCACGTCCGGATCATGCCGTGCCCGCCCGGAGGCGGGAGATCACGGTCTCGGCGGGGCGGCCGAGCACGCGTTCGAGGTCGGGGGTCTGCCGCTCCAGCGCGCCCGCGCGGATCCTGGCGGAGATCCAGCCCATGGGCCCCTCGCCGGCGTCGGTCTCGCGGTAGGTGGCGCCCAGGGCCGCGGCGACCTCCGGGTACGTCCACAGCGGCCCGGTGAAGTCGTAGGCCCGGCCCAGATGGCCGTCGCCGCCGGTCAGGACGTTCGCCGCGGCCGCGGCGAGGTCGGCGCGGAAGGCGGTGTTGAGCCCCCGGCCGCCGGTGGAGCTCACGATCTCCCCGTCCGCGGTGACGCGCGGCACGAACGCGTCGCTGTAGTAGGGGTGGCGGAGCAGCGTGTAGGGCAGGCCGCTGTCGATGATCGCCCGCTCGGTCACGTGGTACGCCTCGGTCAGGCCGGTGGCGGCGGTGTCGGCGCCGAGGAAGCTGGTGAAGACGATCGCGCCCACGCCGGTCTCCTTGGCGGCGGCCACGGCGGCCAGGTGCTGCTCGATCCTGCGGGCGGTGTCGAGCTCGGGCGAGGAGATCAGCAGGAGGCGGTCGGCGCCCTCGAAGGCGGCCCGCAGGCTGCGGGGGTCGTCGTAGTCGCCGTGGCGGGCCGGGACGCCCTCGGGCGCGCGGGCGGGTTGGCGGACGGCGGCCGTCACCTCCGCTCCGGTCGCTCGCAGCCGGTCGAGGACGAGGCGGCCGAGCGCGCCGGAGGCGGCCGTGATCACGATCATGCGGGAAGGGCTCCTTCGCGGGGGGGGACCGCCCCAGTGAACTCCCGCATGGCACGGCCGCGCCACGCATTTTCCCGGCTCACCCCTGATCGGGCAGGCGGTTCAGCCATTTGCGCCGGACCTCCGCCTCCACGTCCACGCCGTGGTGGCGGGCGAGGAGCAGCACCTGGCACAGCACGTCGGCCAGCTCCGCGCGGAAGTCGGCCTCGATCTCGGCCGGGGTGCGGCCCCTGGTCCTGGCCCTGCCGGTGCGGGTGAGGAACGCCTGGGTGAGCTCGCCGACCTCCTCCTGCAGCTTCAGCATGTGCCAGATGTCGTCCCGCTCGACGCCGAGCGAGGCGGCGTACCGGCTGGAGACGGACTCGATCGCGTCGGAGAGCTGCCGCAGGTCCACCCCCGGAGTGTACGGCCCGCACGGGCCGGGCCTATGGGGGATCGAGATTCGGTAAGCGGGGTGCCATGAGGGGCGTTTCGCCACGCTCCGTGCATCCGTGCCGTCCATCATTCGGAACGGACGACGGCGGCGAGAGGCGAGAGGACGGGGCGATGCGGGACATCGAGGTGTTGCTGGAAGCCGGTCCGCGCGGCGGCCAGGGGCTCACCGTCCGGGTGTCCGGGCGGTTGCGGCCGGGGATGGAGCACGGCGAGCGGCGCGTGCCGAAGCCGCCCCCTCCCCCGGAGTTCGACGACGACCTGCTGGACCCGGGCGGCTGCGAGTTCTGAGGCGCCCGGCGCGGTTTCGCCCATGGCGATTCCGCTGCGGGCGTGCAAGGGCACGCGCGGGCCGCCGCCTGCGCCAGAGTGGGCGCCATGAGAATCCTGGTGCTGGGCGGCACGGAGTTCGTGGGGCGCGCGGTCGTCGAGGAGGCGCTCGGCCTCGGGTGGGACGTCACCGTGTTCAACCGGGGCACCCACGCGCCACCGGCCGGGGTCACCGCGCTGCTCGGCGACCGCACGGCCCCCGGCGGCCTCGCGGCGCTGGAGCGCGGCGAGTGGGACGTCGTGGTCGACACCTGGTCGTGGGCGGCCTCGGCGGTGCGTGACGCGGCCGCGCTGCTCGCCGGGCGGGCGGGCCACTACGTCTACGTCTCCAGCAGATCCGTTCACGCCGAGCCTGTGGCGTTCGGCGCCGACGAGAGCGCGCCGGTGGTGACGGCCTCGGCCGACGACGACGATCCCTCCGACTACGCCAGGAACAAGGCGGGCGGCGAGCTGGCGGCGGTGGCGGCGTTCGGGGAGCGGGCGCTGCTGGCCAGGGCCGGGCTGATCATCGGGCCGCACGAGAACGTCGGGCGGCTGCCGTGGTGGCTCGGCCGGATCGCGCGGGGCGGGCCGGTCCTCGCGCCCGGCCCCGCCGAGCAGGGGCTCCAGTACATCGACGCGCGCGACCTCGCGCTGTGGTGCCTGCGGGCGGCCGAGCGCGGCGTCGGCGGGGCGTTCAACGTGGTGAGCCCGCCCGGGTTCGTGACGATGCGGGAGATCCTGGAGACCTGTGTCGAGGTGACGGGGGCGGCGGCGGAGCTGCGCTGGGTCGAGCCGGAGACGATCCTGGCGGCCGGGGTGCAGCCGTGGACGGAGCTGCCGTTCTGGCTGGTCGGGTCCGACTACGACTTCCTGCACGGCGGCGACGTGTCGAAGGCGGTGGCGGCCGGGCTGAGCTTCCGGCCGGTGGCCGAGACGGTGGGCGACACGTGGGCGTGGCTGCGCGGCATCGGCGGCGAGGCGCCGCACCGCCCCGACCGCCCCCGCATCGGCCTCGACTCGGAGGTGGAGGCCCGCCTGCTGGGCTCATGACCAGGCCGAGTCGTCAGCGGCGGTAGGTGCGGACGAGGTCGAAGCCGGCGGCCAGCAGGGCGATGGAGACGCACGTGAGCACCACCAGGAGGCCGTGGCGGAAGGCGGTCGGCCAGCCCTGGGGAAGGGAGCTGAAGAAGACCGAGCCGGCGGCGGCGATGCCGATCGACGAGCCGAGGCGCTGACCGGTCTGCAGCACGCCCGCCGCGCTGCCGCCGCCGGCAGGCGGCACCTCGGACAGGGTGATCGCCTGGTTCGGCGAGATGACCAGGCCGCTGCCCACGCCCGCGATCAGCAGCGGCAGGGCGGTGGCCAGGCCGACGTTGTGACCGGGCACGAGCGCGGTGGCGGCCATCGTGGCGCACAGCCCGACGATCACGGTCGTGAGCCCGGCGGCCACCAGCCGGCGGCCCGCCCGGCCCACCAGCCGTCCGCCGACCACGGAGGCGGAGGCCGAGCCCAGCGCGAACGGCGTGATCGACAGCCCCGCCATGAGGGGGCTGTAGTCGAGGCCGCTCTGCAGGTAGAGCGTGAATGTGAAGAAGATGCCGGTGAAGCCCGCGAAGTAGAACAGGGCGATGGCGGAGCCCAGGCTGTAGGAGCGCTTGCGGAAGAGCGCCAGGTCGATCAGGGGTTCGCGGCGGTAGGCGCGCTCCCACGCCACGAAGACGCCCAGGACGATCAGGGCGGCGGGGACGAGCAGCCACTTCGCCTGGCCGTGCCACTGGTGCTGCTGGATGAAGGGCAGGAGCAGGCAGCCCACGCCCAGGCCGAGCAGCACGACGCCGACGGGGTCCATGCTCTCCCGCCGCCTGGAGAGCTGCGCCGGGTCCGGGGTGGGGAGCACGCGGTGGGCCAGCGGGAGGAGGGCGAGGCCGATCGGGAGGTTGACCAGGAAGACCCAGCGCCACCCGAACTCCGTACCGAACCCGGTCACCAGCGCTCCGCCGATCAGGGGGCCGGCCGCCGTGGAGACGCCGATGGTGGCGCCCAGGGCGCCGAAGGCGCGGCCCCGCTCGTGCCCGCGGAACATCTGCTGGATCAGCCCCGACACCTGCGGGTTCAGCATCCCGGCCGCCATGCCCTGGAGGAGTCTCGACACGATGAGCACGTTCATGTTCCAGGCGAGCCCGCAGGCGACGCTGGCCAGCGTGAACAGCACCACCCCCCACATGAACAGCGTGCGCCGGCTCCGCGCGTCCCCCAGCCGCCCGGCCGGCACCAGCAGCAGGCCGAACGTGAGCGCGTACCCGGACAGCGTCCACTGGAGGCCGTCCTCCATCGCGTGCAGGCCCTCGCGGATGGACGGCAGCGCCACGTTCACGATGCTGACGTCGAGCCCGGTCATGAACGCCGCCACCAGGCAGACGGCGAGCGCACGCCCGCGCGGGTCGGCCCGCCATGACGACGCCTTCATCAACGGCTGCCCTTCCCCCGGCCTGCGGATATCGTCCTTCCCTAACCAGGATTTCGTCGCCGTAACGATCCCGATATCCCCATAGGGTGGGTTTCGTCACAGACCGGTTGTAACGTCCGGATCATGGACACGATGGCCGTCGAGCAGAACGGCATCAACGCGGTCCCCGAGGCGGAGCGGCACGGCCGGCCGGGTGACCTCTTCTGGCCCTGGGCCGGCTCCAACCTGTCGCTGTTCGGGGTCGCGTTCGGCGTCTACATCGTCGGGCTCGGGCTCGGCGTCGTCCCCGCGATCATCACCGGCGCCGTCGGGTACGTCCTGTCGTTCCTGCTGGTCGGCCTGGTCGCGGTCGGCGGCGCCCGGTCCGGCGTGCCGACGATGACGCTGGGCCGGGCGCCCTTCGGCTACCAGGGCAACAAGCTGCCCGCCACGCTGTCGTACATCTCGAACGTCGGCTGGGAGATCGTGCTGGTCACGCTGTCGGCGCAGAGCGGGGCGGCCATCCTCGCCCGGCTCGCGCCCGATCTCCCCCGCACGACCGCCACCGCCGTCTGCTTCGCCGTCGCGGCGCTGGTCGTGATCGCCGTCGGCGTGTACGGACACGCGCTGATCATGGTGGTGCAGCGGTACCTGACGTACGCGTTCGTCGTGCTGACCGTCGTCTACATGGCGCTCATGACGCCGAGGCTCGGCGTGTCGCTGGAGACCACCACCGGAGCCGGCGGCTGGATCGGCGGGATCATCTTCGCGATGACGCTGCTCGGCCTCGGCTGGGTCAACTGCGGCGCGGACTACTCGCGCTACCTGCCCTCCCGCTCGTCCGGGCGGGCGGTGGCGTTCTGGACGACGCTCGGGGGCGCGCTGCCGCCGATGGTGCTGCTGGTGTTCGGGGTGCTGCTGGCGGGCGGCGACCCGAAGCTCGCCGAGGCGGCCGGGGGCGATCCGGTGGCGGCGCTGGCGGGGGCGTTGCCGACATGGTTCCTGCTGCCGTACCTGCTGACCGCGATCGGCGGGTTCCTGGCCGGGGCGATCATGGACATCTACTCGTCCGGGCTGTCGATGCTGGCGCTCGGGGTCCCGGTGCGGCGGCATCTCGCGGTGCTCATCGACGGGGTGCTCATGGTGCTCGGCGGCTACTACCTGCTGTTCGTCAGCGACAGCTTCTTCGGCACCTTCCAGGCGTTCCTGGCGATCGTCGGCGTGGTGATGGCCGCCTGGGTGGCGATCTTCCTGGTTGACATGTGGCGGATGCGTGACGGCGGGCGCGGCTACGACGAGCGGCTGCTGCGTCCCGGCGGGCCCGCCGTCAACTGGACGGGGGTCGCCGCGCTGGTCGTCGCGTCGGTCGTCGGGATGGGGTTGATCACCTCGGCGGACGAGAACATCGCGAAGGTCGTCGGGTTCCTGATGAGCGAGGAGCTGAAGGGGTCCACGTTCGGGGCGGCGAACATCGGCGTGGTGATCGCGCTGGTGGTGGCCGGGGTGCTGTACTTCGCGGCCACGGCGCCGGTGAGCGCGCGCCGCCGCGCGGAGGACCGGGCCGGCGCCTGAGAGCCGGCACCGCCGGGTGCGTCGCGCCGGCGGCCGATCGCCGTTACTGTTGGTGATCGATGATGGACATACCGTTGCGGCTGCTGGCGTGGGCGGTGCATCTCACGGTCTTCGGGCTGCTGGCGATGGCCGTGGTCACCGTGCTGCGTGAGGACCAAGTGGGGATCGCCGCGGGCGGCGTGCTGCTCGGCGCGCTCTACGCGGCCGGGCCGTCGGCCGAGGGGCGTCCGGTGGCCGGGCCCGTGTGGCTCGGGGCGGTGACGGCGCTCTGGCTGGTGCTGGCCGTCGTTTCCGCGCCGTTCGTGTGGCCGGCGTTCCCGCTGCTCTACGCCTTCGTACGGATGCTGCCGCTCTGGCTGGCGATGTTCGGGGTGGGGGCGGTGACGTCGGCGGCGGTCCTCGCGGCGGCATGGCACGCGGGCGAGCTGACGGTGCCGCTGGTGGTGGGGCCCGCGCTGGCGGCGGTCGTGGTCACGCTGCTCGCGCTCGCCTGCCGGTCCATGCGCGAGCATGCCGGCGGGCCCGTTCAGGAGCGGCCCGCGCCGCCGGTCACGCCGTGACGATCGCGAAGTCCGGGATCGGATGGTCGAGGACGGCCACCAGGCGCTTGAGCGCCGTCGTGTCGCCCTCACGCTCCACGCCCTCCACGCCCTTGCCCGCCATCAGCCCCACGAGCTGCGCCTTCGTCAGCCGCAGGGTCAGGTCGGGCGGCACGTCGGCGGGCGGGTTCGGCTGGTGGATGAGGGCGCCGTTGGACAGGGTCGTGCGGTGGCGCTCGCCGAGATCGGTGAGGTGCCAGTCGATGGCCAGGCGTTCGTGCCAGGCGCGCGGCCCGTCCACCCGTACGGCGAGCGTGTCGAAGATCTGCGCCACGCTCAGCGCGGCGAGCACGTCCGGCGGGGTCCGCTCCGGCGTGGCGGGCACGATGCCGTCGGTGAGCTCCAGCGCGGCCGTCAGGTAGAAGTTGCGCCAGGCGGCGTTCTCCGCGCCGTGGCCGAGCCGGGTGTAGACCTCGGCGAGCAGGTCGCGGGCCTCCTTGTTGCCCTCGTCGGCGAAGATGGCGTGGTTGAGCAGCTGGACGGCGAAGCGCAGGTCGTTCTCGCCGAGGTAGCGGCGGGCGCAGGCGACCACGGCCGCGCCGCCGCCCAGGCAGTCGACGTACCTGATGGCGCTCTCCCTCGGCGGGTGCTCCCAGAGGTGGGCCGGGTTGCCGTCGAACCAGCCGAGGTAGCGCTGGTAGACGGCCTTGACGTTGTGCGCGGTCGAGCCGTGGTGGCCGCGGGCGTGCCAGGCGTGCTCCAGCTCGGGCGGCAGGCGTACGGCCTCGGCGATCTCGGCGGCGGTCAGGCCCTTGTTGAGCAGGCGCAGGGTCTGGTCGTGCAGGTACGCGTACAGGTCGCGCTGCCGGGCGAGGTAGCCGGCGATGCCGTCGCCGCCCCAGGTGGGCCAGTGGTGCGCGGCGAGCGCGACGTCGGCGTGCGGGGCGAGCAGGGCGAGCGCCTCGTCGAGGTGGCGGGACCACGCCCGGGGGTCGCGGACCGCGGAGCCGCGCAGGGACAGGACGGCGTGCTGGCCGCGGCCGGCGTTCTCGGCGAGGAACAGCGCCCGGTGCGCGGGCAGGAGGATGCTCAGCTCGGCGGGCGCGCCGCCGCCGGGGGTGAGCTGGAAGAGCAGCGGCACGCCGTCGACGGTCTCCTCCTGACCGGTACGGGCGACCTCCAGCGTGGGCGGGAGCAGCGAGCGGGTGCCTGGGGCGACGGTCATGCCGAGGCCGGAGCCGAGCTGGCCCTCCGGCGAGCGGGGCAGGGCGGGGCCGTACATGTAGACGGCGCGGCGGGCCCGCGCGGGTCCTGCGTACAGGCTCTCCGCGACCGCGTGCTCCAGGAACCCGGCGGCGGCCAGGATCGGGACGCCGCCGTGGGTGACGCCGCGCCCGCCGCCGAAGTGGTCGGTGTGGGGGTGGGTGTAGACGACGCCGGTGACGGGGCGCTCCCCGCGGTGGGCGCGGTAGAGCTTGAGCGCGGCGGCGGCGCACTCGACGGAGCCGAGCGGGTCGATGACGACGACGCCCCGCTCGCCCTCGACCAGCGTCATGTTGGCCAGGTCGAGGCCGCGCACCTGGTAGACGCCCGGGGTGACCTCGTACAGACCTTGGCGGGCGCAGAGCCTGGCCTGGCGCCACAGGCTGGGGTGGGCCGTCTCGGGGCGTTCGTCGTGGAGGAAGTCGTAGGCGTCGATGTCCCAGATGACCCTGCCGTCGGCCGTTTTGATCACTCCGGGGTCGAGCTTGGCGATGAAGCCGCGATCGGCGTCCTCGAAGTCGCCCGTGTCGCGAAGTGGAAGGTCTGCCATGTCTGTCCGCCTGCCCGGGAGAGGTTCCCGGGTAGCTCAACAATTCCCCCTTAGAGCATGAATCTCGGGCAATAGGGACAAGCGGGACGGCCGGTCGGGTGGTTAGAGTGATCGTTCATGGGAGCGTGCGTGTTCGATCTCGATGGCGTGCTGGTCGACTCCGAGCCGGTGTGGGAGGAGGTGCGGCGGGCGTTCGTGGCCGAGCACGGCGGCACGTGGCAGCCGGACACCCAGTCGCAGCTCATGGGCATGAGCACCGGCGAGTGGGCCGCGTACCTGCACGAGCTGGGCGTGCGCCTGTCGCCCGACGAGATCGCGCGCGGGGTCGTCGACCAGATGGCGGCCCGCTACCGCGACGAGGTGCCGCTGATGCCGGGCGCGGTGGAGGCCGTACGGCGGCTCGCGGCCGGGCGCGTGCTCGGGCTCGCCAGCTCGTCCCCCCGCCGGTTGATCGACGTGGTGCTGGACGCGGCCGGGCTGACGGACTGCTTCGCGGCCACGGTCTCGACCGAGGAGGTCGAACGGGGCAAGCCCGCGCCCGACGGCTACCTGGAGGCGGCCCGGCGCATGGAGGTGGACCCGCGCGGCTGCGTCGCGGTCGAGGACTCCAGCAACGGGCTGCGCTCCGCGCACGCGGCGGGCATGCGGGTCATCGCGGTGCCGCACCCCCGCTACCCGCCCGCCCCGGACGCGCTGGCGCTGGCCTGGCGGGTCCTGCCCGACCTCGCCGCGCTCACCCCCGACCTGCTCCCCTGAGCGCCGCCATCGCGGTCAATCCTCGAGCTGCCGCATCTCCACGCCCGCGTCACGCAGCTTCTCGAAGGACTGTTTCGCTTTCAGCGCCTCCTCGCGCCCTTTCCACCAGGACGTTTTGGATATTCGGGTGATCCGCGCGAGGCCGGGCGGCTTGTCCTCGATCTCGCGCCGCATGCGGTTGCGCACATCTCTCGGAATCCGGCCGGGCGGCTCGTCCGGCGGAGGAGGAACATACACCTGGGTCACCCTCCGGGGGTAACCCCTGGGGAGGTCCAGGCCCCGGCGAATGATCTCTGCCGCCCGAATCTGCCACATTACGCTGTCGACGGTCTGCAGGAGATCGAGGACATCAGCCAGATAAGGATCGGAAAGCGGTATCGCCGCCGCCGGCCCTCCGATGACGACCTGCAGAACCTCAGTCATGATTCCGGATTTCAGCGCTCGGGAATCACCCCGGTCAGTACATTCTGATCACCTGCGCGGTCACCCGGCGCGCCTGGTGGGAGGCGAGGTAGGTGATCACCTCGGCCACCTCCTCCGGCAGGCCGACACTGCCGATCGGGCCGTGCTCGCGGGCCAGGCTCTCCACCTCCTCGTTGATCCAGCCGGTGTCGGTGATCGGGGGGTGGACCATGTTGGCGGTGACGCCGTGGCGGCCCAGCTCGTGGGCCGCCGACATCGTGTAGCTCTCCTGAGCCGACTTGGCCGCGCCGTAGCTGACCTCGCCGGGGAAGCCGTGCGGCCCTGCGGAGGTCAGGCCGATGATGCGGCCCCAGCTCGCGCCGCGGGCGACGTGCCGCCGGGCGAACTCGGCGATGAGCAGCGCGGGCGCGCGCACGTCCACCGCGAACTGGCGGTCGTGCGTCGCGGCGTCCACCCGCCGCGTCGGGCGACCGAAACCGTCGTGCTCCTGGGCCGCGAAGGTGTCGCTGACCCAGCCGCTCGCGTTGTTGACCAGGATCTCGACCGGGCCGAACGCCGCCTCCGCCAGGTCGAACAGCCGGCCGGGCGTCTCCGGGTCGGCGAGGTCGGCCTCCGCCGACTCCGCCCTGCCGCCCGCCCCGCGCACCCGCGCCACGACCTCGCCGGCGTCGCGGGCGCGCAGCCGGTCGTACGCCTCGGGATAGGCCGGATGCTTCAGCGGGTCGAGCCGTTTGTACGTCAGGAAGACCGCCACCCCCTGGGCCGCCAGCGCGATCGCGGCCGCCGCCCCGATGCCCTGATTGGCGCCAGTGATCAACGCGACCTTTCCAGTGAGGCGAGGATCGATCATAGTGACCATCATGCACGTCGCGACCGACCGGCTGCTGAGCCGTTTCCTGGAGGCCGTGGAGCCCGCCGTCCCCCTCGTCGCGCTGTGGGCCCACGGGTCGCTGGCGACCGACGACTACCAGCCCGGCCGCAGCGACCTCGATCTCATCGCGGTCGTGGACGAGCCGGTCACGATGGGGCACTGGCGGCGGATCAAGGCCGTGCACCGCGGCCTGGACCTGCCGCTGGCGGATCGGCTGCACTGCTCGTACCTCGCCCGCCAGGAGCTGGCCGATCCGTCCGCCGAGCACGTGACGTGGGCGCACGAGGAGATCTTCCGCCGCCCGGTGACCCCCGTGACCCGGCGCGAGCTGCACGTGAAGGCGCTCGAACTGTACGGGCCGTCGCCCGCCGGGCTGCTGCCGCCGGTGTCGGACGCCGAGCTGGCCGAGTTCGTCCGTACGGACCTGCGGGACTTCTGGCTGGAGAAGACGCGCGGGCGGCGGCGCTGGCTGCGGGACATCTGGGTGGACCTCGGCACGGTGACGGTCGCGCGGGCCGCGGTCACGCTCGCCGACGGGCGGCTCGTCACCAAGCGGGAGGCCCTGGACCTGCTGCCGGGGATGGGCGCGCCCGAGCTCGTGGTGGCCGACGTGCGCGCCCGCAGGTACGGCACCCCGGGCCCCCGGCTCAGCCGCTTCCGCCGGGCCAAGCTGGCCCGCGCGTTCATCAGGTCGGCGATCAGGAAGACGCTGGCCTGAGCAGGACGGTCAGGCGGGTCAGCGCCTCGGTGATGCGGGCCGGGGTGAGGCCGAGCCGGTCGCGCTGGTAGCCGTACACCTCGGGGGCGAGGGGGGCGAGCAGCACCTCCACCAGCGCGTCCGGGTCGGGTGTGCCGGCCGCCACGAGCAGGGCCCGTACGTGGGCCCGCCAGAAGCCGTACGCGCCGGTCTCGAAGCGCGAGCGGCCCACCTCCGTGCCCAGCACCAGGTGGGCGTGGTCCTCCAGCAGGCGCACCATCGCGGCGTAGAAGGCGGCGAGCCGGTCGGCGGGCGGCGCGCCGGGGCCGAGCGGCGGCTCGCCGCGCAGCAGCCGTTCCTGAAGCGCGCGTTCGTGCTCGTCGAGCAGCGCGACGGCGATCGAGGCGCGGTCGGGATAGCGCCGGTAGAGCGTGCCCCGGCCGACGCCGGCCTTCTTGGCGATGTCGTCCATCGTCACGTCCTGCGGCGGGCGCTCGGCGAAGAGTGCGGCGGCGGCCTCCAGGATTCTGGCGCGGTTGCGGGCGGCGTCGGCTCTTTCCATGCGCCCATTGTATGTGGACACAGCGTCCGCTTATAGTGAAGTGGACACAGCGTCCACATATCTGAGGAGAACCACGATGCTGCTGCACCTGGACGCCAGCGCGCGCCGGAACTCGTTCTCGCGTCAGCTGTCCGCCGAGTACGCCGACGCCTGGCACGCCGCCCACCCCGGCACCGGCTACACCTACCGCGACCTCGCGGCCCGCCCCGTGCCGCACATCGGCGAGGCGTGGACGGAGCTGTGCGACCACGTCCTGGAGCACGAGATCACCGACCCCGCCCGCTACCAGGAGGCGGTCCGCACGCCCGCCCAGCGGGACGCCTGGGCGATCGTCGAGCCGCTGCTCGCCGAGGTCCTCGCGGCCGACGTCGTGCTGATCGGCACGCCGATGTACAACTACTCGATCCCGTCGTCGCTCAAGGCGTGGCTCGACCAGATCACCTTCCCCAAGATGTCGCTGGCGGGCCGCTCGTTCGTGGTGACCGGCGCGCGGGGCGGCGCGTACGGCCCCGGCACCCCCCGCGAGCCTTACGACCACGAGGAGCGCTACCTGCGCGACTTCTTCCGCGGCCACTTCCAGGTCGAGGACGTGACGTTCGTCCACGCCGAGCTGGTCAACGCCCGTCTCGACCCGGCGCTCGCCCACCTGCGCGAGCGGCACGAGGAGTCGCTGGCCGCGGCCCGCGCCCAGGTCCGCGCCCAGGCTCTCACGGCGGCGGCACGATGAGCTGGCTCGTCCTGCTGCTGGCCGGGCTGGTGGAGGTGGCCTGGTCGCAGAGCATCAAGCCGACCCAGAACTTCACCCGCCCGCTGCCCACGCTGGTCAGCCTGCTGCTCATGGCCGCCGCCGTCTGGCTGCTGTCGCGGGCCATGAACACGCTGCCGGTCGGCACCGCGTACGCGGTCTTCACCGGCATCGGCGCGGTCGGCGCGATCACGCTGGGCGTGGTGCTCCACGACGACCCCGTCTCGGTGGGACGGATGGCCGCGCTCGGGCTGATCGTGGGAGGGATAGTGTTGGCCCGGGTCACGGCCTGACACGAGGGAAGGGCGAGCGATGGTGGACATCAGGAACTCGTACGTGATCGCCGCGACGTCGGCGGTGTCGCTGCTCGGGCATCCGGCGGTGACGGCGGGCTGGGACAAGCCGAGCGCGCTCACCGAGTTCAGCGTGGCGGGGCTGGCGGGGCACCTGGCGCACCAGATCGTCCGGGTTCGCGACGTGCTCGACTCCGACGGCGCCGGCCACGAGCCGATCGACCTCCTGGAGCACTACTCGCGCTCGCCATGGGTGGAGGCGGGCCTCGACCACGAGATCAACGTCGGCATCCGGCGGGGCGGCGAAGCCGCCGCGGCCGACGGCCCGGCCGCGCTGGTCGAGCGGACGCGGGCGCTGCTCGACACGCAGATCACCGCGCTGCCCGCCGAGCCCGCCGACCGGGTGGTCCACGTGAAGGCGTCCGGCTGGGCGCTCACCCTGGACGACTTCCTGCTCACCCGCCTGGTCGAGCTGGTGGTCCACGCCGACGACCTGGCCGCGAGCGTGGGCGTCGAGACGCCCGCGCTGCCGCCGGAGGTCATCAGGCCCGTGGTCGAGCTGCTGGCCCGGCTGGCGGTGCACCGGCACGGCGCGACGGCGGTCATCCGCGCGCTGAGCCGGGCCGAGCGCGCCCCGGCCACCATCAGCGCCTTCTAAGCGGTCACCAGGCGCAGGGCGGCGGCCACCTCGCGGCCCGACAGCGCCCGCTCGGGATCGAGCAGCCACTGGGACAGGAACCCGGTGAGCAGCGCCTGGTAGAGCGCGCCGGTCAGCCGGGCACGCTCGGGATCGGCGCCCGGCTCGCCGCCCTCGAAGAGCTCCGCGAGCCCTTCCTGGGCCTCCCTGTTCGCGGCGGCGAGCTGGTCGCGCACCTCCGGCAGGTGCTCGACCTGGCCCAGGAGTTCGAGCTGCGTCACCCAGAGCGGCCGCAGCCGCGCGAACGACTCCAGCACCCGGTCCCAGACCACGGCGAAGCGCTCCAGCCGGTCCGCGCCCGGCGCCGCCCCGGCCGGCAGCGTGGCCGACAGCGTGGCCGCCAGCTCCTCGCCCCACTCCCGCATGACCTCGAACAGCGCCTCGTTGAGCAGCGCCTCCTTCGACTTGAAGTGGTAGCCGATGGCCGCGAGGCTCACGCCCGACGCGCTCGCGACGTCGCGCGCCGTGGTGCGGACGTAGCCCTTCTCGACCAGGCACCGCTTCGCGCCCGCCAGCAGGTCCTCCCTGTTTCCCATGCTCACAGACTAGCACAATCGTCCTAGACAAGCGTCTAAGACAGATGTACTGTCTGCGGCATGGTGAACATCCTCATCTCCGGCGCGAGCATCGCCGGCACGTCCGCGGCCTACTGGCTGCGCCGGCACGGCTTCACCGTCACCGTGGTCGAGCGGGCGCCCGCCGTCCGCTCGGGCGGCTACAAGGTGGACCTCAGGGGCGCGGCGCTGCGGGTGATCGAGCGCATGGGCCTCATGGACGCGGTCCGCGCCCGCGCCACGGACATGCGCGTCGCCACCCACTACGACGCCGACGGCAGGAAGGTCGCGACCATGGACGCCGACCTGTTCGGCGGGCGCTCGGGCGACGACGTCGAGATCATGCGCGGCGACCTCAACGAGCTGCTGTACGAGCTGACCCGCGACGAGGTCGAGTACGTCTTCGACGACTCGGTCACGGCCATCGCCGAGGACGGCACCGTCAGCTTCGAGCGCTCAGCACCGCGCGTGTTCGACCTGGTGATCGGGGCCGACGGCGCGCACTCCAACGTCCGGCGGCTCGCGTTCGGCCCGGAGGAGGGCTTCGTCCGCCACCTCGGCCACTACGTCTCGATCTGCTCGGTGCCCGACCCGCTCGGCCTGGACCGCGAGGAGGCGGTGCACGCGGCCCCCGGCCGCACCGCCAACGTCTACAGCACCCGCCAGGACGCCGGCGTGGCCAGGGCCATGTTCATCTGGTCGTCCCCGCCGCTCGCCTACGACCACCGGGACGTCGAGCGGCAGAAGGAGCTGCTGGGCGCGGCCATGTCCGGGATGCGCTGGGAGGTGCCGCGCCTGCTCGACGCGGTGCGCGCGGCCGACGACCTCTACTTCGACGCGGTCTGCCAGATCCGCATGGACCGCTGGTCGAAGGGGCGGGTGGTGCTGCTCGGCGACGCGGCGTACTGCGCCTCCCCCGCGTCGGGGCAGGGCACGAGCCTGGCGGTGGTGGGGGCGTACGTGCTGGCCGGCGAGCTGGCGGCGGGCCGCGGCCCGGAGGGCTACGAGCGGGAGCTGCGCGACTTCGTCGCGGCCAACCAGGCGCTGGCGGACGCCAACCTCAAGGGCATGGTGATCCCGTCGCGGTTCGCCCTGTGGTTCCAGCTCGCGATGATCCGGCTGATCCCCCGCCTGCCGGGCCGCGACCGCATGGTGGAGCGCGTGGCCGGGCCGATCCGCAAGGCGGCGAACGCCATTGCGCTCAAGGATTACGTGGAATGAATCGTTCCGTTCTGCTAAACTGAGAGCAGAACGTTCCGTTCCAGAAGAGAGGCCTCATCATGACCGTTCTCGTCACCGGCGCCACCGGGACCGTCGGCCGTCTCGTCGTCGAGGAGCTGCTCGCCGCCGGGCAGCGGGTCCGCGCCCTGACCAGGAACCCCGCCAGGGCCGACCTGCCCGAGGGCGTCGAGGTGGTCGCGGGCGACCTCGCCAGGCCCGCCGAGCTGGCCGGCGTCTTCGACGGCGTCGAGGCCGCGCACCTCATCAACTTCGCGGGCGACGACTACGCCCCGCTCCCCGACGGCGCCGCCCTGGTCGAGCTGGCCGCCGCGGCCGGCGTACGGCGGGTCACCGTGCTCGGCGGGCGCGAGGACGGCGGGCTGGAGCGGGCGCTCGCGGGCAGCGGCATCGAGTGGACGCTGCTGCACCCGGTCGAGTTCATGTCCAACACGCTGCGCTGGTGGGCGGAGACGGTCCGGACCGAGGGCGTCATCAAGGAGCCGTTCGGCGACCGGCTGAGCGCGCTGGTGCACGAGCGCGACATCGCCGCCGTGGCCGCGACCGTGCTCACCGAGGGCGGGCACGGCGGGCGGGCGTACGTGCTGACCGGCCCCGAGGCCATCACGCTCAGGGAGAAGGTCGCGATCCTGGCCGGCGCCATCGGCAGGGACGTACGCTTCGTCGAGCTCACCGTGGACGAGGCCCGTGCCAAGTGGCGCGCCGACGGCATGGGCGAGGAGACCGTCGAGTTCCTGATCGGCGCGCTCGGCCACACGCCGGAGATCGGCTACACCGTCGTCCCGACCGTCAAGGAGGTCACCGGTCGGGACGCCAGGAGCTTCCGTCAGTGGGCCGAGGAGAACGCCGCCGCCTTCCGCCCCTGATCGACGACCTCGGGATAGGCCGGGACGGGCGTCTTCCGGCCCCGCAGATGGCGGTCGAGGAAGGCCGCGAGGTGATCGCGGGTGATCCGCAGCGCGCGCACGCCGTCCAGCTCCTGCGCGGGGATGCCGAGCGGGGGCCGGAGCACGGCGTGGTCCACGAAGGCGGAGTGGTCGGTGCCGGCGATCGTGATCCACTTCTTCGGGCCCTTCAGATGGGCCCAGGACTTCTTCCACGAGTCGTCGCTGCCGTCCCACGCATGCGTACGCGGCGAGCCGATCAGCAGGAACGGCCGGTCCAGGCGCTCGACCGGCGGGATGAAGGTGCCGTCCAGGTTGGCGCCGGCCTTGACCCGGCGGTCCTTCGCCAGGACGGCGGCGGAGCTGTTGCCGCCCATCGAATGGCCGGCCACGGCGATCCGCGCACGGTCGACGGACCGGCCCCAGCGCCCCGCCGTCAGCTCGTCCAGCACGAAACTCACGTCGGCAGCCCGCCCGGCCGCGACGACGGCGCCGTCCTGGCCGGGGACGCAGGCGAGACACGTGGTCGTGCGGCCGTCGGGGAACGTGGTGGCGACCGACTCGTAGGTGTGCTCGACGGCGGCGACCAGGTAGCCCCGGCTCGCCAGGTCCTCGCCGAGCGAGGTCAGGGTGGCGCGGGGGAAGGTGAAGCCGGGCGAGAGGACGACGAGCGGATGGCGGCCCGCGCGGACGGGAGCCTCCCGCCCGGCGTGGGTCCTGACCTGGGTGAGCGCGTCCGGGGGGACGTCGCGGTAGGGGGCGAGGACCGCGGCGGACTCCTGCGGGCTCAGGTAGCGCGCCCGCTCGCCGTTGTCGCGCCGGGCCGGGTACCAGAGGGTGACCATCAGCTCGCGCCGGTCCGCCTCCGGGTTCCAGGGGTCGGGGCGGCTCTCGTCCACCAGGTGCAGGTCGGTCGTGCCCACGGGCAGCGGCCCGGTGGGCTCAGGCAGCGCGAGGTCCGCCTGCGGCGGCACCGCGATCAAGGACAGGGCGGTCAGGATCTTCAGCATGGGAGCCAATCTGGCGGCGGGAGCCGCCGGGGTGTGCGCCCCGATCGTCGGTCGCCGCCCCCTACTTTCGTCGTAAAGCCTCTTCCGGCCGGGCCCCTACGCTGGGGGCATGCGGTTCGTCCTGCTCGGCGCGGCGATGTTCGGGCTCTCTCTGTTCGTCCTCCAGGGGCAGGCGGGGGCGCCTTCCGGGCTCCCGCTGCCGGCGGAGCTCGCGGTCGCCGCGGCGGCCGGGCTGGCCGCGTGGCAGACCCGGCGGTCCTGGTGGCCCCTCGCCGCCGTGGCCGCCGCCGGCCACGTCCTGCTCCTGCTGTGGCCGCCGCTGCTGGCCGCCTCCTACCACGCGGGCCGCGACCTGGTCAGGGGCCGGGACGTCGCGGCCTACCTGGGCGGCTGCGCGGCCGTGTTCGGGGCGTCCGCGCTGACGGGCGCCTGGCGCGACGGCGTGCGCGAGGTCCTGGCCGCCACCCCTGGCAACGCCCTGTTCATGGCGCTGGCCGTGGTCGGGCTGCCGTTCGCGCTGGGCCTGTGGACGCGGGCCCGCCGCGAGGTGCGCCGGCGCGCCGAACGCGAGCAGATCATGCGGGCCGAGCAGGTGCGGGCCGAGGAGCGGGCCCGCATCGCCAGAGAGATGCACGACGTGGTCGCCCACCGGGTCTCGCTGATCGTGCTGCACGCCGGGGCGCTGGAGGTGCGCACGGGCGACGAGGAGGCCGCGCGGACCGCCGCGCTCATCGGCGGCATCGGCCGCGAGGCGCTGACGAACCTGCGCGACGTGCTCGGCGTCCTCCGGGCCACCAACCGGGCCCCCGACTGTGCCACCGGCCGTGCCACCGACTGGACCAGCGATCGGCGGCAGGCGGTGGAGGTCGCGCCGCCGCCCACGTTCGCCGACCTCGACCGGCTGCTCGACCAGTCGCGCGCGCTCGGCGTCGAGGTCGTCAGGCACGACGAGGGCGAGGTGAGGGAGGTGGAGCCGGCGGTGGCGCGGACCGCGTACCGGGTGGTGCAGGAGGCGCTCACCAACGTGCACAGGCACGCCGCCGACGCGCGCACCGACGTGCGGGTCCGCTACCGGCCGGAGGCGCTGGAGGTGGAGGTCCGCAACCGCGCCCCCGCGTCCCCACCCGCCGGGCTGCCGGGGGCGGGCTGGGGCCTGGTCGGCCTGCGCGAGCGGGTCGAGCTGCTCGGCGGCACGCTGCGCACCAGCGCGCAGGACGACGGCGGCTTCCTGGTCGCGGCGCGGATCCCCGCGTGATCCGGGTCCTGGTCGCCGACGACGAGGAGCTGGTGCGCTCCGGGCTCCGGCTGATCCTGGAGGCGGCGGGCGACATCGCCGTGATCGCCGAGGCCCGCGACGGCGCGGAGGCGGTCTCGGCGGCGGCGCGGCTGCGCCCCGAGGTCGTGCTCATGGACGTGCGCATGCCCGGCACCGACGGCCTGACCGCCGCCGGCCGGCTGCTCGCCGCGCCCAGCCCGCCCAAGGTGATCATGCTGACCACGTTCGACCTCGACGAGTACGTCCACGAGGCACTGCGACTCGGCGCGGTCGGTTTCCTGCTCAAGGACACCCCGCCGCGAGAGCTGGCCGCGGCCGTCCGCACGGTCGCGGCCGGCCAGGCCATGCTCGCCCCGTCGGTCACCAGGCGCCTGCTCGCCTCCTACGCCGGCCGCGCCCCGTCCAGGGCCGAGACCGCCCGCCGCCGCCTCGCCGCGCTGACCGATCGCGAGGAGGACGTCATCAGGGCCCTGGCCCGCGGCCTGTCCAACGCCGAGATCGGCCGCGAGCTGCGGCTGACCGAGGCCACGGTGAAGGCGCACGTCAGCCGGGTGCTGGCCAAGCTGGGCCTGGCCAACCGGGTCCAGGCGGCCATCCTGGTGCACGACGCGGAGCTCGGTCAGCCGGATACGTCCGCGTAGTGGCAGGCCGCCCGCGCCACGGCGTCGGCGGGCAGGACGGCCGGCGACTCGGTGCGGCACCTGCCGTCCACCCCGGCCTCGGCCGCCCGCCCCGAGGCGAGCACCTGGCAGCGGGCGTGGAAGCGGCATCCGCCCGGGATGCGGGTCGGGTCCGGCGGCTCGCCGGTCAGCACCACCCGTTCCGGCGACTCCGGCAGCACCGACAGCAGCGCCTGCGTGTACGGATGCCGCGGCGCGGTCAGCACCTGCTCCACCGGCCCCGACTCGACGATCCTGCCGAGGTACATCACGGCGACCCGGTCGGCGATGTTCCACGCGAGGCCGAGGTCGTGCGTGACGACCAGCGCCGACAGCCCCAGCTCGGCGCGCAGCCGGAGCAGCAGCGCCAGGATCTCGCCGCGTACGGAGGCGTCCAGCGAGGCCACCGGCTCGTCGGCGATCAGCACCTTCGGGTCGAGGGCCAGCGCGCCCGCGATCACCACGCGCTGCCGCTGCCCGCCGGACAGCTCGTGCGGGTGGCGCAGGAAGAACCGGTCCGGCGGCCGGAGCCCGGCGTGCGACAGGGCCTTGGCCACGACCTCCCGCTCGTCGGCCAGGCCGTGGATGCGGGGGCCCTCGGCGACGGCCTCGTACACGGTGTGGCGGGGGTTGAGCGAGCCCATCGGGTCCTGGAGGACGAGCTGGACCTGCCGGCGGTACGCCTTGAGCGCCCGCGCGCGGTAGTCGAGCGCGGCCCCCTCGAAGCGGACCTCGCCGGCGGTGGGGCGTTCGAGGCCGAGCAGGGTGCGGGCGAGCGTGGTCTTGCCGCAGCCCGACTCGCCGACCAGCGCGACGATCTCGCCCTTGCCGATGGCCAGGTTGACGCCGTCCACGGCGCGCGCCCTGCGGCCCCGCGAGCTGAACTCCACGCGCAGGTCGCGGGCCTCCAGCAGGGTGGGCCGCGCGGTCTCGACCGCCTCGGCGGGGGTCTGCGTCTCGGTCATCAGGCATCCTCCTTCGCCCGTACGTGCACGCAGGCCGCGACCCGGCCGGGACCGGCCGGCCAGAGCTCCACGTCGGTGCTCGCGCACTCCGGCAGCGCCGCCGGGCAGCGCGGGTGGAAGGCGCAGCCGGTCGGGAGCTGCATGGGGTCGGGCGGGTCGCCGCCGAGTCCCTTGGGCGCCATGCGCGAGGCCGGGTCGCCCACGGTCGGGAACGCCGCCGCCAGCGCCTTGGCGTAGGGGTGGCGCGGGTCGTGGAAGACCTGCGCGGACGGGCCGTGCTCGACGACGCGGCCGGCGTACATGACCGCGAGCTGGTCGCAGACGTCGGCGAGCACCGACAGGTCGTGCGAGATCATGATCAGCGAGATGCCGTGCTCGGCGACCAGCTGCTTGATCAGCGTCAGGACCTGCGCCTGGACCATCACGTCGAGCGCGGTGGTCGGCTCGTCGGCGATGATCAGCCGCGGCGAGCAGGCCAGCGCCATCGCGATCATCACGCGCTGCCGCTGCCCGCCCGACAGCTCGTGCGGGTAGCTGCGCGCCCGCCAGGCCGGCAGGCCGACCTGTTCGAGCAGTTCGGTCACCCGCTTGCGGGCGCCCTCGGGCTTGGCCAGGCCGTGGACGAGCAGCGGCTCGGCGATCTGGTCGCCGATCCTGCGCACGGGGTTGAGCCCGTGCTGCGCGCCCTGGAAGACGATCGACGCCTCCGCCCAGCGCACGGCCCGCAGACGTCCCCACGTCATGGCGGCGATGTCCTCGCCGCCGAGGAGGATCCGGCCGTCGACGCGCGCGTCCCTGGGCAGGAGCCTGAGCAGCGCCATGGCCAGCGTCGACTTGCCGGATCCCGACTCGCCGGCGACTCCGAGCGCCGCTCCGGAGTCGAGGGTCAGCGACACGCCGCGCACCGCGGGCACCTCGCCCGCGGCGATGCGGTACGTCACCGACACGTCATCGAGTTCGAGGAGACTCACGCCTTCCTCCTGAGCTGGGGGTTGAGCACGGCCTCCAGCGCCCGCCCCATGAGGGTGAACGCCATGACGACGATGAGGATGGCCAGGCCGGGGATGATGATGTACCACCAGGCCGCGTTGGTGGCGGCGCCGAAGTCGTAGGAGGCGCGCAGCATCGTGCCCCAGGACGTCTTGTTGGCGCTGGCGCCGAGGAAGGCGAGCGTGGACTCGGTCACGATCGCGCTGGCCACCTCCAGCGTGGTGCTGGCCAGCAGCAGCGGGGCCACGTTGGGCAGCACGTGCCGGGTGGTGATGTGCCAGTGCCCCGCGCCGAGCGCCTTGGAGCGTTCGATGTAGGGGCGGGCCTCGACGGCGAGCGTCTGGGCGCGGATCAGCCGGGCGGTCGAGGGCCAGGTCGTGACCGCGATCGCGGTGACGATCGTCGCCGTGCTGCCGCCCAGGATCGCGGCCAGCACCAGCGCCGTGACCAGCGACGGCAGCACCAGGAACCAGTCGGTGACCCGCATCAGCGCGCCGCCGATCCAGCCGCGGAAGTGCCCGGCCGCGACGCCGACGACCAGGCCGATGACCACGCTGAGCAGCGCGGCGAGGAAGCCGATGAGCAGCGACGTGCGCGAGCCCCACCACACCATGAGCAGGATCGAGCGGCCCGACTCGTCGGTGCCGAACGGCTCGGCGAGGCTGGGCGGCGCGAACTTCTGGCCGGTGCCCTCGACGACGCTGGTGACGTCCTCGCTGATGAACAGCGGGGCGACGAGCGCGAGCAGCACGGCGACCAGCAGGACGACCGCGCCGGCGAGCCCGGCCCGGTGGGTGCGGAAGTCGGCCCAGAAGCGGCTCAGCGCGAGGCGGCGCCGCGTGGCGGCGAGGCTCGTCATGCCGACCTCACTCTCGGGTCGAGGATGTGGTAGACCACGTCGGCCAGCGTGTTCATGAGGATCACGGCGACCGTGATCAGCAGGAACGTGCCCTGCATGAGCGTGAAGTCCGGCACCCGCACCGCCTCGTAGAACAACTGCCCGAGGCCGGGCCAGGTGAAGATGGTCTCGACGGTGACCGCGCCGCCCACGACGAACCCGATCCGCATGAACACCAGCGTCACGGTCGGCAGCAGCGCGTTGGGCACGGCGTGCCGCCGCCGTACGTCGTCGTCGCGCAGCCCCTTGGCCCGCGCCACGGTGACGTAGTCCTGCCCGACCTCCTCCAGCAGCGACGAGCGCATGACGAGGAGATACTGGGCGTAGACCACGGCGACCAGCGTCAGGCAGGGCAGCACCATGTGCGAGGCGACGTCCAGCACGTACGCGAACCCGTCGGGCGCGTCCACGCTCTCGATGCCGCGGAACGGGAACAGCCCGGGGATCGGCCCGATGCCGACGCCGAACACCATCATGAGCAGCAGCCCGAGCCAGAAGGTCGGCACCGACCAGAACACCAGCGAGACGCCGGTGGAGAAGCGGTCGAAGCCGCTGCCGTGCCGCCAGCCGGCGCGGGTGCCCTGCCAGATGCCGAGGCTGACCGCGATGACCAGCCCGGTGCCGGCGAGCAGCAGCGTCGGGCCGATGCGCTCGCCGATGAGGTCGAGCACCGGCCGCTTGTACTCGTAGGAGGTGCCGAGGTCGAGCCGGAGGGTCTTGCCGACGAAGTCGAAGAACTGGTCGATCAGCGGCTTGTCCAGGCCCAGCCGGCGACGTTCCAGGTCGAGCTGCGCGGGGGTCATGTTGCGGCCCTGCGCGAGGTTGCGTACGGGATCACCGGGAAGCATGCGGAAGAGGAAGAACGTCCCGATGATCACCATGGCGATGCTGAACAGCGCCCCGCCTGCCTTGGACGCCGCGTAACGCAGCGTGCCACGGCGGGCGGGGCGGTCGTCCGCGGGGCCCGCCGCCTGGACGGCGGGCTCCGCTGACTCCAGAGGTGTGGTCATTCGCGCTCGTCTGCGGTGCTCTTGCGCCGCCTGGTCAGGAAGAAGGCACCGAGGCCGAGGACCACCACGACGCCGACGATCCCGGCGATGAGCCCGGTGTTCGAGCCGCTCTCGCCGCTCGCGCCGGCCGCGGCCGCGGCCTTGACGTCCACGGTGTAGAACGGCCAGTAGCCGCTGCCGCCGTAGAGCAGGCCCTTGTCCTCGGGGATCGGGGTGATGCTGGTGACCTTGTCCTTGCGGTAGCCCTCAAGGTCGTTGGTGTAGTAGATGGCGATGATCGGCGCCTGGGTGTAGAGCCGCTCCTGCATCTGCTTGATCAGCTCGACGCGCTTGGGCCGGTCCAGCTCCTTGAGCTGGTCCTTGTAGAGCTTCTCGAAGGTGTCGTCGCAGAAGAACGACTCGGTGCCGCCGCCCTCGCCGTTCGAGGCGGGCCGCCGGCTGCACAGGTGCGTGGCCAGGACCTCCTCCGGGTCGGGGTTGACGGACCAGCCGCTGATCGCGATGTCGAAGTTGCCGGTGGTGCCGGTCTCCTCGGTGAACTTGCTGGAGTCCAGCTTGACCGTGGTGACCGTGATGCCGACCTCCTTGAGGAAGGCGGTCAGGTACTCGGCGAGCTTGTCCTCGACGGGCGTGTCCGTGTGGATGGTGAAGCGGAACTCCAGCTTGCGCTTGCCGTCGGGCATCGTGCGGACGCCGTCGGAGCCCTTCTTGTAGCCCGCGTCGTCGAGGATCTGGTTGGCCTTGGCGGGGTCGTAGGTGACCTTCTCCTCGCCGGTGGCCTCCCAGAACCAGTCCTTGTACATCGGCGGCACGATCGAGCCGTCGGCGGGCTTGGCCAGGCCGTTCTGGACCTCGTCGACCAGCTTCTGCTTGTCGATGGCGTAGTGCACGGCCTGGCGGACCTTGACGTCCTTCAGCGCCGGGTGGCCGTCGCCGACGGGCTTGTCGTCGGTCGTGGTGGCGCCGTGGTTGATCTGCAGGTACGCCGCACGCCGGCCCTGGGTGTTCCAGGCCTCGATGTTCGGGTCGTTCTGGATGGCCTCGAACTCCTGCGGGGTCATCCGGCCGAGCAGGTCGATGTCGCCCTTCTTCAGGCCGGCGACGGCGGCCTGCGGGTTGTCGTAGAAGATGACCTGGAGCTCGTCGATCTTGGGCTTGCCCCGCCAGTAGTTGGGGTTGGCCTGCAGCTTGACGTACTGGTCCTTCTTGTGCTCGACCGCGATGTACGGCCCGCTGCTCACCGAGGGGTACTTCTCGGCGTCGTAGTTGGCCATGTCGGTGACCGACTCCCAAGCGTGCTTGGGCATGATCGGCACCGGGTTCTCCAGCATGGACGCCTGCGGCGCCTTCAGCTTGATGACGAGGTCCTGGCCGTTGGCCGTGACGGTCTCGAAGTTCTCCACCGCGGGGCCGTTCGCCGTCTTGGCGGCCTCGTCGGTCATCATCTTGTTGAACGTCCAGGCGGCGTCCTCAGCCGTGATCGGCTGGCCGTCGGACCACTTCGCCTGGCGGATCTTGAACGTCCAGGTGAGCCCGTCCTCCGACGTCGTCCACGACTCGGCGAGGTCGGGGCTGGGCGCGAGGGTCTTCGAGTCGGGCACCGTCAGGAAGCCGTACATCCAGCGGTGGATGGAGGTCGAGACCAGCCGGACCGCGAGGAACGGGTTCATCGAGTCCATGGACTGGGTCGCGCCGACCCTGAAGATCTTCTTCCCCGCCGCCGGTTCCTGCGCCAGGGCCGCCGTGGTGCCCTGACCTGCCACTAATACCGCCAAGCCCAGCGCTACCAGGCGCGCGAGCCATTTACTCATGAGTGCCTCACCTTCAGGCGGGGTTTTCCTGTGTATGGAAAGGCACACCATACGGAGACCGTGTGTCAACGAGACACGGAAAATTGTTTCAGCTTCGTATCCTTCTGCGGTGTAAATTTTCAGTCTTTACCGGCACTACCGTAAATCTGGTGCCCCGTCTGCTCACCGCCCTCGCCGCCGTCCTGACCGTCGCCGCAGGGCTCGGCGTGCGCCTGCTCTGGGACGGGCCGGTGCCGAAGTACGCCGGTGACGCGCTCTACACCGTACTGATCTACACGTTCACGCTGCTCGTGGCCCCGCGGGTGCGGCCGTGGGTCGCCGCGCTGGTGTCGGCCGGGCTGAGCTGGGCGATCGAGTTCGCCCAGCTCGGGGAGATACCTGCCGTGCTGCGGCCGCTGCTGGGCAGCACCTTCAACCCGCCCGACCTGCTCTGGTACGCGGTCGGCGCGGGCGCGGCGTGGGTCGTCCACACCGTCGCCCGCGACCGGTTCACCCGCTGAGCGGTCAGCCGCAGCCGCAGGAGCCGCCGCAGCACCCGCCGCCGCCCGCCTGGGGCAGCAGCTCGATCCGGCCGGCCAGCTCGTAGCCCGCCTCGTTGACGGCGGCCTCCACGGCGTCCGCGTCGAGCGGCGCGGCGCTCGTCACGGTCACGGCCCCGGACGCCAGGTCCACCTCGACCCCGCTCACGCCGGCCACCTTGCCGACCTCCTCGGTCACCGAGCTCACGCAGTGGCCGCAGGTCATGCCCTCGACCTGGTATGTCGTGACGGTCATGACGACTCCCTCCTCACAGTGACGTTCACCGGGCACTATACCCCCCTAGGGTAAAGACGCATACATCCGGCACGGCCGGATAGGGGAGAGAAAACGGCTGATTCATAGGAGGTTCGCATGATGAACGGCAAGACCATCGCCTTTCTCGTCGCGCCCGAGGGCGTGGAGCAGGTGGAGCTCACCGAACCGTGGAAGGCGGTCAAGCAGGCGGGCGGCACGCCCAAGCTGATCTCCACCGACTCCGGGCAGATCCAGGGCTTCAACCACCTGGACAAGGCCGACGAGTTCGCCGTGGACGACACGGTGGACACCGCCGACCCGGCGTCCTTCGACGGCCTCGTGCTGCCCGGAGGCGTCGCCAACCCGGACTTCCTGCGCATGCAGCCGGCCGCCGTACGGTTCGTCCACGCGTTCTTCGACGCCGGCAAGCCGGTCGCGGCCATCTGCCACGCGCCCTGGACGCTGATCGAGGCCGACGTGGTGCGCGGGCGCACGATGACCTCGTGGCCCAGCCTTCAGACCGATCTCCGCAACGCCGGCGCCACCTGGGTGGACCAGGAGGTCGTGGTGGACACCGAGGGCCCGAACACCCTCGTCACCAGCCGCAAGCCGGACGACCTGAAGGCGTTCTGCCAGGCGGCCACCGACGCGTTCGGCGGGTGACCCGCATCAGACGGCCGGCGACCTCCCGGAGGTCGCCGACCGTCGCCGTCCGGTCCTGACGAGATCGAAACCCGCCTGTAACGCCTTGTCCCACGGCAGGAAATGGTCTAGACGTAGACCATACAGAGCGTCCTCCGCGCCCCCCAGGGAGACCTCATGTCCGTTGACGAGGATTCCAGGCGACTCGCCGAGCTCGGCTACAAGCAAGAGCTGGCCCGCACCTGGAGCGGATTCTCGAACTTCGCCATCTCCTTCTCCATCATCTCGATCCTCGCCGGCTGCTTCACGACCTTCGGACAGGCCTGGAACAACGGCGGCCCCATCGCCATCTCGTGGGGCTGGCCGGTGATCTCGCTGTTCATCCTCGTCATCGGGTTCTGCATGGCCGAGCTGGTCTCGGCCTACCCGACGGCGGGCGGCATCTACTGGTGGGCCGCCAAGATGGGCAAGCCGATCCACGGCTGGTTCACCGGCTGGCTCAACCTCATCGGGCTCATCGCCGTCACCGCGTCGGTCGACTACGGCTGCGCCACCTTCCTCAACATCGTCCTGTCCCGCCTGACCGGCGGCGCCTGGGAGGGCACGCTCCCGCAGACGTTCCTGCTGTTCGTGATCGTGCTCGCCCTGCACGCCCTGATCAACATCTTCAGCCACCGGCTCATCTCGCTGCTGCAGAACGTCTCCGTCTGGTGGCACGTCGCGGGCGCCGTGGTCGTCGTCGCGATCCTGGTCTTCGCGCCCTCCGACCACCAGTCGCTCGGCTTCGTCTTCGGCGGCACCAACAACAACTCCGGCTTCGGCGACGGCTCCGACGGCCTGCCCTTCTGGCTGTACGTGCTGCCGCTCGGCTTCCTGCTCACCCAGTACACGATCACCGGGTTCGACGCCTGCGCCCACGTCTCCGAGGAGACCCAGGGCGCGGCGAGGACCGCCGCCCGCGGCCTGTGGCAGTCGATCTTCTACTCGGCGATCGGCGGCTGGATCCTGCTGCTGGCGTTCCTGTTCGCCGCCACCAACGTGGACGAGCTCAACAAGCAGGGCGGATTCGTCGGCGCCATCTTCGAGACCGCGCTGTCCTCGCCGCTCGCCACGGCCGTCTTCGCCATCTCCACCATCGGCCAGTTCTTCTGCGGCATGAGCTGCGTGACCTCGATGTCGCGGATGACGTACGCCTTCTCGCGGGACGGCGCGGTGCCCGGCTGGCGGCTGTGGTCGAAGGTGGACCGCAACCGCACGCCCGTCAACGCCATCATCGCCGGCTGCGTGGTGGCCGCCCTGATCACCCTGCCCGCGCTCTACGCCCCCGCCGGCCTGACCACCCCGGTCGCGTTCTACGCCGTCGTGTCGATCGCGGTCATCGGCCTCTACCTGGCCTTCCTCATCCCGATCTGGCTCCGCCTGCGCATGGGCGACGCCTTCCAGCCGGGACCGTGGACCCTCGGACGCAAGTACAAGGCGCTGTGCTGGATCGCCTGCGTCGAGATCGTGATCGTCTCGATCTACTTCATCATGCCGTTCAGCCCGGCCGGCGTGCCGGGCGGCGACGACTTCACCTGGACGTCGGTGAACTACGCGCCGATCGCGGTGGGCGTCGTGCTCGTCCTCATCGCGCTGTGGTGGACCCTGTCGGCCCGCCACTGGTTCACCGGCCCGCGCCGGACCGTCGACGAGGAGACCGAGACCGTCTGACCGTCCTCCGGAGGGCCTGCCGGCCGGGGCGGGCAGGCCCTCAGGCGGGCCCTCAGGTGGACGCCTCGAACGCCTCGGCGACGACCTTGCGGACCTCGTCCATCGAGGCCGTGCCCAGCTCGCGCTGGAGCGAGGTCATGTCGACGTCCGGCATGCCGCAGGCGATCGCCCAGTTCCACGGCGTGAGGTCGCCGTCGACGTTGAGCGCGAAGCCGTGGCTGGTGACGCCGCGGCTCTGCCGCATGCCGATGGAGATGATCTTGCGGCCGGTCTCGGAGGTCCAGACGCCGGTCAGCAGCTCGGAGCCGGGCGGGGTGTCGCGGCGCTCGGCCGGGAGCCCGAGCTTGCCGAGCGCCTCCACCAGGCGCAGCTCCACCTCGCGCACGTAGTCGACGATGCCCTCGTCCTCGGCGAGCTTGACGATGAGGTAGCCGACGAGCTGCCCGGGGCCGTGGTAGGTGAGCTGCCCGCCGCGGCCGGTCTCGGCGACCGGGATGCCGTGCGAGGGGTCGGGCAGGTGGGCGGCCGGGGTGCGGCGGCCGACGGTGTAGACGGACGGATGGCTGAGCAGCCAGAGCGTGTCGGGGCGTTCGTCCCGCTGGCGCTGCCCGACGAGGTCGGTCATGCGTTCCATCGCGGGGTCGTAGTCGACGAGATCGTCCTGGAGGAGTGTCAACGGCCTTGCCCTCATGGTTCGAGGATATGCCGCCGCCGGAACGCCGCGGACGCCAGGGACGCCTGCCAGAATGCCCGCCATGCCGACTTTCGCCGCCCATGACGGCACCACCCTCGCCTACCACGTCCACGGCTCCGGGGGCCGGCCGCTCGTCTGCCTGCCGGGCGGGCCGCAGGCGTCGGCGTACCTGGGCGATCTCGGCGGGCTGTCCGCGCACCGGCGGGTGATCACCCTGGACCTGCGCGGCACCGGTGACTCGGCGACGCCGGCCGACGCGGCGTCGTACCGGTGCGACCGGCAGGCCGAGGACGTCGAGGCGCTGCGCGCGCACCTCGGCGAGGACCGTCTCGACCTCCTCGGTCACTGCGGGGGCGCGAACCTCGCGGTCCGGTACGCCGCCCGCCACCCCGCCAGGATCGCCCGCCTCGTCCTCGTCACCCCCAGCACCCGGGCGGTCGGCGTCGACATCGCCGGGGAGGCGCGGCGCGAGGTCGCCCGCTCGCGCGCCGCCGAGCCCTGGTTCGCCGAGGCGTACGCGGCGCTGGAGCGGATCACGGCGGGCGAGGGCCGGCCCGGCGACGGCTCGCTCATCGCCCCCTTCACCTACGGGCGCTGGGACGCGCCCGCGCGGGCCCACCACGCCGACGGGGAGCGGCGGCTGAGCCGGGAGGCGGCGGCCGGGTTCGGCGCCGAGGGCGCCTTCGACCCGGCGGCCACGCGCGCCGCGCTCAAGGCACTCGACGCGCCGGTGCTCGTGCTGGCCGGCGAGGTGGACGTGGCCGGCCCGCCTGCCGCCATGTCCGAGGTCGCCGGCCTGTTCCCCCGTGCCGGGCTCGTGGTGCAGCCGTCGGCGGGCCACTTCCCGTGGCTCGACGACCCCGCCTGGTTCGCGGAGGCCGTGCGGGCCTGGCTGGATCAGACGGTGCGGTAGCCCTTGGGCTCCTCCGGGACGAGGATCCACATGGCGACGTAGACGACCCACAGCGGTCCGGGGATGAGGGAGAGGAGCAGCCAGAGGATCCGGACCAGCGTGGGGGGCATGCCCGTCTTGTCGGCGATGCCGCCGCAGACGCCGGCGAGGATTCTGTGCTCTCGGGAGCGGTACATGGTGTTCCTTCCGTTTCTCTCGACCTACTGGGCCAACGGACGGGGCCGCGCTCAGGACTCCCGTCAGGAACCCTGAGAAAACCCTGTAAGGGTCAGCCACTCCCATGCAGTGCCCAGATGACCGCTGGTCAGTCCGTGTGCGGGATCCACGTGCACGAGCAGGAAATCGCCGACACCCTGATGGACCCTGAGATACTCCTCGTCCTCGGCCCACACCTGATCGTCGAACCAGACGAACGGCCGCCGCCCCGCGTACGCCGCCACCGCCGGGGTCTTGAACATCTCGCCGTGCTCGCTCACCGGGGCGACGGGGGCATTCACCGTGACGACGGGCAGCGAGGGCAGGCCGATGCGCGGGGCGATCCAGTCGTTGGCGTGCTCCTCCCAGGTCGTCGCCCACACCAGCTCCGCCCCGGTGGCCTCGGCGAGGTCGAGCAGCTGCCGGCCGTGACGGGGGTTGAGGCGCACGACGTACGTCTCGCCGTCGACGACGCAGCGGTAACGCCGGTGGCCCGGGGGCGGGCGGCCGATCGGGTTGAGCACGCCGTCCACGTCGAGCAGCAGCAGCGGTCTCACTCGACGGCTCCGGCCGGCTGCCGCCGGTATTCCTGGGGGCTCACGCCGCGTACCCGTTTGAAGGCCGCGCTCAGCGCGAACGGGCTGCCGTAGCCGACCTTGCGGGCCACCGCCCCGATCGTGGCGTCGGGCTCGCGCAGCAGGTCGGCGGCGAGCGCCAGCCGCCAGCCGGTGAGGAAGGCCATCGGCGGCTCCCCCACCAGGTCGGTGAAGCGGCGGGCGAGCGCCGCCCGCGATACGCCGACCTCGGCGGCCAGCGCGGCGACCGTCCACGGGTGGGCGGGATTGTGGTGCAGCATGCGCAGGGCCTTGCCCACGACGGGGTCGCCCATCGCGCGGTACCACGCGGGGGCCTCGTGGGCGGCGAAGTGCGCCCGCAGCACGGCGATGAGCAGCAGGTCGAGCAGCCGGTCGAGCACGGCCTCCTGCCCCGGCTCGTCCTTGTCGATCTCCGCGCCGAGCAGGCCGATGACCGGGCCGCCCGGCCGCACGACGAGCGGCGGCAGCGCCTCCAGCAGCCGCCTGCTGACCTCGCCCTCCATCGTGTACGTGCCCGTCAGCATCACGGTCCCGCCGTCGGCGGCGTTGCCCCAGGTCCGCACCCCCAGGTTCATGGCCTGGTGGAGGGTGCTGCCGTCGAGCGTGGTGCAGCGCTGGCCGGGGTGGATGACGATCTGCGGCGAAGTGCCGGGCCGGTCGGCCACCACGTACGGCTCCGGCCCCCGGTTGATCGCCACCTCGCCCGGTCCGAGGCGTACCGGCTCGCCGCCGTCGGGCAGCACCCACGCCTCGCCGCGCACCAGCGCGGTCACCGACAGCGGGGCCTCGTCCCGCACCAGGATCGACCACGGCGGGTCGAGGACGCAGCGCAGCAGGAAGGCGCCACGGGCCCGCGGGCCGTCCAGTAGCGCCGCGAGCTGATCCATGGGTTAGACGATCGCATATGCCTGTGCGCTTCTCAACCATGGAGAGTCTTACGGGCAGGCGGCTTACTGGACGCATGACGATTCTGGTTCTGGGCGGCACGGGCAAGACCGGCCGCCGCGTCGCCGACCGGCTCACCGCCCGCGGGCTGAGCGTGCGCGTCGGCTCCCGCTCCGCCACGCCGCCCTTCGCCTGGGAGGACCGCTCGACCTGGCCCGCCGCGCTGGAGGGCGTGACGGCCGCGTACGTCTCCTACTATCCCGACCTGGCCTTCCCCGGCGCGTACGACGACGTGAAGGCGTTCACCGAGCTGGCCGTGCGCTCCGGGGTGCGCCGGCTGGTGCTGCTGTCGGGCCGGGGCGAGCCGGAGGCGCAGGCGAGCGAGCGCACGGTTCAGGAGTCCGGCGCGGAGTGGACGATCGTGCGTTGCAGCTGGTTCATGCAGAACTTCAGCGAGGGCTTCATCCTGGAGCCGGTGCGCGCCGGCGTCATCGCGCTGCCGGCCGCGGACGTGCCGGAGCCGTTCGTGGACGCCGACGACATCGCCGACGTGGCCGCGGCCGCGCTCGCCGGGGACGACGGCCACGCGGGCCAGGTGTACGAGCTGACCGGACCGCGGCTGCTGACGTTCGCCCAGGCGGCCGAGGAGCTGGCGGCGGCCGTCGGCCGGCCGGTCGTCTTCGCCCGGGTGACGCCCGAGGAGTACGTGGCCGGAGCCGTCGCCCACGGCGTGCCGCGAGAGGCGGCGGAAGGGCTGTCGGCGCTGTTCACCGGCATCCTGGACGGCCGCAACGCGAGCGTCGCCGACGGCGTGCCGCGGGCCCTCGGCCGGCCGGCCCGGGACTTCGCCGACTTCGCCCGCGCCAACGCCCACCGGTTCCGCTAGCCTCGCCTTCGTCACTTTGCACGTTCTGGAGGGGTGTCCGCGTGATCGGCTGGCTGGAAGCGGTGATCTTGGGGTTGGTCCAGGGGCTCACGGAGTTCCTGCCGATCTCCTCCAGCGCCCACATCCGCGTGGTCTCCGCCTTCGCCGGCTGGCCCGATCCCGGCGCGGCGTTCACCGCGGTCATCCAGCTCGGCACCGAGGCCGCGGTGCTCATCTACTTCCGCAAGGAGATCTGGGAGATCATCTCCACCTGGACCAGATCCCTGTTCGACAAGGAGCTGCGCGGCCACTGGGCGGCCCGCATGGGCTGGTACGTCATCGCCGGCACGCTGCCCATCGGCATCCTCGGCCTGCTGCTGAAGGACCAGATCGAGGGAGTCTTCCGCGACCTGCGGCTGGTCAGCACGACGCTGATCGTCTTCGCGGTCATCCTGTGGTTCGCCGACCACACGGCCCGCAACAAGCTGACGCTGGAGCGCCATCTCAGCTTCACCCACGCCATCGTCTACGGCTTCGCCCAGGCGCTGGCGCTGATCCCCGGCGTGTCCCGCTCGGGCGGCACCGTCACCGCGGGCCTGCTGCTCGACTACCGCCGCGAGGACGCCGCCAAATACTCGTTCCTGCTGGCCATCCCCGCCGTACTGGCGTCGGGGCTGTTCGAGCTGAAGGACATCGGCGAAGGGCCGGCCCCCGACTGGGGGCCGACCATCCTCGCCACCGTCATCTCGTTCGCCGTCGGCTACGCGGCGGTGGCCTGGTTCCTGCGCTACATCAGCACGCACAAGTTCACCGGTTTCGTGGTCTACCGGATCCTCCTGGGACTCTTCATCCTCTTCGCGGTCAGCATGGGCTGGCTCGACCCTCAGGCGGGCGCGCCCTCGGTCACGGAGGCGGGCACCGGCGCCGGGTAGTACGCCGCCCAGGCCGCGTCCCCCATCCGCAGCACCTTCACGCCCACCCAGCCGAGCGCCGCGGCGGGCGCGACCCAGAACGGCACCGTGAGCGGGCCGTAGGCGACGCCGAACGAGCCGACGTAGCCGACGCCGACGACCAGCGGCACCCACCAGTGCACGGCGCCGGCCCGCCAGACCGCGAGCAGCACCACCGGCAGGCCGAGGAGGCCGAAGAACATCCACGGCATCTGGAAGCCGAAGATGACGCCGGGCAGGTTCAGCATCTCGTCGAGGATCTTCTGCGCCTGCTCGGGGGAGTTGTGCTGCCCGAGGTACCACTCGACGGGGTCGATCATCAGCAGCGCCGACAGCGCGAGGTAGCCGAGGATCGTCAGGCCGCCGCTGACGTGCCCGAGCACGCTGGCCCTGCGCCGGGTGAAGTGCACGAGCCCGAGCACGGCGACGGCCATGAGCATCCACGACCAGTGGTAGAGGGCGGACTGGACCTGCGCGAGCGCGGGGTTGTCGCCGAAGCTGACCGCCTCGCGGTCGTCGCCCCAGGTTCCCGGGTCGACGACGACGGCGATCGCCTGGAGCAGCGGGGCCACGATCAGCAGGACGCCTGCCGTGACGCGGCGGAAGGTCACCTGGTTCTTCAACATGCCGCGAACGGTAGGCGCCGCCTCCGCGGGCGGTCGTCCACCTGCCGGACGATCCGCCGTCCGCTGCCGGAGTGAGAAGATCGCCCGGCGGGCGGGGTCAGGCGGCCGGCACCGGCGTCCGCGCCGGCCGGTACGTGGCCACCGTGACGACCAGCGCCGCCACCCCGAACGCGGTGGCGACCACCGTCACCCCGGTCCTGCCGAACCAGTCGAGCGCCGCGCCGCCCGCCAGCCCCGCCACGAACAGCCCGAGGTACTGCGCGGACGACAGCAGCCCGAGCCCGATCGGCACGTTGTCCGGCACCGCCGCCACGGTCCTGAACTGTTGCGGCGGGGCAATCAGCCAGCCGAGCGCGCCCCACAGGAACGCCCACACCAGCGCGACGGGCAGGGCCAGGTTGGCGACCGGGATGAGGGCCAGGAAGACGGTGGACGCGGCCAGGCCGAGAATGATCATCCGGCGGGGGCCGTACAGGTCGGTGAGCCGGCCGCCGAGCTGGTTGCCCGCGACGCCGCCGAGCCCCCACGCCCAGAGGACGGCCGTCAGCGGCAGGTCGAACAGCGACCCGATGTAGGTGTAGGCGGTGAACCCCGCCGCGAACATCAGCAGCTGCGTCGCCAGCACCGCCAGCACCGGCCGTTCGGCCAGCGGCGCGAAGCGCTCGCGCAGCCGCCCGGACACGGGCATCCTGACCTCGGGCACCACGGCGGCCACCCAGGCGAACCCCAGCACGCCGAGCCCGGTCACCATCCAGAGCGTGGCCCGCCAGCCGGCCTCGCCGCCCAGCCAGGTGCCGAGCGGCACGCCGATCGCCGACGACACGCTCAGCCCGCCCATCACCAGCGCCAGCGCCCGCCCGCGCCGTTCCGGCGTGCTCAGCGCGTTGGCCACGCCGGACGCGGTCGGGGTGAACATGGCCGCGCCCGCCGCCGCGACCACCCGCGTGGCCAGCACCAGCGCGTACGTCGGCGCGAGCGCGGTCAGCACGTTCCCCGCCACGAAGACGGCCATGGCGAGCAGCAGCAGCCGTTTGCGCGGCAGGCGTGCGGTTAAGGCGGCCAGCAGGGGTGAGAGCACCGCGTACGCCAGCGCGAACACCGTCATGAGCTGCCCCGCGGCCGAGCGCGAGACGCCGAGGTCGGCCGAGATGGGCGGAAGCAGCCCGGCGGTGACGAACATGCCGGTGCCGAGGGCGAAGTTCCCGACGGCCAGGGGGTAGAGCCGCGCGCTCAATGAAGCCTCCAACGACACAACTATTGGACGTTCATCAAACTGACTTATAGTTGGATTGTTGTCAAACCATTGGACGAAGGTAGGGTTCCAGCCATGCGCCTGCTGCCTCACCCCGCCACCGAGGACATCGAGCTCACCGAGGTGCTGCGGGCGCTGTCCGACCCCGTACGGCTGGAGATCGTCGCCCGGCTCGCCGTGGCGGGCGAGATGACCTGCACCGTGGCCGGCGACGACCTCGGCGTCCACAAGTCCACGGCCTCGCACCACTACCGCATGCTGCGCGAGGCGGGCGTGGTGCTCACCAAGCAGGTGGGCAGGCTGAAGTACATGAGCCTGCGCCGCGACGACCTCGACAGCCGCTTCCCCGGCCTGCTCGACTCGGTGCTCAACTCCGTGCTGGGCGCGGCCCGCCCGTGACCGCCGGCACGCTGCCCATCCGGCACGTCCTGCCCGATCTGCTGAGCGTTCTCGACGGGCCGGGGACGGCCGTGCTGACCGCGCCGCCCGGCACCGGCAAGACCACCGTGGTCCCGCTCGCCCTGGCCGAGGCCGGGATGCGGGTGCTGGTGGCCGAGCCGCGCCGGCTCGCGGTGCGCGCCGCCGCCCGGCGCATGGGCGTCAGCTACACCATCCGCGGCGAGCGCCACGCCGGGGCCAACCCGATGGTCGAGGTGGTCACCACCGGCGTGCTGCTCCAGCGCCTCCAGCGGGACCAGGAGCTGGCCGGGATCGACGCCGTCATCCTGGACGAGTGCCACGAACGGCACCTGGACGCCGACACCGCGCTCGCGTTCCTGCTCGACGTGCGCGCCACGCTCCGCCCCGACCTGCGGCTCGTCGCGGCCTCGGCCACCGCCGACGCCGGGCGCTGGTCCGGCCTGCTCGGCGGCCCCGTGGTGGCGGCGAGCGGCGTGGCGCACCCGGTCGAGACCGTCTGGGCGCCGCCGCCGCGCCCGGTCGCGCCGCCGCACGGCCTGCGCGTCGATCCGGCCCTCCTCACGCACGTCGCCGCCGTGGTCAGGCGGGCGCTCGCCGAACGCGAGGGCGACGTGCTGTGCTTCCTGCCGGGCGTCGGCGAGATCGCCAGGGTGGCCGGGCTGCTCGCGGGCCTCGACGTGGACGTGCTCCAGGTGCACGGCCAGGCGCCCGCCCACGTGCAGGACGCCGTGCTCGCCGCCGGCGCGGCCCGCCGCGTGGTGCTCGCCACGTCCGTGGCCGAGTCGAGTCTGACCGTGCCCGGGGTGCGGGTGGTCGTGGACTCGGGGCTGGCGCGGGAGCCGCGCACCGACCACGCGCGCGGGCTCGGCTCGCTGACCACCGTACGCGTGTCGAAGGCGGCGGCCGGGCAGCGCGCCGGCCGGGCGGGCCGCGAGGCGCCCGGAGCGGTCTACCGCTGCTGGACCGAGGCCGAGCACGAACGGCTGGCCGAGCAGCCGCGGCCGGAGATCGCGCTCGCCGACCTGACCGGCTTCGCGCTGCAGGCCGCCTGCTGGGGCGATCCGGACGCGAGCGGCCTCGCGCTGCTCGACCCGCCGCCCCCGGCCGCCATGTCGGCCGCCGCCCGCACGCTCGCCGCGCTCGGCGCGCTGGACGCCGCCGGCAAGGTCACCGGGCGGGGGCGGCGGATGGCGCTCGCGGGCGTCCACCCGCGACTGGCCCGCGCGCTGCTCGACGGCGGGCCGCGCGCCGCCGAGGTGGTGGCCCTGCTCTCCGAGCAGCTGCCGAGGGACGCCGGCGACGACCTCGTGGAGGTCTGGCGTACGGCGCGGCGCGGCGGCACCGGCTTCGCCGCCCGCTGGCGCCAGGAGACCCGCCGCCTCCGCCGCACCGCCTCCCCCAGCCCGGAAGCGCCCGACCCGGAGGCGCCCGCCGCTCCCGGCCCGGCGGCGCCCGCCGCTCCCGGCCGGGGGGCGCCCGCCGCTTCCGGCCCGGAGGCGCCCGCCGCTCCCGGCGCGGCGTCCGATGACGTCGTGGCCGGGCTGGTCGTGGCGCTGGCGTTCCCCGAGCGGGTTGCGCGCCGGCGCGGCGGCGGCTACCTGATGGCCTCGGGCACCCAGGCCCTGCTCCCCGACGGCTCCCGGCTCCAGAGCGCGCCGTGGCTGGCCGTCGCGGTGGCCGACCGCCCCACGGGCGCGGCCTCGGCGCGGGTCCGCCAGGCGGTGGCCATCGACGAGGAGATCGCCAGGCTCGCCCATCCGGTCACGTACGAGGACGAGGTCGAGTGGCGGGTGCCGCCCGGCGGGCGGCGCGGCGACGTCGTGGCCCGCACCGTCGAGCGCCTGGGCGCGATCGAGCTGTCCGCCGCCCCGATCGAGGGCGCCGACGTCCGCCCCGCCCTCCTGCACGGCCTGCGTACGGAGGACGTGCTGACCTGGACCAGGCAGGCCAAGGAGCTGCGCGACCGGCTGGCCTTCTGCCACCGGGCGCTCGGCGACCCCTGGCCGCCCGTTGACGACCTCGTGGCCCTGGCCGACCGGTGGCTGGAGCCCGAGCTGTCGCGCGCCCGCCGCCGCGCCGACCTGGAGCGCATCGACGTGGCCCAGGCCCTGCGCCGGCTGGTCCCGTGGAGCGAGCGCCTGGACGTGGCCGCGCCCGAGCGCGTCGAGGTGCCGAGCGGGTCGCACGTGCGCGTCGACTACTCGGGCGAGCAGCCGGTGCTGGCGGTGAAGCTGCAGGAGCTGTTCGGCCTGCGGGAGACGCCGCGGATCTCGGGCGTGCCGGTGCTGGTGCACCTGCTGTCCCCGGCGGGCCGCCCGGCGGCGGTGACGGCCGATCTCGCCTCGTTCTGGGCGGAGGGCTATCGTGCCGTACGCGCGGAGCTGCGCGGCCGTTATCCGAAGCATCCCTGGCCGGAGGACCCGCTGACCGCGCCGCCCACCCGCCGTACGAACCCCAGGAACCGCCCATGAGCATCGCCGAGCTGGCCGCCCGCGACAACGCTGAGTGGTGCGACACCATGTGCCGCGCCCACGGCATCGGCGGCGCGTTCGCCGAACGGGCCTGGACCAGCGCCGTCAGGACGCCGCCGTACTATCCCGACGCGGTGACGCTCTCCCCCGCCGCGACCGCCGCCGACGTGCTCGGCGTCATCGACGCGGGCTCCGGCGCGAGCGTCAAGGACAGCTTCGCCACGCTCGACCTGCCGGGCTTCGACGTGCTGTTCGAGGCCCAGTGGATCCACCACCCCGCGCCGGTGACGCGCCCGTCCCCGGTCGTGTGGGAGGAGGCCACGCCGGACACGCTGCCCGCGTGGGAGCGGGCGTGCTTCGACGGCGAGATGAGCGGGCTGTTCCCTGCCGCGCTGCTCGCCGAGGTGAGCGTCCTGTACGGCCGGATCGACGGCGAGCCGGTCTGCGGCTGCGTGCTCACGCCGCGCGAACGGGTCGTCGGCGTCTCCAACGTGTTCGCCACGGGCTGCGACGAGGACACCGTCTGGGCCGCCGTCGTCGCGGCGGCGGCCGCCCGCTTCCCCGGCCGCCCGGTGGTCGGCTACGAGCGGGACCCGTCCACCCCCCTGCGCCACGGCTTCCGCACCGCGGGCCCGCTGCGGGTCCTGCTGAAGGGCTAGCGCAGGTCGTCCAGCGTGGGGTTCTCGGTCACGGGGAAGGTCCGCGCGCCGACGCCGAGGTCCTTGAACCCGCTGGAGGTCGCGACGCACACCACCGGCCCGTCGAACGCGCGCCCCAGCCTCCGGTACGCGGCCAGCCCCGCCGCCCCCGACAGCTCCTGCCACAGCCCGTGCCGGGCGAGGTCGCACTGGGCCGCCCGCAGGTCGTCGTCGCTCACCCTGACCGCCTCGCCGCCGCTCTCCCGCACGGCCAGCACGCCCCGGTGGCCGCCGACGCCGCTCAGGATGCTGTACGCCGCGCTCGGCCCGGTCTCGACGATCGCGGCGGGGGCGCCGGTGTCGAGGGCGTGCGCGTGCGGGCCGCCGGCCGCGCTCTCGCAGGCGTACATGCGCGGCGTCGCCTCGCTCAGCCCGAGCAGCCGCAGCTCCGTGAAGCCCTTCCAGATGCCGAACAGCAGCTCGGCGTAGCCCGTGGGCGCGAACACCGCCGCGGGCACCGCGCCGAGCTGCAGGAACAGCTCGTAGGCGATGGTCTTGTAACCCTCGGGACCGAACGGGTGCCCGGTGTGGGTGACGGTCTGGTTGCTGACCGGGTGGTAGCCGAGCCGGTCCACGATCTCGCGGAGCAGCGGCCAGCGCCGTTCGACCGGGACGGAGAGGACGCGGGCGCCGTACGCGCGGACGAACGCCTGCACGGCCGGCGGCGACGCGGCCGAGGCGAGCACGATCGCGGGCAGCCCAGCGCGGGCGGCGTAGGCGGCGGCCGAGGCCCCGTGGTTGCCGGAGGAGGCGACGACGACGCCCGGCGCGCCCGCGGCGACGGCGGCGCTCACCGCGACCCGGGTGAGCCGGTCCTTGTGCGACCAGGTCGGGTTGCGGGACTCATCCTTGACGAAAACACCCTCCAGCTCCACCAGCGGGGTGCCGCCCTCGCCCAGGGTGGGCGCCGCGAGCGGCGGCAGCAGCGGCGCCCAGCGCGCGAGGTCGGGGCCGGGCTCCTGGTCGAACAGGCGGCGGTCGACGCGGTCGTAGTCGTAGACGACCTCGAGCGGGTAAGCGAGCTCGCCGGTGCTGGTGGCGGGGCAGCCGCGGGTCAGGGGCGGGAACAGCGGGTGGACGGTGTCGCGGTCGCCGAGTGAGCGCTGGCCGGTGGCGAGCGAGGTGGTGCGGATCACATGTTCGGATCCTATCGGTTGCTATCTGGGGGCCATCTCGCGCAACATCTCGCGACAATGAGTGAAACCCTGCACACTCTAGACATGTTGTGGGCAGGCAGGTCCGCCATCGAGATCGCGACGGCCGTCCGGCAGGGAGAGGTCACCGCCGTCACCGTCGTCGAGGAACATCTGCGCGTCATCGCGGAGCGTGAGCCCGGGATCGGGGCGTTCCGGCTGGTCCGCGAGCAGGTCGTCGAGGAGGCGCAGGCCCTGCAGAAACGGCGCGACCTGGCCGAGCTGCCGCTCGCCGGGGTTCCGGTGGCCGTCAAGGACAACCTGGAGGTCGCCGGCGAGCCCACCCGGCACGGCTCGGCGGCGAGCCCGGACACGCCCGCGGCCGAGGACCACGAGACGGTCGCCCGCCTGCGCGCGGCGGGCGCGCTCGTCATCGGGCTGACGAACCTGCCGGAGCTGGGGCTGGTGGCGGTGGGCGACAGCGCGTACGGCATCGTACGGAACCCGTGGAACCACGAGCGCACCGCGGGCGGCTCGTCCTCCGGCGGCGCGGCCGCCGTGGCGGCCGGCATGGTGCCGCTCGCGCTCGGCAACGACGGCCTCGGCTCCCTGCGCATCCCCGGCGCGGCCTGCGGCGTGCTGGCCGTCAAGCCCGGCCCCGGCCTGGTGCCCCCGCCGGCGCAGGACTGGGGCGGACTGACCGAGAACGGTCCGATCGCCACCACCGCCGCCGACCTGGCGCTCGCGCTGTCGGTGCTGGCCGCCGACCCGTCGCTGGCCGAGGCGTGGCGGACCGGGCGGCGTACGGACCCGAGCCCGCCCATGCTGCGCTCGGTGTGGGCCGACGACGCCGAGGTGTGGCAGCCGCAGCCGCCGCCCTCCGGGCCTGAGCCGTTCGACCTGCGGGTGGCCTACGCCCCGCAGCCGCTGCCGGTCGGCCTGCCGGTGGACAAGGAGTTCCAGGCGGCGGTGCGCGCGGCGGCCGAGACGCTGCGCGTGGCCGGGCACACGGTGGTCGAGCACGCCCGCAGGCTGCCCGCCTGGCTCGGCCCCGCTACGGTGGCCACCTGGCTGCGCCAGGCCGCGCTGACGGCCGAGGGCCTGGACCGGGACGGGCTGGAGCGGCGCACCAGATCACTGGCCCGCGCCGGCCGGGCGCTCGCCGCCATGCGTGCGGACGGTGAGCGGGGCCGCGAGCGCTGGCGCGCCTACGGGGCCGACCAGTGGTTCGACGACGCCGACGCGCTGGTCATGCCGGTGCTGGCGACCCTGCCGCCGCGGGCCGAGCGGTGGGGCGAGCGCGGGCTGCTGCGCAACCTGCTGCTGAACGTGCGCTTCGCCCCCGGCGCAGGGCCGTGGAACATGTGCGGCTGGCCCGCGCTCACCGTGCCGGTCGCCACGCACAGCGGCGGGCTGCCGATCGGCGTGCAGCTCGTCGCCCCGCCGGGCGGCGAGCCGCACCTGCTCGGCCTCGCCGCCCAGCTCCAGGCCGCCCACCCTCTGGTGCGCCCGCCCGGTTACGCCTGAAAGCCGGTCAGACGCCCTTGGGGTGCCAGACCGTCTTGGTCTCCAGGAACCGGGTCATGCGCCCGATCCCGGGATCGGCCGTCCAGTCCTCCTGGACCGGCCGCAGGACCCGCTTGAGGTTCTCCGCCGCCTCCTGCTCGCAGCGCAGCGCCAGGTCGGCGTCCGTCACCCCGGTGAGGTCGAGCCCGTTGACGTCCATGTGGGCCGCCAGCCAGGGCGCCAGCTCCTCCTGCCGCCCGGTGAGCAGGTTGACCACGCCGCCCGGCAGGTCGGAGGTGGCCAGCACCTCCGCCAGGGTGATCGCGGCCAGCGGCGACGGCTCGGAGGCCACCACCACGCAGGTGTTGCCGGTCACGATCACCGGCGCGACCACGGACACCAGCCCGAGCAGCGGATCGGCGGGCGCGACCACCGCGACCACGCCGGTCGGCTCGGGCGACGACAGGTTGAAGTAGGGGCCGGCGACCGCGTTGGCCGCCCCGTGCACCGAGGCGATCTTGTCGGACCAGCCCGCGTACCAGACCAGCCGGTCCACGGCCGCGTCCACGGACTCCAGGGCCGTGCGCTTGCCGCCGCCGTGCTCCTCGGCGAACTGGGCGCGCCGCCCCTCCAGCATCTCGGCGACCCGGTAGAGGATCTGCCCCCGGTTGTAGGCGGTCGCGCCGGACCAGCCGGGGAACGCCTTGCGCGCGGCCACCACCGCGTCGCGGGCGTCCTTGCGCGAGGCCAGCGAGGCGTTGGCGAGGAAGTCGCCCTTGGCCGAGGTCACGGGGTAGGACCTCCCACTCTCCGAGCGCGGGAACGCCCCTCCGATGTAGAGCTTGTAGGTCTTTCTGACGGACAACCTACTCATCGCCCCGCCCCCTCCACGTGGACTCCTGCGACATCTGGACCGGCACGAAGACCTGGCCGCACCGGCTCACGCCGCAGCGGTGGGCGTACCAGCCGGTGCGTACGGGCCGTCCGGCGCGGGCGAAGGCGTGGCCGCGCGTGGCCTGCGCGCGCCGCTTGGCGCGGCCCGCGCGGCGGTGCTCACACGTCAAGGTAGGCCTCCAACCCGAGCAGACCGCCCTCACGGCCGTAGCCGGACTCCTTGTAGCCGCCGAACGGCGAGGCCGGGTCGAACTTGTTGAAGGTGTTGGCCCACACCACGCCGGCACGCAGCCGGTCGGCCATCCACAGGATGCGCGAGCCCTTCTCGGTCCAGATGCCGGCCGACAGCCCGTACGGGGTGTTGTTGGCCTTCTCCACGGCCTCGGCCGGGGTGCGGAAGGTCAGCACGGACAGCACCGGGCCGAAGATCTCGTCCCTGGCGATCGCGTGCGACTGCGCGACGCCCGTGAAGACGGTCGGCGCGAACCAGAAGCCGCGCTCGGGCAGCTCGCACGGCGCCGACCAGCGCTCGGCCCCCTCGGCCTCGCCCAGCTCCGACAGCTCGCGGATCTTGTCTAGCTGCGCGGCCGAGTTGATCGCGCCGACGTCGGTGTTCTTGTCCAGCGGGTCGCCGACCCGCAGCGTCGCCATGCGGCGCTTGAGCGCGGCCAGCAGCTCGTCATGGACCGACTCCTGCACCAGCAGGCGCGAGCCCGCGCAGCAGACGTGGCCCTGGTTGAAGAAGATGCCGTTGACGATGCCCTCGACGGCCTGGTCGAGCGCGGCGTCCTCGAAGACGATGTTCGCGGCCTTGCCGCCCAGCTCCAGCGTCAGCTTCTTGTCGGTGCCCGCCACCGTGCGGGCGATCAACCGGCCGACCTCGGTGGAGCCGGTGAAGGCCACCTTGTTGACGTCGGGGTGCGCGACGACGGCCGCGCCGGTCTCGCCCGCGCCGGTGACGATGTTGACCACACCGGGCGGCAGGTCGGCCTGCCGGCAGATGTCGGCGAACCAGAGCGCGCTGAGCGGCGTGGTCTCGGCGGGCTTCAGCACCACGGTGTTGCCGCAGGCCAGCGCCGGGGCGATCTTCCAGGCCAGCATGAGCAGCGGGAAGTTCCACGGGATGACCTGCCCGGCGACGCCGAGCGGCTTGGTGCCGAACCCGGCGTACTCCAGCTTGTCGGCCCACCCCGCGTAGTAGAAGAAGTGGGCGGCGACCAGCGGCAGGTCCACGTCGCGCGACTCGCGGATGGGCTTGCCGTTGTCGAGCGACTCCAGCACGGCCAGCTCGCGGGCGCGCTCCTGGATGATGCGCGCGATGCGGAACAGGTATTTGGCCCGTTCGGCGCCGGGCAGGGCGCTCCACACGCCGAACGCCTTGCGCGCGGCCTGCACCGCCCGGTCGACGTCGTCGGAGGTCGCCGTGGCGATCTCGGCCAGCGGCTCCTCGGTGGCCGGGTTGACGGTCTTGAACGTGGGGCCGGAGCCGTCGGTGAACTCGCCGTTGATGAACAGCCCGTAGGCCGGCTGAAGGTCGACGACGGCGCGGGACTCGGGGGCGGGGGCGTACTCGAAGATCGCCATCATCAGTCCAACGTGAAGTAGTCGGGGCCGGCGTACCGTCCGGTGGTCAGCTTCTGCCGCTGCATGAGCAGGTCGTTGAGCAGCGAGGACGCGCCGAGCCTGAACCACTCGGGGGTCAGCCAGTCGTCGCCGGCCGTCTCGTTGACCAGGACCAGGTGCTTGATCGCGTCCTTCGTCGTACGGATGCCGCCGGCCGGCTTGACGCCCACCTGCCGCCCCGTGGCGTCGCGGAAGTCGCGCACCGCCTCCAGCATGACCAGCGTCACCGGCAGCGTCGCGGCCGGGGAGACCTTGCCCGTCGAGGTCTTGATGAAGTCGGCGCCCGCCAGCATCGCCAGCCAGGACGCGCGCCGCACGTTGTCGTAGGTGGACAGCTCGCCGGTCTCCAGGATGACCTTGAGGTGGGCCTGCCCGCAGGCGGCCTTGACCGCCACGATCTCGTCGTACACCTTCAGGTAGTCGCCGGACAGGAACGCGCCGCGGTCGATGACCATGTCGATCTCGTCGGCGCCGGCGGCGACGGCCAGGGCCGTGTCGGTCACCTTGACCTCCAGCGAGGTGCGCCCGCTCGGGAAGGCGGTGGCGACCGAGGCCACCTTGACCCCCGAGCCGCGCAGCGCCTCGACGGCCACGGCGACCAGGTCGGGGTAGACGCAGACGGCCGCCACCTTGGGCGCGCCGCCGCCGGGGCGCACGGCCTTGGTGCACATCGCGCGCACCTTGCCGGCCGTGTCGGCGCCTTCCAGGGTGGTGAGGTCGACCATGGAGATGGCGAGGTCGATGGCGGTGGCCTTGGCTGAGGTCTTGATCGAACGGGTGCCGAGCGTGGCCGCCCGCTGGTCGGCGCCGACCCGGTCGACGCCGGGCAGGCCGTGCAGGAAGGCCCGCAGCGTCGCGCCGGACGCGGCGACGTCCGCGAGCGAAGTCGTCATAGTTGACACCATCACAGCATCGCCGACCGGTCCCGCGACCTCCAAACCGATCGCCTAGGGCAGAACGGCGGGATCCCTAGGTATGCCCGGCGGGGGCGGGTCCTGGAGATAAGGCATCCACCCGATGTGCGGGGGTGCACCTTAGCCCGATTCTTGAAGATGTCAGCAAGACACGAAATGTCAGGAGACACGGGCATGAATCCCGAAATCGAGTTCGAGCTCATGAAGAGCCACGCGAACGAGCTGCGCCGGGCCGCCGCCCAGCACCGCCGCGTACGCGAGGCGGAGCGCGTCAACAAGGCCGAGCGCCGCTCGGTCTTCGGCAAGCGCCGCACGTCATGACCATCCCACGAGAGCCCGGCCACCACCTCCCTCGTGGCCGGGCCTCGCTGCCTCCCTGACGCCTCCCTCATCGCTCACAAATCCGTCGAAAGCACTGATAAGGCATGACATGCTGGATGACATGCGGGGACGAAGCGTCAGTCCCGTCTTCGTCGGGCGGGAAGAGGAACTGACGGCCCTCTCGGAGAGCTTCGAGGACGCACTCAAAGGCAAGGTGACAGCCGTCCTGCTGGGGGGCGAGGCAGGCGTCGGCAAGACCCGGCTGGTCCAGCGCTTCGCCGAGCACTGCGCGGCCGGCGGGGCACAGGTGCTGCTCGGCGGCTGCGTCGAGCTGTCCACCGAGGGTCTGGCCTACGCGCCCTTCACCGCCGCACTGCGCCAGCTCGTCCGCGAGCAGGGCCCCGCCGCCGTCGTCGCGCTGCTGCCCGAGGGCGCCGAACGCGACCTCGCCCGGCTGCTGCCCGAGTTCGGCGAGCCGGTCGGCGACGGCGAGACCGACACCGGCCGCGCCCGGCTGTTCGAGCAGATCCTCACCCTCCTGGAACGGCTGGCCGACGCCCGGCCCACCGTGCTCGTCATCGAGGACATCCACTGGGCCGACCGGTCCAGCCGCGACCTCATCGCCTTCCTCGCCCGTAACCTGCACATCCCGCAGGTGCTGATCCTCATGACGTACCGCAGCGACGACCTGCACCGCCAGCACCCGCTCCGGCCCGTGCTGGCCGAGCTCGGCCGGGTGCAGGGCGTGCACCGGCTCGACCTGCCCCGCCTGTCGCGCGACGAGGTAGCCCAGCAGATGACCGCCATCCTCGGCCGCGTCCCCGAGTACGCCAAAGTCGAGAAGGTCTACGAACGCAGCGAGGGCATCCCGCTGTTCGTCGAGGCCATGCTGGAGAGCGGCGAGGACTGCGGCTTCCCCGAGTCCATGCAGGACCTCATACTCAACTCGGTCGAGCGGCTGCCCGAGGAGACCCAGCGCGTGCTGCGCATCGCCGCCGCCGGCGGCATCCGGGTCGGCCACGCGCTGCTGGCCGCCGTGAGCGGCCTGTCCGACGTCGAGCTGGAGACCGCGCTCCGCCCCGCCATCGCCGGCAACGTGCTCCAGGTCGCCGACAACCGGGCCTACGTCTTCCGCCACTCCCTCATCCAGGAGGCCGTGCACGACGAGCTGCTGCCCGGCGAGCACCAGCGCCTGCACTCCCGCTACGCCGAGGAGATCTCCAAGGACCGCGCGCTCGTCCCGCCCGGCCGCGCCGCCGTCGAGCTGGCCCACCACTGGTACGGCGCCCGCAACGACCTCTGGGCGCTGATCTCGGCGTGGGAGGCGGCGCGCAAGTCGTTCAAGGCGTTCGCCTACACCGAGGCCGTGCCGCTGCTCGAACGCGTGCTCATGCTGTGGGACCGGGTGCCCGACGCCGCCGAGCGCATCGGCGCCGACCACACCGCCGTGCTCGAACGCGCCTCCGAGGCCGCGCACGCCGGCGGCGACGTCGACAAGGGCATGAAGTTCGTCAAGGCCGCGCTGAAGCAGCTCGACGAGGCCACGGAGCCGGCCCGCGTGGCGCAGCTCATCGTCCGGCGGGCCGTGTTCAAGAGCTCCAAGGGCCACATGGGCGTCATCGAGGACCTGCGGGACGCCCTCCGGCTCGTCCCGCAGGACAGCCTCGAACGTGCCGAGGTCGTCACCAACCTCGGCCGCCACCTCATGCTGCGCGGCCGGATCGCCGAGGCGAGCGAGCTGATCAACGAGGGCCTGCGCCTGGCCAGGCGGCACGGCGACCGCTGCCTGGAGAGCGACCTGCTGATGAACCTCGCGCTCGGCCACTCGCTCAACGGCGAGACCGAGTCCGTGTTGGCGCTCAACGAGCAGGCGCTGGAGATCGGCCGCGAGGAGCAGTCCCACCGCATCATCCTGCGGGCGATCGCCAACAACATCGACTCCCTCATCGAGATGGGCCGCCACGAGGAGGCCCTGGCCGTGTCCGAGCAGGGCTGGGAGACCGCCAGGAAATGGGGCAGGCTGCGCGGCAGCGGCCTGTTCATCATGAACAACTGGGCCGAGGTCCTGGAGGTCATCGGCCGCTGGGACGAGGCCATCGAGATCGTCGAGGCCGCCCTCGCCTACGGGCCCGCCCTCCGCACCCGCTACGCGCTGCTGCGCGTGCGCGCCGACATCGCGCTCGGGCGCGGCGAGGTGGAGCTGGTCGAGAACATCCTGTCCGAGGTCGGCGTGTTCAAGGACCGCCCCGAGGACTTCGTCCAGGACATCACCAACAACGCGCGGCTGCGCATCGGCTGGCACCTGCTCAGGGGCGAGCCGACGCAGGCGCTGGCCGCGGCCGAGCAGGTGCTCGCCCTTCCCACGCGCTCCAGCAAGGGCAAGCTCGGCTGGCGGCTGCTCTCCCTGCTGCGCAACGTCTGCGACGCCGCCGAGGCCGCCGAGCCCGAGCGCACCGCCGCCGTACGCGCGCGGGCCGCCGAGGTCGCCGCGCAGCTGTCGGTCATCGGGCCGGTGGTGGAGGCGTACCGGCTGTCGTACAGCGGGGACTTCGACGCCGCGGCGGCCGGCTGGGAGCGGCTCAACCGCCCCCACAACCAGGCCAAGGCGCTGCTGCGGGCCGCCGCGGACGCCGCCCGCACCGGCGACCGCGAGGGCGCCGCGGCCCGGCTCAAGGTCGCCCTGCCCCTGGCCCGTTCCCTGTGCGCCACCCCGCTCATCGAGGACGTCGAGACGCTGTCCCGCCGGGTCGGCGGGAGCGCCGCGCCGCAGTCGCAGGAGCCGTCCGAGCTGCTGACGCCGCGCGAGCTGGAGGTGCTACGCCTGGTCACCCAGGGCCGCACCAACCGCGACATCGCCGCCGAGCTGTTCATCTCGGCCAAGACGGTCAGCGTGCACGTGTCGAACATCCTGGGCAAACTCGGCGTCACCACCCGAGGCGAGGCAGCCGCCGCCGCCCACCGCCTCTCGCTACTCGCCTGACCCGCGTTCCTGGGGCAGCACGGACCGCACGGCCTCCTCACTCCGCCCCACCACCGCCGTGCCGTCATCGGCGGTGATGATCGGCCGCTGGATGAGAACCGGATGCGCGGCCAGCGCCTCGACCCACCGCTCCCGCGCCCCGGCGTCCTTCGGCCACTCCCCCATCCCGAGCTCCACCGCCACCGGCTCCCCGGTCCTCGCGATGTCCCACGGCTCCAGCCCCAGCCGCCCGAGAACGTCCCTGATCTCGTCCGCGCCCGGCGGATCGTCGAGATAACGCCGTACGGTGTAGTCGGCCGCCTCGGCATCCAGCACCGACAACGCCGCCCGACACTTCGAACACCCCGGATTGATCCAGATCTCCATACCGCCTGTCACCCTTTCGATGTGGTCGTGCCTGGAGAGAGCCAGACCTCGAGGTCGAGGTCGGGCCCTCTGTGAAGTTGCCGGATGGCTCACCGCCGGCATCAGCAGAGCGAAGTTCCCAGAGTCCGGCGATGTGCTCAGCATCCGACGTGTAGATCGCCGCCTCAGGAGGGGGCAGGGGCCGCGAGCATCCCTGCCGCCATGACGTGCAGCGACGCGGCCAGTCGCGGGGCCTCTCCGCACTCCAGCAGCCGCAGGACCGGTTCGCTTTGAAGGCTGCCCAGCAGGATGTGCGCCAGCAGCTCTCCGTCCAGGTCGGGGCGCCGCTCGGCGATCAGTGCGCTGGTGTGGCCGTGCCAGAACCGGTAGACGGGATGGTCGTCCCGCGAGTCCGGAACGTGGTCACCGCCCCGGTGCTCGCCTTGCTCCTTCCACTCCGGCCTGGGCGCCGCCGTGGCGGCGTGGCCGAGCGCCGCGAGGAGCCCCTTGTTGCGACCGACGACGTCGACGATCGCGTCCAGGAAGGCCATCAGCCGTTCCTCGGGCGGGGCGCCGGGCCCCAGCGGCGGAGGTCCGCTCGCCACGGCCTCCTCCAGCGCGTAGGCCCGCTCCTGCATCAGTGCGACCATCAGTCCCATCCGGCTGCCGAAACGGTGGAACACCGTGCCCTTACCGACCCCGGCCGCGGCGGCGACCTGTTCCATGGAGATCTGCTCGGGCCGGTGTCGGGCCAGAAGGGCCTCGGTCGCCCGCAGGATGGCGCGACGGTTGCGTGCCGCGTCAGCGCGTTCGCGACGCTCCTCGGTCATCGGCTCCCCTTTCCGTGGACAACTGGACCGCCGGTCAAGTACGCTCCCATCGAACTTGACCACTGGTCCACTTTATCCCCGATGAGGGAGGACGGCATGCGCCGAATCCGTTATCACGCCTATGGCGGCCCCGAGGTGCTCACCATGGAAGAGACGGAGATCCCCCGCCCGGGCCCCGGTCAGGTGCGCATCCGCACCGAGGCGATCGGCGCCAACTTCGTCGACGTGAAGTTCCGCCAGGGGCCGGAGACCGGCGGGATCTACCGGCGCGACCTGCCCGCCGTGCTCACCGGCGACGTGGTCGGCACGGTCGACGCGGTGGGGCCCGGCGTCGACCCCGGCCTCACCGGCCGGCGGGTCGCCGCGCTGGCCGAGGACGCCTTCGCCGACCAGGTCCTCGCCGACGCCGAATGGCTCGCGCCCGTACCGGAGGGAATCGACGACGCCACCGCGAGCATGCTGCCGATGGGCGCCCCCGTGGCGCTGGGCACGTTGCGCGCCGCCCGGCTGTCGCCCGGCGAGACCGTGCTCGTTCACGCCGCCGCGGGAGGCATCGGCCACCTGGCCGTACAACTCGCCAAGATCGCCGGTGCCGGCACCGTGATCGCCACAGCAGGCTCCCCCGCCAAGCTGGACTTCACCCGCACGCTCGGCGCCGACGCGGCCGTCGACTACTCAGCGGAGGACTGGCCCGACCAGGTGCGCAAGGCCGCACCAGAAGGGATCGACGTCGTCCTGGACTCCGTCGGTGGCCGCATCCTGGTGCGCAGCCTCGACCTCCTGGCACCGTTCGGCCGGGCCGTCGTCTACGGAGCAGCCGGCGGCGGGGCCACCGACATCCCGCTGACCAGCCTTTTCGCGATGAGATCGGTAGCGGGGTTCTCACTGCTCGCCTGGCGCGCCGCCGCACCGAAGCAAGCACGCGAGGACATGGACCAAGTCACGCAGCACGCGGTCGAGGGGAGACTCCGCGCCAGGCTGCACGCCCGGCTGCCGCTCGACCAGGCGGCCGAAGCGCATCGGATCATGGAAAGTCGCTCCCAACTCGGCCGCGTCCTCCTCGTGCCCTGAGCGCGATCATCGACGCGTACCAAGCCCGGGGCCGTGCGGGGGTGCGACGGCATGGTCCGAAACAGGGGTCCTCGGCGGGCTACTCCGCGTACGGCTGGTCCTTGCCCTGGGCGCTGTAGCCGAGGCTCCAGATGTAGCCGTCCGGGTCGGCGAAGGTGCCGCCGTAGCCGCCCCACGGCAGAGCGCCGGCGGGCTTGAGCACCGTGGCGCCGGCCTTCTCGGCCTCTGCCATGATCTCGTCGACCCGGGCCTCGCTGCGGACGACGTAGGTGAGGACCAGTCCGCTGAAGCCGTGGCCCTCCGGGCTCGTGCCCACCTGCTCGGCCAGGCCTTCCCGGGCGTAGAAGCCGACGGGCGAGGCACCGTCCGACTCGAAGAAGACCGAGATGCCGTAGTCGTTCTTGATCTTCCAGCCGAGGCCGTCCCTGTAGAACCGCTTGGCCCGCTCCATGTCCTGGACGCCGAGCAGGATCGAGCTCACGTGCGCTTTCATGGTGTATCCCCAGTTCGTAGCGTAGGTGGATGTCACATCAGCGTGGATTCGCCGGTCATTTCGTATGACAGGCCGAGACGGAGGAATGTGACACATGGTGGAGCAGGACTGGCTGAGCGAGCGGTTCGCCGAGCACCGGGACCGCCTGCGCGCGGTGGCCCACCGGATGCTCGGATCACCCGGCGAGGCCGAGGACGCCGTGCAGGAGACGTGGCTGCGGGTCACCCGCGCCGACACCGGCCAGGTGGAGAACCTGGCCGGCTGGCTGACCACGATCACGGCCCGGGTCTGCCTCAACATGCTGGAGTCACGCCGGGCCCGGCGTGAGGACGCGGCCGGGGCGCTGCCGCCCGAGCCGCCCACGGACACCCGTGCGGGCGGCCGGGCCGGCCCCGAGGACGAGGCGCTGCTCGCCGATTCGGTCGGGGTCGCGCTGATGGTGGTGCTGGACACGCTCACGCCCGCCGAACGGCTCGCGTTCGTCCTGCACGACGTCTTCGCCGTGTCGTTCGGCGAGATCGGCGAGATCATCGACCGCTCCCCGGCCGCGGCCCGGCAACTCGCCAGCCGCGCCCGGCGCCGGGTGCAGGGCGCGGCGGACGCGTCCGAGGCCGCGCGGTCGGCGAAGCGGGACATCGTCGCCGCCTTTCTCGCCGCCTCCCGTACCGGCGACTTCGCCGCCCTGCTCGACCTGCTCGATCCGGACGCCGTGGCCCTGGAGGTCCGGGGCGCCCACGCGGTGGCGTCGTTCTTCGCGGGCCGAGCTCAGGCCGCCAGGCTCGCCTTGATCGACGGCGTTCCCGGGGCCGTCTGGTCGCACCGCGGCCAGTCGAAGGCCGTCTTCACCTTCACCGTCAGCAACGGCAAGATCACCCACATCGCCATCGACACCGACCCGGACCGGCTCCGCGACCTCGACATCGTCTTCCTCCACGCCGACCACAAGGAACGGCGATGAGCCGGCCTCCCCGGCAGAGCAGGCGGATGCACGCATCGTGGTCTCGCTGCTCGGCTCCACCCATGCGGCTGTGGTGCGAGGACGGCGTGCACCTCCTCCAGGCGGCGGATGTGCTCGTGGCCGCCTGGGTCCTGCGCGGGTGCGAGTACGGCAAGAAACCAGCCCGACCGCGGGTCAGCGGGGTCCGCTCGTCCTGGCGTACTCGGGTCCGAGGACGTTCAGCAGGGCGAGGGCCTCGGCGGCCGGGGATCCCGGCGGCGCGCTGTAGACCACGAGGTGCTGGTCGCGGTCGGTGAGCGTGAGGGCGTCGCAGTCGACCGTGACCTCCCCGATGACCGGGTGGCGGAAGGTCTTGGTGAGGGTGGGCGCGGCCTGGACGTCGTGCCGTTCCCACAGCCGCGCGAAGTCGGGACTGGCCTCGCGCAACTCGTCCACGAGCCCGGTCACCACGGGGTCGGCCGGGTAGCGGGCGACGGTGGAGCGAAGCTGCATGACGACGTGCTGGCGGAACTGCGAAGCGTCGGACACGCCGTAGAGCGGCGCGTCTCCGCGCGCCGGTCCGAGGAAGGCCCGGCGCGCGAGATTGCGGTCCCGTGGCGCGAGTTCGCCGAAGTCCTCCATGAGCGCGGCCGCGAGGTCGTTCCAGGCGAGCACCTCGAACGCGGCGGACGTCACGAAGGCGGCCGTCAGCGGAAGCCGTTCGAGGAGGGTGAGGATGCTCGGGCGGACGTCACGCCGGTGCAGCCCGGTCCGGTTGGGCGCGGTGCCGGCCAGGAGGTGCAGGTGGTCGGACTCGGCGTCGGTGAGCCGCAGCGCGGCGGCGATCCCGGCCAGGACCTCGCCCGACGGCCGCGGCGCCCTGCCCTGTTCGAGCCGGACGTAGTACTCCGTGGAGATGTGCGCCAGGACCGCGACCTCCTCGCGGCGCAGGCCGGGTGTCCGGCGGCGCGGGCCCGAGGGCAGTTCGACGTCCTGAGGACGGAGCCGCTCGCGACGGCTGCGGAGGAACGTCCCGAGTGCCTGTTTGTCCATGTCCCCAGTCTGCATCAGTCGCGGCGGCGGATCCTGGTACCGTCTGTGCCTGCATCCGGCCTGGTGGCCGGCTCGACACTGGCGTCATGACATACGACATCGACCGCGCACCCATCGGCCTGCTCACCGGCAAGGTCGTGTTCATCACCGGCGCAAGCCGCGGCATCGGAGCGGCTGCGGCCCGGCTGTTCGCCCGCGAGGGCGCCGCCGTCGTGCTCGCCTCCCGCGGCGCCGACGCCATGGAGCGGATCGTCACCGAGATCCGCGACGGCGGCGGCGTCGCCGACGCCGTCCCCCTGGACCTCGCCGACCGCGCGAGCATCCGCGCGGCCCTCGACCACGCCACCGACCTGCACGGACGACTCGACGGCGCGTTCAACAACGGCGCGACCATCCAGCGGCCCGGCCCGCTCGACACCACCAGCGACGAGGACGTCGAGACGCAGTTCGCGGTGAACTTCCGGGCGCACTGGACCGCCATGAACGCGCAGGCCGCCATCATGAGGCGCAACGGCGGCGGAGCGATCGTCAACACCTCCAGCATCGGCAGCCGCCGCGCGAACCCCGCCCTCCCCGCCTACGGAGCCATGAAGCGTGCGCTCAACAGCATCACCGAGACCGCCGCGGTGACCTGGGCCCGCGACGGCATCCGGGTGAACGGCATCACCCCCGGCGGCACCGCCACAGACATGATCGACGCGTGGGAGGCGGCGAGCCCCGGCGTCATCGAGCGGCTGACGCCGTCCATCCCGCTCGGCCGGATGGCCGAACCTCACGAGGTCGCCGAGGTGGCGGCGTGGTTGCTCAGCGACCGGGCGTCGATGGTGACCGGCGCGATCGTCCCGGTGGACGGCGGCGCCGGCGCCTGAGAACGGCGGACCATACCAGCCATGATCGGGCGCGTCACCAAGGACGTCACGATCAGCGCGTCGTCCAAGGTCGACGCCTTGCCGGTCTGGCTCACGGAGCCTGGAGCGTCGCGCACCACCGCACGACCTCACGCTCACACCAGGGCCTCGACCAGGAGGACGATGCCGAAGATGGCGAAGGCGGCCGCGGCGCCGTAGCGGATGGCCTTCTCGGGGAGGTGGCGGCCGAGCATACGGCCCACCAGGATGGCGAGGGCGTCGGCGGCGACCATGCCCACCGTCGAGCCGATCCAGGTGCCGACCCAGCCGTGCTGCGTGGCCAGGGTGATCGTGGCCAGCATGGTCTTGTCGCCCAGCTCGCTCAGGAAGAACGCCACGGTCACCGCGATCAGCGCGTTCCTGGTGGTGCGCTGGGCCTTCTTGGACTCCTCCTCGCTCAGCTCGTCGCCGCGCAGCGTCCACACGGCGAAGCCGAGGAACGCCACACCGGCCACGATGGAGATGGCCGTCGTCGGGAGCGCGCTGCCGAGCAGGCCGCCCACGGCGACGCTCAGCAGGTGGACGACGGTCGTCGCGATGGTGATGCCCAGGAGGACGGTGGAGGTCTTGAAACGGGTGGCGAACGTCATCGCCATGAGCTGGCTCTTGTCACCGAGCTCGGCCACGAAGATGGCGACGAGGCTGATCCAGAAGGCTTCCAACGCTTCTCTTCCCGCGCGAACCGGACCGGAAGCACTGAGCCAGGGGATTTCGGGCACGACGGCTTCGGCCCGGCAGCGTCTTGTTCGATAGCTGAACTGACTGCCAGGCCGAAGGTCTCGTCCGCCTCACGAAGAAAGGCCCGCGTGACCGGGCGCCGCGAACGGCGCCAGTGTGTCGACCACGCGATTGGGACTACTCCCCTTCGGTATTACCAACACACCTTAACAGCCGTGCCAAGGTGGCTATTCCCCCAGGGCGCAGCCGACCAGGACCGGCTCGTTGACCAGGGTGACGCCGAACTTCTCGCGTACGCCGTCGCGCACCTCACGGGCCAGCGCCAGCAGGTCGGCGGCCGTGGCGGCGCCGGACGGGTTGGTCAGGGCGAGGGTGTGCTTGGTGGAGATGCGTACGGGCCCGCGCGCGTAGCCCTTCGGGAAGCCGGCCTGCTCGATGAGCCAGGCGGCGGGCACCTTCCGCGCGCCGCCTGGCATCTCCCAGCCGGGGTGGCCGGGCGCGCGGACGGCCAGCTCGGCGGCCTGCTCCGGGGTGAGGACGGGGTTGGTGAAGAACGAGCCGGCGCTGCGGGTGTCGGGATCGTCAGGGTCGAGGACCATGCCCTTGCCGCGCCGCAGCGCGAGCACCGCCTCCCTGGCCCGCTCCAGCGGCACCCGGCCGCCGGGCTCGACGTCCAGCCGCCTGGCCAGCTCCTCGTAGCGCACGGGGCCGGAGCGGTCGGAGAGCTCCAGCGTGTACGTCACCGCCAGCACGACGTAACGGGAGGGATCGCGCTTGAACATGCTGTCGCGGTAGGCGAAGCCGCACTGCCTGGCCTCGATGTCGACGACGTGGCGGGTGCGCCGGTCGTAGGCGCGTACGCACCGCACGGTGTGGGCGACCTCCTGCCCGTAGGCGCCGACGTTCTGGATGGGCGTGGACCCGACCAGGCCGGGGATGCCGGACATGCACTCGATGCCCGACCAGCCCTCCGCGACGGCCCGCCGCACCAGCGTGTCCCAGTCCTCGCCCGCCTCGGCGGTGACGACGAGCTGCTCGCCGTCGCGCGAGAAGGACAGGCCCTCGGTGGCCACCTTCACCACGAGCCCGTCGAAGCCCTCGTCGGCGACCACGACGTTGCTGCCGCCGCCGAGCACGAGCGTGGGCACGGCGGCCGCGTCGGCCTCGGCGATCAGGGACACGAGCTGCTCCGCCGTGGTCGCTTCGGCGAAGTCGCGGGCGGGGCCGCCCAGGCCCAGCGTGGTGTACGGCGCGAGCATCTCCATGGGCCACTAGCTTAGGAGGCCCCCGCCGTGCCCGGCACGCCCCGACCTGAACGCCCGCCTGATCACCCGCCCGATCAGCCGCCCGATCACCTTCGAGTCAGCCGCAGCGCGTCGTCGTAGTTGCGCCGGGCTTCGCGGTCGGCGTAGTCGGCGGGCACGTCGTGGGCGTTCAGCCGCACCAGCGGCGGCGTGCCCTCGGGCACCACCAGCTCGCCGCGCAGGCCGAGCGAGAGCGCCAGGTCGGCGTTGCGGACGTAGTGCGCGTCCTCGGGGAGCGCGCTCAGCGCCGCCTGCCGCCGCACCGCGACGATCTCGCCGGTCAGCGCCTGGACCCGGCCAGGGCCGGCCTCGCGCAGGCCGTCGTCGTAGAGGTCGGCGCCGTGCCAGCCGGCCGCCGTCGCGCCCTCGGCGATGGCCGCGAGCAGCGGGGTCAGCGCGTCGCCGCGCAGCGCGACGGAGGTCTCCATGAGCACGTGCACCTCCGAGTCGTCGAGGCGCAGCAGCTTGGCCCGGCTCTCGCCCCAGGTCGCGGTGCCGCCGCGCCAGTGCGGCTGCTCGGCCACCCGCCAGAGCGTCACGCGGTCGGGATGCCGCTCGGCCAGCCCGGCCAGCACGTCGCCGGCGCCGTCCACGTCGCCGAGGTCCAGGGCGAGCACCTTGACGTGCGTGTGCTCCAGCAGCGACTCGACGCACGCGCGTACGTCCTCCGGCCAGCCGTCCACCAGCAGGCTCACGGCGGCCGTGACGTCCTTGGTCTCCACGCGCTGGCGCTCGGCGTTCAGCCCGGCGTCGTCGAGGCGGTTGGTGGCCAGGGTGCCGTCCCAGATGCGCTGGGCGTGCAGGAGCTCGTCGCCGTGGTCGCCGTGCTGCTCGGGGTCGCCGGAGAAACCCAGCTCGGCGGCCGGGTTGAGGCGGGCGTGCGCGCCCCGGGGGTGCGCGCCCGCCGTGCCCACGCCCGTCGCCGGCGAGCCGCCGGCGCCCGTGTTGCCGGTGCCCGTGTTGCCACCACCCGTGCCGCCGTGCCCGGCGGCGCCGCCCGTTGTGTCACGTCCCGTTCCAGTGCCGCCCGCTGTGTCACGTCCCGTCCCCGCGCCGCCCGCCACCTGCTCCGGACGTGCCGGTCGCAGCCGCCCGTGCGGCTTGGCGTCGGTCACGGCGGAGACGGGGATCGACCGGACCGTGGGCCATACCTGTCGCGCAGCTTCAGTCATAGGCAAACGGGTACCCGAGCGCCGCCCGACTTATCATGAAATGTCAGGCGAGCTGGACGACCGCCCGCGCCTTCGACAACACCTTGGCGTCCCCGGACCGCGCGGTCAGCCCGACGACCACCCGCCCGTCCTCCAGCTTCTCCTCCACGACGCCGCTCACGGAGATCGTCGCCCCCTGGTCGTCGTCCGGCACGACCACCATGGACGAGAACCGCACCCCGAAGTCCACCACCGCGCCCGGATCGCCCGCCCAGTCCGTGACGAACCGCCCGGCCTGCGCCATCGTGAACATCCCGTGCGCGATGACGTCGGGCAGCCCGACCATCTTGGCGAAGCGCTCGTTCCAGTGGATCTGGTTGAAGTCGCCGGAGGCGCCGGCGTACATCACGAGGTTGAGCCGGCGCACGTTGTAGTCGACGGCCGGGATCTCCTGCCCGACCTCCACCTCGTCGTGCTTCACCGTCGCGGCCATCAGCCCGCCCCTCCGCGCTCGACGATCGTGTTGTAGGTGATGCAGACCGGCTCGCCCTCGACGGTCGTGACCTCGCTGCGCACGGTCAGCAACTCGTTGCGCCCGGCGGTGCGGATGTCGGTGATGGTGGCGGTGGTGACGAGCTGATCGCCCGCGCAGATCGGGCGTACGTACTCGAAACGCTGCTCGCCGTGGACCACCATGGCGAAGTTGAGCCCGAGGTCGGGGTCGGCCAGCGCCTCGCCGCCGCTCTGGAGACTGAAGACGATGGGGAACGTGGGCGGCGCGATCACGTCGCGGTAGCCGGCCGCCTGGGCCGCCGCCTGGTCCCGGTAGAGCGGGTTGCCGTCACCGATCGCCGCCGCGAACTCCCTGATCTTCACCCGGCTGACCTCGTAAGGTGCGCTGGGCGGGTAGGTCCTGCCCACGAAGTCACGGTTCAAGGCCATCAGTGCTCCCTCGTGTGTCCGTCATCCGAGCGCTGCTGAGGCCGACGGTAACAGAACAAGGTTCGGCTGTCGTCGCCGATGAACGGGTTTTTACGCGAGCGCGAGCAGTGCGCACACACGACAAACCGGCGCCCACCATGGGGACGCCGGTTGTGCGTGATCAGAGGTTGGGGTGCCCCTGGCGAGCCGCTATCGGGTCTCGCGGTGCGCGCGGTGGCAGCGGCAGTTGGGGCAGTACTTCTTCAGCTCAAGCCGATCCGGGTCGTTGCGCCGGTTCTTCCGCGTGATGTAGTTGCGGTGCTTGCACTCCTGGCAGGCCAGCGTGATCTTCGGCCTAACGTCGGTGGCAGCCACTGGGGAGTGCCTTTCTACGTTCGGGATATGGACATACCCATGCCCAGGTCAGATGACCTGGGGCTGGGCAGTAGCGGAGGCCGGACTTGAACCGGCGACACAACGATTATGAGCCGTTTGCTCTGCCAGACTGAGCTACTCCGCCTTTGGGCCGGTATGAACCCGGCCCCGTAGAGGATACCCGACGCGGCGACCAGAGTCGTAACGCACCTGATCGGGCAAGGGTGGAACCAGTATGCATCAGGAACCCCGATAGCAGAAATCCTATTCCCCGCCGGGGCCCGTTCTGCACGCTTTCGTGATCGCGGACTGGCACGATCGCCTGCCATGAAACGCATGATCATCATCACCCTGTCCGCCGGCGGCGCCCTGCTGCTGGCCCCCTTGCCCGCGCAGGCCGCGGCCCCCAAGGACCCCGTACGCGCGCTGAAAACCAAGCTGGTCGCCGGTCACGGCGTCCGCTTCACCGAGAGCTCCATCCTGGTCGACGGCTCGGACAAGCAGGTGCTGCAGCGCCGTACCGGCACCTTCCAGTTCGGCAAGAAGGGGGTCGCCGCGTCCGACATCACGGCCAGGGGCCTCCAGGGCATGGGCCCGGAGCGGGCCGTCACCATCGGGAAGACCTCCTACCTGTCCGGCGGCATCTGGGCGGACAAGCTGCCCTCCGGCAAGCGTTGGTACCGCACCAGCATGCAGGGCAGCGGCGGCTACTACGGCCAGGTGATCAACCCGGTCGAGCCGGGCACGCTGGCCGCGCTGGTGAAGAAGGGCAAGCGGGCCGGGAACACGCTGACCGGCACGATCACCTTCAAGGAGCTGGACAAGGTCTCGCCGTGGTTCGCGGCCGCGATCCCGCTCCGCTTCCACGACGACACGAAGGTCTCCTACCGCCTCACCCTGAGCGGCGCGGGCCTGGTCACCAGGGTGACCAGCTCGTACGCCGCCACCGGCGTCTTCGACATCTCGGCCTTCGACGGCAAGACGATGACCATCGACACCCGCTTCACCTCGTGGGGCCGCCGGGCGTCGATCAAGGCCCCGTCTCCCGACACAGTGTCCACCAAGGTCGACGACTGACCGTACGAAAACACGAACGCCCGGCCCCGAGTGATCTCGGACCGGGCGTTTTGCCTTGTCAGGATGGAGCCCCCAAACGGAATCGAACCGTTGACCTTCTCCTTACCATGGAGACGCTCTGCCGACTGAGCTATAGGGGCCTGTCCGGCGCTGCGGACAGGTGTAACCATACACGGCACTCAGCGATGACGCGAACTGATCCGAACCTCGGCGATCTTCTCCGGCCCGGCCCGCCGCACGGGCAGCTCGACAACCTCACAAAGGTCGGCCAGCTCGACGTGGCGGGCCACTTCGGCCACGGACGAGCAGTCGGCGACCACCCGGCCGTGCCGGCGCACGCGGAGCACCTGACGCCCGGCCCGCACGGCGCCCACGACCTCGTATCCGTCGAGACCGACCCATCGCCTTTCCATAGCCGCACAGAGTAGCCTCCGGGTCTCTCAATTTCCGCCGGCCACAGGCGTCCCGTTCAGTAGCGGTAGAAACCGGCGAGGTCCTCGCGGCCGGCGAGCCGGTCGACGCGGACCCGCGCGCCGGTCTCCGGGGCGTTCATCATGAGGCCGCCGCCCAGGTAGACGCCGACGTGGTGGGTCCGTACGGTGTCGCCGGCGATGACGCCGAAGAAGACGAGGTCGCCGGGGCGGGGGGCGGAGCGCACGCGGTGCATGCGGCGTACGTGGTCGTCGGTGTTGCCCGGTCCGAGCACGTCGTGGCCGTGCGCGAGGGCGTACACCCAGCGGGTGAAGCCCGAGCAGTCCAGCCCCCGCGTACGGGTGGCCGGGCAGGGCCGGATGCGGCCCTGGTAGCCCTGGCAGGTGCCGGTGGACGGCCCGGGGAGCTCGGCGTGGCCGCCGCCCCACGAGTACTCGATGCCGAGCCGCCCGAGCTCGTACGCCAGGCGCACGACGCGCGGCTGCGTCCAGGTCGAGACCGGCACGGACGCGGCCAGGGTCAGCGCGAGAAGCAGCGCCGTCAGCAGGGCCAGGGCCGTGCGGCGCCGGCTCATCACGTCTCCGTCCCCCGAATCACCAGGTTTCGGAGCTTATGGTGCCTTATCGGACTTTGATGGTGAACTTCGTCGTTCCGACGGTCACGTTCATGCCCACCGTCCCCTTGGCCCTGCGCGGCTTGGTGGTGAACGTCAGCGTCACCTTCGACCCCCGCGCGACCTCGGCGACCGTGCAGCGGACCGCCGTGCCGCTCACCCGGCAGCCGTCCGGCGCGCCGGTCACCCGCTGTCCGCCGAACGTCCGGGCCGCGACCTGGACGTTCGTGACCGGGTACGGGCCGGTGTTCCTGAGCGTCACCGTGTAGGCCTTGCGGCTCTTGGCCGCCGCCGCGACCGAGATCTCGGCCGGCGGGTTGGCCAGGGCCTTGAGCTCGTCCTCGGTGCCGTTGAAGACGTCGCCGCCCCCGGCGAGCGGCCCCTTCTCCGCCGACTGCCAGAAGGTGTGGGACGTCCAGCTCTTCGGCAGCTCGCCGGGGTCGGCGCCCCAGCGGGCCAGCCACAGCGGATTGGCGGCGAAGGCCGCCGAGTCGCCGGTGCACGTCCGCCACCAGCTCGTGGTGGTGTAGATGATCGCCTGGAGGCCGGTGCGCTGTTTGTAGCGCTTGGTGAACGCCTTCAGCCAGGCGACCATGTCCTTCGCGGACAGGCCGTAACAGGAGTTCTTTCCGTTTCTGTCGCGGTACGGATTGTCCTCGACATCGAGCACTCCGGGCAGGGTGCGGCCGTCCGCGATCCAGTCGCCGCCGTTCTGCAGGAAAAAGTCGGCCTGGGTGGCGCCGTCGGATTCATGCGGTTGCGCGAAGTGATAGGCCCCCCGATACAGACCGGCCGACGCGGCGCCGCCGAACTGCGCGTCGAATACGGGATTGCGGACGTTCGTGCCCTCGGTGAGCTGCACGAACGCGAACTTCCCGCCCCCTTCGGCGACATTCGCCCAGTCGATCTCGCCGGTCCAGTTGCTGACGTCGACACCGGGCACCCCGTCGGCCGCGTACGCGGTCGCGCAGCCCCCCATAATCCCCGACACCGCGATTACCGCTAATAGCCCCAGACGTTTCACGCGGGTGATCCTTACGGAATCTGACAGAACTCCGCAAGGCCGGAAATATCAATAAACAGCATCAGGTCGCGCGCGCCCGCCGGAGGACGGCAGCCGAAATCGGCCCCCGCGAACCGGGAAACCGCACGTCAGAGGCCCTGAAATCGCCGTCCGCGACACCCCTCGCCACGTGGTGTTTCCGCAGGTCAGAGCCGTTTATGAACGTGACATTCGCGTTTGCCAAAGCCGCTTCTTCCTGCACAAACTGGTGCAGATCCCGACCAACCGAGCCCCGACCTGGGGTTTCTTCGTCATGCCCGCAGGAGACCGACCGCCATGATCCACGCTCGGGCGTTGACCCGTACGTTCAAAGTCAAGAAGGAGAGGGTGGAGGCCGTCCGCGGCCTCGACCTCGACGTCGAGGCCGGACAGCTCACGGCCTTCCTCGGCCCGAACGGCGCGGGGAAGTCGACCACCCTCCGCATCCTCACCACCCTCCTGCCCCCGACCTCCGGCACCGCCACGGTGGCCGGGCACGACGTGGCCGCCGAGCCGGCCGCCGTGCGCGCCCGCATCGGCTACGTCGGCCAGCGCGGCAGCGCCGGCGAGGAGTTCCGCGTCCGCGACGAGCTGGTGACCCAGGGCCGCTGCTACGGCCTGCGCCCCAGGGAGGCCGCCGCCCGCGCCGACGAGCTGCTCGACCTGCTCGACCTCGCCCCGCTGGCCAAACGGACGCCCGGCACGCTCTCCGGCGGCCAGCGCCGCCGCCTCGACCTCGCGATCGGCCTCGTCCACCGCCCCGACCTGCTCTTCCTCGACGAGCCCTCGACCGGGCTCGACCCGAAGAGCCGCGCCGAGATCTGGCAGCACATCCTCCGGCTGCGCGAGGCGTACGGGACGACGTTGTTCCTCACCACCCACTACCTGGAGGAGGCCGACACCATGGCCGAACGGGTGGTGATCATCGACAACGGCCGGGTCATCGCCGACGGCACCTCGGAGCAGCTCAAGAACGACCTGGCCGGCGACCTCATCACGCTCACCACCGGCACCGCGGACGACGCCGCGCGGGCCGCCGCGGCCGTCGGCGGCACCGCGGAGGGCACGACCGTGCGCCTGCGGGTCCCCAACGCCGCCGCCGCGCTGCCCGAGTGCCTGCGCACGCTCGACGCGAAGCTGATCGAGGTCGTCACGGCCGAGACCGCCCGCCCCACCCTCGACGACGTGTTCCTCGCCCTGACAGGAAGAAGCCTTGCCGATGACGACGTTCCTGCGTGACACCGCCACCGTCTTCTCCCGGGAGGTGCGGCCCGCGCTGCGCAACCCGGTGGCGCTGGTGTTCGAGATGGGACAGCCGCTGCTGTTCCTGTTCCTGTTCGGGGCGCTGCTGGACGGCGCGGTCGGCTCGTCGTGGCAGTGGTTCGTGCCGGGGATCCTCGTGATGATGTGCCTGACCGGGCCCATGTCCTCCGGCTACACGCTGCTGGTCGAGCTGATCGGCGGCTCGATGGAGCGGCTGATGGTGACGCCGCTCAGCCGGACGGCGATGCTGGTCGGCCGGGCGCTCAAGGCGCTCGTGCTGCTGCTGGTCCAGGCCGTGCTGATCATCGTGATGGCGATCCCGCTCGGCTTCGAGCTGCACGCGGCCGGGGTGCTCGCGGGGCTGGCCCAGCTCGTGGTCTTCGGGGTGGGGCTGGGGGCGTTCTCGTTCGTGCTGGCGCTCAGGTCGGCCCCCAGCGGCACCCTGTTCTACGTGGTCAGCCAGTCGATCCTGTTCCCCCTGCTGCTGCTGTCGGGCGTGCTGCTGCCGCTGGAGAGCGCCCCGGCGTGGCTGCGGGCGATCGGGCAGGTGAATCCGGTGACGTACATCGTGGACGCGCAGCGGGCGTTGTTCGCCGGCGACCTCGCCGACCCGTCGGTCCTGTACGGCACCGCGTCCGCCTGCCTGATCGCCGCGGCCGGCCTCGCCCTGGGCGTCAGAGCGATGAGACGAGGCTTGGTCAGCGTCTGATTCTCAGGGGCTGATCGCGAGGAACAGGAACGACGCGAACAGCACCAGGTGCACCCCGCTCTGCATGAGCGTGGCCCGCCCCGGCACCACGGTGAGCGTGGACACCACGACCGTCAGCGCGAACAGCACCAGGTGCGTGCCGCCGAGCCCCAGGAACAGCGGCCCGTCGAGCCAGATCGAGGCCACCGCGATGGTCGGGATGGTCAGCCCGATGCTGGCCATCGCCGAGCCGTGCGCCAGGTTCAGGCTGATCTGGACCTGGTCGCGGCGGGCCGCCCGGACGGCGGCGATGGTCTCGGGGAGCAGGACCAGCAGCGCGATCGCGACGCCGACGACGGCCTGCGGCAGCCCGGCCGCCGACACCGCGGCCTCGATCACCGGCGACTCGACCTTGGCCAGCCCGACCACCGACACCAGCGCGACCAGCAGCAGGCCGAGGCTGGCCAGGGCGGTGCGGCCGGAGGGCCGCGGCGCGTGCTCCTCGGGGTCGAGGGGCGCGCCGTCCCTCGCGACCGGCAGGAAGTAGTCGCGGTGGCGGACCGTCTGCGTGATGACGAAGAGCCCGTACAGCGCGAGCGAGACCACCGCGGCGAAGCCGAGCTGCGGGCCGGAGAAGGCCGGTCCCCCTTCGCTCGTCGTGAACGTCGGCAGCACCAGGCTCAGCGTGCTGAGCGTGGCCACCGTGGCCAGCGCCTTGCCGGTGCCCTCGGCGTTGAACGCCGCGGTCCGGCGTTTCAGCGTGACGGTGAGCAGGGAGAGCCCCACGATGCCGTTGCAGGTGATCATCACGGCGGCGAAGACGGTGTCGCGGGCCAGCGTGGACGTCTGGTCGCCGCCGGAGATCATGAGGCTGACGATGAGCGCCACCTCGATCACCGTGACGGCCACGGCGAGCACGAGCGAGCCGAAGGGTTCGCCGACGCGGTGGGCGATGACCTCGGCGTGGTGCACGGCGGCGAGCACCGCGCCGGCCAGGAGGAGCGCGAGGACGATCACGAGCGGGCCGGCCGGTTCGCGGCCCCAGGAGAGCCCGAGCGAGAGCAGCGCAAGGGCGGGGATGAGTACGGTCCACAGTCGCGCGATGTTACGGATCAGGTACAGGGTGTGCCCCCACTATTGCGGACGGAACGGGACTTTTCCCCCCAATAATGCCTTGACATCTCCAATGCTTTGACGTGAAAGTGTCCTGGTGGCCCACTTGATCGCGACGAGGGTCGTCCCCTGGATCCCCGTGGCGCACCGCCTGGAGGTCATCCGCACCGGCGAGATCCCGCCGCTCGCATCGACCACGTCGGCGTTCGTCCTCGTCACCGACGGGCTCGGCAGGACCCTCATGACGTACGTCGACAGGAAGGGCCGCGGCTGGGACATCCCCGGCGGTCACCTGGAGCCGGGCGAGAGCGCCGTGGAGGCGGCGGTCCGAGAGCTGCGCGAGGAGACCGGGCTGAGCCTGCCGCCCGCCGCGCTGACCGCGTTCGCCTGGCAGCGCATCGAGCTGCTGGAGCCGCCGCCGGCCGGTTACGGCTACCCGTCACTCGCCCACATGGCCATGTTCCGCGCCGTCGTCCCCGGCCCCGGCGCTCCCACCGCGCCGCCCCCGGGCTCCGAGAGCACCCGCGCCGACTGGCTGCCGCGCGAGGAGATCGCGCGCGTGTGCCCCGACCACGTCTGGCGGGTCCTGCTCTAGAGGGATCTAGAGGGACCTGGCCCGCTCCAGGTCGTCCGGGCGGTACATCCGCTCAGGAATGGTGGCCAGGGTCGACGGGTGGACCTGCGGCCCCAGCCCGTAGAGCTTCTGGAAGCTCATGATGAGCGGACGCCAGGCGTCGGGGTCGATGTGGTCGTCCGTGCCGGCCAGCCTGATCCCCTCGTGCGCCCACACGCGCTGCACCCGCACCTCGAAGGCGAGCGTGCCGCCGTCCTCGCCGATCGGGTGCACCGCCTCGACCACGGCCTCCATGGCGACCGGGCACTCGGCGGCCCGCGGCGGCCCGACCGTCTCCGACGGCACCGGCGTCAGCCCCGCCCGGCCGAACTTGTCGGCGACATGCCGGTAGCCCCGCTCCCACTTGCGCTCGGGGACGGGGTCGCTGCCGGTCGTCAGCGCCAGCCGGTCCACGGCCGGGGCCAGGGCGTCGGACGGCAGGTTCAGCACGCACTCGCGGGCGCGCAGCAGATTCTGCGCCGTCCTGGCGCGCGCGCCGAGGCCCAGCAGGCCGCGCCAGCCGAGCCAGAAGGCGGACGACATCGGGGCCAGGTTCGGGGTGCCGTCCTCGTTGAGTGTCGAGATGAGCACGACCGGGGTGCCGAAATAGAGGATGTTCGGCTCGATGCGGACGTGCTCGTCGACAAGGGTGGTGGTTTCGGTCATACGTCCCACTGTCGCGGCCGGTCACCTCCGCTCGCTGGCGGCGATCGGACGTCTCAGCGGGAGGGTCCGGTGGGCTCGGGGCGGTCCGGCGCCGGGCCGGAGGCGCCCCGGGCGCTCACTGCTGGTGGCCATCCGGCGGCGGCGCGAACTGGCCGTAGCGGACGTCACGGGTGGGGTCGGCGGGGTGCTGGCTGGGCTGGCCGTACTGGTCGTACTGGCCCTGCTGGCCGTAGTAGCCCTGCTGGCCGTACTGGCCGCCGGGGCCGTACTGAGGACCGGAGCCGTACTGGGGGCCCGAGCCGTACTGGGGGCCGGAGCCCTGCTGGGGGCCGGGGCCGTACTGCGGGCCTGAGCCGTACTGGGGGTCGTGCTGCGGGCCGTACTGCGGGCCGGAGCCGTACTGCGGGCCTGAGCCGTACTGGTGGTCGTGGCCGTTGACGTGCTGGCCGGGGCCGGAGCCGGCGGGGAGCTGGTGCTGCTGCCACGGGGGCGAGGGCACCGCGTTGTACGCGGGCTGCGCGGGCGGGCCGTAGGAGACGGCGGGCCGCTTGCGCCGGGTCAGCACCCGGGCCAGCACCAGGCCCAGCACCAGGAGGACCAGCACGCCGCCGCCGAGCAGCACCCACATCATCATGGGCTTGGGCGACTCGTCCTTGCCCGCCGTGATCGCCGTCTGCGATTCGCTGATGTACTTGGCCACGTACGGGTGGTTCGGGAAGAGCGCCTGCACCTCGCGGAACTTCGGCAGCGCGTCCTCGTAGTAGTTGCGGAAGTAGTCGTTCAGCGCCTCGTTGTAGCGCGTGGTCGTGGTCGCCTGGGCGGCCTTGATGTTCTTCTCGCCGAGCTTCTCCTTGATGATGCTGACCGGCAGCACGAAGCTCTCGCTCTCCGACGCCTCGCCGCCCTCGCTCACCGTGCCCGCGATCAGCATGCCGATGACCTTGCCGTCCTTGCTGAACACCGGACCGCCGGAGTTGCCGTGGTAGGACGGGGCCTGGGTCTGGATGTACGGCACGCCGGTCTGCGTGGAGCGCTTGGCGTTGTACGGGCCCTCGGTCAGCGCCGGCTCCAGCTTCGACTCCAGGCTGAAGAACGGCGTGTTCGTGACCAGGCCGGGGAAGCCGCTGATGTAGAGCGTGTCACCGGTGCGCACGTCGGCGTCCTCGCCGAGCGGCACGGTCGGCAGGTTCTGCTGCCCGTTCACCTTGAGCAGCGCGAAGTCCTTGCCCGGGTAGCTCTCGCCCACCGAGACCAGCTCGGCCGGGACGGCCTTCGCGGTCTTGTCCACGCCGCCGCCGGGCAGGCTCTGCAGCACCGACAGGCTCTGCTTGAGCCCGCGCAGCCGCATGTGGGTGCTGTTGAAGGTGATGTAGATCTGCTGGGCGAGCTTGACCATCTCCTCGTCGGCCTCGATGCCCTGGAGGCCCTTGATGATCTCCTTCGCGTCCTGCTCGTTGAACTTCGCCAGCGCCTGCTGCGCGAAGAGCTGGTTGAGCTCGGTGTCGCCGACCTGGACGCAGTGCGCGCCGGTGACCATGTAGCCGTCCGGGGTGACCCACCAGCCGGTGCACATGCCGCCGACCTCGGCCTCGACCGTACGCTCCGGGGTCGTCTCGACGAGGTAGGCGTCGACGTTGGCCGCGATGCGCTGGAAGAGCCACTTGGCGATGCTGCGCTCGTCAGAGGCGATCTTGCCGTTCTGCACGGCGATGACGGCCTGCTGGGTCAGCTGCTGGAAGGCGTTCTCGTTGATCGTGCTCGTCGGGACGGCGACGGTGCCGGTATAGGAGAAGCTGGTCAGCTGGACCGCCGGCTGCGTGCGCGCGGCCAGCCAGGTGCCGACGGCGACGTCGGGCCGCTGGTCGGGCGACTCGTCGGCCGCCGCGGGGGCCGCGGGCAGCGCGACCGCCATGACGACCGCCGTACTCGCGGCGATCTTCGCGAAGGTTTTTCTGAAATATCCGCTCACGGTCGGCCATGGTGCGGTATCGCTCTTGTCCATGGCTTGGAGCCGACTTGGGAACCAAGACGGCGGGCGGATCGGGCCGCGGCCGGATCAGGGCGCGGGCGGCGGGGACGTGCTCACCACATCGTAGAGCGCGTGGAAGAGCGGCCAGGTCAGCGCGGCCATCCGGGCGGGCGGCTCGGGGCATCCGCGCTGCAGCCAGTCGGCCGCGACGCCGTAGATCGCCCCCGCCGTGAACGCGGCCGGCACGTCGTGCGCCTCGCGGACGTGCTCGCGCACGCCGTCGGTCAGCCGGCGGCGGATGTGGTCGGCCACCCGCGCGCTGCCCTGCGGCCCGAGCAGGCTCCGGTAGAGCCCGGCGTGCTCGGCCAGGCTGGCGAAGAACGCCTCCAGTGACCGCGTCGCCTCCCCCTGGAGGTCGGCCGAGTCGCGGCGGGGCTTGGGCAGCGACCTGGTCAGGCCGTCGATCATCGCCGTGCAGGCGGCCTCGGCCAGCTCGTGGACGTCGCGGTAGTGGTCGTAGAAGGCCGTGCGGCTGACGCCGGCGCGCTCGGCCACGTCGGACACGCCGATCCTGGACAGCTCTCGCTCCTCGACCAGCGTCAGGAGCGCGCGGGCCAGGGCCGACCGCGTACGGAGGACACGCCGGTCCACGGATGGGGCTCTGCTGTCTTTCATGCCGGACACATCCGTGAGTTTACCTTTAGCCGACATGTGTCAGTTAACTTGCAGTTGTAAGGTACTGTGGTCAAGTCCGACCGCCGGGAAGGATCATCGCGATATGCGCATTTGTGCAGGTCAAGCCAGCGTACGCGAGCAGGGAGAGGCCCTGTGGACGTTCTGATCGTCGGCGCGTCCGCCGCCGGGCTGAGCACCGCGGAGGCGCTGCGCCGGCTCGGCCACGACGGCCGGCTGACGCTGCTGGACGCCGAGCCCCACCTCCCCTACGACCGGCCGCCGCTGTCGAAGCAGGTGCTGGCCGGAGCCTGGGAGCCCGAGCGCGCCCGGCTGCGCGGCCAGGCCCAGCTCGACGCCCTTGAGGCGGAGTTCGTCCGGGGCGAGCGCGCCGTGGCGCTGGACGTCGCCGGGCGCGCGGTCACCACCGCCTCGGGCCGCGTCCTGCGCGCCGACGCCGTGGTGCTCGCCACCGGTCTCACCCCGTGCCGGCTGCCGGGCCAGCACGTCCTCGCGGGCGTGCACGTGCTGCGCGGCCTGGACGACGCCCTCACCCTGCGCGCCCAGCTGACCGCCGGCACCCGGCTCGTGGTCGTCGGCGAGGGCGTGCTGGGCGGCGAGATCGCCGCCACCGCCCGCGGCCTCGGGCTGGAGGTCACCCTCGCGGGCCTCGGCCCGGCCGTGCTCGGCGACCCGCTCGGCGGGTTCGTCAGCGGCCTGCTCACCCGTACGCACGCCGCGCGCGGCGTCAGGCTGCGGCTCGGCGTCGCGGTGGAGAGCCTGGAGGGCGAGGGCGGCCGGGTCACCGGCGTGCGGCTGGCCACCGGCGAGACGCTGCCCGCCGACGTCGTCGTGGTCGCCATCGGCTCCCGCCCGGCCACCGGCTGGCTCGACGGCAGCGGCCTCGCCCTGGGCGACGGCGTCGAGTGCGACTCCCGCTGCCGCGCCGCCGAGGGCGTCTACGCGGTCGGCGACCTGGCCTCCTTCCACCACGAAGTACTCGGCAGGCGGCTGCGCCTGGAGAACCGCACCAACGCCACCGAGCAGGCCCAGACGGTCGCGGCGAACGTGCTCGGCGCGGACCGCCCGTACACCCCGATCCCCTACTTCTGGACCGACCAGTACGACGTCAAGATCCAGGCCCACGGCCTGCCGTCGCCGGCGGCCGAGGTGACCGTCGCCGAGGGCGACCCCGAGCAGCACCGTTTCGCCGCCCTCTACCGGGAGGGCGGCCAGGTCACCGCCGTGCTCGGCTGGAACATGCCCAAACAGGCCCGCCTGCTGCGCCAGCAGGTCCTGCTCCAGCCGCTCACGCCCGCGTGACGAGATCGTCCGACCACTCAAGGAGAAGCGAATGAGCATCGACGAGCAGGTCCTGCCCTACCCCATCCCGAACGACGCGGCGCTGCGGCCGCCCGCGGAATGGGCCGAGCTGCGCGGGAAGTGCCCGGTGGCGCACGTCGAGCTGCCGAGCGGCGACCGGGCCCGGCTGCTGACCCGCTACGAGGACGTCCGGCAGGTGCTGGCCGACCCGCGCTTCACCCGCCAGCTCAACGCGCCCGACGCGGCCCGGCTCTCGGCCGACGGCGGCGGCGTGTTCAACAGCGAGATGGCGATGATCATCCCCGACAGCGGGGAGGAGCACCAGCAGTGGCGGCGGCTGGTCAGCAAGTGGTTCACCGCCAAGCGGATGAACGCCATGCGGCCCGCGATGGCCAGAATCGCCGAGGACCTCATCGACGAGATGGTCGAGCGCGGCGCGCCGGGCGACCTCAAGGCGTCGCTGGGCTTCCCGCTGCCGGTGTACGTCATCTGCGACATGCTGGGCGTGCCGGCCGAGGACCGCGACCGGTTCTCGTACTGGTCGGACACCCTGCTCAACCTCACCCGCTACGGCAAGGACGAGACCGAGGCCGCCCAGGCCGAGTTCTTCCAGTACATGACCGACCTGCTGGCCGGCAAGCGCGCCGAACCCGGCGACGACCTGCTGAGCGAGCTGATCGCGGCCGGCGGCCCCGAGAACGGCGGGCTCAACGACCTGCAGATCCTGGTCACCGGCATGGCGCTGCTGGTCGCCGGGCACGAGACCACCGCCAACATGATCGGCAAGATGGTCTCCATGCTGCTCGCCGACCGCAGCCGCTGGGAGGCGCTGCTGGCCGACCCGTCGCTGATCCGCACAACGGTCGAGGAATCGCTGCGTCTCGACGCCAACTCCGGCTTCGGCCTGCCGCGCTACCTCAAGGAGGGCACCGAGGTCAGCGGCGTCGAGCTGCCCAAGGGCACCACGGTCATCTGCAGCATGGCCGCCGCCAACCGGGACGAGAGCGCCTTCGAGGCCGCCGAGGAGTTCGACCTGACCCGCAGCCCCAACCCGCACCTGGCCTTCGGCGCGGGCGCGCACTCCTGCCTCGGGCAGGCGCTGGCCCGTACCGAGCTGCAGGTCGTGCTGGAGGTGCTGCTGCGCAAGCTGCCCACCCTGGAGCTGGCCGCCCCCGAGGCGGAGCTGGAGCGGGTCGAGGGGCTGGCCGTCGGCGGCCTCCGTACCGTTCCGGTCCGCTGGTAACCGTTCGGATCTCGTTCAAGGAGACATCTGCCATGAAAGTGACCGTCGACGAGGACAAGTGCTGTGGCGCTGGGCAGTGTGTGCTCATCGCGCCGGAGGTTTTCGACCAGCGTGACGAGGACGGCATCGTCGTCCTGCTCGACGCCGAGCCGGGCGCCGACCGGCACGCCGCCGTGCGCGAGGCGGCCGCGGTCTGCCCCGCGTTCGCGATCGAGGTGAGCGAATAGCGGCAAGAGGGCTTGTTTCCGCTTTGCGCAAATGGGCAGCACTCGACTGTCAGGTTATGAAGCGTTGACCTGCCCCAGGGTCAGGTCGCCAAGCGACAGGAGCGTGCAGCGTGGCAGTCACCGGCATCATCTCCGCCCTCATCATCGGGCTCGTCATCGGTGTTCTCGGCCGTCTGGTCGTCCCCGGACGCCAGAACATCCCGATCTGGCTCACCATCGTGATCGGCATCGTCGCCGCGCTGATCGGCACCGCCCTCGCCGCCGCGTTCGGGGTCGCCGACACCAGGGGCATCGACTGGATCGAGCTGGTCCTCCAGGTGGTCCTCGCCGGTGCCGGTGTGGCGCTGGCCGCCGGGATGTACGGCCGACGCCGCCACCTGCGGTAACAGCCCGACCGTGTCCCCCTCGCCGCCCGCACCGCACGGCGGCGAGGGGGCTTTTCCTTTATGGTGATTCGACCAACTTGTACGTGTTAAGCGATCTGCAACCGTTCGGCACGTTCACGCGCGACACTTGAGTGTGTGAACGGCGTCCGGGGGCTGCTCGCGGGGACATGTCCGAGAGCCGTTCCGCCGACGTCGAGGACGGAGGAAGGATGGACAGACCGGCCGCCATGACGCTGCCGATCGACGCCGACCTGGCCGGGACCCGCCAGGCGGTGCGCGGCTTCGCCCAGGAGGCGGGGCTGGCGGGTGAGCGGCTCCAGAACCTGGTGCTCGCGGTCAACGAGGCCGTCACCAACGTCCTCGACCACGGGGCCGGCACCGGCTCGGTCCATCTGTCGCGGGCCGATCACGGCGTACGCGTGCAGATCGTCGATCCGGCGGGGCGGCTCCGACCGGCCGACCTGGACCGCTCGCCGCCCTGGCCGCCCACCCACGGCATGGGGCTCTGGGTGATCCGCCAGGTGTGCGACGAGGTACGTCTGGACCATCCGGAAGGCCACTCCCGGCTGGAGCTCTTCATGGCCTACCGGCCTGTCGCGGCGCCGGTCGCCGACACGCCCCCGCACGACACCCGACAGCCGACGCCGCGGCACCTGCTGCGGCTGCACCGCCGCCGCGAGACGCCCGGCCCGGACGACTCCCCCGAGGACGGCCCGGGGCACTCCCGTTTCCAGGACGCCGCCGGCCAGCCCTGACCCGTCACCGACCGGCGGAGGCGTGGTCCGGCTCGACCACGATGTGGGGCGCCAGCGCCGCCAGGAAGTCCGCCGCGTCGAAGATCTCCCCCGCCGAGGCCACCCCGACGGCCCTGGTCCGCCCGGTGAGGATCCGCTGCACGGCCTCCACGGCGAGCGGGGCGCTGACGGCGTAGATGTCCTGCCCACTGGCCACGGCCCGCCGCTCGGCCGCGCCGGCGCGCACCCGTACGTCCACGACGAACGACTGCGCCGAGCGCCCGAGCTCGTCCACCGCGACCGGGGCCGGCGTGTCGGCGCCCGAGAGGTCCTTGGCCGCCTCGACCGTCATGTACGAGACCACCTCGGGGATCGCCAGGTGGCTCGGCACGGTCACGATGTCGGCCATCGAGAACTCCCCGATCACGTCCCGCTCGCCGGCCGGCTCGGGGAACGACCACGTGCCGGTCGGCGCGGCGTCGTCGCGGTACTCCAGCCGCCCGCCCGCGTAACGCACCCGCCGGCCGCCTCGCCGCCGCCGGGAGACCGCGCCCGCGTCACGGGTGCCGGTCGTCGGGTGCCAGCTGTCCAGCCCGTACGCCACGTGCGCCGAGTCCGCCTCCCGCCAGTCGCCCATGGCCGCCGTGACCAGCAGGTCGCCGAGGCCGCCGTAGAAGGCCATCGCGGGCACGACCACGGCCCCCGCCTCCTTGGCCCGCTCGGCGTACAGCCGGAACGTGTCCAGGTTCGCCTCGATCTCGGCCGCCACGTCCACGTAAGGAACGCCGGCGCGCAGCGCCGCCTCGATCACGGGACCGGCGGTGTCGGCGAACGGCCCGGCAGCGTTGATCACCGCGTCGGCCCCGGCCAGCGCCCGGTCCAGCGCCGCCGGGTCGTCCACCGACGCCTCACGGACCTCCAGCTCCGGGTATTCGGCGGCCAGGTCACGCAGCTTGCCGCCGTTCCGCCCCGCGAGGACGGGCACGAGCCCGCGCCGCAGCAGCTCCGCCACCACGAAGCGGCCCGTGTGCCCGTATGCGCCGTAAACCGTGATCATCACAACTCCCTTGCCGCAGGAAAGCCTCACCCCCACATCGTGGCGCGACAGGTGGTCACCGCACGAGCGTCCGGAACGACATGATGCGTACAATTCCGGACGTGAGCACAGTAGCGATAGCCGTCGCCGACGGGATCCTGCACTTCGAGCTGGCCCTGGCCTACGAGCTGTTCAGCGGCGCGCCGCCGATGCCGGTCAGCCACTGGTACGAGCCCGTGATCTGCGGCGCGGCACCCGTACGCGCCGACGGCCGCTTCCTGCTCGAACCCGACTGCGGGCTCGACCGGCTGGCGAGCGCCGACACCGTGATCGTCCCCGGCTGGGCCGAGGTCGACGTGGACCCGCCGGCCGACCTCGTCGCCGCCGTCCGGGCCGCGTACGACGCCGGCGCGCGGGTGGCCTCGCTCTGCACCGGCGCGTTCGTGCTGGCCGCCGCCGGGCTGCTGGACGGGCGGCGGGCCACCACGCACTGGGCGCACGCCGAGGCGCTGGCCGCCCGCCACCCCGGCATCGAGGTCGACGCCGACGTCCTCTACGTGGACGAGGGCCGCGTGCTCACCGCCGCGGGCAAGGCCGCCGCCCTCGACCTGTGCCTGCACCTCGTCCGCCGCGACCACGGCTCGGCGGTCGCCAACGCGATCGCCCGCCGGCTGGTCGTCGCGCCGCACCGGCCCGGCGGCCAGGCCCAATTCGTCGCCACCCCCGTGCCCGAGCCGGACGGCCACCCGCTCGGCGAGCTGCTCGGCTGGACCGTCGAGCACCTCGACCAGCCGCTGACCGTGGAGGACCTCGCGCGCCGGGCCAACCTCAGCTCGCGCCACCTCGGCCGCCACTTCAAGTCCATGACCGGCACCACGCCGCTCCAGTGGCTGCACACCCAGCGGATCCGGCGCGCCCAGGAGCTCCTGGAGACCACGGACGACAGCGTGGACGCCATCGCGGCGGCCACCGGCATGGGCACCGCGGCCACGCTGCGCCGCCACTTCAACCGCACGGTCGGCGTCCCGCCCGACGCCTACCGGCGTACCTTCCGCAGCGGCCGGATCGCCGGCTGAGCGCGTACGCTGCTGATCATGACCGTTCCGCTCAGCGACGCCGTCCGGCGGCTCCTCGACGCGCCCAACGTCGGCGTCCTCGCCACCGTCAACCCCGACGGCAGTCCGCAGACCTCCGTCGTCTGGATCGGCACCGACGGCGACGACGTCGTCATCTCCTCCCAGGCCGGCCGGCGCAAGATCCGCAACCTGGAACGCGACCCGCGCGCCAGCCTGTGCGTCTTCGACCTCGCCGACTCCGACCGCTACGTCGAGGTCCGCGGCACGGCCACGGTCACCGTGGACGAGGGGCGGCGGCTGGCGGTGTCGCTGGCCGAGCGCTACGAGGGCGAGGGCGCCGGCGAGGAGTATCTTCAGCTCCCCCCGGAGGCCGTCCGCGTCGTCATCCGGCTCACCCCGCAGCGCGTGCTGAGTTAGCGTAAAGGAGTGAGGCGATACCGTAACGGCCGTCTGGCGGCGGTCCTCTCCGGCGGGTACGCCGCGCTGGTGGCGCTCCTCGGCGTCGTCTCGGTGGTCATCCTGCTGACCGTCCAGGACCCGATCCTGCTCACCGGCGTCGCCCTCGTGGTCGTCACCTTCCCCCTCGGGCCGCTCGTGTGGTGGGCCTGGGACGCGGCCGGGCAGCCCGTCCTGCTGATCGTGATCCTCACCGCCGTGGGGCTGCTGCAGGCTTACCTGCTCTGGCGCCTCATACGGGGCCGGGCGCTGGAAGCGGGCCGTTAATCCGTTTGCCCGGCGGGCGCGCGGTTCGTCATGCTTCACAGGCATGAATGTGCCGTACCGGCAGATCCGTGCCGCCTTCACCGATGACGCGATCACCTTCTACCAGGCGTACGCCCCGGCCATCGCGGCTCCCGCCGTGGCCGCGCAGCGCTTCGTCCCGCCCTTCAAGCGCGAACGGATGACCTGGATCAAACCGTCCTTCCTGTGGATGATGTACCGCTGCGGATGGGCCACCAAGCCCGGCCAGACCAGGGTTCTCGCCGTGGACATCACGCGGGAGGGGTTCGAGTGGGCGCTCCGGCACTCCTGCCTCAGCCATCCGGACCCCGGGACCGACCATGACGTGTGGAAGAGGCGGCTGCGCGAAAGCCCGGTCCGGATCCAGTGGGACCCCGAGCGCGACCCCCACCACAACGCCCTGCCGTACCGGTCCCTTCAGGTGGGACTGTCCGGCGACGCCGTCGCCGGCTACGTCGACCGGTGGACCCTGCGGATCACCGACCTGACCGATCGCGTCGAGGACATCCGGCGGGCCCTGCGCGCCGGGAACGACGTCACCGGAATGCTCCCCACGGAACATCCGTATCCCCTGCCCGTGGAGCTCGCCGAGACCATCGGCGCGAGCACCCCATGACCCTGCCGGGTGACCACGACAGGCGGGGCACCACGGCCGACACCCACCCATGGAACGCCTGGATCCCGTTCCCCGTCGGAGCCGCGTCGGGCCGGCGGGAGACCGGCTGAGCTTGCGTTCAGGCTGGTCGGCCGGCTCGGACCCGGTCGTGGTGCTCGCGTACGACGGCGAAGCCGGCCGAGCGGTACAGCGCCACGGCGGCCTCGTTCGCGGCCGGCGTCACCACGGCGACCGCGCTCGCCCCGCGCTCGGCGAGGGCCGCGCACGCGCCCAGCACGGCGTCGCGGCCGTAGCCGTGCCCGCGGTGGTCGGGGTGGGTGCCGACCGGTTCGAGCAGCCCGCACCTGCCCGCGCCCGCGAACCAGCCGGTCGCGGCGGCGGCGGGCTCCCCTTCGGGCGTGCGCACGAGCGTCTCCACGGCCAGCTCGCCCGCCGGCGACCGCTTCATCGCGTGCCACCGCTCGACGGTGAACGTCGAGCCCTCGAACGCGGCCCGCTGCACCAGCACCCGATCGGCCGCGTCGTCCGCGCCGACCGGCTCCCCGTGGTCCGGCACCGGGCGCGGCGTCCACGACATGACCAGCCACGGCGCGTCCTGGTCGAGCTCCCATCCGGGCATCGGCAGGCCGTCGCACCAGTCGTCGCCGGGCCCCAGCGCCTCCTCGGCGTCGGCGGCGAGCGCCTCCAGGTCGGCGCCGGGCGCGGCCGTCACGCGCAGCACGGGGCCGTCGAGGAAGCCGGCCGCCACCGGCTCACCGTCATCGAGCCAGAGCAGGACGGCCGCGTCGTCGAAGCGCAGGTACCAGCCCACGTCCCCGGGATGGAGGCCCCCGCCCGGCACGTCGGCGGGCGTCCACGCGCACAGCGCCCGCAGCGCCGGGCCGGTCTCCGCGGGGGTCAGGCGACGGCGTACGAGCGAGGGCATGGACGGCAGCCTAGCCCGGCCTGCTCTCCTGAGACAGGGGCGCACAGTCCGGCACGTGGTCCCGCAGGCCCAGACGGCTCTCGTAGATGCCGACCTTGTAGGTGATCAGCTTGAGGCATTCGTCCAGCTCGTGCCTCTGGGCGAGCACGCGTTCGCGGTGTTCGCGCAGCACCTCGAGCCGTTCGGCCTCGTTGCCCTGGCCCGCCCTGACGAGCTCGGTGTAACGCCGGATGTCGGTCAGGGGCATGCCGGAGGCCCGCAGCCGGATGCACACGCCGAGCCAGTCGACGTCGTCCTCGTCGTAGACGCGGTGTCCCGCGGCGCCTCGGCGTACCGGCTGGGCCAGCAGCCCCTCCCGCTCGTAGAACCGGAGGGTGTGCACGCTGAGCCCGGTGCGTTCGGCGACCTGGCCGATGCTCAAACCCGACATGTCATTCAGTTTGCCTTAGAGTGCGCTCTAGATCCTACGGTTCGGATCATGAGATATCGCATCCTCGGCGGCACCGGCATCGAGGTCAGCACCTACTGCCTCGGCACCATGATGTTCGGCGCGGCCGGCAACCCCGACCACGACGACAGCATCCGCGTCATCCACACCGCGCTCGACCACGGCGTCAACTTCGTCGACACCGCCGACATGTACTCGGCGGGCGAGTCGGAGGAGATCGTGGGCAAGGCGCTGCAGGGCCGGCGGGACGACGTGGTGCTGGCGACCAAGGTGCACTTCCCGATGGGCGAGGGGCCCAACCGGGGCGGCAACTCGCGGCGCTGGATCACGCGCGCGGTCGAGGCGAGTCTCAGGCGGCTGCGTACGGACTGGATCGACCTCTACCAGATCCACCGCCCCGACCACCGTACGGACATCGAGGAGACCCTCGCCGCGCTGACCGACCTGGTGCGCCAGGGCAAGATCCGGGCCTTCGGCAGCTCGGCCTTCCCCGCGCACGAGACGGTCGAGGCCTACCACGTGGCCCGGCAGCGCGGTCTGTACCGGTTCCGTACGGAGCAGCCGCCGTACAACATCCTGGCCCGCGGCATCGAGGGCGACGTCCTTCCCACGGCGCAGCGGCTCGGCATGGGCGTGCTCACCTACAGCCCGCTGGGCTGGGGGTTCCTGACCGGCCGCTACCGCAAGGGCCGGGAGATCGACCTGTCGCGGGGCCGCGCCGCCCGCGCTCCCGAGCGGTTCGACCCGTCGATCCCGGTCAACGCCGCCAAGCTGGAGGTCGTCGAGGGGCTGGTGAAGCTGGCGGACGAGCTCGGCCGCACCCTGCCGGAGCTGGCCGTCGCCTTCGCCGCCTCGCATCCGGCGGTCACCTCGGTGATCCTCGGCCCTCGTACGATGGAGCAGCTGGAGGGCCTGCTGAAGGGCGCCTCGCTGGTGCTCGACGACGCCGTGCTCGACCGGATCGACGAGCTCGTGCCGCCCGGCGCCAACGTCTACCAGCCGATCGCCCTCTGGAACCCCGCGCCCCTGACCGACCCCGCGCTGCGCCGCCGCCCGCTCGGCGACCGCGCGGCGAGCTGACGTCAGGCCCCCTTCAGCGGGAACTCGGCGCGCCGGTGCCACCGGTCGCCGTCGCAGACGAAGAGGGCGATCGACGCGACGGACGCGGTGAGCGGCAGTCGCGCGGTCAGCGCGGCCTCCACCTCGTCGTAGACGTGTTCCTCCTGGCGGTGGGCGACGGTCAGGTGCGGGACGATGTCCGCGAAACGACCCCCGTAAGGCGGCGCTTCCGGCCACCGCGCGGCGACGGCCTCGGTCAGCTCGCGAAAGGGCCGGTCGGGCGTCGGCGCGAGATAGAGCGCATCAGGGAAGCGCCCGCACCTGTCGAACCGGACGGTGAACGGTCCGTGCTCGCCGATCAGAGCACTCAGGTCGTTCATGGTCGCGGCGTCGAGGCGGCCGAGGTCGAGGAACGGCACGAGCACGGTCACGTGCGCGGGCACCCCCGCCGCGGCCACCGCGTCGAACCGCCGCCGCCAAGGCCCCACCAGCGGCTCGGCCTCTCCCAGCACGGCCAGCAGGGCCGTCTCGCCCGCTCGGTACTGTTCTGCAGCACTGTCCGACATAACCGAATAGTGACAGCTAATCGAGCAGTTGACGCGGCACTAGGCTGGGGCGATGACCGCGTCCCCGCCGCCCGGCGGCGTTGTGTTCGAGGCGGGCGAACTGGAAGCCCGCTGGGCGGACGCCTGGCACCCGCGCCAGGTCGCGGAGCGGCTGGACGGGATCGGCACGCCCTGGTACGTCGCCGCCGGATGGGCGCTCGACCTGTTCCGCGGCGTACGGTCGCGGCCGCACGGCGACCTGGAGATCGCGGTGCCCGCGGCGAGGTTCCCGGAGATCCGTGCCCGCTTCCCCGAGTTCGCGTTCGACGCGATCGGCTCGGGGCTGGTCTGGCCGGAGGCGGGAGCCGACGCGCTGGCGGCCACGCACCAGACCTGGCTGCGCGACCCGGCGACCGGCCGGTTCCTGCTGGACGTCTTCCGCGAGCCGCACGACGGCGGGACGTGGATCTGCCGGCGGGACGAGCGGCTGAGGCTGCCGTACGAGGCGATCATCGAGTGGACGGCGGACGGGGTCCCGTACCTGGTGCCGGAGCTGGTGCTGCTGTTCAAGGCGAAGGCGGTGCGGCCCAAGGACCAGGCGGACTTCGACGGGGTGCTGCCGCTGCTGAGCCGGGCGCGGCGGGACGCCCTCGGCGAGTGGCTGCAGCTCGTGCACCCCGGGCATCCGTGGCTGGCGAAGCTGACGGGGTGAGTGCGCGATCGGCGTGCGACCCCGGCTCGTACCATGTCGACGTGGGATCGACCAGGCCGCCATGGAAGATCACGCTCCCGTCGCGTCCCGCCGGCCTGCCCGGGGTCACGATGGCGGGCTTCAGCGACCGCGCCAACGAGCTCACCGACATCGCGCTGGTGCCGCACCCCGCCGTCACCGTGCTGTTCGACCTCGGTGACGAGCCGTTCGTCGTCGAGGACGGCCGCGGCGCGCGGCAGCGGGAGCGCGTCGTCGCCGGCCTCGCGCCCGACCGGGCCCGCGGGCGGGGGCCGGCCAGGAGCGCGGAGTGCCTGCAGGTACGCCTCTCGCCGATCGTCGCCCATGCCGTGCTGGGCGGCGCGTCCACGGAGCTGGGCGGGACGGTGGCCGCGCTCGACGACCTGTGGGGACGCGAGGCCCTGCTGACCCAGGAACGCCTGCGCGAGGCCCGCTCCTGGCAGGAGCGCTTCGCGATCGCGGAGAGCGCGCTCGTCCGCAGGGCCGACCCGCGCCGGGCGGTCGACCCGGAGGTGGCCTTCTCCTGGCGGCGGATGGTGGCCGGTCGAGGCCGGGTACGCGTCGGGCGGCTGGTCGCCGAGACCGGCTGGAGCCGTAAGCGCCTGTGGTCCCGCTTCCGCGGCCAGATCGGCCTCACACCCAAACGGGTCGCCCAGCTCATCCGCTTCGACCACGCGGCCCACCGCCTGGCCGCCGGGCAGCGGGCCGCCTCGGTGGCGGCCGAGAGCGGCTACGCCGACCAGTCCCACCTGAACAGGGACGTCATGGCCTTCGCCGGGATGACGCCGACGGCGGTCGCGCGCTCGCCGTTCCTCGCGATCGACGACGTCGCCTGGCCCCCGTACGCGTGGCCGGAAAAGGGTTGGACGGGATGACGGCCGGGCTTGTAGCGTGCAGGCGACCGTGACGCCGCCCGAGGAGGTGAGACCCATGAACGCTGTATCGCCGTGGGTGCTCCCCCTTCCCGTCACGGCCGGGCGATTGACGTAGGTGTCGCCGGGAGCGCCCTGCCAACAAGGCACTCCCCGAAAGGCAACACCTATGCACGCTTCCCCCTTCGACGTGATCATCGCCGGGTGCGGTCCGACCGGCGCGATGCTGGCCGCCGAGCTGCGGCTGCACGACGTACGGGTCCTCGTCCTGGAGAAGGAGACCGAGCCCAAGTCGTTCGTCCGCATCGTCAGCCTGCACGCCCGCAGCCTGGAGCTGATGGCGATGCGCGGACTGCTGGACCGCCTGCTCCCGCACGGGCGACGGCGTCCGGCCGGCGGCGTCTTCGCCGCCATCGCCAAACCCGCGCCCAAGAGCCTCGATTCCGCGTACGCCTACCTGCTGGGCATCCCGCAGCCCGTCGTCGAACGCCTGCTGGAGGAGCACGCGACCGAGCTGGGCGCGCAGGTCCGGCGCGGCTGCACGGTCACCGGTCTCAGCCAGGACGACGAGGGCGTGACCGTCGAGCTGGCCGGCGGCGAACGGCTGCGTACGCGCTATCTGGTCGGCTGTGACGGCGCGCGCAGCACGGTACGCAAACTGCTCGGCATCGGCTTCCCCGGTGAGCCCTCACGGTCCGACACGCTGATGGGCGAGATGGAAGTGGGCGTCCCGCCGGAGGAGGTCGCCGCCAGGACGGCCGAGCTCCGCGAGACCCATCGGCGATTCTGGCTCCGGCCCTTCGGCGAACGGGTCTACAGCGTCCTGGTCCCCGCCGCGGAGGTCAGCGACCGGGCGCAACCGCCCACCCTCGACGATTTCCGGCAGCAGTTGCGCGCCATCGCCGGCACCGACTTCGGCGTGCACTCCCCGCGCTGGCTGTCCCGCTTCGGGGACGCCACCCGGCTGGCCGAACGCTACCGGGCCGGGCGGGTGCTGCTGGCCGGCGACGCGGCGCACATCCACCCGCCCATCGGCGGCCAGGGCCTCAACCTGGGCGTCCAGGACGCCGTCAACCTCGGCTGGAAACTGGCCGCGCAGATCCGCGGCTGGGCCCCGGACCCGCTGCTGGACACCTACGAGGCCGAACGCCGTCCGGTCGCCGAGGACGTCCTGGACAACACCCGCGCCCAGACGGAACTGCTGTCCCCCGAGCCCGGCCCGCAGGCCGTACGCAGGCTGCTCACCGAACTGATGGACTTCGAGGAGGTGAACCGCCATCTGATCGAGAAGATCATCGCGACCGCCGTCCGCTACGACCTCGGCCCGGGCCCCGACCTCCTCGGCCGTCGCCTGCCCGACCTCGCCGTGCGACAGGGCCACCTCTACGACCTGCTGCACCGCGGCCGCGGCCTGCTGCTGGACCGCACCGGACACCTGACCGCCGGCGACTGGTCCGACCGGGTCGACCACCTCACGGACCCCTCTGCGGAACTGGACGTCCCGTGCGTCCTGCTCCGCCCCGACGGCCACGTCGCCTGGATCGGCGACGACCAGCAGGACCTGGACGACCATCTCTTCCGCTGGTACGGCAAGCCCGCCGCCCAGGCGCCCACGATCAGTTGAGGCCGGTGAGATCGTACGCGACGTCGGCCAGCCTGATCGCGCGGATTCGAGGGTCGTCGATCAGGGCGCGGAGGTCGGCGACGCGGACGTGCTGGGTGACATAGGCGTACGCCAGGCCGGCCAGCCCGTTCCGGGGGAGCTCGGCGGCGGCGAGCTTCGGGACGTCGCCTTGTGGCGCGTCGGGCAGACGGGTGTCCAAACGCCAAGCTGATGGGGGTCCCACCGGCCCGATAGATCGCTATCTCCGGTGGGACCCTTCCCTGTCGCTGGGCGAACGCCGAGAACTCACGCTCCCCCAACGGCTCGGCGAACTCGACCACCGCCAGGGCGTACATCGACTCGGGCAGCCGGGCGGCGCGGGCCCGCCACTAGGGCGGTCTTGACCGACGAGACGGAACAGCCGGGGACTCGCCGCGCCGGCCGAGCATCGCGCGGGTGGCCTTGACTAACGTCTCCTGAGCGAGGTCCTCGGCGAGGTGCGGGTCACAGGTCCGGCGCACGAGATATCCGCAGACCACATGCCAGTGCTCGCGGTAGAGCTGCTCGATACGGCTGCCGTCGCCGGACCTATTGACGGCCGCGCAGCAATGTCACAGTCAGCCAGATGATGGTGGGGAGGAGCAGCAGCACTACGGCGATGCCGCTCCCGACGAGAAGGGCGTCATCGCTCAACGGCGAGGAGATGAAGGCGTCATCGTCGTCCACGTGCGTGACGGTATCGGAGGAACACCCGCTGGTGCGGACTGAGCGGCGCTGAAAAGATCATCCCGTGTCCCAGCTGCGCCAGCGCGTCACAGCCCTCCTCTCCGAAGCCGGTTACCGCGGTGACGAACCGCTTGCGGTCGGGCTGGAACGTCGCGGCGTTCCTCCCTTCTCCCTCACCCGGGGGCTGACCGCCACGACGCCCGTCTACGCGGCATCACTGTCCAAGCAGATGACCGCGGCCTGCGCAGCCCTGCTCGTCCGGCAGGGCGCGCTGGACGTGGAAGCGCCTCTGTCGTCCTGGTTGCCTCAGCTACCGGCATGGTCCGGCACCATCAGCCTGCGCCACCTGATCCATCACACGGCGGGCCTCCCCGCCGACCACAAGATCGACGCCATCACCACCGGCGACCCCGATCGGACCAGCTCGGGCATCATCCAGGCACTCACCCAGTTCCCGACCCTTGACCACCGACCGGGCACCGCCCATGTCTATTCCAACGCCGGATACGTCTGCCTCGCCGCAGCGGTGGAACGAGCGGCGAGCCGGCCGCTGCCCGATTTCGCGCAACGCCACCTTTTCGCCCCGCTGGCGATGCCGGACACCCGCTACTGGGTCGGGCCTGACCCTGCGCCCCCGGGTGCCGCACCGCTTGCCCGGCCGCGCCCGGCCCCGCTGTCCTTGGGCGACGGAGGGGTATGGACGACCCTCAACGATCTGCTGCGCTGGGGCCAGGCGCTCAACGCCGACGAACTCGGCATCTCGGAGCTCCTGCAGACCCCAGGCCACCTCGATGACGGAACACCACTCGACTACGCCTGGGGCATCGGCGTCCGCGCCCACGGCGCGTACCGCGTCCATCGGCACGGAGGAGGCTGGACGGGCCTGCGCAACCTGCACGCCCGAGTCCCGGAGCTGGACCTGACCATGGCCGTCATCGCGACCAAAGACCACACCGAACGCCGAGTCCCGGTCATCAACGGCCTCCTCGACGAGGTCACCTCTTCCCCATGACCGTCGCGAGCACGCCGTGCCGCCACGACCGATACCGGCGAAGAACCAGGCCGCTACGAGGAGACAGTCAGAGGACCGCACCGGCAGGCAAGCGAAGTCTGGGCGGCACTCCTGGCATTCCACGCCCTCCAGCATCAGAACCAGCACGCAGTCCGCGCCGCCGAGCAGAAACACCGCTTTCATAGACCTCGCAATGGGCAGGCCGCGTGACTCGTGACCGCCGTACCTCTGCAACGCCCTACCGCAGCCATATGGGAGGCTCGCGACCGTGACCGAACCAGAAGATCCCAAGACGGACTGGCGCCGCCACGAGACTCCCGAGGCCATCGGACTGGCGGGCCTCATCGCCATCGTCCTGGGCGTACTGCTGGCCATCGTCCAGGTGAACACCAAATCGAGTGATTCGCCTTTGTGGGTGACCGTCTTCATCGGGATCGCCCTCATAGGCGTTGGCCTTCGCATCGAGGCCGCGATCCGTGACCGGTCCCGACGCTGAACCAAGGGAGGACGTCGTCGGCCCGCTCTCGTGTGCGATCATCGTGATCATGTCATCGATCAGAAAGGGCCATGCCGCGTAGGCGCCCTTCCGAGGTCCGTGCACCGGGATCGGCGTGCGGGACCCACAGAGCTGTGATCCATCATGTTCCCGGGCTTGGCCGTCGTCCCATGGCCGCGGTGATCGCCCTCGAACACACCCGCATGTGGCCCGGCGCGGTGGCGGCCGCCCTGGTGGCTTGGCAGGAGGCGGCCCTGGTCGGGACCGCTGACCGCGTCTTCGCCAGGTGCGCGTGCTGTGAGTGCAGCGGTGAGGCTCCCCGCCGGCGGCTGCAACAGGCTCTCATCGGCCTACCACCCTGGGCCAGGGGGCATTTGCATGCCTTGGTCCTGCCCGTCGACCTGTATTACCTCCGCCGGATCCATGGCCAGGATCGACGTCAGCGCTCGTGGATGGTCTGGTCGCGGCCGGACTGGTAGACGCTGCCGTGACCGCTCGCGGTCGCCTTCATCACCAGTGAGCCGATCCGGTCCTGGTCGGCGGGCTGCAGCGCCGGGGTGAGCACCTCGTCCAGCACCCGCCGCAGCTCGCCCGCCAGTGACGGGTCGGTGCGCAGCAGCTGCTGCAGCCGGACCTGCCAGGAGCCGGTCAGCGCCTGCTCGGTGTCGGCGTCGCCCTCACCGCGGGCCCGCAGCACCTGCTCGCGTACCTCGGTCAGCTCGGCCTCGACCACCTCGGCCTGCTCGGGGCGGGCGCGGCGCCACAACGCCACCGCGCCGTCGCGGGCCGACTGCCAGGCGTCGGAGGCCATGGCCGTCACGAGGGCGGTGCCCGCGGCCAGGACGATCGGATCCATGTGAACCCCTCTCGCGCCGGAGGAACAGTCCCTCAGGGTAGAGGGAACCGTACGAGCGGGCGAAAGGGAGCACACCGGCTCAGAGTTGCTCGCCGAGCTTGAAGCCGTGCTCGACGTCGCCCTTGCGGGTGTAGGAGAAGCCGTCCGCGCCGACCGTCACCTCCATCTCCTTGGCGTCCGTGCGCTCGACGAGCGGCACCGGGTCGCCGTCCAGGTCGAGCACCGCCGAGGCGTCGGTGTACCAGCTCGGGACGACCGGGTTGCCCCACCAGTCGCGGCGCTGGTTGTCGTGGACGTCCCACGTCACGAGCGGGTTGTCGGGGTCGCCGGTCCAGTAGTCCTGCGTGTAGATCTCCACGCGGTGACCGTCGGGGTCGAGGATGTAGAGGTAGAACGCGTTCGAGACGCCGTGGCGGCCCGGCCCGCGCTCGATCCGGTCGGAGACCCGCAGGGCGCCCATCTTGTCGCAGATGGCGAGGATGTTGTGCTTCTCGTGGGCGGCGAAGGCGACGTGGTGCAGGCGGGGGCCGTCGCCGCCGGTCATGGCGGTGTCGTGGACGCTCGGCTTGCGGCGCATCCACGCGGCGTAGACGGTGCCCTCGGCGTCCTCGATGTCCTCGGTCACCCGGAAGCCGAGGTCCACCATGTGCTTCGCGGCGCGCGGGACGTCCGGCACGACCTGGTTGAAGTGGTCGAGCCGGGCCAGCGCCCCCGACGGCTGCAGGTCGTAGCGCCAGGTGAGGCGTTCGACGTGCTCGACCTCGTAGAAGTACTCGATCGGGAAGCCGAGCGGGTCCTGGACGCGGACCGCGTCGCCGACGCCCCTGACGAAGCCTTCCTTGCGGCGTTCGACCCGGCAGCCGAGCTCGGTGTAGAACGCGACCGCGTGGTCGAGCTCCTCAGGGGAGCGCACCCGGTACGCCAGCGCGGCCACGGCGGGCACCGGCCCCTGGCGCAGGACCAGGTTGTGGTGGATGAACTCCTCGAACGTCCGCAGGTAGAGCTCGTTCTCGGTCTCCTCGGTGACGACGAGGCCGAGCAGGTCGACGTAGAACTCACGCGACTTCTGCAGGTCGGTGACGACCAGCTCCAGGTACGCGCACCGCACGATGTCGGGCGCCGGAGCCTTGGGGGTGGGGATGTCGGTGGTCACGGTGCTTGCCTTTCTCATTGGGCCCGGCCGAACCGCGGGGTGTGGGCGTCGTTCAGGGTGATGTGGACCGCCTGCTGGTCGGTGTAGAAGTCGATGGACCGGTAGCCGCCCTCGTGGCCGAGACCGGACGCCTTCACGCCGCCGAACGGGGTGCGCAGGTCGCGTACGTTGTTGGAGTTGAGCCAGACCATGCCGGCGTCGATGCTCTGCGAGAACGTGTGGGCGCGCCTGAGATCGTTCGTCCAGACGTAGGCCGCGAGGCCGTACCTGACCCCGTTGGCGAGCCGGAGCGCCTCCTCCTCGCTGTCGAACGGCGTCAGCGCGACGACCGGGCCGAAGATCTCCTCCTGGAAGATCCGGGCGTCCGGCCGGACGTCGGCGAAGACGGTAGGGGCGACGTAGTTGCCCTCGGGCAGCCCCTCAGGGCGGCCGCCGCCCGCGACCAGCCGGGCCTCCTCCTTGCCGAGCTCGACGTAGCTCATGACCTTGGCGAAGTGCTCGGGGTGGACGAGCGCGCCGACCTCGGTCGCGGGGTCGTGCGGGTCGCCGACGACGATGTTGCGGGCGCGCTCGGCATAACGCGCCACGAACTCGTCGTAGATGGAACGCTCCACGAGGACGCGGCTGCCGGCCGTGCATCGTTCGCCGTTGAGCGAGAACACCCCGAACACGGTCGCGTCCAGCGCCGCCTCCAGGTCCGCGTCGGCGAAGACCACGGCCGGCGACTTGCCGCCGAGCTCCATGGAGAGCCCCTTGAGGTACGGCGCCGCGTTGCCGAAGATGATCTGCCCGGTGCCGCTCTCCCCCGTGAACGAGATCAGCGGCACGTCGGGATGCTTCACCAGCGCGTCCCCGGCGTCCTCGCCGAACCCGTTGACCAGGTTGAAGACGCCGTCGGGCAGGCCCGCCTCGCGGAAGATCTCGGCCCAGAGCGAGGCCGACAGCGGGGTGAACTCGGCGGGCTTGAGCACGACGGTGTTGCCGGTGGCCAGCGCCGGGGCCAGCTTCCACGACTCCAGCATGAAGGGGGTGTTCCACGGCGTGATGAGGCCCGCGACGCCCTTGGGCTTGCGGTTCACGTAGTTCACCTGGCGGCCGGGCACCTTGTACGTGTCGTCGCGCTGGGCGACGATCAGGTCCGCGAAGAACCGGAAGTTCTCGGCGGCGCGCTGGGCCTGGCCGAGCGCCTGCGTGATCGGCAGGCCGGTGTCCCACGTCTCCAGCTCGGCGAGCCGCTTGTCCTCGGCCTCGACCAGGTCGGCCACCCGGTGCAGGATCCGCGCGCGCCGGCGGGGCGGCAGCGTCGGCCAGGGCCCGTCGAAGGCCCGCCGCGCGGCGGCCACCGCGCGGTCGATGTCGGCCTTCTTGCCGGCCGCCGCTTCGATGTAGACCTGGTTGGTGGCGGGGTTGAGCACCTCGAAGGTGTCGCCGTCGGCGCTGTCGACGAACGTCCCGTCGATGAAGTGCCGGAGGCGGTCCGGCAGCCCCTCGGGGGCGGGTCTCATGGATTCTCCTGGGTCGGGGTGAGGTCGGTGGATCGGCGGTCGGCCTGGTAGGCCAGCACCGCGTTCAGGGTGCCGAGCCGGTGGTCGCGGGCCGCGAGTTCGATGGTCAGCGGGGTTTCCTCGGCCTCGATCAGCCGCAGCAGCGCCTCGTGCTCGGCCACGGACTCGTGCGCCCGCCCGGGTACGAACCCGAAGACGGACTCGCGCAGCACCGTGAGCCGCTTCCAGCCGCGGTGGACCAGGTCGACGAGGTGCGGGTTGGGGCACTCCGCGAAGAGCACCGCGTGGAAGTCGCGGTTGAGCTCGGTGAACCGGCGCGGGTCCAGGCTTTCCAAGGACTCGGCCAGCCGGTCGTTGATCGCCCGGGCCCGGGCGAGGTGGTCGCCGCCGATCCTGGGCGAAGACAGCGCGGTCGCGGCTCCCTCCACGAGGGCGAGCGTCTGCATGGTGTGCAGGTACTCCTGCTCGTGCATGAAGGCGACCTGGGCCCCGATGTTGCGTTCGAAGGTCACCAGGCCCTCCGCTTCGAGCAGGCGGATCGCCTCCCGCACCGGGACCGGGCTGACTCCGGTCCGCCGCGCGATGGCGTCGAGGACCAGGCGGTGGCCGGGCGGGAACTCGCCGTTCTCGATGCGCTCGCGGATCCAGGCGTAGACGATCTGGGACTTGCTCCGGGTCACCGGCGCTCCTCCTGGTAGCGCCGGCGCCACTCGCCGCTGAGCGGGAAGAGACCGTCGACGGGGTGGCCCTCGGCCACCCGTTCGGCGACCCACGCGTCCTCCGCCTCCTGGGCGGCGGCCGCGTCGGCGACCTGCGCGACGAGCTGCCGCGGGATGACGACCACGCCGTCGTCGTCGCCGACGATCACGTCACCGGGCAGCACGGCCGCGCCGCCGCAGGTGATGGCGGTGTCGGTCTCCCACGGGACATGCCGGCGGCCGAGCACGGAGGGGTGGACGCCCTTGGCGAAGGCCGGGATGCCGATGGCGGCCACGGCGGAAGAGTCGCGCGCGGCCCCGTCCGTGACGATCCCGGCCGCGCCCAGCACCTTCGCGCGCAGCGCGAGGACGTCGCCGACGGTGCCGGCGCTCGCGTCGCCGCGCGCCTCGATCACCAGCACCTCGCCCTCGGCGAGCGAGTCGAAGGCCCGCTTCTGGGCGTTGTAGCCGCCGCCGTGCGACTCGAACAGGTCGGGCCGGTGCGCGACGAAACGCAGGGTCCGGGCGGTCCCGATCATCTTCGTGCCGGGGACCAGCGGGTGGACGCCGTCGATGGAGGCGTGCGGGTGGCCCAGTTTGCGCAGTTGCGCGCTGATCGTCGCCACGGCGGCCGACGCGAGCTTCGCGCGCAGCTCCTCGGTCAGGACGGACGGCGCGACCCCCGCCGCCTCGGCGTCGCCCCACGCCTCGATCCGTTGCCGGTCGTCGACCCGGGGCTGGGCGCCGTACGGGGCGAGCGGCGTCGTCCCCTGCACCACCCTGGTGACCAGGCGGCCGGTGCTGGGCGCGCCGGGAGCCGTCGGAGCGTCCACCTCGACCTCGACCACGTCGCCGGGGGCCGCGACGGAGGAGCCGGCCGGCGTGCCGGTCAGGATGACGTCGCCGGGCTCAAGGGTGATGAGCTGGGAGAGGTCGGCCACGAGCGTGCCGAACGGGAAGGCCAGGTCCGCGGTCGTGTCGTCCTGCTTGAGCACCCCGTTGACCCAGGTGCGCACGCGCAACGCCGCGGGGTCCACCGACGCCGCCGGAATCACCTCCGGACCCAGCGGGGTGAACCCGTCTCCTCCCTTGTTGCGCAGGTTCGAGCCCTTGTCCACGTGGCGGAGGTCGTAGACGCCCCAGTCGTTGGCGGCGGTGATCCCCGAGATCGACGCCCACCCCTCCTCGGGCGTGACCCGGCGGGTCCGGGTGCCGACGATCAGCGCGATCTCGCCCTCGTACGCCAGCAGCTCCGTGCCGGCCGGCCGCTCGATGACGTCGCCGCTCGCGGCCACCGACGAGGGCGGCTTGAGGAAGAACGACGGGAACTCCGGCACGCGCCCGCGCTGCGCGATGCGGGACGGATAGTTGAGGTGCAGCGCGATGATCTTGCCGGGCCTCGGGAGCGCGCTCACCAGACCTCCTCGATGAAGTCGGCGGCGAGCCTCTCGCTCCCGCGGGCGAGCAGTTGCACGTCGGCGCCGACGAGGACGAAGTCGGCGCCGGCGGTCAGGTAGCGCCGGGCGAGCGCCGGCGCGAAGGCGTTGAGCCCGGCCTTGACCCCGGCCGCCCTGGCCGCCCGCAGGCAGTGCTCGACCGCGGCCACGACCTCGGGGTGGTCCTGCTCGCCGAGCACGCCCATCGAGGCCGCCAGGTCGGCCGGTCCGACGAAGACGCCGTCCACTCCGGGAGTGGAGACGATGGCCTCGACGTTCTCCACCGCCGCCGCGGACTCGATCTGCAGGTAGAGCGAGAGGGTCGTACGGGCGGTGCGCAGGTAGTCGGGCACCCGGCTCCAGCGGGACGCGCGCGCCAGGGCGCTGCCCACTCCCCTGACCCCGTGCGGCGGGTACGCGACCGCCCGCACCATCGCCGCGGCCTGCTCGGCGGTGTCGACCATCGGGATCAGCAGGTTCTGCGCGCCCAGGTCGAGGTACTGCTTGATGACGACGGGATCACCCACCGGCGGGCGCACCATCGGGGTCACCGGATAACCGTGGACGGCCTGCAGCTGGGCGAGCAGGGACTCCGGGCCGTTCGGGCTGTGCTCGGCGTCGATGAGCAGCCAGTCGAGCCCGCTGCCCGCGCAGATCTCGGCGACCAGCGGGCTGCCGCTGCACACCCACATGCCGACCAGCGGCCGGCGGGCCGCGGCGAGGGCGTCGCGGAAGGTGGGCGCTACTTGAAGCGGCACGTGATCGCTCCCAGGTCGCCGTAGTCCGCGTGGACGGTGTCGCCGCGCTCCAGCCACATCGGACGCGTGAACGAGCCCGACAGGATGATCTCCCCGGCTGCGAGCGACGTCCCGTGCTGGGCGAGCTTGTTGGCGAGCCAGGCCACGCCCGCGGCCGGGTGGTTGAGCACGCCCGCGGCGACCCCGGTCTCCTCGATGGTCTCGTTCCTGTAGAGCAGGGCGCTCACCCGGCGCAGGTCCACCGCGTCGGCCGCGACGGGGCGGCCCCCGACGACCATGACGCCCATGGCCGCGTTGTCGCTGATCGTGTCGACGACGGTCCGGCCCCGCAGCTCGACGTGCGAGTTGAGGATCTCCAGGGCCGGGACGACGTACCTGGTGGCGTCGAGGACGTCGAACAGGGTGCAGGACGGGCCGGTGAGCGGCTTGTCCAGCACGAAGGCCAGCTCGACCTCGACCCGTACGTTGGAGAAGTCGTCGTAGGCGAGGACGGCGCCGTTCTCGAGGACCATGTCGTCGAAGATCACGCCGTAGTCGGGCTCGGTGATCCCGGTGGCGGCCTGCATGGCCTTCGAGGTCAGTCCGATCTTGTGGCCGACGATCCGGTGGCCCGCCTCGACCCGGCGCTCGGCCCACAGGGCCTGGACGGCGTAGGCGTCCTCGATGTCCATCCCGGGGTGGCGGGCGGTCAGGAGCGGTACGACGCGCCGCTCGCGGTCGGCGGCGAGCAGGTCGTCCACGATCCGCTCGATCTCTTCTCTATGGAGCACCGGCTTCACTCTCCGTTCGCGGTCGATCGCGACGAGACCATATACGATTTCGCACCCCTATGGAACCTATTAAACATGTTTAATATGCAGTATCGTCTCTCGCTACTTGCAGGAGGGGAGCCGCTTTGATGACCGCGACGCAACTCGACCGGCCGCTGGACACCCGGGCCGAGGCGCCGTACCTGACGCTTCGCGTCGTGACCCTGCACTGGGAGGCGGCCGGGATCGTCTCCGTCGTGCTGGGCGCGGACGACGGCGCGGCTCTGCCCGCCTGGACGCCGGGCGCGCACCTCGACGTCGAGCTGGCGCCGGGCCTGGTCCGGCAGTACTCGCTCAGCGGCGACCCCGACGACGGCTCGGCCTACCGGATCACCGTCGCCCTTCAGCAGGACGGCCGCGGCGGCTCGAAGCACGTGCACGAGCGGCTGCGGATCGGCGAGCTGCTCAAGGTGAGCGCGCCGCGCAGCACCTTCCCCTTCGTCGACGCCCCCCGCTACGTCTTCCTGGCGGGCGGCATCGGCGTCACCCCGCTGCTGCCGATGATGCGGCGGGCCACCGCCGAGGGAAGGCCCTGGGTCCTGCACCTCGCCGCGCGTTCGCGCCGGTCCGTCCCGTTCCGCGACGAGCTCGGCGGCGGCACCGGGACCGTCCGGCTGTGCCTCTCGGACGAGGGACAGCGCCTCGACCTGCGTGACGCCGTGGCGAGCGCGGACCCGTCGGCCGCGGTCTACTGCTGCGGCCCCGAACGCATGCTGACCGAGGTGGAGCGGCACGCCCGCGACCTCGGGCGCGAGGTCAGGGTCGAGCGCTTCCAGGCCAGGACGCTGAGCGCGCCGAAGCGCCAGGGAGCCTTCGTGGTGCGGTGCGCGCGCTCGCAGCGGGCCGTCACGGTCGAGCCCGAGCAGTCGATCCTCGACGCCCTCGCGACCGCCGGCGTCGAGGTGCCGTCCTCCTGCCGCGAGGGCGTCTGCGGCACCTGTGAGCTGCCCGTGCTGAGCGGCGCGGTCGAGCACCGCGACTCGATCCTCACCGACGCCGAGAAGCAGGCGAACGAAACGATGCTGGTCTGCGTCTCGCGGGCCCTGACAGAGGAGCTGGAACTCGATGTCTGATGCGATGACGTCTGATGCGATGACGACCCCCGCCGGCGACACGGGGACCGCGTACGGGCTGAGACTCGGCGGCCCGCTGAACGATCTCGCCCAGGTCGGCCCCGGCACCCCCTTCGGCGAGGTGCTGCGCCGCTACTGGCACCCGATCTCGAAGGCGGAGAAGGTCACCACCACCCCGCGCCGGGTCAAGGTGCTGGGCGAGGAGCTCATCCTCTTCCGCACCGGCCGCGGCGTGCCCTCCCTGCTGCACCCGCGCTGCATCCACCGCGGCGCCTCGCTCTACTACGGCGGCGTGGAGGAGGACGGCATCCGCTGCTGCTACCACGGCTGGCTCTTCGACCCGCAGGGCCACTGCCTGGAGCAGCCGTGCGAGCCCGACCTCGGCCGCCACCGCGACAAGGTCCGTCAGCCCTGGTACCCCGTGCAGGAGCGGTATGGGCTGGTCTGGGCCTACATGGGCCCCGCGGACAAGAAGCCCGTCCTGCCGCGTTACGACGTCTTCGAGGACGTCCCCGAGGGCCGGCACCTCATCGTCAACGACGCGGGCGTGGGCGGCGGCGGGCCGGAGGTGCTGGACTTCAACTGGCTGCAGCACTGGGAGAACGTGATGGACCCGTTCCACGTGCCGATCCTGCACGCCCGGTTCAGCGGTGAGCAGTTCACCCCGGAGATGGGCGTGATCCCCGAGGTCACGTTCGAGTACACCCCGGTCGGGGTCAGCTCCACCCAGATCAGGGTGCTCGACGGCAGGAGGGCGCTGCGCCGGCGGACCGAGGTCATGTTCCCCAACCTGCGCGTCGTGCCCAGCCCCCGGCTCACGCCCGGCCAGACCAACCTCATCGGGTGGGTGGTGCCCGAGGACGACACCACGTTCCGCATCTTCACCCTCGCGGTCCACGAGGACCCCGACTTCCTGGGCAAGCTCCGCTCCACCTTCGGCGGCAAGCGGTGGGCCGAGCTCACCGAGGAGGAGCACCGGCGCATGCCCGGCGACTACGAGGCGCAGAAGAGCCAGGGGCCGATCTCGCTGCACTCCGAGGACCACCTCACCACCACCGACCAGGGCGTGGCGATGCTGCGCCGGCTGATGGCCAAGCAGGTCCGCGCCGTCGCCGCCGGTCAGGACCCGATCGGCGTGATCCGCGACCCCGCCGACGAGGTGGTCACCATCACCGGCGGCAACTTCTTCCTCGACGAGGAGGAAGCGGTGGCGGAGGGGCTCGTCGATGCCTAGCTCGCTGCTGGCGAAGTACACGCCGGCGGCCGTCGCCCCCGACGCGCCGCTGGCCGTGCTCGGCGTGGACGGCGTCGTCGTCCTCGAAGGCGGGGCGCGCGTCCCCGCCCGGCTGGTGCGTCTCTCCGCGCGCGGGAAGTGGACGCGCGACCTGCGGGTGCCCGAGGGCACCCGCGAGGCCGTCGCCCACCTCGCGAGCCGCTACAGCGTCGTGTGGGCCTCGGAGTGGGGGCCGAACGCGCACGTCGCGCTGGCCGGCGTGCTCGGGCTGCCCGCCACGCCGTGGCCCTATCTGCCGGTGCAGTTCGACAAGCTGGCCGCCATCCGGCAGTACGCCGGCGACCGGCCCTGGGTGTGGATCGACGACCCGGTGGTGGACCTGACCCCGCTGCCCGACGACCCGGGCGGCGTCGTCGTCCGGGTCGACCCGGAACGGGGCCTGGCAGGACTCGACCTCGCCGCGATCGACGAGGCGGTCTCAGCTCACGGAGCCTCGACGACCAGGAAGTCGTCGTAGACCGTCTGGTGACGCCGGACGGCCTCCGCCGTGGCGGTCCGGTCGCCCGAGACGATGGCCCCGACCAGCTCCTCGTGGATCTCCAGCCGGACCCGGGAGTTGGGCGGGATGCCGTCGTCGGCGACGTAGAAGTCGTCGTGCGACTCGACGTAGGCCAGCAGGCTCAAATAGACCGTCTTCAGCACCGGGTTGGGGACGATCTCCGCGATCCGGCGATGCAGCCGCCAATTGGCGCGCAGCCCGGCCACCCGGTCGCTCCAGGTCGCCCGCAGCTCGTCGAGCAGCCGGCCGAGGTCTTCGACGTCGGCCTCGGAACGGTGCTCCGCCGCCGCCTGCGCGACGGCGGGCTCCAGGGCGTCGATCACGCGGACGCAGTCGATCGCGGTGCTCGTCACGTCCTGGAGGTTGAGGAACCCGTTGCCGATCACGGCCTGCGCCGTGGGCTGGGCGACGAAGACGCCGCCCTGGGGGCCGGTGCGCGTCGTGATCAGGCCCTTGGCCTCAAGGACGCGCACCGCCTCGGCCACGGTCGCCGGCGCCACGCCGTATTTGCCGGCCAGCTCGGTGCGGGTGCCGAGCCGGCTGCCCACGCGGAGCCGCCCCTCGACGATGCCGTCCTCGATCTCGGAGGCGACGGCGTCGACGGCCGAGCGGCGGCGGGGAACAGCTCGTGCGACAGACATGGTGCCTCCAGTATCTCAGGCCGGCGGCACCCTGGCAGCACGAGCTCATCCTCCGGGCAGGCCGACCACCGTCTTGGTCTCCAGGAACTCCTCGATGCCGTAGCGGCCGCCCTCCCGGCCGATGCCCGAGCGCTTGTAGCCGCCGAAGGGCGCCGCCACGTTGAGCCCCGCGCCGTTGATGCTCACCATCCCCGTACGCAGGCGGCGGGCCACCGCCAGGGCCCGCGCCGGGTCGCTCGACCACACGCCGCCCGACAGGCCGTAGTCGGAGTCGTTGGCGATGGCGACCGCCTCGTCCTCCGTGGTGTAGCTCATGATCGACAGGACGGGGCCGAAGATCTCCTCGCGGGCGATCGTCATCTCCGGGCGCACGTCCGAGAAGATCGTCGGGGTGACGTACGCGCCCGGCCCCTCCGCCTCCTCGCCGCCCGCGATGAGCCGCGCGCCTTCCGCGCGGCCGGCGCGGATGTAGTCCTGGACGATCCCCTGCTGCCGCCGCGACGCCTGCGGGCCGAGCCTGGTCGCGGGGTCGGACGGCGGTCCCGGCACCCACCCGGACGCCGCCTCGATCGCCAGCCGCTCGACCTCGCCGAGCAGGTGCGCGGGGACGAGCAGCCGGGTCAGCGCGGCGCAGATCTGCCCCGCGTTCGCGAAGCACCCGCCGACCGCCTGCGGAATGACGGACTGGAGGTCGGCGTCGTCGAGCACGATGCCGGCCGACTTGCCGCCGAGCTCCAGGGTGACCTTCTTGATCGTGGGGGCGGCCAGCTCGGCCACCCGTGCTCCCGCCCGTACGGACCCGGTGAGGGTCACCACGTCCACCAGGGGATGGGTGACCAGCGCCTCGCCGGTGCCGGGCCCGTCGCCCGGCAGCAGGTTGAACACGCCGGCGGGCGCGCCCGCCGCCTGCACGATCTCGGCGAAGACGTAGGCGTCCAGCGGGGTCAGCTCGCTCGGCTTCAGCACCACCGTGCAGCCCGCCACCAGGGCCGCGCCCACCTTGAGCGCGATCTGGTGCAGCGGGAAGTTCCACGGCGTGATCGCGGCGACCACGCCGGCCGGCTCGCGCAGCACGAGAGCGCCGCCGACGACCTCCTCGGCCGCGTAGGCGCGGCCGGCCTTGACGATCTCGTCGAGGTCGGCCAGCGCGACGCCGAGCTGCGCCTGCCTGGCGAACGTGATCGGGGTCCCCATCTGGAGCGTGAGCAGCCCGGCCAGCTCCTCCCGCCGCTCCTCGACGCCGGCCCTGATCCGCTCGACCAGGGCGATCCGCTCCGTCCAGGGGACCTGGGACCAGGCGGGGAACGCCGCCGCGGCGGCCCTGACCGCGGCGTCGACGTCCTCGGCCGAGGCGACCGGCACCCGTCCCGCCACCTGGCCGGTGGCCGGGTCGATCACCTCGATCGGCCGGGCGTCGCCGCGCGCGGCCAGCCACTCGCCGCCGATCAGCAGGTCGGTGCGTTCGATCATGACTGCTCCTGCGGTACGGGACGCGGCACGCCCTCGTGGATCAGGTGCCAAGGTCCGGGGAACTCGCCGACGGGCGCCTCCACGAGCACCGGCTCACCGGCGGCCAGCGCCTCCTTCAGCACCGTCTCCAGCTCCTCGGGGCCGTTCGCCCGGGCGGCGGCCACGCCGAAGGCGTCGGCGAGCTTGGCGTAGTCGGGATTGACCAGGTCGCTGGCGAAGTAGCGGGCGCCGAAGCGGTTGCGCTGGATCCGCCGGACGTTGCCGAAGAAGCCGTCGTGGAAGACCACCGTCACCGTGGCCAGGCCGTACTTCTTGGCGGTGGAGAGCTCCTGGAGCGTCCAGGAGAAGCCGCCGTCGCCGGTGATGGAGACGACCGGCCGGGCGGGGTCGGCCGCCTTGACGCCGAGCGCGGTGGCGAAGCCGTAGCCGAGCGTGCCCTGGTAGCCGGGCGTCAGGTACGTACGCGGCTGATAGGTCGGATAGCAGGCGTTGGCCGCGTAGCCGACCTGGGTCAGCTCGCTGACCAGCACGCCGTCGTCCGGCAGCGCGGCGCGGATCGCCCGCAGGTAGGCCCGCTGCGGCTCGATGTCGGCGTACTGCTCCTCCAGCCACTCCCGCGCCGCCGCGAACTCGGCCGTACGGGACTCGCGCTCCACCCCGCGCAGCTCCTCAGCGAGCGCCGCGAGGGCCAGCCGGGCGTCGCCGTGCACGGCGAGGTCGGGGGTGCGGGGGTCGCCGAGGTCGGCGGCCTCGGCGTTGATCAGGACCAGCCGGGCCCCCGCCGTGTTCACCTGGGAGCTGAACGCGGTCACGAACCGGGTGCCGACCGCGAGCACCACGTCGGCGTCCTCGCGCAGCCGCCGGAACGCGAGCGCGTCGAACGCGAGCGGATGCCGGGCCGAGATGGCGCCGCGGCCGTTCTCGCTCACCACGACCGGCGCCTGGAGGATCTCCGCCAGCTCGCGCAGCTCCTCAGAGGCGCCGGCGGCGATCACGCCGCCGCCCGCGTAGATGAGCGGCCGGCGGGAGCCGCGGAGCAGCTCGGCGACGCCGTCGATCAGCTTGTGGTCCGGCACGACGGGCGCGGCCTCGGCGGCGCCGGGAATCCGCACGTCGGCCCGCGCGGCGAGCACGTCCGGCGGGATCTCCAGGGCGACCGGGCGGGGCCGCCCGGAACGCATCTCGGCGAAGGCGCGGTGGACCAGGCCCGGGATGTCCCCGGGACGCGCGGCGAAGCCGTTCCACTTGGTGAGGGTGCGCAGGATGCCGCTCTGGTCGGGGATCTCGTGCAGCGCGCCGAGCCCTCTGCCGATCGCCGCCGAGTCGATCTGGCCGCTGAGGTAGAGCATCGGGGACGAGCAGGCGTACGCGGTGGCGAGGCCGGCCAGGCCGTTGAGCATGCCCGGCCCCGGCACGACCATCGCGACGCCGGGCCGGCCCGTGGAGCGGGCGTAGCCGTCGGCCATGTACGTGGCGGCCTGCTCGTTGCGCACACAGGTGAAGGCGATGTCATCGCTCGCGTGGTAAAGCGCGTCGGCCGCGTGATCGAGTTGCACGCCGGGGATGCCGAATATCTGGCTGACGCCATTGGCCACCAGCGAGCGGGCGAGAGCCTCGCCGCCCGTCATGTCCATGAAGCTCCTTAGATCAAGTAAACCATGTATATGGTTATGGCAGTTGGAGGATAGTGTCAACCATTTGTATGGTTCTTATGGATCCAGGACGCGTGACGAGACTCCACAGGCGCGGCGGAAGATCTACAGTTGACAGGTCGCCGTCCAGAGGGAAGCCGGAATGCCCAACGCAGACAAGGTCACCCAGGTGGCCTTCGATCGCAGCGATGCGCGATCGTCGATCGCCGAGACGCTGGTGGAGCGCCTCGAGAACGCGATCCGCCGCAACCACCTCGCCCCGGGCCACCGTCTGGGCACCAAGGACGAGCTGCGCCAGCAGTTCGGGGTCGCGCCCGCCACGCTGGCCGAGGCGATCCGCGTGCTGCGGCTGCGCGGCGTCCTGGACGTGCGGCCGGGGCCCGGCGGCGGCCTCTTCGTCGCCGAGCAGTCGCCTTTGGTGCGGCTCGGCCACGACATGCTGCAACTCGGCGCCGACGGCGCGTCGGCCAAGCACTGCCTGGCCGTCCTGGACGTGCTCGACCAGGAGGTGGCGCTCGACGCGGCCGCCCACCGCACCGAGCAGGACATCAACGAGCTGACCGAGCTGGTCGAGCAGCTGCGGCGGTCCTGGCCGGACCCGGCCGAGGCCCAGCGCTGCGTCTGGGACCTGCACCGCAGGCTCGCCATGATCTCGCCCAACGTGCTGCTGCGCACCATGTACATCCGGCTGGTCGACTACATCACCGGCGACCTGTCCTCCGCGATCACCGCCGAGGACTTCCGCGTCGGCTCGGCCGACCGGCTGCAGGTGCACGTGGACCTGGCCGACGCGGTCATCCGGGGCGACCAGCGCGGCGCCGAGGCGATGGCGCTGCGCCACCGTGGGCTGGAGCGCGACGACCGCTGACCCCGAAACCTGGAAGGAGGGCCGGCGCCGGAAGGGCGCCGGCCCTCTGCATGTTGTGCGAAAGCTGAAACCATTATATAGATTTACCTGATTATTGCGCACAGGAGGAGTGAGATGACCGTCAAGCACCGTGCCGCCATCGACACGTTGGTCGCCTACAAGCCGGGCAGGGCTCCCGCGGCCGGCCGTCCCAAGGTCAAGCTCTCTTCCAACGAGATGCCGTTCGGGCCCCTGCCGTCCGTGCTGGACGCCATCGCGCGGGCCGCCACGACGCTGAACCGCTACCCCGACTTCCACCGTCTGGACCTGACCGAGGCGCTGGCGGCCCGGCACGGCGTGGATCCCTCGCAGGTGGTCGTGGACAACGGCTCGGGCGCGCTGCTCCAGGTGCTGGCCTCGGTGATCGCCGGTCCCGGCGACGAGATCCTCTACGCGTGGCGGGCCTTCGAGAGCTACCCGATCGTCACCACGGTCGCGGGGGCCACCGGGGTCACCGTGCCGCTCGACGGCCGCCACACCCACGACCTGCCTGCGATGGCGGCCGCGGCGACCGACCGGACCCGGATGGTCGTGGTCTGCAACCCGAACAACCCGACCGGCACCGTCGTGTCCCGCGCCGAGCTGAACCGGCTGCTGGACGCGCTGCCCGACGACGTGCTGGTGGTACTGGACGAGGCCTATTGGGACTTCGTCACCGACCCGGACGCGCCGTGCGGCCTCGACCTCGTCGCCGAGCGGCCCAACGTCGCCGTGCTGCGCACCTTCTCCAAGGCGTACGGGCTCGCCGGGCTGCGCGTGGGCTACTGCGTGACCAGGCCGGAGACGGCCGACCTGATCAGGAAGTCGATCGTCGGCTTCTCGGTCTCCACCCTGGCCCAGGCCGGCGCCCTCGCCTCGCTGACCCCGGAGGCCGACGTCGAGCTCAAGCAGCGCGTCGCGCACGTCGTCGAGGAGCGCGCCAGGCTGACCGGCGAGCTGGCCCGCCTGGGCGTCCCCGCGGTGCCCAGCCAGGCCAACTTCGTGTTCATGCCCATGTCGGACGGTCCCGCCAGGTTCACCGCGTTCGAGGAGCGCGGGGTGATCCTGCGGGCGTACGGCACGGACGGGCTGCGCGTCACCGTCGGCACGGCCGAGGAGAACGACCGCTTCCTCGCCCTGGCCGCGGAGCTGCTGCGGCGGTCCTGACCCCGGCGCCCCGGTCTTCCCGGGGCGCGGGCTCAGCCCCCTACGTGGCGCAGCGCCAGCGCGGCGAGCGCCACGGCCTGGTCGGCGAGCACGCCGTCGTCGAACTCGGCGCGGGGCGAATGGTTCATCTCGGCCCGCTCCGGGTCGAGGTGGGCGGGGGTCGCCCCCAGGAACACGAAGGCTCCCGGCACCTCGTCGAGCACGAACGAGAAGTCCTCCGACGCCATCACGGGCGATTCGAGCCGCTGCGCGCGCTCGTCCCCGAAGGCCGCGGCCAGCGTGCTCAGTGCGCCTTCCGCGCACTCCGCGTCGTTGACCGTGACGGGGTACACGACCTCGAACTCCGTCTCGGCCCGGCAGCCGTGGCCCTCCGCGATCCGCGACGCGAGCGCGGGCAGCTCCACGGCCAGCCGTTCCGACGACGCCTTCGACATCGTGCGTACCGTTCCGGCGAGCTCCGCCCGTTCCGGGATCACGTTCAGCACGTCGCCGGCCGAGAGCTTGGCCACCGAGATGACGACCGGGTCGAACACGGGGACGCGCCGGGTCACGTACGTCTGGAACGCCAGCACGATCTCCGCGAGCACCGGCACCGGGTCCACCGCCTCGTGCGGGCGCGAGCCGTGCCCGCCGCGGCCGGTCACCCGTACGCGCAGCACGTTCGCGCCGGCCATGAGCGCGGCCGGGCGGGTGGAGAACGTGCCGGGCGTCCCGGGGAAGACGTGGATGCCGTACGCGGCCTCGACGCGCTGCCCGGCGGCGTCGAGGACGCCCTCCTCGATCATCAGGGGCGCGCCCCCGCCCGCCTCCTCTCCCGGCTGGAACATGAGGACGACGGACCCGCGCAGCTCGGACCGGCGCGCCGCGAGCAGCCGCGCCGCGCCGACGAGACCCGCGACATGCAGATCGTGGCCGCAGGCGTGCATCGCGCCGTTCCGGGAGGCGAACTCCAGCCCGGTCTCCTCGTGGATCGCGAGCGCGTCCATGTCCGCCCGCAGCAGCACCGACGGGCCGGGACGGCCGCCGCGCAGCACGGCGGTCACCGAGCTGAGGCGCTCGCCCAGGCGGATCTCCAGGTCGAGCGGCTTGAGCGCCTCGACGATCGCCGCCTGGGTGCGCGGCAGGTCGAAGCCCACCTCGGGTTCGCGGTGCAGCCGCCGCCGGAGCGCGACGAGGTCCGCCGCGATCTCGGCGGCGTCGGCGCGCAGCGACTCCGGCGTCGGCGCGCTCACCGGCCCCACCGATCCGCCACGACCCGCACGCCGCCCTCGGCGCGGTAGACCTCGCGTCCCGAGATGTGCACGCGTTCGACGGACGAGCCGAGTTCGAGCGGATCGCCGCTCCACACCACGACGTCACCGTCGCGGCCGGGCTCCAGAGCGCCGACCCGCTCGCCGAGCCCGGCGATCCCGGCCGCCGAAGAGCTGATCGCCGCGATGGCCTCGTCCCAGGTCAAGCCGGCTCTCCTGGCCACGGCCGCCTGGATGACGAGGGCGTCGACCGGCACCACCGGGTGGTCGGTGCAGATCGCGGTGCGCACGCCGGCCCGGGTCAGCGTGACCAGGTTGTCCACGGACGCCTCGCGGGTCTCGACCTTGCCCCGGGTGCAGAGCACGGGGCCGAAGATGACCGGCACGTCGCGCTCGGCCAGGACATCGGCGAGCCGGTGGGCCTCGGTGCCGTGGTTGAGCACGAGGCGGAGGCCGAACTCGTCGGCGATCCGCAGCGCGGTCGCGATGTCGTCGTGCCGATGGACGTGCTGGTCCCACACGAGGTCGCCCGCCAGCGCGGCGGCCAGCGCCTCCTGGCCGAGGTCGCGGGCGAAGAACTCGCCCTTCTCCTGGGCGGCGGCCCGGCGGGCGGCGTACTCGCCGGCCGCGACGAGCGCGCGGCGGATGACGAGCGCGACGCCGAGCCGGGTGCGCGGCAGCTGGCCGCGTTCCCCGTAGGAGTTCTTGGGGTTCTCGCCCAGCGCCGACTTCATGCCGACCGGGTGCTTGACGACCTGCTCGTCCACGGTCCGGCCGCCCCAGGTCTTCATGGCCACGCTCGTCCCGCCGATCGGGTTGCCCGATCCGGGCTTCACCACGACGGTGGTGACGCCGCCGGCGAGCGCGTCGCGGAAGGCGCGGTCGTCGATGTTGATCGCGTCGATGGCCCGCACGGCGGACATGTCGGGCGCGCTGACCTCGCTGGCGTCCGCTCCCGCCGATCCTTCGCCGTCCTCGTGGGCGCCGATGTGGGTGTGCGCGTCCACGAACCCGGGGAGCACCCAGCGCCCGTCCGCCTCGACGACGGGGACGCCTTCGGGCACGTACGGATCGTCGTCGACCCGCTCGATCACCCCGTTCCGCACCAGGACCGTGCCGCGGTCGACGATGCGGCCGGTGCCGGTCACCACCCGTCCGCCGACGAATGCGACCTCCGCCATGCTCACTTCCCTTCGCTGCCGTCGCCCCCGCGCACGAAGGCGCCGAGGTCGTCCGAGAGCTTGGTCAGGCTCCCGGGGTCGGTGTACATCATGTGTCCCGCCGGATAGCGGCTCTCGCTCACGCGCCCGGCCGGAAGGCCGTACTGCGCGAGCAGGTGTTCGAGCGAGCCGACGGTCGTCAGGGTGTCGAAGTGCCCGGTGCCGAAGAACAGGCGCGCTCGGGCGTTGGCCCGCAGCAGCGCGGCCAGGTGCGCCGGGTAGTCGAACAGCGCGAAGGGCGAGGGCATCGTGCTGCCGCCGAACCGCAGGGCGGCGGCGTCCTCCAGGTAGTTCCAGCGTTCGTGCGCGGGGCGGGCCACGCGGTAGCGGCACTCGCGGGGGATGCCCAGGTGCTCGGCGAACAGCCGGCGGGCGGCCGCGTAGAAGACGGGGTCGAGCCGTACGGACGTGGCGTCGACCCGGGGCTCGACCGCGCCGGGGGGCGGGGCGGGCAGGGTGTAGCGGGCGTCGGTCAGCCCGAGGACGAGCCCGCGGTCGGCCAGGAGCAGCGTGCGGAACTCCTCCTTGTCGACGCGCAGCCGACGGGCCCGCAGTTCCTCGACGCCGAGGCCGGTGAAGCCGGCCAGCCTCTCGACGAGCGCGTCCGGCATCTCCCCGGTGAGCAGCGCCGAGGCGTACTCGCGCACGGCGAAGGCGTGCGCCTGCCGCACCACCTCGTCCAGGTCGAGCGCGGCGTGGGCGCCCTTGCCGTGGTACCACGCGGTGGCGGCGAGCAGCGGGAGCGCGGCGACGAAGCCGACGGGGTTGCCGGGCCGCTGCGTGGTCTCCTGCGCGTTCAGGCACTGGCCGAGCATGGCGACGCCGGCGACCGCGACCGGCTCGTCGGCGGTGAGGAGGTCCGTCGCGGTGAGCGCGGCCCGGATCGTGCCGTAGCTCTCGCCCAGCAGGTAGACGGGCGATTCGAGGCGGTCGTGGCGCTCCAGCCACGACCGTACGAGCTGCGCGGTGAGCGCGGCGTCCCGTCCCGCGCCCGAGATGGCAGCGGGTTCGACGCCGTCGGCGAGCCGCCCGAAACCGGTCTCGATCGGGTCGACGAACACCAGGTCGGCGACGGCGAGGAGGGTGTCGGGGCTCGGCTCCAGCGTGTCCTTCGCGACGGGCGCGGCGTCGAGCTCGCGGGGCACCGCCGCGCGCCAGGGGCCGAGGCCGCCGAGGTGCAGCCAGAGGGAGGAGCACCCCGGCCCGCCGTTGAAGAGGAAGAGAACCGGACGGTCCTCCGGGGCCGCGTCCTTGACGTACGCGAACGTCCACGCGTCACCGAGTGTGCGCCCGGACTCGTCGGCCAGCGGCAGGCATTCCGCCTCCGCCGTGAACGCGATCGGCGCGTCACCGATCAGCGCGGAGTGCCGGCTTGTGTGGCGCTGGGGCATCTCTTGATCCTCGCGAGGAAACTATCGCACAAATGTTTATAATGATTTAGGATCATATGAGGCCCCGGTTGCGGGAGTCAATGATTGAAATCGTATAGACCGATGGGAGCAGGATGAGCGATCCCGGAACCGAGATCGGCGCGGAGGAGCGCGTCGAGACCCGGCACCAGATCCGATTCGGCGAGCGCACGCTCGACTACACCGCGGCCGCGGGAACCGTCCTGGTCCGTGACGACCACGGGCGCCCGAAGACGAGCATGTTCTACGTCGCGTACTCCGCCCCCCACCAGGAAGGCGGCCCGAGGCGGCCGGTCACCTTCCTGTTCAACGGCGGTCCCGGCTCGGCCAGCCTGTGGCTGAACATCGGCGGGTTCGGGCCGAAGCGCACGCCGACCGCGACGCCGTCCGCGACCCCGCCCCCTCCGTACACCGTGGGCGACAACCCGCACAGCCTGCTCGAGTTCAGCGACCTCGTCTTCCTCGACGCCCCCGGCACCGGCTACTCGCGGCTGATCGGCGACACCCCGGCCGCCGAGGTCTGGGGCGTCGACCAGGACGTGGACATGTTCGCCCGGGCGATCACCCGCTACCTCACCCTCACCAACAACTGGAACGCCCCCCGCTTCCTGTTCGGGGAGTCGTACGGCACGACCCGCGCGGCCGCGCTCGTGCACCGGCTGCAGAACCAGGGGCTCGACTTCAACGGCGTCGTCCTGCTCTCCACCATGCTCAACTGGGCGGAGAACCACCTGGGCCTCGACCAGGAGCACATCAACCTGCTGCCGTCGTTCGCCGCGACCGCGTGGTACCACGGCCGCTCCCGCGTCGCCGCGGCCGGCCTCGACGAGCTGCTGGAGCAGGCGCGCGAGTTCGCCCAGGGCGAGTACGCCACCGCGCTCCAGCTCGGCGACCGGCTGCCCGCCGACCGCGAGCAGGCGGTCGCCGAGCGGTTCAGCGCGTTCACCGGCCTCGACGCCGACCTCGTGCGCCGCAGCCGCTTCCGGATCGGCATGGAGCCGTTCCGCGACGCCCTCCTCGCCGACAAGGGACAGGTCGTCGGCCGCTTCGACACCCGCTTCGTGGCCGACCACCAGTACGTCGTCGGCACCGGCTCGCACGACCCCGCCACCAACGACGCGGCGACCGCCGGCGTGAACAGCGCGCACCTGTCGGCGTTCAGGGAACACCTCGCCGGCGACCTCGGCTGGACCAGCGAGCTGCACTACCGCCACCTCTACAACATGGTGATCTCGCGCGCCTGGGACTGGCACCACAAGGCCCCCGGCATCGACGAGCCGATGCCGGTGCCCGTCGTGAGCCTCGACCTGTCGGCGGCGCTGCGCCGCAACCCCGGGCTGCGGGTCGCGGTGATGGGCGGCGTCTACGACCTCGCGACCCCGTTCTTCGGGGCCGAGGTGGACATCGCCAAGCTCTACCTCGCCCCGCACCTGCGGGAGAACGTCGAGTTCCGCTTCTACGAGTCGGGTCACATGACGTTCGTGGACGAGGTCGTGGTGGCGCGGATGAAGGCCGACCTCGCGGCCTTCTACGCCCGCGCGACCGACCACAAGCCGGTCGATCCCTCCTGACGCCGTACCGCGGCCGGGTGCCTCAGCCTCAGCCTCAGCCTCAGCCGAGGTGCCCGGCCGCCAGCGACGCGAGCGCGACGGCCTGGTCCGCGAGCACGGCGTCGTCGAAGACGACGTGCGGCGAGTGGTTCGGCGCGGCCGTCTCGTGATCGACGTCGCGCGGCGTCGCGCGCAGGAAGACGAAGACCCCGGGCACCTCGCGCAGAACGTGGCTGAAGTCCTCCGACCCCATGACGGGAGCGGGCGAGACGCGGACCCGTTCGTCGCCGAAGGCCGCCGACAGCGTGGCCAGCGCGCCGGCCGCGAGCGCCGGGTCGTTGACGGTCGGCGGGCACAGCACGCGGAGGTCGACGTCGGCCGCGCACCCGTGGGCGGCGGCGACGCCCTTGACCAGCTCGGGCAGCCCCGCCTGCAACCGGTCGAGCGCGGTCTCGGACAACATCCTGATCGTCGCGCCCAGCCCGGCCTCGTCGGAGATGATGTTCCTGGCCGCGCCGCCCGCGTTCAGCTGCGTCGTGGTGAGCACCACGGGGTCGAAGACGTCGAACCGGCGCGTCACGAACGTCTGCAACGCCTGGACCAGCTCGGCGAGCGCGGGCACGGGGTCGATCGTGAGGTGCGGGGCGGAGGCGTGGCCGCCTCTCCCCCGTACGACGACGTCCAGCTCGGCGCATCCCGCCATGAGCGGCCCCGGGCGCGTGGAGAAGACGCCGTACTCGCCCGGCACCACGTGGATGCCGTAGGCCGCGACCGGGCGCTCGCCGGCCGCGTCGAACACCCCCTCGGCGATCATGCGAGCGGCCCCGTCCGCGACCTCCTCACCGGGCTGGAACATGAACACGACGTCCCCGGCGAGCTCCTCCCGCCGCCCGTGCAGGAGCATCGCGGCGCCGACGAGCCCGGCCACGTGCAGGTCGTGCCCGCACGCGTGCATGGCCTCGCCACGCGCCCGGTAGGGCACGTCGGTCTGCTCGCGCATGGGCAGCGCGTCCATGTCGGCGCGCAGCAGCACGACCGGCCCGGGACGGCCGCCCCGCAGCACCGCCACGACCGAGTCCAGCTCCTTCCCGAGCGTGATCTCCAGGTCGAGCCCCTGGAGCGCGGCGACGACCCGCTGCTGGGTCCTGGGCAGCCGCAGCCCGAGCTCGGGGTCGGCGTGGATCTCGCGGCGCAGGCGGACCAGCTCGGGCAGGATCCGCCGTGCTTCCTCGCGCATCAGGCCACACCTTCCTCTTCGGGGATTTCGGCTTCGGGGATTTCAGCTTCGGGGAATTCGGCTTCGGGGAATTCGGCGAATCGCAGCAGGCGGTCGGCGCCGGCGTTCTCGATGCGCGGGATCGCCGACACGAGTGACCGCGTGTAGGGCTCGCGCGGGTTCGCCACGATCTCCTCGGCGTCGCCGTACTCGACCACGCGTCCGCGGCTCATCACCGCCGTGGTGTCGGCGATGTAGCGGACGGCGGCGAGGTTGTGGGTGATGAAGATCATCGACAGTTCGAGCTCGCGCTGCAGGTCACGGATGAGGTTGAGCACCGCGCCCTGGACCGAGGCGTCGAGCGCCGAGGTGATCTCGTCGGCGACGATGAGCCGCGGGCGCACCGCGAGGCAGCGGGCGATGGCCACCCGCTGCCGCATGCCGCCCGAGATCCGCGACGGGTACTGGTCGGCGACCGCCGGCTTCAGCCGTACGAGGTCCAGCAGCTCGCGCACGGACGCGGCGCGCTGCTTCGCGTCGAGGTCGCGGTGCGTCGTCAGGGCCTCCTCGATCGTCTCGCCGACCGTCATCCGCGGGTTCAGCGACGAGTAGGGGTCCTGGAAGATCATCTGTACGTCCCGCGCCCTCCGGCGGCGGTCGACGCCGCGCGTACGCAGCAGGTCGTCGCCGTCGAGCGTGACGCGTCCCGAGGTCGCCCGTTGCAGGCCGGCCACCGCACGCGCGACGGTGGACTTGCCAGAGCCGGACTCCCCGACCAGCCCCACGATCGTGCCGTGCGGGACGGTCAGCGAGACCCCGTCCACGGCGTTGAAGGTCTGCCGGCCGCGCCCGAAGGTCACGACCAGGTCCTCGATGACGAGCTCGGCCATCAGGCTCCTCCCTCCTCGTGCCCGGCGGTGACGTCCTGGGGATGCCAGCACGCGACCCTGCCGCCGTGGCGGTGCGGCGCCAGCACGGGCGTCTCGCTCTCGCAGCGGCTGGTCGCGAACGCGCAGCGGGCCGCGAAAGCGCACCCCGTGATGGGCTGGGACAGGTCGGGCGGCTCGCCGGGGATCGTCACCAGCGGCTCGCCGCGGTCGGTGTCGAGGTCGGGAAGCGAGGCCACGAGCGCCCTGGTGTAGGGGTGCGCGAGCCGCTCCGGGGTCGGCAGGAGCGCGATGTCGACGTCCTCGACGACCCGGCCCGCGTACATCACCAGAATGCGCCCGCACAGCTCGGCCAGGACGGCGACGTCGTGCGACACGACGACGGCGGCCGCGCCGGACTCGGCGCACTTGTTGCGCAGCAGCGCGAGCACGCGACGCTGCACGGTCACGTCGAGCGCCGTGGTGGGCTCGTCGGCGATGATGAGCGACGGCGAGCCGATCTGCGCCATCGCGATGAGCGCGCGCTGGCGCATCCCTCCGGAGAACTCGTGCGGGAACTGCTGGGCGCGGCGCCCGGCCTCGGGGATCCGTACGTCGTCGAGCGCCCGCACCGCCTGCGCCTGCGCCTGCTTGCGGCCGGCGTCGAGGTGGACGCGCGGGACCTCGGCGAGCTGCGTGCCCACGCGCAGCGCCGGGTTGAGCGCCGTGAGCGAGTCCTGGAACACCACGCCCACCCGGGTCCCGAGCAGCTTGCCGGCCTCGGCCTGGATGAGGCCGGTCAGGTCGTCGCCGTCGAACCGGAGCCGGCGCGCGGTCACGGCGGCGCCCGCGGGGGCGAGCTGCGCGACCGACATCATGGTGACGCTCTTGCCGCTGCCGGACTCCCCGACGACGCCCACGATCTCGCCCGGATGAATGCTGAAAGAAACGTCCTGGACGGGACGGATCCAGCCGTCCGGCCCGGGGAAGGACACCGACAGCCCGTCGACCTCCAGGAGCGGGGCGGGCCCCTGCTGGGGCGTCTCCGCCTGCCCCGCGGCGACCGGCGCCGGGCCGAGTTTGCGGGGGGCCAGCGCCTTCCTGTTCTCCCGGTTGCGCAGCTGCCCGGCGAGCGACTCGCCGAGCATGCTGAACGCGAGCCCCGCGAAGACCACGGCGACCCCGGGGCCGATGGCCGCCACGGGAGAGTTGTAGACCTGGCCGAACCCCTCGCTGAGCAGGCGGCCCCAGTCGAAGTCCGGCGGCTGCACACCGACGCCGAGGAAGCTCAGGCTGGACAGCGCGAGCAGGCCGCCGCCGATCGAGGAGGTCACGTTGACGATGACGGGCTCGGCGATGTTCGGGAGCACGTACCGCGTGAACTGGCGCCGCCGGGAGACGCCGAGCATGCGCGCGGCGGCCAGGTACTCCGAACCGCCGACCCGCGAGGAGAGCGTCTGCGCGAGCCGCGCGAACGACGGCGTCATGGTGAGCGCGAGGGCGATCACCGCCGTCGTCGCCCCCGTGCCGAGGAGGATCACCGTGAGCATGGCCACCAGGAGCACGGGGAACGCGAGCCAGGTGTTGATCACGCCGGCGAACCACCGTTGGGCGCGCGCCCCGAGCACCGCGGGCACGGCCCCGAGCAGCAGGCCGGCGCACAGGCCCATGAGCGTCGCCGCGACGGCCATCACCAGCGAGAGCCGCGAGGCCACGAGGGTGCGCAGGAGGATGTCCCGGCCGAGCTTGTCGGTGCCGAGCAGGTGCTCGGCGGACGGGGGCAGCGCGATGGCGTCGGGATTCGCCTTCACGGCCGCCTCGCCCCACAGGACCGGGGCGAGCACCGCGAGCAGGACGAGCACCCCGAGCATGCACAGGGCGATGATCGCCATCGGCTGCCCGGACAGTCCGGAGCGGCGGGTCGTCATGAGGTCTCCAGGAGCGAGGTACGCCGGTCAAGCACGGAGAGCACGAGGTCGACGAGCAGGTTGACGACGAGGATCATCGCGGCGTACACGAGCGCGAGACCCTGGACGATGCCGTAGTCCTTCGTGGTGATGGCCCCCACGAACGCCGTGCCGAGGCCCGGCCAGTTGAACACCTGCTCGACCAGCACGCTGCCCGCCATCATCGTCCCGAGCAGCGTGCCGCCGATCGTGAGCGTCGCGGTGAGCATGTTCGGCAGCGCGTGCCGGAAGTAGACCATCCAGGCCGGCAGCCGCTTGGAGCGGGCCGTGCGCACGTAGTCGTCCTTGAGCGTGTTGAGCGCCTCGATGCGGGCGATGCGCGAGATGGACGCCGCCGCCGACACGGACAGGGCTATCACCGGCAGCACGTACGACGCCGCTCCCGTCCGCCCGGCGACGGGGAACGCGTGCAGCGTGACGGCGAAGACGATGACGAGGACGACGCCCAGCAGGTATTCGGGGATGGCCGCGATGAACGCCGTGACCCCGGTGAACACCGTCTCGGCGCCGCGCCGCCCGCTGTGCTGGGTGATGATCGCGACGCCGAGGCCCACGGGCACGGCGACGAGCAGCACCACGAGGAAGGCGATGCCGGCCAGCTCGACCGTCGCCGGCAGCCGGTGCGAGACGAGCTCCGTCACGGAGCGGCCCGTGATGATCGAGACGCCGAGGTCGCCGCGGAACAGCCCCGTGAGGTAGTCGAAATACTGGACGATGAGGGGATCGTCGAGGCCCAGCTGCTCCCGCCGGGCCTGCACCACGCTCTCGGCGGCGGTCGCGCCGAGCGCGGACCGCACGGGATCGCCCCCGGCCATCCGCAGCACGAGGAACGCGACCGTGACGATCATCCACATCGCGACGAGCATGCGCCCGGTGCGCCGGAGCAGGAAGCCGAGCCACCGGTTGCCGCCGTGGCGGCCACCGGTGACGGATTTCGAGCGTGCCATCAGGCTACTTCGACACGCGCAGGCTGGTGGGCACCACGAGGGTGTTCGAGTTCAGGCTGAACGTGACGCCGTTGCCGTAGACGGTCTCGGTCGCCTCGTACAGCGGCAGCAGCTCCAGGTCCTTGACCAGCGAGCTCTGCGCGGCCTGCCAGCCCTCGCAGCTCTGCTCCCCGGCCTGGCTCTGCGCCTTCGCCGCCAGGTCGAAGAACTCCTTGTTGGTGTTGTACGTCCAGTTGCCGCCCTTCGGGGGGAAGTCGCCCGAGAGGATGCCCTGCCAGGTGCTCGGCAGGGTCGTCGAGATGGGCGCCCACACCAGGTCCCAGTCGCCGCCCTGGAAGATGACGTCGGTGTACGACGGCGACGGCGTCGGGGTGGCCTTCACGCCGATCTCGGCGAGCTGCTGCTGGATGAGCTCGATGCCCGACACCACCGACTTATCGGAGTTAGCGGGATAAAGCAGGATGAGCGCGAGCTCCTTGCCGTCCTTCTCCCTGGTGCCGTTCGCGCCCTTCGCCCAGCCGGCCTCGTCCAGCTTGGCCGCCGCGGCCGTCTTGTCGAACGCCGTGAGCGCCGGGGTGATGTCGGTCGTCTTGCAGACGTTGCTGTACGACGTCGTCAGGCTCTTCATCGGCGTGCCGCGGCCGCCCGTCGTCACCTTGCCGACCGCGTCGCGGTCGATCGCGCCCGCGATCGCCTGGCGCACGGCGAGGTCGTTGGTCGCGCGCCCCTTGGCCTGGTTGAAGAACACCAGACCCGGGCGGGCCGGCACGTCGATCTTCTGCAACCCGGCCGAGTCGAGCCGCTGCCGGTCGTCGCCGGCGACGAGCCCGAGGTCCACCTCGCCCGACTGGAGCATGTTGGCGACCGTCGACTCGTTCTCCACGACCTGGACCGTCACGGACGAGGGCAGGCCCTCCGTCTTGCCGGTCACGCCGCCGGCGCCCCAGGCGTACTCGGGGCGGAGCGTGAGCTTGTAGCTCTGGCCGGGCGACGACTCGGCCAGCTTGTACGGGCCGGTGCCGAGCCACTCCTTGTCCAGCCGTCCCGGGTCGGCCGAGCCGGCCTTGCACACGACCGGCATGAGGCCGATCGTGGCGAACAGGAAACTCTGCGCGTTCTCGCTCTGGAACGTGACAGTGCGGGTCGCGTCATCGGCGTCGATCTTCAGCCCGGTGGCGGGGAAGTACACCCCACGGAACGGGGACCCGGTCTCCTTGAGCCCCGCGTAGTCGAAGCTGGCCTTGACGTCGCTCGCGGTCAACGGGGAACCGTCGACGCAGGTGACCCCCTCCTTGAGGGTGAAGCTGACCTTGGTGGCCGACTCCTCCCACTTCTCGGCGAGCAACCCCTGAGGCTCGGCGCCGGCGGCGAAGGACACGAGAGACTCGTAGCCGAACGCGGCGAGGCTCTGTGCCGCCACCGTCGCGTTCTTGATCGGGTTGAGCTGACCCGGGTCGGCGGCCAGCGCGTACGTCACGCCGCCGTCGCCCGACGCCGCGCCGCCGTCGCCATCGCCCGTCGCGCCGCAGCCGGTGAGCGCGAGCGTGGTCGCTCCCACAGCCCCGAGGAGGGTAACAAAGCTTCGTTTCATGGTGGTCCTTCAACACGCACGCGTAGGGACACGTCCGGGGTTAATTAATTATTATGATTATGCAGAAACGGATGTTTCGGCGGTGTAACAATTCGGCCATGAGGTGCGATACACCCCAGCGAACCACTCAAGCCCGCCGCCCCCTTGCGGCCGTTCGCGCCCATCAAGCCGGACCGGATCACGGGGATCTTCGAGCGCGCGAGCGACATCGAGGCGGCCACCCGGGTTCCGATGACGCGTGAGCCCGTCGACGTCGGGCACATCCCGCAGCGAGATCATCACTGACTCGTCCCTCCATCGGCTCCCTCCCCCGATGGCGGAACACTGTATTCGTTACAATGATTCATGGCAACCATCTCTGAACTGCGAGGACACCGTGCCCGACCTGAAGTGGGACGACGTGAAGGTCCTCTTCGACCCTGAGGTCAACGGAGTCCTGCCGGACGTCGTCGTCGAGCGGACCACCGTCGAGGACTGGCAGCTACTTCTGGACCTCGTCCGGGAGCAGGGCTGGCAGTACGCCTCTTCGGTGGATGGAGGTGAGCCGACGGAGCTCCCATCCGCTGCCGGCATGGCCGAAGCCGCCAATGCCGGCGAGACGCCCGAGCTGCATGTCCGGCCGATCACCGACATGCTGCTCATCTTCCGCATGTATCAGGTCACGTCGATCGACTTCGATGTCGATCTGAGAGAGCTGCAGGGCCAGGAACGGCTGGACGTCCTCATGGACGTCTTCCGCCTGATCGGACGACGCCTCGGGAAGTCGGTGCTGCTGAGCGCGGAAGGAGACCTTGGCCATCCGGACCTGGGGTTCGACGTCGACGCCGACCGCGTGGTGCTGATGGTGAACCCGAACGACCCACGCATGTGACCACGGTCAGAGGTCTCCCAGCCGAACCGGCTTTTTCGTCGGACTCGCCTGCCATCCTCTTCCTCTCATCTGTCCCGAGAGAACAGGACCCCCCTGGTGAGCGACTACGACTGGCTCGATGACGAGGCGTTCTGCGCGACCTTCGTCCGCGGCCTCACCCCGCACGAGGCACTGGCCCGCCTCGGCATCGACGTGTTCGACGGGGACGACGAGAAAGGCGAGTTCGACGAAGGGCTCATCTGCGCCCGGCCCGCCGAGGGCGGGACCATCCTGAGCGAGTGGAACGGCTTCGTCGGCACCCTGCCCGAGGTGCTGCAGCGCTTGTCGGCCGGTACGGTCACGGCGAGCGTCTTCGTCAACGTGAACCTGGTCGCGGCCTTCGAGCATTACGCCGACGGCCGCAACATCCTGACCTTCGACCCGATATTCGACGGCGACGAGGACGGCCTCCCGGAGGACTTCCTGGCCGACCGGGCCGAGCTCGAACTGTTCGGCAACAAGCCGGATGCCGGCCTCGCCGCTGCCCTGCTGCTGGCCGAGCGCATCACCGAGGTGCACCCGAACGCGTCGAGCGACAAAGTGGCCGCCCATGGCGTCCGCGAATACTGAGGCCCCCTCGCACACGCAGCAGACCGAGGCCCGTCCCTCACCCCTCCCGGCTCCTGTAGGTGGCCCGCAGCTCGACCAGCTTGTCCCTGGCCACCTCGTCCAAGGCCCGGCGCTGCTCCGGGTCCTCCTCCCAAGTGGCCTCCGCGCACAAGACCCTGGCCGCCTCGTGCGGCTCGGCGTCGCGCACCACGTACCAGACGGTGTCGCCGTAGCCGCGCCTGTCGCGATCGCGGCGCAGCACCGTCACGATGCCGGAGACGAGAATCTGCCTGGTCCACGGATTCCTGGCCAGAAGCTGCCGATCCACTGTCAGCCCCTCGTCCATGAGCTCGCCGCCGAGCATGTCGTCCTCCCACCGCCACACCCGGCAGCTGACGCCCGGGCGTACGTGCAGGGCGCCACGGCTTTCGAGCAGCACCGAGAACGTATGCGTGCCCCCACGGCACAACTCCTTGGCGATGCGCTCGCTGTCGGCGTACTCGCGCAGCCGATCATGGTCCAGGTCCTGCCCGGACCACAAGCTCCACCGCGCCTGCTCGACGTAGTAGCGGTCGACCAGCGGATCCTTGAACCGCCCCGGACGCGCCTGCGGCGGACTGCAGGAGGCCGGGGTGAGATCCACGCCGTCCTCGATGTCGACCCCCGCGGCGCGCAGCAACTCGTGAACAGAGACGCCCTTGTCCTCCGCCTTGCCGCGCAACCTACGCAGCCAGCCGTCGAACGTGTCCAGTTCCGGGTCCGCACGCAGCGACGCCCAGTCCTCCACCGCCGAGACCGGCACCGGCACCTCCCGCCGCGCTGGCGGCTGCACGAGCTGTTCGGGCGCGAGATCGATCGAGTAGTACAGAACGCCCCGCGCGATATAGGAGAACGGCGCCGCGTGCGTGATCGGATCGAAGACATCCCGGATCGGCCAGAACCGCAGCAGCCACGCCTCCTCGCACTCCCCCGTGGCATGCCCGTCCCCCGGCTGAGGCTCACGCAGGTACATGTCCACGCCGTACTCGAAATGCGGCGGCCCGATCAGGAAGTCATGCCCACTGCCGTCCATCATCGTCACGATCGCGACCACGCCACTCTCCGCGACGAACGTCGTCGAACTGACCGGCGTCCACGAGGCATCCGCGGCCCCCGGCTCGGCGTCCCAGGCCTCCAGCCGCACACCCGCGATGAAGTGGAAGATCTCGTCGGTGGGAGAACTCCACGCCGGCAGGTCGGCGCCCTCCAGCCCGAACGTGTTGTACTCGACGTAGACCTCGTCGTCGAGCCTCCGCAGCAACTGTGCCATGTCAACGCCTTCGCCCTATCGATGATCATCCTGGCTCGGCGGAGTATGACCCACTACACCGACAGGGTGACCCAGGTCAGCGGTCGAACCAGCGGGCTGCCGTGGGCGTGAGCAATCCAATGACGATCGCCAATGGCAGGAGGGTGGCCGGGTAGACCAGCGTCACCCAATCGAACTCTCTGTCGACGACGGCCAAGATGAGGTTGCTCCCCACCACGACCACCTCGAAGGCGATGGCAAACCACCGCACCCACTTCCTGCGGGACGACCATCGGGCCACCAGCCACCCCATGAGCACCACGACCACGACGGTTTGCAGCAGCAGGGCGAAAAGCCTCGGATCACTGAAGGCCGCGAGGAAAACCGGCGTCATAATCGCTGCACCGAAAAGCCCGAAGGCCAGCTGCACAATCAAGATGAACCTGAGGGTCCGTACGACGCCCGGCATCTGCTCGGTCTGGATGGCCTCATTCATGTGATCATTCTGCTCTATACGGGCAGCCGCCAACAGACGCCAACCAACTTGCCTTCATACCGTAACCATGTTGTTCGGCGGCCCAGCAGGCATGACGGCCAGCCATGCGGTGGCGATGAGGCAGGCTGCATCTACGGGGCAGCACCGCAATCCCGGCACGAGCGTTCGGGCCAGAGGTGCTGGGCCAAGCCAGTCGAAGGCGATCGCTCACAGCCGTTGCCGCAGGCCCGACTGCCGCGCTTTGCTGCTGCTGGGGATGATGACAGTAGTGCGACAGCGTGCCAGTCACTTTCTCGCTATAGAGATCGTCCTCCGCGAGAAGAAAGCAGCGATCAGCGTGGCCGCCCCTGCGGCGATCAGGACGGTAGCGGGAATCCGAACAAGATTTCGAAGATCCTCACATCTGTTCCTGTACTCCATTTCTTCTGCTATCCAGTTACGAGTCTCGTCCATCAAGTAATCAGGAAGAGAGGCAGCCACGTATGCGGAACCACACGCCTCACCTTCTGCGGTAACAGGCATCAGGCCGGCAAGTACACCTGAGCCGATCAGCAAGAAGGCGACGAACACGAGGAGCTTGGTAGCCATAGGTACTCCTTGAGCAGGCTCATCCGAGCCTGATCATTCCAGGTCCATTCTTGGCTCGGAAGCCTCGGCAGTGGGGAGGCGTAGAAGGGATTCCCTGTGCGAACTTCAAGGCCGATTGCGGACTGGTTGTGGCGAGTGGATGCACGGTTGGGTGGTGATGCCGAGCCGAATCGCGGTCAGCGGTTCTCTGCGGCCCATCCTGTGCGCTCAGGGCTGGTCGCCGGCGCTGCTGCCGGCGCCTTCCTCCTCCTCTTCTTGTTGATCGGTGCCGCAAGTGGATATGAATACGCCTTCGCGCTGCCTACCTTGCTCTTCTGCCTCTGCGTAGCCGCCTTCGCCGGGGGGAGCATGATGGGCATCGGCTACTTCGAACGCCGGCGTCAACGGCACTACGGTCACTACCCGCATGAGGTTCAGGGTGAGCGCAGCAACCATCCGTATCACTGACGGATGGCGCCGACGAGTAGGAGCCCATCGAGGATGCTCGGAGTGAACACCACGCCAGTGATCTCGGCCGCCAGCAAAAACGCCACAACCTCCTTTGAGGTTTTCACAGCAGGCTGACTTTTCTCACCGCATCCGGCCTCTGACCTTGGTGCATGGCTCTCACCTTCTCCCTACCGAGGAAGATCATCCCGCGGATGTCCCGCGAGGGCGAGCCAGCCGGCGAGCGGTTCCTGGCACCTGCTGAGTGAAGCAGGTCAACGCCCACACTCAGTCCACGCTGAATGGCTCGAACGACGTCGCCATGCCACCCAACACCCACGCGCAATCTCTGATCAGGAATAGGGCGAGCCCGGCCTTCAGCGGCCTTGGTCCATTGCCTGACCGGGGCGAAGACCGACCGCGGCTGCGGAGACTGCGGTAAATCCGTGGACAACCCATGCGCCCGTTGGCAACCTTGCCGACATGCAACAGGAGGACATCTGGGACGCCGAGACCGCCGAGCGCTATGACACGCCGGGCGTCGGCATGTTCGCTCCTGAGGTCTTGGAGCCGACCGTGGACCGCCTCGCCGAACTCGCAGGCGAGGGTCGTGCGCTTGAGTTCGCCATCGGAACAGGCCGGGTAGCTGTGCCGCTGGCCGAGCGCGGGGTGCCCGTCACCGGCATCGAGCTGTCAACTCCGATGATCGACCAACTTCGCGCGAAGGTGGACGAGGCGACGATCCCGGTGATCGCCGGCGATATGGCAACCGCGACGGCTCCGGGGAAATACACGCTCGTGTACCTCGTCTTCAACACGATCTCCAACCTGCTCACCCAAGCCGAGCAGGTCGCCTGCTTCCGTAACGCTGCCCGTCATCTCCTGCCCGGCGGCCGCTTCGTGATCGAGCTCTGGGTCCCTGAGCTGCGCAAGCTCCCCACGGGTCAGCAGGCCGTGGTCTTCCAGAGCGAGCCCGGATACATCGGCTTGGACACCTACGACATCGTGCGGCAGCACGTCGTGTCACACCACTTCACGTTCGATGCGAGCAAAGAGGCCCGTCTGTTCCGTAGCCCCCACCGCTACATCTGGCCGTCCGAGCTCGATCTCATGGCCCAGCTGGCCGGATTCGAGCTGGAGAGCCGGCACGCCGACTGGTCCGGAGCAGACTTCACCGCGGAGTCCCGCTCCCACGTGTCCGTCTACCGCATCCCACCGGGCGACCAGCTCCCCGAAGTGGACCGACCCAGGTGACGCTCACGAGCTACGCGGCCTGTCCCTCCGGAGCTGGTCAAGATCCTTCGGCAGCACATCTCAGCGTCTGGTGTCCCCCGGCCGCATGGGGGCACGACGCCTCGATCGCGGTCGCCCACGGCAACGAGGGTGTCCAGGTCATAAGCGCCCTGGGCGGCAGCCGTACCAATGAGGACCAGCTCCGCGCAGGGGCCGCCGGTGAAGTGGTAGGCGTTCACCGCCGTGATGATCCGGCCATCCTGGTTGCGAGCGGCGGCCGCCATGGTGTGGTTGTCGCCCCGGCAGCGTGCGGCCGCGACATGCGCCGCAGCCCGAATCAATTCATGATCGACGTGGTTGATCTGGGTAGTCATCTTCTCTGCTCTCATGTGGTGTCAGCCGGCGTTCGCTGAGGCGAGCAGCCGGTACGGCACCAACGGGGCGGAAAGCGCCGAAATCACTGCACGTAGATCTCCGTCAAATACTCTGTCCCTGTGTGCACATATGCGGAGGTCACCTACAAGGTCCACTATGTATGCGTTTCCTGCCGCAAGAGTCACAAACTGCCATGGGATGGCGCAGAGCACCTTTGCACCCGCTGCCGGCGGCCGATGCTCTTCGCCGGCCATGACTTCGCTGCCCCGCGCAAGACCAAGAACCGCAACTGGGCAGCCGTCGCGGCCGTTCTGAGAGTAGGACTCCGCTACGAGGGATTCGAGCCCTGCGGCTGCGGCAGGGAGCCTGAATACCGTCCGCGCACGAGCGCACAGGTACGGGCACGACGCAGAATCGCAGCACGCAAGGGACTGACCGACACCGAAGCACTCGCCCTACGCGACCCTGCCGACGCATAGCGCCCTCCTGACCATCCCGAAAGGGCCCCAAGAAGAGGCTCGAACAGGGTGGAGCGCTGTGCGTACGCTACCGTCGTGGACAGAGAGACGCTCGTCCAACTCCTCGCCACCGCAGGGGAAGCCGGCCATGCATGCCGCCAGGCGCTCGCGGCCGATGCGTACTTCGAAATATGGCCGGAACTGGTCGAGACGCTCCCCCTGATCAGGACTTACCAGCGTCGCGCACGTCTCACCCGCCGAAAGAACGTCCCACCCCTAGGGTTCGACGAGGCGGTCACGCAGCTCGAAGCCTGCGAACTGCAGCATCTCATCCTCGGCATCGTAAGAAGCACCGAGCCTGCCTACCACTTCCAACTCTTCCTGTCTCCCGACGCGTCACGCGTGGTGGCTTGTCTCGGGTGTCAGCTGCAACCACCAGTGGCGCACCGATCTCCAGAACATCCTCAGGAAGTGGCAGTGGGAAGGCTGATCACGTCTGCCGAAGGCGTCCAAGCGCCTTTGACGTTTTCGCGAGGGCACTGATCTACTCCCTGCCGTGACGACTCTGACGCATCTTCAGCCGGCCCCTGTCATCAACGAGACAGCCCGACTCCTGACCGAGCACTACGTCTTCCCTGAGATCGCCGAGCAGCTCACCGACCTGCTGCGACGACGCCTCGCCGAGGGCGCGTACGACGCCGGCACTGCCGAGGAACTCGCCCGTCTGGTCACTGCGGACCTGCAGTCCGTCAACGGCGACAAGCATCTGAGACTGAAACACCACGCTGACCCGGTGTCCCCCGAGCAGGGCGCGGCGACCTTGGAATCCATCCGCCGGGACTTCGACACCTCGCTGGGCGGTGCGCCTCGGGTGGAGTTGCTCGACGGAGGAGTCGCCGTGGTGGAGCTGGCGCCGATGCTGTTCCCGCTGGAGTGGGCCGCCGAACCGCTGAGCGCCGCGCTCACCTTGGCCTCCCGCGCCCAAGCGCTGATCGTGGACCTTCGCAACAACCGGGGCGGCGACCCGAACACCGTCGCCTTCGTCTGCAGCTACCTGCTGGACGAGCGCACCCACCTCAACAGCATGTACTGGCGTAGCGGCGAACGCAGCGAGCAGTCCTGGAGTCTGCCCCACGTTCCCGGCGCGCGTTTCGGCGGCAGCAAACCGTTGTACGTGTTGTCCAGTGACAGCACCTTCTCCGCCGCCGAGGAACTGGCCTACGACCTCCAGCAGCTCGGCCGCGCCGTCGTCGTAGGCGAGCCCACCCGCGGCGGCGCGCACCCGTGCAAGGGCTGGACCGTGCACCCCCATCTGGAGGTCACCGTCCCCACGGGCCGCGCCATCAACCCCGTCTCCGGCACGAACTGGGAGGGCACCGGTGTGCAGCCGGACATCCCTTGCGCTGCCGCGGAATCCCTCGACCAGGCACACGCACTGGCACTCGCCCGACTGGCAGGCTGACGCAGACTCCGGGCCTGGTACCGAACCGCGTCCGAGCGAACCATGGGCCTTCGACGTTCTACGGCTCTGCCAACGCTGACCGCTCAGCCCCAGGCCACCCCTACCGAGGAGATTTGCGCTGAGGGCGCGCGGAAAATGATCGCCGTCGACACCGGCCGCTCGTGTCCGCCGCACTCGCCTGACGACGCCCATCACGAACGCGCGCACACTCACACAGGTCGAGGCTCCCGCGTTCCGCCCCGGAGGGTCATCAAAAGCGCGGGAAGACCAAGCAGCAAGTGGGTAGCTGCGATCCACGTGAGCAGGCATGCCAGAAAGTTTCGGAGAGCATCCCGGGCAAAGCTGCAAGATCATCGCGATGCCCGCCGGACGTAAGGATTCCGTGAGAAACATCGGCCTGGGCCGTGCCTACGCTGATCACGACATCGCCCCGTGCGTGCCCTCGAAGGGAATCCTCAACATGCGTCGATCCCTCCGCCGTGCCATGGCCATGGCCATCGCCCTGATCACGACCGCGTCGTTAGCCCCGCTCGCCTCGCCGCCGGCCGCCGCGGCGAGTCCGAAGCGCCTCCGCATCGTCCACCTCGGCACCCTCGGCGGCACATGGAGCATCGCCCGAGGGATCAACAACCGCGGCCACGTCGTCGGCGACAGCCCGCTGGAGTCAGGGGTCAGCCACGCGTTCCTGTGGAAGAACGGCACGATGACCGACCTCGGCACGCTCGGTGGCGAGACCAGCTTCGCCTCGGGAATCGACGACGACGGGCGCGTCGTCGGCTGCAGCGAGCTGCCCTCGGGCCAGTGGACTCCCTTCCTCTGGCACAACGGCAAGATGACAGACCTCGGCGCGCACGGCGCCCCCGGCTTCTGCGCCGCAGCGGTCGCCAACGGGCACGTCGTCGTCACTTACGCGCCCACGCCCGGATTCGCCGAATATCGCGCCTTCCTGCTGTCCGGTGACGTACGAACCGCCATCGACCGCCGCCCTGGCCTGACCGCCAACGCCGTCAACGACCGCGGCCAGGTGGTCGGCGCCGACAACTACACCGTCAACGACGAGGGCTTGCCGCTGTCGACCTACCAGGCGTACCTGTGGCACAACGGCACCGGCCGCGAGCTCGGCACGCTCGGCGGGATGAGCGCACCCAACTCGATCAACAACTTCGGCCAGGTGGTCGGCAACTCCGACACGGCCGACGGCCGCCGTCGCGGCTTCTTCTGGAACGGCTCCTCCATGACGGCCCTTCCCCTGCCCGCCGACGCCTCCGACTACGCCGGTGCCGACGCCATCAACGACCGCGGCCAGATCGTCGGCGGCTACAGCAAGGCTGGCGACTGGTACAGCTTCGCCGCCCTGTGGGACTCCCCCACCGCCCAGCCCCGCCTCCTGCCGCTGCCCACGGACGCGCGGGTCACCAGCACTCAAGCCTTCGACATCAACAACTCAGGCTGGATCGCCGGCTCCGTCACCTACTACTGGAGCACCGGCCGCGGCACCCAGGCCGTCATCTGGCGCTGACCACGTGGGCTGCTTTCGTACGGCGGCGCGGCTCGCGGTAGGAGCGTCCGCTTGGTACGGCGAGGCTGGCGTGGGGTGCCCGCCCCGGTGTCCCGCCGCCGTCCGGGAGCGGCCCTCAGGCCGCATCCCTCGGACGACGAGCGGACGGATGGCCGGCGGCACGGCGGCGACCCTCTGGCTGGGGTTACGCCAAGTGCATCGACACCCAACAGGAGATCGCCAACAGCGGATCGAAGAGGCACTGGCGTCGTGACACGCAGCCAACCCACAGGGCTCCGAGCGCCGGCCAGGGCTCGCTGACAAGCTGTACTTCTCATCTGCACCGTGCGCCCCTTCCTCGGGTAGCCCAGAGCACGGGCCGATCCGAGGGGGTGCTCAGCGCCTGGTCTCGTATCTGGTCAGGAGTACGCCGCCGGGGAACGTCCGGGTCTCCACCAGGGTCAGGTTCACCCAGTTGTCCAGGGCTGTGAAGAACGGCTTGCCGCCGCCCAGCAAGACCGGTGCGGTGACCAGCACGTACTCGTCGATCAGTCCGGCCCGTGCGGCCGCTGCGGCAAGTGTGGCGCCGCACATGTCCATGGGGGCACCGTCCTCGGCCTTGAGCCGGGTGATCTCGGTGACCGCGTCGCCGGTGACCAGGCGGGTGTTCCAGTCGACCTTGATGGTCTTCGAGGAGAACACCACCTTCGGCATGTCCCGCCAGCGGCGGGCGTACTCTTTCTGCGCCGGCGTGGCGCCAGGCTGCTGGTCGGCGGTCGGCCAGTGGGAGCTCATCGTCTCCCACAACCTGCGCCCGTACAGCGCCAGGTCCGTCGCGCCCACCCGGTCGGACCACCACTGGAACAGCTCGTCACTCGGTACGCTCCAGCCGAGATCGTCGCCGGGTGCAGCGACATAGCCGTCCAGGCTCAGGTTCATGCCGAAGGTCAGTTTCCGCATGGCGTCAGCCTCCTGTAAGTCGGTACTAGGCGTAAAGACCAGCACGGCGCGGAAAAATCATCGGTCAGGCCACACCGATCTATGCCGAAATCCGGAGCAGGCGGGACAGGGCGCGCGGACAAGCGTACGCGCGGGCCTCGAGTCCCCGAGGTGGATAACCGACCCTCGGCCCAGACAGGTGGGACAGCCGGGCAGGTCGCGCGCACCGACCTGATCCCATCGCACGTACATTCGTCACGCCATCCCTGCTTGTCGCGCATCTCGACGGGCGGCTCGAGGCCGAGAGCGGAGACGCGACCGGAGCGGCATCTGGCCGCACACCCCTGAAACGCACAAGAGGCCCCGCAGGGCCTCTGAGCTGCTGTTACTGCTGGTGGTGCAGACTGACCGAACGGATCGAATGGGAGTTCTGGACCGTCATGGCGGCGAGCAGCACGCCGCCACCCGGGCCGGGACAGCGCCCTACTTGGTCAGGGATTCGGCGACGAGTCGCCAGATGTCCGCGGCCAGGTTCATGTTGCCGCCTTGCTGGGCCTGCTTAGCGAGCTTGCGCAGCCCGGCGAGCGCGGTGTCCTGCTCGCCCTCCAGGAGCAAAACGCGGTTGCGCAAGACGTCGAGCCGCATCCGCTCCTGGTAGGTGAGCAGGTCGTCGAAGCCGGTCAGCCGGTCCAGGACCGTACGGGCCTCGTCGAGGTCGCCGGTGAGGACGGCGATCCGGGCGCGCACGGCCAGCAGTTGCTGCTCGATGGTGGGGGCGCCCGCGAACGGCAACGCGGCCTGGACCTCCGCAACACGCTGCCGGGCGGAATCCGTTCTGGGCGGATCGGCCCTGAGGTCGAACCGGGCCGCCCCGAGGCGCAGGCGCAGGCGCATCCAGAGCGTCAGGTCGTCACGGCCGTCTCGCTGGTCACGGGATATACGCGGTGGACGGCCATGATCCGGAGTATGCGCGGAAGAAGCGGCCCCGCAACGCCGAAAGACTTCGGGGCAAACCGGAGCCCTTCGAGCAGCGTCGTTCGTGATCGATCGCCACAACGTGGCCGGCCGCCATACGTGGTGGGGGCGATCGACGATCCAAAGTTCGCTCCTCGCCCTGGCTCACCGAGTGGCCGCTCAGAGCTGCATCTGGCTGCACACCCCTGAAACGCACAAGAGGCCCCCATAGGGCCATTGAGCTGCACTTACTGCTGGTGGCAGGTGCAAGGTTCGAACTTGCGTAGGCTGAGCCGACGGTTTTCCAGGGCGTCGCCGGGCCCGGCTACGCATAAGGCAGCTCGACCTCGGTGCCATAGGCGTCGCGCGTCTCCAGGTGGTTGGCCTCGTGCTCGAAGTCAGTCAGGAGCTTTTCGAACTCCGCGCCGGAGACGCTGCCCCTAACCGGTCATCCAGAGCAGGAATGGAGAACTACCCACATATTGGGACATAGGGCATCTATGCCACTTCGGGCGACTCGGTGATTTGGGAGAAGAACCTGCGCTACCCTGTCGCCGTGAATCAGAATCCGCCCGCCCCTTCCAATCAATCAACAGAGGGGACAGAACGGCAAAAGACTCGTCTAGCGTATTGGACGCTAGGACTTGGATTTGCGAGTACCGTGGTCACGGCAATGGGTGGAATGGCTACGGGATGGATACAAGTTGGAGCCCAGGATGCAACTCCAACTGCCACGATAACAGTCACCGCACCAGCCTTGAACGACGCCACCCCGAGCAGTAAGTCGAATTTCCTTACAGAGGATCATTCAAATAAACCCGCTAGCACTACTTCTGCAGGCCCTGAGACTAGCGAGCCTTCTTCACCAACCATGCCCCTCTTAGGACTTACCCCCGTACAGGAGACCCTCACAGTCGGATCGGCCAATCTAAACGCCCGCTCATATAAGCAAGCCCTACTCGTCCCGTTCTGCTTCGAATTAGGCCGACCCGTATCGCAAGCTTATGTCATAGGTCGCAAGTATGATCGACTTCGCGCACTGGCAGGCCTTGCCGATGATTCCCCTGAAGAGATTCCCTTGACATTTGCCATATACGGCGACGGGAAGCGCTTATTCACCAAAGAAGCCAGGCAGGCCGGAGAAGCGATCCCCATTGACATATCTGTTAAGAACATCCTCCGAGTGGAGCTGGTAATTCTTGCCCCTGAAGGCAATGAGCAGGTTTGCAATCCAGACCTGGAGACATTTGTATGGGCAGCGGCGAGATTAGAGTAACATCTCGCCAAATCCACACCGCAGGGATAGGGGAAAGCATGGCGGACCCTAAAGCAAAAGGTTCCACATTAGGCAGTTGATGGCTGGCTTGCGAAGCAAAGAAGTCCTTCTCCGACGTTTCCATGCGTTGAGATCTGCCGTAGACGTCTTGTCTGCCCCGGTGATTGAGGCCGCGTTCCTCGCGAGCGTCCCCCACCGAGTACGGAACGGACAAGGACGGCCGGATCATCCGTAGCGAGCGAGGCGGTGTTGTCGCCTCAACGGCGTACACAGAGGTGTGGCAGGCCGCTCGGCTCCTGGCCTTAATGCCCGCCCAGGTGGCCTCTCCGCTCGTCAAGCGTCCCTACGATCTCCGGCACGCGGCGGTGTCCCTCTGGCTCAACGCGGGGGTGCCAGCTCCGAACGTCGCCGAACGAGCCGACCACAGCGTTGATGTCCTCTGAGGGTCTACGCCAAGTGCATCGACGGCCAACAAGCGGATCGACGAAGCCCTCGCCGCATGACTCACAGCCCAACCCCATCCAGAGCCCCGGCCACCAGCGGGGCTCCGGGCCGCGCATTGGCCGCAAACCATGGACTGACCAGCGGAAACGCCGCCAAGGTCATTGCACGTTTATTGGTGGACCAGCGACAACAGGCCGCTCAGAGCAGCTCTGGCTGCACACCCCTGAAACGCAGAAGAGGCCCCGTAGGGCCTCTGACCTGCTGTTACTGCTGGCGGCAGGTCAAGGTTCGAACTTGCGTAGGCTGAGCCGACGGTTTACAGGGCGTCACCCGTTCCGGCTGGATGCAGCTTCTGACCTGCGTGACGACCGCCTGGCAAGACGCTGGTCCTGAAGATCATTCCGTGCATGTTCCGGATCATGAGAGATGCCTTGAAACGGCTGCAGCAGGCCTCAGATTGGACACTGACCGCAACCGCCTTTTTCGGTGAGCCGTGCTGAGGAACGAAGCACGGATCGTCGATCGCCCCCAGCGATCTACGGCGACCCGCCATGCCGTGGCGATCGTAAGGGCCGCATGTGTGCGACGGCGCCGGTCGGGTGTCGTACGCTCACTCGGTCCGGATCAGGCACTGTCAGTCGTCCCAGCGTTGGGCATTGTGCTCGTTCAGGGAACCCGAGGGCTGGGGGATGACGCAGAAGGGCAGCCCGGCGGGGTCCTCCATAACCCACCAATGGTCGTTCACCAGCCGCAGACGTCGGGCGCCGAGGGCCTCCAGGCGCGCGGTCTCCGCCTCCAGGTCGTCGGTGTGGATGTCGAGATGGACACGCGCAGGGCCTGTCCCGAGTCGCTGGATGAGCAGGGCGAAGACGTCACCGGATAAGAGGGCGCCGTGGTATTCCGGGTACCGCTGGAAGGGGGTCAACGCCTGGCCGGTTGCTTCCTGCCAGAACGTCAGTTCCTTGTCGTGATCGCCCTCCGGCACATCAATCACGATCTTGTGGAGCCTGCTGTAGTGCGTCATGTCCCCCATCCTCCCGTGGCCGGGTCTTGCACGGGGGTGTCATCACCGGGACCGAGTGATCTCCGGGTCCTTACCGTTGGGAAAAAGCATCCGCGCTTCAATCCCACAGAAGCGGCGATAGCCGCCGAGGGTGTGGTGGCCGGTCAGGCGGCCGGACCGCAAGACGATCTCCTACACCGTGCGCTGGACCGTGGCCGGCCGGGAGAAGTCCAAGACCTTCCGCACCTCGGCGCAGGCGAACAACTGGCTCTCTGACCCGCGCCAGGCGGCCAAGAAGGGTGAGCTGTTCGACCTGGAGACGGGCCTCCCTCAGTCGGTGCTCAAGGCGAAGGAGGCCCGTACCGTCTACGCCTTCGTCAGTGCGTATGTCGGCATGAAGCGGCCGCACGCGGCGGCCAAGACGCGCGACAGCATCTCTGACGCTCTCGCCACGGTCCTGCCCGCTCTCACGAAGGAGCGCCCCGGCCGTCCGGACGCCGGGATTTTGCGCGCGGCTCTGCGCAAGTACGCTCTCCTGCCTGAGGCCAGGCGTCGCCTTGATGTGCCGTTGGAGAGCAAGCAGGCGCTTCGGTGGCTGGAAGCTGCCTCGCTCAACCTGACCGATCTGAACGAGACCAAGACGGTACGCCTGGCGCCCGACGCCCTCGCCCTCCGCCTCGACGGCAAGACCGCGAGCGCGAATACGATCCGCCGCAAGCGCGCGGTCCTTCACGCCGTTCTGGAGTACGCGGTGGAGCTGAAGGAGCTGCCCGCCCACCCCGTGCACAAGGTCAAGTGAAAGCCGCCCAAGACCACGGAGACGGTGGATCCGCGGGTGGTGGTGAATCCTCGTCAGGCTGAGGCGTTTGCTGGCCGCAGTTGCCTCCGTGGGCGGGCGGGGCCGCGAGCGCCGACTTCAGGCCATGTTCGCATGCATGTACTACGCCGCCCTCCGCCCCGGCGAGACGCTGGCGCTCCGACAGCAGGACTGCCAACCTCCGGCAACTCGCTGGGGCCGTATCCTCGTGGATGTCTCCCGCCCGGAGGTCAACGTCCAGTGGACCGACACCGGGGACGCCCACGAGGAACGCGGCCTCAAGGCACCGGGGCCGCGACGATGTCCGCCCGGTGCCCATCCCGCCCAAGCTGGTTCGGATTCTTCGGCAACACATCGAGGAGTTCGGCGTCGCTGAGGATGGCCGGCTGTTCCGCAGCGAGCGTGATGGAGTCGTCGCCTCGACGGCCTACACCGAGGTCTGGCGAGAGGCCCGGAAGCTGGCCCTGACGCCCGCCCAGTTCGCCTCACCGCTCGCTCGCCGCCCGTAAGACCTGTGAGGCACGCTGCGGTGTCCCTCTGGCTGAACGTGGGCGTGGCCGCTCCGGACGTGGCCGAGCGAGCCGGACACGGTGTGGACGTGCTGCTAAGGGTCTACGTCAAGTGCCTCGACGGCCAACAGGAGATCGCCAACAAGCGGATCGAGGACGCCCACCCTGCGTGATCAACCAGCACCACCCAGAAGGGTCCCGGAACGCCACCCGGGCCCTTCGCCGTTCCCACTGCGTTCCCACGCCCGAGCATTCCGCGAATCCTCCGGATCACGGCCTCCGACCAGGGAAAACGCTCCATGATCCATTCCGGACATATCCGGGACCTGCGACCACAGGCCGTTCACGGCGGCATCCGGCTGCATGACGTCTGAAACGCAGAAGAGGCCCCGTAGGGCCTCTGATCTGCTGTTACTGCTGGTGGCAGGTGCAAGGTTCGAACTTGCGTAGGCTGAGCCGACGGTTTTACAGCGGGCCGACGTTCTTGACTGCATCAGGCCCCTGACCTCTGGGAATGCCTCACAGACGTCGCCTACAGGAAGCACGATCCCGCGTATATCCCGCGAGGCGGAGTCAGCCAATCGGCCATCGTTCGTGGCCGTTACTGTCACAGCTCCAGCGGCGGCAGCCCCCGCATTTCTCGGTAGCGCCGCCGCTCTTCGGTCAAGCTGGCCTCCCCGTTGGGGCCACCCATGACGACATCAGCGTTGTGATCATCCTGTCCGTCGTCCTCCCACCAGCATTCTTCGCAGAACCCGAAACCCCCGCGGTACTGAAGGGTCGGATGAAAGCAGCATGGGCACATGTACGGCTGATCGCGAGGCGGTAGCCGGAGGAAGTCTCCGCCCTGTTCCGCCATCACGGACAAGACCCATCGCTTGCGCTCGCGGATCTCCTCGATGCTGAGATGGGTCATATCCGTCATGATGCCGTACGGCTCCGAACATCTTCATCTCAATCGGCAACTCTGTACCTACTCCCGCCTCGTGCCCGGAAAGCTGCCAGAGATCCGCGACTCGCGCCCGCGGTACCGCCTGGCTTGCCTCCTACCGCCTGATGACCACTACCCGCACACGGGAATACGGTGGGCCAGGGCTGAGGAACGAAGCCCTGGACCTTCGATCGCCCCCAAGCGCATACGGGGGCCAGCCATGCAGTGGCGATCGTAGGGCTGCATCTGTGCGGCGGCGCGGCAACCCCAGTCGGTGCGTTCGGTCCCTACGGCGGGGGCGGCGTGCGGTGGCCGGCCCGGTGTCCCGCCGCCGTCCGGGACCGGCCCCCAGGCCGCACGCCCGGACGGCGGGCGGGCGGAGGGCCGGGGGTACGGCGGCGCGCCGCGCCGCCGCTTGATACCCCATAAGCTCAATTCAGCAGTGGAACGACTAGTCTGCGCCTGATGTGCGCGCCTTCAGCACAGCCTTGACAAACTCGACACGTCCTCGGATTTGGGCAGCGAAGGCTTCGGCGCTTGCGGTGGCGAGCGGCTCGTTGTAAACGATCCCCTCCTCTACGACCTTCGTCGTTAAGAACCATCCCGCATGGTAGACTTCCTCTCCTATGAAGCGCTTTACCATTTCCTGGTAGCGCTCATTATAGGACAAGTTTGCGAATACTGGATCAATCGGAAAAAGCGCCTTTGTTTCGAGGTTTTTCTTTTCCGTTTCATCTGTCTCTTGCAGGACGAACACGTACCCCAACCACGGTGGCACGTCGCCGTAGGGCCGGTTCTTTTGCTGCGCTGCGTGGGTGTCGGTCGCCGTCCCGAGAGCTTCTTCAAACCTGTTGTTGATGTTCTTGGCGACGCTGCCAACTTGAGATTTGAACTCGATGGCTGCTACTAGAATGCCGTCTAGGATCACGACTAAGTCCCACTGTTTGCGGATTCTGAAGTATCCAGGCAAGTACGGCCTGCCCCTTTTGATGCACTTGGCCGGAATGCCCGCATCGCGAAACTCTTTGGCAACGATTTTCTCGATTTCGCCCATGTGGCCATTAGCCCGAGCTGCTCCGCCTGACTTGCCTTGATCCTCAAGCAGCGCCCGCTGCGCTTCTCGTTTCGACCAGAACGACTCGATCGCTCGCTGAACGTCGTCGCTGTGCACCGCTGGTGCTCCCCTCGACCCTGACTCAGGTCCCCGAATCTGATCAAGGTTACGTCATCACCTCTGCTCGTGCGCCAGCAAAGCTCAAGCATGCGGTGCGACCCCCCATCCCTCCTCCCCGTAAGGTGGCGCCTGTGGAAACGCTCGCTCTTAACGGCAGCCCTGTCCCTCGTGCTTCGCTGCAGAAGATCTCTGACGAGGCCGTTGAGCACGGCGAGGTCTTCACTCGTCGTTGGATCGTGGAGATGATCCTCGACCTTCTCAACTACCAGTCAACCGAGGACCTTGCATCGCTCCGCCTCATGGAGCCCGCATGCGGGACAGGGGCATTTCTAGAGGTCATCGCAGAGAGGGTAAGTGCCTCCTGCCGCGCTCATGACCGCAGCATCATCGATGCAACGTACGCGGTGTCAGCCTGCGATCTCCTGCCCCAGCACGTGGCAGCGGCTCGCGCTCGCGTCGAGCGTGTACTTGCCGCCGACGGTTGGACGTCCGACGAGGCGTCTGCGGTCGCAACCGCGTGGGTACGTCGTGGTGACTACCTCCTGGAGCAGGCGGCGCATCGTGGGGTGGATGTCGTTGTGGGTAATCCGCCGTACATCCGCCTTGAGGATGTTCCAGAGGATCGGACCAACCTGTACCGCTCTCTCTGGCGGACCATGGTAGGTCGCGCTGACATCTACATCGGCTTCTTTGAAGCTGGCCTTAGATCTCTGCGCGAGGGAGGGCGTCTCGGGTTCATCTGTGCTGATCGGTGGATGCGTAACCAGTATGGCCGAGAGCTGCGTAAGCTCGTGAGCTCGGAATTCGCCCTAGACGCCTGCGTGTCGATGCACGACGTCGATGCATTCGAGGAACAGGTGGCCGCGTACCCTGCCGTTACCATCCTGCGTCGCGGCAAGCAGGGCTCGGCTGTCGTTGTGGACGCTAATCGCGGCTTCGACAAGGCGGCATCTCAGCAACTGCTGAGATGGGTGGCTCACGACCCTGGTCAGTCGTCGCAAAGTGGGTCATATGAAGCTGCGCGAATGCCACACTGGTTTCCAGGTGACGACCTCTGGCCGACCGGATCGCCAGCCCGCTTGGCGGCGCTAGAAGATCTAGCGGAGCGCTTCACTCCTCTAGGCGATAAGGCATCAGGGGTACGAGTGGGGATCGGTATTGCCACCGGAGCAGACAAGGTCTTCATCACAACTGATGAGGGTCTTGTCGAGTCGGATCGGCTTCTGCCACTAGCAATGGTCCGTGACACAATCAGTGGCACTCTAGAATGGTCGGGCAACTACCTCGTCAACCCGTGGGATGAACACGGACAACTTGTTGATCTCAATAAATTTCCGAAGCTTGCTGAGCACTTCAAGCGACATCGGCTGGCGCTCGCAGGGCGGTACGTAGCCAAAAAGGCCCCCGACAAGTGGTACAAGACCATTGACAAAGTTGAGCATGGATTGAATGCCCGAACCAAGCTCTTGTTTCCAGACATGAAGTTGAGCAGTCATCCGGTCCTCGACAAGGGCGGCTTTTACCCGCATCACAACCTATACTTCATCACCTCGGAAATCTGGGACCTGGAGGTGCTGGGCGGGCTCCTTCTGTCAAAGGTCGCAGAAGCTTTCGTAGAGGCCTATGCTGTGAAAATGCGAGGGAAAACTCTGCGCTTCCAAGCGCAGTACCTCCGCCGCATCCCGGTGCCCATGACCCAGGAGATCGCTCCTGAGCAACGTGCCCAACTTGTCGCCGCCTTTCGCGCTCGCGATGTCACTGCCGCAACGCAAGCCGCGCTGGCGGTGTACGGGCTGACCGAGTGGCCAGACTAACCAAGCACCTAGAGGAGCGATACGAGGAGTACGTCGTAAGGTAGACGCACCGCGTCGAACGTGGCTGAGACTGTAGGACGACGCTCTTTTCTGAGCGCATCAAGTGACGCTCAGTCGAGCAGGTCCGGACGACGGCTGGTCAAGGCTCGGCGGGCCGTGACGAATCGCTCATGGAACTCATCGGCAAGTGCTTCCCGTCGGTAGCGCTGACGCAAGACACGATCGAGGTCCCCCGCGCGATTGACTAGGTCGGTGAGGGATCTTCGGTCAATGTCGAAAGCGGCCATGCCATGCTCTACGGCTGCATCGAGGTCGCCACATCGGGCCTTCACGATACCGAGGTCTATGTACGCGTCGGCAATCCGCATGGGAGCGTTGGAGGTGCCATCGGGGCGGGTGTGCATCTGAATGGTTTCGCGGGCGTGCTCTTCGGCGCGGTCGTCGTCGGCGAGCCAGGTGTAGCAGGTAGCCGCGTAGAAAACCCACTTGGCGTGGTCGAAGACGAAGTGGTGGTCCGGGTGGTCGGGCATGGGCAGGCTGTTGAGAACTTCGGCTCCCCGGGTTAGTGCGCGGTCGGCTTCGCGGCGGTCGCCGATGCGGGCGAGGCCGCGAGCTTCTTGGAGGGTGAGTTGGACCATGGCGCTGCTGGTGCCGGCGACGGCTTGGCCCATCCGGGCGGCGGTGACGACATCTTCATAACGGCCTTCGACGAGGGCGAACCAGGCTGACATTTCGTGTGCCCAGCCCATGAGTTCGCCGTGTCCGACCTGGCGGCCCATCTCGAAGGCTGCGCGTCGAGCCGTTTCAGCCTCCTCCCTCTCGCCCAGGTCGTAGTGGACACAGCCCAGCAGGGCAGTAAGCCATCCCGTGATCACGAGCAGTTCGCGGTGCTGGTTCAAGGTGAGGCGACCAGCGAGCAGACGGTTGATCTGCGCCAGGCGCTTTTGGGTGCGGTCGCGTAGTGTGCCTGCGGGCACGACCGGATAGGCGCGGCACAGCAGATCGACGGCCTCGGCAAGGGCCTCCAGGGTTCCGGCTCCCACGTCGGATGCCTGAAGCTGCTGGGCGAGCTCCATGGTGCCGTACAGGTCGGCCTCGGCGCGGAGGGCGTCGGCGGGGATTACGTGGGCCTCGATGAGGCGGCTGCCGGTTTGCTTGGTCTGGGTGAACCCGAGTGCTTCCGGCTCCAGGCCGGTCAGTTGCGTGAGCGCCAGTCGGTATGGCGTGCGTGGCCATCGGACCTCTCCGGCTTCCCAACGGCGTACGCGCTCCTCGTCACACGTCAGCCTTTCGGCGATGCCGATGGGTGTGGCGTTGACCTGGTCGGCCATCTGGGCGCGGGAGAGGTGCCTTCGTTGCGCCAGGCGCGGAGGCGAACGTTCGGGATGTAGTCGGGCATCTTCGGGTCTTCCTCCCGGCTGGGGGCTCGAAAGGGGAAACAAGGGGGCCGTTCAGGGGTCCTGCTCGAACGCGGTTGCCGGTGGACTTGTCATCAATCAACCACGGTACGTCACGCGGCCTCCCGCCACAGGGAACGCCGGATGAACGAGGAGATTGGCGACGGTGACCCGGCCAGACGAGACATGCAAGACGTCGCCCTGCCCCGCTTGCCGGGGACGCGGGATCAAGCTGCGCGACTCGCGCCGTGCGCTCCTCATCGGCGACGACAGCGGAGATCAGCTTTCGAGTGAGGAGCGGCAGTGTCTCGACTGCCTCGGCGGCGGCCAGGCCGAAGGGAGCGGAAGATGAATTCGATCATGCAGGCGGCTGCGGCCGGCTTTATGCAGGCTCAGGACGAGGGGGACATGCTCGTCCGGCTGCGTGACCGGCTCGTGGCTCTCGGCGTCAATGCCGAGCTGCGCGACAACAACAGTGCGCTCATGGTGCACAAGCCGGAGCCGGGTCTGCCGGTGTGGGTGTTCGTCGGGTACGGCGGGGCCTACTACTCCTGGCAGAACGCCGAGCGACGGCATCCGACCAACGATCCGGCGGGTGCGGCGAACGTCCTGGCCGAGTACATCGCCAGGTGATGACGGGGCGCGGCGGGAGAGGCACGGTTCTTCTCGGAGGGGGGGGGAGCCGTTGCTGTGTCTCGTCGCGTCTCTCTCCGGCAGGCAGTCGCAGGGACCGCCACCGCGGCAACCTTCCCAGCCGCCGCTGCGCTGCCTGCCGGATCTGGCGTTCGCGGCTCCGGTGTCGCCAACCGCATGGACAGAGAGTGGCGAGCCGGATACGCTCAAACTTGGTAAGACAACTTGTCGGCTGTTGGACGGTCATGATGTCGCTAGAGTCCGTGCCGCCTAAGTATGCGCAGCTTGTGCAGACTCTCCAGAGGCGCATCGAGTCGGGAGACTACCCACCGGGCACGCTCCTCCCGAGCGAGAACCAGCTCATTCAGGAGTTCAGCGTCTCCCGTCCTACTGTGGTCGCCGCGCTGCGGGTGCTGCGCGAGCAGGGCTGGATCGAGTCGCAGCAGGGCAAGGGCCGGTTCGTGCGCGGGCGGCCGGCGATGGCGTCAATCGAGCAGAAACGTCCGGGGCAGGCGTACCTGACCAAGCCGGAGGCCGCCACCGCGGGCGAAATGGTCGGAGTGGGCGCGGTCGCCGCGCCGAATCGCATCGCCGTGCTGCTCAACGTGCAGCCTCAGAGCAAGGTATTCGTGCGGCGACGGCTGATCGTGCGCGAGGGTGAGCCGACCGAACTGGTGGCGTTGTGGCTGCCGTTGGAGCTTTCCGAGGGGACGGACCTGACCAGCGGAGAACCATTGCGGCAGGGGTTTCGGGAGCATCTTCACGCGCGCAAAGGCGTGCGTTTCGATCACATCGTGGAGCAGATCACCGCACGCATGCCCACGGCCGCAGAGGCCGAACAGCTCGCCATGCCCAAGAACACTCCGCTTCTGGCCGTGTTCGGCGCGGTGCGTGAGGCGTCAGGGCGGCCCTTGGCCGTCGTCGAGGTGCTCCTCCCTGCCGACCGACACGAGCTGGAGGACGCCTACCCGGTCGCCTAGCATCCGGGCACTCCCGCCGCTCTTTCCGGTGGTGCCGTGCAGATCGGCGGGTCCTGCTCGTACACGTGGTTGCTGCGGCCTTTGGACATCGTGACGAGAACGAGGGCCACCAGCCCGAGCACGATGAGCCCATAGACCACGATGCCGGCCTTGTTGCGCAGATGCATGGCGACGAGCAGGCCAACGACGGGCGCGCCGAACCCGAGCGCGAGCGCCGCGTAGATCAGCACCTGGGCCAGTTCGCCGTTTCTCGATGAGGCTCCCATGAGGGCGAATCCGTAAAAGAGAGCCGCGTAAGCCAGCGACACCGTTCCGCAGAACCAGACCACACCGAGCACGGCAAGTCCCATGCCGCCCCGCGATCCACCACGCTCCGGCTTCATGATCGTCATTATTCGTCCCGGTTCGCCCCCTGAGACAGCACGGCAAGTTCACGGTCTCGCGCCGAAATACTGCTTGGGCACTTGACGTAGCAAGCTACGCAGAGTTACCGTCTGAACACTTGATAGGTCGAGTGCCTGTCATCCAAGAGAGGAAGCTGTTATGGCTCTGCAAGGTCCCGTCCCCGTCACCTTCGACATGGTCTTCCCGCACGGTTGCTACGTCGTCGGTGAGGTCGAGCCCGTCAAGGACTTCGACGCCTCCGCCGGCGGCCGGTTCGTGCAGGCCCGCGACAAGCAGACCGGTGAGCTGGTCTGGCAGGTCGCGGTCATGGACGGTGACCCGACCCTCAAGCCCGCCCAGAAGACGGTGGCGGTCAAGATCCTCGCCCCGGTCCAGCCGGTGCCCCCTCAGCCGATGCCGGGGCTGCCGTTCACGCCGGTCGAGTTCGACGGCATGTCCGTCACGCCGTACGTCAACGCCGCCGGCCGTCTCGCGTACTCGATCAAGGTCCGCGAGATGCACGCACCCCGCCCGACCGCTCAGCCCACTGCCAAGGCAGGAAAGGACGCCGCCTGATGACCCGACGCCGTACCCCGCGCAACAGCGTGATCCGGCTGACCACTGGGCACGCCGCCCGCACCCTCAACCACCCGTTCCCACGTCGTGAGCCCGTTCTGGCGCTCGACTTCGGCGCCACCTCCGTCCTGGTCACCACCAGCGGGCCGGTCACGGTGAAGGACCTGGAGTTCGCGCGCCAGCTCGCCCGCGAGGCATCGCGCTTCGCCCGCTCGTTGGAGCGCAGCTTCTACGGGCTGCCCGACGGTAAGGGGGTCGCGGCGTGACGCTCGGTCCCTACACCTACCTGACCCTGTCCATGCGGCCGGAGTCCGCGCCGCAGGTCGGCGTCTCCTTCCACACGCCGCACCTGAAGGTCCGCGCCGGACTGCTGCTCAGCGACCCGCGCCCGTACCTGGAGTTCAGCTCCCACGAGGCGAACGTGCACATCTCCACCACCGGGGCCGGGCCGGTCACCGACGCCGACCTGGCCACCGCCCGCGAGATCTTCACCGCTGCTGCTCGCTACCTGGCCGACTGCGAGCAGTTGCACGCCGAACAGACGGCCGACGACAAGGACGCCACCCCGGACACCACCGACCCGGCGGCCTGACACATGAGGCGGGGCCGCTGGAAGCGGCAACTTCCGGCGGCCCCTCAGTTCTCCCACGACTTGCTCAATCACGAGAGGTAACCAAGCTTATGTTAAAGCGGCTGCCTGGCGACGAGGCGCGCAACCTCGTCTCCACCACGCCCGACACGGCCGTCGTCTTCCGCCCGGCCGTGCTCAAGACACCCGCCATCATCACCTTCATCGTCTACGGCTGGCGCTTCCTGGCCGCCCTCGTCCGCATCACCTGGCGTCATCCCGTCGCGGTCGCCGTCCCGATCGCCCTCGGCGTCGTCTGGAACGGCTACGGCTGGCCCGCTGCGGCATCCATGCTCGGCTTCGCCGTGCTGTCCCTGCTCGCCTGGGCCTGCGCCGCGCCCGGCTCCTTCGCCCGGCTCGTCGGCTGGCGACTGCTGGCCTGGTGGCGGCTCATGTCCGTTTACCGCCGACACTGGCAGTCCGTCATGGACGTCTCCGGCTTGGCCAAGCGCGTCAACGGACACGTCTACATGCCGCGCCTGCTCCGCGTCACCTGTGACGGCTGGGCCGACCGGGTCACCGTCCGGATGCTCGGCGGCCAGGCGGTCAAGGACTGGACCGACCGCATCGACAACCTCGCCCAAGGCTTCGGTGCGGCCTCCTGCCGCATCGCGCTTCTCAAGGGCGGCAGGCTCCTGGTCACCTTCCCACGCACCGACCCACTCGCCGCACCCCTGCCGGCACTGCCCATCCCCGACGAACCAACCGTGGGGCCGGTCGAGATCGGCAGGCAGGAGGACGGCAAGCCACTCCGGCTCAAGGTGCACGGCACGCACGTCCTGATCGCGGGCGCGACCGGGGCAGGCAAGGGCTCCTTCCTCTGGGACACGATCCGCGGACTGCTCCCCGCCATGCGCGCGGGCCTGTGCGAGGTCTGGGCGCTCGATCCCAAGCTGATGGAGCTGTCCTTCGGGCGGGAGCTGTTCCAAGGCCGCTACGCCGCCGACCCGGCCGAGTGCGCCGACCTGCTGGACGAGGCGGTCAGCGTCATGCAGAAGCGCGCCACCCGCTTCGCCGGCCTCCAGCGCTCCCACACCCCGACCGTGGAGGACCCGTTCGTCCTGGTGATCGTCGACGAGGTGGCGTTCCTGACCGCCTATCAGCCTGACCGTCAGCTCCGCCAGCGGACCTCCGCCGCCTTGGCCACGCTCGCCACGCAAGGCCGCTCGGTCGGCGTCGGCGTCATGGCCGCACTTCAGGACCCGCGCAAGGAGGTCATGAACATCCGCAACCTGTTCCCCGACAAGATCGCCTTGCGGCTGGACGAGTCCGAGCAGGTGGACATGGTCCTCGGCGACGGCGCACGCGACCGAGGCGCCCTGGCCGATCACATCTCACCAGTGCCCGAGTTGGGCGCGGGCGTCGCCTACATGCGTCTGGAGACCTCGCCCGAACCCATCCGCGTCCGCGCCGCCTACGTCTCCGACACCGACATCCACGCCATGGTCGCCTACCACGGGCAGGCCGCATGACTCATGCCCACGACCGCGCCCTTCCCCGCGCCGTCCGTCAGGCCATGCCGATGGCCCGGGATGTGCTCGTGGAGGTCGCCAAGCAGCACGGCGTCTGCATCCGGCCCATCCCGCTCAAGCGCCTCGACACCCACACCGGCACGTGGGAGATCATCGACGTGCCGTGCGGGGCCACCCTCGACAGCAAGTGCCCGCCGTGTGCCAAGCGCAACAAGCAGCTCCGTAAGGCTCAGTGCCGGGAGGGCTGGCACCTCGACACCGAACCCGTCATCACGCCGAACGAGCCGGACGAGGAACAGCGCTGGCTGGTGGAGTTCCGCGCCGACGTCCACGCCCAGCGTGAAGCCGCCGAGAAGGCCGGCGACGACACTTCCGAGTTGGACGAGCTGATCAGCGGTCTGGACGAGGAGATCAACGCCGCCGGGATGCGCGGCAACGTCCTCGGCCGTACCGCCGCCAAGCGCTCCCGCTCCACCCGGCGACGGCAGGATGCGCCGGACCTGCCCAAGCGCAAGATGGCTCACACCACCCTGGGACGCACCTTCCACGGCACGGACGGGAAGGTCTACCGGCCGTCGCTGTTCGTGACGCTCACCCTGCCCTCGTACGGCAAGGTTCGCGACGGCGTCCCGATCGACCCGGACGCCTACGACTACCGGCGTGCCGCTCGGGACGCGCTGCACTTCTCCAAGCTCGTGGACCGCTTCGTGCAGAACCTGCGCCGGGTCGCGGGCTATGACGTGCAGTACTTCGCCTCGGTGGAGCCTCAGAAGCGGCTCGCCCCGCACCTGCACATGGCCATCCGCGGAACGCTCCCGCGCGCGGAGATCAAGCAGATAGCCGCCGCCACCTACCACCAGGTCTGGTGGCCACAGGCTGACGAAGTGCGCTTCGACAGTGACCACCTGCCCGTCTGGGACGAGCAGGGCGGCTACCTCGACCCGGCCACCGGGGAAGTTCTGCCCACCTGGGACGAAGCCCTCGACGCGCTCGACGAGGACGCCGAACCGCTGCATGTGATCCGTTTCGGCGAGCAAGTCGATGTCCAAGGCGTCTTGGCCGGCACCCCGGACGCCGACCAGTGCATCCGGTATCTGTCCAAGTACCTGACCAAGTCCCTCGGCGACGCCCTCGACGGCGGCCAGGCCCAACGCGAGCACGCCGCCCGCATGCTCGACGCTCTCCGCTACGAACCCTGCTCACCCACCTGCCCGAACTGGCTCCGCTACGGCGTCCAGCCCAAGGGAGCCAAACCAGGCATGCAGCCCGGCCGGTGCCGTGGCAAGGCCCACAAGCCCGACCACCTCGGCTACGCCGGACGCCGCGTCCTGGTCTCCCGCAAGTGGTCCAACAAGACCCTCGCCGAACACAAGCAGGACCGCCGTACCTGGGTCCTGGAAGCCCTCGGCCAGACCGACGAACCCACCGACCCGCACCGCTACATCTGGCGCCCCGTCCCGGCCGGCGACGCCAACGTGCCACCCCTCGCCGCCAGGCTTCTCCGCTCCGTCCACGAACGCCAACGCTGGCGAGCCCACCTCAGAGAGCTGGAAGCCAGAGCAGCCGGACAAGATCTTTCGGCAACCGAGGACATGGGGAGGGCCGCATGACCAAGCACGACGAACTCCTGACCGTCCGCCAGGTACTCAACGAGCTCGGCGGAGTCTCCCGCCGCACCTTCTACCGCTGGCGCGAGATCGGCAAGGCGCCCAAGGGCATCCGCCTGCCCAACGGCGAACTCCGCATCTACCGCAGCGACCTCGAAGCCTGGCTCGAATCACTCCGGAGCGCCGCATGACGACCTCGTACGACGTGAAGTTCTGGGAGATCCGGCGGAACAAGTCCAGCAAGTCACCCTCCTATGAGGTGCGCTGGAAGGTCGGCGGCCGGCAGAAGTCCAAGATCTACAAGACCAAGGCCCTCGGCGAGAGCTTCCTGACCGACCTACGGCAGGCTGCGAGACGCGGTGAGGCGTTCGACCTGGAGACCGGCCTCCCCGAGTCGATGACCAAGGCCAAGGACGCACGGACGGTCCTCGACTTCGTGAAGGCGTACGTCGAGGCGCGCTGGCCGTATGCGGCTGCCAAGAGCCGAGACAGCATGTCCGACGCCCTGGCGACGGCTCTCCCGGCGTTGACGACGGAGAAGGCCGGACGCCCGGATGCCGCGCTCCTCCGCAAGGCCCTGCGCCACTACGTGCTGCTGCCCGAGGGGAAGCGGCCGGCCATGCCTGCCGACATCGCGCGGGTCGTCCGCTGGCTGGAGGCGGCATCGCTCAACATGGCAGACCTCAACGAGACCAAAGCCGTCCGCCCTGCCCTCGACGCCCTCGCGCTCCGCCTCGACGGCAAGCAGGCCGGCGCCAACACGATCAGGCGCAAGCGCGCTGTCCTGCACCACGTCTTCGAGTACGCGGTGGAACTGGAAGAGCTGCCGTCCAACCCGCTGCACAGGATCAAGTGGAAGGCCCCGAAGACGACCGAGACCGTGGATCCGCGGGTCGTGGTCAACCCTGGCCAGGCCAGGGAACTGCTCGTGGCGCTCACCTACGTGGGCAAGCGCCAGCGTGACGGGAAGGGGCGGGGCCGGCGGTTGATGGCCATGTTCGCCTGCATGTACTTCGCCGCCCTCCGCCCCGGCGAGGCGGTCAGTCTCCGTGAACAGGACTGCCACCTCCCGGCGAACGGCTGGGGACGGCTCACCCTCGACGGCTCACGACCCGAGGTGAACCGCCGATGGACCGACACCGGGGACGCTCACGAGCTGCGCGGTCTCAAGCATCGGGGTGAGGATGACGTCCGCCGGATCCCGATCCCTCCGGAACTGGTGAAGATCCTTCGGCAACACATCGAAGAGTTCGGCGTAGCTCCAGACGGGCGGCTGTTCCGCAGTGAGCGCGGCGGCGTGGTCGCCTCGACGGCCTACACCGAGGTCTGGCAGGAAGCCCGCACCCTCGCTCTAACGCCCGCCCAGGTCGCCTCACCGCTCGCCCGGCGGCCGTATGACCTCCGGCACGCGGCCGTCTCGCTGTGGCTCAACGGTGGCGTCCCGGCTCCGGACGTGGCTGCCCGTGCCGGCCACGGGGTGGACGTCCTGCTCAGGGTCTATGCCAAGTGCATCGACGGCCAGGAGGAGATCGTCAACCAGCGGATAGCGGACGTACTCACTGCATGAGATCACGAACGGCACCACTCGAAGGGCTCCGGTTTCCCCGGGGCCTTTCGGCGTTGCGGGGGTCACGTCATCCCGCGCACACTCCGGATCATGGGTCTCGACCTGGGGAAACGCTCCCAGATCCATCCCGCGTATATCCCGTGACCAGCGACAAACGGCCGCTGAGGGCTGCATCTGGCTGCATACCCCTGAAACGCAGAAGAGGCCCCGTAGGGCCTCTGACCTGCTGTTACTGCTGGTGGCAGGTGCAAGGTTCGAACTTGCGTAGGCTGAGCCGACGGTTTTACAGCGCGTGACCGTTCCCGTCCGTGCAGTGCCTCTGACCTGTGGCGCTATGGTGTTCGGCCACCACAGCCAGCAAGATCATTGCACGCATATTGCACGAGCCCTTGGCCCCTCCGCGTCACCATCGTGCGGCTTTAGCTGAGCTTTCATTCACAATGGACCAGTGCAAGGACCGTGGGTGCATACTGGCCGACTCTGGACGAACGGCGATCCGTTTCTCGCTGTCGACGCTTCACTACGCGGTGCGTGGCATGGGTTTAGCGACAACCAATACGACGACATTGTGGATCTTGGCCCAGAAGACACCAGCATCCCAGTCGGAGCCGGCCGGGCAGCCCTCGTCGGCGCGGACGGAGTCGTCCGCGATGACAGCTGGATGGAGGTCTTCCAAGCAGAAGACGGCGGCATCGCCGTCGTGCAGGCATCCGGTCCCGACTACCCGCGTGTGCTGGCCGGAGCCCTCCGCTACCCGGACACCGACGATGAAGATGGTGACCCGCTCATCGTGCACAGCGGCGAGATCGCCTTGTTCAGCGCCGCGTGCGACGGGACAGGACCACACTCGCAACCCCTGGTGCCCGCCCGGCCAGGACCGGTACCGCCGGTGCACGGACGACCATCGCACGAGGACGATCCAGGCCTTCTGATATCGACGACGTACACAGCGTTCACGTTCAAGGTGCGCTGGTACACCCAGCTAGACGAAGAGGGCTGTTTCGCCCGGTGGCTGCTGACCCCTGCATGAACGCCGTGATCATTGACCTCTTTTCGCGGAGCCAGCCAATCGGCCTTCGTTCGTGGCCGTTGCTGTCACAGCTCCAGCGGCGGCAGTCCCCGCATTTCTCGGTAGCGCCGCCGCTCTTCGGTCAAGCTGACCGACCCGTTGGGGCCACCCATGACGACATCAGCGTTGTGATCATCCTGTCCGTCGTCCTCCCACCAGCATTCTTCGCAGAACCCGAACCCTCCGCGATACTGAAGGGTCGGACGGAAGCAGCATGGGCACGTGTACAGCTGATCGCGAGGCGGTAGCCGGAGGAAGTCTCCGCCCTGTTCCGCCATCACAGACAAGACCCATCGCTTGCGCTCCCGAATCTCCTCGATGCTGAGATGGGTCATATCCGTCATGATGCCGTACGGCTCCGAACATCTGCATCTCAATCGGCAACGCTGTATCTACTCCCGCCCCAGGCTCGGAAAGCTGCCAGAGATCCGCGACTCGCGCCTGCGGTACTGCCCAGCTTGCCTCCTACCGTCTGATGACCACTACCCGCGCGCAGGAAATACGGTGGGCCAGGGTTGAGGAACGAAGCCCTGGACCTTCGATCGCCCCCAGCACATACGTTGGCCAGCCATGCAGTGGCGATCGTAGGGCTGCATCTGTGCGGCGGCGCGGCAACCCCGGTCGGTGCGTTCGGTCCCTACGGCGGGGGCGGCATGCTGTGGCCGGCCCGGTGTCCCGCCGCCGTCCGGGACCGGCCCCCAGGCCGCACGCCCGGACGGCGGGCGGGCGGAGGGCCGGGGTACGGCGGCGCGCCGCGCCGCCGCTTGATACCTACAAGGGCAACTCGGCAACATCCTCCGATTCGAGACCTGCACATACGAAACGTGCGGCGATACGAGTCCTTGCCATGAGCATGAACTGGAGAGCTTCCACGAACTCGTCTGGGGCATTACCTTCGACTATTCAACCAGGGCGGCAGCCGTGCTCTAGAACATGTGAGGCAGGCGGCACTAATCGGGACGGCGCCGTCGGACTCCATTACTCACCGCACGCTGGCCGGCCTGGACGAGCAGATATTCGCCCGCATCGCCGAAACCGGATGGGAATATGCCGCCACGTCTGGCACCTGCTGCACCTGCGCACGCGGCTTACCCCACCCTGAGCGACGTCTGGCAGCGCTGGTCTGACGGCTGATCGCGTGCCCCGCCCGACTGAGCGGCTCCATTCACAGCGTCACCACCACCGACACCGCGCACCAACTACAATCTTGTCATGAGTAGGTGCACAGCCCCGGTCCAAGGCCATCGAACCGCTAGCGGAGCTGCGGCCTGCCCTGCATGTGGCGGCCGAAACTACCGGTACTACTCGCCGTCTCCCACCTACTCGTCGTCGAGCTACGCGCCGCGCGGCAACGGGGGAGGCGGCACGATCGGTGGGAGTGGGTCCACCGGCGGCAGGACTCGGCCGAGGTGGTCGCCGAGCAGCTCGGCCGTGACCTACACGCCTGAACAAGTCCGTGCGCTGACTCCTTACCGCCGCACGGTCGAGTTGCGGGGTCAGCGGCCTGAACTTCGCGACCTCTTCCTCTGCCATGCGTGGGACGACCGGCGCGGTGTTGCTACGGAACTTCACGACCTGCTCGAAGCCAAAGGCGTGTCGGTCTGGTTCAGCGAGAAGGATATTCTGCTTGGCCAACCGTTCATGCGAGAGATCGACCGGGGCCTGGCGAAGTCGCGGGTTGGTCTCGTCCTCATTACCCCTGCGCTACTAAAACGCGTCGACAATCGAGGGGTTTCCGACAAGGAGCTCTCGGAGCTCCTGGCACGCGACCTGCTAATTCCTGTCGTACATGGGGCGACCTACGAAGACGTCCGGAAAGTCAGTCCATTGCTTGGCTCCCGCAACGGGTTGCACACGGCGGAAGATTCGATGGAAGACATTGCCACCAAGATCGCTGAGCTGGTCGCACTCAATGACGAGCTGCTATCCGTTGGGAGCGACTGAGGACAACCGAATCGCCCCGGTTGCGCTGGAGACTTGATCTCTTTGAGAGGATCGAGCCCATGCCATGTAAGTCTCCCTACCCAGCCGAGCTACGCCGACGAGCGGTGCGGATAGTCGCCGGGGTGCGGCCGAATTACCCGACCGACTGGGCCACGATCAACCCGGTGACGCCCAAGCTCAACATCGGCACCTGGGCCTGGCGGATGAGTCCGCCAGGCCCAGATCGACGGGGCAGCCTGCCTGGCCGCACCACGGATGAGGCGGCTGCGCCGGGAGAGCACGTAACTGCGGCGCGCGAACGAGATCTTGAAGGCCGCGTCCTTGGCCCCGGGTATTCAGCCGAGGGTGCAGAATCGAGTCTACGCAGCCCTGAAGGGTTCAAGGTTTCAACGTCCAGCGTCGGTCACCTATGGCGTAGCGGAACGGACAGTGTGCACTTCATGGTTCGCTTTGTAACATAAACGACACTGCTGGAAGTACGCCGAGCGTAGTCGTATACTCGCGCAACGCACCAAGCGTCTACGGGCAGAGCGCCAACCAGAGGCGGGCACGAAACAAGCAGCGTCAGGCCACGGCATGTCTCCAAGGAGAACACAATGGAACGCCTGTTCTTCGGCTACAGCGCACAACCAGAAATTTTGCGCGAGACCCTTCTGAACACGGCTGCACAGCTCTCTCTACATCAAGATGTCACCGAGTCTCTTACTTGGGAAGACCTCCAAGTAGACGGACGCCTGATAATCAATGAAGTCGAGAAAGCAATCGACCACTGCACTATAGCTGTATTCGATTTGACAACCATGAACCACAATGTTCTCTTCGAGCTCGGCCTGGCCATCGGGAAAGGAAAACGAATACTACTGGCAAGAGACTCGCAGGATAAGGAGGCCGAGAAAAAGTGGCGCGACTTCGCGCTACTTACAACCACAGGATATATTGGCTACACCAACTCGGCAGACCTGGCAGGAAAAATAGCCGCCGCCATCACATCATCTCCTTCAACATTGATAGACGATCTGCTTGGCGAATCTCCTGGTTCATACGACGAGTCGCGCCTGCTGTATGTGCCCAGCTGGAAACGGGATGAATCCTCTCACATGCTGGATAAGACCCTTAAGTCGTATAAGAAATACAAAACCGAACAACTCGATCTGTCAGAGTACGGCAGCGCGCCCCTAGCCTGGTTTGCCGAGCAAGTACATAAATCGCATGCCTCCATTTTTCATTTCACCCCCTCACGCGCTTATCTTGCCGATCTATGGAATCCTCGGCTTTCTCTTCTGGCGGGCCTGGCAAGAGGGCTTGGCAGATCAGTAGTGCTAGTTACAGAGCGTCAAGAGGAGGTCGCAATTGACTATCGAGACTTGGCAATCCGCTACTCCACAGCACGTGAAGTCCGCAAGGGCGTGCAAACATGGATAGAAAATATTCGTCCTCCTGACACCCGACCTGCATCCAGAGTTCGCAAACACCTTTCCGTGGAACTCGAAGCCCTACGTTTCGGTAACCACGTAGCAGAATCTGATCAAACAGGACTAGATCGCTATTTTGTGGAAACAAGGGATTACAAGGACGTCCTTGAAGCGCGCGCGGTGATCTTTAGTGGACGTAAGGGCACGGGGAAAACAGCAAACATGCTGCAGGCAGCACAAACACTGCGGCAAGACACCAGGAACCTTGTTTGTGTCATCAAGCCTGCGAGCTATGAACTAGATGGCTTGATCGACATCTTGCAACAGCTAAATCCAAAGCACCTTGAAGACTACCTCATAGAAGGCTTCTGGAAATATCTCATCTACACCGAGATTGCTATACGAGCCATTGACGAAGCAGAACGTCTTCCCGCCGGCATCGCTATCGGCTCGCCAATGGATGAGCTACGCACGTGCATAGAAGATAAACATGGCGGCATAGAGGCAACTTTTGCCGTTCGCCTGGAGATACTAACTGAATCTCTCAAGCATTGGCTGGAAGACGACCCAAATAGCGGCAGCGTCCAAGAAGCAAGAAAGCAAATCAACGCTGCACTCTACGGAGGTGCCCTAAAAGAGCTTCGTAGGCTTATCGGCAGCGCACTCGGCGCTCGCGAGCGTGTAGCTCTTCTGATCGACAATCTCGATAAAGCATGGGAAAAAGGAGCTGACCTTAAGCTCCTTTCGCGTCTTCTCCTTGGGCTATTGAGCACAATCGGCCGCATCGCGGACGAATTCCATCGAGAGAAAGGAGGAAAGAACCGAGTGCAACTGTCGCTCACGGTTTTCATTCGCAGCGACATCTTTGCGTATGTGCGTGAGCATGCGCGTGAGCCCGACAAGATAGCGTTTTCGGAGATTGAATGGCGCGATAGGGACCTTCTGGCACGAGTTCTTGAGGATCGCTTTTTTGATGTGCGTCAAAAGGGTAGGCCGGAGGATCTATGGACGACCCTCTTCCGAGGCGAAATCCAAGGTATCGACGCGAAGGACTATATACTCTCTCGGGTGCAGCCACGGCCGAGAGACCTCGTTTTCTTCGCTAATGCTGCCGTAATGCGCGCCACCAATGCGCGTCATCCGTTCGTGACCGAGGAAGACATTCTGGAAGCGGAGCGATCGTATAGCCTTTTTGCATATGAAGCCCTCCTTGTCGAAGGCGTCGCCGCATCACTTGATCTGGAACCCATTTTGTTCGAATTCGCAGGAGAAAGTTCCCGCCTCGATCGTCATGAGGTACGCGAACTTCTATCCACTAATGCAGCGGGAGACAGCGAGATCGACCATTTGTTGAATGTGCTTCGGAGGCATGGGTTCATTGGTATAGAAACCAGCGAGGACGTGTTCGACTACTACGGCACGCCAGGTGAGATGCGAAGGGCTAGCGTCCTGGCGAGGAAACTAGAGAAGTCCCTCGGCAGGCCAGCTAGGTTTGAGATCCATCCGGCATATCGATCCTACCTGGAAATCCGTGGGTAGAGAATGGATTACGCCTCATGAAAATGGTCTTGAGGCGCGCCAAAGCGTATGCTCACGAGAGATTGCATCTTCAGCAGTTGCTACGTAGCGCTTCCATTCATCTTCCGTATCAGCATCGGCTGCAGCTGCTCTAATGATGGTTAGTTCGTAGTGAGTGACCGCATACGCAGCGGCTAGCGTCCTGAACTGTTTAGCCTGCCCCCAGGCGATGCAGCCAGCGGCCACTGCCGATGCGACACCCATTAGATCAATAGATAGAAGCCCGGATACTTTGAAAATGGCAGCTATTAGCCCAACAAGTTCAAGACTGAGAACTGCAGAAATCCATACTGTCGCACGCTTTTGGTTACTGCGAGACTTCTTCGCATACCAACTTATCTGATCATCAAGTCGGCCAGCTACATAGAAACGGCGACGCTCATTCAACGTGAGCGCTCTGATCTGCCTCATATAATCCGTTACCTGTTCAATCGATCCTATCTGCGGAGTTAGTTGTAGTTGCGGCAGATCTTGAGAGATCTCTTGAAACCTTTGAAGGAGCCGTCTCTCAGCCCAGGTGTTGTCGGCTTTCATTTTGATCTCAAAACCAGCCCCACCCACCATATACCGCCACATGAGGGTTTTCGCGGACTCAGCTGCCGCCCGTCCTTCATACCATGATTGCTCTGGCCTAGCGGTTGCTGTGTAAAGTTCTAGAACTAGAGCTGCCCCAAACGCTACCGCCGAGAGAATCGCAAGGACATCGATGCTACCGATTCTCCAGGCTCCCACAGCTGCAGAAGCGGCTAGCACTAATAATGCCAGGCGGACTCCAGTGGCACGCAGAAATAGCCGTTGACCGCGCAGTGATGCAGCATCAGAGGCACGATAAATAGCTGGCGTCCCATCCACAGGTATCTTCCTCTTCTCTTGCTCCACAGCTATCCCTTCTTTGGCGATTTTTTGGCAGCACGGGAATGCTGTCTTTTATTAGCCCGCTCCTATACGCGAATAGCGTTGCGGTTTCATTACACCTAGCTCCGATCGCGGCAAGGTTTCGTTGATCCTTCACTGTCCATTCACTGTATGTAGGAAGCTTCGGCGAAGTGGGTGGAGTCGAGCTACTGCTTACCGGCTGGGGTAACCGTCATGCATATGATCATGTCGTAGTGCCAGCTGTTGCGGAACCCATGTATCGCAGAGGAGCGAGAAGGTACCTTCATAGCGTGACTGATGACGCTGAGCTGACGCGCTGGGTTGTGCATGGGGAACGGCTGATTTACGACAATCGGTGGATCCGATTGGGGCTAGCCGATGTGGAGATCCCTGGCGGGGAACGGTTCGAGCATCACGTGGTGCACCTGGATCGGGCCGCCATCGCCGTCGTTCTCGATGAGCATGATCGGGTGTTGCTGATGTGGCGGCACCGGTTCGTGTTCGACCGGTGGGGGTGGGAGCTTCCCGGTGGGCTTATCGAGGCCGGTGAAGATCCGGTGATCACGGCTCTGCGAGAGGTAGAGGAGGAGACCGGCTATCGGCCGGCGGGCCTTGAGCATCTGGTCTCGTACCAGCCGATGGCCGGGATGGTCGACTCCGAGCATGTCGTGTTTGTGGGGCGCGGGGCCGAGCTGGTGGGCAAGCCTGAGGGTGAGGTAGAGGCCGACCGGCTTGAATGGATTGCTATGAGCGAGATCCCGGGCATGATTGCCCGCGGTGACATCTGGACGTCGGGGACCTTGATCGGGTTACTTCAGGCTCAGGTGTGGCTCAACGGCCGAGGGCGCGGTTGACGGCTCTCGCCAGTTCGTCGATACGGCGGCGTTGGCGGCGGCTGCCGGTCATGGTGGCCAGTTGTTGGGCACGCTGGATGTGGGGTTGGGCGGCTTCGGGGTCGCCGGCGGCAAGGAGGGTGTGGCCGAGGTCGCAGCGGACGCCGGATTCGGCTCTGTTGTAGGTGCCGTCCATGCCGGCGAGGGCTGAGCGGAGGTCTTCCGCGGTGCCGGGGTCGCCGAAGCGTACTAGGCAGTTGCCGCGCCAGCGGGCTACGTGGTGGGCGTTGATGGATAGGTAGGGCATGTCCGGGTCCCTGTCGCCTTCGGGCAGAAGGGCGGTGGCCTGGTGGAGAGCGGCGCGGCAGGTGGTTTCGTCGCCGAGGATGGCGGCGGCTTCTGCTTCGGCTGCTGAGAGCCAGGTGCGGAGTCGTGCCGGTACGTGGTGGCGGTGCTGCTGGTGGACGTGTTGGAGGAGTTCGGTGGCTTCGGCGGGGCGGCCGAGTTCCATGAGGACGTATGCCTGTTCGCCGGAGACGTAGGCCAGTAGGGCTGCGTCGTCTGCCTCGTAGGCGGCGGCTTTGGCGCGTTCGTAGTGGGTCCAGGCGTCGTTGAGTGCCAGGGTGTTGATGGCCTGCCAGCCTGCGAGTGAGGCGGTTTCGGCGAGGAGGTGGGCCAGTTGGGCGCGGATGGTGGGTCGGATGGCGTGGCGGTGGGCGCGCTGGATCTGGGCCATCTGGGCGTGCATCTTGTCGGCGATGGCGGGTCCTCCGAGGCGGCGGTCCAGCAGGCGGAGGTTGTTGGTGTCGGTGCGCAGGATCATGACCGTGGTGCCGTCTACTGCTGAGGCGGCGTCCAGGCGGCCGAGGAGTTCGGTGGTTTGCTCTTCGTGTTCGTCGTCGTGGTCGCCGGTGGGTGAGGCGATGTCGAGCGGGGCCAGGCCGAGGAGCATGCGGGCGTGATCGGGCAGGCGTAGGCCGGCGGCGATGCGTTCGATGACGGCGAGTTCTTTGATCGTTCCGTTGCCGCGCAGGATGGCGTTGACGCGGGGCTGGCCGAGGCCGGTGGCGGTGCCGATGCGGACCTGGCTGGCACCGTATTTGGCTGCAATCCCGAAAAGTCCGGCGATGTCGCGCTTTCTGAGAATGTCCCGGGCCTGTTCCTGTTCCCAGACGGTGGCGGGTAGTTCGATGGGGTCGAACGCGCCATTTTGCATTGCTTACCTCCGGCTTTTCGCGCCCGGATGATGCTTTCCCTCGCGCGGCGGAGCCTATATCCCGTGGTCGTATATCAGCGTGGGATAGGTCTGAAAAGTATCGGCAATCATGCTGTCCGGCATGACAACGCCAGTCAGATGTACAGAGTGCGACGGGCGGGGCTGGAAGATCGTCACTCGGCGCGGCCATGTCGCGGCCACCGGGTTGGGTCTGGCTGCGTCCGCGCAAGAGGATTGCCTGCACTGCCCGGGGGCGGCCGAGACGCCGCAGGAGCGGTTCGAGTGGGAGGTCCGCATCCCCTCGGGGCAGGGTGACGCCCTGGGGGCGTGCGGGTCCTCGGCGTTTCAGGCTACGGCGATGGACGAGCTGCGTAAGGCGATGCGGAGCGTGCCGGGTGAGGTCTTTGTCCGGGGCAGCATCGTGCATAGGGTCTTTGATTTCGGCGCGGGTTCTGACGCTTTGTCAAGCCGTCAGATCTTCCGCGCATATCTCGATCCGGCGGGGTCCGTGCTGTTTGAGCGGATCGCCAAGTGACCGCCCCCATGCTGATCGGCGGCGGTCCCTGTCGATCGGCCGCGTTCCTGCAGCAGGAATTGCGCCATCAAGGAATCAATGCCGAGGTCCATGATGGTTATGGGTTGGCGCTGGTTTCGGTTTGGGTGAATCTGGTCGTCTGGTGCGACGGTAGACGGTTCTGGTGGCGTACCGGATGGAATCCCGATCGCCATCGGGTTATCTATGCGTGGCATCCGGCGAGTGATCCTCTCGGGGCGGCTCGCCGGGTTGCGATGCGTTACGCCGAACTCCGGTCTCGGCAGACTTCGGAGCCGTCGTGAGCGACCCCGGTTCGCGCATCGGCTGGAGGGCGACGATCGTGGACACCTTCCACAGCCATGTGCGTACGCGTGCTCTTCACTCGGCGCTGGTCGGGCGTCGGGGCGTGGTGGTGGCGGCCCTGAGCAACGGTACGACGGCGTTGGTTCGGCTCGACGGCTACGCCTGTGAACTGCCCTATGGCATACGGCGCTGGCCGCTGCAGTGGGATGACCTCGATCTGAAGGAGCCGATCGTGGTAGCTGCTCCCCCGGCGTTCGTGACCGGGCTGATGAGGACGGGGCAGTCGACCGAGCTGCACGCCGTGAAGCCGGGCGCCGAGGTGGCGTTGTGCTCATCGCCGGTTTGGCCGCTGCCGATGTGTGGTTGGTCGGTGCCCTTCTCTGTGACTGCGCCCAGAGCGTGCCCTACGTGCGTTGCCATGGTGAAGGCTCTTGAGCCGGTTACATCCTGCTGCCCTTTGGACGAGGGCCACTGACAGACGGTTGCCTCAGCCGGTACTGTGCTTATGCGCACAAGTGGAAGAGTGAACGGGCGGTTGAGATGGGCATGGATTTCGCCCCACCCAAATACGCGCAGGTCATGCGGACGATTCAGGAGCGGATCGAATCGGGCGAGTACGCCCCGGGCGACATGCTGCCGTCTGAGACCCAGCTCGTGCGCGAACTCGGTGTCGGCCGGACCACTGTCGTGCGCGCTCTCCAAACCTTGGCCATGCAGGGGTGGATCGAGCGGGAGCATGGCCGCGGGTCGTTCGTCAAAGGTCGCCCGCAGAGCGCTGCCGAGGCCGTACGACCCAGCCTGAGCACGGCCGAGCAGGGCGAGAACGCTAATGCGGTCCTGGAGGCAGGGCGCGTAGCGGCTCCTCGTCATGTCGCGCGGCTGCTTGGTGTCGCCGAGGGAACGCCGCTGATCGCGCGGAAGAGGGTGGCGCGGCAGGCCGATGTGGTCTCGGCGGTAGAGACGATTTGGGTGCCGCTGGAGCACGCTATCGGCACTGACCTGGACAAACCCGAGCCTCTGCGGCGGGGGATCCGCCAGCATCTCCTGTCGGTCAAGCACCTGCGCTTCGACCACATCACCGAGCGGGTCAGCGCACGCAAGCCGACCAAGGAGGAAGCCGAACTCCTTGGGTCGCCCAACCCGGTTCTCGGGGTGCTGGCCACCGTGCACGATGCGGCCGGCGACGTGCTGATGGTGGTGAGCCTGGCGCTGCCGGGGAGCCTGCACGTGCTCGAAGATGTCTTCAAGGTGAGCTAACTCTTACCCGCCACTTACCGCTCAGCCACTTGTGCGAACGAGTTGCGGTCACCTACTCTCAACTCATGCGGACAAGTGGACGAGCGAACGTAGAGCTGTCCTCCGCTATCGAGAGGAACAACATGGCTATCCAGGGACCCATCCCCGTCACCTACCCCATGGTCTTCCCGCACGGCTGCTACATCGTCGGCGAAGTCGAGCCCGTCAAGGACTTCGACGCCTCGGCCAACGGCCGGTTCGTGCAGGCCCGCGACAAGCAGACCGGTGAGCTGGTCTGGCAGGTCGCGGTCATGGACGGTGACCCGACCCTCAAGCCCGCCCAGAAGACGGTGGCGGTCAAGATCCTCGCCCCGGTGCAGCCGGTGCCCCCTCAGCCGATGCCGGGGCTGCCGTTCACGCCGGTCGAGTTCGACGGCATGTCCGTCACGCCGTACGTCAACGCGGCCGGCCGTCTCGCGTACTCGATCAAGGTCCGTGAGATGCACGCACCTCGCCAGCTCAACCAGCCCGCTCAGAGCAAGGCTCCGGCTGGAAAGGATGCCGCCTAAATGACCCGACGCCGTACGCCGCGCAACAGCGTGATCCGGCTGACCACCGGGCACGCCGCCCGCACGCTCAACCACCCGTTCCCGCGTCGTGAGCCCGTTCTGGCGCTCGACTTCGGCGCCACCTCCGTCCTGGTCACCACCAGCGGGCCGGTCACGGTGGAGGACCTGGAGTTCGCGCGCCAGCTCGCCCGAGAGGCATCGCGCTTCGCCCGCTCGCTGGAGCGCAGCTTCTACGGGCTGCCCGACGGCAAGGGGGTCGCGGCGTGACGCTCGGCCCCTACACCTACCTGACCCTGTCCATGAGGCCGGAGTCCACGCCGCACGTCGGAGTTTCCTTCCACACGCCGCACCTGAAGGTCCGCGCCGGACTGCTGCTCAGCTACCCGCGCCCGTACCTGGAGTTCACCTCCGACGAGGCGAACGTGCACATCTCCACCACCGGGGCCGGTCCGGTCACCGACGCCGACCTGGCCATCGCCCGCGAGATCTTCACCGCTGCCGCTCGCTACCTGGCCGACTGCGAGCAGTTGCACGCCGAACAGACGGCCGACGACAAGGACGCCACCCCAGACATCACCGGCCCGGCGGCCTGACACATGAGGCGGGGCCGCTGGAAGCGGCAACTTCCGGCGGCCCCTCGGTTCTCCCACGACTCCACATCACGAGAGGTATCTAGCTTATGTTCAAGCGGCTGCCTGGCGACGAGGCGCGCAACCTCGTCTCCACCACGCCCGACACGGCCGTCGTCTTCCGCCCGGCCGTCGTCACCCCTCCCGCCATCCTCACCATGGTCATCCTCGCCTGGCGCATGCTCGCCAGCCTCGTCCGCATGATCTGGCGTCACCCCATCGCGGCCGTCGTCCCGGTGGCACTCGGCGCTCTCTGGTACGTCTATGACTGGCCGTTGGCGGCGTCTCTGTCCGGGACAGTCGTTCTGGCCCTGATCTCGTGGGCGTTCATCGACCGCCCGTCCTTCGCCCGCCTGGTCGGCTACCGGCTGCTGGCCTGGTGGCGACTCGTCTGGATCTACCGCCGTCACTGGCAACCCGTCATGATCGTCTCCGGTCTCGGCCGTCACCTCCGGGGCCGCGACTACCTGCCCCGGCTAGGCAAGGTCACCTGCACCTCGTGGGCCGACCTGGTCACCGTGCGCATGCTCAAGGGCCAGGCGGTCAAGGACTGGTCCGACCGAGCCGACCACCTGGCCCACGGCTTCGGCGCGAAGTCCTGCCGGGTGGCACTGTCCCGGGCCGGTCGGCTGACGCTGGCCTTTCCTCGCAGTGATCCACTCGCCTCGCCCCTTCCGGCGTTGCCCGTACCGGGGGAGCCGACCGTGGGGCCGGTCGAGATCGGCAGGCAAGAGGACGGGCGGCCTTGGCGGCTGAAGGTGCATGGCACCCATGTCCTCGTCGCGGGCGCGACCGGGGCCGGTAAGGGGTCGATCATCTGGTCCGTCATCCGCTCTCTGCTTCCCGCCGCGCGTGCGGGCCTGGTCGAGCTGTGGGCGCTGGATCCCAAGCTGATGGAACTGTCCTACGGGCGCGACCTGTTCGGCGATCGGTACGCGGCCACTCCGGAAGAGTGCGCCGACCTGCTGGACGAGGCCGTGAGCGTCATGCAGAAGCGGGCGGCTCGCTTCGCCGGTCTCCAGCGCTCCCACTCCCCCACCGTCGATGACCCGTTCGTCCTGGTCGTGGTCGACGAGGTGGCGTTCCTGACCGCCTACCAGTCCGACCGGCAGCTTCGGCAGCGCATCTCCGCCGCGCTGGCGACGCTCACCACCCAGGGCCGCGCGGTCGGCGTGGGTGTCTTGGCCGCGTTGCAGGACCCGCGTAAAGAGGTCATAAACATCCGCAACCTGTTCCCCGACAAGATCGCCTTGCGGCTGGACGAGTCGGAACAGGTGGACATGGTCCTCGGCGACGGCGCACGTGATCGCGGCGCGCTCGCCGATCACATCTCGCCGGTGCCGGAGCTGGGCGCGGGTGTCGGCTACGTCCGGCTGGAATCCAGCCCCGAACCCGTCCGCGTCCGCGCCGCCTACGTCTCCGACACCGACATCCGCGCCATGGCCGACACCTACGCATCGCACGGCGGTGCGGCATGAAGATCTGCTTCCACGGCACCGCCGATGAAATCAGCCTCGTTGCGGGGCGTCCGTTGCTGGTCCTGCTGACCGCCCGTGACCTGCCCCGTATGCGGGTCTTCGAGCTGTGTCACTCCCGCATCCACGCTCACCCGCGCCTGGAGCACTACCGGCTGTGCGCCGCGATGACCGAGACCACCGACGAAGGGAGGACCGTATGACCCATCCGCACGACCGCGCTCTCCCCCGAGCCGTCCGCCAAGCCATGCCGATGGCCCGGGATGTGCTCGTGGAGGTCGCCAAGCAGCACGGCGTCTGCATCCGGCCCCTCGCGCTGCGACGGCTGGACGTCGTCACTGGCAAGGCCGAGATCATCGACGTGCCGTGTGGCTCCACCCTGGACAGCAAGTGCCCGCCGTGTGCCAAGCGCAACCGGCAGCTTCGCATGGCCCAGTGCCGTGAGGGCTGGCACCTCGACACCGAACCGGCCATCACCCCGGACGAACCGAACGAGGAACAGCGCTGGCTGGTGGAGTTCCGCGCCGACATGCAGGCCAAGCGCGACGCCGCCGCACAGGCCGGCGACGACACGACCGATCTGGACGACGTCCTCGCGGGCCTGGACGAGGAGATCAACGCCGCCGGAATGCGGGGCAGCGTCATCCGATCCGCGGTGCCCAAGCGTTCCCGATCGACCCGGAGGCGGCAGGACGCACCCGACCTGCCCAAGCGCAAGATGGCCAGGACCACCCTGGGACGCACCTTCTGCGCGTCCGATGGCAAGGTCTACCGGCCGTCGCTGTTCGTCACGCTCACCCTGCCCAGCTACGGCAGGGTTCGTGACGGCGTCCCGATCGACCCGGACGGCTACGACTACCGGCGGGCGGCTCGGGACGCGCTGCACTTCTCCAAGCTCGTGGACCGGTTCGTGCAGAACCTGCGCCGGGTCGCGGGCTATGACGTGCAGTACTTCGCCGCCGTCGAACCTCAGAAGCGGCTGGCCCCGCACCTGCACATGGCCATCCGGGGCACCCTCCCGCGTGCGGAGATCAAGCAGATAGCCGCCGCCACCTACCATCAGGTCTGGTGGCCGCAGGCTGACAAGGTGCGCTTCGACGGTGACCACCTGCCCGTCTGGGACGAGCAGGCCGGCTACCTCGACCCGGTCAGCGGGGAAGTTCTGCCCACCTGGGACGAAGCCCTCGATGCCCTGGACGAGGACGCCGAACCCCTTCACGTGCTGTGCTTCGGCGAACAGGTGGACGTGCAAGGCGTTCTCGCTGGTACGCCGGACGCCGACCAGTGCATCCGCTACCTGTCCAAGTACCTGACCAAGTCCCTCGGCGACGCCCTCGACGGCGGCCAGGCCCAGCGCGAGCACGCCGCCCGCATGGTCGACGCCCTGCGGTACGAACCCTGCTCGCCGACCTGCCCGAACTGGCTCCGCTACGGCGTCCAGCCCAAGAACGCCAAAGCGGGGATGGCTCCCGGCCGGTGCCGCTCCAAGGCGCACAAGCCCGAACACCTCGGCTACGCGGGCCGTCGTGTCCTGGTCTCCCGCAAGTGGTCCAACAAGACCCTGGCCGAGCATCGGCAGGATCGCCGTACCTGGGTCTTGGAAGCCCTCGGTCAGACCGACGAGCCAACCGACCCGCACCGCTACATCTGGCGGCCCGTCCCGGCCGGCGACGCCAACGTGCCACCTCTCGCCGTACGGCTCCTGCGCACCGTGGCCGAACGGCAGCGCTGGCGAGCCCACCTCAGAGAGCTGGAAGCCAGAGCAGCCGGTCAAGATCTTTCGGCAATTGAGCAGATAGGGAGGGCGGCATGAGCAGGCGCGACGAACTTCTCAGCGTCTCCCAGGTCCTCGACGAACTCGGCGGGGTCTCCCGCCGCACCTTCTACCGCTGGCGCGAGATCGGCAAAGCACCGCAAGGCATCCGCCTGCCCAACGGTGAACTGCGCATCTACCGCAGCGACCTCGAAGCCTGGCTCGAATCACTCCGGAGCGCCGCATGACGACTTCGTACGACGTGAAGTTCTTCGAGATCACCCGCAACAAGTCCAGCAAAACGCCCTCGTACGTCGTCCGCTGGTCCGTCGCCCGCAAGCGCTCCTCGAAGACCTACCGCACCAAAGCCCTCGCCGAAAGCTTCCTGTCCGACCTGCGGCAGGCCGCCAAGCGCGGTGAAGCCTTCGAGGTGGAATCCGGGCTACCGACGTCCATGATCAAGGCCAAGGACGCTCGGAGCGTTCTGGAGTTCGCTCAGGCGTTCATAGAGATGAAGTGGCCGCACGCAGCGGCCAAGAGCCGAGACAGCATGTCTGACGCCCTGGCGACGGTCCTGCCTGCCCTGACCAAGGACAGGGCGGGCCGCCCAGATGCCGATGAACTGCGTACGGTTCTCCGCAAGTGCCTTCTTCTGCCCGAGGACAAGCGACCGACCGTTCCTCAGCAGCACGCTGCCGCCGTGGCCTGGATGAAGGCGGCCTCGCTCGACCTGACCGACCTGGAGGAGGCCAAAACGGTGCGGCTCGCCCTGCACGCCCTGACACTGCGCCTCGACGGTAAGGCGGCAGCTTCCACGACGATCGCCCGCAAGCGTGCCGTCTTCCACGCCCTCCTGGAGTACGCGGTGGAGCTGGACGAACTTTCGGCAAATCCGCTGCACAAGATCAAGTGGAAGCCTCCCAAGACCACGGAGACGGTAGACCCTCGCGTCGTAATGAACCCCCGCCAGGCGCAAGAGTTGCTGACCGCGGTGACCTATGTCGGCCGTCGCGGCAGAGGCCGGCGACTCATGGCCCTCTTCGCCTGCATGTACTACGCCGCGCTCCGACCGGCCGAAGCGGTGGGCCTCCGCATCCAGGACTGCCACCTACCTCCTGAGGGTTGGGGACAACTGACGATCGACGTGTCTCGCCCCGAGGTCAACACGCAGTGGACCGACACCGGGGACGCTCACGAGGAACGCGGCCTCAAGCACCGGGGCAGGCAGGACGTTCGGCCGGTGCCCATCCCTCCCGAACTGGTCAAGATCCTGCGCGAGCACATCGCCGAGTACGGAACAGGCGACGACGGCCGGATCATCCGCAGCGAGCGGGGAGGCGTCGTCGCCTCGACGGCGTACACGGAGGTGTGGCAGGCCGCTCGGCTCCTGGCCTTCACGCCCGCTCAGGTGGCCTCTCCGCTCGCCAAGCGTCCCTATGATCTCCGGCACGCGGCAGTGTCCCTCTGGCTCAACGCGGGGGTGCCAGCTCCGGACGTGGCCGAACGAGCCGGCCACAGCGTCGATGTCCTCCTGAGGGTCTATGCCAAGTGCATTGACGGCCAACGGGAGATCGCGAACAAGCGGATCGGTGAAGCCCTCGCCGCATGACCCACAGCTCAACCTCGCCCAGAGCCCCGGCCACCACCGGGGCTCTTGTTCTTGGCCGCGTATTGGCCGCGAACCAAGGATTGACCAGCGGAAACGCCGCCAAGATCATTGCACGTATATTGGTGGACCAGCGACAACGGGCCACTCAGGGCTGCATCTGGCTGCGTACCCCTGAAACGCAGAAGAGGCCCCGAAGGGCCTCTGAGCTGCGCTTACTGCTGGTGGCAGGTGCAAGGTTCGAACTTGCGTAGGCTGAGCCGACGGTTTTACAGACCGCTCCCTTTGGCCACTCGGGCAACCTGCCTTGTCTTCCGCTCTCGCGGCGACACACAGAAGAATAGCGGACTTCGGAGGTGCACGTGACACCGGTTTGTCCTGGGGCGGGTTCTCGCGGCGGGATCCTCGGACGGGGCGCTGGGGCGGGGGCGGTGGACTGCATGGGGCGGCGATGCTGGCTAGGCTCGTTCGCTGGGTCCGTGTGTACGGGCGTGTCTGGGCTCGGGTGCATCATGCGCGTCGGTGTGCCGGGCACAGGGGTACGTCCGGGTGGTCGGATCCTTAGAGGACTTCGCAGCTGAGAGGGTGGGTGTTGTGGCTGATTCGTCGTTCGACATCGTCAGCAAGATCGACCGGCAGGAGGTCGACAACGCGCTGAACCAGACGGTCAAGGAGATCGGGCACCGGTTCGACTTCAAGGGCACCGGGGCGAGCATCAGTTGGTCCGGGCAGAACAACATCGAGATCAAGGCGAACAGCGAGGAGCGGGCCAACGCGGCGCTGGACGTCTTCAAGGAGAAGGTGGTCAAGCGGGGGCTCTCGCTGAAGATCATCGATGCTGGGGAGCCGAAGCTGTCCGGCAAGGAGTACCGGATGATGATCTCGCTCAAGGAGGGCATCGATCAGGAGAACGCTAAGAAGATCTCCAAGCTGATCCGGGACGAGGGGCCAAAGGGGATCAAGGCCCAGATTCAGGGTGAGGAGCTGCGGGTCAGTTCGAAGAAGAAGGATGATCTGCAGGATGTCATCTCTCTGCTCAAGGGCAAGGATCTGGACATCGCGTTGCAGTTCGTGAACTACCGGTAGTGCGGGGTGCGGCTGGCGCTGGTCGCGTGATGTCGCCGACGCTGAACGGCGCGGTGAGGGTGGCCGGTTGGGCGGGATGGCGTGCGGTCGTGGGGGTCGTGGGTCATGGAGTCCATCGGTCATGATCCTCCGGCAGTCGATCCTCCGGCAGGCCCCGGCCGGCACTCTGCAACCGGTGGTTCTCGGTCGGCGGTTGCGGTGTTCAGAGGGTCGGAGTAGGCATGCGGGCGGGCGGGCGGGCGGTTACGTGCCCTCCGCCCCAGCCCCAGCCCCAGCCCGCGCCGAGGTCCACGGGCCCCCACGCCCCGTCCCGTGTCGCCGTAAGCTCCAGAATGTGACGAAGATCCCCCTGCGCCGCTTCACGGCACGTGCCCTCCCCTTCGACGAGCAGGACCGGGTGCTCCTGCTGTACGGGTTCGACCCGGACCGCCCCGACCAACCGTTCTGGTTCACGGTCGGCGGGGCCATGGAGGACGGCGAGACGGCGGCCGAGGCGGCGGCGCGGGAGTTGTTCGAGGAGGTCGGGATGCGGGCGGACGCCGGCGACCTCCGCGGCCCGTACGGCACCATCACCATCACCTTCGACTGGGGCGGGTACACCATCACCCAGGACCAGACCTTCTACGCGTTCCGGGTGGCCGAGGCGGCGTCCGCCGTGTCGTTCGAGCACATGGAGCAGGTCGAGAAGGACACCACGACCGCCTACCGGTGGTGGAGCGTGGCGGAGCTGGAGAGCACCGAGGAGAAGTACTTCCCGGAGGACCTGGCGGACATCGTACGAAAAATCATTGCGGCCGGAGAACTCGGGTAGCGCCGGCGATCAGCGCGGTGGCGAGGATCCAGCCGGCGACGATCAGCGTGTACGCCAGCCACTGCGTCCACCCCATCGGGTCGAACGCCTCGCGCTGCCCGAAGGCGGGCAGCGGCAGGAGCAGGTCGAAGGCGTACGCGAACGCGTTGAGATGCGGGCTCTCGTCAGGTTTGAGTGGCCGGGGCGGCTGTACGGCGAAGACGGCCGTGCCGATCGCCAGCAGCAGCGTGAACCACATGCCGGCCAGCCAGGGCCGGTAGCCGTAGCCGACGGCGGCGTCGAGCAGCCGGCCCCAGATCCGGCCGCCGGGGCCCTGGGTCCGCCGGCGGGCGCGGAGCTTGGCGAGTTGGGCGCGGCGGGCGAGCGCGTCGTTGCCGTCCTTGAGGTACCAGGCGGCGAGCTGCTCGTACGGCTGGGGCCGGAAGCCCTCGGGGTCCCTGGTGACCCATTCGATCCTGCGCGCGACGCCGGAGCCGCGCAGGCGTTCGTAGGTGAGGCCGTTGAGGCGGAGCTTGGCAGGCCAGGTGTCGGGGTCGTCGTGCAGGGTGCCGATCTTGCTGTGCGCGAGGGTGACGACGCCGTCCACGGGCGCGGCGGGCATGAGGGACGCCTCGCGGATCTCCAGGTGGCTCAGGTGGAGGGCGTAGCGGGTGTCGGGGCTGGTCACGGTGCCGCGCAGGGCGAAGCGGCCGTTGATGCGGGCGCCGCGGAGGCGTACGCAGCCTTCTGCCCGGAATCCGTCGGTCAGGAGCATCACGTCCTCGACCACGACGTTGTCGGCGGTCAGGGCGTCCTTGCCCGGGTTGCGGAGGGTCGAGCCCTCCATGAAGCAGCCGCCGTTGAGGCGGGCGCCCACCAGGCTGATGCCGCCCGTGAAGTCGGAGTTGCGGAAGAACAGGCCGGAGTCGACGACGGCGGCGTTCGCGTAGAAGGCCCATTCGCCGTCGTCGCTGACGACCTTGGTGCCGGAGGCCCACAGGCCGCTCTCGAAGACGCCCCTGGTCACGCGTACGGTGCCGGTGATGTTCGAGCCGGACAGGCTGAGGTGGCCCGCGACGCGCAGGCCGCTGCCGCCGAGGCCGGGGAAGGTGCAGTCGGTCAGCCGGATGGTGCGGGTGGTGCTGCCCATGAGCTGGAGCGGCTGGTCCAGGTGACAGCCGCTCAGGACCAGTTCGTACGGGATCGTCCCGCCGAGCAGCGCGAGCTGGCCGGTGATGCGGGCCCCGCGCAGCCGGACCGCGGGGACCGCGCCGGCGCCCACCTCCCGGGCGCCGAGCAGCAGGGACGCGATGACCTTGGCCCGGATCGTCCGCTCGGGGCCCCAGGTGCCGCCGTCCTTGGGCGCGTTGCCACCGGGGGGCGTGCCGGACCTGCTCGGCGTCACCGGGCCGAGGTCGACGATCTCACCGGTCGGGAACGCGTTCCACAGGCGCCGTTCGGCCCTGGTTAATCGCGGCGGACGTCCCGTCATCGCCGGTATCCGGCCATGCGCTCCAACCGCGCGACACGCTCCGACGTGGGCGGATGCGTGGAGAACAGGCGGCCGATGCCGGAGCCGGCGAACGGGTTGGCGATCATCAGGTGGGAGGCGGAGGTCAGGCGGCTGTTCTCGGGGAGCGGCAGGCGGCGGGCGCCCAGCTCGATCTTGCGGAGGGCCGAGGCGAGGGCGAGCGGGTCGCCGGTGAGGCGGGCGCCCGATTCGTCCGCCTGGAACTCGCGGGTGCGGCTGATCGCCATCTGCACCATTCCGGCCGCGACCGGGCCGAGCACCATCATGAGCAGCGCGCCGAGGAAACCGGGGCCCTCGTCGTCGTCGGAGCCGCCGAAGAAGACCGCGATATAGCTGAGCCAAGTGATCATGGTGGCCAGCGCGCCGGCCACGGACGAGAGCAGGATGTCGCGGTTGTACACGTGCGACAGCTCGTGCCCGATCACGCCGCGCAGCTCGGACTCGTCGAGGAGCTGCGTCAGCCCGTACGTGACGCAGACCGCCGCCTGCCGCGGGCTGCGGCCGGTCGCGAACGCGTTGGGCTGCACCGTCGGCGAGATGTACAGCCGCGGCATCGGCTGCCGGGCCTGCGTGCTCAGCTCGCGGACGATCCGGTAAAGGGTGGGGTGCTCGACCTCGCTGACGGGCCTGGCCCGCATGGCCGACAGCGCGATCCGGTCGGAGAAGAAGTAGGCGACGCCGTTGCCCACGAGGGCGAGAACGAACGCGATCTGGACACCGACGCCACCACCCAACCACGCGCCCACCAGCAGGATCAGCGCAGACATGCCGCCCAGCAGGACGGCTGTGCGCAGACCGTTGTGGTGCAAGGCTCCCCCTTCGTGCTCTGGGTTCACCCCCTCCAACGAAGACGACCCGGCTCTTCGTTCCCCGGCGTGCTCAGCCGAGGGCGGAGCGCGAACCCGCGCGCGTCACAACCCGGCGAGGTCGAGGACGAGCTGCGGGGCGAGCGAGAACACGATCGCGACCCCCACCGCCAGGCCCGCCGCGGGCCAGAGCGCGGGAGCGGCGGCCGGGGTGATGGGACGCGGGGCCGGGGTGAACAGGCGCGCGGCCCACACCGCGTAGTAGTAGAGCCCGATCACCGTGTTGACCGCCATGACCAGCGCCAGCCAGCCGAGCCCGCCCTCCACGATCGCCCGGAACACGAACACCTTGGCGAACAGCCCCGCGAGGCCCGGCGGCAGCCCCGCCAGGCAGACCAGGCAGAACGCGAGCGCGAGGCCCGCCGCCGGGCTGCGGAAGGCGAGGCCGCGGTAGTCGTCGAGCTCGTTGCGTACGGCGGTCCTGGCGACCAGCAGGACGACGGCGAACGCGCCGAGGTTCATGGCCGCGTAGATGACGAGGTAGGCGACGGACGCGCCGACGGCCTCCCGCGCCCCGACGGCCCCGGTGACGGCGAGCGGGGCCAGGACGTAGCCGGACTGGGCGACGGAGGACCAGGCCAGCAGGCGTACGGCGGAGCGCTGGCGCAGGGCCAGCAGGTTGCCCGCCGTCATGGTCAGCGCCGAGAGGATCGCCACGACGGGACCCCAGGTGCCGGCCTGCCCGGGGAGCGCCGTGGCGAGGACCAGGATGAGCCCGGCGAACCCGGACGCCTTCGACACGACCGACAACAACGCGGCCACCGGGACCGGCGCGCCCTGGTAGACGTCGGCCGCCCAGGCGTGGAACGGCACCGCGGCGATCTTGAAGCCGAACCCGGCGACGACGAGCACGACCCCGACCGTGACGACCGGCGTGCCGGCCACGGCCTGGGTCTGCGCGGCCAGGCCGGACAGGTGGACGGTGCCCGTCATCCCGTACAGAAGGGACACGCCGAACAGCATGACGGCCGTGGACACCACGGACACCACGAACAGCTTCACGGCGGCTTCGGAGGCACGCCCGTCGTAGCGTTTCAGCGCGGTGAGGGCGAAGACCGGCAGCGAGACGAGTTCGAGGGCGACCACGAGCATGACCAGGTCGCGGGAGGCGGGCAGGGTCACCGCGCCCACGAGGGTGCACAGCAGGAGGAAGTGCCACTCCCCTGCCGGGATGCCGCCGCCGGCCAGCTCGGTCATCGACATCAGCACGATCACCACGGCGGAGGCCAGCACGAGGCCCGCGAGGACCAGCGTGAAGCCGTCCACGACGTACGAGCACGGCGCCGAGCCGCCCGTCCCGGCCAGGGCGGGCGGGACGCAGAACGTGCCGAGGGTCCGGGCCGCCGTCGCCTGCGCGACGACGAAGCCCAGGGACACCAGCACGCCGGCCAGCGTGACCAGGCCCAGCGCGGCCCGCGTGCGGGGGCGGTGCGGCAGGAACGCGTCCAGCAGGAGCACCAGGGCGGCCGTCACGGCGAGCGCGAGCGGCGGCGCAATCGCGAAGTAGTCGATCTGCTGGCTCATGGCAGGGCTCCCAGCAGGGTGTGGACGGCCGGGGTGGTGAGGGAGAGCAGGAGCCCCGGCCAGAGTCCGAACAGCAGGATCAGGGCCACGAGCGGGGTCCAGGCGAGCAGCTCGTACGGCCGGACGTCACGGTGCTCGGCGAGGAGCGGCGGCGGCCGGCCGTGGGTGACGCGGGAGAGCATGACCAGGAAGTACGCGGCCGTCAGCACCGCGCCCAGCCCGCCGATCACCATGTACGTCAGGAACAGCCCGCGCGGCAGCCCGTCCGCCGGCTGGAACGCGCCGAGCAGCGCCAGCATCTCCCCCCAGAACCCGGCGAGGCCCGGCAGCCCGAGCGAGGCGATCGCGGCGAACGTCAGCACCGAGCCCAGGCGCGGCAGCGTGGCCAGCAGGCCGCCGCCGAGCGCCGTCATGTCGGCCGTGTGGTAGCGGTCCTTGATCGCGCCGGCCAGGAAGAACAGCAGGCCGGTGATCAGGCCGTGGGCGACGTTCGCGAAGAGTGCGCCGTTGATGCCGGTGGGCGTGAGGGTGGCGAAGCCCAGCAGGACGAAGCCCATGTGACCGACCGAGGAGTAGGCGATCATGCGTTTGAGGTCGCGCTGGGCCAGGCAGGCGAGCGCGCCGTACACGATGCCGACCACGGCGAACGCGCCCAGCCACGGCGCGACGGCCAGCGCGCCTTCGGGCAGGACGGGGATGGCGATCCTGGCGAAGCCGTACGTGCCCATCTTGAGCAGCACGCCGGCCAGCAGCACCGAGCCCGTCGTCGGCGCCTCGGTGTGCGCGTCGGGCAGCCAGGTGTGCAGCGGCCACATGGGGGTCTTGACGGCCAGGCCGATGCCGATCGCCACGAACGCGATGATCTGCACCGATCTGGCCATCCCACTGCCGTGGGCCGCGGCCAGCGCCTCGATGTCGAGCGTGCCGGTCTGCGCCCAGACCAGCAGCAGGCCGAGCAGCATCACGACCGAGCCGAGCAGGGTGTAGAGGATGAACTTGATCGACGCGGCCCGCCGGCCCTCGCCGCCCCAGATGCCGATCAGGAAGTACATCGGGACGAGCACGATCTCGAAGAAGACGAAGAAGAGCAGCAGGTCGAGGGCGAGGAAGGTGCCGATCATGCCGACTTCGAGCACCAGCAGCGTGAACACCAGCGCACGCGGCCGGGCGCGCTGGAACTCGCCGGCGCGGGCGCGCCCCCAGGACAGGTAGCCGAAGCACAGGAACGTCAGCAGCGCCGTCAGCGCGACCAGCGGCAGCGAGACCCCGTCGATTCCCAGGTGAAGGCGGAGACCGAGGCCGGGGATCCACGGCACGTCCAGCTCGAACTGCGGGCTCGCCGGCCGCCCGTAGTCGAACGCCGCCACCAGCAGCGCGGCCAGCGCCAGCGTCACACCCGACAGGACCAGCCCGTACGCGCGCAGCACCGGCCGCAGGACGTGCGGGAGCACGACGAGGCCGAGCGCCCCGAGCAGCGGCACGGCCAGCAGCGCGACCGGCAGCCAGCCCATCTCGGTCACGTGAACACCACCGCCCCCACCGCGATCAGCAGGACACCCGCGAGCAGGCCGCTCACGTAGAGCTGGACGTTGCCGTTCTGGGCCAGGCGCAGCACGCCCGCGAGGCCGCGCGCGGTCCGGCCGGAGCCGCGCACCGCGCCGTCCACGACCGTGTCGTCCGTCCGCACCACCAGCCTGGCGAGGGCCAGGACCGGGCGGACGAACAGCGCGGCGTAGCCCCGGTCGACGTAGAACGCCTGCTCGCAGGGCGTACGGAGCGGGCCGAGCAGGCGGGCCGGGTCGGCGAGCGGGTCCATGCGCCAGAACGCGTAGACCGCGCCCGCGCCGAGCAGCGCGAGCAGCACGCCGGCCGCGGCCACGCCGACGTCCACGTGCAGCCCGCCGGCCAGGCCCAGCAGGAGCGCGGGCACGGCGAGGAGGACGACGGGGACGAGCATCGTCCTCGGGGCCTCGGTGACGTCCACGACGTGGGCCGTGCCGGGCGGCGGCTCGGGCAACGGCACCGGCACCGCCCTGGCCTCGCCGAAGAACGTGCGCAGCCAGGCCCTGGTCGCGTACGCGCCGGTGACGGCGACCGTGGCGAGCGCGCACGCGTACAGCAGCAGGGCCGCGGCGTCGGTGAGCGTGCCGGTGGTCACGGCGTCGTCCATGGCGGCGAGTACCGCGTCCTTGCTGAAGAAGCCGCCGGCCGGCGGGATGCCCATGAGGGCGGCCAGGCCGATCGTCATCGTGGCGAACGTGATCGGCAGCTCGCGGCGCAGGCCGCCCATCCGGGTCATGAGGTTGGAGCCGACGTGGTGGATCACCACGCCCGCGCAGAGGAACAGCAGCGCCTTGAACGCGCCGTGCGTCAGGAGATGGAAGATCGCCGCCGTGTCGGAGCCCGCCGCGAGACCGCCCGCCATGTACGCGAGCTGGCTGATCGTGGAGTAGGCGAGGACGCGTTTCAGGTCGTCCTGGGCGAGGGCGGCGAGGGCCGCGCCCAGCATGCCGAGGGCGGCCAGCACCGCCAGCACGTCCATCGTCGGCGGTGCGGCGAGGAAGGCGGGGAAGAGCCTCGCCACGATGAAGATGCCGGCGGCGACCATGGTGGCGGCGTGGATGAGGGCGCTGATCGGCGTCGGTCCTGCCATCGCGTCGGGGAGCCAGGTGTGCAGCGGCACCTGGGCGCTCTTGCCGGCCACGCCGGCCAGCAGGAGCAGCGTGGCGGTCACGAGCGTCGCCTGGGACATCTCCGGCGCCTTCGCCAGGACGTCGGCGACGCGGAAACTGCCCGCGGCCGCGCCCAGCACGAAGATGCCGAACAGGAAGCCGACGTCGCCGAGCCGGGTCACGAGGAACGCCTTCACCGCGGCCCGCGAATTGCCCCTGTCCTCCCACCAGTGGCCGATGAGGAGGTAGGAGCAGAGGCCCATGATCTCCCAGCCGACGTACAGGACCAGGAGGTCGCCGGCGTAGACCACCAGGAGCATCGCGCTGGTGAACAGGCTGATGAACGCGCTGTAGGAGGGGTAGCGGGAGTCGTCGGCGAGGTAGCCGACCGAGTAGACCTGGACGGCCAGGGCCACGAGGGTGACCAGGACGCCGAGGAGCGCGGACAGGTTGTCGGCCTGGAGGACCAGCGAGATCGGGAGGCCGCCGGTGGTGATCGTGCCGTAGGTGTGACCGGTCGGCGCGCCCACACCCGAGGCGGTCAGGAACGCGAACCCTCGGTCCCAGGCGAGCCAGGCCGCCAGGACGGCGGAGACGGCGGTGGGGATGATCGCGATCCAGGCGGCCCGCGCGTTGGCCCGCCTGTCGGCCGCCCTCGCGCCGGCCTCCTGTGCGGCCTCCTCGGGGTCCGGCCATTCGTCGGAGGTCCAGGTGCCGGGTGAGTGCGGGTCGGGGGCTTCGTCCGCGAACCGCTCGTCGGCGGGCCCGCCCGCGGACGGCTCGTCGGCGGATCCGCTCGGGGACGGCTCGTCGGCGGATCCGCTCGCGGAACGCACGGACGGCGCGGGCCGCGTCGGCGGACGGCGATGCGGCCAGCGGCTGAGCAGCAGGCCCGCGAAGGCGGCGACGAAGGGCAGCTGAACGGCCCACAGCGGGAACGTCGTCACAGCGTGCCCCTCTCCCGCCTGACCGCCTGCCCGCCCCCGCTGCCCCCATCAGCCTGGGCTGCTCCTCCCGCCGCACCCCGAGAAGCGCCGACGTCGACCGGCTGCGGCGCCTCCCGGGCTGCGCCGGTGAGGTCGCCCGCCTCTGGGTCTTCTTGCTCCTGGCCGGCGACGGTCGCGGGCTCGGCCAGGGCGCGGAGGTGGTCGAGATCGACCGTACGGCGGTTGCGGTAGAGCGCGAGCACGATGGCCAGGCCCAGCCCGACCTCGGCCGCCGCGATGACGATGACGAAGAGGGTGAGAACCTGACCGCTGTGCAGGCGATCCGCCAGCCAGACGTCGAACGCGACCAGATTGAGGTTGACGGCGTTGAGCATCAGCTCGACCGACATGAGCACGAGGATCGTGTTGCGGCGAGCCAGCACGCCGTAGACACCGATCGAGAACAACAGCGCGGAGACGACCGCCGGATAGACGATGTGCACTATTGGCCCCCGCTCGTCTGGTCGGATGGGCGGTCAGGTGGTGCGGGGTCTCCTCTGGCAGGCGGATCGGCCCCGCCGGTGACCGGACCTGCCGGAGGCGCCGGGCCCGCCGGTGGCGATCCGCCCGGAATGTCCGTACGGGACAGGACGATCGCGCCGATCAGCGCGGCGAGCAGGAGGACGGACAGCGCCTCGAACGGGAGCACCCACGTGGCGAAGATGCTCGCACCCAGCTCCTTCGCCGCGCCCCCGCCGGGATCGAGCGGGGTGTACGCCGTACGGAAGCCGTCGATGACGACCGTGACCAGGATGGCCGCGGTGGCGAGCGCGACCACGGCGGCGACGACGCGGTTGCCGCTGTCGAGGTCGGCGGAGCGGCCGATCGGGGCGCGCGTGAGCATGATGCCGAACAGCAGCAGCACCACGATCGCGCCCACGTAGATCAGCACCTGCACCCAGGCCACGAACTCGGCCGTCAACACGAGATAGCAGCCCGCCAGGGCGCCGAAGCAGACCACGAGCCAGAGGGCGGCATGGACCAGTTGCCTGGTCGTGACAACGAGCAGCGCCGATCCGACCGCTACCGCGCCCAGCAGCAAGAAGACGATTTCTTGCCCTGTGGGTGACAGGTAGGAGGGCACCGCCTCGGTCACGACTCCTCCTCGGGCTCCTTCGGCTCGTCAGGGCCGAGCCCGCCGGGTGGTCGGATGGACCGAGGGTCGGCCATCCGACGCCGGCGAGGGCTCGGAGCAGCAGTCTGCTCCTGCGGATCGGGCTTCGATCGCGTCTCGCCCGAACCTGTGGACAACTCTTCATCGGTCGGGCCGCCTGTGGATGGCGACCCGCCGGTGGACTGGGACGCCCCCTGCGGCTCCTCGTCGTCGCCTTCGGTCCCGGTGCGGCGAGCGGGCGGGACGGCAGGCCGGGCCGGAGCCTCGGCAGACGGGCCTGAGGGCGGTGGGACGGCGGCCTCAGCGGCGGACTCGTCGTCGCCTCGGGCCGCGGAGGTGTCACCTGCGGGGCGGGCTGGGAGGGCGCCGGGCGGGCGGATGCCGCGCACGTTGGACATGGCGCGGCGGGGGCGTTGGGGCCTGCCCGGGGTGCCTGTCTCCGGCTCCTGGCCTTGACGGCCGGGCTCGGCGCCCGAAGCCGGAGCGGCCGTGGGGGGCTGGGCAGCGGTGGGCGGCTGCGGGCCTCCCACGCCTGCGGTGCCCGTGCCGCCGGTGCCCGCGTCCGCAGCGGTCGCACCAGCACCGGTCGTGCCCGTGCTGCCGGTGCTCGTGTCCCGGGGCTGGGGCGGGGCCGCGTCAGTACGGGGGCCGCCGGAGGAAGCTTCGGGAGTGGCGGCCGGCGGCGTTGCGGGTCCGGTAGCGGGCGTGCCGGTGGACGCGGGTTCCTGTGCCGTCTTCGTGTCGCGCGTTCCGCGTGCGGGGCGGTCGGCAGGGGTGCCCGGGGTCGTCCGGCCGGCGGGGCGGCGGGGGGCGGCCGTGAGTTCCTTCGGGGGTTCGGCGCCCGGGTCGTGGGGCGGCGGTGGCGGGACGGTCTGCGTCCAGCCGCTCAGCCGGTCCTTCTCGTGCAGGAGGTTGCGGATGTCGCCCTCGGCGTACTCGAACTCCGGGGACCAGAAGAGCGCGTCGAAGGGACAGACCTCAATGCAGATGCCGCAGTACATGCACAGCGCGAAGTCGATGGCGAACCGGTCGAGGACGTTGCGCTGGCGCGGGCGGCCGCCTTCGGGCGCCGGGACGGTCTCTTTGTGGGAGTCGATGTAGATGCACCAGTCCGGGCATTCCCGGGCGCACAGCATGCAAGAGGTGCAGTTCTCCTCAACCAGGGCGATAACGCCTCGGCTGCGGGGCGGCAGGGCGGGCTTGACCTCGGGGTATTGCTGCGTGACGGATTTGCGCAGCATGTGGCGAAGGGTGATGGACAGTCCCTTCACCAGTCCCACTCCCGGTATTCGCCCCATGTTCAACATCATGGCGCAAGTGGGCGCGCACGTGAATGAGCGGGGGTGTTGTCCCCAGGTTTTCCACAGCCATCCACAGAATGAGGGGTGGTTATCCACAAGCTGAGCGCATGCCCGGTATGAACCACGACGGGGCGATAGTCTTCCCGCCATGCAGCACAGCGAAGCAGTCCGTCCGAGCGGAGGGGCGTGGGCGGCCGCCGTCGTGTGGGCCTGCCTGCCTCTCCTCACGTGCGGGCTGGCGACCCCGTTCACCATCGGGTTCGCCGCGTACTGGCTGCGAAGTGCCCTCCAGGCCGTCGCCGCCTCGGTTTACCTCGTCTGCATCGGCTCCTTCGTGATCGGCGCGCTCTCGTACGACAACATCGACGACATCCCGCAGCCGCTCGACTTCCTGGTGTCGGTGGGGCTGGTCGCGGCGTGGTTCGGCGGCGTCGTCCATTCGGCGGTGCTGGTGCCGAGGATGGTCCGGGCGCGGCTGCGTCCGCCGATGTATCCGCCCCTGCACCAGCGTCCGACGCAGGTGTCTCCCATGGGCGGTCAGCGGCCCATGCCGGTCATGGGGGATCAGCGGCACGTTCCGGTGATGGGCGGCCAGCGCCCGACGCCGCCGCCCATGAACGTCCAGCAGCGCAGCACCGAGCCCAGCCACCAGCGCCGGCCCGGCGAGCCCGAGTGGATCGGGCACTACCGGGTTCTCAGGTCGCTCGGGCGCGGCGGGCAGGGATCGGTCTACCTCGCAGCGGCGCCCAACGGGACTCGGGTCGCCGTCAAGGTGCTGCACGACCTTGTGGACGAGACGGCGCGGGCCAGGTTCGCGCGTGAGGTGGAGGCGGCGCGGCGGGTGGCGACGTTCTCCACAGCCCGGGTCCTGGACGTCGACATCAGCGGACGATTCCCGTACATCGTGAGCGAGTTCGTGGACGGGCCGTCGCTGGAGCAACTGGTCAAGAAGCACGGGCCACGGGACGAGGACGGGCTGACGCGGCTGGCGTTATCCACAGCCGGTGCGCTGGCGGCCATCCACAAGGCGGGCGTCGTCCACAGGGACTTCAAGCCGAGCAACGTGCTCATCGGGCCGGACGGGCCACGGGTGATCGACTTCGGGATCGCGCGCGGGCTCGACCAGGTGACGCTGACGGCCGGGAAGATGGTGGGCACTCCGCCCTACATGTCACCGGAGCAGCTCACGGGCGAGGCCGTGGGGCCGGCCTCGGACGTCTTCAGCTGGGCGGTGACGATGATGTTCGCGGCCACGGGGCGGCCGGCGTTCGGGGAGGACACGGTGCCGGCGGTGTTCAACCGGGTGCTCACGGTCCACCCGGATCTGTCGCCGCTGCCGCCGGGGTTGCGGGGGATCGTGGGGTCGTGCCTCAACAAACGGCCGGACGAACGGCCGTCGGCCTCGGATGTGATGCTGGCCATCATCCACTGAGGCGGCCAGGGGGCCGGCCCAAGCTGGGGGCAGGGGTGACGGGGCCCGGGGCGGCCCGGCGTGACGGGCCAGAGACGGGGCTGGGGCGGGCCGGCGTGACGGGCCAGAGCGGGCCGGCGTGATGGACCAGGGCGGGCCGGCGTGATGGGCCAGGGCGGGGCCGCGTCAGGGGGTGGCGGACTTGGTGGATTTGGCGAGAGTTGTGTACTCGTCGTGCGTCAACCCGTGCACCGCCAGCGTCAGGTCGTTGCGCTTGGCGAAGCGGTCGAGGTCGGCCGCCGGCCACGGGCCGGGCAGGTGGTGGAGGGCCTTGCCGAGGCTGTCCAGGATGAACAGACCGGTCAGGTCCTCGTGGCGGTAGAGGAGCAGGCCGGCGGCCAGGCCGGGCGCGCGGCCCCGGCGCATGGTGGCGAGGGTCTGCACGCCGCCGACGACCTCCAGGGTGCTGGGCTGCCGGCCCACCAGGTACGGCCCCGACGGCGGGCCGACGATCGAGCCCTGCCCCACCCGCCAGCGGTGCAGCCGCCCGGTGATGGGACGCATCACCAGGAGGAGCGGGCTGAAGAAGGCGAGGAACAGCCACTTCACCTCCAGCAGATCGACGAGGATCCGGCCCAGGGTGGCCACGCCGCGCCAGGCGAACCACATCCCGTTGACGGCCAGGATCGTCATCACGGCCAGGCCGGCCACTCCCGCGCCGGCGACCGCGATCTTGTGCACCTTCGTGAAGCGGCGGCGGCGGGGCAGGCCGGATAAGCGCCGCCAGCCGGGGGCGCGGGCGGCGAGGTTCGCGCCGATCCGGGCGGGGGTCTGGTAGCGGGTCTCCGACACCGGGATCCCGGCCTGCGCGGCGAGGTCCTTTACGCTGGGCATGTGCCAGCCGCCGGGCAGGTCGAGCAGGACGAGGCCGTCGGCGTCGAGGGCGGCGACGCCGTACAGATCCTCGGAGCCGGGGCGCTCGTGGCGGTAGAGGTAGAGGGAGGCGGGCTTGACCTGCGCCGTCTCGCCGGACGTGCGGTCGGTGACCGTCAGGATGCCCGCGTCGGCGGTCATCGCGAGTTGGGGACGCTTGCTTCTGGCCGTCGCGCCCGTCGCCGGGACGAGTTCACTCACCCCGCCGCCACCCCCTGAGCCGTCGCGTCCTGAGCCACTCACCCCGCCGCCACCCGCTGAGCCGTCGGGTTCACGCATCCCGCCGCCGCCTCCTGACCCTTCGCGTTCGTGCAAGCGCCACCGACCCCGTGCGCCGGGCGGCTCCACCGCCCCGTCCCCGCTCGTTCGTGTTCTCCTACAGGATGGCTCTTTCCCGGCGGCTTCGCGGCGGTGTTTCAGAGCAGGACCTTCACCACTCCGGTCAGGGCGAGCTGTCCCAGTGCCAGCGGCACCAGCACCACCCACGCGAGCTTCTGCAGCTGGTCCTCGCGCAGCCGCGGATACGTCACCCGCAGCCAGATCACCACGAACGCCAGCGCGAACACCTTCAGCAACGTCCACAGCCACCCCGGCAGGAACGGCCCGTGCCAGCCGCCCAGGAACAGCACGGCGGTCAGGAAGGACAGCACGACGATCCCGGCGTACTCGGCGAGCATGAACAGCGCGAAGCGCATGCCGGTGTACTCGGTCATCGGCCCCATGATGATCTCGGACTCGGCGATCGGCATGTCGAACGGCGGCCGCCGCAGCTCGGCCAGCCCGGCCACGAAGAACACCACGCCCCCGACCGCCTGCCACGGCAGCCACCACCACTGCCACGCCTCGACGATGCCGGGGATCGACAGCGTGCCGGCGGCCATCGCGACCGAGGAGGCGGCGAGGACCAGCGGCAGCTCGTACGACATGAGCTGGGCCGCCGCGCGCATGCCGCCGAGCACGGAGTACTTGTTCGCCGACGCCCAGCCCGCCATGATCGCGCCCAGCACGCCCACGCCCATGACCGCCAGCACGAAGAACAGCCCGAGGTCGAGGTCCACGGCCACGAAGTCGCGGTCGAAGGGGATGACGACGAGCACGACCAGGTACGGCACCAGCGCCACCCCGGGCGCGATCATGAAGATGCGGCGGTCGGCCGCGGCCGGGATGACGTCCTCCTTCTGGGCGAACTTCACCCCGTCGGCGATGAGCTGCGCCCACCCGTGGAAGCCGCCCGCGTACATGGGGCCGAGGCGCGACTGCATGTGGGCCATGACCTTGTGCTCGGTCTGCCCCACGATGAGCGGCAGCACCAGGAACACGACGATGATGACGGCGAAGCTCAGCACCACGTGCAGCATCGGGCGGCTCCCAGCGGGGGTCAGGTGGGCGGCGTGCCCCAATCGGCGGGCACGCCCGGCGGCAGGGTCTTGCGGCGGCTCGGCGCGCCGTGTCCGGACTCCCCCGGCTCCTTCGCGCCGGGCCACGCCTTGGCGACGCGGGCGGCGAGGACGAAGTCCTTGCGCAGCGGATGGCCCTCGAAGCCGTCCGGCAGGAGCAGCGGCACGAGGTTGGGGTGGCCCTCGAAGACGACGCCGAACATCTCGTACGTCTCCCGCTCGTGCCAGTCGGCCCCCCGGTAGACGCCGACGGCGCTCGGCAGGCGCGGCTCGGCGCGCGGAACGCGGGTGCGCAGCAGCAGACGCTCGCGGCCGGCCGGGTTGTAGACGTGGGCGACGATCACGAAGGCGTCGGGCGGCTCGTCGACGCCGGTCAGCCAGTCGAAGAAGACGTGGCCGAGGTCGTCACGGGCGAAGGTGAGCAGCTCGATCCAGTCGGCGGGCGCCACGTCGACGGTGGTCTCGCCGTAGGACTCGGTGATGGCCGCCCGGTCGCCGAAGTGGCGGGCGAGCAGGTCGGTCACGCCTCCTCCCCGTGCGACCTGGACCACACGTAGCGGTCGCTCAGCCGTTCGCCGGCGATCTTCTCCTGCAGCTTCATGATGCCGTGGAGCAGGGCCTCGGGGCGGGGCGGGCAGCCGGGGACGTAGACGTCGACGGGGATGATCTGGTCGACGCCGTTCGTCACGCAGTAGGAGTCCCAGTAGGGCCCGCCGGAGTTGGAGCAGGCGCCGAACGAGATGACGTACTTGGGGTCGGGCATCTGCTCGTAGAGGCGCTTGACGGCGGGCGCCATCTTGTCGGTGACCGTGCCCGAGACGATCATGAGGTCGGCCTGGCGCGGCCCGTTGGCGAACGGGATGACCCCGAACCTGATGAAGTCGTGCCGGCTCATGGAGGTGGCGATGAACTCGATGGCGCAGCAGGCCAGCCCGAAGTTGAACACCCACAGGGAGTAGCGGCGGCCCCAGTTGAGCACGAAGCGCATCGGCTTGGGCGCCAGCCGCGAGACCGGGCCCACGGTGGGCATCGGGAGATCCGTCGCTGCCATGTCTTCCATTCTCGCGCTTGTCGGGCGCGCCGCAAAGGCGACCCCGGGACTTCAGGACACCCACCATCGGCGCGTTCCAGCTCGAGGCCGAGCTGAAGAAGATCCGCCGCTACGAGCTGATCATCGTCGATGACCCAGGAGCGTCGTGGGCACGCGGACCTTGATGAGCCTGGCCACGGCGGCGCACTGGGCGGCGGACTCCCTGGCGGCGAGTGCGGGGCGGGCCTGAGCCGTGGCCGTTCATCGACGAGATGCGAACGCTGCGAGGATGAGAGCCGATCGCTCTCGTGGGAAGGCGGAAGACAGTGTTGCCTGAACTCCATCCGGGAAACGCCGGCGCCCTGCTCTTCGACTGGGACGGAACGCTGGTGGACACCCAGCGGGCGAACTATCTCGCGATGGCCGGAGCACTCGCGGAGGAGGGCGTGCGACTGGACCAGGAGTGGTTCGACGCGCGCACCGGCCTGTCCTCCGCCGAGATGGTCCGTCTGCTGGCACGCGAGGGCGGCCTTCGGCTCCGGCGGTCCGTGGAGGAGATCGTGGCGGACCGCGACGAACGGTTCCTGCGCACGGCGCACGAGATCCGCGTCCACCCGGAGGTCGAGGCCGTGGTCTCCTCCTTCCACGGCAGACTGCCCATGGCGGTCGCCTCCGGGGGTGCCCGGAAGGTGATCGAGACGACGCTCCGTCACCTGCCGATCCGCCACCGGTTCGCCACTCTCGTCACCCGCGACGACGTCGAACGGGGCAAGCCCGCGCCGGACATCTTCCTGCGCGCGGCGAAGCTGCTGGGCGTCCCTCCACATCGCTGCACCGTGTACGAGGACAGTGACGAAGGCATCGCCGCCGCTCACGCTGCGGACATGGCGGTCATCGACGTCCGGCCGCTCACCCGCCGGCCGGCCGGCTCGAGCGTCTGAGCCCGCCCAGCACACAAACCGCCCTCTCAGGTCCAGGTGAGGACGCGTTTGCGCCAGGCGTAGACGATGCCGAGCGCGATGAAGCCGAGGAAGACGAACATCTCGGCGAGCGTCGTGAGTCCGTAGCCGGGCGCGTCGAAGATCGTGGCCCAGGGGAAGAGGAAGACGGCGTCCACGGCGAAGACGACGTAGAGGTAGGTGAAGACGTAGTAGCGGACCTGCGACTGCGCCCAGCCCTCGCCGACGGGGTCGACCCCGCACTCGTACGTGGTCAGCTTGTCGGGCGTGGGACGGGTCGGGCGGAGCAGGCGGTTGGCCGTGAGGGCCCCCGCCACGATGGCGACGCCGATGGCGAACAGCGCGGCGACCAGCACGTACGACCCGAAATAGCCGTCCATGACGCGATCGTAGCCCGCCACGTCCGCGGAACCCAGGGCCCCGGCCCCCGAAGGTGAGCTAAACCCAAGCTCCGTCAAAGTCCCTGCCACATCCCTACAAATCGGCACGAAGGGCATGATCAGCACCATAATGTGACATTCATGCACAACAAGCGATTCGTCTTCGGAGTCGCTCTGCTGACCCTCTCGACCGGCGGGTGCGGCCTCGCCGCCGCCGCCGGCCCCGAGCAGAACGTCATGGTCCCTGCAGAGCCGACGATGATCGACTTCGTCGACCCGGCGGGCGTCTCCGGCCTGTCCGCCGAGACGGTCACCGAGGGCCACGCCGCCCACGGATCGCGCTACGTGCACATCACCTACCCCTCGCTGGCCGGCGCGCCCGCGCTCGTCACGGCGCTGCGCGAGCAGGCGCGACGGCAGCTCCGCGACTTCCGTACGCGGACCGGCGACGAGATCTCCGACCCGCGGCCCGAGCTGAACGTCGAATGGCAGCTCGCCGCCGCCTCCCCCGACGCGGTCGGGGTGCGGCTGCGCACCGGCGAGTTCACGGGCGCGCGCTGGGAGAACTCCACCCGCACGCTCTGGTACGACCCCCGCTCCGGCACGACCACCGGCTCCACCGGCCTGCTCGCCGGCGACGACGCCAGGCGGCGGCTGGTGACGCTGGTCAAGGAGCAGCTCAAGGACCGGGGCGCGCAGGTCGAGCGGGACGCCGTCACGGCCGACGACGACCAGTTCGACTCGATGGCCTTCAACCGCGCCGGGGACCTGGTGGTCGAGTTCGACGACTGCCAGCTCACGCCGTGCCGGCTCGGGCGGCTCGCGGTGGCCGTGCCCGCGGAAAAGGCGGCCCCGCTGCTGTCGGAGCTCGGCCACCGGGCCCAGCAGGCCACCCTCGACGGCACCGCCCACAGCGGCCGCGCCACCGGCACCGCACCCCGATCCGCCGACACGCCCACCGACCCGTCCGCAGGCACACACCGCGACACACACCGCACCCCGCAGAACGACACACCAGGCGCGCCCGGCGAGCCGCAGAACGACACGCCAGGGGCGCCCGGCGAGCCGCAGAACGACACGCCAGGGGCGCCCGGCGACACCCCCGGCGCGCCGCAGAACGACATGCCCGGCGGCCCGTTCGCCGCGCCCCCGCGCTCCCCCGCCGCCGTCAGCAACCGCGCCGGCACCGTGAACTGCGCCGCCACCAAGTGCGTGGCCCTGACCTTCGACGACGGCCCCAGCCCTCACACCGCCGAGCTCCTGGACATCCTGAAGCGCGAGAACGCCCGCGCGACCTTCTTCGTCGTCGGCGCCAACGCGGCCGCCCAGCCGGACCTGCTGCGCCGGATGAGCGACGAGGGCCACCTGGTCGGCAACCACAGCTGGTCGCACACGGACCTGTCGAAGCCGGGCACCGCCAAGATCGCCGACTCGCTGGAGCGCACCCGCGACGCGGTGGCCGCGGCCATCGGCCAGGCCCCGACGCTGGTCCGACCGCCGTACGGGGCCGTGAGCGGGATGCTGCGCAACGTGGCGCGGGACCAGGGCTTCCCGCTGGTGACCTGGGACGTGGACGCCTCCGACCAGCAGGGCGGCGCGACCCGCGACATCGTGGACAGAAGCGTGCACGACGCGCATCCAGGTGCGATCATCTTGTTGCACGACATCCACCGGGAGTCCGTGGCCGCGGTCCCGGACATCCTCAAGCGGTTGCGCGGGAAGGGTTACACCTTCGTCACCGTTCCAGAGTTGTACGGACCTGCCGGCATGCAGGCCGGACGCCTGTACAGGTCAGGGAGTGAGCCGTCCCGCAAGCAGCCCCTGACGTAGCCCATGGGTCGGAGGGACGTATAGTTGGCGCTCGTGACCCGTACCGTCCTGTTCGCCCGCCTGCATGTCGATCTCTGCAGGCTCGCGTCCGGGCTGTGTCGTCGTCGTTCTCCGATCTCACCCTGACTTCCCACCGCGTTTACCCGCGTTCGGCGGCTTGCAAACGCGTGACCCTTCCGAGGATCTAGCATGGAAACAGAGAACGCGCCCAATGCAACCGCGCCCCGGCGCGTCGAGGAGGACTGAGCGGCTGTGGCAAAGCAGGTCCAGCAACTCGACCGCGTGATCATCCGGTTCGCCGGCGACTCCGGCGACGGCATGCAGCTCACCGGCGACCGATTCACGGCGGGCACGGCGGAGTTCGGCAACGACTTGTCGACGCTGCCCAACTTCCCGGCCGAGATCCGCGCCCCTCAGGGCACCCTTCCCGGCGTGTCGAGCTTCCAGCTCCACTTCGCCGACCACGACATCCTCACGCCGGGCGACGCGCCCAACGTGCTGGTCGCGATGAACCCGGCGGCGCTCAAGGCCAACCTCGGCGACCTGCCCAGGGGCAGCGACATCATCGCCAACACCGACGAGTTCACCAAGCGCAACCTCCAGAAGGTCGGCTACGCCACCAACCCGCTGGAGGACGACTCGCTGGCCGAGTGGCGGGTGCACGCGGTCCCGCTGACCTCGCTCACGGTCAAGGCCCTCGAAGGCTTCGACCTGTCCAAGAAGGACGCCGAGCGCTCCAAGAACATGTTCGCCCTCGGCCTGCTGAGCTGGCTCTACCACCGGCCGACCGAGCACACGATCAAGTTCCTGGAGAACAAGTTCGCCAAGAAGCCCGAGATCGCCAAGGCCAACATCGCGGCCTTCCAGGCGGGCTGGAACTACGGCGAGACCACCGAGTCGTTCTCGGTCTCCTACGAGGTCAAGCCGGCCCGCCTCGCGCCCGGCGTCTACCGCAACATCTCCGGCAACCAGGCGCTCGCCTACGGCCTGATCGCCGCGAGCGTGCAGGCGAAGCTGCCGCTGTTCCTGGGCTCCTACCCGATCACACCGGCCTCCGACATCCTGCACGAGCTGTCCAAGCACAAGCGGTTCGGCATCCGCACCTTCCAGGCGGAGGACGAGATCGCCGGCGTCGGCGCGGCGCTCGGGGCCGCGTTCGGCGGCGCGCTCGGCGTGACCACCACCTCCGGCCCCGGTGTGGCGCTGAAGGCCGAGACGGTCGGCCTCGCGGTCACCACCGAGCTGCCGCTGATCATCGTGGACGTGCAGCGGGCCGGGCCGAGCACCGGCATGCCGACCAAGACCGAGCAGACCGACCTGCTGATGGCGTTGTTCGGCCGCAACGGCGAGTCGCCGGTGCCGGTCGTGGCGCCGATGTCGCCGAGCGACTGCTTCGACGCCGCCATCGAGGCGGCCAGGATCGCGGTGAAGTACCGCACCCCGGTCATGCTGCTCTCCGACGGCTACCTCGCCAACGGCTCCGAGCCGTGGCGGCTGCCGGAGGTGTCCGACCTGCCGGACATCTCCCAGGAGTTCACCACCGCCCCCAACGGCGAGGACGGCACGTTCCTGCCGTTCAAGCGGGACACCGAGACCCTGGCCCGGCCGTGGGCGATCCCCGGCACCGCCGGGCTGGAGCACCGGATCGGCGGCATCGAGAAGGCCGACGGCACCGGCAACATCTCCTACGACCCCGACAACCACGACCTGATGGTCCGCACCCGGGCCGCCAAGATCGCCGGCATCGACGTTCCCGACCTGGTCGTGGACGACCCCGACGGCGACGCGAAGGTGCTGGTCGTCGGGTGGGGCTCGACCTACGGGCCGATCGCCGCGGCCGTGCGCCGCATCAGGGCGGGCGGCGGCAAGGTCGCCCAGGTCCATCTGCGCCACCTCAACCCCCTGCCGGCCAACACCGGCGAGGTGCTCAAGAGCTACGACAAGGTGCTGCTGCCCGAGATCAACCTGGGCCAGCTCGCGCTGCTGCTGCGCGCGCGCTACCTCGTCGACGTCATCAGCTACAACCGTGTGCGCGGGCTCCCGTTCAAGGCCGAGGAGCTGGCCGGAGTCATCCAGGACGTGATCGACAGTGACTGAGCTCGTCAACGGCAGGGGCCTCAGCCTGGTCCCGAAGACCGACGCCAAGCAGAGCCTGAAGGACTTCAAGTCCGACCAGGAGGTGCGCTGGTGCCCCGGCTGCGGTGACTACGCGATCCTCGCGGCCGTCCAGTCCTTCCTGCCCGAGCTGGGGCTCAAGCGGGAGAACATCGCCTTCATCTCCGGCATCGGCTGCTCCTCCCGCTTCCCCTACTACCTCAACACCTACGGCTTCCACTCGATCCACGGCCGTGCCCCCGCCATCGCCACCGGTCTGGCGGCCTCCCGCCCCGACCTCAGCGTCTGGGTCGTCACCGGCGACGGCGACGCCCTGTCCATCGGCGGCAACCACCTCATCCACGCGCTGCGCCGCAACGTCAACCTCAACATCCTGCTGTTCAACAACCGGATCTACGGGCTGACCAAGGGCCAGTACTCCCCCACCAGCGAAGTCGGCAAGATCACCAAGTCGACGCCGATGGGCTCGCTCGACAAGCCGTTCAACCCGATCTCGCTGGCCATCGGCGCCGAGGCCTCGTTCGTCGCCCGGACCATCGACTCCGACCGCAAGCACCTGCAGTCGGTGCTGCGGGAGGCCACCGCCCACCGCGGCACCTCCCTGGTCGAGATCTACCAGAACTGCAACATCTTCAACGACAACGCCTTCGAGCCGCTCAAGGACCCGGGCCTGCGTGACGACATCACGCTGCGCCTGGAGCACGGGCAGCCGATCGCCAGCGCCACCAAGGCCGTGGTCCGCGGCGCGAACGGCGGCATCGAGGTCGTGCCCCGCGCGAGCGTGACCGAGGACCAGATCCTCGTGCACGACGTGCACAACCCCGACCCCAGCCTCGCCTTCGCCCTGTCCCGCCTGGACGAGCCCGCCTTCGAGCACGTCCCGATCGGCATCTTCCGCAGCGTCGACCGGCCCTCCTACGAGACGCTGATGGCCGAGCAGCTCGACGAGGCGGCCGAGCGGCAAGGCCCCGGCGACCTGAGCGAGCTGCTGCTGGGCGGCGACACCTGGCGCATCAACTAGATGATTGATGCCAAGGGGTCTGGCTACGGTTAGTGGTCGTAGGCGATCAGAGACCGCTTGATCGGCTGGCCGGTCTCGTCGTTGTGCCAGATCACGCTGGTCAGCGCGAGGATGCGGGTCAGTACGCGGATGATGACGCCAGCGTGGGTGCGGCCGCCGTGGCGTTCCAGGTCCAGCTGGCTCTTAAGGGTCTGGTTGATCGACTCGATGGTCTGGCGCAGTGGCTTGAACAGTGCTGCGCCGGGCCGCTCGGGTTCGCTCTGACGGGCCGGGCGCAGCAGCTGCAGCTCACGCTCGGTGAGCTCGGCTTCGAAGACGCGGCCGTAGTAATGCCGATCAGCGATGATCGTCTGTTCCGGATGAGCGGCCAGGACGTCGGGTGCGGCCTGCAGCATGCCGAGCAGTACCTCGCGCTCATCGGCCTTGGCGCCGCTGAGGGCGTACAGCACCGGCAGTCCGCCCAGCGTGCACAGCAGGTGCAGCCGAAGCCCCCAGAAGTAGCGGGAGTGGGAGGCACAGTAGCCGTACTCCGCCCACCCTGCCAGCGCCGAACGCCGCGCCGTCTCCCGCGAGCGGCCGCATTCGATCGGCGTGGAGTCGGCTACCCAGACGTCGTCACTCCACAGCGAGGTGTCGGCGGCCAGTATCCGGATCATGTGCCTGACCAGGCCGCAGGCGTTGCGCAGCCGCCGGTTGTAGCCCGGCTGGCCAGGCAGATGCGGGAACATCGCGCTCAACTCGGTGCGAGCGTGCCGCAGCCAGCGGCGCTCGGAGGTGAAGCCCAGCAGCGCCGACAGCACCGCCAGGGTCACCAGCTCGGCGTCGCTGAGCGTCGGCGCGATGCCGACCTTCGGCCGCCACGGAGCCAGCTGTGGCTGGGCCTTCAACACATCATCGATCCGCACGTACAGTGCGGTTGCGAGGGTGTCTAACTCTTTCGTCACACATCGAGCTTGGGCACCCTCGCCCTATCTCCGCAGCTACGCCTTGGCATCAATCATCTAGCTGGTCGACAACTCAGATCCGCGACAGCACCCTGTCGCTGACGAAGCAGAGCATGCCGAATTCGCGCGCCCGCCGGCGCGCGAAGTCGCACAGCTCGTCGTTGTCGGCGTAGTCGAGTGCGTAGAGGTCCACGTCGAGGCCGAGCAGCCGCTCGGCCACGGAGGCGTGGACCTCCAGCACGTCGTCCGGCCAGGGCGCGTAGTTGCCGGCGTCCACCCAGCGCGCCGAGAACGACTCGAACAGCACGCCGTCCACCAGGTCGGCGAGCTGCGGCAGCAGCCCGAAGCCCCGGTTGGCCAGCAGATACTCCGGCTGCGTCTCCTCGCGGATGGCGGCGATGAGGTAGAGCAGGTGCGGCAGGTCCTCGGGGTAGGTCTGCTCGATGTTGAGCGTGTCGAGGAACAGCCCGCGAAAGCCCTTCCCGATCGCCGTACGGGCCTGCTCCACCACGTGCGCCACCCAGCGGGGGTCGCCGGTGTGGACGAATGCGCCGCCCCAGTCGGGGTTGTGCTCGGCGCGGTGCCACGGCGCGGGCGGCCCGGCGTCCTCGGTCAGCGACAGGTAGCCGAGGGTCTGCGTGCCGCGCCCGCGCAGCAGGTCCAGCTCCTCCGGGCGGTAGAAGTCCGCCTGGAGCACGACCTTGTCGAAGCCGGACAGCCGCTCCAGCTCCCCCGCCCCGTAGTAGAACGCGATGGGCTGCGTCATCCGGTCCACGACTCCCGGTACCAGGCGTAGGTCCGGCGGACGCCGTCCTCCAGGGCGACGCGCGGCTCGTACCCGGTCAGCTCGCGCAGCAGCGTGAGGTCGGGGCAGCGGCGCGCGACCGAGCCGGGGGGCGCGGGCACGTGCCGGATCTCCGGGTTCGTGCCCGCGATCCGCAGGACGAGCTTGGCCAGGTCGCCGATGTTGGTCTCGGCGTCGTTGCCGATGTGCACGATCCGGCCCGCCGCCCGCGGCTCGTTCATGAGCCTCACGACCGCCTCGACGGCGTCGTCCACGTGGCAGAAGGCGCGGCTCTGGTCGGCGCCGTAGAGGGTGAAGGGGTCCTCGCCGCGTTCGGCCCGCAGGGACAGCTCGGGGATGACGTGGTCGGCGCCCATGCGGGGGCCGTAGATGTTGTGGAAGCGGCCGATGACCGCCTCGAACCCCTTGGCCCGCGCCGTGTGCAGCACCGCGGCCTCGCCGAGCAGCTTGCTGATCGCGTACGTGTGCCGCGCCGACCCCACGTCCTCGATGACGAGGGGGACGTCCTCGGCGGTCGGCACGGCGGCCAGCCCGGTGCTGACCGCCCCGGCGTACGCCTCGCTGGTGGAGGCGAAGAACAGCCGCCCGCGCCCCGGCCCCATCCAGTCCAGCAGGTGCATCAGGGACAGCGTGTTGACCCGGAGCACCCGGGCCGGGCCGGACTCGACGTTGCGCACCCCGACCACGGCGGCCAGCATGAACACCTGGTCCCAGCCGGGTTCGAGGGCGTCGTACGCGGCCGGGTCGGTGAGGTCGGCCGAGCGCACCTCGACGGCCAGCCCGGCGAGCGCGTCGTCGCGCCGCCCCCGCGAGAAGTCGTCCACGACGGTCACCTCGTGCCCGTCGGCGAGCAGCCGGCGGGCCAGGTGCAGCCCGATGAAGCCGGCCCCGCCCAGCAGCAGCGCCCTCATGCCCGCTCCTCCGCCAGGTAGCCGATGCCGGCGTAGCGGACGCCGTGCCGGATGATCGCCGCCTCGTCCAGGATGCGCCAGGAGTCGAACACCACCCGCACCCCGGAGGTGGCCAGCCGTGACTCGACCTCCAGCCCCCGGTAGTCGGGATGGTCGTTGATGACGAGGACGGCGTGGGCGTCGGCGAACGCCTTGTCCAGGCTGACGGGCTCGCCGCCGTACTCGCGGATGACGTCGTCGGGGACGAGCGGGTCGTGGCCGAGCACGGTCAGGCCGACGGCGCGGAAGAGCGGCATCATCTCGGCGATGGGGGTGCCGCGCATGTCGTCGGTGGCCGGCCAGCCCTTGTACGCCCAGCCCAGCACCGACAGCCTGACGCCCTCGGTGCGTCCGGCGCTCTCGCGGATCAGCTCGACCATCCGCTCGGCGACGTGCGCGGGCAGCCGCTCGTTGAGCGCCCGCGCCCGGTCCACCAGGTACGGCGGCCGCCGCGTGCTCGCGATCATCAGGTACGGGTCCTTCGACAGGCAGCCGCCGCCGACGTACCCGGGCCTGGCCAGGTCGGGCCGGGGATAGTCGAGGTTGGCGGCCCTGATGACCTCCAGCGGGTCGAGGCCGTGCTGCTCGGCGATGAGCGCCAGCTCGTTGCCGAAGGCGTAGATCAGGTCGGTGTGGCAGTTGTTGGACAGCTTGACCATCTCGGCGGTCTCCAGGCCGGACACCGGCACGACCTGCTCGGCGAGGCCGGCGAAGAGCGCGACGCCCGCCTCCAGGCTCTCCTCGTCGAGCCCGCCGACGACCTGGGGCAGCTCGACCAGCTCGCGCAGCGCCTGGCCCTGGATGGTGCGCTCGGGCGCCATGACGAGCCGGACGTCGTCGCCCCAGCGGGCGGTGAGCGCGGGCAGCACGACGGAGCGGGAGGTGCCGATCGGGACGGTGCTGCGGACCACGACGAGCGTGCCCGGCCGGCAGGTGGCGGCCACGTGCTCGGCGGCGGCGGCCAGGTTGCGCAGGTCGGGCCGGCCGGTCGCGAGGTCCACGGGCGTGGAGACGGACAGGATCGCGGCGTCGAGCGGCGTGTCGGGCAGCCGGTCGGCGACGGTGATGCCGCTGCCGAGGTGCTCGGCGAACGCCTCCTGCACGCCGGGTTCGTACACGTGGATCCGGCCGTTGGACAGCGCCTCGACGACGCGCGGGTTCGCGTCCACGCCGTGCACGACGAACCCCTTGCGGGCCAGGGCGGCGGTCAGCGTCAGGCCCACATAGCCCATGCCGATCACGCCGACGGTCTTCGGCATCTCAAGCTCCTTCTTTCGCAGCGGTGCAGAGGGGACTGACGCGGTCGAGTTCGACCACGGTGACGTTGCCCGCGATGCCGTGGCGGCGGTAGCGGGCGCAGGCCGCGGCCACGTCGGCCGGGCGGGTGGCGTAGTCCGTGGCGAGCACGGCCTTGCCGAGCTTGCGCAGGGCGAGCGCGTGCGCCAGGTTCTCGGCGCACCAGCCGGTGTCGCACGGGCGGCCGGTGGCGCGGAAGAACAGCTCCTCCATGCCGATGCCGTCGATCGCCTCGACGTAGCCCGGCTGGAGGCGCAGCTCGGGCGAGTTCTGCGGGACGATGAGGAAGCCGGGGCGCACCTTCTTGGCGTACCTGCTGATCCTGACGATCAGCTCGTTCATGCGGCGGGCGAGGCTCGCGCGGGTCTCGCCGGGCACGCGGTCGAGGTGGATCTCCTCGTACGCGAGCGGCGTGTCGAGGTAGACCCCGTCGAACCCGGCCCGCAGCGCCTGGTCGACGCGCGGCCGCAGCACGAGGTCCCACCAGCGGGAGTCCCAGTAGCGGACGAAGTGCTCCTCCGGCCAGTCGAGCCAGCGGTTGAGCCGCAGGTCGGCGGGCAGGGTGCGGGCCTCGGTGCGGAACCGCTCGATGCTGCCGATCTCGAAGTAGGCGAGGACGGTCTTGCCGGTGTCCCGGACCTTGGCGACCTCCTTCGCGGAGAAGTAGCCGGCCGTGGTGCCGTCGCGGGACAGGTCCACGATGGCGAGCTGGTGCGGGGCGCGGGCGACCGTGTCGAGCCGGCCGCCCGGGTAGTTCTGCAGGACGTAGGTGAAGGAGCGCACCTCGGTCAGCGGGACGCGGGGCGCGCAGGACGTGAGCGCGGCCGGCAGCCCGGCCAGCAGCACGGCCGTCCAGAGCCGCCTCACGCGCTCTCCTCCGCCGTCATGGCCTTGATCGAGTCGGTCAGCGGGACGCCGGCCCGCCAGCCGAGCACGCGCAGCGCCCGCCCGGTGTCGGCCTGGCTCCAGCTCGTGTCGGAGCGGCCGGACTCGGGGGCGCTCTCCCGGATCTCGCCGGCGAAGCCGCTCGCCGCGGCGAGCAGCCTGACCGCCTGCCGGACGGGCACGGGCCGGCCGCTGCCGACGTTGATCACCCGTTCGGCGGGGTCGTCGGCGAAGGCGGCGGCGACCACCGCCGCGGCGACGTCGCGCACGTCCACGAAGTCGCGAGTGGCGTCGAGCGGGCCCAGCTCGATGTCGCCGGTCGCGGCCCTGATCAGGTCGCGGACCCGGCCGAGCACGTTGGCGGCCGACACCCCGGGGCCGACCGGGTTGAACACGCGCAGGGACATCGCGTCCACCTCGCGGGCCCGTTCGACCAGCAGGGTGCCGGCCAGGTGGCTGATGCCGTACGCGCCGGTGGGGCGGGCAGGGTCGTCCTCCCGCTGGGCGGTGCCGGGGAGGGCGGGGCCGTACTCGGCGGCCGAGCCGAGCCGGACCAGCCGGGCGCGCGGCGCGGCGGCGGCCAGCGCCTCCAGCAGCACGGCGGTGACCCCGGCGTTGCCGCGGACCAGCTCGTCGTAGCGGCCGGACATCCGGCCGACGCAGTTGAGCACGACCGACGGGCGGCTCTCGCCCAGCAGGTCGGCCACGTCGGCGGGGGCGGCGGCCAGCAGGTCGAGCTCGGCCCGGCGCGGGCGGATCAGCCGGGACACCCGGGGATCGCCCGCCAGCAGCTCGGCCACCGGGCGGCCCAGGAAGCCGGTGGACCCGAAGACGACGACAGTGCTCATCGAACCCTTTCCCGATCCGTCGGCAGCAGCAGCGAGCGGATCTCCTCGAACCGGGCGTTGGCCTCGTCGTAGTCGTCGGGCCGGCCGATGTCGAGCCAGTAGCCGTCGAACTCGAAGCAACCCGGCGGCCGGTCGTGGGCGAGCAGGTCGAGCACCAGCTCGTCGAAGCCGAACGGCATGCCGTCCGGGTAGTGGGCGATGGTCTCGCGCGACAGCGCGTAGACGCCCATGCTGACGAGGTAGCTGAGCAGCGGCTTCTCCCGGAAGCCGGTGATCTGGCCGCCGCTCGTCTCCAGCACCCCGAAGTCGATCTTCACGACCCGCGGGGAGGTCGCCACGGTCAGCGGCGCGCCGGCCTCGACGTGCCTGGCCAGCAGCTCGGCGTAGTTGAGCGTGGTGAGGACGTCGCCGTTCATCACCAGGAAGTGCTCGGGCAGCCGGTCCCTGATCGGGAAGAGCGGCCCGATCGTGGACAGCGGGGTGACCTCCTCGGTGTAGTCCACCTCCAGCCCCCAGCGGGAGCCGTCGCCCACGAACGCGCGGATGAGCGGGCTGAGGTGGCCGACCGCGAGCGTGGCGCGGGTGAAGCCCTGACTGGTGAGCTGCCGGAGGATGATGTCGAGGATCGCGTACTCCTCCCCGATGGGCACCAGGGGCTTGGGCAGCGCCGAGGTGTACGGCCGCAGCCGCACTCCTTTGCCGCCTGCGAGGATGACGACGTGCATGGGAAGCCTCCCGGTCGATGGTTCAGCGGTACTTCCTGACGTCCCTGAGTCCGCGGCTCATGAGGACCAGCAGGATCAGCAGGAACAGCAGCGAGGCGGCGGCGAAGAGCAGCACGTCGGCCTGCGCGGAGCCGCCGCCCGGCAGCAGGAGCCGCCCCAAGGGATGGACGGCCAGCGCCGCCGCCTGGGCCAGGCACAGATGGACGACCTTGCCCTGGTTGGCGATCAGGAACGCCACGAAGTAGGCGCCCCCGACGGTCACGTGGGCGACCGCCATGGTCACGCTCTCCGGGGTGAGCCCGCCGGTGACGTGCAGGAAGACCAGCGGCAGCGCGGAGAGCACCGACAGCGCCGCGAGGCAGGTCAGCAGGCCCTTGGCGACCAGCCACCGGCCGCGGCGGGTGAAGTCGGCGGGATAGCAGACGTCGCGGACGGAGGCCCGCGCGTCGTCGTCGAACCGGTGCGCCCGGTACTCCAGGAGGCCCATGCCGAGCACGAGCCCCGCGCCTGCGACGGCGATGTCGCTCCGGTCGAGCACGTAGCGGGCCTCGGCCTGGAGCAGGAAGAGCGCGGTCAGCGTGGCCCAGGCCAGGGCGGGGAGCAGCCCGCGCAGGTGGGATCGCGACAGGCGGCGCAGCGGCGGCTCTTTCCCGGTCGCCTCGCCCTGCGCGAGCGTGAGCAGCAGCGCGGCCCCGACGACGCCGGCCACGCACACCACGCCGACGCAGACCGCCAGCAGGCCCACCCACCGGTCGGCGAGGCCGACGTAGGCGAGGCCGGCGATGACCCCGGGCAGCATGATCACGCCGAGCCACAGCTCGCGCCGGTAGAACAGCAGCATGCCGGAGGCGATCTGGAAGGCCACCTGCGTGACGCAGAGCGCGACCAGCGCGAGCGGCCCGCCCATGGCGAGGGCGAGCAGGCCGGCCGTCACCGTGGCCCCGAGCACCCCGAGCAGCAGCCCGGTCCGTAACACCCGCCCGGCCGAGCGGGGATAACCCCGCCCCACCAGCGTGTACGCGAGGTGCGCCGCCCCGCTGCCGATCACCCAGCCGAGCCCGGTGGTCAGCACCAGGCCCGGCATCAGCCATTGGGCGCCCACGAGCCCGGAGGCCGCGGGCAGCAGCGCGGCGGGCAGGCCGTAGAGCAGCCCGTGCAGCATCTGGGCGAACGGCCTGGCCCGCTTGAGCGGCGCCTCGGCGACCGGCGGGCGCGGCCTGTCCAGGGTCCTGATGTGCGTGTACGCGGCCTCGGCCAGGGAGAACACGTCGTCGTGCCCGTACCGCTCGCGGGCGATCCTGTCGCTCAGCCCCTGGGACTCCAGCATCGCCGCGACCTGCAGCGGTTCGACGGCGCGGAAGGCGCCGGTCCCCATCGGCTCGATGAGGTCGTCCATGGAGCGCGACGTCGACGGCTCCACAGCGGTCATGCGGTGACCCCCAGCAGTTCCTCGTAGACCGAGCGGTAGTCGTCCAGCGACTGCCGCAGGGTGAAGCGTTCGAGCACCCGCTCGCGGGCCAGCGCGCCGAGCCGGCGACGCAACCCGGTGTCGCGCAGCAGGCGCACCATCGCCTCGGCGGCGGCCACGTGGTCGCGCGGCGGCACCACCATCCCGGCCTCGCCGACCGCCTCGGCCACCCCGCCGACGTTGGTGACGACCACCGGCAGGCCGCACGCCATGGCCTCGACCACCGTGTAGGGGAACCCCTCGGAGATGCTGGTCAGCGCCACGACGTCGCCGGCGTGGTAGGCGACGGCGGGGGTGGTGACGCGGCCCTCGAACCGGGCCGCGTCCGTGACCCCCAGCTCCTCGGCGAGCTGCAGGCAGCTCTCGTGGTAGGGCTCGTTGCCGTCCGGCACGCCGCCGAAGATGCGCAGCCGAGCGTCGGGCACCTTCTCCCGCACGATGGCGAACGCGCGCAGCAGCGTGTGCAGGTCCTTCAGCGGGTCGATGCGCCCCATGAAGACCAGCGTGGGCTCGTCGGGGGCCGACTCGACCGGCGGGAACTCGTCCGGGTCCACGCCGTTGTACATGATCCGGATGCGGTCCGGGTCGGCGCCGTTGCGGATCTGCCAGCGCCGGTTGTACGACGAGTGCGGCGCGATGCGGTCGGCCGCCACGTACGCCGCCCCCGCCAGGCGGCGGAAGAAGCTGAGCAGCAGCACCCTGACGGCGTGCGAGACCGGCTCGTCCACGTACTGGAGGTAGCGTTCGCGCAGGTAGACGCCGTGCTCGGAGAGCACGATCGGGGTGCCGTGCCGCCACTTGGCGGACATCGCGGTCAGCATGCTGAGGCCGTTCATGGCCACGTGCATGAGGTCCGTACGCGGCGCCGGCTCGGCCAGCGGGCGCAGCATGTGCCCCATCAGGTCCCCGGCCGTGATGGCGTCGGCCAGGGTGAGGCCGTCGGTCCTGTTCCAGTACCAGGCGTCCATGAGCTGGGTCAGCGACTCGTTGGCGGTGAGCGCGCCCAGCAGGTCCCCGCCCTCGTGCGCGAAGCGGTGCAGCGACTCCAGCACCGCCAGGAACTCCGCGCTGCCGTCGCCCATGACGGCCGGCGTCAGCACCATCTCCAGGAAGCGTCCGTACGCCTCGGTGAAAGCGCCCCCCGGCGCCCGCGAGGGGCGCCGGGGCACGTTGCCCCACAGTGGTACGGAGACCACCTGTTCGAGGTTGGCCGGCGGGTCCCACACCGGCCGTTCCTCGCCGTCCACGGTCATCGTCACGACGTCCCAGCGGTAGTCCGGCATGCCCCGGATGAGCTGATCCATCCAGACGCTGACGCCACCCATCGCGAACGGGTAGGTGCCCTCGGACACCAGCGTCACCTTCACGGGCGCACGCTCGCGGGGACGGTGACAGGGACCCCGGCGGTGAGGGTGAGGCGGGCGACCTTGTCGGTGCCGTACGCCGTGGCGCCGGCGGCGTTGACGTTCGTCGCGAAGACGGCGGCGTCACTGCCGGTGGCGGTGAAGGTGACCGTGCCCGCCACCCGGTCGTAGACCGCGCTGACGCCGGACAGGCCGGCGAAGTGCGTGGTCCGCTGGTCGACGTACTGGGCGAGCGAGCCCCAGTTCGGCGTGAGGAGCGGGACCTTGTACCAGGTGTTGTACTTGGCCATGACGCCGTTCAGCCAGTCGAAGACCAGGCTGCGGTTGGAGCCGTAGTTGCGCAGGTTGCCCTGGTGGAAGGTGTGCGTGTAGACCGACCCGGACATGACGTGCTGCATCGCCACGTCGCTCTCGTGGTCGATGACCTGGGTGTAGGTCTGGTTGACCGGCCAGTAGGGGAACTTGCCGCTCGGACCGTAGTAGGAGTTGTAGAACAGCGTCTCCTCGGCCGCCGTGGTCGTGTGGTAGGCGATGTTGGTCGGCCAGTCGGGCACCACCATCACCGCGGGCTGCAGCGGGTGCCGGATGCCGCAGTTGAAGCAGGACGGCTGGTGGCTGGCGAACGACATGTTGCCGTGCAGGTACTTCACGCCGAGGTCCTTGGCGGCCTGCAGCAGGTTGGGGTTGGAGGCGGCCAGGCCGTAGTCGGTGGGCGGGTCGATGTCGTTGTTGGGGTCGGGGTGGTAGACGCCGAGGCCGGAGTACTCACCGGTCTTCAGCACCGTCGGGTCCACGGAGAGGCCGAGCGCGGCGGCCCTGGTGAGGTTGTCCTGGATCTCCGCGCGGCTCGTCGCGTAGTCCGTGGAGTTCATCTTGGGGTGCGAGAACGTGTGGTTGACCCAGGTGAAGGAGGAGGCCCGGCAGCGCGAGTAGTTGGTGAGGGCGTCCTGCAGCAGGATCGGGAGCAGGCAGGACGGGAGGGCGTACTGGTCGGAGCCCTCGCCGTTGTAGGCGATGTTCAGCTTGAAGGCGTTGGCCAGGGCGTTGGCGGACTTGAAGCTGTTCTGCTGGTTGTACGTGCTGACCGCGTCCGACCAGGTCAGCCGGTAGCCGGGGCTGGTCTCCAGGTGACCGTCGGCGTACAGGTGGTCGGTGTTGTTGAACCAGTCGTCCACGTCGGCGTTGAGGTAGTGCCGCTGCTCGCCGAGGAACAGCCCTCTGGTGGCCCAGCGGAACAGGCCGTAGGTGAGCAGGTCCGCCTGGGGCAGGTACTGGTTGGAGGTGAACGTCAGCGCCATGCGCTCACGGCCGTCGGCGGACGTGCTGCGGACGCCGAGCACGTCGGAGCCGCTGGTCAGCACGGCGTCGGCGGTGCAGCCCGAGGCCAGCGTGGAGCGGTAGACGTAGGACTGCGAGACCGGGACGTTCGCGGTGTTCTTGAGGTAGTCGAAGACGCCGGCGCCGGTCGTGGTGAGCGCGGTCGAGATCGGGGTGGTGCCGACGCCGCCCTCGCTGCCGGCGCGCAGGCAGTAGTCCTCGGGGAAGGTGCCGTAGGCGGTGTAGAGGGAGACCTGGCGGACGCCGTAGTCGCGCTCGTAGGCCCAGAGAGCGTTCCATTCCGTGGCGTCGAGGCCGCTGACGTAGCCGGAGCCGTCGTTGTAGAGCAGCGAGTTGTTGGTCAGCAGGACCGCGTTGTACTTGCCGGTCCCGTCGGCCTGCACGAGGTCGGCGGCGGTCAGCGGCTGGGTCTTGCTGTAGAGCACGTCGTACTGGGCGCCGACCCGGCCCAGCACCGAGCGCCAGGTGGCGACGCCCCAGTCGTCCTCGTCCACGGCGACCACGAGCACGCGCAGCGCGACGCGGTCGTTGGCGGCGGCGGCGAGCGCGGCGGAGGAGCGAGCGGCCGTCGTGGACCGTTCTACCGGAATTGTGCCTTTTTTCGCCGGAAGTGGCCCGAGTTTCTCCACTTTCTGACGATCAATGGGCGCACGCAAAGGAGCGGCGTGCGCGTGATGATCGCCGGTCTCGGTTTCTGGCGTGGCCGCGAGCGCCGGCGCGGCGCTCGGGCCGATGATGATGGCGGTGGCGCTGACCAGGGCCAGCGCCCGCCTCGACGGCGCAAAAGCCGTCTTTCGGAAATGCCGAAAAGAACCCACCATATCCCCCCATTCGGCACTGATGGCACGAATGCTCCGATGACTGACGTACGGACCATCAGCCAGTTCCCGAGTGTGCGGATGACCAATTTCATTTACGTTTCAACACAGTTTCCTCACGAGCGTTTTACGGCGCATTCGAGCGGCATATCCTTCGTCAGCGAAAGAAGATCGGATACGTGCAGCTGGGGGAACCATGCAGTTCCGCATCCTGGGCGCGCTGGAGGCGACCGGCGCAGGCGGCCTCGTGCCGCTGCGTTCGGTCAAGCAACGCAGCCTCCTCGCCCTGCTGCTCTGCCACGACGGGACCGTCGCGCACAGCGACGTCCTCATCGACGCACTGTGGGGAGCCGAGGCCGGTGACGCCGGGCAACAGCGCCTGCGTCTCCAGCTCCACCGGCTCAGACGCACGCTCGGCGAGCACGTCCCCATCGCCCACCAGGCCACGGGCTACCGGCTGAGGGTGCCGGCGGAGGACGTGGACGCCCGCCGGTTCGAGCTGCTGGTCCGGCAGGGCCGCTCGGCGCTCGCCTCCGGGAACGACGCGACGGGCAGCGCCCTGCTCCGCGCGGGCCTCGACCTGTGGCGCGGCCCGGCGCTGTCCGGGCTGGACGACATCCACCTGCTGCACCGCCAGGCCACCCGGCTGGAGGAGCTGCGGCTGGCCGCGCTCGGCGAGCGCGTGGAGGCCGACTTACGGCTCGGCCGGCACGCCGCCCTGGTGGGTGAGCTGTCCACGCTGGTACGCGAGCACCCGCTGCGCGAGACCTTCCGCGGGCAGCTCATGCTGGCGCTCTACCGCAGCGGGAGGCAGGCCGAGGCGCTGGACGTCTACCAGTCCGGGCGGCGCATCCTCACCACGGACCTCGGCCTGGAGCCAGGCCCCGAGCTGCGCAAGCTGCACGCGGCCATCCTCAGCAGCGACTCCTCGCTGTCGGCGGGGCGGGCGGCGCCGCACGGCCGGCTCGTGCACCGGCGGGCCGGCCCCCGGCACGGGCGCGGCTGCCCGCACTGCGGCCCCCGCCGCCACTAGGGCGTGATCCGGTAGATGTGATAGGAGCTCTCGCTGGTGAAGGTGTCGGTGAAACGTCCTGAGGCGTCCACGGGCAGGCGCCGGTTCTCGAACATCACCTCGACCTGACCGGGTGACAGGCCGCCGGGCAGCGCGAACGTGTGCGCTCCCGGCCGGCCCTCCGCCGACGGCATGGCGAACAGGTAGTACGCGCCCTGGTGCGCCTTCAGCATGGTGTCCACGCCGGGGCCGAAGTCGTACTCGACGGACTGGGTGTTGAGCACCGGGGCGAGCTGCCTGATCTGCCGGTTCACCTCGATGACCGCGGGCCGGGTGGTGACGCCGCAGGCGTCGCGGAGCACGTGCTGGCTCTGGCAGGGGCCGCCGAAGCTGTGGTTGAAGTAGATGACGCCCCTGGCCCCGTGGATCAGCGAGCTCATCACCGCGCCCTTGACCTCGTCCGGCTCGATCTGCCGACGGTCCTCGGCGGCGGGGCGGCCGACCTCGACGAAGGCGTAGATGGGCTGGAGCTTGCCGTCGAGGGCGTCCAGCTTGCGCTGGCGGTCGATGAGCAGGCCGTAGTTGGCCGCGCGGCGGCAGCGGTCCTCGCCGGCCCAGTGCAGCCAGTTCTGCCCGTCGAGGCAGGCGAAGTAGCTGGTGTACCAGTAGACGTCGAGGGAGACGAGGTCGGTGTAGTCGTTGACGAACCGGCCGGCCTGGCGGTCGTTCTGGTAGATCATGACGCCCTTGCCGTAGTTGGCGTAGTGCGGGCGGCCGTCCTTGGGCAGCCGGTCCTTCAGCGTCTTCATGACGGTGTAGCCGCAGCGTTCCTTGTGCGGGTCGTCCGGGATGCAGAGGGGGCCCTCGCCGGGGAAGTTGCCGGTCCAGCCGTCGTCGCCGGGGCCGGCCCACATGTCGGCCTCGTCGGTGATCAGCCAGGCGACGGTCTCGGCCCCGTAGTCCTTCAGCGGCTTGCTGGGAACGGCGAACAGGCCGTTCTTCCTGATCAGCGCCATGTCGCTGGTCTCGGTCAGCTCGATGTAGGTGTTGATGCCGGCTTCGACGTCCTTGTTCACGTCGTCCTGGGTGATGACGGACTCGTACCAGACGCCGATGGGGAAGAACGCCGGGTTCGTCCAGCCGGCGGCCTTGGTGCTCGCGAAGCGGTCGTAGTAGGCGGGGCCGCCCTCCCACGGGACGCGGGGCAGCCCGGCGACGTCCGGGCGGGGGGCGGCCGTGCCGGACGGGCGCGGGCCCGGCTCGCCCTCGGACCTGCCGACGACCACCCACACCAGGGCCGCGGCGGCGAGCAGCGCCACCGCGGCGAGGACCAGCCGGCTCGCCCGCGTCAACGCTCCCCCTCGGCCAGCTCCAACAGCCGGTCGGCCCGCGACGACCAGGACATCCCCAGCACCGACGCCCGCAGCTCGGCGGCCGGCCGCGGGCCGCCCTCCGCCAGCGCGGCCTTGACGGCCGCCACGAACGCTTCGGGCGTGGCCGCGACCCGCACCCGGTCCCGGTAGTGGGCGAGCTCGGGGAAGTCCGTGCTGACCACCGGCAGGCCCAAGGCCAGGTACTCCTTCAGCTTGATCGGGTTGGCGTGCCTGATCCACGCGTTGTCCTGCCACGGCATGATCGCCACGTCGAAGCCGGACGCGTACGCCGGGATGCGCTCGTAGGGCACGAAGCCGAACCAGCGCACGTTGGGATGGGCGGTCAGCCGCTCCATCGGCGCGGTGGCGTCGCCGATGAGCACGAGCGAGGCCTGCGGCAGCTCGGCCGCCAGGCGTTCGAGCAGCCCGACGTCCACGACGAACTCGTCCAGAGCGCCGAAGAACCCCACGCGCGGCCCCGGCACGGCGGCGAGGTCGGGAGGCGGCTCCGCGACCCGGGTGAAGTGGTCGGCGTCCACGCCGTGGTCGAGGAAGCACGCCCGCTCGCCCGTCAGCTCGCGCTCCTCGGTCATCAGCGTGCGGCTCGCGTAGAGGACCCGGTCGGCGCGGGCCAGCAGCTCGTTCTCCATCGCCCCGATGACGGCGGCGTCCGCCTCGGGGAAGGCCGAGTGCCGGTCGGAGCGGTTGTAGAGCAGCGCGTGCCGGGGCATCGGGCGCACCACGTCCCAGGCCGTGGGGATGGTGACCACCATCACGGGGCGGTGCAGGCCGAGCGCCAGGCACACCGCCCGCACCTGGGCGCGTACGAGCAGGGCGTTGACCCGGCGCAGGACCGGCGAGCCGTAGAACGGCAGCGGCAGCGGCGACATCACGTGGAAGCCGGGGAACGGCTGCCGCAGGAACTTCGCCACGCTGCGCAGCTTGCGCAGGACGCGGCGGGTGACGTGGGTGGTGGTGCCCGGCGCGGGCATGCGCATGCCGATGCTGTTGACCACCAGCACCTTGCGCCGGCCGGCGAGGGCGCGCATGAGCTGGAAGTCGGAGTGCGCCCGGTTGTGGTACCACCAGTCCTGGGCGGCGAAGCAGACGTACCCGGGCGGGTCGGCGGTCCTCGGCGGGTCGGCCGCGTCCGGCTGCTCGGTCGCGCCCGGCTGCTCTGGCCAGCGCGGCAGGCGGACGAGGGCGCGCAGGGCCGCCCGGTGCTTGGCGCCGCCCGCACCGTGCCGGGTGAGCGCCCGGATCGCCTCGTTGAGCAGCACCGCGCCGCGCATGGCGAGGGCGCGGGCCCGGCCGTGCCGCTCGCGGTGCAGCCGGACCCGGTTGGCGGTGGCGAGCGCCCAGAGACTGCTGGAGGTGCCCTGCTCGCCGCCCAGGTGCACGGCGTGCGCCCGCGGCTCGTAGCGGACGGCGAAGCCGTGCTCGCCGGCCCGCAGCATGTACTCGGTCTCCTCGGAGTAGAGGAAGTAGCGCTCCTCCAGCGGCCCGAGCGCGTCCAGGCAGGCGCGGGAGACGAGCCAGGCCGCGCCGGTCGCCCAGTCGGCGGTGCCCGGCCGCTCGTACGCGCCCGCCGCCACGACCAGCTCCCCGAGCGCCGGGACCCGGCCGGCCCGGTGGCCGCCGAGCAGCGCCTCGCCGAGCGCGCGCAGCACGGTGGGTCTCCTGCGCAGCGAGAAGTGGACCGTCCCGTCCTCGGCGGTGAGCCGGGGCACCGCGATCCCGGTGCCGGGCACGGTCAGTGCCTCGCGCAGCGCGGTGATCGCGCCGGGGGCGAGGCGGATGTCCGGGTTGAGCACGAGCACGTCGCAGCCGGACGCGGCGGCGATCCCCGCGTTCACGCCGCCGGCGAAGCCCGCGTTCCGGCCGGTCGGGACCACCTCGACGGCGGGCAGGGCGGCGCGGGCCGCCGCGACCGTGCCGTCGGCCGAGTCGTTGTCCACGACCAGCACCCGGGCGTCTCCCGCGCCGGCGTCCTGGAGCGAGCGCAGGCAGTCGCCGACGACGCGCTCGCTGAAGTACGTGACGATGACGATCGCCAGCATGCTCACCTTCCCAGGAGACGGAGACGGGCGCGGAGCGCGCCGGTCAGCAGGCGCACGGCGAAGGGGGCGTCGTGGAGCAGGTAGCGCCGGAGCAGGCGGCGCGGTTCGAGCGCGAGCCGGTGCAGCCACTCGCCGCCCGCGCGCTGCAGGGCCTCGGGGGCGCGGCTGAACTGGCCGGCGGCCATCGCGATGCCCGCGCCGCAGCCCAGGAACCAGGCGGCGGGCAGCTCGGGCCGCAGCTCCGTGATCAGCCGCTCCTGCTTGGGGAAGCCGAGTCCGACGAGCACGAGGCCGGGCCCGGCCTCCCTGACGCGCTCGACGACCGCGCTCCGGGCGGCGGGGTCGGCGTCGAACCCGTACGGCGGCGAGTGCGTGCCCGCGATCCGCAGCGCCGGGTAACGTTCCAACAGGGCCCGCGCGGCGGCCTCCGGCACTCCTTCGTCGCCGCCGAGCAGGTAGACGGGCCGGCCGTCGCGGGCGGCTCGCCCGGCGAGTGTGTGCACGAGCGAGGCGCCGGTCACCCGCTCAGGGATCCGGGTGCCGGCCAGCCGGCCCGCCCACACGACCGGCATGCCGTCGGCGACGACCAGCTCCGCGCGGGCGACGAGGGCGGCGAGCGCCGGGTCGCGGGTGGCGGCGCGGACGATGTCCACGTTCGCGGTGACGATCGCGCCGCCCCGGCCTGCGGCCCACTCGCGGGAGACGTGGTCGGCCACTCCGGTCTCGGTGACGGCCATGACGTGCACGGCTCCCACGCGCACGCGCGCGGGAGGACCGGCCGTGGTGAAGGGGTCCGTGAAGGGGTCTGCCGGAATGTCCTCGCTCCTTCGCCCTGGCCCAGCCCAGCCCAGCCCGACCTTTCGCCCGAATCATCGGCATTACGGAGAAATCCGTTACGTGTGGGTCTGGCAGTAAGTGTGGGCCCGCCAGCAGGATGAGGGGCATGAGAGTGGAGCGCGGCGCCCTCGACGGCGTCCTTCTCTTCGTCCCGACGCCGCACCACGACGACCGGGGGTTCTTCACCCGGACGTTCGACGCGGAGATCGCCGGGAAACACGGTCTCGACCCCGCCGCCTTCATCCAGGACAGCCAGTCGCGCTCGCGGCTCGGCACGGTCCGCGCCCTGCACGGGCGGGTGGGGCGCGGCGAGGCCAAGCTCGTCAGGTGCGCCCGCGGCGCGATCCACGACGTGCTGGTGGACGCCCGGCCCGGCTCACCGACGTACGGCAGGAGCATGAGCGTGCGCCTCGACGACGAGGACTTCGCCTGCCTGTACGTGCCGCGCGGCTTCCTGCACGGCTTCCAGGCGCTCACCGAGCAGGCCGACGTCTGCTACCGCATCGACAGGGAGCACGACCCGGCCGAGGACGTCTCGGTCCGCTACGACGACCCGGACCTGGCCGTCGCCTGGCCGCTGCCGGTGACCGCGATCAGCGCGCGGGACCTGGCGGCGGGGTCGTGGCGGGAGGCGCAGGCGCGGCTGCTCGGCTGAGCCGGGCCTCGCGGGCGAGCGCGCCGGCCGAGCCGACCAGCAGGAACGACAGCCCGGTGATCACCGCGTACGAGCGCAGGTCGAAGGTCGCGGCCCCGATGAGCGGCACCACCAGGCAGGCGGCCAGCGTCAGCCCGAGGTCGCGGTCGGCGGGGTCGGTGAGCAGCCGGCGGGCGCGCAGCGCCGACCAGATCCCGGCCAGGAAGAGCCCGGCGAAGGCCAGCACGCCGATGATCCCGGTCTCGACCGTGGTGAGGATGTACTGGTTGTCGAAGACCAGGTACTTGGGGGCGTACCAGGTGCCGAGGCCGCGGCCCAGCCACGGGTGGCGGGAGATCTCGGTGGCCGCGGCGGCGTAGTCCATGGTCCGCCAGCGCAGGCTGGAGTCGGTGGACAGGCCCGTGAACAGGTCCAGGATCGCGCCGAGCACCCCCGGCACGACCACCTTGACCGCGCCCAGGAAGACCACCATCGCCCCGAGCGCGAGCAGCCGCCGCCGGCGCGGCCAGCCGACCAGCAGCACCGCCGCCGCCCCCGCCACGCCGACGAAGGCCGAGCGCGACACCGAGAACACCATCCCGGCCGCGATCAGCCCCGCGCACAGCCACCAGCGCAGGTGCGGCTGGCGGCGTTCGAGCGCCTGGAAGGCGAAGTGCAGCGCGATCGGCAGGATCATCGCGCACACGACCGCGAACTCGATCGGATGCCCGGTGGTCGCCGCCACCCTGCTCAGCCCGTTGCGCTCCACGACGAACAGCTCCTCCTGCGTGAAGCGCAGGCCGGGCAGCACCATGTACGGGGTCGGGTCGAACCTCAGCAGGAACTGCGCCGCGCCGATCACGCCGAGCACCGCGCCCATAACCGCGACGGATTTCAGGACCAGGTCGAGCCGGGCCCGGCCGCGTACGCCGTCCACGACGAGCAGCACGATCCCGATCATCGCGAACGCGCTCACCAGCATGTGGTCGGCGAGGTCGAGCTCGTCCCTCGGCAGGTTGCCGGCGGCGGCGTAGGCGTAGGTGGCGATCAGCGAGGAGGCGTAGACGAACACCGCGCTGCGGACGAGGGTGCGGCCCTTGGCCGCGCCGAGCGTGGTGGTGAGCTGCGCGCAGAACCACCACACCAGCGCGAACAGCCCCACGGCCTCGGCCGGCGTGATGGCGAACGAGAGCCCGCGGAACACCAGCCGGGCCGGGACGATCATCAGGATGACCACGAAGACGACGCCCAGCGTGGCCCCGTCGGCCGGGTGCGGCCGGGGCAGCCCTGCCACGGGCTCCGTCCTGGTGAGGGCGATCGCCTTCACGGGCGCAGCGCCAGCGGCTCGGCGCGCTCTGCCGGCTCGACGGGACCCGGCCCGGCCCGCCTGCGGCGTCGCGCCGCGGCGAGGCTCTCCATCGCGTAGCCGGCGGTCAGCGCGGCGAACAGGCCGAGCGCCAGCACCGCCACGGCCGTGCGGCTCTTGCCGCCGCGCTGCTCCTGCGGCTCGGTGGGCGGCACCATCGGCGTGAGCTGGATGTAGGTGCTCACGGGCGCGCCCAGCACGGCCTGGCGGGCGGCGAGCTCGCTCCGCGCCTGCTCGACCAGCCGGGAGACCAGCGTGTGCGCGGTCTCGGCGGACGGCGACCTGGCGTTGATGATCACGAACGGTCCGCTGGCCAGCAGCTCGGGGTTGGGGCTGCCGTTGTGGACGACGTACGTGGTCTCGCCGCCGGGCGGCGCCCCCAGCCGGGCGGCGGTCTCCGGGGCGCTCAGCGCCTGGAGCAGGATCGAGGCCGCGACGTTGAGCGAGCCGTTGTAGTTGAGCAGCGGGTTCGTACGGGGGTTCGGGTAGGCGGGATCGTTTGGAACGCTCCCGCCGGTCACGGGGATGGTGAGCACGAGGACCGCGCCCGACTGATAGATGGTCGGGACGGTGCGGTAGACGGCGAACGAGCCGCCGAGGGCCAGCAGCAACGCCGGTACGGTGACGTACCAGCGCCGGAACACGACCAGGACCGTCCCCCAGAAGTCCAAGGCGTTTTCCCTCCTGAACCGGATGAAACCCTCGATACGGACATCGGCGTCGGGCGTATCCGGTGTTACTGGAAAATCCGTAACGAGATCACCTTATTTCACGATGTCACACCCGGGGCATTTCACGCCATTTCCGTAGGGTGGGGAGCATCGATGCCGATTTCCGACTTCACCTTCAAACGTGACAATCTCCTTCCGCTGGCGGACAGCCTGCGGGAGTCGTTCCTCAAGGCCAGTCCCTTCCGGCACGTGGTGATCGACGACTTCCTGCCTCCCGAGGCGCTGGAGCCGGTGCTCGCCGAGTTCCCCGAGCCGCGCGACGTCGAGTGGCAGCGCTTCGACAACGCCCGCGAGATCAAGCTCGCCCTCGCCGACACCGAGAAGATGGGGCCGGCCACCCGGCACCTGCTGTCGGAGTTCAACGGGCAGGTGTTCGTCGACTTCCTCGAACGGCTCACCGGCATCGAGCACCTGGTGTCCGACCCGCACTACGACGGCGGCGGCCTGCACCAGATCAGGCCGGGCGGTTACCTGAAGGTGCACGTCGACTTCAACCGGCACCGCAGGCTCAACCTCGACCGCCGGCTCAACGGCCTGCTCTACCTCAACAAGGACTGGGAGGAGTCCTACGGCGGGCACCTGCAGCTCTGGAACAAGGACATGACCCGCTGCGAGCACAAAATCCTGCCGGTGTTCAACCGTTTCGTGGTCTTCGCCACCACCGACGACGCCAACCACGGCCATCCCGAGCCGCTGACCTGCCCGGAGGACCGGGCCCGGCGCTCGATGGCGCTCTACTACTACACGAACGGGCGGCCGGAGGACGAGACGCTGGACGAGCACGACACCCAGTTCAAGCAGCGGCCGGGCGAGGAGTGGAAGAGCAGCTTCCGCCAGGTTGCCAGGCGGTGGGTGCCGCCCGCGCTGGCCGACCTGGTCGGGCCGCGCAAGTAGGGCTCAGCGGTCGCCGCCGCCGCCGCTGATGACGTCGATGGGACCGGTCTCGGCGTCATCGACGGCCGGGTCGTGCGGGGTCCGGCCGTTCAGGCTGCCGGTCTTCTGGAAGGTCCCGTTCTCCTTGTTCTCCCCGTTCTCCCTGTTCTCCTGAGCAGGGGGTTCGGGGGCGAGGCGGGCGGGCAGGCGCAGTTTCCCGCGCACGGCCGCGTAGGCCGCGCCGAAGCCCGCCACCAGGCCGAGCAGCGCGCCGCCGACCGCCCCTTGGAGCTTGGGCGCGAGATCCGCGTCGGGCCCGAGCCGCACCACGTCGTCGAGCTGGACGAACGTGACGGGGTGCGCCTTGAGCTCGTTCTGCCGGTCCTCCAGCTCCTCGCGGAGCCGTTCCTGTGCCGCCGCCAGCACCTTCGTCACCTCGGCCCTGGAGGCGGCCTCGACCTCGACGTAGACGAACGGGCCGGTGGTGCCGACGCCGAGCAGGGTCGGGTTCGTGCGCCCGTCGTCGATGGTGAGCTCGACCGGGCCGTCCTCGGGGGCGCCGACGGACCTGAAGACGTCGGGCGAGTTCATGGCCAGGATGAGGATGCTGGCGGTGGTCCTGAGGTCGTCGGAGAACTGCAGCAGCGGGTTGGTCTGGGCCAGCGGCTTGGTCCGGTCGATCGAGCCGCCGCCCGACGGGGTCACCAGGACCATGGAGGCGCTGGCGACGTACCGCTCGGGCAGGACGAGATATCCCGTGACGGCCAGCGCCGCGGTGAGGACGGCCACCGGTACGGCGACGAACTTGTTGCGGGCAAGACCCAGAATGGCCGTCCAAAATTCCATATATCCCCAGCCCGATTTGCAGCGCAACGGGACGTCGTTCATCCCCCCAGAAATACCGTTCCAATCAGGACATCGCGCCTTTCGACTTGCTTGTTACGTAAGCCGGGCAGATCGCGATATATCCGAGTGGGCATGGACGGGGGCGGGACGCGGCTCGGCGGGCTGGACGGGATTCGCGGCCTCGCCGCGCTCTTCGTGGTCCTGCACCACTGCTGGCTGCTGTCCTTCCCCGGCTTCCCCGCCGACACCGGGCCCGGCTGGGCGGGCTGGCTGCTCTACGGCCACTTCGCCGTCGTCGTCTTCATCGCCCTGTCGGGCTTCTCGCTCGCGGTCTCCCCCGCCCGCTCCGGCTGGCGGCTCGGCGGCCTGCGCCGCTTCGCCCGCCGCCGTGCCTGGCGCATCCTGCCGCCGTACTGGGCGGCGCTGCTGTTCAGCCTGGCGGTCGCCTGGCTGCTGGTGCCGCAGCCCGGCCAGCCCGTCCCGACCGCGAAGACGGTCGTCGTGTACGGGCTGCTGCTCCAGGACGTGATCGGCTCGCCCAGCCCCAACGGCGCCCTCTGGTCGATCGCCGTCGAGGCGCAGCTCTACTTCGTCTTCCCGCTCCTGCTGCTCCTGGTGCGGCGGCTCGGCGCGTGGGCGATGGCGGGCGTGGTCGCCGTCGTGGTGGTGGCGGTGGGGGTGCTGGCCGCGTACGTGCCGGCTGTGGGGCTGCTCATGCGGCTGACCCCGCAGTTCGCGGTGCTGTTCGCGGCGGGCGTGCTGGCGGCCGGCGTGCTCCGGGCGCGGACCCGGCTCCCGCTGCACTGGGCGGCGGCCGGGGCGGCGCTCCCTGTGCTCGTCCTCATCGTGGTCCAGGGCTCGGAGTGGACGGTCGCCAGGTTCTTCTGGGTGGACCTCGCGCTCGCGCCCGCCGCCGGGCTGCTGCTCGCCGCGGTCGCCCTGGGGCGGCCCCGGCCCCTGGTGCGCCTGCTCGACACGCGGCCGGTGCGCACGCTCGGCTCCTTCTCCTACAGCCTCTATCTGGTCCACGCGCCGATCGTGGTCGCCGTGAACCACTTCCTCGTGGCCCCGCTGCTGGAGCCGGGCACGGGCCGGCTGCTCGCGCTGCTGGCGGTGGCCGCGCCGGCGTCGGTGCTGTTCGCGTGGGGCTTCGCCGCGGCGTTCGAGCTGCCGTTCCAGCGCTACCGCAGCGCGGCCGCGTTGCGCGCCCGATTCACGGGGAGGACGCGCACGCCCGCTACCGGCCCGCCCCCAGCAGCCGGGTCGTCGCCATGAGCTTGCGGCCCCTGCGCACGGCCGTCACCCCGTGCCTGCGCAGGTACATCCCGGCCACCAGCGCCCGCCCCCTCCGCCGCTGCGCGGGCGTCAGCCCGACCTCGCCGAGGGCCCGCAACAGCTCCCTGCACTGCAGCAGCAGGGCCACGCGGACCTGCCAGGCGGGCACCCCGAGCTTGCGCGCGATGTCGCCCTGCTGCTGGACCTCCCACTCCCGCCCGGCCAGGATCTCGGGCACGTGGCCCCACGGCCCGGCGAGGGCCATGCGGGCCGCGTAGATCTCGTCCTCGCGCAGCATGGCCCGGCCCCGGTCCACCCGCATGATCCGGTCGCGGCGCATGAGGGCGTAGAGGGGGTCCATGACGAGAGGGTCCTCGTTGAGCACGCGCAGGCACTCGGCGAAGCGGTCCACCGGGTCGTCGGCGAGGTAGCCGGTGCCGGTGTAGGGGGCGGTCCTGGTCGAGCCGTCCGGGCACGCGTACGCCTGCTGCGTGGTGACCAGCAGCAGGCGCTCGTCGGCGGCGAAGACCTCCAGGCAGCGGGAGACGTACGTGGGGGCCAGCCAGTTGTCGTCGCCCGCCCACCGGTAGAACTCGCCCCGCGCCCGCCTGATGGCGTCGGCGAAGTTGGGGAACTGCCCGATGTTCTCCGGCTGCCGGTGGTAGACCACGCGGGGGTCGCTCGCGGCCCAGTCGCGGCAGATCTCCTCGGTGCGGTCGGTCGAGGCGTTGTCGCAGACGACCAGCTCAAGGTTCTGGTGGTCCTGGGCGAGCACCGAGCGGATCGTCCCCTCGATGCGGGCGGCCCCGTTGTAGACGGGGAGCCCCACGGAGACCAGCGAGTCGGCGAAGGACATTCAAGCGCTCCTAGTGACGAGTTTCCTCAGCGCGGCGCCCGGCACCACGACCAGCACGAAGACCAGCAGCCCCGCTCCGCCCGCCACGCCGAGCTGCACGAGCGCGTGCCCGCCCCGGGTGACGCCCTCCAGCACGGCCATGACCGTCCCCGCCGCGACCGCACCCAGGGCCGGGCGCACCAGGCCGGGCAGCACGGGCGCGAGCCGCACCCCCACGCGGTGCAGGACGAACACCGCCATCGGCACCGCGACCAGCACCGCGACCAGGGCGTGCGAGACGGCCGCGCCCCGGATCCCGCCGAGGTGCGCCCCGGCGAGCAGGGCCGGCAGCAGGACGACCGCCCAGCCGAGGTTGAGCCAGACGGTGGTCCTGGTCGCGCCGAGCCCGGTCAGGATGTCCACCGCCAGGTACGAGATGAGCATCCGCACCACCATCAGGACCGCCAGCCAGCGCAGCACCCCGGCCGAGAAGTCCCACCGCTCGCCGTACAGGAACGTGATGAGCGGATGCGCGAGGAAGGCCATCACCAGCGCGGGCGGCAGCACGAACGCCACCATCACCGGCACCGACCTGCGCACCCCCTCCGACAGCGCCGCCGGGTCCTCCGACAGACGGGAGAAGCTGGGCAGCGACACGTAGCGGAGCGCGGTGCCGATGATCCCCGGCACCCAGCTCGACACGTTGAATGCCAGCAGGTAGTAGCCGAGCTGCTCGGCCCCGAGCACGTTGCCGACGATGACGTAGTCGGCGTTCATGAGCAGGGCCTCCAGCCCGAACCCGATCGCCGAAGGGATGCCGATCCGCAGCAGCTTGCCGGCGGTCGCGCGGTCCCAGCCGACCCTGATCGGCAGCCAGCCCCAGAAGAAGATGAGCACGCCGGTGACCAGCGAGGCGGTGACCTGGCCCCAGGCGAAGGCGTACGCGCCCGCGCCGGCGAAGGCCAGGCTGACCGCCACCGCCGCGTTCGCCACGAAGCCGATCATGATGGCGAGCGTGAGCCGGTCCTGCTGGAAGCGCACCAGGAGGGTGGCGCTGCGCACGGCGGTGAACGCCTCGATGAGGACGACCGCGGTGAGCAGGCGCACCACGCCGGTGGCCTCCTCGTTGCCGGACAGCCGCGCGAAGACCGGCGCGAACAGCCAGAACCCGCCGTAGGCCAGGGTGGTGACGGCGAAGTTGAGCACGCTGGCGGTGGGCGCGATGTCCTCCACGCGCCCCCGCCAGTGGATGATCGCCGCCTGGATGCCGATGTCCTTGACGTGCATGACGATCTGCGTCGCCGCCAGCGCCACCGCGTAGACGCCGAAGTCGTCGGCGGCGAGCAGCCGGGCCAGCACCAGCCCCATGGCGAAGGAGCCGGCCCGGGTCACCAGGCTGCCGAGTACGGTCCAGCGCAGCCCGCGGCCCGCCCGGACGCCTACCTCCTCGACACGTTCCGTCTCCTCCATGCGTTCCTTTCCTGTGCGGTCACACCCGTTCGAGCCAGATCTCCCGCCAGAACGGCACGAACTCGCGCGGGCAGTTGAGGCTGTGCAGGCCCTGGCAGACCACGTTCTCCAGCGTCACGCAGGGCGTCTTCATGGCGAGCAGCTCGCCGGTGCGCTCGTCGACGCAGCGCTCCACCACCGTCTGGACGCGGGTGACGGTGCCGCAGTAGCGGGCCATCTCCTCCTCGAAGCCGAGGCCGCGGTTCTCCATGCGCTCGTTGAGCGTGGCCATGATCTCGTCCTTGGACCGGACGCGGACCAGCTCGCCGGGCTTCAGGTCGAGCGTCGCCGTCGGCGTCCGGCCGCGCAGGGCGGGCTTGAGGAAGCCCCAGCGGCGTCCTTCCTTCAGCCGCAGCCGCGGGGGCAGCACCCGCGTGCTGACCGCCTGGATCCGGTTGAAGCCGCCGATCAGCAGGGCGTGCAGGGTGCGGAGCAGGCCGGCATTGCCGGTGCGCACGTCGGCGACGTACTGGCCCATGCTGCGCACCGGCAGGCAGGCAGGCGCGGCCCGCAGCAGCTCGGTGGCCTGGCAGGAGTAGTGGTCGGGCCGGTCCGGCTTGCGGGTGCCCACCTCCAGCAGGGGCAGCAGGCGCGGGTCCGCGGCGTTCCGCGCGGGCGTCTCGCCGACCCGTCTGATCCAGGCGTCCTTCCAGTACATCGAGCAGTTCGTCTGGCAGCCGCCGTGGGCCGAGCCGTCGCAGCGCGCCCCGGTCAGGTGCACGGCCCGCTCCATCCGGCGCAGCCCGGTCCTGGTCTGGGTGTCGCACAGCTTGTGCGCGACCTTGTGCACGGTGAGGCGCCTACCGCAGTAGGCCGCCATCTCCGGCATGAAAGGCAGGCCGTCGAGCTCGCCGCGCTCGTCCAGGGTGGCGCGGATCTCGGCCTCGCTCCGCACTTCCACCACGTCACCGACCTTGAGGTCCATCAGGCCTTCTCCTTCAGCAATCCGGCGTCCAGCAGTGAGTCGGCCGCCGCCTTCACGGCGGCGAACGGCAGTCCGGAACGATCGGCGATGTCGAGCAGGCCATGCTCCCCGTCTGACAGGTTCAACACCCATAACATCGCCATCTGGGCCTGTTTCGTGTCACTCCGGCCGCCCAGAGATCCGTAGAGCCCGCGGCGGCCGAGCTGCGGCTCGCCGTACGGGCTGAGGTTGACGTACGTGCGCTCGTGCTCCAGCACCTCGACGACCCGCGTGAGGGCGTCGAGGGTGTCCTCCATGGCCTGCGGAGTCACGAAATCCGGGTTGTCCCCCGAGGTGTGATATTCCGGGTATCCCGCGTACGGCGTCCTGGTCAGGCTGCCGAACGGCAGGTCGAAGCCCGGCGAGCAGAACTGGCGCTCGTCGTAGCCGTACGGGGAGAACTCCAGCACCTCGTGCGGCCGACCGCGCAGCACGTGCGTGACCGCCCGGTCGATGAGCGCGTCGCCCCGCCGGCTCCGCTTGTACGTCAGCGCCCCCGGATCCCCCGCGCAGGCCAGCGTCAGCCCGGCCGCCACGCGGTGCAGGCGCGACCGGTTGCGCGCCAGCCAGGTGATCGCCCCGATCGTGCCGGGCGCGAACAGGAACCGGTAGGTGTAGCGGGGCTCGCGCAGCCGCAGCGCGAGCGCCACGGCCACCGCGATGCCCGCCAGGTTGTCGTTGGCGAGCGACGGGTGGCACACGTGGCAGGAGATCATCACCTCCTCGGGGAGCCGGCCGGGGACGACGTACTCGCCGTAGGTCAGCGCCCCGGGCGCGAGGGTCGAGTCGATGCGCACCTCGAAGGGGCCGTCCTCGTCGCGCAACCGGTCGAGGGCGTCCTGGCTGAGGCAGAAGCCCCACGTCTCGGCGTAGTAGCTGGTCCGGTACGGCACCAGCCCCGGCTGCTCGGGCAGCGTGTGCAGCCGCGGGCGCAGCTCGGCCAGCGAGTACGTCCCCGACACCGGCACGCTGTAGCCCACGACGTGCAGGTTCGACTCCCGGAAGTCGATCACTCGCCGCCCGGAGGCGTCCTTGACGTAGGCGTCGCGGATGTTCCACTCCTTCGGCACCGTCCAGTCCAGGACCTCGCTCCCGGTCGGCATCTCCCGGACGGCCAGCGGCAGGCGCTCGCCGATGATCGCCAGGGTGCTCCTGACGCCGTCGCCCGTGATGCTGCGGCACAGGGGGTAGAGCCGGCGGACGAGCTCGTGCATCTCCTCGCCGGTCACGGCCGGAGCCCGGCGTCGATCGTGCCCGCCGCGCGCCGGTCCGACAGCCGGGCCAGCCGGGTGTAGCGCCGCTCGAAGTCGTGCTTGGTGAGCCCGTACGTCCGGTACGCCGTCACCAGCTCCTCCGCCCCGGCCTTGACCGACCAGCCGGCCTCGTAGCCGGGCAGCGCCCGCCGGATGCGCGAGAAGTCCACCCGGTAGGAGCGCGGGTCGCCGCCGCTCTCGCCGGTGATCGTCAGCTCCGCGCCCGGCACCGCCGCCGCCACCTCGTCGGCGATCTGCCTGACGGTCACGTTGTTGGCCTCGGTGCCCACGTTGAACGCGCGGGCGTGCACGGCCTCGCGCGGCGCCTCGATCGCCCGCAGGAACGCCTCGGCGATGTCGCGGGCGTGCACCAGGGGCCGCCACGGCGTGCCGTCGGAAAGCACCCGCACCTCACCGGTCAGCACCGCGTGCCCGGCCAGGTTGTTGAGCACGATGTCGGCCCGCAGCCGGGGCGAGAACCCGAACGCGGTGGCGTTGCGCATGAACACCGGCGAGAAGTCGTCGTCGGCCAGCTCCGCGAGGTCGTCCTCCACCCGGACCTTCGACTCGGCGTACGGCGTCACCGGCCGCAGCGGCGCGTCCTCGTCCACCAGCGCGTCCCCGCCCGAGGCGCCGTAGACCGAGCAGGTGGAGGCGTAGACGAACCTGCGCACCCCCGCCTCGCGCGCCAGCCGGGCCAGCCGGACCGAGGCGTGGTGGTTGATGTCGTAGGTCAGGTCGGGCGCGAGCGAGCCGAGCGGGTCGTTCGACAGCGCCGCCAGGTGCGCGACGGCGTCGATGCCGGTCAGCGCCTCGGCGGGGACGTCCCGCAGGTCCACGGCGTGTCCCGGGGGGTCGGCGGGAGCCGGCCCGAGCAGGCAGTCGGCGAACAGGCCGGAGTCGAGGCCGATCACCTCGTGCCCCGCCTCGGCCAGCACCGGGGCCAGCACGCTGCCCAGGTAGCCCTGGTGGCCGGTCAACAGAATCCGCAAGATCAGCCTCCGGAGGCCAGGTCGATGACGATCTTGTTGGTGTGGAACGCCTCGGCGTACCTGGCGCCGCACTCGACGCCGCGGACGCGGGCCAGGCCGAGGAAGGTCTCCCGGTCGTACCAGGGGCGGTGCCGCTGGGAGGGGTAGTGCTGCTGGAGCAGCCGCACTTTCGCCTCGGCCGTCTCCGGGTCGAGCGGCTGGTAGACGGAGGGGCGGCCGAGGTCGCCGTCCCACTTCACGATCTCGTAGCCGAGCGCGAGGCAGCCCCGCCAGACGGTCGGCACGAGCTCGGCGAGGCCGCGGTGGTCCTGGTGGGCGTCGCCCCGCCAGGGGGCGAGGATCAGGCCGGGCGCGGTGCGGGCGCGCAGGTCCTCCAGGGCGTTCTTGGCCTCGTCCCAGTGGGCGGGCAGCCGGCCGTCGGGCAGCTTGAGCACCGTGACGGCGAGGTCGGCCCCCGGGCAGAACGCCGCCAGCGCGGCCCGCTCCTCGTCCTCCCGCCCGGTGCCGCCGCCGGACAGCACCAGCGCGTCCACCCGCAACCCGGGGCGGCCGGCGCAGAGCGTGAGCAGGGTGCCGCCCGCGCCGATCGCGAGGTCGTCGCAGTGCGCGCCGAGCGCCACGACCGCGTCGAGCCCGGCCGGGCGCAGGCCCGTCATCTCTCCCACAGCGCCCACGGGCGTTCGCCCCTCGCCCAGGCGCTGTCCAGCTCCAGGCGCTGGTTCACGGTGTCGCTCGGCCGCCAGTAGCCCCGGTGCGGGTACGCGATCAGCCGCCCCCGCTTGGCCAGCTCGGCGCAGGCGTCCGCGACCAGGTCGCCGTCGCGTGGAAGGTGCTCGAAGACCTCCTGGCGCAGCACGAAGAAGCCGCCGTTGACCCAGAGCGGCAGCTCGGCCACCGGCGTGATGGCCCCGACCTGCCCGCTCTCGCCGACGTCCACGACGTGGAAGGTGTTGGTGGGCGGCACGACCATCATCGACGCCCCGGCGTCGGCGGCGGCGAAGCGGGCGATGATGTCCGGCAGCGGGGCGTCGGTGAGCACGTCCGCGTAGTTGGCGAGGAACATCTCGTCGTCGCCCAGGAACGGGCGCACCCGGCGCAGCCGCTCGCCGATGGTGGCGTCGAGACCGGTGTCGATCAGCGAGATCCGCCAGTCGGAGATGTCGGTCGACAGCAGCTCGACCCGCCCGTCCCGCAGCACGAAGTCGTTCGAGCCGGTCTCCTGATAAGTCAGGAAGAAGTCCTTGATGTGCTGGGCCCCATGGCCGAGGCACAGGATGAACTCCTTGTGCCCGAAGTGCGCGTAGTAGCGCATCACGTGCCAGACGAGCGGGCGCGGGCCGACGAGCTGCATCGGCTTCGGCATGGTGCCCCCGGGTAAGTCGCTGCGCATGCGGGTGCCGCGCCCGCCGCAGAACAGCACGACCTTCATCCCACGACCTCCAGGCTCGGGATGGGGAAGACCAGCCGGCCGCCCCACTCGCGGACGTACGAGAGCTGCTCGACCAGCTCCTCGCGCAGGTTCCACGGCAGCACCAGCACGTAGTCCGGCCGGTCGGCGGCGATGCGCTCCGGCGGGTGGACCGGGATGCGCGAGCCGGGCGTGAACCTGCCGTGCTTGTACGGGTTGCGGTCCACCGTGTACGCCAGCAGGTCCGGCCGGACCCCGCAGTAGTTGAGCAGCGTGTTGCCCTTGCCCGGAGCGCCGTAGCCGACCACCGTCTTCCCCGCGTCGGCGGCGTCGATGAGGAAGCGCAGCAGGTCGCGCCGGACCTTGGCCACGCGGGCGGCGAAGTCGGCGTACCCGGACAGCTCGTGCAGCCCGGCCGCCTTCTCCCTGGCGAGCACGTCCACCACCCGCTGCGACACGGGCGCCTCCTCGGGCTGCGCCCACAGCCTGATCGAGCCGCCGTGCGTCGGCAGCAGCTCCACGTCCACCAGGTGCAGCCCGCCGCTCGCCAGGGCACGCTGGGCGGAGGCGACCGTGTAGTACTGGAAGTGCTCGTGGTAGATCGTGTCGAACTGGTTGAGCTCCACCAGCGTCAGCAGGTGCTGCACCTCGATCGAGACCCGGCCGCCGTCGGCCACCAGCGCCCGCAGCCCCTCCGTGAAGCCGGCCACGTCGGGGACGTGCGCGTAGACGTTGTTGGCCACCACCAGGTCGGCCGGCCCGTGCCCGGCCCGCACCTGCCGCCCGGTCTCGGGGGTGAGGAAGCCGGTGAGCGTCGGCACGCCCTTCTCCGTGGCGGCCCGGCCGACGTTGGCCGACGGCTCGATGCCGAGGCAGCGCACGCCCCGCTCGACCACGTGCTGGAGCAGGTAGCCGTCGTTGCTGGCCACCTCCACCACGAAGTCGCCCGGCTGGAGCCCGGCACCCTCGACGAAGCGGCGCGCGTGCTCCACCCAGGAGGTCGAGTAGGAGGAGAAGTAGGCGTACTCGGTGAACGTCTCCTCCGGCGTGATCAGCGGCGGGAGCTGGGCCAGCCAGCAGCTCGTGCAGACCCGCAGGTGCAGCGGGTACGTCGGCTCCGGCGCGGCGAGCCGGTCGGCGGTGAGGAACAGCTCGCACGGCGGGGTCGCGCCGAGGTCCACCACCCCCGCGAGCTCGTCCGCGCCGCACAGACGGCAGGTCGTCACCTCGGTCGTCATCTGAAGATCCCTCCCAGGGCTCGTGCGCCGGAGCGGTGGTCTGGCATGCTGCGTTCGTGGATCAGCTCTCGATCGAAGGCTCGTGGCTCTTCACCCCTCGCGTGCACGCCGACCCGCGCGGCGCCTTCCTGGAGGCGTTCAAGGCCGCGGAGCTGCCGCACCCGCTCGGCGTGGCCCAGGTCAACTGCTCCGTCTCGCGCGCCGGCGTGCTGCGCGGGGTGCACTTCGCGGACGTGCCGCCGGGCCAGGCCAAATACGTCACCTGCGTGTCCGGCGCCGTCCTCGACGTGGTCGTGGACCTGCGCGCCGGCTCCCCCACCTTCGGCCGCTGGGAGTCGGCGGTGCTGGACGACGAGACGCGCCGGGCGATGCTCGTCGCCGAAGGGCTGGGGCACGCGTTCATGGCGCTCAGCGAGCAGGCCACGGTCGTCTACCTGTGCTCGGCGACCTACAACCCGGCCGGGGAGCACGGGGTCAACCCGCTCGACCCGGACCTCGGCATCGAGTGGCCGGCGGGGCTGGAGCCGGTGCTGTCGGAGCAGGACGCCGCGGCGCCGTCCCTCGCCGAGGCGCTGGCGGCCGGGCTGCTCCCCGACTACGGCGCCTGCCGGGAGTTCTACGCCACGTTGCACTGACGGCTCCCCACCAGCACCGGCCAGGCGGCGTGCAGCGCCTCGCGCCAGTGGCGGATCGGCTCGCCCCTGCGGCAGGCGAGCACGCTGTTGGCCGGGCGGCGGGCGGGCCTCGGGAAGTCGGCGGTCGGCACCGGGCGCACCCGCTCGGGGTCCGCGCCGAGCAGCGCGAAGATCTCTCTGGCGAAGCCGTGCCAGCTCGTCTCGCCCGCGCTGGTCGCGTGGTAGACGCCGGGCGGCATGTCCGCGCGGGCCAGCCGGACGAGGCTCACCGCCAGGTCGGCGGCCCACGTCGGCTGGCCGCGCTGGTCGTCCACGACGTCCACGCAGGGCCGCTCCCCGGCCAGGCGGATCATCGTGCGGACGAAGTTGGTGCCGCGCGCGCCGTAGAGCCAGGCGGTGCGGACGACGTACTGGCCGTGGTCCAGGGCGGCGCGCTCGCCCGCCAGCTTCGTGCGGCCGTAGGCGTTGAGCGGGCCCGTCGGGTCGTCCTCCCCGTAGGGCCCCGCCGCCGCCCCGTCGAAGACGTAGTCGGTCGACACCTGCAGCAGCCGCGCGCCGGCTCCCTCGCACGCCTCGGCCAGCCAGCGCACCGCGTGGCCGTTGACCGCCAGCGCCTCGGCCTCGTGGGTCTCGGCGTCGTCCACGGCGGTCCAGCCCGCGCAGTTGATCACGGCGCCGGGCCGGTAGGCGGCCACGAACTCGCGCACCGCGCGCCGGTCGCGCACGTCCAGCTCGGCGCGGCCGAGCGCGAGCACCGGTTCGCCGGTGCTGGTCAGCCGGTCGAGGACGTCGGCGGCCAGCATGCCGCCCGCACCCGTGATCAGCCATCTCATCGGTCCCACCAGTCCCGGTGCTCGGCGTACCAGCGGACGGTGTCCTTGAGCCCCTGCTCGAACGGGACCTCGGGACGGTAGCCGAGCGCCCGCAGCTTGCGGTCGTCCAGCGAGTACCTGCGGTCGTGGCCCTTGCGGTCGGCCACCTGCTCGACCAGGTTCCAGCCACGGCCGCACGCCTCCAGCAGGCGGCCGGTCAGCTCCCTGTTGGTCAGCTCGGCCGTGCCCGCGATGTGGTAGACCTCGCCGGGCGCGCCCTTCTCGGCCACCAGGCGGATGCCGGCGCAGTGGTCGCTCACGTGGATCCAGTCCCGTACGTTGCCGCCGTCGCCGTAGAGCGGCACCTTCTCGCCGCGCAGCAGCCGCGTCACGAACAGCGGGATGATCTTCTCCGGGTACTGGCGGGGGCCGTAGTTGTTGCCGCAGCGGGTGATCGAGACGTCCATCCCGTACGTGACCGCGTACGCGTGCGCGACGAGGTCGCCGGCCGCCTTCGAGGCCGCGTACGGCGAGCGCGGCCGGACCGGCGCCGACTCGTCCCACGAGCCGACGTCGATGGAGCCGTAGACCTCGTCGGTGGACACCTGCACCACCTTCGGCACCCCGGCCTCCAGGCACGCCTGGAGCAGCGTCTGGGTGCCGAGCGCGTTGGTGCGCATGAACTCGGCCGCGCCCGCGATCGAGCGGTCCACGTGGGACTCGGCGGCGAAGTTGACCACCAGGTCGTGGCCGGGCACGACCCGCGCGAGCAGGCCGGCGTCGCAGATGTCGCCGTGGACGAACTCGTGCCTGACGCCCTCGAGATTGGCCCGGTCGCCGGCGTAGGTGAGCTTGTCGAGGACGGTGACGTCCATGGCGTGGAGGCTTCGGGCGAAGTGCGAGCCGATGAACCCCGCACCCCCCGTCACCAGGACTCTGGTCATGTGGAGATCTGTACCTTGCTGTGATCGCCGAGCACCAGACGGTGAGCTCGGGGCGTGTTGGGCGCGGGGGTGACCTCGGCGTCGTGGCCGATGAGCGAGAACTCCACGCGGCCCACCCCCGAGATCGAGGCGCGGGGCATGACGATGGAGTAGGCGATCTCGGCGTCGGCGAGCACGCAGTCGGCCCCGAGCGAGGTGGAGGGGCCGACGTAGCTGTCGCGGACGCGGGCGCGCTCGCCGATGATCGCCGGGCCGACCACGCGGGAGCGCTCGACCGTCGCGCCGCGCTCGACGACGACCCGGCCGACCAGCTCGCTGGCCGCGTCCACATAGCCGTCCACGCGCGGCTCGACCGACTCCAGGACCAGCCGGTTGACCTCCAGCATGTCGGTGACGTTGCCGGTGTCCTTCCAGTAGCCGGAGATCACCGAGGAGTCCACCCGCAGCCCGGCCTCGATGAGCCACTGGATGGCGTCGGTGATCTCCAGCTCGCCCCGCCAGGACGGCTTCAGCTCGGCCACGGCCGCGTGCACCGCCGGGCTGAACAGGTAGACGCCCACCAGCGCGAGGTCGCTCTTCGGCCGCTCGGGTTTCTCCTCCAGCCCGATCACCCGGCCAGCGGCGTCCAGCTCGGCCACGCCGAACTGGCGGGGGTCGCCGACCCGGGTGAGCATGATCTGGGCGGACGGCCGCTCCCGCGCGAAGCGCTCCACCAGGCCGTTGATGCCGCCCACCACGAAGTTGTCGCCCAGGTACATCACGAAGTCGTCGTCGCCGAGGTAGTCGCGGGCGATCAGCACGCCGTGCGCCAGCCCGAGCGGCGCCTCCTGCCGCAGGTACGTCACCTCCAGCCCGAACGCCGACCCGTCGCCCACGGCCGCCTCGATCTCGGCGTAGGTGTCGCCGACCACCAGCCCCGCCTCGGTGATCCCGGCGGCCGCGATGGCCTCCAGGCCGTAGAAGAGCACCGGTTTGTTGGCGACCGGCACGAGCTGCTTGGCCGAGGTGTGCGTGATCGGCCGAAGCCGTGTGCCCGACCCCCCGGCGAGCACGAGTGCTTTCACCGCTAGTACGCCCCTTCTCCACGGGTGACGACGGACCAGGTCTTCCACAGGATCTGCAGGTCGAGGATGAGCGACCAGTTCTCGACATAACGCAGGTCGAGCCGTACGGACTCCTCCCACGTCAGGTCGGAACGGCCGCTGACCTGCCAGAGCCCGGTCATACCCGGCTTGACGACGAGGCGGCGGCGCACGTCGGTGCCGTACTCGGCGACCTCGCGCGGCAGCGGCGGGCGCGGGCCGACGAGCGACATCTCGCCGCGCAGGACATTGAGGAGCTGGGGCAGCTCGTCGAGGGAGTATTTCCGGAGAAAGGCCCCCACGGCGGTGATCCTTGGATCGTTCCGCATCTTGAACAGCACTCCGTCGAAGTCGTTCGCGCCGAGCAGCGTGTCCTTCAGCCGCTCGGCGTCCACGACCATCGTCCGGAACTTCACCAGGCGGAACTCCGCGCCGCCCTTGCCCACCCGCGTCTGGTGGAAGAACGCCGGGCCGGGGCTGGTGAGGCGGATCAGCAGCGCGATGCCGAGCAGCGGCAGGGCGAGCAGCAGCAGCGCGAGCGCCGCCACCAGCCGGTCGAAGACGGTCTTGACGAGCTGCTTGGTGCCGTCGAACTCGGGGTGCTCCACGTGCAGCAGCGGCATCCCCGCGACCGGCCTGATGCTGATGCGCGGCCCCGCCACGTCGAGCAGCGCCGGCGCGACGAACAGGTCGGTACGCGCGGTCTCCAGGCTCCACGCGAGCCGGCGCAGCGCCGCGCCGTCCAGCTCAGGGCAGGCCAGCACGGCCACGGCGTCGGCGCGCTCCCGCTCGGCCACCCGCGCCACGTCCCCGAACGTGCCGAGCACCGGCACGCCGTCGAGGTCGGCGTCGAGGTCGTGGTCGGGCGGCAGGCAGGCGCCCACGACCCGCATGCCGTGGTACGGCTGCCGCCTGAACTGGATGACCAGATCGATGATCGACTCGCGGTGCCCGACCGCGATGACCTGGCGCATGTAGTCGCCGACGGCCCGCTTGCGGTGCAGGCGTTTGCGCATGCGGAAGCGGAAGCCCAGCGTGGCGGCGAGGGCCAGCGGCAGCATCGCCATCACGAAGCTGCGGGCGATCACGGTCTGCGTGGCGTAGGCCATGATGGCGACGGTGGCCATCAGCCCGACGCCGCCGTTGAAGACGGACTTGAACTCCTCGGTGCCCTCGCCGTTGGCGCGCTGGCGGTAGGCGCCGCCCATCGCGAGCGCGAGGGGCCAGCCGGCGACCAGGCCGAACCCGAGCAGATACTCCACCCAGGGGACGAACGCCCCGCCCAGCAGCCGTGCGCCCAGCACGCAGACGCAGGCGAGCAGCGCGCACGTCGTGTCCCCGTACAGCAGCAGCCGCAGGTACGCCCGGGTCCAGATGCTGGACGCGCGGCGTGGCGCGGCTTTGAGGAGCACGACAGCGGACTCCCCGGTCCCCACCCTCATAACACCACCCTGTGAACTTCGTGCTCCCTGATAACCCGACGCACCAATCACCACATGGGTTGACAAAACCCCCTCTTAAGGGCGGCGGCCCCCACTAAAGATTAAAGATCGGCTCCGACATGGGGAATGGCATCAAACGTCCACAATCGGACGTTTGATGGGGACGCCGAGGGGTTGACGGAACGCTCCATTTGGTGCAGCGGTCCACAAGAGGGATTTAGGAGGTTTACGGCGACATTTCGACAGATGGCCGGTTTAGCGAACGCGCTAGTCGTATTCGAGGTCGGGCAGCGCCGACGGCGGATCCGGGCTGCGCCACACCACCACGACGCCGTCGTGCGCGGAGTCGGCCGCGAGCGTCAGCCGGTCGAGGTCGAAATCCGGCAAATAACGCAGGCGGGCAAGAAACGTCGCATCCGTGGCGGAGCGGGGCACGACACAACCTTCGCCGTCGCGATCGAGCAAAACGAAAAGGACGTCCTCACCGGGCTCGGTGACGACACGAACCTCGACGACGTCCTCCCACGCGAGGGCCTCGACGCTCCCGTCCGCGTAGTGACGGGTGACGCCCTCTTCCGTGACATACACGTAAGAGTCCGGCATCGGATTGCCGTGCATGGCCGCGATTCTTGCGAGTTCCATGGCCGTCCCGCAAGGGTTCGCGCGCATTGGCGCATGGAGCGATTTCCCGGCGTCAGGCGCCGCCGCCCCAGGAGTGGCTGAGGTGCGCGGCCACCGCCGCCCTCGCCTCCTCGGCGGTGCCGCCGGCGATGGCGTCCAGCAGGGCTTGGTGCTCGCGGACGAGCACGTCCCGGTCCTCGTACACCTCGCGCAGGCGGACCAGCCCGAGCCGGGTCTCGGCCGCCAGCACGCCGTAGAGCCGTTCGAGCCGCGGGCTGCCGACGGCCTCGATCAGCGCCTCGTGCAGCGCCATGTGCTCGGCCACGCTCTCCGACCAGAGCGCCTCGGCGGGCAGCGCCGCCATGCGCCGCAGCGCGGCCTCCGCCGCGGGCACCCGCCGGCCGGCCATCGCCCGCGCCATCAGGTCCTCCAGCGGGCGGCGTACGTACATGAGGTCGTCGAGGTCCGCGAGCGTCACCTCGGGGACGTAGGCGCTGCGGTTGCGCTCCCGCCTGAGCAGCCCCTCGTGCACCAGGACGGCCAGCGCCTCGCGGACGGTGGGCCGCGCGACCCCGTAGGAGGCGGCCAGCTCCTGCTCGGGGAGCGGGGTGCCGGGCGCGATCTCACCCGAGAGCACCCTGCTGCGCAGGGCGTCGGCGAGCGCCCCCACGGTGGAGACGGGTTTGAGGGGCATCGTCACGCCTGCGACTCTAACGCTCCCCCACGCCTGGGGCTCCCACTTCCGCCGGTACGCGGACCTCGGGCCGCGCCGCCCTCTCGGGGATCGCCACCGCGGCCAGGCTGAACGCGAGCAGCACGAGCCCGGCGACCGACACCGGCGCGAGGCGCTCGCCGAGCACCACCACCCCGAGCAGCGCGGCCACGGCGGGCTCGGCGAGGGCGAGTGTGGCCGCCGTGGCGACCGGCGTGCTGCGCAGCCCCCGCCCGTACAGGAAGTAGGACAGCGCCGTCGTCCCCAGGCCCAGGTAGAGCACCGCGAGCAGGCCGCGCGGCTCCCAGCCGACGCCGCCGTGGACGACGAGCACCGGCAGCATGATGAGCGCCGCGCCGCCGAACATGACGCCCATGACCGCGTTCGACTCGCCGCCGTCGCCGATGGCGCGGGCCGCCATGACCGCGTAGAAGGCGTAGAGCAGGCCGCCGAGCAGCGCGAACAGCACCCCGGACACCACCTGTCCGGAGGCCGGCCCGCCCGCCGAGACTCCTCCGCCCACTATCAGGGCCGCGCAGCCGCAGATCGCCGCGGCCGTGGCCGTCGCCCAGCGGCGGCTCGGCCGCCGCCTGTGCAGCAGCCAGGACAGCAGCCCCGTGAAGACGGGCCCGCTGCCGATCGCCACCACGGTGCCGATCGCGACGCCCGTCCGCGCCACGGCGGCGAAGAAACAGAGCTGGTACGCCGCCACCGCCACGGCCCCGAGCAGCAGCCCCGGGCTCAGCACCCGCCGCATCCCGGACCCGGCCATCAGCGCCAGGGCCGCGCCGCCGACGACGAGCCTGGCGGCGGCGAGCGCGACGCTGTCGGCCGAGACGAGCAGGCCCGCGGTGCCCGCCGTCCCCCAGAGCACGGCGGCGGCGACCACGGCGAAAGGTCCGTTCCTCATGTCCTACATTGTCAGACAATCAGACAATGAAGTCCAATGAATCATGGGACGGGGTTCAGGCGATCTCCTCCAGCAGCCGGTCGATCGTGCGGTTCGCGGCCTCGGCGACGTCGCCCGCGTAGTCGTCGAGCGCGTCGAGCGCGGCCCCGATGTCGGGCAGGGTCTTACGCGGCAGGTCGAGCAGCGTCTCGCTGTCGGCGGTCATCGAGCCGTCGGCGGTGATCGAGCCCTGGACGTGGAAGACGTCGCCGCCGGCTGCGATGGAGACCTCGAAGCGCACCTCGCGGCCGTCGGGCAGCACGAAGGCGATGCCGACGCGGACGCCGGCCGGCGGGAAGAAGGTGGAGATGTGCTCGTGCCGGACGAAGGGGTGCCGTAAGTCGGCGAAGATCTCCACCGTCCGGCTCAGCGCCGCCAGGAGGCCGGCCGCGGCCAGACTCTCGCTGTCCACCAGAAAAGGGTAGATCAGCGCCCCTTCCCCCGCGACCGACGGAGATCACCCGGACTGCACCCGTTGCCCGATGGGGTGGGTCGCCAGGAAGTCGGCCACCATCTGCTGGGACGCGGTCAGGCACCACGCCTCGGTCACGAGCTCGAACAGCTCGTCGGCGTCGATGCGGTCGAGATGCACGACCACCCATCCGAAGCGCCCCGCGGTGAACTGCACCTCGAACACCTCGGGCCGTTCGGCCACCAGCGCGAGCTGCTCCTCGACGGTGGCCTTGAGCCCGACCGTCTCGGTCTTCTCCCACAGGTAGCCGAAGCCCTTGTCGCGCACCTTGACGCCGATCCACTCGCCGCCGTGGCTCAACTTGACCCCGGGCAGCTCGTCCAGCATCTGCAGGAACTCATCGACGCTCACAGCCATGCCGCCTGTCTACCAGAGCCCGCCGACAACTCCGGTGGCCGGTGAACCTGGGCGGCTCAACCGGGCCTCAACAGGCCCTCAACATGATCGCTCCTACCTTCCTCTCGTGATCTCACGGGCCTTCCGAAGGAAAGGAGAACAACGGATGCGATCCCTCAAGACGCTGGTGGTGGCGATCCTGACCACCATCGGGATTCTCGCGGTCCCGGCCCTCGCCCAGGCCGCCCCGGCCGGTCCCGCCCTGCGCGGCGCAGCGGCGCAGTCGACGTTCGGGCACACCGCCGCCTCGGTGGAGACCGTCGCCCTGACGGCGGCCGTCCAGGGCAAGCCCAACCCTTGCAAGAGGTTCAAGAGCAACTTGAAGAAGTGGCTGATCTGCCAGGGCATCATGAAGGCCGGCGGCATGTGGCTGTGGAACCAGCTCGAAAAGATCGCGAAGAAGGGCTGGAACCACTTCAGGAACCACCCGACGGTCAAGAGGTACGTCGGCAAGCACGCACGGGGTCTCTATTGCATGCTCACGCTGAAGTGCTGACAGTCGACCGAGCGGGTCCACCTGAGTGACCCGCCCCGCGGGACGGTGGCCCCGTCGAGAGGGTTTCCCCGCCTGCCTCCCCGACCCGCGCAGGGTCGGGGAGGCACTCCACGTTGTCGGAGTCCGGCGGGCGAGATCGGGTGCCGGCGCCGCACCTGCTGACCAGCGCGATCAGGTCGGAAAAGGTTCACTCGTAATATCGGACCTCGATGACATTGCCGTCGGGGTCGGCGAAATAAATCGTCTCGGGCGCGATTCCGCGCGCGCCGAACGAGTTCGTTCCGGTCCCGGTGACCTCGACCTCGTTCTGTTTGAGCCGCACCTGGAGCGCGTCGAAATCATCGCGATTCACGGCCAGGCAGAAGTGGTTGAGCGGGTGCCCCGCCGTGCCCCGCACCCCGGTGCCCTCGTCCACGCCCCTGGCGCTCTCGTACGGCATGAGGTCGAGGATCGTCTCGGACGCGACCCGGACGCTCGGGAACCCCGCCCTGCCTTCTCGGAACTCCTCGGCCCGGACCCCGGGCAATCCGACCACCCGCTCGTAGAAGCGCAGCGAGGCGGCCGGGTCGGCGACCCAGCAGACGAGATGGTCCAGGCGTGCCTCCATGAATGAACCTCCTTGCTCCCAATATCGTCTTCCTTATTCACCCTGTCCACCTGCGCGGCGTGAAAATGGCGGCTTAACACGGCGTTCACGGGAATGACGAAGAAAATTGCCACGGAAGCCGCCCGATGAAGCAATTACCGGCGGCCGTGAACACACGTCGATATGTCCTGACCAATATGGCCGCCTATTTCCAGCCAGATGTGGCTTTCGAAAGTTTCGGTCGGGCGGCGGTCGTCCCCTGCCTGCCCGCTGACCTCAGTATGGACGAGGAAACTTTCATCTACCAGCCCCGGAACCGGCCAGGCCGGCCTCGTGTGTTCCGAAATATTTCAGACAATAATTGACACATTTCGTACCGCTTCGCACACTGACCGTCGGTCCACCCGGAAGGAGAGCACGGTGGCCATCTCTTCGGGTCGCGCCAGGCTCCGCGCGGCGGTCGCCGGCACGTCCCTCGCCGCCGCGGGGTTGAGGACGAGGGCGCCGGCTGCGCGATGCCCAGCCTCCCCGACGCGGGCTCCCTGCCTGCCGTCTCCCGGCTTCCCAATCCGTTCAGCAACACCGGCGCCTCGGCCATGACCGGCTGGACGGTCACCTTCATCCTGCCCGCCGGCCGCACCCTGACCGGCTCGTGGAACGGCGCCGTCACCGTCTCCGGCCGGACCGTTACGGTGCGGAACGCCGCCCACAACGGCGCCCTCGCCCCGGGGCCGCCACCACGTTCGGCTTCCAGGCCACCCGGCCGAACGGCGACACCGCCCATCCCTCCGGCTACACCTGCTCCTGACCCCCGCCTGCCCTGTCACCGGGAATGCCAAGGCTTCTCCCGGTGATAGAGCAAGCATGACGACTATCGCTTTCATCGGCAGCGGACACATCGGCGGCACCGTCGCCCGGCTCGCCGTCGCGGCCGGATACGACGTGGTGCTCAGCAATTCACGCGGCCCCGAGACGTTGGGCGACCTCGTCGGGGAGCTCGGCCCGAAGGCGCGGGCGGCCACGGCGGCCGAGGCCGCGGCGGCCGGCGACCTGGTGGTGGTGAGCATCCCGCTGAAGGCGTACCGCGAGGTGCCGGTGGAGCCGCTCGCCGGCAAGACCGTCCTCGACACCAACAACTACTATCCGGAGCGCGACGGGCACTTCCCCGAGCTCGACGACGACTCGACCACGTCGAGCGAGCTGCTCCAGCGGCACCTGCCGGAGTCGCGGGTGGTCAAGGTCTTCAACAACATCTTCTTCCGGCACCTCGGGGCGCTGGCCCGGCCCGCCGGGGCCGCCGACCGCAGTGCCCTGGCGATCGCCGGCGACGACGCGGCGGCGAAGGAGGAGGCGGCCGCGTTCCTCGACGCGATCGGCTACGACGCCGTGGACGCGGGGGCCCTGGCGGAGGGGCGGCGGTTCCAGCCGGGCACCCCCGTCTACGGCGGCCCGTACGCGGGTGACGCTGCCGACTTCTGGGAGTCGCCCGGCGTGCCGGCCTCCGCCGAGACCATCCGATCCGGCCTCGCCGCCGCCGGCCGCTGAGGCCCCGGCAGCCCGTACGATGGCGCGATGACCATTCAGGTGATCGTTCTCAACGGCGGCTCCAGCTCGGGCAAGACCACGATCGCGCGGTCCCTTCAGACGGTCCTGCCGGACCCGTGGCTCTTCTTCTCGGTCGACACCATGGTCGAGGCGCTGCCCCCCGCCCTGCGGGACTCCGACGCGGGCGTCTCTTTCGCCCCCGACGGCAGCGTGGTCGTCGGACCGGAGTTCAAGATCATCGACGGCGCGTGGACGGCGGGCATCGCCGCGATGGCCCGCGCGGGCGCCCGGGTCGTCGTGGACGACGTGTTCATCGGCGGCCCGGACTCCCAGGAGCGGTGGCGGCAGGCCCTCGCCGGGCTCGGCGTGCTGTGGGTCGGCGTACGCTGCGACCCCGCGGTCGCCGCGGCCCGCGAGGCGGCCCGCGGCGACCGCCCTGCGGGCATGGCCGCGTCCCAGGCGACGACGGTCCACGAGGGCGTGTCGTACGACCTGGAGATCGACACCTCCCAGACGGACCCGCTGGACTGCGCCCGAGTCGTCGCCGCCCACCTCGCGTGACCTGGCAGGACCTGCTCAGAGCTGCTGGGTGAGGTTGATCAGGTTGCCGTCCGGATCGGTGATGTGGGCGACCCGGTGGCCCCACGGCATGTCGTTGGCCGGCCCCCGCACCTTCCCTCCGGCCGGCTCGACCAGCGGCAGCAGCTTGTCGACGTCGGGCACGAACACCGCCACGATGACCCGGCCCGGCGGAACCTCGACCCCCGGCATGTAGGCGAGCAGCCCCAGGCGGACGTCGCCGAAGCGGAGCTCCACGGAGAACGGCCCGTCGTCGCCCGGCACCCGCATGTGCTCCTCCGCGCCGAACAACTCGACGTAGAAGGACTTCGACCGCTCAAGGTCGGCGGTGCACAGGATGGGCTGGATGGCGTACGTGCTCGGCTGAGTACTCATGCCCTCTTAGACCGACTTCCGCCCCGAAAATCATCGCTCCGCCCGTCTTTCGAAGACCACTCAACCTCACCCCCGAGGGATCGCGGTCCTGCACGAACTGAGCGCGAGCACCCCCATCGCCACAACCCCCGCGCCGCCCTCTTGGAGGATCAGGTGCCACCATTGCGACGAAGGTAGGGCCCGAAAGTCGAGCCGGTGCACGGCAGACGCATTCCTGTCCCACTCAAAGCATCCACGATGTTTCCGGCAGCGACTTCGCTCAGCTTTCCGTCCTGAACCGCACAGGCAAGAAGCCATACGGTGCCGTGGACCTCCAGTCCATGCGCCCGCCCCACGGCCACGGCTCCCCGATTGTCGGTGATGGCGGTCCCCCCATGCAGTTCGGTCGCGGAGAACACGCTGGCCTCCCCCAGATCGCGCTCCGAAGATCCGATCCGCTGCACCCACTTGGCAAAACACTTGATCTCTTCCAGAGAATCGAGCCTTGCCAGCCCTAGCCAGTCCGCGTCGAGCACGGCCTGCAGAAGCGGATACGCCTCCACTCCCGCTCGTATCTCTTCCCGCACAACGTGCGTGGTCAAGCACGCGGTGCCGACCAGAAGATCACGCAGTACGTCCAAGCGCTCCGCGCGAGCGAAATGATTCAGGCACATGGCGTCGAACACCAAGAGGGGGTCCGGCTCAGCGCTGCTCACAGGTCGAGGTCCCCATCATCACGCGCCGGCAGATCGGCGGCCACGATCTGGCCTCGCATGAGTTCGACCGCCCGAGACTCCGTGATGAGCGATCTCTTGTAGCACTCCATCACCGCGTGCGCGAAGCGCGGAGGCACCCGAACCGTTTCCAGGTCGGGTTGAGGCGTCCATCCCACCGCTTCCATCAGTTCCCCGCGTGTCGGGTTTCGCCGGCGTAGCTCTCTGGCGGCGCTCCTGTCGATGACTTCGGCTACGACGGCTTGCCGCACCGTCAATGACCAGGAGGTCCTGAAACGCGCGGCCAAGATCACCAAATCCTCGCGCTTCGCCCTCTCACCCGAGGCAGCAACGCTGCGCACTGCCGCGGCCGGAAGAAGAAGCTCCGCGGCGAACGCATCGATGATCGCTTCTCTTTCGTCACGAGAAACATGGATGCCTATGTCCGTGGAGTACTCGTCCCCGACGACCAGATGCCCCAGCTCGTGAGCCGCGGTCGCGCGCCGGCGGCCAGGATCGCCATGCCTGCTGACGACCGCCACGGCGAGATCGTCCTCGATGAGAGAGGCGCCTTCACCGGGCACCTCGACCACCGCGACCAGTTGCCCGAGCCGTTCGCAGACACCCATGAGCGAATCGATGGGCTCGTTGCCGTGACCGAGGCGCTCGCGTACCCAGGCGGCGGCGCGCCTGGCGCCCAGCGTGTCCCGGACGTCCTCCGGGCAGCGTTCGATCGGAGGAGGATCGAACACTCCCAGCTCGACGAGCTGCCGGATATCGGCCAGCCACGCCGAGAGAGCCACTTCCAGCCGATGAGATTGGCGCGTCGCATCCGTCACGGTGTCGTCGGTCAGCTCTGCTCGGCGAGATACCACCGATGGCGGCGAATCGAGGAAATATCCCAGAGGCACCTGAAGAACCGCTGACAGCTTGGCGAGTTCGAGCGCGTCGACACGGCGAATGCCTCGCTCGATCTTCGCAATCATGGTCCGGTCGAGCTTCAGCGCCGACGCCAGCTCCTCCTGGGACATGTCGGCAGCCATACGGCATTCCCGCACCCGCTCACCGATGTCCAGCCACTCGCCCGGATCCTTCATAGTGCGATAATCGCACGAGCACCAGGAGCAGGCGAGGCGGAAAGCCGAATCTTGACCATTGTCACGGTGACCGCCTTCCGTCCCCTTGCCATGCCTACGCCCCTGCATGGGACATTCGGTCTGCGAGTCCACCACCATCTGATCTCGCGCCCATCCGAGAGCAGCTGCCGGTATCGCGCTCGTCGATGCCATCTGGAGCACCAGCGAATATGATCCTGGCCGTCCGAGGGTCTCGCGGTCCCTGGACCAGCCCTCCTCCATCTCTTCGCCTGCGCAGTGACCTCGGGCGCCATGCCCTTGGTGGCGGTGGGGGCGGCTGAACGGCGAGGATTGTGATCAGAAACCGTCTCACTCGGCTGGTTCCATCGCCTCGACGAGGACGGGCGCGTCCTGGAACGAAGACGAGAGGGAGTCTTTCGTGACGGAGCTGATCAAGAGCCTGGTGGACGCCATCGAGACCGATCTCGGGTGGTGCCTCGTGGCAGACCTGGCCGCTCTGCACGGACAGGACCAGGCTCCGTGGGATGGCGCCTGGAAGTCGACGGCGACCATTCCAGGGGCCGCAATTGGCCGTGATGGCCTGGTGCTGGAGACGGTGCGGCGTACCCCGGCGTACATCCGCTTCGAACTGTGGACCGGCGAGCCTCCTTTGCCGGAACCGGTCTGGGAAGACGCGTGGACCGGGGAGATCTATCTGCGGTCAGGCAGGATCACCCTTCAGGACTACTACGAGGAAGGCTACGAACAGCAGGTTTTCGACCTGGGGCGACCCGACTCCGTGTGGGCGGCTCGCGTGCAACACAAGCGTCTGGACAACGACAGGGAGCCGGATTTTCCTCGCGACCTGTACCAGGTGGACATTTACCGACTTCAATTCTGGCGACACTTCCGACTTACCGGTGACGCAGGTAGCGCCCGCCCAGCACCCCGTACCAGATCATGACCGGCAGGTGGAGTGCGTACCCGAGCTGCTCCAGAGCCACCGGCGGCCCGCCCGTCCCGGTCGTCCACGGAAGGACGGCCGCGGCCGCGCCCGAGAGCGCGGCGGCCGCACCGGCGACGCGGAGCCCGGCCGGCATCGGGAGGCCGGCCGCCGCCGCGGCGGTCGCGGCGACCCACAGCAGTCCGGCCAGGTTGACCGCCCATTTGGCGGTGAGCAGCACCGCCCAGGCCACGGTGGCGACCGCCGGGGCGGTGGGGCGGGCGGCCAGCTGGGTCAGCGCCAGGTTCCCCGCGTCGTGAAGCAGACCGGCCAGCCCGGCGGCGGCCAGCAGCCCGCCGGCCAGCGTCACCAGGTGCGGTTCCGGTGCCCGGGCGGAGCGGGCGGACATCACGAGCCCGGCCGCGGTCAGCGCCAGCCAGCCCAGTACGTCGAAGGCCAGCTCGGTCAGGTGCAGCCCGGGCTGCTCGCCCACGGCGGCCAGCGCGGCGCCGGGGTCGGCCGAATTCAGGGTCAACCCCGATGGCACCACGATGGCCGCACCGGCGATCATGGCCACCAACGAGGTCAACAGCAGGACACCGGTGAGCCGGTTCCGAGGGTTCGCATCGGTCATGGACGGTGACGGTAGGACCTTGCCGCAGGGACAAAGTCAACCTGCCGCGGAGAGGAGCCAGGGATGTGGCGGATCGGGCAACTGGCGCGCATGGTCGGCGTGTCCGAACGAACCCTGCGCCACTACGACAAGATCGGACTCCTGCCGCCCGCCGCCGTAGACCGATCCACCGGCTACCGCCGCTATGGCGTGGCCGAGCTGTCGCGATTGGAACGCATCCGCGGCCTGCAGCGCCTCGGCCTGCCGTTACGCCAGATCGCCGACCTGCTGGACGCGCCCGAGACGCAGCTGCGACAGGCCCTGGCCGAGATCGTGACGAGCATCAGGCACGACATCGCCGCCCTCACCGCCGCCGCGGCTCATGCCGAGGACCGCCTGACCACCCCGATGTCGATCCTGCCCCAGGAAACCACGCTGGGCTCACGCCGCCTGCGCGTACGCCGCGTGCGTCTCGACCACCCGTCCGAGCTGGCCGCGCTGTGCCCGGCGCCGCCGGCGACCCTGCTGACCTGGCTGCGCGGGGAGCCGACCGGCGGGTTCACGGCGGCGGTGAGCACCGATCGCGATGGCGGCGAGCAGCTCACCCTGCCCGCGCGCGCCGCCGTACGGGCCGTCGTCCCGCCCTCGACGGACGTGGTCCGGGCCGGGCGGGACCTGTTCGGCTGGCTGCGCCGCCACCACCTCGCCATCACCGGCCCTACGGTGGAAGAACACCTCGTCGACGCCGACGGCGCCCACGCCGTGGTCCTTGAGGTATCCGTACGCCGGCCCTCGCCGTCCTGAGCGCTCTGGCCCAAGCGCCTCCTCGACGGATCCGTGCTCAGTCAGCACCCGGGCGGACGATCATCAGGACGACGACGGCGGGCCAGAGCAGGTTGTAGATCCCGGCGAGCATGGACAGCCTGCGCAGAGACCCGGCGTCGCCCGGCTCGGCCAGCGCGGCCCGCTGCCGGGGGTAGATCTGCAAGGCGAGCAGACCGCCCGCGGCGGCGGTCAGGAGCATGGAGACATTGACCCAGATCTCGCCCATCCGCCCCTGGACCAGGGCCAGCACGACGCCGACGACGGGTACGACGATGCCGAAGAGGCTGTAGCCGCGGGTGATGCGGTGCATCGCCAGAGCCACGGCCCGATTGCGGTCCGGCTCGACCTGAGGCGACGCGGCCTCAGGTACGCCTCCGGCGGGAACTCCGGCCGCGATGGGCGCGTAACGGGGGAACAGGCTGGCCGCGACGGCCGAACCTCCGACGAACACGATGCCCGCCAGCACGTGCACCGACAACAAAAGCGCTTCCACAGGCTCTCCTCCCCGACCTTCAGGCAGCCTGAAGCCTACCGCATCCTTCAGTCTCCTTGAAGGTCGTGCGGGCAGCCTCGGGCCAGGCCTGGATGCGGGGCGGGCCGCGACCGGCCCAGGAATCAGGTGGGGTCGCCGCCGGAGAAGGCGGCGCGGACGGCGTCGGCGATCTGCCGCTGGATCGGGTCCGCGTCCGGGCCGAACAGCCGCTCGTCGACGCCGCTCACCGCCTCCTTCGCCGCGTTGAGGAGCCGCGCGCCCTCCGGCGTCACCTCGATCGCGGACGCCGAGCCGGCCCGGGCGGTGTTGTCGCGCACCAGCCCGGCCCCGGCCAGCGTCTTGACGGCCGCGTGAACGCTCTGAACCGTGGTCCCGGACATGCGCGCCAGATCGCTGAACGAGACGCCCGGCACACCGGCGATGTGTCCGAGCAGCCCCAGCCTGCTCACCGTGAGGTCGAGCGGGGAGAGGGCGGCATTGAGCTCGGTCTCGATCCGGCGGGCCAGCGTGAGCAGGATGATGGAGGGGCTGGTCACGGGCGCGTCGGGACGGTCGTCGGTCACCTGCCCAGTCTCCCGTACGCCCGCCCCACCCTGCGAGCTCCGGGAAGGCCCACGAGTCCTCGGGACTCGACAAGTGCGGCTGGAGTACCGACGAACGCCACTTACTCGGGACCGGTCACCACGGGCTCATCCCGGTGCGCAGGTAGTAGGTAACGACGCTCAGGATGCGTTCCCGCTCGCGGTCGCCGTTGTCCTCGCGGAGATGGGTCTCTCCGGCGGCCTCGACGGTCTCTCGCGCGACCTCGGCGAGGTCGGCGCCGGGCCGCAGCGCGTAGATCAGCGCCTGCACGGCCCGTTCCTTCAGCAGCAGGCGGCCGTGCTCGGTGTCGTGCCCCGGAGTCGCACCGGGAACGCCGCGAGCTTCGGAGCGGTACCGGTCGCGCAGGCGGAAGAGGCGAGTGCGGGTCTCCTGGGCCGTGTCGCCTCGGTCGCCGGCGGCGATGAAGCGCATAGCCTCCTCGATCGACGGGCCCTCCAGGCCGGTGGTGACGACGGCCAGTTCGGCGGCGAGAAGGATGATCTCCGGCAGCCTGGCGGGCGTCGGGTCGGCGGCGATCGCCCCGATGCGCGGATCGCGGTCGGCGACGGCCCGCATGTCCGCGTCCAGCAGGTCCGCGGGCGTCACGGGGCGGGGCGGCAGCGGGTGCAACTGGACGCACAGGTGTTCCCGCCGCAGCCAGGAGCCGTCCACGCGCGCTCCGGACAGTTCCTCCCCGACGGCCAGCGCCGCGCCGAACCAGTGCCGCCGCCACTGCTCCTCCGACACCGGGAGCCCGGCCAGCCAGTCACGGCCGGACGCGGGGGCGACGCCTGCCAGGTCGGCGGGCTCGAAGGTGGCGACCAGCTCGCCCCGGACCACGTACGTGACGCTCGCCAGGCCGTTCACGGTCCACCCCACGCTGTACGCCTCGCCGCCGGCCGCCAGGTCGCGCAGCGTCCGCAGGCTCATGCCCCGCGCGTTGAAGAGTTCCATGACGACCGTCCACGCTCCGTGCCGAGCGGCCAGCATGATGCCGTCGGCGTCCTCGGCCAGGTCGTCGTAGGCTTCGCCTTCGGCGTCCGCCCAGGTGGCGGGGTGGGCGGTGGCCGGGTCGCCGCCGAAACCACGTACCAGGCCGGCGAACGCCTCGTCGGACGTACCGGTTCCGATCCAGGTCAGGCAGCCGTGATCGGGGAACTGGTGCTGGGCGCGTTCGTAGGCGCTGAGTGAAACGTCCATGGTGGCTTCCGGTTCGGGGAGACTGCGAAGATCTTGCACTCCAACCATCTGACGTGACGGAGTTGCATGTCATGAGCACCGGGAAGCCTGCGGGCTCTGAGGTGTATCGCTACTACCAGCGCTTACTCAAGGATCATTGGCTGGGAACGGGCATTTGCTGGACCGTTGTCGTTCCTGACGACGGAAAGCCGCTCACACTCACCGAGATTGGCGACCGGGTGAGTGGCGGCGCAAGTCACGAGGTCCATGAGGTGTCCCGCTTTGAGGACGACTACTCCGACGAAGGTGCCTGGGCTGTGCTGGTGGGCCAGTCCGGCTCGGTGACCGAGTTGTTCGAATACAACGGGTTTCACGGGGTTCATCCTCCGGTACTGTCGCGTCTCAGCGCCGGTGCCCGCGCTTACAGCGTCTACTGGAACGTGAACGCCAACAACCGCATCGGCTTCGCCGTCGACGGAGAGATGCTGCTCACGGTCGATGCCATGTACCCGGAGGAGTGGGTGCACGAGGCGAATCTCGCACGTTGGCCAGAGCTGGCGGTCATGGCGCCACACTTCAGGTGGAGGAGGGGCAAGAGCTGGAGAGCGGCATCACTGGCGACGGTGGAGCTCACCACGGGGGCCAGGTTGAGCTTGGAGTGGCTTGAGCAGGAGCGTCCGTATCTCGCTGCGGTGGACTGAGAAGCGGCGGCTGCGCAGCCCAGCCACGAGACCCCGGGGCAGGCCTGACGGACGCAGGCTCCGCGCACAGGGGTCTCCGAGAGGTCATCGAGGTGCGGTCAGGAGGCGGGAGCCGGTGGCCGTCAGGCCGACCGCCTGCAGGGCGGCGCCCGCGACCTCGAACCACTCGCTGCCCACCACCAGTCCGGTCAGGTGGAGCGGAGGCCAGGCGAGGACCGCGGCGGCCGTCCAGAGCGGGACCCTGCGGCTGCGGAGGAGGACCAGGCCGAGCAGCAGCGTCCCGACCAGGTTGCCGAGCACGAAGAGGAGGAACACCCACAGGGTCGAGGCGTCGCTCTGGCTGTTGTCGAGGACGATCGCGTAGTCCTGGACGGGGCCGCCGTGCTCGGCCATGGCGACGTCGGTGATCCCGCTGAGGGCGATCCCGAAGTAGCAGATGTATCCACCGGCCGTCAGCACCGTACCGATGAAAGCGAGTCCCGGGCTCCGGTCCGCCACGAGCCGCTTGACGCCGAGAGCCGCCGGGACCATGAGCATGCTCGCCAGCATCGCGGCGACGGTGGCGAGGCGGTACAGGCCGGGGTGGGCCGCGGCCAGGGCCGGCGCCTCCGCGCCGCTGCTGTCGCTCCCCCCGGACCGGCGACCCTCTTGCGTCGCTCAGCGCGCGGGAGCGCGAGGTGCTGGCGCTGATGGCGGAGGGCCGTACGAACGTCGGCATCGCCCGGCGCCTCTGGCTGACCGACCGGACGGTGGAGACCCATGTCAGCTCGATCCTCGCCAAGCTCGGCCTGGCGAACTCGGAGGAGGACCACCGCCGCGTCCTGGCCGTCCTCCTCTACCTCAACCGCCCCTGAACGCGTACTATCGTGACTGCTATGGAAAACCTCCCCTCGCCCAGGGACCCTCAGCCGTCACACCTCCGCGCCTCGGACAACAACCGGGAGCAGATCGCCGCCGTGCTCGGCGAAGCCATGAGCACCGGCCAGCTGAGCCACGAGGAGTACTCCGAACGCCTGGACAAGGTCTACCTGGCCAAGACCGTGGGAGAGCTCCAGCTCCTCACCCATGACCTCCAGGCCGACCAGCGCCACCCGGTGGCCCCCAGCCTGGTCTCCAACCCGCCGGCCACGGAGTCCGCGCCCGAGAACGTCATCGCCGTCTTCGGCGGCAGCGAGCGCAAGGGCCGCTGGCGGGTACGGCGCCGGACCACCGGGCTGGCCCTCTTCGGTGGCGTGCGGCTCGACCTGACCGATGCCGAGTTCGAGGCGAGGGAGGTCGAGATCAGGATCAACGCGATCTTCGGAGGGGCCGAGATCATCGTGCCCGAGGGGATGGAGGTGCGCAGCGAGGGCATCGGGATCTTCGGCGGCTTCGACGTACACGGCAGCGCGGACGTCGATCCGTCGGCGCCGGTGCTGGTGGTGAAGGGCCTGGCACTGTTCGGCGGGGTGAGCGGCAAGCCACGCCACCGGCGCAAGCGCTGATCAGCCCGCCCGCCAGAGGGCGGCGTGGGAGACCTCGAAGGCGTCCTTCTCCTCCGAGGTCACCGAACCCACGGCGTAGACCTGGCTCGTACCGGGCCGCCGGGCCAGAGAGCTGACCTTCGCCGCGTACCCGGCCGGCGCGGGCACCCGGTGCCGGGTCCAGCGCCCGTCGGACAGATGCCAGAGCAGGTCGCCGCGGCCGAGCACCCACAGGCCGCCCCTGCCGTCGGGCTCCGCCTGGCCGAACCTGGCCATCCGCCCAGCAGGACGCCCCGCGGTCGACCCCAGCGGGCCCCAGTGGCAGGTCCACGACCTCCCGTCCCAGTGCAGGGCCACCGGGCGGCCCCTTTCCAGTGGCTCGCCCTCGTCGTCGTACTCGTGCTCCATCAGCCACGAGACCCCGCCCACGGCCCAGACGTCATCGGGACCGATCACGGCGACGTCCCGGAGCACGCTGCCCGACACCTCGTGGTCCGGCGTCTCGAGCACGGGCACCCCGATCAGGCGCCACCCCGCCTGCTCCCAGCGCATCGCCACCGGCTGCCCGCTGTGCTCCCCGGTCACCGCCCAGACCTGCTCGCCCTCCGCGCCGAGCGCGCCCGCCCGCGCGGGCAGCTGATGGCGGTGCCATTCCCGCCCCGTCCACAGCAGCCCCACCTGCCCGTTCACCGCCCACGTACGGTCCGCTCCGAGGGATCGCGCGGAGGTGTAGGCCCACCCGATCGCATCGGCCGCCGGCTTCGCCAGCGCCTCCGAACGCCACCGGCCGCCCTCGTACGTGCCGATGAACCCGACCGTGTCCGCCCCCTTCCTGTCACTGGACTGACCGAACACCCAGGCTCGATCCGCCGAGGCCGCGGCGAGCGCCACGATCGACTGCCCACCACGACGGGGAAGGGAAGGAACCTCGAACGCCTGCCACGCGCCGCCATCCCGACGACGCACCCCTCCGCGCTCCTTGTCCCCCCAGAAGGTGGTCCAGAGCGCACCGTCCGCGGCCACGGCGAGCAGGCCCATGGATCCACGGGCCCGATCGACCCAGAGCGTACGCCACGCCGTCGCGACCTCGGACGCACGCAGATCATCGCGCCCCTCCGGCGGCAACGCGCACCTCGCCGGCCGAGCCGGCAACGCCTGAAGCTCCGCAACCCCGACCGGACGCGGCGAGATCACGTCGCCGACGCGGTCAGGCGAGTGCGTACGCCCGACAGGGCCCGCATCGGGACTCCACGCACAACCGGCGGCTACGACCACCACCAGCACGGCCAGCACCCGACCCGCCGCTCTCATGCCGGGAGTCTCGCACGCCGAAGCTTTTGCCGGCCACGTCTGCTGTCACCGCAGCTCTAGTGACTACCAGCCCTGATGCAGATCGTTCGGCCTCCGATTCCACCACCATCGGTCCCCGTTCCCCTCTGCGAGGGCCGCCAGTACCGCGCAAGCTCAGCGGTACGGATCATTTGGCGATCGTCGGGAGTGAGACTCCCGGCCAGAGCCTCCGCCTCACTCTCACTACGCGCGCTGTGAGGCGCGGTCATCAGGCTCAGGCTACGGGAGCACGCGGGTTGATCCGCACCTCCAGATCGGCGTCCAGAGCCTTGGCCAGTCGCTCGAGGACCGGCAGCGTTCCGCAAAGCCCTCCCGGGGGAGAACAACGATGGATGAACTCGACGCACTCCGGCAGATGCGGACGACGCTGGCCCAGGAGGAGGCCCCGGACCAGCTCGCCCTGCGTGCCAACTGGCGCTCTGATCCTCCCCGACGTTCCCGCCGCAGCTTCAGAGTTCCGATGATGAGCATGATGGCGACGACCGCACTGGTCGCGGCGACCCTGGCCACCATCTCTCTGACGTCGGACCGGGACCAGCCGGTCCGTTTCGGCGAGAACGGAAGCCCTCAGGCCCCGGGCAACGCCCTGCTGGTGGCCGCCGCCAACGTTCAGGAAGGGCCGACCGGCAAGTACTGGCACACCACCCGTATCGCCGGGAAGATCTACGCGGTCGGCGAGAACGCGGCGGACCACTACAAGGTCGAGTCGAGGATGCAGTACGACGACTGGACCGATCAGCGCGGCAAGTCATGCTTCGCCGTCCAGGACTTGCCTGCCCGCCCGTGGACCGCCCGCGACAGGCAGAAATGGCGGAAAGCGGGAGCTCCCATGAAGGTGCAGGTGGCGACCGCGGACGGGCCGGGCACCCTGTTCTTCGAAACTCCGAAAAGCAGGCAACCGTGCCGCAGGGTGGACGATCGACGATTCTTCGGCATGACACCGCAACAGCTGGCCGCGCTGCCGACCCAGCCCGAACAGTTGGAGAACGCGCTGCTGGATCTCAAAGGCAATTGGGAGGCGTACGCTCCGGTCGTCACGAGGCAGCCGATGCGGGCCCTGCACGGTGAGAAGCGCGTCCGAGCGCTGAGTGATGTGGCCGGCACCTTGCTGGCCGAGGCGCTCGTCCCGCCGGCGGTACGGGCGGCCGCGTTCCGGATGCTCGCCACCCTGCCCGGCGTCAAGGTCGAGAGCAGGACGACCGACCCGTTGGGCCGTCCTGGAGTGGTGATTGCCCTGCCGTTGGAGACGACCGTCCCCCTCGGCCTCTTCACCGCACCCAAGCAGCTCGGTACCTACCGACGCCAGTGGATCATCGACCCTGACAACGGAACACTGCTGGCCATGCGCGATCTCGTGGCGACGCCGCCGCACGGCTCCCGCGATCTCCCCCCGGGAGACGACGGCAAGCCCCGCCGCCTGACGACCGAGAGTCAGCCAGACCGTTTTCACGAGCCCGGCGAGGTGTCGGAGTACGAAACTTATGAGGTCGCCGAATGGACCGACGAGGCGCCGAGCTGAAATATCCGGAGGTCTCACAGTCCGCAGCTCGCTCAGGCCTTGCGGAGCCCGGCGAACTGCAGGCCGGTGAAGCCCGCCACCACTGCCGCCTGGACGACCACGAAGGCCGTGCCCAGACCGGTCAGCGGGAACCATCCGGCGATCAGCATCTCCGCGCTGGCCGCCACCCAGGCCACGTTGACCACCATCACCGCGATCACCGCCGCCCTGTTCACCACCGGACGCGCCGCAAGGTGGAGGAGGGTCGCGGCGAAGGCGACCAGGAACGCGCCGGCCGGCACGAGGAACGCGGCGGGCAGGCCGAACATCGAGCCGAAGATCGCTGCGACCGCCAGGAAGACGAGGCCGTTGGCGCCCGACCCGATGGCGTCCTGCTTGAGCGCGAACCGCAGCAGCTTGGCCCCGGTGTCGGAGTCGGCGGCAGTAGTGGGCGCGGTGGCGTGAGCGGCCATGATCAGATCCTTTCGTGCGGGACGCTGTCGTCCCTGTGCCGACGAAATTACGCAGGCCGACGCCGCGCCGAATCTGTCATCGTGACGGTAGTGTCCGGTCACGCTCCCCCGCTCGCACTGCCAGGCCGGAGCTATGTCCGCGTTCCGCTAGATTTCGGCCATGCTGTACGGGCGGGCTGCGGAGCAGGCTCAGGTGGATCGGCTGCTGGCGAACGCGCGTTCCGGGCGCAGTAGCGCATTGGTGGTACGCGGCCAGCCGGGCATCGGGAAGACCGCGTTGCTCGGCCACCTGACGGAGCGGGCCGCAGGGGTGCGGGTGCTCCACGGGGTCGGCATCGAGTCCGAGGCGGAGCTGCCGTACGCCGCCCTGCATCTGCTCCTGCGTTCCGAGCTTCACCGGATCGACGTGCTGCCCGAGGCACAGGCGGCGGCGCTGCAGGGCGCGCTGGGGCTGGGGGCGGCGGCTCCGGAGAACCGGTTCCTCGTCGGGCTGGCCGTGCTCAGCCTGCTGGCCGAGGTCGCGGGCGACGGGGCGCTGCTCTGCCTGGTCGACGATGCGCAGTGGTTCGATCGGGCGTCCATCGACGCGCTGGTGTTCGTGGCGCGGCGGCTGGACGCGGAAGGCATCGCGCTGGTGTTCGCGGGCAGGGAGGAGTTCCACCCACAGGGGCTGCCCGAGCTGTGGCTGGACGGTGTGGACCGCGACGCCGCCGTCGCGCTGCTGGCCGAGTCGGCCAGGGATCTGGCGCCGCAGGTGCGTGACCGCGTCCTGGACGAGGCGGGCGGCAATCCCCTCGCGCTCATCGAGCTGCCGTCCACGCTCACCTCGGAGCAGCGGGCCGGGCAGCTGAACCCGTTCACCACCCTTCCGGTCGCCAACCGGGTGCAGCAGGCCTTCCAGCAGCAGATCAGGGCGCTGCCCGACAGGGCTCAGGCCCTGCTCGCGGTGCTCGCGGCCGACGACACAGGTGATCTCGGCATCGTGCTGCGCGCCGCGGAGTCCTTCTCCGCCGGGGTGGCGGACCTGGAAGCGGCCGAGCAGGCCAAGCTGGTCACGGTGAACGGGGCCGTGGTGGCCTTCAGGCACCCGCTCATCAGGGCCGCCGCCTACCAGAACCTGCCGTTGACGTCGCGGCTGGCCGTACGGCGTGCGCTCGCCGAGGTGCTCGACGGCGGCGAGCACGCCGACCGCAGGGCCTGGCATCTGGCCGCGGCGACGACCACGCCTGACGAGGACGTGGCGCGCGAGCTTGAGCTGGCCGCGGAGCGGGCGCGCACCCGTTCCGGCTTCGCGGCCATGGCCGCGGCCTACGAGCGGGCCGCCGAACTCACCCCCGACACCGCCAAGCGGTCGGTACGGCTGGCCGCCGCGGCCGTGGCGGCCAGCGACGCGGGCCAGCCGACCCGCGCGGGCTCGCTGGCCGACCGGGCCAGCGAGGAGATCCAGGACCCGCTGGCCCTCGCTCACCTGATCCAGGTGCGCGCCCATCGGGAGTTCGAGCAGGGCAGCCAGGCCGCGGCCGGCGAGCTCATCATCGCCGGCGCGGAGCGGGTCGCCAGGCTGGACGCCGAGCGCGCGGCCTACCTGATCGTGGAGGCGGTGCGCTGCGGATGGTACGCCGGTGACCCGGGCCTGGCGGAGCAGGCGGCAGGACTGCTCAGGGCCCTGCCCAAGATCGGCTCTCCGCTGGTGAGCGGCGCGCTCGGGCTGGCCGCGCTGGTCAACGGCGACCTGAAGGATGCGGTCACGCTCATGCAGGAGCTGGTGCTCGCTCCGGATCTGTCCGCGCTCCAGGTGCCAGGCATGCTCTTCATGGCCCAGCTGTGCGCGCCCGTCGGGCGCTACGGTCAGGGCGAGGCCGCCGCGGCGCGCGTCGAGGCCGAGTGCAGGGCCCACGACATGGGCGGCTGGCTGACCACCGCCGTGGAGACCCGGCTGCAGGCGCAGATGCTGCTCGGCAGGTATCGCGAGGCGGCGACCAGGCTTGAGGAGATCATCCCCGTGACCGGCGACCTGGGGCAGCGGAACGGAGCGGTCGCGCTCACCGCGCTGCTCGCCCTGGCGCGCGGCGAGCTGGGCGACGAGCAGGGTTGCCGGACGGCGGCCGCGGCCGTCTTCGAACAGGCGGAAATGCGCGGGCTCCGCACGGCCGAGGCGGTCGCGGTGGCCGGGCTCGGGCGGCTGGAGCTCGCGCTGGGCCGTCCGAAGGCGTCGCTGGAGCTCCTGGAGAGGATTTCGGCCGCCAACGCGCCGGTGTCCGTCTTCGTCGCCCCTGACCGGATCGAGGCCGCCGTCAAGGCCAGGGAGCCCGAGCGGGCGCGCGAGCCCCTGGCGTACTACCTGAACTGGGCGGCCGGCGTCGGCGTGCCGTCCGCCGACGCGGTCGTCCTGCGCTGCCGCGCCCTCGTCGAGAATGACGAGGACCTGTACGAGGAGGCCCTGCGGGCGCACGAGCAGGGCGAGCAACCACACGAGCAGGCCCGCACCCGGCTGCTCTACGGCGAGTGGCTACGGCGGGCGCGCAAGCGGGCCGCCGCCCGCGCCCAGCTGCGCGCCGCCCTGGAGACCTTCGACCGGCTCGGCATGATGCTGTGGGCCGAGCGCGCCCGCGCCGAGCTACGCGCCACCGGCGACGTCCCCGCGGCCCCGCGTCAGGCGGACGATCCGCTCAGCGTCCTCACCACGCAGGAGAGGCAGGTGGTACGGCTGGCCGCCGCGGGCGCGTCCAACCGCGACATCGCGGCCCAGCTGTACCTCAGCCCACGCACCGTCGGCTACCACCTCTACAAGGCCTTCCCCAAGCTGGGGATCTCCTCGCGGGCGGAGCTGGCCGCGATCGCTACCTGAGCCTGCCGTACAGCTCGGTGATCTTGGCTTCGTCGGCGACGAGCGGCAGCTGGTCGAAGGTCAGGGCCCACTCGTTCGAGATGTCACCGTTGTCGCCGACCCGCTCGATGATGCCGAAGCTGACCGCGTCGGTCTGGCCCTTGGGCAGGAGCGTGCCGTGCCATTCCAAGTACGTCGCGCCGTCGACCTTGACGGCCTGGCCCGGCTGCAGCCGGACATCGCTGACCTGGTCGAAGAACCTCTTCAGGTAGGCGAGCTTGCCCTGCCTGGTGCGCAGCGTGCCGCCGTTCAGGCCAGGGGCGGACAGCGGCGCGCCGGTGAGCCGTTCCACCAGTGCCTCCGCGTTCTCGCCGTTCCATGCCTCGGCACGGGCGACGAGCTCATCGGGGCCGAGGACCGGCTTACGGCCCTGGTCGGGGGTGCTGCCGTCGGCGACGCCGGCGAACAGGTCGGGCAACCCGGGGTCGAGCGGCTTGAACCAGGTGTGCCGGTCGTAGTAGCGACGGCCCTGGTCGACCTTGCCACCGTCGGTCAGCTGGACCCGGTAGACCGCAGGGTAGGTGACCTCGTGTCCCTTGATCGTGGCCTCGTTGTGCGCTTCGAACATGACGGCGGGACCGTTCACGGCGATGCGCGTGCCGCGGAAGCGGAAGTCGGGGACCAGGCTGAGCGATCCGCTCATCGACTTTCTGATGGCCTCCTCACCTTGGATCAGCGGCGCGCTCGCCTTCGCCGGCTCCCACAGCGTCGCGTCCTTGGCCCAGATCTCGGCGTAGGCATCCACCCGGTCGGGGGTGGTGACCTTGCCGAACGTGATCTGCCGCTTGATGAAAGTGCAGGCGTTGGGCGAGACCCAGCCGCTGATGGAGGTGACCTCCGACCGCGCCTCCGCGCAGCCCACCGTTCTGTCCCAGCCTCCCCCGGTCGCCTGCGCCGGCCCCGTGATCGTGCAGAGCGCCAGCACCGCCCCGACTGCGAGGCCCACCCCCGCAACCCGCGTTCCCTTCATGACCTGCCCCTTTCGATGTTCTTTCAGGTGCCACCGAAATTAGGCCGATCCTCTTCACGGCAAATCTGTCAACATGACGGTAGTCAGACGCACGGCACCAGGTAGGTCATGGAAGCGCCATCGAGTCCGACTGTCTTCGCCCTCACGGAAGCCGGTCCTCGCGCGCCATCCCGACCGTGGAGATCAGTCGGTCTGCGAGCCAATACGACCTCCCACCAGCCGGATTCGGCTGAGACGGTGTTCCTCCAGGGAACGCCGGTACTTGAAGTCCAGGCCGTAGGCCTCATCCGCGGTGACCCATGACACCGACACCCCTGCCTGTAACGCGCGCTCCACCGCGTACTCGCGCAGGTCGAGGCATGGCCATCAGCGGTGCAGCCGCGCTGCGAGTCCGTCGAGGACGATGTCGAGGTGCCGCGCGAACCGTGCGTGGCGGTCATCGGGCAGGCGACCCACGGCTTTGATCAGGTCGGCCCCCTCGCCCAGCCAAGCATCGCGACCGGCGGCTGAGTATCGACCTGGGGAAGCCTCGTCCGACTGCACTCGCTCCTGTTCCTCGATGACGAACCCGACGACGAACGCGGTGACCACATCGATGGCATCGTCGGCATCGACGAGGGTGAATCCGGCCGCCACGAAGCGCGCGAGCCAGGTTTCCTTTGCTTTCACCACGTCCGGGTCCGACAAGCGCGTGCCGCTGAAGATGCGAGCCCCGTCCCGATGGCGCAGGTATTCCATGCGCAGGATGCGGCCGTAGTCGGCGAGGTTGGCCCGCCAGCCGGCGCCGGGCGGGATCTCCGACAACGCGTCCGTCACGCGGCGCATCACGAACGTGCTCATCTCGTCGAGCAGTTCCTGTTTGTTGCGGACGTGCCAGTACAGCGCGGGTGCTTGCACATCGAGCCGCGCAGCGAGCGCACGGACAGTGAGTGCGTCCATGCCCTTCTCGTCGAGCAGCTCGAGCGCTGCCGCCACGATCCGCTCCTTGTTGATGCCCTTTGCCACGGTTGACACCTTAACAAAGTTCAGGCACGCTTGCTCCAGGCGAGTTGAACTTAGTTAAGGAACTGCGGCCATGCGGCTCCCGGAGGTGACGGAGCGGCTGCCTGCCAAGCGTTATGAGCCTCGCCTCCGTCATCGGAACAACCAGCCAGATCAGGAAGAGGGGAACACCATGCAGAAGCGTGCGTTGGTCGTCGGTCTGGGAATCGCGGGAATGTCCGCGGCGATCGGGCTGCGCCGAGCGGGATGGACGCCCGTGATCATCGAGCGGGCCGCCGAGCGTCGAACTGGGGGCTACTTCATCTTCCTGTTCCCGGAGGGCCGACAGGCCGCTGCCGACCTGGGCATCGCCGACCACCTGCACACCCGCAACCCGGCATGGAAGGAGGGCGGGAACACTTGGGCGCTGGATCGTCGCGGCAATCCGAAGCCGGAACTGGGGTTCCTGGACCAGCCTGGTCCGGCGGCGGTGTTACGTGGCGACATCGAGGCCGCGCTGTGGCAGAGCATCACCGACGATGGTGTTGAGGACCCGGTCGAGGTGCGGTTCGCCACCACCCCGATCGAGATCATCCAGAGCGGCGACGGAGTACAGGTCCTGCTCGAAGACGCCGGTTCCGGCGCGCAGCACCGCGAGACGTTCGATCTTGTCGTCGGAGCGGACGGGCTGCGCTCGACCGTGCGCCGGATGGTGTTCGGCCCGGACGAGGATTACCTGACGGATTGGAACGCGATCGTGTGCGCCTTCCAACTCAAGGAGCACGTGCCCTCGTTCGCTCCGACCGACACCGTCGTCGTCCCGCGCGCCGGGCGCGCGGCGTGGGTGTTCGGGTTCGCTGATCACGCGCCCACGACGCTGCTGACGTACCGGACCGATGACATCCAGAAGCAGTTCAGCGGGCCGCGGATCGAGCAGCTACGGTCGGTCTACTCGGGAATGGACGACCCGGTGGTGCGCCACATCCTGGACTCCCTGGAGGATGCCCCCGACGTCCTGTTCGACTCGGTTCACCAGGTGAAGATGCCGCGGTGGAGTTCGGGCCGGGTGGTCCTGCTCGGTGACGCGGCGTGGTGCCTGACCACCTACTCGGGTATGGGCGCTTCGGCCTCGCTGTGTGGCGGCGCTGCTCTCGGCAAGGCCGTGCAGGAGCACCCCGACGATCTCGACGACGCTCTGAACGCGTGGGAGACCGGGCTTCGTCCGTTCATCACCGAGCAGCAGCGCACCGCGAAAATCAAGCAGCAGAGGTTCGTCCCTTCGAGCAAGCCGGCAGCGGCGTTGCGCGCGCTCGTCCTCGGTGTTGCCCGCAGGATCGTTCACCGGCGGCTCGTCGCCGAGTCGTCTGAACGTCCGGCTCCGGTCGTGTCCGGCACGGCTCGGTGACGACATCCACTGCGGGAGGCCGGTCCCGGAGAGGCAGCCACGGCGACGGCTGATGTTCCGCATCCTCACGTTGATCGCAGTAGTCGCATTTCATCTGCGTGCTGGCTGGGCGGGTTCTGGCCGTGGGCGTCGACGACGCCTTGCCGGCGAAGAAGTCCGGTCAGCAGCCAGTTGTCCGGCCAGCGACCGAGGCTTCCTGATCGGGGAACAGCCGTCACTCGTCGGCGGGCCCTGCGATGGCCCATCGGATCGCTACCCGTTGCGGCCGTCAGCCGCTGACCCGAAGGAACCTTCGTGATCACCAAGTCCATCGCCCGCGGATTCGGCTTTGCCGTGCTGACCGCCACCGGCGGCGCCGGCCTACTCAACGCCCTGATCGCGCTCGCCGCGCAGGCTCTCGGTGCGGACTCTGCTGTCGTTCCAGGTCTGACCCCACCTGCCTACCTTTCGTTGACCCTGATCGGCGTCATCCTGGGTGCTACGGGATGGACGATCGTGCGCCGCTTCGCCGAAGACCCCGCCAGGATGCTGTCCTGGCTGGTGCCGCTGGTCATGGTCATCTCACTGATCCCCGATGTGCTGATCGCGCTGTCCCTGGATTCGGTCGGCGGCATCGCCTTGGGCCTCATGCATTTCGCAGTCCTCTTCGTCGCTCTTGCGACCTTCCGGCGCTTCCTGCCCCTGCCCGAGACCCGGTGACGTCGGCTCCCCGCAACCTACGTGATGAACAAGAGGACACCATGCTTCACTACGCCGTTTCTGCCTTCTCCGTAGCGCCCCGGGAAGCGATTTGGGCGCTACTTGTCGATGCCGAGTCGTGGCCGAGGTGGTCGTCACTGGGCGACCTGGATCGAGAGCGCTCGGCAGACCTCGATCCGGCCGGCCGTGATCAGGTGGGAGCGGTTCGCGCATTCCGCAAGGGCAAGAACGTCAGCCGGGAGCAGATCACGGAACTGCAGGAGCCGGCCTTGTTCGCCTACGAGGCAGAGTTCCTGCCGATCATCCGTGACTACCGGGCCCGGGTCGAACTGAAGCCCACCGACAGTGGGACTCTCATCCATTGGCAGGGTCAGTACACCACGTCGTGGTGGTCGCGCTGGTTCGCGCAGCGCTTCTTGCAGCGCCTCGTACAGCGGTTGGCCGACGACCTCGCCGCGCACGCCGGCCAGCAGAACAGCCGTACGTGACGACAGCGATCGTGGAGAGCGGAGAGTCGCTGACGCTGCTCTTCGAAGGCATCGCGCCTCCCTCGATCTGCACGGCGGGCTGCCGGGCGCCTGATCCGGCTGCGCCGGCGATCAGCACGACCGGGCAGCTCGCCGCCCCAGGCGGTTGAGTGATCACAGGTGCCAGCCGAGCAAGTTCCAGTGCTGGCAGAACCAGAGGAGGGCCAGCAGCCCCGCCAGTACGACCACCTGATGGCCGCGGGCCAGGACGCCCGCGCGCCGCCAAGCCCTCACGGTCATGGCGACCGCGGCGACGGTGAGGGCGAGGACCAGCAGCGGCAGCGCCAGGAGGACCTGGACGTTGGTCGGCACGCCGTACAGGATGCTCGTGTCGCCGGTCAGAACCAGCGTGAACAGCACCACGAACACCAGCCCGGCCGCGGCGGCGAGCCCAGTCAAAACACGCCCAGCGCGCCAGACCCGCGAAACGGAACGCTTCCTGGCCGGACGGACCACGGCGGCCACCGGCAGGCCGAGCACGGCGGTCAGTGCGGTGACGGCGAACAGCAGGACGATGACGGCATTGACCGGCGGGGTGTCCCACCAGGGGACGCGCTGGTAGGCGGGGCCGTCCGTGGCCACGTACGCGACACCGCTCCCGCCGGTCATCAGCGCCAGCCGCTGCGTGCCGCCGTTCTGCTGATAGAGCCCAGGCCCCAGCGGGCTCCACGTCGAGCCTCCGAAGATGAGCTTCCCGCCTTCCACCCGCAGCCGGGTGGAACTGGTCAGGGCGACCACCTTCTCGATGCTGGACTCCGCGGACCTGGTGAGCTTGTAGAAGCCTTCGACAGGCACGACGGGAGCACCGCCGTCGGGCACGGCGCGCTCCCCAGGCAGGAAACGGTCGAAGAAGGCAGTAATGATCTTGGTCATGGCGTCGGCCCCGCCGAGACTGTTCGTGGAGACGAACAGGCCGAGGCCGGCGTCGGGCACCAGCAGCAACGCGCTCTGGAAGCCCTCCCAGCCGCCGTCGTGCATGAGCACGCGATGCCCGTTGAGTGTCTGCTCCTTGAACCCGTGGGCGTACCCGTCGATGCGCGGATCGGCAGCGAACGTCCGCCTGTGCATGAGCCGGGCCGTCGGCTCGTCGAGGATGCGCCGGTCGCCGAAGCGTCCGTCCAGCAGGTGAGCGATCATGAAGTGGGCCATGTCGTTCGCGGTGGCACTGATCGACCCGTCGGGGGCGAGGTTGTCGAAGACGAACGGCTTGCGCCGATACGCCCCGTCCTCGTAGTCGTAGCTGCGCGCCAGATCCGCGGCCAAGTGGGCGGGAACCGGCTCGGCGGCCGTGCTGTGCCGCATCGCGAGCGGGTCGAGGATGTGGTCGCGCACGTACTCGTCATACGGCTGCCCGCTCACCCGCGCCACGATGTGTCCGGCCAGCGCCGCCCCATAGTTCGAGTACGCCGACACCTCGCCGGGCGGACGCACCCGCGCGGGCATGTTGTCGGCGAGATAGTCCGCCAAGGGCGGCACGTCGTCCTTGCTCCGCGACCCCACGCCGATCGTGCGGTCCTCGAACCCGGCCGTGTGGTCCATCAGGTCCTGCAGCGTGATCGGCCGGGGGTAGGTCGCGGGGATCCGGAACGCGGTGAGGTAGCGGTTCAGGTCCGCCTTCAGGTCCAGCTTGCCCCGCTGAACCTGCTGCATCACCGCGGTCCAGGTGAACAGCTTGGTGATCGAGGCGATCCGGACCATCGAGGTGGCCGGGTCGAAGGGCCTGCGGTTCTCGACGTCGGCCAGCCCGTACCCCTTGCTGAAGAGCAGCTTCCCGCCGCCCACCACCGAGACGACCGCGCCCGGCACGTGGTCGGCCGCCAGCCCGTCCGCCACCGCGGCGTCGAAGAAGGCGGCCAGAGCGCGTTCGTCCGGAATCTCGGCAGCTGCCGCGGCGGGACGCGGCACGAGGATCATCAGCGCCGCGCACACCGCGACGAGCATCGAACGGAAGACATACACGGGCGGCTCCTGACCTTGTCGGGGCCATCCACGATGCGGCCGGCGAGGGCGCGGCCGCATCGCCATCGCGGCCATGGGCGTCTCCGACGAAAGTCGGAGACGCCCGGCGTCCAGCGCCGACGCCGGGATGAGGTGGTGCGCCGCCGCCCTGGCTACGCTGGACCGATGCTGTCGTTACGCGCGGCGCTGCGGCGGATGTCCGCGCTCGGGCCACACGCGATCAACGCGGCCTCCGTGGCGCTCTGCCTGTTCCTCACCGTCCTGGCGGTCAAGACGCCGTGGGCGCCGCTGCCGCGACCCGTCATCGCTGTCGCCGGGCTGGCGGGCACGGGTGCGATCTGGTTCCGGGGCCGCTGGCCGGTGGCGGTGGCCGTCGCCGGGGCGGGCGCGTACGTGCTGTCGGGCAATCCGGGGCCGCTGCTGATCAGCCTGTTCTCCGGCGCGGGCAGGCGTTTCCCGGCGCTGGCGGCGATCGGCATGGCGGGGTTCCTGGCCCAGCAGTGGGTGGACGGCGGCCGGTTGGGCACGGACGCGCTGATCTCGGCGGCGACCGCGACCGGGGTCACGCTGGCGGCAGGGGCGTACGCCACCACCCGCCGCGAGCTGACCCGATCGCTGCGCGAGCGCGCCGAACGCGCCGAGGCCGAGCAGCGTCTGCGCAACGAACAGGCGAGGTCCGCCGAGCGCGGCCGGATCGCCCGGGAGATGCACGACGTGCTCGCGCACAAGGTCACGCTCATCTCGCTGCATGCCGGCGGCCTCGAGGTGAACGCGAGCGCAGGGCCGGAGCGCATCGAGCGGGAGGCGGCGCTGATCAGGGTCAGCGCGCAGGAGGCCCTCGAAGAGCTGCGCAAGATCCTTGGCGTGCTGCGCGCCGGGCCCGACGATGACGACGACGGCTTCCCCGACCTGCGGCGGCTGGTGGACTCCTGGCGATCGGCCGGCGGGACCGTCACCCTGCACGGCGACATCGGCACGTGGCCATCGGAAACGGCCAGAGCCGCGCATCGCCTCGTCCAGGAGGGCCTGACCAATGCGCACAAGCACGCCCACGGGGCCCCGGTCACGGTCACGGCGACCGGGAGCAGGGAAGACGGCGTCACGATCACGGTCACCAACGGACCATCGCTCCAGCCGAGTCTGGAGACCGGCGCCGGGGTCGGCCTGGTGGGCCTGGCGGAGCGCTTCCGGCTGATCGGCGGAACGGTGCGCGGCGGGCCGGACGATGCGGGAGGCTGGCGTCTGGAGGGCCGGCTGCCGTGGCACGCCACGGACGCATTCCCGAGGGAATCACATGATCAGGACACTGCTGGTTGACGATGAGCCGCTGATCCGCGCGGGACTGCGGTTCATCATCGAGTCCGCACCCGACGTGGAGGTCGTGGGCGAGGCCGAGGACGGCAACCAGGCCGTCGACGCGGTCCGCCGCCTGGGGCCCGACGTCGTCCTGATGGACGTCAGGATGCCCCGGTACGACGGCCTCGCCGCCACCGGGGCCATCCGCCGGCTCGCCCGGACACCCGCGGTGATCATCCTCTCCACGTTAGACAGCGACGAGCACGTCTTCACCGCCCTGGAGGCGGGAGCCTGCGGGTTCCTGCTCAAGGACACCTCGCCGCACGACCTGATCCAGGCCATCCGTCTCGCGCACGGCGGCGACTCGATGCTGTCCCCGCGGATCACTCGGCGGCTGATCCACCGGCTCACCACCGACCAACCCATCCGGCGCCGCCGTGACGCGCTCGCCCGGCTGGAGACCCTGACCGGACGCGAGCGCGAGGTGCTCGTCGAGGTCGGGCTCGGCCACTCCAACACCGAGATCGCAGCCCGCCTGAACATGAGCGAGGCCACGGTCAAGAGCCACATCTCCCACCTGTTCGTCAAGCTCGCCGTCACGAACCGCGTACAAGTGGCCATCGCCGCCTACCGCGCCGGCCTGGTCGACTGACCACTCCGATGCCGCAGTAGCCGTCCTCACAACCAGGAACTGGCCGTGAAGACAAGGGAGACCACCAGGACGACCGCTCCAACGATCAGGAACAGCACGCTGTGAAGCACGCCACTGCCGACCGCCCCGTCCAGACGGACACGCTGGGGTCGCTCAGGGTCGTAGACCACCATGACTTGCTGGCCCACGCGAACCGGCGACGGGTTGAAGCCCAGGTCCGACTCGGTCTCCACCACGAAGCCCTGCAACGTCCGGAACCGCAGTGTGGGGTAGTACACGCGGTGGCCGCCGGACCGGCGCAGTCTCACGACGACGCCCGGCACCCGCGTCCCGTGCCGCCGCAGCCACTGCCCAACGGTGATGACACGGACGCTCGTCCCGATGAACACCGCTCCGAACACGATTCCGAACAATGGCACGATGCTCATGTCCACTGCCTCCCCATCTCGTTCGAGGGCCTGCACCGCCGAAGCCCGACCCGGTCGATCACCTGCCGGTGACAGCGTCACCGGAAGTCATCAGAAGGAGCGATGGGATCGCGGCAGCTTGCCGGACGCCTTGTGGTCCTTGCGATTCCCCGGCATGGACCGCACCGGTGCTCTCATGTCCCGGCGCATCACGCTTCTCCGTGACGGCCCGGTGTGTTTCACGGCAGTAGGATTCCGGGCCACGATTGCAAACGGCTTGGATCTTGCTGCAGGATGCACGACCGCTTCGCGGCGGCGGGACGCGCGCCGCCTTCGCCGAGTGGCTCGCCGTACAGAGGTCTACGCCTCTGCACCGGCCCGTGGCTCGACATCCGGGTGGCGGATGTGGAACTGTCCGACGGCAGGCATCTGGACCACCGGCTGATCCGCCGCCGGACTGTAGGAACCGAATGAAGTCCGGGCAGCGGGACGGCTCGTCCCCATGGCTGGGCACGAGCCGTACAGCGAAAGATGCGGAGCTACTCCTCGGCCGGGATCAGGCCCGTCTGGCAGGCGCCCCACTCGAATGGGTCACCTAGTTTGCCGTCGGTGCCCCCGATCCCGCAGTACCCGTTCCTGCCTCAGAGCCATGGCCGACGGCAGCGCTTTGCTGGTGTAGCGAGAAACCGCCGTCAGAAAGGCTGCATCTGATCGATCACCTTCGTCGAGATCTCCACGATCACCTCGACCTTGGTCAAGTCGGCTCTGACGTCATCGGCACTGAAACGGGGGGAGCCCAGGCGCGGGTACTCTGCTTCGTTCCGTCGCCGCCGCATCCGGTCGAAAGACCGCAGACTCTGCCCCAGCGGTGGATCAAGCTGTGCACTGACCGCCTCATACACGGCGATGTGCCCGCCTCGGCTACTGGCCCGAAGACCTTGGTTCTCCAGCACCGCGCACAGAGCCTTGCGAGCCGCGTCGTAGAGCAGTTGGTAGGCGCCGATCGGATCCGATTCCATTGCAAGGCGAGCCGTCGCCATGTGTTTGCGGGCCTGAGTCAGCAGTTCCTCCGCCTGTGCGCGGCTCGCCGCCACTTTTTCGATCTCACCACGGCCGAGCATGCCTTCAAGGGCAGCGCGCCCCTGCTCCCATCTCACCGGCTCTCCCTCTTCTCAATCTTGAGTCGGACAAGCGGCCGAGATCTGACCGTTTCCAGGAAGGGGTCGCCGGCAGATGCCTCCCAGTCGTCGCGGCTGAGCCGACGTATGTTCACCTCTCTGCCGAGTTGCCGCTCCGCGGCCCTGGCGGCCTCGTAAAGATCGTCCTCATCGGCGGCTCCGACAACCAGGACGTCCACATCCTTCGGTACTCTTCCCGGCTCGCCCGAGTAGCGCGCGGCCCAGGAGCCGTAGATGTACGCCTCCTCAACAGCAGCGATTTCGGAGAGCCGCTCACCGAGCACCGCCACCGGGCCATACGTCAAGGCGAGCAGCTCGGTCAGCGGGCGGGCCACGACCACGTCGGTGTCCGCCTGGACCATCCGCAGGTTGCCGATCCTGCGCTCGATGAGCAAACCCGCAGCAGCGAGACGATCGACTTCGCGAGTCACCGTAGGGGCCGAGACGCCGAACCTCTTCGCCAGCTCAATTAGGGGGTACTCCTCACCTGGGTGCAGAAAGAGCCAGGCCAGGAGCTCCCCCTGAAATGGAGAGCGCAGCAGCGGAAGCAAGACGGATGGCGGCTGTTTCATAACCTGAAACATAGCTTGCAGCTTACGCAAGTCCCAGCGTCCGCGCGCCGGAATCGACATCCGCGTCCGCGTGCCGCGCGAACGGTCTCAGCGGAGTTCAGATGCGGGTTCCAAACTCCATCTGGCAGACATCCGTGGACGGGTCACCCAGCTTGACGTTGGTGCCCCCGATCCCGCAGTACCCATTGGGCACTTTGTACAGGTACTGCTGGCGGTAGCGCTTCGCTTCAGGCAACAGATGCACGACCTAATGAGCCTTGGACCGGTACTCAGCCCACCTGTCGACCGCCTCTTGAAGGTCAAGAGCGGCAACGGCCTCACGCGCCATCCCGGCCGTGAAGATCAACCGGTCCGCGAGCCAATCCGGAACCGGTTCTCTAGGAGGTGCGTTCTCCACCCTCATGTGATCGGCCAGCCTGCCAAGGCGTTCGATCACCTGACCGAGCTGGATGATCTCGGGACGGCCTGCACCCACCTCGCGGACCCTCGCCGTCGCCTCCGCGTACACCTCCGCGTCGGCACGCTCACCGACAGCCCACACCTCGCAGATCTCCACTGACTTGTCCTCAGTGACGCGATAGACGACACGCCAGGTGTTGCGACCGACAACCAGTTTCCGGAAGCTGGTCAGCTCCCCGCCGAGTGGGTAACCAGCTTCAGGATTGTCCACCAGGAGGAGGATCTTCTTGAGCACTTTGGGTACCGCGTCCGGGCCAATGCGCCGGAGGTCGTCGACTGCCGGCGCCGTGAAGACGACGTCCGACACGGTTCACTCATCGTCCGGGAGGGCGGACAGCGACTCTCGAGTATGCCCGAAAGCGGCAAGCACCTCGTCGAACGAGACCCGCTCTCCCGTATCCGTGACCGACCGAGCAAGCACCAGCGCCAGATCACGAAGATCAGCCGCCGCCTCCTCCAACTCATTGAGCCGGCGAATGCTCACCACCGCCGCCACTGGCTGATGCCGACGGGTGACCACCAGATCGGTCCCCTGTTCCGCATCAGCCACCAGGCGGGCAACGCCCCGCTGGGCCGCCTCTGTGACGCTCAGTTCAGTGGCGTCGTGCAGAACAGTCATGCATCAACTGTACAGGTTTCTGTTCAGAACCGCAGCGGTCTCGGCGGAGCATCGGTTCATGCCTCGCCGGAGGTCAGGCCGACCGGGCAGGCCACGCCCGTGCCGCCGATCCCGCAGTACCCATTAGGCACTTTGTACAGGTACTGCTGGTGATAATCCTCCGCGTAGTAGAACGGCCCGGCCTCGGCCAGTTCGGTGGTGATGTCGCCGTAGCCGGCCTCCCTCAGCACCCCCTGGTACGCCTCCCGCGAAGCCTCCGCCGCCTTGCGCTGCTCCGGCGAGTGGTAGTAGATGGCCGAGCGGTACTGGGTGCCGACGTCGTTGCCCTGGCGCATGCCCTGCGTGGGGTCGTGGGCCTCCCAGAAGACCTTGAGGAGCTCCTCGTACGAGATCCGGGCGGGGTCGAAGACCACGCGGACGGCCTCGGTGTGGCCGGTGAGGCCGGAGCAGACCTCCTCGTACGTCGGGTTGGGGGTGTAGCCGCCCTGGTAGCCGACGGCCGTGGTGACGACGCCCGGGGTCTGCCAGAACTTGCGCTCGGCGCCCCAGAAGCAGCCCAGGCCGAAGTCGGCCACCTCCAGCTCCTCGGGGTACGGCGGGGCCAGCGGAGCGTCCAGGACCGCGTGGCGCGGCGCCACGGGCATCCGCTCCGGGCGGCCCGGCAGGGCGTCCTCCGGCCGGACCATCGATGTCTTGTTGCCGCCGAACAGCCAGCCCATAGCACTACCTCCAGCTCGCCTTCTCGGGTCAGCCTACCTGGGCCGCCGCGGCGGACCCGGTGGGCTTCACCTCTCGCAACGCTTTAGGAGATCTACACATTTCCGCTTAGAGGGTGAAATTTGTGGTTAAGGGTGGTAAGCGGCGAAGATGGGATTCATGCCTGACTCTCGGCGCGGTGTGCTGTTCGGGATCGCCGCCTACACCATGTGGGGCCTCTTCCCCCTCTACTGGCCTCTCCTCAAGCCCTCCGGCGCCGTGGAGATCCTCGCCCACCGGATGGTGTGGTCACTCGTGTCCGTGCTCGCGGTGCTCGCCGTCCGCCGCCACTGGTCCTGGTTCAAGGAGCTGGCCAGGCAGCCGCGCAAGCTCGCCCTGCTCACGCTGGCCGCCATCACGGTCACGATCAACTGGGGCACCTACATCTACGCCGTCAACAGCGGCCACGTCGTGGAGACCGCGCTCGGCTACTTCATCAACCCCCTGGTCAGCGTGCTGTTCGGGGTGGTGCTGCTGCGCGAGCGGCTGCGTCCGCTGCAGTGGACGGCGGTCGGGTTCGGGGCGCTGGCGGTGGTGGTGCTGACCTTCGACTACGGCCGGCTGCCGTGGGTGGCGCTGGTGCTGGCCGTCAGCTTCGGCATCTACGGGCTGGTGAAGAAGAAGGCGAACGTCGAGGCGACCGAGAGCCTGGCGATCGAGACGCTGGTGCTGCTGCTGCCCGCGCTCGGCTACCTGGTCTTCCTCCAGGCGAGCGGGGAGTCGACGTTCCCCGGTCAGGGGTGGGGGCACGCGGCGCTGCTGGTCGGCGCCGGGCTCATCACGGCGGTGCCGCTGCTCTGCTTCGGCGTGGCGGCGATCAGGGTGCCGCTCAGCACGATCGGGCTGCTGCAGTACATCGCGCCGATCCTGCAGTTCGCGTGCGGGGTGCTGATCGCCAAGGAGGTCATGCCGTCCAGCCGATGGATCGGGTTCTCGATCGTGTGGCTGGCCCTGGCGATCTTCACGTACGACAGCCTCAGGACGGCCCGCCAGACCGCCCGGGTACGCAGGAACGCGGCCTCAGCCGGAACGCCGGACCACGTAGTCGCACAGAGCTAGGAACGCCTCGCGGGCCGGGATGTCCGGCAGACCGGAGATGTCGTCCCGCGCCCGGTCCACCCACGCCTCCAGCTCGGCCCGCGACCGCGCCATGGCGGGGTCGGCGCGCAGCAGCTCCAGAGCCTCCTCGACGTCCTCCTCGGCCACGGGGCCCGACAGCAGCGCGGTCAGGCGCGGGGAGTCGCCGGCGGCCAGCGCGTAGAGGACGGGCAGGGTCCTGATGCCCTCGCGCAGGTCGGTGCCCGGCGTCTTGCCCGACTGCGCGCCGGAGGAGGCCACGTCGAGCAGGTCGTCGCCGAGCTGCCAGGCCACGCCGATCGCCTCGCAGGCGCGGCTCAGGCGCTCCTCCACGTCCGCGGGGGCGCCGGACAGCAGCGCGCCGAACCGGCCGGAGGCGGCGATGAGGGAGCCGGTCTTGTCGGCCAGCACGTTGAGGTAGTGCGCGATCGGGTCCTCGCCGTCGCGCGGGCCCACGGTCTCGCGGATCTGGCCGCGTACGAGGCGGGAGAACGTCTGGGCCTGGATGCGGATCAGCTCGGGGCCGAGGTCCGCGAGCAGGTCGCTGGCCTGGGCGAAAAGGTAGTCGCCGGTCAGGATGGCCACGGTGTTGTCCCACCGGGCGTTCGCGGACGGCGAGCCCCGGCGCACCGGGGCCTCGTCCATGACGTCGTCGTGGTAGAGCGAGCCGAGGTGGGTCAGCTCGATGACCACCGCGCCGGGCACGACACCCGGCGCGGACGGATCGCCGAACTGGGCGGCCAGCAACACCATCAGCGTGCGGAACCGCTTGCCGCCCGCCTCGATGAGGTGCTTGGACGCCTCCGTGACGAAGGCGTCCTCGCTCTCCACCGACGAGCGCAGGAGCTTCTCGACCGCGGCCAGTCCGTTGGCCACGTCCTGCGCCAACCGCTCGTCCTCAATGGGAAGGTCAACCACGGGTGGCGCAGACATAGAGATTCCCCTTATCTAATGAACAGGCTGCTAGCAGCGTCGTTGGCGATACCGAGCACGGACTCCGGGTAGAGCCCCACTCCTACGGTAACCAGCAGCGAAACCGCGATGACCGCCACGGTCCCCGTACTGGGCACGGCGATCGCCGGGCCGTCGGCGGCGGGCTCGCTGAAGAACATCAGCACGATCACGCGGACGTAGAAGAACGCGGCCACCGCGGAGGCGATCACGCCCACCACGACCAGGCCGGCCATCCAGCCGCCGATCGGGTCGCCGGGCTGCGTGCCACTGTCGAGGGCGGCCGCGAACACGGCGTACTTGCCGAAGAATCCGCTGGTCAGCGGGATGCCCGCGAAGGCCAGCAGGAAGAAGGCGAACGTGCCGGCGAGCACCGGGGCGCGCTTGCCGAGACCGGCCCAGCGCGACAGGTGACCGGCCTCGCCGCCCGGGTCGCGGATCAGCGTGACGACCGCGAACGCGCCGACCGTGGTGACGCCGTAGACCGCGAGGTAGAACAGGATCGCCTTGAGGGAGACCGCGTTCTGCTCGGCGGTGCCGAAGGTCGCCATCACGCCGACGAGCAGGAAGCCCGCGTGCGCGACCGACGAGTACGCCAGCATCCGCTTGATCTCGGTCTGCGTGATCGCCAGCACGGAGCCGACGATCATGGTCAGCGCCGCGATGACCCAGATGACCGGACGCCAGTCCCAGTCGAGGTTGCCGAGGCCGACCCAGAACACCCGCAGCACCGCGCCCACGGCCGCGATCAGCGTGCCGGAGGCCATGAGGGCGGTGATCGGGGTCGGGGCGCCCTGGTAGACGTCCGGCTTCCAGGCCTGGAACGGCGCCGCGCCGATCTTGAAGAGCAGGCCCACGCCGAGCATGGAGAGCCCGATCAGCAGCAGCGGGTCCAGCCCGGTCCCGGCCGACAGCGCCTGGTTGATGCCGGGCAGCGAGACGGTGCCCGCGAACCCGTAGATCATGGCGGTGCCGTACAGGAAGAACGCCGAGGAGAACGCGCCGAGCAGGAAGTACTTCATCGACGCCTCCTGCGACAGCAGGCGGCGCCGGCGGGCCAGGCCGCACAGCAGGTAGAGCGGCAGCGACATGACCTCAAGGGCCACGAACATCATCAGCAGGTCGTGCGCGGCCGGGAACAGCAGCATGCCGCCGACCGCGAACAGCACCAGCGGGTAGACCTCGGTGTGGCCGGAGCCGTTGTCGACGGACTCGGCCGCCTCCTCGTCGGAGCTGCCCGGCACGCTCGCCGCCGAGGCGACGAAGTGTCCCTCGTCGTTGATGAGCAGCACGCACACGAACGACAGGACGAGGATGACGCCCCAGAGGAACAGCGACGGGCCGTCCACGGCCAGCGCCCCCATGGCGGAGGGGGCGGTGGACACCTGGCCGCGCAGCACCTGCACCAGCACCAGCGCGAACGCGCCGGCCAGGCTCAGCAGGGTGAGCGGCACGTGGATGGACTTGCGCAGGTAGCGCGGCGCGAACGCCTCGACGAGCACGCCGATGATGGCCGCGCCGAACACGATCAGCAGCGGCGCCAGGGTGCCGTACTCGATCGTGGGTGCGTCAATGGCGGGGTTCACTGACCTGTCCCCTTCTCAGCGATGGTGGAGACCGGCACCTGCACGTTGGTCAGCGTCTGGTGCACGGACGGGTTGATCACGTCGAGCAGCGGCTTCGGGAAGAAGCCGAACCCGATGATCAGCGCGACGAGCGGGGCCAGGACCCAGATCTCGCGGGCGTTGAGGTCCTTGAACGCCTTGACCGGCTCGGCCGTCGGACCGTTGATGGTCCGCTGCACCATCCACAGGATGTAGACGGCGGCGAGGATGACGGCGACCGCCGAGATCACCGCGGCGGCGTTCAGGGCGCCGGAGCCGTGGGCCTGGCTCTCGTACGTCCCGATCATGACCATGAACTCGCTGACAAAGGACGACAGGCCCGGCAGCGAGAGCCCGGCCAGACCGGCGACCAGGAAGAAGCCGGCCAGCACCGGGGCCACCCGCTGAACGCCGCCGTAGTCGCTGATGAACGGCGAGCCGCGGCGCGCGATGAGGAAGCCCGCCGCCAGGAACAGCGCGCCGGTGGCGAAGCCGTGGTTGACCATGTAGAGGGCGGCGCCGGACGACGCCGTCAGCGACATGGCGAACACGCCCAGCACGATGAAGCCGAAGTGCGAGATCGACGTGTACGCGATGAGGCGCTTCATGTCGGTCTGCCCGATGGCGACGATCGCGCCGTAGATGATGCTGATGACCGCCAGCACCACGATCGGCATCGTGAACGCCTTGGCGGCGTCGGGGAACAGCTCCAGGCAGAAGCGCAGCATGCCGAACGTGCCGACCTTGTCCAGCACGCCGACCAGCAGCACCGCGGCGCCGGCCGGGGCCTGGGCCGCCGCGTCGGGCAGCCAGGTGTGCACCGGCCACAGCGGCGCCTTGATGGCGAAGGCGATGAAGAAGCCGCCGAACAGCCACTTCTGCATCGTCGGGTCCTGGATGGCCCCGACGAGCTCCGGGAACATGAACGTGGACTTGCCGGCCACGACGTAGAGCCCGATCACCGCGACCAGCATGAGCAGGCCGCCGAAGAGCGAGTACAGCAGGAACTTCACGGCCGCGTAGGACCGCTGGGCGCCGCCGTACGACCCGATCATGAAGTACATCGGGATGAGCATGGCCTCGAAGAACACGTAGAAGAGGAAGATGTCGGTCGCCGCGAAGACGCCGATCATCATCGTCTCCAGCACCAGCAGCAGCGAGAAGTACGTCTTCACCGACCGCTTGGGCGTGACGAGCGTGCCGTCGGCGGTCTTCACGCCGTCGGCGTCGTGCCAGGAGGCCAGCACCACGATCGGCACCAGCACCGCCGACAGCGCGATGAGCACGAGTGCCACGCCGTCGACGCCGACCCCGAACTTCACGCCGAAGCTCGGGATCCAGTTGTAGGCGGCGGTGAACTGGAAGCGGTCGCCGTCGGGGTCGAACCCGGCCGCCATGACGCCCGTGAGCACCAGCACCGCAAGCGAGACCAGCAGCGTGACCTGCTTGGCCAGCTTGTCGCTGCCCTTGGGAAGCAGGGCCACCACGATGGCGCCCACCACGGGCACCGCCATGAGTATCGGAAGCCAGGGTGACATCAGATGGTCCCAACGAGGAGCAGGGCGCCGGTCAGCAGGGCGGCACCGATGAAGATGGACAACGCGTACGTCCTGGCGAAGCCCGTCTGGATCCGCCGGAGGCGGCCCGAACTGCCGCCGATGCCGGCGGCCAGGCCGTTGACCAGGCCGTCGATGCCGCGGTTGTCGAAGAACACCGCGAGGCGGGTCAGCCACTGGCCGGGGCGCATGAACAGCGACTCGTTGAGCGCGTCGCCGTAGAGGTCACGGCGGGCGAACGTGGTGAGGAACGAGCCGCGCGGCTGCACGGCGGGCACCTCGGCCCGGCCGTAGCGCATCCAGGCGAAGACCGCGCCGACCGCGACGAGCGCGAGCGTGACCAGACCCGGGGTGGTGAACGGGTTGAAGTGCGGCGCGTCGGCCGTCGAGCCGCCCACTGCCGGGATCAGGAAGTTGTACAGCGTCCCGCCCAGCACCAGCCACGCACCGAGGCCCAGTGCGCCCAGCGACAGCACCATGAGCGGCACCGTCATGACGAGCGGCGACTCGTGCGGGTGGGCGTCGTCCGCCCACCGCTTCTGCCCGAAGAAGGTCATGAAGACCATCCGGGACATGTAGAAGCCGGTGATGCCCGCGCCGAGCACGGCCAGCCAGCCGAGGACCGGCGAGTGGTGCACCGCGGTCTCGATGATGCCGTCCTTGGTGAAGTAGCCGGACAGCAGCGGGAAGCCGATGATCGCGAGGTAGCCGATGAAGAACGTGATGAACGTGATCGGCATGAACTTCCGCAGCCCGCCGTACTTCCGCATGTTCACCTCGTCGTTCATGCCGTGCATGACCGAGCCGGCGCCGAGGAAGAGGTCGGCCTTGAAGAAGCCGTGCGTGATGAGGTGGCCGATGGCGAAGGCGTAGCCCGCCGGGCCGAGGCCCGCGCCGAGCATCATGTAGCCGATCTGCGACATGGTCGAGCCGGCCAGGCCCTTCTTGATGTCGTCCTTCGCGCAACCGATGATGGCGCCGGCGAGCAGCGTGGCCGCGCCGACGATGGTGACGGCCAGCGCCGCCCCCGAGCCCTCGGGGAAGAAGAACGCGCCGGAGCGGACCACCAGGTAGACGCCCGCGGTGACCATGGTCGCGGCGTGGATGAGGGCCGAGACCGGGGTCGGGCCCTCCATCGCGTCGAGGAGCCAGGACTGCAGCGGGAGCTGGGCGGACTTGCCGCACGCGCCGAGGAGCAGCAGCAGGCCGATGGCGAGCATGACGCCGTCGGAGGCGCCGGTCTCGCCGATCTTGGCGCCGAGGTCCTTGAAGGCGAGCGTGCCGAACGTCGTCCAGATGACGAACATGCCGACCAGCAGGCCGAAGTCACCGACGCGGTTGACGACGAACGCCTTCTTCGCCGCGACCGCCGCCGACGGCTTGAACTGCCAGAAGCCGATGAGCAGGTAGGACGCCAGGCCGACGCCCTCCCAGCCGATGAACAGCCCGACGTAGTTGTCGGCCAGCACCAGCAGGAGCATCGCCGAGACGAACAGGTTGAGGTAGGCGAAGAACCTGCGCCGGTGCTCGTCGTGCGCCATGTAGCCGATCGAGTAGATGTGGATCAGCGAGCCCACACCGGTGATCAGCAGCGCGAAGCTGATCGACAGCGGGTCGATCAGCAGCCCCATCTTCAGGTCGAGGTTGGGGATGAACTCGTACAGCTCGACCGCCCGGCGCCGCTCGCTCGCACCGAACCCGATCAGCTCGAAGAACGCCAGCACCGCCACGACGAACGAGGCGAGGGACATGGCCACGCCCAGCAGATGGCCCCAGCGGTTGGTGAGCTTGTTGAACGCCAGCAGGATGAACGCCCCGACCAGCGGGAAGGCGATCATCAGCCAGGCGTTGCCGATCACGCCGCCGGTGTGCTGGGTGATCTGAGCGATTTCAGACTCCACCAGTCACCTCTTAGTACTTCAGCAGGTTGGCGTCGTCGACGGACGCGGACCTGCGGGTTCGGAAGATCGTCACGATGATGGCCAGGCCGACGACGACCTCGGCCGCGGCCACCACCATCACGAAGAACGCGATGATCTGGCCTTCCAGGTTGCCGACCTGCCTGGAGAAGGTGACGAAGGCGAGGTTGCAGGCGTTGAGCATCAGCTCGACGCACATGAACACCACGATCGCGTTGCGCCTGATCAGCACGCCCATGGCGCCGATGGCGAACAGCAGGCCGGACAGGACGAGGTAGTGCGTGGTCACTTGGTCACCTCACTGCCGTGCTCGGTCGCGTCCTGCTCGGCCTCCGTGGGCGCCTCGTCCTGCTCGGCCGTGTGCTTGATGGCCTCGGCGAGCCGGGGATCGGCGGGAAGGCGGTCGTGCTCGACGTCGTAGCGGGCGATGTAGCGGTTGACGGAGGCCTCGGCCACCGACCCGTCGGGCAGCAGCGCCGGCATGTCGATGGCGTTGTTCCTGGCGTAGGTGCCCGGCCCCGGCAGCGGGGACGGACGGTCGCCCTGGAAGCGGGCCCTGGACAGGTCCTTCTGCGTCGGCTTCTCGAACAGCCGCTCGCGGTGCGTGAGCACCATCGCGGCCAGCGCCGCGGTGATGAGCAGCGCGGAGGTGATCTCGAAGGCGAAGACGTACTTCGTGAACAGCGCGAGCGCGATCGAGCGGATGTAGCCGCTCCCGCCGGCGGTGGCCTGCTGGAGGCCGGCCGCCGGGGCGAAGACCGCGTTGCCGACGGCCACGACGATCAGCGTGCCGAAGCCGAGCGCCGCGATGACCGCCCAGAAGCGCTGCCCCTTGAGCGTCTCGACGAAGGAGTCGGAGGAGTCGACGCCGACGAGCATGAGCACGAACAGGAACAGCATCATGATCGCGCCGGTGTAGACGATGATCTGCACCGCGGCCAGGAACGGCGCGTCCTGCACCGCGTACAGGACCGCGAGGCTGAGCATCACCGTGCCGAGCATCAGCGCGGAGTAGACGGCCTTCCGGTTGAAGACCATGCCGAGTGCCGCACCGACCGAGACGACGGCGAGCACCCAGAACGTGATGGTCTCACCCATTGGTCCGCCCCAGCCGGTAGTAGTCCTCTTCGGTCTCACCGAGCCGCATGGGGTGCGGCGGCTGCTCCATGCCCTGGGTCAGCGGCGCGAGCAACATCTCCTTGGTGTAGATGAGGCTCTCGCGGCTGCTGTCGGCGAGCTCGTACTCGTTGGTCATGGTGAGCGCGCGGGTCGGGCAGGCCTCGATGCAGAGACCGCACAGGATGCACCGCAGATAGTTGATCTGGTAGGTGCGCCCGTAGCGCTCGCCGGGCGAGAAGCGCTCCTCGTCGGTGTTGTCCGCGCCCTCGACGTAGATCGCGTCGGCGGGACACGCCCAGGCGCACAGCTCGCACCCGACGCACTTCTCCAGCCCGTCCGGCCAGCGGTTGAGCTGGTGACGCCCGTGGAAGCGCGGCGCCGTCGGCTTCTTGACCTCCGGGTAGTTGGTCGTGACGGGCTTCTTGAACATCGTGTGGAAGGTGACCCCGAAGCCCTTGACGGGGTTCAGCCAATCAGTTAGTCCCACTGGGAATCTCCTTGTGCTGCACCCCGTGGTAGTGCGGCAGATCGAGCGGCGGCACCGGGAAGCCACCTGCCGCGGGCTCGTTGGACAGTTGCTCGAACTCGGCGTCGACCTCGGCCTTCCTGGCCTCCTTGCGCCGCTGGTTGACGGTGTCGAACCGCATCCAGATGGCCAGCGCGCCGACCACGATGACCGCGCCCAGCGCGACCCCGATCATCCTGTTGTCCTCGTTGACCACGATGTTGCGGACCGCGGCCACCAGGAGGATCCAGGCCAGGTTGACCGGGATGAGCACCTTCCAGCCCAGCGACATGAGCTGGTCGTAGCGCACGCGGGGCAGCGAGGCGCGCACCCACACGATGAAGCAGAAGGTCAGCACGAACTTGATGAAGAACCACAGCGCCGGCATCCAGCCCGTGTGCGCCCACTCCCACTCCATCGGCAGCGGGGCCCGCCAGCCGCCGAGGAACAGCGTCACGGCGATGGCGGACGCGGTGAAGGTGTGGAGGTACTCGCCCATCATGATGAGCGCGAACTTCAGCGACGAGGAGTATTCGGTCTGGAAGCCGCCGACCAGCTCGCCCTCGCCCTCGGGCAGGTCGAACGGGATGCGGGCCGCCTCGCCGAACATGCAGACCACGTAGATGAGGAACGACGGGATCAGCAGCACCGCGTACCAGGTCTCGGCCTGCGCCTTGACGATCTCCGAGGTGGACAGCGTGCCCGCGAAGATGAACACCGCCACGAACGACAGGCCCATCGCGATCTCGTACGAGACCACCTGGGCCGCCGAGCGCAGACCGCCGAGCAGCGCGTAAGGCGAGCGCGACGACCAGCCGGCCAGCACCACGCCGTAGACCGACACCGCGCCCATGGCCAGCATGAACAGCACCGCCACCGGCAGGTCGACGAGCTGCAGCGGCGTCTGGACGCCGAACAGGTTGACCATCGGCGCGAACGGCACGATCGAGAAGGCCAGGAACGCCGGGATCACCATGATGACCGGGGCCAGCAGGTAGAGCACCTTGTCCACGGTCCGCGGGAACAGGTCCTCCTTCAGGCCCATCTTCAGTCCGTCGGCGACGGACTGAAGGAGGCCGAACTTCCCGGCCCGGTTGGGGCCGTAGCGGTGCTGCATCCTGGCGATCAGCTTGCGCTCGAACCAGACGCCGAACAGGATGCCCAGCATCAGGAAGACGAACAGCATCACGGCCTTGATGATGGTGATCCACAGCGGGTCCTTGCCGAAGTCGGCGAGGGTGGGATCGGCCGCGAGAACGTGGGTCATGAGGCGCTCCCGATGGTGACGATGTCGCCGGCCACCGCGCGCAGGTCACGGGTGACCGAGCAGCCGCCGGAGTTCGCCGGCACCCAGACCACGCGGTCCGGCAGGTCGGCGACGCGCACGGGGAGGGTGACGTCGCCGCCCACCACCAGCTTGTCGCCGTCCGCGACGCCCAGCTCGGCGGCCGTGCTCGCGGAGACCAGTGCTTCGGCGGGGCGGGCGGTGCCCGCCAGGTAAGGCTCGCCGTCCTGCAGCCTGCCCTCGTCGAGCAGCAGGTGCCAGGTCGCCAGCAGCGCCTGGCCGGCCGCGGGGGCCGCCTGGGCGCGGGTGGCGAGCTGCGGCGCGGGCACCCGGCTGCCACGCCAGGAGCCGAGGATGGCCAGCTCGCGCCGGACCGCCTTGGCGTCCGGCAGGCCGAGGTGCACGTCCATGCGGTCGGCCAGGTTGGCGATCACGGCGAGGTCGCTCTGCAGGCCGGGGACCTTGAGGGGCGCGTCGAAGCTGCGGCCGCGGCCCTCCCAGTTGACGAACGTGCCGCTCTTCTCCTGGACGGCGGCGACCGGCAGGACCACGTCGGCGCGGTCGGTGACGGCGCTGGCGCGGATCTCCAGGCTGACGATGAACGGGGTGTTCTCCAGCGCGTCGAGCGCCGCCGCCGGGTCGGCCAGGTCGTACGGGTCCACACCCGCCACGACCAGCGCGTCCAGCTCGCCGTCGCGGGCGGCGGCGAGGATGCCGGCCGTGTCGCGGCCCGGCGTGGCGGGCAGCGAGGCGACGTTCCACACCCGGGCCACCTCGGCCCTGGCGCTCTCGTCCTCGACCGGGCGGCCGATCGGCAGCAGGTTGGGCAGCGCGCCGGCCTCGAGCGCGCCGCGCTCACCGGCCCGCCGCGGCACCCAGGCGAGCCGGGCGCCGCTGGCGCCCGCCAGCCGGACCAGCGCCGACAGCGCGCCCGGCGTGGTGGCCAGGCGCTCGCCGGCCAGCACGATCGTGCCCTCGGGCAGCCGCCCGACCAGCTCGCCGATGGCGTCGGCCTCGGCGCCCGGCGCGGTCTGGACGAGCACGCCGCCCATCTTGACCAGGCCAGGAGTGGCGAACGGGGCGATCGAGGAGACCTTGAGGCCCTTCTTCAGCGCCGCCTTGCGCAGGCGCAGGAAGACGATCGGCGACTCCTCCTCGGGCTCGAACCCGACGAGCAGCACGTGCGGGGCGTTCTCGAGGTCGGCGTAGCTGATCTCGATGCCCTTGCCGGCGACCGCGTGGGCCAGGAACTGCGCCTCCTCGGCGGAGTGCGGCCTGGCGCGGAAGTCGACGTCGTTGCTCGCGAGGGCGAGCCGGGCGAACTTGGCGTAGGCGTAGGAGTCCTCGACCGTGACCCGGCCGCCGACCAGCACGCCGGCCTTGCCGCGGGCCTTGGCGAGGCCCTGCGCGGCGACCGTCAGCGCCTCCGGCCACGAGGCGGGCACGAGCACGCCCTCCTCGTTGCGGACCAGCGGCGTCTTGAGCCGGTCGGGCTGCGTGGCGTAGCTGAACGCCCAGCGGCCCTTGTCGCAGTTCCACTCCTCGTTGACCTGGGGGTCGTTGCCCGCCAGGCGGCGGGTGACGCGGCCGCGCCGGTGGTCGGTGCGCAGGCTGCACCCGGAGGCGCAGTGCTCGCACGCGCTCGGCGTGGACACCAGGTCGAACGGGCGGGCCCGGAACCGGTAGGCGGCGCCGGTGAGCGCGCCCACCGGGCAGATCTGCACGGTGTTGCCCGAGAAGTAGGAGTTGAACGGCTTGCCGTCGGCCGTGCGCACCTGCTCCTTGGCCCCGCGCTCGAAGAACTCGATGAGCGGGTCGCCGGCGATCTGGTCGGAGAAGCGGATGCAGCGCGCGCACTGGACGCAGCGCTCGCGGTCCAGCAGCACCTGCGTGGACAGCGGCAGCGGCTTGGGGAAGGTCCGCTTCTGCTCCTGGAAGCGGGACTCGCCGCGGCCGTTGGACATGGCCTGGTTCTGCAGGGGGCACTCGCCGCCCTTGTCGCAGACCGGGCAGTCCAGCGGGTGGTTGAGCAGCAGGAACTCCATCGCCGCGCGCTGCGCCTTCTCGGCGACCGGCGAGGTGAGCTGGGTCTGCACGACCATGCCCTCGGCGACCTCGATCGCGCACGACGGCTGCGGCTTGGGGAAGCCGCGGCCGTTGCCCGCGTCGGGGATGTCGACCAGGCACTGGCGGCAGTTGGCCGCCGGGTCGAGGAGCGGGTGGTCACAGAACCTCGGGATCTGGATGCCCAGCAGCTCGGCGGCCCTGATGATCAGAGTGCCCTTGGGGACACTGACCTGGAACCCGTCGATGGTCAGGGTCACCAGGTTCGTTTCGGTCTCTACGACGGTCACTGCTCACCCCAGAGAGTGGACTTCTTCGGGTCGAACGGGCAACCGCCGATCTCGAAGTGCTTGAGGTACTCCTCGCGGAAGTACTTCACCGAGGAGTGGATCGGGCTGGTCGCGCCGTCGCCGAGGGCGCAGAACGAACGGCCCAGGATGTTGTCCGCGATGTCGGTGATCGTGGTCAGGTCCTCCTCGGTGCCCTGGCCCTTCTCCAGGCGCTTCAGCACCTGCTTGAGCCAGTAGGTGCCCTCGCGGCACGGCGTGCACTTGCCGCACGACTCGTGCGCGTAGAACTCCGTCCACCGCAGCACGGTGCGGACCACGCAGGTCGTCTCGTCGAAGATCTGCAGGGCCCGGGTGCCGAGCATCGAGCCCTTCGCGCCGACCCCTTCGAAGTCGAGCGGGACGTCGAGGTGCTCGTCGGTGAAGATCGGCGTGGAGGAGCCGCCGGGCGTCCAGAACTTGATCTGGTGCCCGGCCCTGATGCCGCCCGCCATGTCGAGCAGCTCGCGCAGCGTGATGCCGAGCGGGGCCTCGTACTGGCCGGGCCTGGTCACGTGGCCGCTGAGCGAGAAGATGCCGAAGCCCTTGGACTTCTCGGTGCCCATGCCGGCGAACCACTCGGCGCCGTTGGCGATGATCGAGGGAACAGACGCGATCGACTCGACGTTGTTGACCACGGTAGGCGAGGCGTAGAGGCCCGCCACGGCGGGGAACGGGGGCTTGAGCCGAGGTTGACCTCTGAAGCCCTCCAGCGAGTCCAGCAGCGCCGTCTCCTCGCCGCAGATGTACGCGCCGGCGCCGCTGTGCACGACCAGCTCCAGGTCGAAGCCGGAGCCGAAGATGTCGGTGCCGAGGTAGCCCTTCTCGTACGCCTCCCGCACGGCCGCGTGCAGCCGCCGGATGACGTGCAGCACCTCGCCCCGCACGTAGATGAAGGCGTGGCTGGCCCGGATCGCGTACGAGGTGATGATGATCCCCTCGACCAGCGCGTGCGGGTTGGCCATCATGAGCGGGATGTCCTTGCAGGTGCCCGGCTCCGACTCGTCGGCGTTGACGACGAGGTAGTGCGGCTTGCCGTCGCCCTGCGGGATGAAGCCCCACTTCATGCCGGTGGGGAAGCCCGCGCCGCCGCGGCCGCGCAGGCCGGAGTCCTTGACGGCCTGGATGACGGCGTCGGGGTCCATGCCGAGCGCCTTCTTGGCCGCCGCGTACTCGCCGTAGGCGTCGAGGGTGTAGGAGTCGGGACGGTCCCAGTTAGCGGTCAGGACCGGGGTCAGCGTGGTCGTCATGCCTCCGGGGCCTTCCATCCTTTGGCCTTGGCCACCTTCAGGCCCTCAAGGGAGGGGCCGGCGGCCGACGGGCCCTCGCCCGCCAGGTCGTCGGGCAGGCCCGCGAGCACCCGCGAGGCCTCCTTGAAGGTGCACAGCTTCTTCGGGCCGCGCGTGGGCGCCACGTCCTTGCCAGCGCGCAGGTCGTCCACGAGCTGCTTGGCCGACTCGGGCGTCTGGTTGTCGAAGAACTCCCAGTTGACCATCATCACGGGCGCGAAGTCGCAGGCGGCGTTGCACTCCAGCCGCTCCAGGGAGACCTTGCCGTCGCCGGTGGTCTCCTCGTGACCCACGCCGACGTGCTCGGAGAGCTGCTCCCAGATCTCGTCGCCGCCCATGACCGCGCACAGCGCGTTGATGCACACGCCGACGTGGTAGTCGCCCGCGGGCTTGCGCTTGTACATGGTGTAGAAGGTCGCGACGCCCGTGACCTCGGCCTTGCTGATGCCGAGCATCTCGGCGCAGAACTCCTGGCCGTCGTCGGAGACGTAGCCGTCCTCCGACTGCACGAGGTGGAGCAGCGGCAGCAGGGCCGACCGCGTCTTCGGGTAGCGGCCGATGATCTCCTTGGCGTCTCGTTCGAGACGCTCGCGGATTTCCGGCGAGTACGTCACCGGTCCACACCTCCCATGACGGGGTCGATAGAAGCCACCGCGGCGATCACGTCGGCGACCTGGCCGCCCTCCGCCATCGCGGGGAAGCTCTGCAGGTTGCAGAAGGACGGCTCGCGGAAGTGCACGCGGTAGGGGCGGGTGCCGCCGTCGCTCACCACGTGGGCGCCGAGCTCGCCCTTGGGCGACTCGATGCTGGCGTACGCCTGCCCGGCCGGCACCCGGAAGCCCTCGGTGACCAGCTTGAAGTGGTGGATGAGCGCCTCCATCGAGGTGCCCATGATGTGGGCGATGTGGTCGGGCGAGTTGCCGAACCCGTCGGGGCCGAGCGCGAGCTGCGCCGGCCAGCCGATCTTCTTGTCCTCGATCATCACGGGCTGGCCCTTGAGCTCGGGACCGGCGATCCGGTCGAGCGCCTGCTCGATGATCTTGAGGGACTCCTCCATCTCCTTCATGCGGACGAGGTAGCGCGAGTAGACGTCGCAGCCGCGCTCGGTGGCGACCTCGAACTCGTACGTCTCGTAACCGCAGTAGGGCTGCGACTTGCGCAGGTCCCACGGGAGGCCGGCGGCCCGCAGGATGGGCCCGGTGACGCCGAGCGCCATGCAGCCGGTCAGGTCGAGGTAGGCCACGTCCTTGGTGCGGCGCACGTAGACGGGGTTCTCGTCGAGGAGCTTGCGGATGTCCTTGATCCGCTTGGGCATCTCCTTCAGGAACTCGCCGACCTTGTCCACCGCGCCGGCCGGCAGGTCCACGCTGACGCCGCCGGGGCGGACGTAGGCGTGGTTCATGCGCAGACCGGTGATGTACTCGAACAGGTCCATGACCATCTCGCGGTCACGGTAGCCGAACAGGAACGGCGTGGTCGCGCCGAGCTCCATGCCGAACGTGCCCATCGCCACCAGGTGCGAGGCGATGCGGTTGAGCTCCATCATCATCACGCGGATGGCCTGCGCCCGCGGCGGGATGCGGTCGGTGATGCCGAGCAGCTTCTCGACGCCCAGGCAGTAGGCGGTCTCGTTGAAGATCGGCGAGAGGTAGTCCATGCGGGTGACGAACGTGGTGCCCTGCGTCCACGTCCGGTATTCCATGTTCTTCTCGATGCCGGTGTGCAGGTAGCCGATGACGCCGCGCGCCTCGGTCACCGTCTCGCCGTCGAGCGTGAGGACCAGGCGGAGCACCCCGTGCGTGGACGGGTGCTGCGGGCCCATGTTGACGACCAGCCGCTCTTCCTCGGAGTCGCGGACGCCGGTGACCACCTGGTCCCAGTCGGCTCCGTTGACCGAGTAGACCTTGCCCTCTGTCGCCTCGTCGTAGGACGTGCTCACGAGTAGTACCTCCTCCGGTCCGGCGCGGGGATGGTGGCGCCGCGGTATTCCACCGGGATGCCGCCCAGCGGATAGTCCTTGCGCTGCGGGTGGCCGTCCCAGTCGTCCGGCATCATGATCCGGGTGAGCCCGGGGTGGCCGTCGAAGACGATGCCGAAGAAGTCGTACGTCTCCCGCTCGTGCCAGTCGTGACCAGGGTAAACGCTGACCGTGGATGGAATGTGCGGGTCGGCGTCCGGGCAGGCGACCTCAAGCCGCACCCGCCTGTTGTGGGTGATCGAGCACAGGTGGTAGACGGCGTGCAGCTCCTCGCCCGCGAGGTGCGGGTAGTGGACGCCGGAGACGCCGAGCGACAGCTCGAAGCGGAGCGTCGGCTCGTCGCGCATCTTCCTGCACACCTCGACGATGCGCTCGCGCTTGACGTGCAGGGTCAGCTCGCCGCGGTCGACGACCACGCGCTCGATCGCGTCGTCGAGCGCCAGGGCGTCGACGACCTCGTCGAAGTAGCCGCCGTACGGGCGGGGCGTGGACAGCTGCGGCGCCCGGCGCACGACGAGGCCGCCGTAGCCGGAGGTGTCACCGGAGTCCTGGGCGCCGAACATGCCGCGCCGGGCGACCGGCGGCTCCTGGGCCGCCGGCACCTCGGGCACCTGCGCGTCGGGGACCTCGGGGAGGTTGTCGGGCGAGGTCACTTCGCTGCCCCCTGGTCGATCACCGGCAGCGTACGCAGCGCCCGCAGTTCGAGCTCGTCGATCTGCTTGGCGCGGTGCGCGCCGAACTTCATGTTCTGGATCTTGTCGTGCAGCTTGACGATGGCGTCGATGAGCATCTCGGGCCGCGGCGGGCAGCCGGGCAGGTAGATGTCGACCGGCACGACGTGGTCGACGCCCTGGACGATCGCGTAGTTGTTGAACATGCCGCCGCTGGAGGCGCACACGCCCATCGCGATGACCCACTTGGGCTCGGCCATCTGGTCGTAGATCTGGCGCAGCACCGGCGCCATCTTCTGCGAGACGCGGCCGGCGACGATCATGAGGTCGGCCTGCCGGGGAGACGCCGAAGCGCGCTCCATGCCGAAGCGCGCCAGGTCGTAGTGGGGGCCACCGGTGGCCATCAGCTCGATGGCGCAACAGGCGAGGCCGAAGGTGGCCGGCCACACGGAGTTCTTGCGCGCCCATCCGGCGGCCGCCTCGACGGTGCTGAGGATGAAGCCGCTGGGGAGTTTCTCTTCAAGTCCCATTTTCAGTCCCAGTCCAGACCCTTGCGGCGCCACACGTACGCGTAGGCGACGAGCACGGTGACGATGAACAGGAGCATCTCCACCAGGGCGAACAGCCCGAGCCCTGGCATGATCACTCCGCCCGCGTCGTTCCGCAGCGGCGCGAAGGAGACCGCCCACGGGTAGAGGAAGATGATCTCGATGTCGAACACGATGAAGAGCATCGCGGTGACCATGTACTTGAGCGGGAACCGTCCGCCACCGACGGGCTGGGGCGTCGGCTCGATGCCGCATTCATAGGCGTCAAGCTTGGCGCGGTTCCAGCGCTTGGGGCCGGTGAAGGGAGCGATGGCGACCGAGAAGATCGCGAAGCCCCCCGCGAGAACGGCGAGCACCAGGATGGGCACGTAAAGGTCCATCGCTACGCCTCCTCTGGAGTCGCCGCGCGCGCGGGCGCGCAGCAGGATCTGTTGATTGCGGGATTCATGCTGGTGGGGCGACCTTCGAGAGAGCGTTGATGATCTGGTCTGACGCATCGCCTCGCCGGTCGGTGAGATTACCAAGGAGTTTGATGGCGAAGCGCATCAGCCTCGGGTGAGGCAGTCCGTGCCTGGTCCCGAAGCTCATAACTCCCGGCTTCCCGATCGCCTCGACGAACCATCGGCCGAGCGTGAAGTATCCGCCGTAGGCGTCCTTCAGCGTCTGAGGATAGGTGCGCAGCGTGCGCTCCTGCTGCGCGGGGGTGGTGCCCTTGAGCGACTTGGCGATGACCTCGGCGGCGATCTCGCCGGTCTCCATCGCGTAGGCGATGCCCTCGCCGTTGAACGGGTTGATCGACCCGCCCGAGTCGCCCACGAGCAGCAGGCCGCGCGTGTAGTGGGGCTGCCGGTTGAAGGCCATCGGGAGCGCGGCGCCGCGGATCGGGGCCGTCATGTTCTCCTCGGTGAACTCCCAGTCCGCCGGCATGGCCTTGCACCAGCGGCGCAGCAGGTCGCGGTAGTCGATGTTCTTGAACTGGGCGCTGGTGTTGAGCAGCCCGAGCCCGACGTTCGCGGTGCCGTCGCCGACGCCGAAGATCCAGCCGTAGCCGGGCAGCAGCGTGTCCTCGTCCCAGAGCTCCAGCCAGATCTCCAGGTAGTCGTCGTCGTGACGGGGGCTCTGGAAGTAGGTGCGCACGGCCACGCCCATCGGGCGGTCGTCGCGCTTGTGCAGGCCCATCCCGAGCGCGAGCCGGGTGCTGTTGCCGTCGGCGGCGACGACCACGCGGCTGCGGAAGACGCGCCCGTCCTTGGTGCGCACGCCGACGATGTGGCCGCTGCGGTCGTCGAGCACGGGCTCGGTGACGGTGACGCCCTCCATCAGGCGTACGCCGTTCTTGACCGCGTTGGCGGCGACGATCTCGTCGAAGTCCTGCCGGGTGCGGACGAGGCCGAAGTCGGGGAAGCGTTCGAGCTGCGGCCAGTCGAGCTCGAAGCGGTGGCCGCCGCCGACGACGCGCAGGCCCTTGTTCCTGATCCAGCCGGGGGCGTCGATGTCGACGCCCATGTTCAGCAACTGCTTGACCGCCCTGGGGGTCAGGCCGTCGCCGCAGACCTTCTCGCGCGGGAACCTGGTCTTCTCCAGGAGCAGCACGTCGAGACCGGCCTGAGCGAGGTAAAAGGCGGTTGCGGAACCGGCGGGACCGGCGCCGACGACGATGACGTCGGCGTCAGCCTGTGTGGCTGGTGGCACGGTCACTGGACTGTCCTGTCCTACACACGCGAAGGCTCGGGGTATGGCGCCTTCGTTCCTTTGTGAACCCCTTCACAAACTTGTCGGCCCGCAGTCTACTGCTTTTCGGGTACATAGTGGCAGTCGGGGACCCGTTCTGTGATCCTCGGGGTTGGCGTGTCACGCGTGACCGGCGAGGCATGGACGGGGACGAAATCCATCGACCGCACTATTCCTGAAAATTTCGTGTCAGCCGGCCCGTCAGACCGCCTTGAAAGCCCGGTGCATCGCCACGATCCCCATCGTCAGATTGCGCCAGGCCACCCGCTCCCAGCCGGCCCTGCCGATGACGCCCGCGAGGGTGGGCTGGTCGGGCCAGGCGCGGATCGACTCGGCGAGATATTCGTAGGAGTCGTCGTTGGAGCCGACGACCTTGGCCACCCTGGGCAGCAGCCGCATGAGATATTCGCGGTAGACCAGGTCGAACGCCGGCACGGTGACGTGCGAGAACTCCAGGATCACCAGCCGGCCGCCCGGCCTCGTCACCCGGAGCATCTCGCGCAGCGCCTGCTCGGTGTCGTGGACGTTGCGCAGAGCCACCGAGATCGTCACCGCGTCGAAGGCGTCGTCGGCGAACGGCAGCCGCATCGCGTCGCCCGCGATGAACGGCACCCCCTTGCCGCTCAGCGCGTTGCCGCCGTGCCGGCGCACGCCGGTGCTCAGCATGCCGAACGAGAAGTCGCAGGCGATGGCGCGGGCGCCGAGCCTGGTGAAGGTGTCGGTGGAGGTGCCGGTGCCCGCGCCCAGGTCGAGCACGACCTCGCCGGGACCGGCGTCCACGGCGGCGGCCACCGCCTTGCGCCAGAGCCTCACCTGCCCGAGGGAGATCACGTCGTTGACGAGGTCGTAGCGCCGGGCGGTGCGATCGAACATCGCGGCGACCTCGTCCGGCTGCTTGTCCAACTGAGCGCGCGTCATGCGGGAAAGCTTATGGCTTTCGGGACAATCAACGGATAGTGACGCTCTCATTACTCTGGGTCTGCTAGTTGTTGAGGAATGTTTGCCCGCGTCGCCCTTGCGGCGATCATCGCTTCGGCCACGGCCGCCCACGGTCCTGTCGCACAGGACCGCGTGGTGTCGGCCGACCCGGTCGATCACACCCCTCATGTCCTGGACGGCATCGTCAACGCCATCGCCGTCGTCGGCCGCACGGTCGTCGTCGGCGGCTCCTTCAGCGAGGTGAGCGACGCCGCGCGCAAAGTGGTCGTGGCGCGCGACAACCTGTTCGCCTTCGACCTGCCGACCGGCCGCATCCTGGCGGCCTTCGCCCCGATGGTCCCCGGCCCCGTGTACGGCCTCGCGGCCGGCGACGACGGCACCGTCTACGTCGGCGGCGAGTTCTGGAGCGTCAACAACGCCCGCGCCCGCGGCCTCGCCCAGGTCCGGCTCTCCGACGGCGCCGTGGTGCCCGGCTTCGCGCCCGCTCTCGTCGGCGGCTCGGTGAGCACCCTCGCCCGGCAGGGCGGCAGCCTCTACGTCGGCGGCGACTTCACCGGCCCGCGTCAGGCGCTGGCCCGGCTCGACGCCGCCACGGGCGCCGCCGACCCCGGCTTCGCCATCAGGCCGGGCGGGCCGCTGACGCCGAAGGTGAAGGTGCACGCGCTCGCGCTCGCCCGTGGCCGGCTGCTGGTGGACGGCTCGTTCACCACGCTCGACGGTCAGTCACGGCCGCAGCTCGGGCTGATCGACGTGACCGGCCCGGTGGCCAGGGTCGCGCCGTGGCGGACCGCCGCCTACGCGCAGAAGTGCGCGGAGACGTTCCCGTCGTACGTGCGCGGCCTCGACTTCTCCCCCGACGGCAGCTATTTCGTGGTGGTCACCACGGGCGGCCCGAGGGGCGGGATCTGCGACACGGCGGCCCGTTTCGAGACCTTCGCCAAGGGCTCGGCCATCCGTCCCACCTGGGTCAACGCGACCGGCGGCGACTCGCTCTACGCGGTCGCGGTGACGGGGGCCGCGGTGTACGTGGGCGGGCACCAGCGCTGGCTGAACAATCCGCAGGGACGCGACTCGGCCGGCCCCGGCGCGGTCGCGCGGCCGGGCATCGGCGCCATTCATCCGAGCACTGGAATGGCGCTCGGCTGGAATCCCACCCGGGAGCGCGGCATCGGCGTGAAGGCGTTTTCCGCGCAACCCACCGGACTACTTGTCGGTAGCGACACAACGAGACTCGGACGGGAGTACCATGCCCGGATTGGCATGTTCCCCCTGCCCTAGTCGTCCTGCGGCTTCGGCTGGTCGAGCCTGTCGCTGATTCGCGCGCTCATGGCGTCACGCTGCTTGGACAGCAGGACATAGCTGGCCACTCCGCTGATCAAGAACGACGCCACGAGGAGTGCCAGCGGGTTTCTCAGACCGACCAGCGCCAAGAGGCCGAGCGTGACGAGGAACAGCAGGATGCGGGAGGCGGTGTAAACGACAACGGGATGCACGCCTTCGAGGTTACTCGGGCTTGTCCCCCGGTCGCTCTTCGCATCGGGCGCGAGCGCTGCTACTGTTCCCAGTTAGGGAGTTTCGTAAAGAAACACCCACGAGAGCCCCAAAGAGGCTCTATCATATAACAATCGGGCAGTCAGCTGATAACAACCCGTGATCTTCTCCGAAAACCACGGATAAATCAGGCTTCGCTCGACACACTGGTTACCTGTCCGCCCGCTGGCAGGAAGCGGGATGCGAGGGGGAGAGATTGGTGGAGAGTAGCAGCGAGCGTCTGCTGACCCCAGGAGAGGTTGCCGCCCTCTTCCGGGTAGACCCAAAGACGGTTACGCGCTGGGCTGCGGCAGGCCGCATCAGCAGTATCCGCACCCCCGGAGGGCACCGGCGCTTCCGCGAGTCGGAAGTGCACGCCCTTCTCCGAGGCGAGGACGTTCTCACGGCCGACAGGCCGGCGGGGGAGTCCCCGCGCGTCTGACGTTCCGTCACGACGGTGATCCTGTGATCCTGCAGGGTCACCGCCCGCGGGACCTCTCGAGGTTCGCGTGCTTCCCGGCCCACTTCCGTACGGCAAGCACGGGGCGGCGCCAACCGCCGACCGTGGCTGGCGCCTGTCCGGCGGCCCCGCACACGCGGCCTCGGCTCAGCCGTCGTCCTGCTGCGCCTTGAACGCGAGGAACTCGCGCTCCAGGTCGTCGTTCTCCTCCCGCCAGCGCTCCCGGCGCGTCTCCAGCTCCTCCTCCGTCAGCGACTCGGCCAGCCACCGCTCGTAGTCCGGATCGCCGGGCCGCAGCTCCGCGTAGGCGTTGCCGATCAGCCGCCCGTCCTCGCTGGCCAGGCTCTGCGGCACGCGCACGGTGCCGTCCGCGAGCCGGATGACGTACATGAGCGAGTCTCCTAGATTCCGTAGCGCCGGTTGAAGAACAGCATGACGTCGAGCGCCATCCGCGTGTCACCCCCGAGCATGTCGACCAGCGCCGGACGCTGCCGGGAGGCGATGGCGGCGAAGGCGTCGGCGAAGAACTCCTTGCGGCCGAGCCCGCCGCCCTGCCGGTGGAAGGCGGAGGCCAGGATCGGACGGGCCTTCTCGTAGAGGCCGACGAACTCCGGCGAGTCCGACACCCAGGCCCCGTAGGCGGAGTCGACGTCGTCGATGGCGTGGCCGACCTCGTGCATCATCACGTCGGGGGTCGGCGAGGGGCGGTCACCGACGACGATCTTGCGGTCGCCGTACGCGCCGGCGCAGATGTCCCAGGTGGCCCGGCCCGAGGGCAGCGGGGCGCCGCGTAAATAGCCCATGTCGTCGAGGTCGGGGACGCCGCCGGGGCCGACGTAGATGCCCTCCAGGCCGGCCGCCAGCTTCTCCTTGAGCCGGTCGGGCAGCCGGGCCAGGCTCTCGACGGCCCGGACGACGTCGGGCGGCGGCGGGCCGAGCCGGGCGTCCCACTGGCGGTGCAGGATCGACTCCAGCTTCCCGCAGTGGCGCAGGCCGTCGCCCAGCGACGGGGCGTCGGGGCGGTGCGGTCGGGCGCGCGGCGGGCGGTCGTCGAGCTCGAAGTCGTCCCAGGTGTAGCGGGGGCGTTCGACGACGGCGGCGGACAGCCGCTCGTGGCGCTCATGGTGCTCATGGAGGGCGAAGCCGTCCGGGCTCCGCTGGTCGGCGCCTGGCCAGGAGCGGCGTTCCGGCCGCTCAGCGCCCGGCCTGCGGCTTCGCGTCGCGTCCTCGGGCTTCCTGGCCTCGGCGCGGGCCTCCGGGGCCTCTCCGGGCCTCTCACGCGCGCCGGACCAGAAGGAACGGTCCGCGCCGCTCGGCGCCTCGGCCTTACGGGAGAAGAGGTACGACCCCCGCCGCCACCAGCGGCCGCGGCGATGCCGGCCCTTGTCCTGAGAAAAGGCCATCGCACCCCTCAACGAGTGAGGAACCCCGTGGGTTCCACGGTTTTCTGCTCCCACCGTACGACGGGGATCTTCTGCTAGTCACCCGAAATGGGACATCGGGAAGCACGAGCACGTCGCAGATGGCTTACAGTTCGGGCATGGCAGGTGTTCTCATCGGACTGGCGCTGCTGGCCTTCTGGCTCTTCTCGCTCTTCGACGTCGTCACTACCCCGGAAGACGAGGTCAGGAACGTACCAAAAACCATGTGGATCATGGTGGTCGTGCTGATCCCGCTGGTCGGCGGGCTCATCTGGATGGCGCGCGGCCGCCCGCGGGTCGAGCGGCAGGTCTGGTCGGTCTCCCCCGGTCCCGGCATGCCGAAGGGTCCCGACGACGACCCCGACTTCCTGCGCGACCTCGACCGGCGCATGCGCGGCGGCGACGAGCAGCACTGAGCGGCCCCGGCTCGACGAGCCGGGGCCGGCCCCGGCTCAGACGTCGGCGTAGCTGTGCATCCCGCCGACGAAGATGTTGACGCCGATCAGGTTGAACAGCAGGCAGCCGAACGCCACGAGCTGCACGATCGTGGCGGCCTTCCCCCTCCAGCCGGCCGTCACGCGGGCGTGCAGGTAGGCCGCGTAGGCCACCCACGTGATGAACGACCAGACCTCCTTGGGGTCCCAGCCCCAGTAGCGGCCCCACGCGCGGTCGGCCCACAGCGCGCCCGCGATCACCGCGAACGTCCACAGCGGGAAGGCGAACACGATCGCCCGGTGCGCCACCCGCTCCAGGTCCTCGCGGGAGGGCAGGCGCGACATCCCGTCGCCGCGCACCAGGTAGAGCACACCCGCGACGCCCGCCAGCGCGAACAGCCCGCTCGCGATGATCGCCGCCGTGACGTGGATGGCGATCCAGTACGAGTTCAGCGCCGGCACCACGGGCCCCGCGGCGGTGTAGAAGATCTTGACCGCCGCGCCCAGCCCGAGCGTGGCCGTGACCATGACGAACGCGCCGAGGAAGCGCACGTTGTGGCGGAGCTGGGTGAGCAGGAACGCCGTGACGGCGGCGAAGCAGAGCGCCACGACGAACTCGTACATGTTGCCCCAGGGCCAGCGACCGACGGCGAGGCCGCGGGTCGCGATGGCGACCAGGTTGGCGGCCCAGCCGAGCCAGGCCAGCGCCAGCCCGGCCGTCCCGGCCCGGGCCGCCAGCCGCGACGGCGGGGCGCCCTCGGGCGCCACGGGCTCTGGAACCGCGCCCTCGACCTGGTCGGCGCCGGCGCCGACCGTGACCGTCTGCCTGACGGGCCGGGCGGCCCTCGCCGCGGTCTTCTTGCCCGCGACGTAGCGGCCGAAGGCCAGCTCCGTCGCGAAGGCGATCATCGCGAGGACGTAGAGCAGGACCGCGGCGACGACGGTCAGGTCGCTCAGCTCGGCGAGTTGCTCAGCGGACATCTTTCTCTCCTGCTGATAGAACCTTGACGATGTCGGCGAACTCCTCGGCGAAGCCCGCCGCGGAGCCCTCGGTGCGGGTGAGGCCCCCGACCTCGACCGTTTCGCCCTTGACCCGGACGAACACCCGCCGCCGCCTGATCAGCAGCGACGCGGCGATGGACACGACCGCGAGACCGGAGAACAGCAGCGCGGGCAGCCGTCCCGGGTCGTAGGCGACCTGCAGCGTCATCCACTGCTTGACGCCGGTGAACTCCAGCTTGCCCGCGCCTTCCGGCAGCTCGACCGACTGCCCGACCGCGAGCGGCTTGGGCACCGCGGTGCCCATCAGCAGCGGCTTGAGCTTCTTCAGCGTCTCCGGCGGGGCCAGCTCGTAGACCGACTGCGGCTGCCCGTTGCGCAGCCCGAGGTCGCCGGAGAACGCCCCGAGCAGCTGCACCTCGGGGTTGAGCTCGCCGGGGAAGGCGGAGGCGTGGGTGCCGTCGGTGAGCGGCACGCTGGTCGGCAGGAACCGCAGCAGGAAGCCGAGCTGCGACGGCTGCGCGTCGGGGGCCTTGACCACGCAGCCCGAGGTCATCGTGGCCTTGTCCTCGATCAGGCAGGGCACAGGACCCTCGAAGGCGACCTGCCCCTTGCCGTCGGTCACCCGGAAGACCGGCGCGTAGCCGTTGCCGATGAGGTAGGTCTGCGTGCCGTCGACCTCCAGCGGCGTGTTGACCTTGAGTTCGACGTCGCGGGCGGGCGCGTCCGGCGTGTCGTTGACCGTGAGGTGGGCGGTGTAGTCGAGCGCCTGCCCCCGCTTCTCGCCGGCCACCTGGTAGGAGACGTTGAAGTCGTCGAGCCGCAGCGTGAACGGCGCCAGCGACTCGGCCGACACCTGGTTGCCCGGCATGAACCGGTCGTAGGCGGCCACGGTGTTGGCGAAGCCGTCGCCCTCGACGACGAGCACGTTGCCGCGGTAGCCGAAGAGCGAGCCGACCCCGATCGCGAACAGGATGCCGAGCAGCGCGACGTGGAAGAACAGGTTGCCGGTCTCGCGCAGGTAGCCCTTCTCCGCCGAGATCCAGCCGTCGCCGGTGACCACGCGGAAGCGCAGCCCGCGCAGCCGACTGGCGGCCTCGTCCAGGCTCGGCCCGCCCTCGATGACGGCCGCGTGCGGCAGCTTGGTGACGTTCTTCGGCGCGGCGGGCGGCTTGCGACGCAGCTCGCGCACGTAGGTCAGGGTGCGCGGGATGATGCAGCCGATGAGCGAGGTGAACAGCAGCAGGTAGACCGCGGCGAACCAGGTGGAGGAGAAGACCTCGAAGAGCTGGAGGCGGTCGTACCACTCGGCCAGGGCGGGGCTCTCGTCGTAGAGCCTGGCGACCTTGTCGGGGTCGACGCCGCGCTGCGGGATCAGCGAGCCGGGCACCGAGCCGAGCGCCAGCAGGAACAGCAGGATGAGCGCGGTCTTCATCGAGGTGAGCGTGCGCCACGCCCACCGCAGCCAGCCCACCGGGCCGAGCCCGGCCTGCTTGGGCGACCGCTCGCGCTCCAGCTCCCGCACGCTCATCAGATCACCGGCTCGAACGCGCCGATCACACCCTGCATGGCCGCGATCATCTCCCCCCACAGACCGGTCACCAGCAGCACGCCGACGGCCACCATCATCCCGCCGCCGATCCTGGTGATCAGGCGCGAGTGCTTGCGGATGGCACGGAACGTGCGCAGAGCCCTGCTGTAGGCCAGCGCCGCCGCCACGAACGGCAGCCCGAGGCCGAGCGCGTACGCGACGGCCAGCAGGGCTCCGCGCCCGGCGCTGCCCTCGTTGAGCCCGAGCGTCAGCACCACGGCCAGCGTCGGCCCGATGCACGGCGTCCAGCCGAGCCCGAACACCACGCCGAGCAGCGGCGCCCCGGCCAGCCCCGCCGCGGGGAGCCGGTGGATCCGTACGTCGCGCATGAGCCCCGGGATGACCCCCAGGAAGGCCAGCCCGAGCACGATGGTCAGCACCCCGAGCACCCGCGTGATGATCGCGGCGTTGCCCAGCATGACCGAGCCGAGCCCGCCGAACAGCGCGCCGCTGAGCACGAACACGAGCGCGAACCCGGCCACGAACAGCGCCGCCCCGAGCACCAGCCGCCCCCGCCTGGGGTCGGCGCTCATGCCGGTGACGTACGACAGGTAGCCGGGCACCAGCGGCAGCACGCACGGCGACAGGAACGACACCACGCCCGCGAGCACCGCGATCGGCACGGCGAGCAGCAGCGAGCCCGAGGCGACGACGTCATTCATCGCGGACCTTGGTGACGGTGTCCATGAGGTCGGTGTACTTGACGGCGCCGAGCGCGCGGGCGGCGATCCGGCCCTGCTTGTCGATGATCAGCGTGGACGGGATGGCGGCGGGCGGCACCGTGCCCTGGAAGGCCAGCGCGACCTTGCCCGGCTGGTCGAAGATCGACGGGTAGCCGGTCTGCTCGGTGCGCTCGAAGGCGAGCGCGTCGGCCTGCCGGTCCTTGAAGTCGACGCCGACGAACTCGACGCCGGTGCCCTTGGTCTTGGCCGCGACCTCCTTGAGCACCGGCGCCTCGGCCCGGCAGGGCCCGCACCAGGACGCCCAGAAGTTGAGCACCACGACCTTGCCCTTGTGCGCCGCCAGCGAGGCGGTGCCGCCGTCGAGGGTCGGGCCCTCGACCGCGGGGGCGGGCTTGCGTTCGGCGGCGGCGAACACCTGCATCTTCCCGTCGCCGGCGACGAACCGGGTGTCGCCCGCCTCCGGCTGGCCGCTCTGATTGCCGGCGCACCCCGCGGCCAGCACGGCCAGCAGGGCGAGGGAGAGGGACATGGCGCGCACGGAGGAAGATCTCCTTGTACTACAACCGGTAGAGCTTGCAACTCTACCGGTGGGTCCGGGCGATCCGGACATCGGGCTCAGGCGCCCGGGACGGACGGCCCGGTGTCCAGCGACCCGGCCGGCTCGCTGTAGCCGATGCTGATGAGCCGGTCACCGTCGAAGGTGAACGTCGTGAGGCTGGCCAGCGCGCACTGCCTGCGGCGCGGGTCGTGCCAGAGCCGGCGGCCCTCGGCCGCCATCCTGATCGACCAGATCGGCAACTGGTGGCTGACGAGCACGGTCTCGTGCCCGCGCGCCGCCGCCCGCGCGTCGTCGATCATCGACTTCATCCGGCGCACGATCACCGGGTAGGGCTCGCCCCAGGACGGGCGCATCGGATTCCAGAAGTAGCGGTAGTTGCGCCAGTCGCGGAACAGCCCGACCCCTTGCGCGACGGGCCGGCCCTCCAGCAGGTTGACCGCTTCGAGCAGGCGCTCGTCCTGCCTGACCTCCAGCCCGAGCTTGGCGGCGAGGGGGGCCGCGGTCTCCAGCGCGCGCTCCAGGGGCGAGCTGTAGAGGGCGACGATGTCACGGCCGCCGACCGCCTTGGCGACCGTCTCGGCCATGAGGTGACCCGTCTCGGACAGGTGGTAGCCGGGCAGCCTGCCGTACAGGATGCCCTTCGGGTTGTGCACCTCACCGTGGCGCAGAAGGTGGACGACGGTCGTTTCAGCCATGGTGGGCACAGCCTATCCGCTCGCCTCGGGATAGGGTCCCCGGGTGAGTCCCTGGGCGCTCCTCCTCGTGCTCGTCGCCGCCTTCGCCCATGCCACCTGGAACCTGCTGAGCAAGCGCTCCTCGCAGGCGGACGGGGTGGTCTTCGTCTGGCTGGTGGCGGTGGCCGGCGCGGCGCTGTGGGCGCCGCTGTTCGCGGGATACCTGGTGGTGGCGGGCGTGCCGTCCTGGACGGACCTCGCGGTGATCTGCGGCAGCATGACCCTGCACCTGGGCTACTTCCTGCTGCTCCAGCGCGGGTACGGCACCGGCGACCTGTCCATGGTCTACCCGGTGGCGCGCGGCACGGGGCCGATGCTGGCGAGCCTGGTGGCGGTGCTGTTCCTGGGCGAGCGGCCGTCGGTCGCCAACGTGGCGGGGATCGTGCTGGTCGGCGTGGGGGTGTTCCTGCTGGGCCGGGGCGCGGGCCGCGCCGATCTGCGCTCGGTGGCGCCCGGGCTGGTCGTCGGGCTGTTCATCGCCGGGTACACGGTGTGGGACTCGCAGGTGGTGGGGCCGTTCGGGGTGGCGCCGCTGGCGCTCCTCTACCTGGGCGAGGTCGGGCGGGCGCTGGTGCTCGCGCCGGTCGTGCTGGCCACGCGGCGGGAGCTGGTCGCGCCGGTGTGGCGGGAGCACCGGTGGCGGATCGCCGGGGCGGCGGTGCTGATCTTCGTGTCGTACCTGCTGGTGCTGATCGCGTTCACGATGGCGCCGGTCACCGTGGTCGCGCCGGCGCGGGAGATCAGCGTGCTGATCGCCGTGGTGCTGGGCGGGCGGCTGCTGGCCGAGGGCGATCTCGCGCGCCGGCTGCTGGCGTCGGGGGTGATCCTGGGCGGCGTCGTGGCGATCGCCCTGAGCTAGTCGCTCACTTCACGGCCCAGGCGTTCTCCTGCTCCCTGCTGACCTCCATCAGGGTGTCGACCAGGGCCCTGATGGCCGGGCGGCGGGCCGCGTCGGCGCGCCAGACGGCGTAGATGCGGCGGGCCTGCCGCGGCCTGATCGGCACCATGGCGACGCCCTCGGGCACGTAGCGGCCGAGCCGCGGCACGATCGCGCAGCCGAGCCCGGCGGCGACCAGCGCGAGCTGGGTCGGGTACTCGTCGGCAAGGCAGGCGATCTCCGGCTCCAGCGAGGCGTTGCGCAGCGTGTACACGAGCCAGTCGTGGCACACGGTGCCGGGCGTGGAGCTGACCCAGCGCTCGCCGTGGAGGGCGGCCAGCTCGATCTCGCGCGAGCCGGCCAGCGGGTGCCCGGCGGGTATCGCCACGTCCGCGACGTCGTCCAGCAGCGTGGCCCTGGACAGGCCGTCGGGCAGCGCCATGGGCCGGTTGAGCCAGTCCTGGACGATGCCGAGGTCGAGCTCTCCCCTGGCGACGTCGCGCACGACCCGCTCGGGCTCGCGCTCGCTGAGCTGGATCCACAGGTCGGGATGGCGGCCGCGGAGCGCGACTAGGGCCTGCGGCATGAGGCCGCGGGCAGCGGTGGGGAAGGCGGCCACGTTGAGCCGGCCGACGACCTCGCCGCGCAGCGCCTCGAAGTCGGCCTCGGCGGTCTCGACCAGGGCGAGGATGCGCTCGGCGTGCTCGGCGAGCAGCCCGGCCGCGTCGGTCAGCCGCACGCCGCGGCCGTTGCGCTCCATGAGCCGGGCGCCGGTCTCGCGCTCCAGCTTGGCGATCTGCTGCGACACGGCCGAGGGGGTGACCATGAGCGCGTCCGCCGCCGCGCCGACCGAGCCGTAGACGTGCACAGCGTGCAGAGCCTTGAGGCGGTTCAGGTCCAACATGTAAGCCAGACTAAAGGGTTTAGCGTAGAAAGTCTCGCTTGTGGTTGATTGTGTAGCAGATGAAAATAGATGCATGAGAATCATCAAGTCGAAGAAGCAGCAGCCCGCCGGTCCCTCGTACCTCAAGGAGCTCGCCGAGCAGGCTCGCGAGCAGCGCATCCGCTACCAGAAGCCCGCCCGCTGAGCGCCGCCCCGCGCTACCGCGCCGTCGCGGCCGCCTCGGCGGCGGCGGGCAGCGCCGCGACGATCCGCTCGATGGCCTCGTCGTCGTGCGCGGCCGACAGGAACCACGCCTCGTACGCCGACGGCGGCAGGTAGACCCCCTGGTCCAGCATCGCGTGGAAGAACGCGGTGAACGCACTGGTGTCCTGGGTCTTCGCCTCGGCGAAGTTCGTCACCTCGGCATCGGTGAAGAAGATCGAGAACAGGCTGCCGGCCCGCTGGAGCCGGTGCGGCACCCCGGCCTTGCCCAGCGCCTGCGCGGCGGCGTCGCCCACCGCGAGCGCCGCGGCGTCCACCCGCGCGTACGCCGCCTCGTCCAGCGCCCGCAGCGTCGCCAGACCGGCGGCGCAGGCCAGCGGGTTGCCCGACAGCGTGCCCGCCTGGTAGACCGGCCCCTCCGGCGCGAGGTAGGCCATCACCTCGGCCCGGCCGCCGAACGCCGCCGCCGGCAGCCCGCCCCCCATCACCTTGCCGAACGTCATCAGGTCGGCCTCGACCGGGTCGAGGCCGTACCAGCCGGCCGCCGAGACGCGGAAGCCGGTCAGCACCTCGTCCACGATGAGCAGCGCCCCGTGGGCCGTGCACAGCTCGCGCAGCCGCTGGTTGAAGCCGTCGCGCGGCGGCACCACGCCCATGTTGGCCGGGCACGCCTCGGTGATCACGCACGCGATGTCGGCCTGGGCGAACGCCTCCTCGACGGCCGCCACGTCGTTGTACGGGAGCACGATCGTGTCCGCCGCCGACGCCCCGGTGACGCCCGGCGTGTCCGGCAGCCCGAAGGTCACCACGCCCGACCCGGCCGAGGCCAGCAGCGCGTCCACGTGCCCGTGGTAGCACCCGGCGAACTTGATCACCTTGGACCGCCCGGTGAAGCCGCGCGCCAGCCGTACCGCGCTCATCGTGGCCTCGGTGCCCGAGCTGACCAGCCGCACCTTCTCCACCGGCGCCACCCGGGAGACGATCTCCTCGGCCAGCTCGACCTCGCCTGGCGTGGCGGTGCCGTACGAGAAGCCGTGCGCGACCGCCTCGGAGACCGCCTCGACGACCGCCGGGTGGCGGTGGCCGAGGATCATCGGCCCCCAGGAGCACACCAGATCGACGTAGCGGTTGCCGTCGACGTCGGTGATGTAGGGGCCCTGGCCGGCGGCCATGAAGCGCGGGGTGCCGCCGACCGCGCCGAACGCGCGCACCGGCGAGTTGACGCCCCCCGGCACGACCTGGCGGGCGCGGGCGAACAGGTCCTCGGATGTCTCTATGCGGCTCACCCGACCAGGTTAGTCGGGCCAGGGGCCGCCCCAGGGCGAGGGGCCGCTCAGTCGGCGAGCCACTCCAGGATGCGCAGCGGGTCGGGCAGCGGCCGCCCGTCCGGGGGCCGCAGCCAGGAGACCTGCCGGCCGAACGGCAGGTGCGAGGGCGGCGCGAGCACGTAGCTGTCGCGGCAGTGCCAGCGCAGGCCCGGCGTGTCGTCGATGGCGGCCGGGTCGCAGTCGAGGTGGCAGGACCACCACTCGTCCTCGTCCTCGGGGTTGCCGCGGGTGGCCACGTAGAACAAGACCCGGTCGCCTTGGGCGGCGACCGGGCCGGAGTGGGCACTTGCCTCGTCGATCCTGGTGAGCGCCGTGAGGCCGACGGCGAGCGGTACGTCGAAGACGTCGAAGACGCGGCCGGTGGGCAGGATCACACCCGCCTCGGGCTCGGCCTGCCACCAGCGGGACAGCTGCGCGGGGTCGGTGGTGGCGAGCAGCGGCCAGGCCGGGGAGAGCGGATGGGCGCCCGGGTCGGGACAGCCGAGCCGGTCGCACGAGCACGCCCGCGGCCCCGCGGGCAGCGGATAGGCGCCCGGCACCACGGGCCAGCCCATCGCGGCGTAGTCGAGCACGGTCGCGATGCGCGACGGCCGCGCCCGCTTTTTGGTACGCCGAGCCAGAGGTACCCCCACCATTGGTGTCTCCCGTCGAATCCCGCGCCTGAAGAGGTCCCGGCTCCGGGCGGGCGTTCGCTCACGCGGGACACACCAGCACTTGTCATCGCACTCTAACGCACAGGCCTCACGAGTTGACGGGAAACCCCTTGGTTAGAGCGTCCGTGCCACCTCGGTGGCCCAGTAGGTCAGGATCAGGTCGGCGCCGGCCCGCTTGATGGCGACCAGCGACTCCATGATCGTCCGTTCGCGGTCCACCCAGCCGTTGGCCGCGGCCGCCTCGACCATCGCGTACTCGCCGCTCACCTGGTAGGCGGCGACCGGCACGTCCACCTCGCGGCGGACGGCGGCGATGATGTCGAGGTAGGCCAGGGCGGGCTTGACCATGACGGCGTCCGCGCCCTCGGCCAGGTCGAGCCGGACCTCGCGCAGCGCCTCCTCCAGCGGCCCCGTGGGGTCCTGCTGGTGGGTGGCGCGGTCGCCGAACTGCGGCGCGCACTCGGCGGCGTCGCGGAACGGGCCGTAGAAGGCGGAGGCGTACTTCGCCGAGTAGGCGAGGATCGGCACGCCCGCGTGGCCGGCGCCGTCGAGCGCGGCGCGGATGGCGGCCACCTGGCCGTCCATCATGCCGCTCGGCGCGATCATCTGCGCGCCCGCGTCGGCCTGGGCCACCGCGACGGAGGCGTAGCGCTCCAGCGTGGCGTCGTTGTCGACGTCGCCCGACGGGGTCAGGATGCCGCAGTGCCCGTGGTCGGTGAACTCGTCGAGGCAGGTGTCGGCCATGACCACGAGCGCGTCGCCGACCTCGGCGCTCACCTCGCGCAGCGCCTTCTGGAGCACGCCGTCGGGGTCGTCGGCGGCCGAGCCGCGCGCGTCCTTGACCGCCGGGATGCCGAACAGGATCAGCCCGCCCAGGCCCGCCTCGGCCGCCTCATGGGCCGCCTTGCGCAGCGAGTCGGAGGTGTGCTGGAACACGCCCGGCATCGACACCACCGGCTGCGGCTCGGCGATGCCCTCCTTGACGAACACCGGCAGGATCAGGTCGGCGGGGTCGATCCTGGTGCCCGCCACCATCCGCCGCAGCGCGGGAGTGCCGCGCAGCCTGCGGGGACGCGCCACGGGGAAGCGTGCGCTCATCTGGCTCTCCTTCTCGCGCCACGACGGTTCTGCGAGGGCCTGCGGGGCGTGTCGCCCGCGGCCAGCGCAGCCTGGCGCTGCTTGGCTCCGTACTCGGCCACGGCGGCGGCCAGCGCGGAGGCGGATGGCTTGTCGGCCATGACGTCCACCCGGAGCCCGAACTCCTCGGCGGTCTTGGCCGTCTGCGGCCCGATGACCGCGATCACGGTGACGTTGTGCGGCTTGCCGGCGATGCCCACGAGGTTGCGCACCGTGGAGGAGGAGGTGAAGAGCACGGCGTCGAAGCCGCCGCCCTTGATCGCCTCGCGGATCGGCGCGGGCGGCGGCGCGGCCCGCACGGTGCGGTAGGCCGTGACGTCGTCGCACTCCCAGCCCAGCTCGGTCAGCCCGGCCACCAGCGTGTCGGTCGAGATGTCGGCGCGCGGCAGCAGCACCCGGTTGATCGGGTCGAGCATCGAGTCGTACGGCGGCCACTCGGCCACCAGCCCCTCGGACGACTGCTCGCCCGAGGGCAGCAGGTCGGGCTTGACGCCGAACTCGACCAGGGCGCGCGAGGTCGCCTCGCCGACCGCGGCCACCTTGAGCCCGGCGAAGGCGCGGGCGTCGAGGCCGTATTCCTCGAACTTCTCGCGCACGGCCTTGACGGCGTTGGCGCTGGTGAAGGCCACCCACTCGTAGCGGCCGGTGACCAGGCCCTTGATGGCGCGGTCCATCTGCTGCGGGGTGCGCGGCGGCTCGACCGAGATGGTCGGCACCTCCTCGGGCACCGCGCCGTAGGAGACGAGCTGCTCCGACAGGCTCCGCGACTGCTCCTTGGTGCGGGGCACCAGCACCCGCCAGCCGAACAGCGGCTTGGTCTCGAACCACGACAGCTTCTCGCGCAGCCCCACGGCCTCGCCGACGACGATCAGCGCGGGCTCGGTGAACCCGGCGTGCTTGAGGTCGGCCTGCAGCCGCCCGAGCGAGGACACGACGGTGTACTGCTCGGTGGTGGTGCCGCCGCTGCTGACCGCGACGGGCGTCGTGTCGGGCTTGCCGCCCGCGATGAGCGCCTTGCCGATGGACACGGCCTCGCCGATGCCGTTGTAGATGACCAGCGTGCCGGGGCAGGCGGCGTGGGAGGACCAGTCCTGCTCCTGCGCGGCGTCCACGACGCGGAACTCGGGCACGGCCGTCGCCGGCGGGATGCCCGCGTAGGTGAGCACGGCGGTCGCGGGCGGGACGCCGGGCACGACCTCGAAGTCCACCTCCGCCGCGGCGCAGGCCGCGGCCTCCTCGGTGATCGAGGAGAACAGCATGGGGTCGCCGGGGCACAGGCGCACCACGAGCCCGCCGTCCTTGGCGCGCTTGACGAGACCCGTCAGCGCGTCGTCGGCCTCGACGACCTGCACGCCCTCGCGGGCATGACGCAGCAGCGCGCGGTGCGCCTCCTCGCCGAGCACCACGACGTCGGCCTTGCCGAGCAGCTCGGCGCCGCGGAGCGTGAGCAGGTTGGGGTCGCCGGGGCCCGCGCCCACGAAGGCGACGAGACCGGAGGTTGGACTATCGGAGCTCAATGGGAATGCTCCCCCATCAATCTGTCGGCCCCTTCGGCGATCATCTCGGCCGCGAGGCGGCGGCCCAGGCTGACAGCCTCCGAAGGAGAGCCGGCGGCGGACTTGCGGACCGCCTCGCGGCCGTCGAGCGCGACGACCGTGGCGGTCAGGTTCAGAGTGTGCCCGTCATCGACCGCGTACGCACCCACGGGCGCGGCGCAGCCCGCCTCCAGCGCGGACAGTACGGCGCGCTCGGCGGCCACCGCGGAGCGGGTGCGCGGGTCGTCGAGCACGCCGAGGAAGGCGACGAGCTCGGTCAGGTCGGCGCGGCACTCGACCGCGAGCGCGCCCTGGCCGGGGGCCGGCAGCAGCTCCTCGATCTCGAAGATCTGGGCGATCTCGGCGCCGCGGCCGAGCCGGTCGAGCCCGGCCGTGGCCAGCACGACCGCGTCGAGCTCGCCGGAGGTGACCTTGGCGATGCGCGTGTCGGCGTTGCCGCGGATCGGGACGTATTCGAGGTCGGGGCGGAGCGCGCTCAGCATGGCGACGCGGCGCGGCGAGCCGGTGCCGACGCGCGCCCCGGCCGGCAGGTCGGCGAACTTGGCGTGCGCGATCAGCGCGTCGCGGTGGTCGTGGCGCGCCGGGAGCGCGGCCAGGACGAAGCGCGGGTCCTGCTTGGTGGGCAGGTCCTTCAGCGAGTGCACGGCGAAGTCGATCTCGCCGTCGAGCAGCTTGTCGCGCAGCGCGCTGACGAACACGCCGGTGCCGCCGAGCTGCGCGAGATGCGCCTTGGTGACGTCGCCGAACGTGGTCACCCCGACGAGCTCGATCGCGCGGCCGGTGCGCTCGGTGTAGGCGTCTGCCACCATCTGGGACTGGGCGGTCGCCAGCTGACTGCGGCGCGTGCCCAGCCGGAGGGGTTCGGGCGTCACAGCTCCACCTCTCTCACGGCCTCGGGCATCTTCGGGTCCAGGTTGAACAGCTCACGCAGCGCCTCCGCATAATGATCGCCTCCCGGGCAGGTCGCCAGCTGCTTGACACGCACAGTCGGCTCGTGGAGCAGCTTGTCCACGACGCGCTGCACGGTCATCGCGACCTCGTCGCGCGCCCGGGCGTCGAGGTCGGGCACGCGCATCAGGAGCCGGCCGAGCTCGGACTCGACCACCCCCGCCGCCTTGCTGCGGAGCGCGACCACGGTCGGGGTGACCTTGGCGGCGCGCTCGGCGTCGAGGTAGGCGCGAAGCTCCTCGACGACCAGGGCGCGCACGGACGCGACCGCGTCGACCTCCCGCGAGCCGATGCCGGACTCCTGAATCGTCTCCAGGTCGACCAGCCGGACCCCCGGCACCCGGCGCACGGCCGGGTCGACGTCGTGCGGCAACGCGAGGTCCAGCAGGAACGTGGGTCCGCCCAGCATATCCGGCGTGATGATGTGCCTGCCCGCTCCGGTGCAGGTGATCACGATGTCGGCGGCGGCCAGCTCGGCCGGCATGGCGGCGAACTCGACGGCCCGGCCGCCGACGTTGGCGGCCAGCCGGGCGCCCCGCTCGTACGTGCGGTTGGCCACGACGATGTCGGTGACCCCGGCGCGCTGGAGCGTGACGGCGGCCAGCGAGCTCATGGAGCCCGCGCCGACGACCAGCGCCCGCCGGCCCGCGATCTCGCCCGCCAGCGCCAGCCCGGCCGTGACGAGGGAGGCCCCGGCCTGGTCGATGCCGGTGTCGGTGTGCGCCCGCTTGCCGACCCGCAGCGCCTGCTGCACCAGCTCGTTGAGCGTGGCGCCGACGGTGCCCTGGCGCTGGCCGAGCTTGAGCGCCTGGCGTACCTGGCCGAGGATCTGGCCCTCGCCGACCACCATCGAGTCGAGGCCGCACACCACGGAGAACAGGTGCTCGACCGCGCGCTCCTCGTAGTGCACGTAGAGGTGCGGGGTGAGCTCCTCGACCGGGACGCCCGTGTGCACGCCGAGCAGCCCGGTCACGGCCGTGAGGGCGGCGTGGAACCGGTCGACGGTGACGTAGATCTCCACCCGGTTGCAGGTCGACACCACCATGGCCTCGGCCACGGACGCGTCCCTCTGGACGTCGTGGAGGAGCTTGACCAGCCGGTCGCCGGTGAGTGAGACCCGTTCAAGCAGCGCCACCGGCGAGGTGCGGTGGCTGAGTCCGACGGCCAGGATGCTCATTGACTGTCCACCGCCATGAGTGGCCCTCCAGCTTTGCGTTGCTCGTGGAACGCGAGAATCTGCAGTTCGATGGATAGATCGACCTTACGGACGTCGACGGTGTCCGGCACGGAGAGCACGACGGGGGCGAAGTTGAGGATGCTGGTCACGCCCACGGCGATCACGCGATCGCAGACCGCCTGCGCCGCTTCCGCCGGTGTCGCCAGAACCACGATCGAGACTCCACGCCGTTTGACGACGGCTTCCAGTTCGTCGATGTGCTCAACATTCAACCCCGCTATGGTGTCGCCCACGACTTCGGGGTCGGCGTCGATCAGTGCCGCCACCCGGAAGCCGCGTGAGACGAACCCGCCGTAGTTCGCCAGCGCGCGGCCGAGGTTGCCGACGCCGACGATGGCGACCGCCCAGTCCTGCGTCAGGCCCAGCTCGCGGGAGATCTGGTAGACGAGGTACTCGACGTCATAGCCTACGCCCCTGGTGCCGTAGGAGCCGAGGTGTGACAGATCTTTGCGCAGCTTCGCGGAGTTGACCCCGGCGGCCACGGCGAGGTCCTCGGAGCTGACCGTCGCCACGCCCCGCTCCGCCATGCCGTGCAGCGCCCGCAGGTACAGCGGCAGCCGCGCGACCGTCGCCTCGGGGATGCCTCGGTCACGGGGCTGGGACGTGCTCTTCACGCGCCGGAGCTCCAGGGGACGGGCGGCGGGGAGCCGCGGGGACGGATTAGAACCGTCTTTCAGGTTAATCCCTTTGTGAACCGATGCACAAAGTAGCGGCGGTACGGTTGCCATATGCACCGCATCACCTTGCTCGGCAAGCCCGGCTGTCACTTGTGTGAGGACGCGCGGGAGGTCATCGCCCGGGTGGCCGGCGAGCTGGGCGTCCCCTGGGAGGAGATCAGCATCGACTCCTCCGAGGAGCTGAGGGAGAAATACTGGGAGATGATCCCGGTCACGCTCATCGACGGCGTGCAGCACGACTTCTGGCGGGTCGACGAGACCCGCCTGCGCGCGGCGCTCAGTACGTAGGTTCAGTACGTAGGCTCAGTACGGGACCGTGGGGAGCGGCACCACCTTCGCGGCGTTGACGTCGAGCTCGATCACGTTGGTGGCCAGCACCATCGACTGCCGCTCGGTGACGAACCGCTCGACGTGCGGCTGCCGCTGGTGGTCGCGGTAGGCGACCTCGTCGCGGTAGAGCTCGTAGACGATGCGCTGCAGCGGGGCCGACTTGACGGAGTGGCAGGCGTAGACGAGCGTGTCGGGCTCGCCGCGGCGCACGCCCTCGACCGTGGCCTCGGCCAGCCGGTCGAACGCCTCGCCCGCGCCGTCCATGATCGTGAACACGGTGAGCAGGCCGTAGATGTTCGGCGACAGGCGGCCCCCGGCGGGCTGCGGGCCGGGCTGCGGGCCCGGTTGCCGGCCCGGCTGCTGGGGACCGGACGGGGAGAACAGGTCGGCGCCGGAGAAGAGCATGCCGGTGGCCGGGCCGGCCGGGGGCGGGGTGGGCGGCATCGCGTACTCGGGGCGCTGCGGCGGCATGGCCTGCGGGCCCGAGGGGCCGCCGGGCATCGGGCCGCCGTTCATGATGTAGCCGGTCGCGGGGCCGTCCTCGGGCGGGGGCGGCGTCATGCGGGCGGCGTAGTCGACGTCGCGCTCGCCGGCGCGGTATTCGGCCACCAGGTCGCCGAGGCCGGTGGGCCGGCGGGGCGCGGCGGGCGGCAGGTCGGCGGCCGGCACGGGCTCGGGCATGGCCCGGCGCCCGCGCGGGACCGTGCGGTCGTGGTCCTCGGGCGGCATCCCGCGCCGGTCGCCGCCGTGCCTCCCGGGGGCGTCGTGGCCGTGCCGCGCGGCGGGATCGTGGCCGTGCCGTGCGGCAGGATCGTGGCCGTGCCGTGCGGCCGCGTCGTGGCCGTGGCGGGCCCGGGCGTCCTGGCCGCGTCTGGCGGGCTCGTCACGGTCGTCGAAGTCGTCTTCCTCGTCGTCGTACGGCGCCAGCGGCCGCAGCACGGTGTACCAGACCGCCGCGGCGGCCACCGCGAGCAGCGCCGTGGTGAACAGCGGGGGCACCGTGAAGCGCATCGCGCCCACCAGGGCGATCCCGGACGGCGCGATCACCAGGGAGGCGTGCAGGTTGTCGGTGTCGTACTCGTCGCCGCCCCGCCATTTGAGCGCCGCGACCACCAGCATGGCCAGCATGATCACCACGGCGACGACGTGCACGCCGATCAGCAGGTAGCCGGGGAAGATGCCCCAGAGCGTCGGCCCCGCGGGCAGTTTCTTGCCCGTCACCTCGGACTTCAGCGGGTCGAAGATCATGATGGCGCCGGTGACGATCGTCAGCGCGATGCCCATCAGCCACGCGAGGAAGCGCGGCGGCACCCGCTCGGCGAGGAGCTGGATCATGCCGACGGCCAGCCACAGCGGCGCGAGCAGCGACCCCGTCACCTGGTAGATCCGGAACGTCACCGCCCCGAACCCGATCAGGCCGCCGATGCCGACCGCCGCCAGCGACAGGCACAGCGCCCCGGCCGCGACGGCCCAGCCGATCAGCCAGCCTTCGGGCTCGTCGCGCAGCCGTTTGATCAGGGCGCCTGTCGCGAAGGCGGCGAGGAGCGCACCGGCGAACCCGAGGACAGCAACGAGGATCTCCATGGTGACTCCAATGCTGCCGGACGATGCCTCCCAGCCGGTAGCCGAAGAGGGAACAGGTCGATCCTCACGGTATCCGGCGGTTACACCAAGTCATGCAAGTAGCTTGTGGATTGTGGAATTTCCGGTTGATTTCTAGAGTGTTCGAGCACGCCGCACCCCTTACCCCTAGGGATACCGGATGCCTGACTCGTCACCGTTCGCCGGGCTGCTGGTGCCAGCGCTCGCTGCGCCTGCCCGGACGGGCGAGTTCGCCGTGCGCGAAGAAGCGCCGGAACCCGAGGTGGACGCAGCCGCCGACGTGGACGTACGGGACCTCGTCCTGGACGCCAAGAACGGCTGCACGGAGTCGTTTGGCACGCTCTACGACCGCTATGTGGACCTCGTCTACCGCTACATCTACTTCCGGGTCGGCTCTCACCAGCTCGCCGAGGACCTGACCAGCGAGACCTTCCTGCGGGCGCTGCGCAGGATCGCCGACTTCACCTGGCAGGGCCGCGATTTCGGCGCCTGGCTCGTGACCATCGCCCGAAACCTGGTAACGGATCACTTCAAATCGGGGCGATATCGGCTGGAAATCCCTACCGGGGAGATCATCGACGTTCCGCTCGACGGCTCGCACATCCCGGAGAACGCCGTGGTCACGGCCATCATCAACGACCGGGTGCTGCGGGCCGTACGAGAGCTCAATCCCGAACAGCAGGAAGTGGTCGTCCTGCGTTTCCTGCACGGACTCTCGCTCGCGGAAACCGCGTTGATCATGGGGAAGAAGAGTGGAGCGATCAAAGCGCTGCAGTTCCGGGCCATCCGCGCGCTGGCCCGAGCGCTCAAGCACGACCTGGCGTAACCTCCACCATCCACCCGTCGTTAGGCAGGTGTCACGGCCAGACGGGAGCGACTGTCATGCGTAGGGCGCGCAGGCGGCGGGAGCGCGTGCTCGAACACCTCACGGAGCTGCGGAGCCTGCCCATAGGCGGGGCCCCGGAGCCGGCCTTCCGCGCGCGGCTGCGCGCCGAGCTGCTCTCCCGGCACCTGGCCGAGCAGTCGCCCCACCCGTTCCCGTCCGTCGCCGCCACTGACCTGTCCCCGCTCCCCTCCTCCCCGGGCCGGCACGCGCGGCCCCGCACCTCCAGGCGGCGGGCGCGCAGGCGGCCGATGCTGTCCCACCTGGCCTCGTTCGGGCTGGCGGCGGGGATGATGGTCTCGGCGTTCGCGACGTACCAGTCGGTGCCCGGCGACTCGCTCTACCCGCTCAAGCGGGCCGCGGAGAGCACCCTCGTCCGGCTCAGCGCCGACGACGCCGAACGCGGCGAGCGCGAGCTGGACTCCGCCAAGACCCGCGCCAAGGAGGTCGCCAGCCTGCTCGGCTCCGCCGACGACGGCCCGCTGGTCAGCGAGACGCTGAAGGACATGGAGGACTCCACCCGCTCGGGCATCAGCCGCCTCGAACGGGCCGAGCCGCGCTCGCCGAAGATCAAGAAATTCGCACGGGACCAGAAAGAGATGGTCAGCCCCATGCTTCCGCAGCTCAACGGCGACCAGCAGGCCCAGGCGGAGGGCTATCTGCACTACATCGAAGGTCTGGTCGCGCCACAGTAGGTAGCTAAGCTGAGGCCCATGCGGCTTTTTGGACGACGACACCAGATCGAGCCCGAAGCTGCCGGCGAGGCGGCGGCCCGGGCGGCGGTCACCGTCGCGCCGGCCCAGCCGGTCGAGCCCGACCTGGAGGCGGCGGCCTTCTTCGACGTGGACAACACGATGATGCGCGGCGCCTCCATCTACCACTTCGCGAGGGGCCTCGCCACGCGCGGCATGTTCACCACCTCCGACCTGTTCAAGTTCGCGGTGGGCCAGGCGGTCTTCCGGCTGCGCGGCAGCGAGAACCCCGAGCACATCGCGGTGGCGAGGGAGACGGCGCTGGCGTTCGTGGCCGGCACCAAGGTCGACGACGTCGTCCGCCTCGGCGAGGAGATCTACGACGAGGTGATGGCCGACCGCATCTGGAGCGGCACCCGCGCGCTCGCCCAGTCCCACCTCGACGCCGGCCAGCGGGTCTGGCTGGTCACCGCCACGCCCGTCGAGCTGGCCAGGGTCATCGCGCAGCGGCTCGGGCTGACCGGCGCGCTCGGCACCGTCGCCGAGACCGGCAACGGCATCTACACCGGCCGGCTGGTCGGCGACCTGCTGCACGGCCCCGCCAAGGCCGAGGCCGTGCGGGCGCTGGCCCGGCGCGAGGGCCTCGACCTCACCCGTTGCACCGCCTACAGCGACTCCGCCAACGACCTGCCGATGTTGTCGCTGGTCGGCCACGCGGTGGCCATCAACCCCGACAGCGAGCTGCGCGAGCACGCGAGGAAGCACGACTGGCCCATCAAGGACTTCCGCACGGGCCGCAAGGCCACGCTGAAGGCCCTGCCGATCGCGGCGGGCGTCGGGGCGATCGCGGGCGGCGTCGCGGCCGGCATGGCGCTGCGCCGCCTCTACCGCCGCGTCTGACCCGCCGCCCGCTCCCCCCGTCACTTCAGCGACTCGAACAGCTCGCGGGCCTGGCGCTGCCGCCACTCGACCCGGTTCCGGTCGAGCTTGGCGGGCCGCACCGGCACGACGGTCATGCTGATCTTCGCCTCCGTCAGCTGCCCCGCCAGCGCGGCCATCTCCTCCACGCCGAGATCGGTACGCACGGACTTGCGCACCTCGGTCAGCACGGCCTTGAGCCGGTCGTTGTCCAGGGCCGCGCTCTGGGCCTTCTTCGCCATCACGCGCAGGAGCTGCGCCTGCCGCTTGATGCGGCCGAGGTCCGAACCGTCTTCCTGGGCCCGCGAGCGCATCCACCCCAGCGCCGCCTCGCCGTCCAGCGTGACCTTGCCGGCCGGCAGCTTGAGCTTCGCCCGCGGGTCGACCACCGGGCGGCTCAGGGTGAGCTGCACGCCCCCGAGCGCGTCCACCACGCCCTTGAACCCGGTGAAGTCCACCTCGATCGTGTGCTTGAAGGTGAGCCCCGTCAGCTTCTGCAGGGTCTGGCGCAGGCAGGTCAGGCCGCCCGGCCGGTCGTACGTGGAGTTGATCATCCCGACGTGGGCCGGCTCGCCCGCGCAGCCCTGGATCCGTACCAGCGAGTCGCGGGGGACGCTGACCGCCGTCACCGCTCCCCTGTCCTCGGGCACGTGCAGGATGATGATGCTGTCCGCGCGCCGCCCGCCGCCGTCCGGCTGACGGGCGCGCCAGGGCCCGTACGCCGCGTTCTCGCCCTCGACGCTGTCGGAGCCGACCAGCAGGATGTTCATGGCGCCGCTGACGTCCACGTCCCGCGCTCCGGCGGGGGGCACCGCGACCGGCCGTTCGTGGGCCAGCAGCAGCGTCGGCACCACGACCGCGGCGGCCGTGGCGACGGCCACGAGACCGGCGGTCCACCAGGTGGCCCACCACCGCCGGGCGGGGCGGGCCCGCAGCAGGCGCTCGCGCTGGCGGACGAGCGTCGCGGGCGGCTCGTGCTCCAGCTGCGCGCCGAAGTCGCGGAGCAGCTTCAGGTCGTCCATCGTCACTCCTCCTCCGCCATCGGGTTGGTGTCGCCGAGCGCGGCCCGTACCTTCCGCCTGCCCCTGTTGAGGCGGGAGCGCACGGTGCCGACGGGGATGCCGAGCGCCTGCGCGACCTCCTCGTACGTCAGATCGCCCCAGGCGATGAGCAGCAGCACGTCGCGGTCCTTGGCGGACAGGGACGCGAGGGCGCCGGCCAGCTCGCCGCGCACCGCCTGGGCGCTGACCCCGGCGGCCACCCGGTCGGCGGGCGACTCGATCATGTGCTCGACCGGCGCGCGCAGCAGCGCGCGGTAGCGGGCGGCCTCGCTGCGGTGGTGCCGGGAGATGAGCTTGGTGAGGATGCCGAACAGCCAGGGACGGGCGTCCGGATAGGCCAGGTCGTAGCTCCTCCTGCGGGAGAAGGCGACCAGGAAGGTCTCGCCGACGAGATCCTCCGCGGGCTCGGGACCGAGCCGTTTGGAGACGTAGCGGTAGAGCATGCCGGCGTAGCGGTCGAACAGCTCGGCGAACGCCTCGGGTTCGGTCCATGAGGCGTTCACGAGCTCCGCGTCCGCGCCTCGGGTGGCGGGTTGCAGGATCATCTCCGCCCTTCTCTGGGGGAACGGTCGGAGATGTATCGCCACAACGGGCCGCCGGGGTTCACGGCGGGCGCGCGGTCAGAGGAACGGCGGGAAGGCGTGCCCGCGGCGCAGCCGCAGCTCGTTGAGCATCTGCTGGATGACCTCGCGCACGTGGTCGGTGACGTTGAAGACGAGCATGGGGTCGTCTGCGGCCTCGGGCTCGTAGTGGTCGGTGCGGATCGGCTCGCCGAACTCGATCATCCACTTCGACGGCAGCGGCACCAGCCCGAGCGGCCCGAGCAGCGGGAAGAACGGCGTGATCGGCACGTAGGGCAGCCCGAGCAGCCGGGCCAGCGACTTCACGTCGCCGACCTTGGGGTAGATCTCCTCGGCGCCGACGATGGCCGTGGGCAGGATGGGCACCCCGGCGCGGATCGCCGAGGCCACGAAGCCGCCGCGGCCGAAGCGCTGCAGCTTGTAGCGCTCGGAGAACGGCTTGCCCACGCCCTTGAAGCCCTCGGGGAACACCCCGACCAGCTCGCCCTTGCGCAGCAGCCGGTCGGCGTCCTCCCGGCAGGCCAGGGTGTGGCCGGTCTTGCGGGCCAGGTGGCTGAGCAGCGGGAGCTGGTAGACGAGGTCGGCGCCGAGCAGCCGCAGCGGCCGGTGCACGTCGTCGTGCATGGCGACCTGGAGCATGAGCGCGTCGATCGGCAGCGTGCCCGAGTGGTTGGCGACGACCAGCGCGCCGCCCTCCTCGGGCACGTTGTGCAGCTCGACCGTCTCGACCCTGAACCAGTGGTTGTAGAGGGGCCGGACGAGCTCCAGGAAGACCTTGTCGGTCAGCTCGGCGTCGTAGCCGAACTCGTCGACCTCGTAGTCGCCGTCGATCCGCCGCCGGAGGAAGGCCAGCAGCTCGGCGAGCGGGTCGGGGTCGTCGGCCTGCTCGTAGGAGGGCGCGGCGGTGATGGGAATCACACGGCCGTCGTCGTCCTCGTGGGAGACGCTCAACTGGGCACACCTCCGAGCGGGTGCAGGCCCCGCGAGCGCAGGAAGTCGTCGAAGGCCGCCCCGGTGCTGAACTTCGGCTTCCAGCCGAGCTCGGCCTCCAGGCGGGAGGTCTCGACCGCGCGGCCGTAACACATGAGCTTGAGCTGCTCGGGTGAGTACTCGACCAGCCCGAGACGGCGCGCGGCGTTGCCGAGCGCCTCGAAGGCGGGCGTGAACAGCGGCATCGACAGCCGGCCCGCCCTGCGCACGCACTGCGACAGCAGCAGCACGCCCGCCCCGGCCACGTTGAACGTGCCGGGGTGGTCCTCCGTCGCCATCCGGCGCAGCACCTCGACCGCGTCGTCCTCGTGGACGAACTGCAGCCGCGGGTCGAAGCCGAACACGGTCGGCAGCACCGGCTGGGTGAAGTAACGCGTCAGGGGCGAGTCGACACCCGGCCCCATGAAGTTGGCGAAGCGCAGCAGTGACACGGTCACGTCGGGACGGCGGCGCGCGAAGCCCCGCACGTAGCCCTCGACCTCGCACGCGTCCTTCGCGTAACCGTGGCTGGGGCCGTCGTGCGGCTCCAGGTCCTCGGTGAAGACCGCCGGGTCCCGCGGTGACGAGCCGTAGACGGCGGTGGTGGAGCGGACCACCACCCGCCGCACGGTCGCCGACCGCTGGCAGGCGCCGAGCAGCTGCATGGTGCCGATGATGTTGTGCTCTTTCATGGCGGCCCTGCCACCGCCCCGCGAGGGAGCGCTGACCAGGCTCATGTGCACAACGGTGTCGATGTCCGCGGCCGCGATCACCTGCGCGATGTCGGGGCTGCGCAGGTCGACCCGGACGAACTCGGTCCGGCCCAGGGAGACACCGCCGTCCCGCGTCAGCGAGGGGGGCGGCACGGTGTCCACTCCGATGACCCGGTCGATGTCCGGGTCGGCGGCCAGCATGTTCGACACACGGGCGCCGATGTGGCGCGAGACCCCGGTGACGAGCACGGTGTGGGTCATCAGCGCCTCGCAGCTGCGTTGGTTACTTCTTGTTACGCCGCTGGATGCGCGTCTTCTTGAGCAGCTTGCGGTGCTTCTTCTTGGCCATCCGCTTGCGGCGCTTCTTGATCACAGAGCCCACGGGACCCCCAGGTACTGATAGCAAGTCTGAATCGGAGTGCGAGCGCACACCGGGTCACAGACTACCGGCGATCCACGGTAGATCGCCCCTCGGGGGGCGAGAGCCCCGGCCGCGCGTGGCGAGCGGCCGGGCTTCTCCCGCGACAGCACTCACGGCGTGACCATCACGTCGCTACGTCAACCTGCCTCGATGTAGGCCTCCCGCAGATAGTCGTGCACCGCCTGCTCGGGCACTCTGAACGACCGGCCTACCCTGATGGCCGGGAGCTCGCCGGAGTGTACGAGCCGGTACACCGTCATCTTGGACACCCTCATGACCGTCGCGACTTCTGCCACGGTCAGGAACTTCACCTCGCTGAGAGGTCTTTCGCCTGCACCCATCGGACGCCTCTTCCGCACGTGTTTCCGGGTTATCCCCACTGGTGCCATTGCTCACGCACGTGTACTGCCGTCAGCGTAAGGCGGGACTCCGAGTGCGCAAACCCCCTATTTTCTCTCTTGACGGAGCCGTCTGTCAGCCGAACCAGAGAAATCGCTGGTGAGCAGCGGACCGAGCACCTCGCCTGGACCTTGGAACTGTCCAAGATGCCACACATAAGAGTCGCCGGAGCCCTGTCAAAAGTTGGCAAAGGGACGGCGAGCCGCTTGGAATGCGGGCGCGAAAAGACGGTATCGAGCTGACCGAATTGAACTCACAGGGCAGATGAGACCAGAGTGACCAATCGCTCGGTGAGCGGAGCGTAAAAGCGCGGTAGCACGTTGTCGTCCAACGGCACGACCACGTCGATCTTTCCTTCGGCCTCGCCGACGAACAGGCCGGGGTCGTTGCTGTCGGCGAAGGCGACCGTCGGCACCCCCGCCTCGCCGGCCGCGCCCGCCCAGCCGTGGTCGGCGATCACCAGGTCGGGCAGGTCGCCGTCCAGCTCGTGCAGCATGTGACGCATCGGCGCGGCGTCGTGGGTGTGGACGAAGTTGCCCCGGTCGTCGAGCATCGCGACGTCCTGGAGGTAGCGGATGCGGCGCGGGCGGCCGAATCCTGAGCCCGCGTACGTCCAGCCCTCGCCGGGCGTCAGCAGCCGCGCGCCGCGCCGCTCGCAGAGCGCCGCGAGCGGCAGGTGGACCGCCAGCAGCCCGGTGGGGTGACCGGTCGCGAACAGGATGCGCGGCTCGGGCCGGGCCAGCACCGCCGCGATGCGCTCGGCCATGGCGTCGAGGGCGTCGATCGTCAGCTCGGGGTCGATGGTGTCCTGGCCCCAGCGGTGGCCGGGGTCGCCGACGACGCCCGCGGACTTGGCCATGAGCGCGAGCACGTCCCGATAGGACCACGGGTGGTCGAAGCTCAGGCCGAGGGCGTAGTAGGGGTCGCCGTTGGCCAGGGAGCTGTAGTGGTCGAGGTTGTTCTCACGGGGGGTCGCGACGTCGCCGGCGATGCGGGTCCGTACGAGGTGATCGCGGAGTTGGTCGCGGCTCAGCACAGCTTTCCTTCGCAGAACATCGGCGCCAGGGCCTGGGGTCTAGGGCATCGGGTCGAGGCCGTGCAGGGGGAACACCGCTTTGCGGGTCGCCATGACCGCACGGTCGATGGGGTCCGCTGGGTCATAACCTGCCGAGATATCACGAAATTCCGGGTTTCGGCCGTCGGTCATGGTCAGCGGGGGCGTCTCGCCGGTGCGCTCCCTGACGTACCGGCGCCATTCCTCGCTGGTCGGCGTGGCCGGGTCGATCGGATGGCCCGACGCCTCGGCGAGCAGGTGCGTCCACGCCCTCGGGACGACCTGGACCAGCTCATAGCCGCCACCGCCGACCGCGATCCACCGCCCGCCCGCCGTCTCGTGGGCCAGGCGGTGCAGGGCGGCGTAGGCGGCGCGCTGGCCGTCGACGCTCAGCATGAGGTTGGCGAGCGGGTCGAGCGCGTGGCTGTCGCAGCCGTGCTGGGTCACCAGCACCTCGGGACGGAACTCGTGCAGCAGCGGCGGCACGACCGCGTGGAAAGCCCTCAGCCAGCCCGCGTCGCCGCAGCCGGCCGGCAGCGCCACGTTGACGGCCGTGCCCTCGGCGCCGGTCTCCTCGGGGAAGCCGGTGCCGGGGAACAGCGTGCGCGGGCTCTCGTGCAGGCTGATCGTCAGCACCCGGGGGTCGTCGTAGAAGACCGTCTGGACGCCGTCGCCGTGGTGGACGTCGACGTCGACGTAACCGATGCGGCTCACCCCGCGCTCCAGCAGCCAGGCGATGGCGAGCGCGGGGTCGTTGTAGACGCAGAAGCCGCTCGCCATGGCGGGCATGGCGTGGTGGAGCCCGCCCGCGATGTTGACGGCGTGCTCGGCCGCGCCCTCCCAGATCGTACGGGCGGCGGCCAGCGACGCGCCCGCGATCAGCGCCGACGCCTCGTGCACCCCTTTGAACGCCGGGTTGTCCGTGGTGCCGAGCCCGCAGCCGAGGTCGGGCGCGCCGGAGACGGACACCCTCTTGACAGCCTCGACGTAGTCGCGCTTGTGGACCAAGGCCAGCTCGTCGTCGCTCGCCGGGTCGCAGCCGGCCAGCTCGACCCGGTCGAGCACGCCCAGGTGGCGGGCCAGCGCCATCGTCAGCTCCACCCTGACGGGCGCCAGTGGATGGGTGGGGCCGAAGTCGTAGGAGGTGAGAGCGTCGTCCCAGATCACCCGTACCGACCGGCTCATGCCAACCCCTCCACGTGCCGCCTCGCCTTGGGGCGACGTTACCGCAGCGCGGACTTCGCGTAGTAGCCCGGGTTCGGAGCGAAATGTCCGTCTGTGCCGGACATCTCATGACTTAGGGTTTTGGGCGTGCGGATGGGGCGAACGGTCAGGAGAGCCGTGCGGTTCCTGCGGCGTCCCAAGGTCTTCGACGCCGCCCTGGTGATCGTCATCTCGATTCCCGGCGTACTCGGACTGGTCTTCATGACCGAGCGGGGGGAGACCGGGGAAGCGCTGCGCATGGCGCACTACCTCGCGTGCGCCGCGCTGCTGTGGTGGCGCCGGCGCCGGCCGGTGCTCACCGTGGCCCTGATCACGGCGCTGGACGCCGCCGGCCTGGCCCTGCGCCTCGTCACGATCGCCGATCTGCCCGCGGCCGTGGCGCTCTACAGCGTGGGCCGGCACACCTCCGGCCGCGTCACCGCGCTGACCGCGCTCGCCGCCTACGCCGCCTACGCCCTGACCGGGGAGATCTTCCAGCCCGGCAAGGGCAACTGGGTGGGCTACCTGTTCGCCGTGGCGACGGCCGTGGGCGTCGGCCAGCTCGTCCGGCTGCGTGCGGAACTCAACGAGCGCGGCCGGCGCGAGGCCGCCGACGCCGCCGTACGCGAGGAGCGGCGGCGCATCGCGAGGGAGCTCCACGACATCGTGGCGCACCACATCACCGTCATCACCGCCCTCGTCGGCGGCGCGCGGGCGACGCTCCCCGCCGAGCAGGAGGTCACCAGGGACGCGCTGAAGAGCGCCGAGCAGACCGCCCGCGAGGCGATGACGGAGATGCGCCGCCTGCTCGACGTGCTCAGGGCCGACGACGTGCTACGCGACGGGGAGCTGCTCGGGGCGGCCGGCACGGGACCGGACGCCGCGACCGGCGTCGGCGCGGAACGGCTGCCCGCCCTCGTCGATGAGGCGCGCTCGGCCGGGCTGTCCACCAGCCTCACCGTGACCGGCACGCCCGTCGCGCTGCCCGCCCCCGTCGACCTCGCGGTCTACCGGATCGTCCAGGAGGCGCTGACCAACACCCGCAAGCACGCGGCCGGGGCACGGGCGGGGGTGCGGCTGGCGTACGAGCCGGAGGCGGTCGAGGTCGAGGTCGTGGACGACGGGCGCGCCACGGGCTCGGGCACGCCCGGCTTCGGGCTCGGCGGCATGGCCGAGCGGGTGGCGCTCTGCGGCGGCCGGCTCACGACCGGCCCGCACCCCGGCGGGGGCTTCCGCGTACACGCCCGCATCCCCCTGGAGACACTGTGATCCGTGTGCTGCTCGCCGACGACCACGGGCTGGTCCGTACGGGCTTCAGGCTCATGCTCGACGCCCAGCCCGACCTGTCCGTGGTGGGCGAGGCCGGCGACGGCGCGGAGGCGGTGGACCTGGCCCGGCGGCTGCGGCCGGACGTCGTGCTCATGGACCTGCACATGCCGAACCTGGACGGGGTCCGCGCCACCGAGCTGATCACGGCCGCGCTGCCGGAGGTGCGGGTGCTCGCGCTGAGCACGTTCGACCTGGACGAGAACGTGCTCGCGGCGCTGCGCGCGGGCGCGGACGGCTTCCTGCCGAAGGACGTCTCCCCCGAGGAGCTGATCGAGGGCGTGCGCGTGGTGCACCGGGGCGAGTCGGCGGTCGCGCCGCGGCTGCTGACCCGGCTGATCGGCACGTTCGTCCGCGCCTCGCGGACCCCGCCCGCGCCCGCGCGTACGGCCCGGCTCGCCGGGCTGACCGAGCGGGAGCGGGAGATCCTCGTCCTCATCGCCCGCGGCCGCTCGAACGCGGAGATCGCCGCCGGCCTCGCCGTCTCCGCCTCGACCGTCAAGAACCACGTGACGAGCCTGTTCGCCAAGCTCGGCGTACGGGACCGCGCCCAGGCCGTCATCGTCGCCTACGAGGCGGGGCTCGTCCGCCCCGGAGAGTAGGACCCTGGTCCCAGAGCCGGCCCGGCGAGACGGTCCCCGGGCAGGAAGAAACCGGCGGCCCGCGCCGCCACGCTGGGATCATGACAGCCATTAGGGCAACGAACCTGAGCAAACGCTACGGCGCCACCGCCGCGGTGGCGGAATTGTCGTTCGACGTCGAGCCCGGCCGGGTGACGGGTTTCCTGGGGCCCAACGGGGCCGGCAAGTCCACCACGATGCGGATGATCCTCGGGCTCGACCGGCCGTCCGGCGGCTCCGTGCTCGTGGACGGGCGGCCGTACGCCGAGCTGCGGCACCCGCTGCGCAAGGTGGGCGCGCTGCTCGACGCGAAGGCCGTGCACGGCGGGCGCAGCGCCCGCGACCACTTGCTGGCCATCGCCCAGAGCAACGGGCTGCCCGCGAGCCGGGTCGAGCAGGTGCTGGAGACCGTGGGGCTGCGCGAGGTCGCGAGACGCCGCGTCGGCGGCTTCTCGCTGGGCATGTCGCAGCGGCTCGGCATCGCCGCGGCGCTGCTCGGCGATCCGGAGATCCTGCTGTTCGACGAGCCCGTCAACGGGCTCGACCCGGACGGCATCCTGTGGATCCGCACGTTCATGCGCGAGCTCGCCGCCGAGGGCCGCGCGGTGTTCGTCTCCAGCCACCTCATGAGCGAGATGGCCCAGACCGCCGACCACCTCATCGTGATCGGCAAGGGGCGGCTCATCGCCGACACGAGCGTGGACGAGTTCATCGCGCGCAGCTCGCAGGGCTACGTACGGGTGCGCTCCCCCCGCCTGGCCGAGGTCGCCGACCTGCTCGGCACGGGCGAGCGGCACCCCGACCACCTGCGGGTGACCACGATGAGCACGCTGGAGATCGGCACGCTCACGGCGCGGGCCGGGATCCCGCTGGAGGAGCTGACGCACGTGCGGCCCTCGCTCGAAGCCGCGTACATGGAGCTGACCAAGGACAGTCTGGAGTACACGTCATGATCGACATCATCAGGTCGGAGTGGACCAAGCTCCGCTCGGTCCGCTCGACGCTCTGGACGCTGGCCGCCACCGCCGCCATGATGATCGGCTTCGGCGCGCTGCTCTCGTTCGCGGTCAAGGAGAACGCCGAAGGGCCCGTCGACGTGCAGAACGCGCTGATGACGAGCCTGACCGGCGCGATGTTCGCCTCGCTGTCGATCGCCGCGCTGGGCGTACTGGTGATCTCCGGCGAGTACCGCACCGGCGGCATCCGCACCTCGCTGCTGGCCGTGCCCCGGCGGCTCCACCTGCTCGCCGGCAAGGCCGTGGTCTTCACCGTCACCTCGCTGGTCGTCTGCACGCTCGCCGCCGCCGGGGCGCTCGCCGCCGGCCTGGCGATCACGCAGCCCGCCGGGGTCACGACGGGCGACCTCGTACGGTCCGCCGTCGGCGCGGGGCTCTACCTGACCGCGTGCGGGCTGTTCGGGCTGGCGCTCGGCACGCTCGTCCGGCACACGGCGGGCGCGCTCGTGACGGCCATCGCGCTGATCCTGGTGCTCCCCACGGTCGTCACCCAGTTGCCCGGCAAGTGGGGCAGGACCGTCGCGGAGTATTTCACCACCAACGCGGGCCAGCTCATCATGACCGACGGCGGAGGGCCCTCCTCGCTGAGCCCGTGGGGCGGGTTCGCCGTCTACCTGGCGTGGATCGCCGTGGCCGCGGTCGCGGCGGGCGTCCTGCTGCACCGCCGCGACGCCTGACCGCGCGGCTCCTCCGGGCGCGGGCCGGACCGAGCGGTTCCTCCGGGCGGGGGCCGGACCGCTCAGCCGCCCGCGAGCTCCCGCCCGCGGTCCCTGGCCGCCTCGATGGCGGCCAGGAACGCCGCCCGCACGCTGTGCCGCTCCAGCTCGGCGATGGCCGCGATCGTGGTGCCGCCCGGCGAGGTGACCGCCTCGCGCAGGATCACCGGGTGCTCGCCCGAGTCGCGCAGCATCACGGCCGCGCCGACGATCGACTGCGTGACCATGTCGAGCGCGGCGGCGCGCGGCATGCCGAGCAGGATGCCCGCGTCCACCATGGCCTCGACCAGGTAGAAGAAGTAGGCGGGGCCGCTGCCGGAGAGCGCGGTCGCCGCGTCCTGCTGCGACTCGGGGATGCGCAGCACCTTGCCGACCGGCTTCAGCAGGTTCTCGGTCAGCCTGAGGTGCTCCTCGCCCGCGTGCGCCCCGGCCGAGATGACGCTCATCGCCTCGTCGAACCTGATCGGCGTGTTGGACATCACCCGCACGACCGGCACGTCCACCCCGAGCCGCTGCTCCACGAACGCCGTCGTGATGCCGGCCGCGGCCGTGATCACCAGGCGGTCGGCGGGGACGTAAGGGGCGATCTCGGCCAGGAGGGTGGCCATGTCCTGCGGCTTGACGGCCAGGATCAGCGTGTCGGCCGCCTTCGCCGCCTCGGCGTTGGTGACGGTGCGCACGCCGTAGGTGTCGCGCAGCGCCTGCGCCCGCTCGGCCCTGCGGGTGGTCGCGAGGACGTCTCCCGGCTTGAACCCGGCCCGCAGCAGCCCGGACAGCAGGGCCTCGCCCATCTTGCCCGTGCCCAGAATCGCAATCATCCTGGCAGCCTACTCACCGGCGTGACATCAGCGACCGCAGGAAGAACCCCAGGTTGCGCGGGCGCTCGGCCAGGCGGCGCATGAGGTAGGCGTACCAGTCGTCCCCGTACGGCACGTAGACCCGCATCTGCGATCCCAGCCCCGCCAGCCTGGACTGCTCGGCGGGGCGGACGCCGTACAGCATCTGGTACTCGAACCCGGTGACGTCCCGGCCGTCGAGCACGGCGAGCGTGGAGGCGATCCGCAGCAGCCGGGGGTCGTGCGTGGCCACCATCGGGTACGCCGTCCCCGCCATGAGCACCTTGAGGCACCGTACGAACGAGCGGTCGATCTCGGCGGGCGACGTGTAGGCGCCCGGCGCCGTGTAGGCGCCCTTGCACAGCCGCACCCGGGCCCCGCCGAGCTTCTCGCACCGCTCCAGCGAGTCCGGCAGGTAAGCCTGCACCACCACCCCCACGTCGGGGTGGTCGCGCCGCAGCGCGGCGTGGACGGCGTGCAGCCCGTGGATCGTGTCGCGCTCCTCGGCGTCGAGCGTCACGGTGACGCCGCGTTCGGCCGCGGCCCGGCAGATGTCGGCCGCGTGCTCGTACGCGAGCCGCTCCGACAGCCGCAGCCCGAGCGCGGTGAGCTTGACCGACACGTCCGCGCCCGCGGGCAGCAGGGCGAGCAGGCCGAGGTATTCGCCGACGGCGGCGGCGGCCTGCTCCCTGTCGGTCACCTCCTCGCCCAGGTGGTCGACGGTGACGAGGAGCCCTCTGCGGGTCAGGTCGCCGACCACGGAGGCGATGTCGTCGGCGACGTAGCGCCTGACCACGTCCCTGGTCAGCGGCGAGGAGGAGATGACGCGCTCGGCGCGTTCGCTTCGGGAGACTGCGAGCATGGCCTGACGGAGCACGGGGACCACACTAACCCCGCAGGGCGCTGAACCGCGGGCCGCCGGGATCCGTCGTAGGGGTATGCGCACAATGACGAAAGCGACTCTTCTGGCCGGGTCCCTGGTTCTCGCGACGAGTTGTGCCACCGCGCCGGCCACGCGACCGGCCGCGTCGTCCTCCTCCCGCACCCCTGCCCCGCCGCCGGCGGTCGAGGTGACCCCCGTCACCACCGCTCCGACGGCGCCGTCGGAAGGCCCCCAGCCGGTCAAGCCGACCGGGAACGCGATCAACGTCCACAAGGTCCGCTGGACCAAGGCCAAACCGGTCTCCAAGGGCAAGAAAGTGCAGCTCACCTGGTGGTCGGGCGTCGCGCCGTGCACGGTGCTGGACCGCGTCAAGGTCAAGGAGACGTCGAAGAAGGTCACGATCACCCTGTACGAGGGCACCTCGCCCAAGGCGAAGAACACCTCCTGCATCATGATCGCCATCCAGAAGACCACCACCGTCAAGCTCAAGAAGGCCCTGGGCAAGCGCCTGCTCGTGGACGGCGCCAAGCGCTGAGCCGCGAACGGTTTCCGTGTCCAACAGCGGACACCCCTGCTGACAACTGATCGGTTACTTGCGATACATCGATCAGGCACCGAAGGCGTGGGGGCGTCGAGGGTGACGTCGCTCAGCCCAGGGGGTTCCCGTGAGACGACTCGGCCGCGCGCTCGCCGCACTCCTGCTCCTCCCCGCCGGCTGGCTCGCGCTGTCGAGCCCGCCCGCGCGGGCGCTGCCGCCGGCGTTCCAGCGGCAGACCGTGCTCAGCGGGCTCACCCGGCCGACGAACGTGGAGTTCGCGCCGGACGGGCGGGTGTTCGTGGCGGAGAAGAGCGGGCTGATCAAGGTCTTCGACTCGCTGTCCGACACGACGCCCACGGTCTACGCCGACCTGCGCACGCAGGTGCACAACTTCTGGGACCGCGGCCTGCTCGGCATGGCCCTGCATCCGGATTTTCCCGCCGACCCGCGTCTGTACGTCCTCTACAGCCGCGACGCCGTGCCCGGCGGGACCGCGCCGCGCTGGGGGACCGCGGGCGCGACCGACGACCCGTGCCCGACCCCGCCGGGCGCGACCGGTGACGGCTGCCTGGTCACCGGCCGCCTGTCGGTCATCTCCCCCACGGGGGCCGAGACCCCGCTGATCACCGACTGGTGCCAGCAGCATCCCAGCCACTCGGTCGGCGACCTGCGCTTCGGCCCGGACGGCGCGCTGTACGCCTCGGCCGGCGACGGCGCCAGCTTCAACTTCGCCGACTACGGCCAGGACAACCTGACCGGTTCCGACGTCACGCCGGACAACCCGTGCGGCGACCCGCCCTCGCCGGTCGGCACGGCCCTGTCGCCGCCGTCGGCGGAGGGCGGGGCGCTGCGCTCGCAGGACGTGCGGACGAACGGCGACCCGGCCGGCCTCGACGGCTCACTGATCCGGATAAATCCGGATACGGGGGCGGCGGCCGCCGGCAACCCCAGCGCCGCGAGCCCCGACCCCAACGCCGCCCGCATCGTCGCCCACGGCCTGCGCAACCCGTTCCGCATCACCGTGCGCCCCGGCACCTCGGAGATCTGGCTCGGCGAGGTCGGCTGGAACACCGTCGAGGAGATCAACCGGGTCGTCAGCCCCACCGCCGGCGTCATCAACTTCGGCTGGCCCTGCTACGAGGGCCCCGGCCGCCAGGGCGGCTACGACAACCTCGACCTGACGCTCTGCGAGAACCTGTACGCCGCCGGCGCCTCCGCCCACACCGCGCCGTACTTCGCCTGGAACCACAACGCCCGCCCCGCCCCCAACGACCCCTGCCCGTCGGGCGGCTCCTCGGCCAGCGGCGTCGCCTTCCACACCGGCGGCGGCTACCCGGCCGCCTACGACGGCGCGCTGTTCTTCTCCGACTACAGCCGCCAGTGCGTCTGGGTGATGACCAAGGGCGCGAACGGCCTGCCCGACCCGGCCACGATCCAGACCTTCGACTCCGGCATGCCCACGGTCGAGCTGGAGACGGGCCCCGGCGGCGACCTGTTCGCCGTGGACTACGACCACGGGACGCTGGTCCGCTACCTCTACGCCAACACCCCGCCCACGGCGGTGATCGGCGCGAGCGCCACCTCCGGCGCCGCGCCGCTGGCCGTGACGTTCTCCGGGGCCTCCTCCAGCGACGCCGACGGCGACCCGCTCACCTACGCCTGGGACCTCGACGGCGACGGCGACCTCGACGACTCGACCGCCGCCGCGCCGTCGTTCACGTACGCCCAGCCGGGCTCGTACACCGTGCGCCTGCGCGTCCACGACGGCAGGGGCGGCCAGGGCGACGCCTCGGTCACCGTCAACGTGGACAACACCGCGCCCACGGCGACCATCGCCGCGCCGACGGCCACCACCACCTGGGCCGTCGGCCAGACGATCGCCTTCTCCGGCAGCGGCACCGACGCCCAGGACGGCACGGTCCCCGGCTCGCGCATGCACTGGGCGCTGATCCTGCACCACTGCCCGAGCACCTGCCACGAGCACGAGATCACCGCGTTCACCGGCGCGAGCGGGTCCTTCCAGGCCCCCGACCACGACTACCCGTCCCACCTGGAGCTGCGGCTCACGGTGACCGACGCCCAGGGGCTGAGCGACACCAAGAGCGTGCTGCTCCAGCCGCGCACGGTGAACCTGACCTTCCAGTCGTCGCCGCCCGGCCTGCGGCTCGGCTTCAACAGCGAGCAGACGATCACCCCGTTCACCAGGACCGTGATCGTCGGCTCCGGCAACTCGGTCTCCGCGCCCTCGCCGCAGACCGCGGGCGGCGGCAGCCACACCTTCGCGTCGTGGTCGGACGGGGGCGCGGCGACCCACCAGGTCGTGGCTCCGGCGACCGCGACGACCTATACGGCGACGTACGAGCCGACGGCGGTGGTGCCGGGGCTGGTGGCGGCGTACGCGATGGACGAGGGCTCGGGCTCCGCGGTCGGGGACGCCTCGGGCGGAGGCCACACCGGCACCCTCACCTCGACGGCGTGGACCACCTCCGGCCGCTACGGCAGCGCGCTCTCCTTCAACGGCACCTCAAGCTGGGTCACCATCCCGGACGCCGCGAGCCTCCGCCTGACCACCGGCATGACCGTGGAGGCGTGGGTCCGTCCCACCTCGGTGACCGGCTGGCGGACCGTCGTCATGAAGCAACACGCCAGCGGCGAGGCCTACACGTTGACCGCCGGCAGCGACACCAACCGCCCCCACACGGCGATCTTCACCACCACCCCCGCCGACATCGGCGCCCCCAGCCAACTCCCCCTCAACACCTGGACCCACCTCACCGCCACCTACGACGCAACGACCCTGCGCCTCTACGTCAACGGCACCCAGGTCGCCCAGACCCCCAAGACCGGCGCCATCCGCACCGACAACGGCGTCCTGCGCATCGGCGGCAACAGCCTGTGGGGCGAGTACTTCGCCGGCCTCATCGACGAAGTCCGCCTCTACAACCGCGCCCTCACCCCCACCGAGATCCAGACCGACCTGAACACCCCGGTGGGACAGCCGCTGCCACCCGACACGCAGGCCCCCACCGCCCCCGGCGGGCTCACGGCGGCGGGCGGACCGGGCTCGGCGCAGCTCTCCTGGTCGGCCGCCACGGACAACGTGGGCGTGACGGGCTACCTGGTCCACCGCTCGGCCACGCCCGGGTTCACCCCGTCGGGGGCCAACCAGGTGGGCTCGGCTGACGGCACGTCGTTCACGGACTCCGGGCTCGCGGCGGGCACGTACTACTACCGGGTGCGGGCCTTCGACGGCGCGAACAACGTCGGCCCCGCCTCGGCCGAGGTCTCGGCGACGGTCACGCAGCCGCCGTCCGTGCCGGGGCTGGTGGCGGCGTACGGGATGAACGAGGGCACCGGCTCGACGGTCGCCGACACCTCCGGCGGAGGCCACACCGGCACCCTCACCTCCACCACCTGGACCACCTCCGGCCGCTACGGCAGCGCGCTCTCCTTCAACGGCACCTCAAGCTGGATCACCATCCCCGACGCGCCCAGTCTTCGCCTCACGACCGGCATGACCGTGGAGGCGTGGGTCCGCCCCACCTCGGTGACCGGCTGGCGGACCGTCGTCATGAAGCAGCACGCCAGCGGCGAGGCCTACACCCTGACCGCAGGCAGCGACACCAACCGCCCCCACACGGCGATCTTCACCACCACCCCAGCCGACATCGGCGGGCCCAGCCAACTCCCCCTCAACACCTGGACCCACCTCACCGCGACCTACGACGCAACGACCCTGCGCCTCTACATCAACGGCACCCAGGTCGCCCAAACCGCCGAGACCGGAGCCATCCGCACCGACAACGGCGTCCTGCGCATCGGCGGCAACAGCCTGTGGGGCGAGTACTTCGCCGGCCTCATCGACGAGGTCCGCCTCTACAACCGCGCCCTCACCCCCGCCGAGATCCAGACCGACCTGAACACCCCGGTCAGCTGATCTCCCGCGTCCGCGCCATCCTGCAGAATTCTGGGGCAGGATCGGGAATGCGGGCGCGCTCACAAGGGTTGAGTCGAGTAGGCTCAAGTCGTTTGACAAACACGACCGTCATCCGTAGCTTGAGTCCGACCGACTCAACTTTCACCACAAGGACGTACTCATGGCACGTGCGGTAGGTATCGACCTTGGGACGACCAACTCCGTCGTCTCGATCCTCGAGGGCGGTGAGCCCACCGTCATCGCCAACGCGCAGGGCTCGCGGACCACGCCGTCCGTGGTCGCCTTCGCGAAGAACGGCGAAGTCCTGGTCGGTGAGGTCGCCAAGCGGCAGGCCGTCACCAACGTGGACCGCACCATCCGCTCCGTCAAGCGCGAGATGGGCACCAACTGGTCCCAGGAGATCGACGGCAAGAAGTTCTCCCCGCAGCAGATCAGCGCCTTCGTGCTGCAGAAGCTCAAGCAGGACGCCGAGGCCTACCTGGGCGAGAAGATCACCGACGCGGTGATCACCGTCCCGGCCTACTTCAACGACGCCCAGCGGCAGGCCACCAAGGAGGCCGGCACGATCGCGGGCCTCAACGTGCTCCGCATCATCAACGAGCCGACCGCCGCGGCCCTCGCCTACGGCCTCGACAAGGAGCAGGACCAGACCATCCTGGTCTTCGACCTCGGTGGCGGCACCTTCGACGTGTCGCTGCTCGACGTCGGCTCCGAGGACGGCCACGGCTTCGTCGAGGTCAAGGCCACCTCCGGTGACAACCACCTGGGCGGCGACGACTGGGACCAGCGTGTCGTCGACGAGCTCGTCAAGCGTTTCCAGAACGCCCACGGCGTCGACCTGTCCAAGGACAAGATGGCTCTGCAGCGCCTGCGCGAGGCCGCGGAGAAGGCCAAGATCGAGCTGTCCAGCCAGTCCGAGACCAGCATCAACCTGCCCTACATCACGGCCTCCTCCGAGGGCCCGCTGCACCTCGACGAGAAGCTCACGCGCTCGGAGTTCCAGCGGCTGACGGCCGACCTGCTCGAGCGGACCAAGGGCCCGTTCCACCAGGTCATCAAGGACGCCGGCATCAAGGTCTCCGACATCAGCCACGTGGTGCTGGTCGGCGGCTCGACCCGGATGCCCGCCGTGACCGACCTGGTCAAGGAGCTGACCGGCGGCAAGGAGCCCAACAAGGGCGTCAACCCCGACGAGGTCGTCGCCATCGGCGCCGCCCTGCAGGCCGGCGTGCTCAAGGGTGAGGTCAAGGACGTCCTGCTGCTCGACGTGACCCCGCTGTCGCTGGGCATCGAGACCAAGGGCGGCATCTTCACCAAGATCATCGAGCGCAACACGACGATCCCGACCAAGCGCTCCGAGGTCTTCACCACGGCCGAGGACAACCAGCCGTCGGTGCAGATCCAGGTCTTCCAGGGCGAGCGCGAGATCGCGGCCTACAACAAGAAGCTCGCGACCTTCGAGCTCACCGGCATCGCGCCGGCCCCGCGCGGCATCCCGCAGATCGAGGTCACCTTCGACATCGACGCCAACGGCATCGTCAACGTCTCCGCCAAGGACCTGGGCACGGGCAAGGAGCAGTCGATGACCATCACCGGCGGCTCGGCGCTGCCCAAGGACGACATCGAGCGCATGATGCGCGAGGCCGAGTCCTACGCCGAGGAGGACAAGAAGCGCCGCGAGGAGGCCGAGGTCCGCAACAACGCCGACGGGCTCGCCTACCAGACGGAGAAGTTCCTCCGCGAGAACGACGACAAGGTCCCCGGCGACATCAAGACCGAGGTCAACGACGCCCTGGCCGAGCTGAAGAAGGCTCTGGAGGGCACCGACACCGACGTCATCCGCAACTCTGCGGAGAAGCTCGCCACGGTCAGCCAGAAGATGGGCTCGGCGATCTACGCCGCCGGCCAGGGTCAGCAGGGCGGCCCCGAGGGCGCCCCGCAGGACGCCGCGGCCGGTGCGGGCCAGAAGGCCGACGAGGACGTGGTCGAGGCCGAGATCGTCGACGACGAGCCGAAGAAGGACAAGTGATGCCGCCGCGTGACAACGGGCACGAGGAGCCGGTGATCCGCGACAACCGCAAGATCGACCCGGAGACGGGGCTGCCTCGCGAGCCCGACGCCGCCCAGGAGACGGCCGGCCAGCCCGCCGAGGCCGCGGCCGCCGCCGGTCCCGCCGCCGACGGCGAGCTGGCCATCCAGCTCGCCGAGCGGACCGAGGACCTGAAGCGACTCCAGGCCGAATACGTCAACTACCGCAAGCGCGTCGAGCGCGACCGCGCCGCGGTCAGGGAGCAGGCGGTGGCGAGCGCGCTGACCGAGCTCCTGCCCGTGCTCGACGACATCGGCCGCGCCCGCGAGCACGGCGAGCTCACCGGCGGCTTCGCGAAGGTGGCGGAGTCGCTGGAGGCCACGCTCACCAAGCTCGGCCTCACCGCCTACGGGCAGAAGGGCGACCCCTTCGACCCGACCGTCCACGAGGCGCTGATGCACAGCTACTCCGCGGACGTGACCGAGGCCACCGCGGTCGAGGTGTTCCAGCCCGGCTACCGCATGGGCGAGCGCATCCTGCGGCCGGCGCGGGTGGCCGTGGCCGAGCCCGCCGAGCCCCAGGAGCCCGCCGCGGGCGGCCAGGGTGAAACCGAAGACGAAAGCTGACGAGGACGAAGGGCCGTAGATGAGCACCAAGGACTACTTGGAGAAGGACTACTACGCCGTCCTTGGTGTGCCCAAGACCGCGACCGCCGACGAGATCAAGAAGGCCTACCGCAAGCTGGCCCGCCAGTACCACCCCGACAGCAACCAGGGCGACACCGCCAAAGAGGCCAAGTTCAAAGAGGTCTCCGAGGCGTACGACGTCCTGTCCGACACCAAGCGCCGCAAGGAGTACGACGAGGCGCGGACGTTGTTCGGCTCCGGGGTGGGCGGCCAGCGGCCGGGGGCGGGCGGCTTCTCGTTCGACTTCGGCGACCTGTTCGGCGGCACCGGGCAGGGGCAGCAGGGGGGCGCGGGAGAGCGGCTCGGCGACCTGTTCGGCGGGCTGTTCAACCGCGGCGGTGGTGGTGCGTCCACCCGCACCACCACGACCCGGCCGCGGCGTGGCCAGGACATCGAGTCCGAGGTCACGCTCTCGTTCACCGAGGCCGTCGAGGGCACCACGGTGTCGCTCAGGCTGACCAGCTCGGCCGCCTGCGCCGCTTGCACGGGCACCGGCGCCAAGGCGGGCACGACCCCGAGGGTCTGCCCGACCTGTGAGGGCACCGGCGCGGCCAGCCGCAACCTGGGCAACTTCGCCTTCTCCGAGCCCTGCCGCGACTGCAAGGGCCGCGGGCTGATCGTGGACGACCCCTGCCCCGTGTGCGAGGGCAGCGGCCGGGCCAAGAGCACCCGCACCATCCAGGCCCGCATCCCCGCCGGCGTCGCCGACGGTCAGCGGGTCAAGCTCAAGGCCAAGGGGGCGCCGGGCGAGAACGGCGGCCCCGCGGGAGACCTCTACATCCAGACCCACGTCAAGCCGCACGCGGTGTTCGGCCGCTCGGGCGACAACCTGACCGTCACCGTGCCGGTGACGTTCACGGAGGCCGCCCTGGGGGCCGAGATCAAGGTGCCCATCCTCAAAGGCATGCCGGTCACGCTGCGCATCCCGCCGGGCACGCCCAACGGGCGTACCTTCCGGGTGCGCGGCAGGGGCGTGTCCCGCAAGGACGGCACCAAGGGCGACCTGCTCGCCACGGTCGAGGTGCTCGTGCCGAACACGCTGGACGACAAGTCGCGCGAGCTCCTCAGCGAGTTCCAGACCGCGACCGCGGGCGAGGACCCGCGCGCCGACCTCATTCAGCGAGCCAGAAGCGAGTGAGCCGATGGACGCCAACTATTTCGACCTGTCCGACGACACACCCGTCTATGTGATCTCGGTGGCCGCGCAGTTGTCCGGGCTGCATCCGCAGACCCTGCGCCAGTACGACCGGCTCGGCCTGGTCAGCCCCGGCCGTACGGCCGGGCGCGGCCGCCTCTACTCCACAAGAGACATCATCCAGCTCCGCGAGGTGCAGCGGCTCTCCCAGGAAGAGGGCATCAACCTCGCGGGCATCAAGCGCATTCTCGAGCTCGAGAACGAGACCCTGCGGTTGCGCGAGGAGGTTCACCGCCTGCGCGCCGAGATGCGCATGGTCAGAGCGCTGATCCGCTACGAGCTGCCACCGGGGGCCTGAGAACGACATGGACTACAAGCTCACCCAGAAGAGCCAGGAGGCGCTCTCGGGGGCCATGCGGCGCGCCGCCGCGGAGGGCAACCCCGAGATCGCCCCGGCTCACCTGATGGCCACCCTGCTCGCGCAGACGGGCGGCACCGCCGTGCCGCTGCTGGAAGCCGTCGGCGCCGACTGGCGCGCGTTGCGCACCAGGGTCGAGGAGCTGCTGGCCGGGCTGCCGAAGGCGCAGGGCGCGACGGTGGGGGCGCCGTCGAGCTCACGCCAGCTCCTCACGGTCATGAACACCGCCGCGCACCACGCCAACCGGCTCGAAGACCTCTACGTCTCCACCGAGCACCTGCTGGTGGGCCTCGCGGCCGACGGCGGCCAGGTCGCCGACCTGCTGAAGGCGCAGGGGGCGACCTCGCAGGCGCTGCTCGACGCGTTCGAGAAGGTGCGCGGCAACGCCCGCGTCACCAGTGAGACGCCCGAGGACACCTACCAGGCGCTGGAGAAGTACGGCGTCGACCTGACCGAGCGCGCCCGGGGCGGCAAGCTCGACCCGGTCATCGGCCGCGACGGCGAGATCCGCCGCGTGGTCCAGGTGCTGAGCCGGCGCACCAAGAACAACCCGGTGCTGATCGGCGAGCCCGGCGTCGGCAAGACCGCCGTCGTCGAGGGCCTGGCCCAGCGCATCGTGGCCGGCGACGTGCCGGAGTCGCTGCGCGGCAAGCGGCTCATCTCGCTCGACCTCGGCGCGATGGTCGCGGGGGCGAAATACCGCGGCGAGTTCGAGGAGCGGCTGAAGGCCGTGCTCTCCGAGATCAAGGAGAGCGAAGGCCAGGTCGTGACCTTCATCGACGAGCTGCACACGGTCGTCGGCGCGGGCGCCGCCGAGGGCGCCATGGACGCGGGCAACATGCTCAAGCCCATGCTGGCCCGCGGCGAGCTGCGCATGATCGGCGCGACCACGCTCGACGAATACCGCGAGCGCATCGAGAAGGACCCGGCGCTGGAGCGCCGCTTCCAGCAGGTCTACGTGGGTGAGCCCACGGTCGAGGACTCCATCGCGATCCTGCGCGGGCTGAAGGGCCGCTACGAGGCCCACCACCAGGTGCAGATCTCCGACGGCGCGCTGGTCGCCGCCGCCGCGCTGTCCGACCGCTACATCACCAACCGCTTCCTCCCCGACAAGGCGATCGACCTGGTCGACGAGGCCGCCTCGCGGCTGCGCATGGAGATCGACTCCCGTCCCGTGGAGATCGACCAGCTCCAGCGCTCCGTCGACCGGATGAAGATGGAGGAGCTGGCCCTGTCGAAGGAGACCGACGAGGCCTCCGTCCAGCGGCTGGAGCGGCTCCGCCAGGAGCTGGCCGACCGCCAGGAGGAGCTCAACGCCCTCGTCGGCCGCTGGGAGCAGGAGAAGGCCGGGCTCAACAAGGTCGGTGAGCTGAAGAAGCAGCTCGACGAGGCCAAGAGCGCGGCCGAGCGGGCCCAGCGCGACGGCGACTTCGAGGCCGCCTCGCGGCTGATGTACGCCGAGGTGCCGCGGCTTGAGCAGGCGCTCAAGGCCGCCTCCGAGGCCGAGCAGCCGGAGAACGCCATGGTCAAGGAGGAGGTCGGGGCCGACGACATCGCCGAGGTGATCTCGTCGTGGACCGGCATCCCCGCCGGGCGGCTCCTGGAGGCCGAGACGGCCAAGCTGCTGCGCATGGAGGACGAGCTGGGCCGGCGGCTCATCGGCCAGCAGGAGGCCGTACGCGCGGTCTCCGACGCCGTACGCCGCAGCCGGGCCGGCATCGCCGACCCCGACCGCCCGACGGGCTCGTTCCTCTTCCTCGGCCCGACGGGCGTGGGCAAGACCGAGCTGGCCAAGGCGCTGGCGGAGTTCCTGTTCGACGACGAGCGGGCGATGACCCGCATCGACATGAGCGAATACTCCGAGAAGCACAGCGTGGCCCGGCTCGTCGGCGCGCCTCCCGGCTACGTCGGCTACGAGGAGGGCGGCCAGCTCACCGAGGCCGTACGCCGGCGCCCCTACACCGTGGTGCTGCTGGACGAGGTCGAGAAGGCCCACCCCGAGGTCTTCGACATCCTGCTCCAGGTGCTCGACGACGGGCGGCTGACCGACGGCCAGGGCCGCACGGTCGACTTCCGCAACACGATCCTGATCCTCACCTCCAACCTGGGCTCGCAGTTCCTCATCGATCCCAAGCTGGAGAACGACGCCAAGCGCGAGGCCGTCATGGCGGCCGTGCGCTCGGCCTTCAAGCCGGAGTTCCTCAACCGGCTCGACGACGTCATCCTCTTCGACGCCCTCGGCACGGAGGAGCTGGCCCAGATCGTCGACCTGCAGGTCGAGCGGCTGGCCCGGCGCCTGGCCGACCGCAGGCTGACGCTGGAGGTCACGCCGGCGGCCCGCGAGTGGCTGGCACTGACCGGCTACGACCCGCTCTACGGCGCCCGGCCGCTGCGCCGCCTGGTGCAGTCGTCCATCGGCGACAAGCTGGCCAAGGCCGTCCTGTCGGGCGAGGTCGTGGACGGCGACAAGGTGACCGTGGAGCTCGGCGACGACGAGCTGCTCGTCCAGCGCGCCGCCTGACGCCCGCCCGGAGCCCGGGGCCCCGTCCGTGGGCCCCGGGCTCCGGCGTTCTGTGGGGGCGATCAGGAGGGCTCATGGCACGGTCATGGGCCCGCCCGCTCGGTAAGGTTCGCCCCACCCTTCGGACAAGCCCCGCACGCCCCGCCCCCCGGAGGGCTAGCTTCGGCGTTCGTCAGACGAGCGAACAACGACCAGGGGGCGTGCCAGTGCCATCCCACAAGTTCCGGATCATCGTCGCGACGGCCGCGCTGGCCGCGGGTGTGAGCTGGTTCGCCGCGGGCCCCACGGGCGCGGACACCTGTGGCGGAGCGCGGCACTCGACCAGCCTGCTCGGCTGCGCCGGGCGGGTGGAGGTGCGCCCGGAGGACGTGCCGGGCGGGACCATGATCGCCCCGGAGGCGGGCGACCTGGCCATGGCGGCCGGGCGGCTGGCCCGGCAGCTCGGGCTGACCGGCCTCGCCTCGGGGGGCGCGCTGCCGGGCAAGGTCGATCTCGGGGGTGTGCCGGCCAGCTGGGGCATGCCGCCCCTGTCCTCCGCCTCCCCGCGGGTCCGGCAGGCCGCGGCTGGACCGGCCGGGATGAGGGATCTGGCGACGGCGGCGTACGTCGCGGCCCTGCCGACGCTGCCCCAGGTGCCCGCCCTGCCGGGAACGCCGGCGCGCGCCTCGCGGGAGCCGCACACCGCGATCGCCGGCTCTCCGCACAAGGACCCGCGCGGGGTGCGGAAGCCGGCGGGCGAGGTGGGCTCGCAGGTCGTCGGCGAGCTGCTGCCGCAGGCGCTCGGCGACCTCGGCGACTCGCCGGTGCTGCCGGGACGCGATCCGGGCCTGGCCGGCCTCACCGGCCTCGTCCAGGACCTCGGCCTGCACTGACCCCCTGCCGCGGGGCACGGCGGAATGGCGCGTGCACCTGTGGAACGGTACACGCGCCGATCCCGGCGGTCCGCCCTTCTCAGGGCGGACCGTCAGTGGACGAGCGCGTCCAGTTCGTCCTCGGGCAGCCCGAGATCGACCCTGATGCGGTAGCGCGTACGCAGCGCCGCATCGTGCTCCGGGTCGCTCTCGTCGGATCCCAGCGCGGCCTGGGTCGCCCATTCCAGGCCGCCCCGCAGGTCTCCGTACGCCACCAGCGTCTCGGCGATCGTGTGAGCGGTCGCCGTCGAGACGCCGCCCTCGGCGCGTATCGTCTCGATGACCTCTCTCGCCTCCTCCTGCCGGTCGAGCTCGAACAGCGTGTCGGCGATGCCGGCACGCGGGTCGAAGCCCGTCTCGCCGCCGTCCTCGAGCGCGCGCTGGAAACACTCCATCGCGCGCGCGGGCTGTCCGGCCGCCCGCCACTCCTCGGCGGCGAGAACCAGGATGGACGCCCTGGAGACGTCGCCCGAGGAGTATCCGAGCGCGACGTCGTAGAGCCGACTGGCCAGGGAATCGTGGTCGTCGGCCAGAAGGGCCTGCTCAAGCAGACGATCAAGGTGCTCACGGGTCACATGCGCCACACCGTGAGACTACCGAGCCACGTGCGCCTTTGCCCGGTCATTGCGCATCGCCGGTGGGTCCGGATTTCGGTCACTCCACGGTAAAGACTGGTCACTCTCTGCGTGTTGACACTGCTTGCGGGGGATATACGGATCGCTACGCGTTCTCGCGAGCGGAAGGGGCTGTCATGGGCATGTCCAAGCAGACGACCTTCGCGCTGGCGTGTGTGGTCGTGTTGTCGGCTCTGGTGCCCGGTGTCGCCGGCTATCTGACGGCCCGGATGGAGGCCATCGAGGCCGCCGAGCGCAACCTGCGGGCGCTGGAGGCGCGGCTGCAGCTCCGCGAGGCCAGGGACGCGCGGCCGGTGTCGTACTCGGTGCCCTGCCTGCACCCGCCGTCCACGCCGCAGCTGCAGGAGTTCTCGGCCAGCGCGCTCGGCCGCGAGGAGCACGCCGGGCGCGGGCGGCCGGGCGAGGCCGCCCCCGACTGGCTGCCCGGCCTGGTCCAGGACGTCGAGCGCGCCGTGACGGGCGAGTAGTCGCGGCTCAGACGGCCGGCGACAGGTTCTTGAGCTGGCGCGACAGGAAGCCGCGGATGAGCTGCTTGGCCGCCTCGATCATCTCGGGGTCGCCGTCGGGACGGCGGCGGAAGGCCAGCTTGAGCACCGCGTCACCGGCTTCGACGGCCGCCAGCACCGACACGTCCAGCCTCGGGTCGTCGGCCAGGCCGAACTCGGTCAGGAACAGCCCGCGCAGCCGGCCGGCGATGACCGTGTTGTTCTCGGAGTCGGAGTCGAGCAGGTTGAGGTCGACGGCGTCGCCGAAGTGCAGGCTCTTGAAGCCGGCGACCGAGCGGTGCATGTCGACGTAGACGTCGATGATGGCGTCCACCGCCTCCCACCACCCCCGGTAGTCCTCCTCCAGGAAACGGCGGTCCACCCGGCGGACGAACTCCTCGACGTTGCGCCGGGTGAGCTCCTGGGTGATGGCCCGTTTGTCCGGGAAAAACTGGTAGACCGAACCGATCGCCACGCCCGCCCGCTCCGCGATGCGGGTGGTGGACAGGGCCTCGTAGCCGGACTCGTCGAGCAGCTCGGCGCAGGCGTCGAGCATGCGCTCGACGCGGCGGGCGCTGCGGCGCTGCGCGGGACGCCGCCTCAGGGCGGGAGGCTGGGAGCAATCGTTCTCAATCTGCGGCGAAGACACGGATTCATCTTCTCCCGAAGGCGCGATCGTTAGTTGGAAAATTTCTGGATTTCTCGCTCGTCACCCCAGCCGCGCCAGTGTCCGCATCAGCCGGGGCGAAATCCGGGACAGCGCATAACCTATTTCGGCTTCCGGGTTGACCGGAACGACCGCCTCATTACGGTCCACGGCCCGCGGAATGTGCGCGGCCACCCGCGCGGATGACGCTCAACCCGATGCCGTGTCCCGCCAGTTCGGCCCTCAGACTGTCGCTGAGCGCCTTCACGGCGGCCTTGGACACCGAAGTACGCCGGCAGCAGCCGCGTCGGCGCGGACGCAGCCAGGGACGCGACGTTGACGATGTGCCCGCCCTGTCCGCGCGCCACCATGGCCGCCCCGAACAGCCGGCAGCCGTGAATGACGCCCCAGAGATTGGTGTCGATCGTGCGCCGCCAGTCGTCGACGGTGTGATCGAGAATGGGGCCGGCGACGGTGATCCCGGCATTGTTGAGCACAATGTCCGGCACTCCATATTCCGCAATGACATTTCGCGAAAAATCAGCCATCTGATCGACATTGCCCACATCGACCTGCGGCCGTAACTCCCGCGACGGGGACGCGCCCTCGACGTGCGCGACGAACTCGGCGATCATGCCGGCCACCGTGTCGGGACGGGCGCGCTGCGCCCAGTGGCCGGCGTCGAGCTCGCGCCGCCGGAGCCGCGGCGTCCACCGTTCGCACCAGCCCGCCAGCGCCGAGGTCACGAAGGGGTCGTGCGCGGCGTCGACGAGCTGCACGGGCAGGTCGATCACGGGCGGCCCGGCCGGCTCGGCCCGGCCCCGCCGTCCCCGCAGGTTCGCCCGGTAGAGCCAGAGGCCGTTGCGCGCGTCACGTACCAGGGTCGGGGCGGGATGGCCGTCGCGCGGGGGCGCGCCCTCGCGGCGCAGGCGGCGCGCCAGCAGCCGCGGCACGAGCGAGCGCCAGGCCAGCTCGGGCAGGACCGGGATCAGGAAGAACCCGATGTAGGAGGAGCGTACGAGCTGCACGAGCCGGTCCCGCCGCCCGCCGTGCCGGGCGAAGTCCGCCAGGTGCCGCCCGCCCGGCCCGCCGAGGCTGGTGAACGAGGCCAGCCGCTCGCGCAGCCCGGCCCGCCCGGCCGCCTCCCACCCCTGCACCGACCCCCAGTCGTGCCCGACCAGATGGACCTTCCGCCCGCCGGCCACCGCGTCGAGCACCGCCCGCAGGTCGTCCATCAGGCGGTCGAGGCCGTAGTCGCGGCGGTCACGGGGCCCGGTCGAGGCCCCGGCCCCTCGTACGTCGTAACGCACCACGTGGAAGCGGCCGGAGAGCCGGGCCGCGACCTCGTCCCACACGCGGTGCGTGTCCGGATAGCCGTGGAGGAGCAGCACGGTCGGATCGGCGGGGTCGCCGTCCGTGTAGACCGCCAGCCGCACGTCGCCGGACTCGACCCACCGCATCGCGACCCCCTAGTGGACGCTCCGTCCGCAATATAGATCCGCTAGGGCCGCGCGGAAAGGCCGGTGCAGGACCTCAGCGCCTTCCAGTCCGTCAGCGCCTGGGTCTTCGCCGAGCCCGTCATCGGCACCGGGACGCCGCCCTGGATGGTGGCCGGGGTCCAGCGGTCCTTCAGCACCTTCCTGCCGTTGATGGTGAGCGTCAAGACGCCGGTCCGGCCGGTGGTCGCGGGATTGGAGTTGTAGAAGACGAAGTTGCCCATCCCGTAGTTGACGTAGGCGTTCCCGAGGTAGCCCGAGCCGAGCAGGATGTGCGCGTGGCCGCCGACGATGACGTCCGCGCCCGCTTTGACCAGCTTGGGGGCCAGCGAGAGCTGCGCCTCGTTCGGGCACTTCTGCATCTCGGTGCCCCAGTGGAGGTGGACGATCACGGTGTCGGAGTTCTTGCGCGCCTGCCGCACCGCCCGCAGCAGGGCTGCCTCGTCCTTGGCGGAGGCCAGCCCGCCCTTGTCCGCGGTGGCCGTCCACGCCTGGATGAACTCGGAGTCGAGCACCTGCGTGGCCCCGATGATCGCCACCCGGTTGCCGTTCACGGTCTTCCTGTACGGCTTGTACGCCTCCGCCGCGTCCTTCCCGATCCCCACCACCGGGAACTTGCTGCGCTTGATCGCCGCCAGCGAGTCGGCCAGCCCGCTCTCCATGTAGTCCATGCCGTGGTTGTTGGCCATGGACACGACGTCCACCCCGGCCGACTTGAGCGCGGTGAACGCGCTGGCCGGCGCGCGGAAGGTGAACTGCTTGCCCGGCGCGGGCGTCCCCGCCGTGGTGATCGCCGTCTCCAGGTTGACCATGGTGAGGTCGGCCTGGCGCAGGACGTTCGCGATGGGCCCGAGGGCGGTGCGCGGATTGGCCAGCCGGGGCCGCAGGATGCCCTCGAAGTGCACGTCCCCGCCGAACGAGATCGTGTACGGCCGCCGCTGCGGCGTCGGCTTCTTCGTCGGCGACACCGCCGCCTGCTGGTCGGCCTGCTTGGCCTGCAACTCCTTGTCCGGCGCCGAAGAGGAGCAGGCGGCCAGCGAGGCCACCGACGCGATGGCGGCGAACAACGGGAGGGCACGGGGGAGTCTCATCTGCCGCACTTCCGCTCGAATCCTGACATTCAGGGATTGAGCATGCCATGCGGGGGTCGTTACCCGGCAAATCGCAACAATTTGACCATCTCCGGTCAGGGAGGCCGGCCTGCCGAAGCTCGGCCGCGACTACCGGAGCGCGGCCGGCCGGGCCGTCAGGCCGTGGTGGCGCTCCAGGTTCTCCACCGTGCGACCGGCCGAGATGGCACTGTGGAGGCATGACGTTCCGTCATCGCTCACGCGCGTTGCGTTGGTCGCTGCTCCTCCCGGCTGCGACGCTGTCCTGCCTCATCGCGACCCTGCTCACGCCTCTCCTGCTGGAACGCCTGGTGCCCACAGGGACCCGATGGCAGCAGTTGAGCGCCGTCGGCGAGACGTACGGCGCCGCTTCAGCCGTCATCTCCGCCTTCGCCCTGGTCGCGATCGGGTTCTCGCGCTTCTTACAGGTGCGGGAAATGCGATTCGCCAGGGCGGAGGCCGAACGCGCTCACCATTTTCAACTCATGCAGCTGCAGATAGAGAATCCCGTGCTGAGCGACGCGCTGAGCATCAGATTCCAGCTCGATCCGCGCGTGCACATCTATCTCAATCTGGTCCTCTCCTACTGGGAGATGCTCTTCAGAGTGGGAGAGATGACGGAGGAACAGCTCGCCGAGTACGCGCGGGCGAATTTCTTCGGCACGGAGGCCGGCCACAACTTCTGGCGGGCGACCCGGGACCACAGGCTCCTGGTGGTCAAGGACCGGCGCGGCGAGCGCTTCATCAACGTGATGGATCAGGTTTGGCGGCAGAGCCGAAGCACGCGTACGGACAGGCCGGTCGCCGGCCGGAATTCGGCCGTCGTCATGGCGACGGCGCTCGTCGCCGCGGGAATCATCTGGATCCGTCACACGCGCAGGAAACAGCCCCGGAGTCGATCGACCTCCGGGGCGGATGTGTCATGACGGGCGGCGTTACGCCTTCATTTTCAGGCCGTGACCTGGAGAGCTGTCAGGTCGAACTCTCCCTCACGAACCCCTGCGGTGAAGGCGGCCCATTCTTCGGGAGTGAAGACCAGGACGGGACCATCCTGGTCCTTGGCGTCCCGCAGTGCGACTTTTCCGTCGGCCAGCGGGGCGACCTCCACGCACGTGTCGGCGCCGTTGCAGAAAGTGCTCTTCCGCCAAGCCGTCGTCGCAGTATGGTTGTACATTTTCTCCCCAAATGCGCAAGAGGCACCGTTGCCCCTTTTCTGAGGTTCCGCTCTAGCGACGCCAGAGCATTGCTTTACGCTGGATGAGCACGCGTGACTCGTCCTCGTCCAGTGCTTCCAGCCGTATGTGATCAAAGGCCGTCTCATAGCCCGCCACCCACTCGAGCTCCTCGACGAAATGCGCCGCATACAACTGCTCCAGGTACACGACGTCATCGAAGGACGAGAACCTCAGGTGGATGAATGCACCTGTGTTGACCGGGTGCAGGGATTCCAGCGGCAGAACTCTCACGTTCACGTGCGGCAGCAGCGAGACTTCCAGAAGGTGCTCCATCTGCTCCCGCATGACGGAGGGCTCTCCGAATCGTCGCATCAGCGCCGATTCATCCAGCACCACGGAGAGCGCACACGGGTCACTCCTGTGCAACACTCGCTGTTGCCTCGCGAGACGGGCCTCCACTCGGCTTCGGATGCCACTATGAGTGATCCGAGCGATGCCGCGAGTGGCCAGGATCACTTCCCTCGCGTAATCCTCTGTCTGCAGCAGACCAGGCACGACCTGGGGTTCCCAGGCGCGCTGGTATGTCGCCTCCGCTTCCAGCCCGAGAAACCTCATGTATTCCTCAGGCAGGGCGTCTTGGTAATCCTCCCACCAGCCCCGCCGCTCCGCATCCCGCAGCAGGCCGATGAGTTCGTCAAGTTTGCCCCCGTCGACGCCGTAGAGCTTCACCAGTGCCTTGATGTCGTCGGCGCTGGGCATCGTACGTGCGGCCTCGATGCGGCTGACCTTGCTGGGAGACCAGCCGAGCTCCTTGGCGGCCTTGGCGCCGGTGAGCTTGTTGCGCTCACGCAGCAAACGCAGCTCCTGGCCGAGCCGGAGCCTGCGTACCGTCGGGCTGCCCTGCTGCGATGGCACCGTCCGCTCTCCTTGTCCGGAAGGAAGGTGTAACCGGCGGGGATCGTTTGGGGGACGGCATTCGGGGCCGTTCCCACAATCGTACATGCAAGTTGCACACCCAATGCCAGGTGCCCTTGCCGGAAGGCTGTCACGGAGAGAGCTCAGGAGCAAGGCGAGAGCGCGGATCGGATCGGCCGCGTGCAACTTGCACCGCAAGCTCCGCGCAAGAAAACCAAAACTTCCGGGCGGAAGGTATTGTGCCCCGCTCACCAGCGGAGCACGATCGTAGGGAAAAGGTTTCTCCGACGTGAGGAGGCCGGGCATGACGTCGAGTTCGCCGCACGCACCGGGCCTCCCCCACCGCAACGCGTGCCCGAGCATGCCGGGCCGTACGCACTCCGGCGGCGTCGCCGTCCCCGAATAACAACGAGCCGGGCACAAAAAATGCCGGGCCGCGGCTGTCGGCCTGATCCCCGCATATGGGCTGCCACCCAGCGGGAGGAACGGCCGCCAGCCGACGGACCGGCGCAGAAGCCACCTCTAGAAATGCCGCGAAAGGGGTCTTCTATGTACTCACAAGGTATCAAGGGACCTGGCCGAATCAAGTCCCGTATCCGTGAACTCATGGCCTGGGCCGACCGCGAGGTCTGCATGGAGCCCGATGAGTTCGCCTACCACGTCGGCTGGACGGTGACCAGGACGGGGTTCGGCGCGCGCCGCTACCGTGATCCGCGATTCGACCAGCTCCGCGTGCCCGGCCGGGTGCGCGAGGAGGTGACGTGAGGTGCCCAGGAACCCACGGAACCAGATCTACCCCGGCTACGAGGACCTGCCCGCCGCCGGGCGCGCACGGGTCCTCGTCCGGCTCTGGCGGGCGCGGGCCGAGCTGCTGCTGGCGGCGGCGCTGGGATTGTTCGCGCTGCTCCTGCTGCGGGCCGCGGACGCCGGCCACCTGTTGCCGTTCGCCCTGGTGACCAGCGCGATCTCGGTGCCGGCGGCGGTGACCAGGACCGGCCGCGGCTGGATCGCGGCCCACTGCTGGTGCGTGGTCTCCCGGCACCGCCTGCAGCGGGTCTGCCTGGAGACGACCATGCACACGAGGGCCGGGCGCATCCCGCTGATCCTGTGGATCACGCCGACCGCGACCGGGGAGAAGGCGCTGGTGCTGACGAGGGCCGGCATCTGCGCCGAGGAGTTCGACGCCTACAGCGAGGAGATCGCCGCGGCCTGCTGGGCGCGCGGCGTGAACGTCTACCGGCACCGTATGCGGGCGCAGTTCGTGATCGTGGAGATCGTCCGCAGGGACGAGGCCCCGGGCACGCTGTCGCCGGGGCTCGACCGGCTGTTCGGCCGGCGCGCCTGGATCTCGCTCCGGCCCGACCTGAAGGAGCCGCCTGATCTGCGCAGCCCGATGCAGGCGGTGCGGATCGGCTAGAAGCCTGGGGATGAATGGGGCCTTTCCCCAGGGGGCAAGCCTCGGAGACCGCGGGGGCTCCGGGGCTTCCCCATGCGCGCGACTCGGGCCAAGATGAGTTCATCTGACGAACTCAGGAGTCGTGATGACGTCGACCGTCCACCGGACCTGTCCCCTGTGCGAGGCCGTCTGCGGCCTGACGCTCACCCTCGACGAGGGCGGGCACGTGACCAGCGTCCGCGGTGACAAGAACGATCCCTTCAGCAAGGGCTTCATCTGCCCGAAGGGAGCCAGCCTCGGCCGGCTCGACGAGGACCCCGACCGGCTGCGCAAGCCGCTCGTCCGCGAGGGCGAGCTGTGGCGCGAGGTCGGCTGGGAGGAGGCGTTCGCCGCCGTACGGGCGGGCCTCGACCAGGTGGGCGACCGCAGCTCGGTCGCCGTCTACCTCGGCAACCCCACCGCGCACACCATGGCGGGCGCGCTCTACGCCGGGCCGCTGATCAGGGCGCTCGGCACCCGCAACGTCTTCTCCGCCAGCACCGCCGACCAGATGCCGAAGCACGTGTCGAGCGGCCTGATGTTCGGCTCCCCGATGGCCGTCCCGGTCCCCGACCTGGACCGCACCGACCACCTGCTGATGCTCGGCGCGAACCCGCTGGAGTCCAACGGCTCGCTGTGCACCGCGCCCGACTTCCCCGGCCGGCTGAAGGCGCTGCGCGGGCGCGGCGGCCGGCTGGTGGTCGTGGACCCGCGCCGCACCCGCACCGCCGCGCTCGCCGACGAGCACGTGTTCATCCGGCCGGGCACGGACGCGTACCTGCTGTTCGGCATGGTCCACACGCTGTTCGCCGAGGACCTGGTCACGCTCGGCCGCGAGGTCAACGGCCTGGACGAGGTGCGCGAGGCGGCCAAGCACTTCCCGCCCGAGGCCGTCGCCCGGCGCACCGGCGTGCCCGCGGCGGTGATCGAGCGGCTGGCCAGGGAGCTGGCCGCGGCGCGCACGGCCGCCGTGTACGCCAGGATCGGCACCTGCACGGCCGAGTTCGGCACGCTGGCCCAGTGGCTCGTGGACGTGCTCAACGCGCTCACCGGCAACCTCGACCGGCCGGGCGGGGCGATGTTCGCCAAACCGGCCACCGAGTCCGGCGGGCGGCGGCGGCCGTACGCGACGGGCCGCTGGCGGAGCCGGGTGCGCGGCCTGCCGGAGGCCAATGGCGAGCTGCCGGTGGCCACGCTGGCCGACGAGATCGAGACGCCGGGCGAGGGCCGGATCAGGTTCCTGCTCACGGTGGCGGGCAACCCCGTGCTGTCGGCGCCCCACGGGGCCCGGCTGGACGCGGCCTTCGAGCGGCTCGACTTCATGGTGAGCGTGGACCCGTACCTCAACGAGACCACCCGGCACGCGAACGTCATCCTGCCGCCGCCGCGCGTGCTGCAGTCAGGGCACTACGACTTCGCGCTGCTCGGCTTCGCGGTACGCAACTACGCGCGTTACTCCCCTCCCCTGCTGCCGATGGACGACCGGCCGTCCGAGTCCCAGATCCTGGCCAGGCTCGCGATGATCGCCTCCGGCACGGAGGGCGGCGACCTCGACGCGTTCGTGATCGACGAGACGCTGCGCAAGGCCACGCAGACGCCCGGCTCCGGCGTCGAGGGCCGGGACGTGGCCGAGCTGCGCGCCGCGCTGGACGGCCGCGACGGCGGCGAGCGGCGGCTCGACCTCATGCTCAGGCTCGGCCCGTACGGCGAGTGGTCGGGCAAGGGCGACCTGTCGCTGCGCAAGCTCCTCGACCACCCGCACGGCCTGGACCTGGGCCCGCTGGAGCCCCGGCTGGACGAGGTGCTGCGGACCGCCTCCGGCCTGGTCGAGCTGGCGCCGCCGCAGCTCCTGGAGGACGTCGAGCGGCTGCGCGCGAAGCTGGAGGAGGAGGCGCCGGAGATGGTCCTCATCGGCCGGCGCCATCTGCGCTCCAACAACAGCTGGATGCACAACGTCGGCCCGCTGGTCGGCGGCAGCAACGCCTGCACGCTGCAGATCAACCCGGCGGACGTGGCGCGGCTCGGGCTCGCCGACGAGGCGGTGGTGCGCTCGGCCAAGGGCCGGCTCACGGTGCCGCTGGAGCCGACGGACACGATCATGCCGGGCGTGGTCAGCCTGCCGCACGGCTGGGGTCACGCGGACAGCACGCAGCGCGTGGCCTCCGCGCACGCGGGCGTGAGCGTCAACGACCTCACCGACGAGAGCGCGGTGGACGCCCCAAGTGGTAACGCAGTGTTCAACGGAGTTCCGGTCACGATTTCACCAACCGGGGTGATCACCGCACATTAGGGTGCTGCGCGTGACTATCGCGCCAGAAGAGGACCGTCGCCTGAACGCCCAGATCGCTTTCGCCGTCGAGATCGACAAGTTGAAGCGGATCATCCGCCGCAACCATCTGATCGACGGCTCCCGCCGGGAGAACACCGCCGAGCACTCCTGGTACGTGGGCACGCTGGCGATGGTCCTCGGCGAGCACGCCCCGCCGGGGACCGACCTCCAGCGGGTGGTGGCCATGCTGCTGGTGCACGACCTGGTGGAGATCGACGCCGGCGACACGTTCATCTACGACCCGGTCGAGGTGGCCGCGCAGGCGGACGTCGAGCGGGCCGCCGCCGAGCGCATCTTCGGCCTGCTGCCCGCCGAGCAGGGGGCGGAGCTGCGGGCGCTGTGGGACGAGTTCGAGGAGCGCGCGACGCCGGAGGCGCGCTTCGCCAAGGCGCTCGACCGTTTCGCCCCGATCCTGGCCAACCATCACACCGAGGGCGGCACCTGGCCGCTGTTCAAGGTCCGGGCCTCGCAGGTACGGGAGAAGGTGCGCATCATCGAGGAGGGCTCACCCACGCTCGGCCGGTACGCCCTGGAGCTGGTCGAGCTCTCCGTGGCCAGGGGACACCTCGCCGAGTGATCCCCGTATGCCTGGGGTAGGGGACTTGTCGTGAAAGAGACAGTACGCGCCAAACGTCGGCAATTGAGGGGATTCGCCGGTCCGGTCGCTCTGGCCGATCGGCTTGAGAAGTCCAAGGCCATGGACCGGCCCATCCGTGTGCTGGCGAAGGCCGTACGCACCCGCGTCAAACCGGGCTGGCTCCGCGACCTGCTGCACGGCGTGCCCATAGGCGAACCGCTGCACCCGTCGTTGGCCTCGGTCACGCTGGGCTGCTGGACGTCGGCCGCGTTGCTGGACGCGGCGGGCGGCGACCCGCGGGCGGCGCGGCTGTTGCTGGCCACCGGCGTCGCCTCCGCGCTGCCGACGGCGGCGGCCGGGCTGACCGACTGGTCCTCGCTCCACATCGAGCAGCAGCGGGTGGGCTTCGTCCACATGGTGGGGAATCTTGCCGCGCTCGGGCTGTTCTCCGCCTCGCTGATGCTGCGGCTGAGAGAGCACGAGCGGCCGGGCAAGATGTTGTCCTTCGCCGGGCTCGGCGTCGGCATGCTGAGCGCCTACCTGGGCGGTCACCTGGCCCACCGCCAGGCCGCGGGTGCCAACCACGCCCCGCAGGTGTCCCACCTTGTGCCGCTCGGGTGGCACGACCTGTGCCCGCTCAAGGACCTTCCCGACGGCCGGCCCGTCGCGCGGCGGCTCGGCTACATCCAGCTCTTCGTGCTGCGGAGGGGCGAGGCCGTCACCGTGCTCGCCGACCACTGCCCGCACCTGGCCGGGCCGCTCCACCAGGGGCGGCTGGTCATGGAGAACGGCGAGGCGTGCGTGGTGTGCCCGTGGCACGGCAGCACGTTCCGGCTCGGCGACGGCTCGGTGCGGCACGGACCGGCCACCGCGCCCGCGCCGATGTTCGAGACGCGGATCCGGCGGGACGGCACGATCCAGGTGCGGCCCATGACCTGACGCGAGGTTGACCTGAAGTTAGCTTGAGGTCCTACGGTCGTGCCATGAGCAAGATCCTGGTGACCGGCGCGACCGGAAACGTCGGCAAGCATGTGGTGTCCCAGCTCGCGGAGGCGGGGCTGGACGTGCGGGCGCTCGCCCGCGACCCCGGACGGGTCGTGCTGCCCGTTGAAACGGTACGCGGCGACCTGACCGCGCCGGAGAGCCTGGAGCCGGCGCTGCGCGACGTGGAGAGCGTGTTCCTCCTCTGGCCGAGCTTCACCGCCGACGGCGCCGACGAGACGATCACGGCGATCGCCCGGCACGCCCGCCGCGTGGTGCTCCTGTCGGCCCCCGGGGCCGACCAGCCGGGCAGCCACTACCACGAGGTGGAGCGGCTGGTCAGGCGCTCCGGGCTCGGCTGGACGTTCCTGCGGCCCAGCGGCTTCGCGGTCAACACCCTCGGCTGGGCGGAGCAGGTGCGGCAGGGTGTGGTGCGCTGGCCGTACGGGCGGGCGGCGCGCTCGCTGATCCACGAGAAGGACATCGCGGCGGTGGCGACGCACGTGCTGACCTCGGCGGGGCACAACGGGGCCGCGTACCTGCTGACCGGCCCCGAGCGGCTGACCCAGGCCGAGCAGGTCAGGATGATCGGCGAGGCGGTCGGGCGCGAGGTGCGCTGGGAGGAGCAGTCGCCCGAGCAGGCCCGCGAGCTGCTGACCGCGCTCTGGGGCGCCCCCGAGTTCGTGGAGAGCGCGCTGCGCACCTGGGAGAGCTTCGTGACCGCGCCCGAGGTGGTCACCGACACGGTGGAGCGGCTGCTCGGCCGGCCCGCGCTGACGTTCCGCCAGTGGGCCGCCGACCACGCCGCCGACTTCAGCTAGGCGTCGTCGGCCCGCTGGTCCCGCTCGTCCGCCGGGTGCTCGACCAGGGCGAGGACGCGGCTGGACATGAACCTGGCCGTGCGTACGGGGGTGCCGCCGCGGGTGACCTCGCTCACCTCGACGAGCCCCCGGCGCGTGGCGATCTCGACCCGCCGGCCGGCGCGGGTGGCGCTGATCTCGTACGTGCGGGGCGAGCCGCCCGCGTCGATGACGATCTCCACCCGGTCACCCTTCATGTCCGGGATATACCCATTTTTCGCTATCCGTACACCAGTACGATAATCGCCGTGACCCCCACGGCCACGATGACGCCGCGCAGCACCGGAGCCGGGATCCGCCGCCCCACCCGGGCCCCCACGAAGCCGCCGACGATCGCCCCCAGCGCCACCCCGAGCACCGCCTGCCAGTCCACCTTCGCGACCACCACGAACAGCACCGCCGCCACCCCGTTGACGATCAGCGCGAGCACGTTCTTGGCGGCGTTGACCCGCTGCAGGCCGTCGGCGAGGAAGCTGCCGAGCAGGCCGATGAGCAGCACGCCCTGGGCCGCGCCGAAATAGCCGCCGTAGACGCCGGCGGCCAGCACGGCCAACCAGAGCACCGGCCCGCCGTCCGGGTGCGCGTGCTCGCGCCGCTCGGCCAGCAGAGCGTTGAGCCGGGGCTGGATCACGACCAGCACGCAGGCCAGCGCGATCAGCACCACCACCACGATCTCGAACACGCCGGGATCGAGGACCAGCAGCAGGAGCCCGCCGATCAGCGCCCCCAGCGCCGAGGCGAGGCCGAGCCTGAGCAGCCGGTCGCGCTGCCCGCTCAGCTCGGCGCGGTAGCCGTAGGCGCCGGTGAACGAGCCCGGCACCAGGCCGATGGTGTTGGAGACGTTGGCCGTCACGGGGTCGACGCCCATCGCCACCAGCGTCGGGAACGTGATCAGCGAGCCGGAGCCGACCACCGCGTTGATGGCGCCCGCCACCACGCCGGCCGCGCCGACCGCGACCAGTTCCCACCCCGTCACGAGCGCTCCTTACGTGTCTGGGCTCTTGGGGGGCGTGAACAGGCCGCCAAGGCTCTCCAGGACCTTTCCCATCTCCGACGGGACGATCCAGATCTTATTTGCCTCGCCTTTGGCGATCTCCGGCAGGGTCTGGAGGTACTGGTAGGCGAGCAGGTGCTGGTCCGGCCTGCCGTCGTGGATCGCGCGGAAGACCATGCCGATCGCGTCCGCCTGGCCCTTGGCCCGCATCGCCTGCGCCTCGGCCTCGGCCTGCGCGCGCAGCACCGCCGCCTCCGCCTCGCCGCGCGCCCGCAGCACCGCCGCCTGCTTCTCGCCCTCGGCCTGGAGGATCGCCGCCTGCCGCTGGCCCTCGGCGGTCAGCACCGCAGCCCGCTTGTCGCGGTCGGCGCGCATCTGCTTCTCCATCGAGTCCTGGATGGAGGCCGGCGGGTCGATGGCCTTCAGCTCGACCCGGTTGACCCGGATGCCCCATTTGCCGGTGGCCTCGTCGAGGACGCCGCGCAGGGCCGTGTTGATGTCCTCGCGGGAGGTCAGCGTGCGTTCGAGATCCATGCCGCCGACCACGTTGCGGAGGGTGGTGACGGTCAGCTGCTCGACGCCGGTGAGGAAGTTGGCGATCTCGTACGTGGCCGCCTTCGGGTTCGTGACCTGGAAGTAGATCACGGTGTCGATGGAGACCACGAGGTTGTCGGAGGTGATGACCCGCTGCGGCGGGAACGACACCACCTGCTCGCGCAGGTCGATCAGGTCCTTGATGCGGTCGATGAACGGCACCACCAGGTTGAGCCCCGGCCGCAGCGTCCGGTGGTAGCGGCCCAGCCGCTCCACGATGGCCGCCGTGGCCTAGTACGCCCGCGCGTACCAGCGGCCCTCCGCACTCCGATCCAGCGTCAGCGGCACCCCGAACGTCTGCGACAGGTGGTCGGCCGTCATCACGTGCTCCAGCGGCCCCTGGGCCACCACCGAGCCGTGCCGCAGCAGCAGCCCGTGGGTGAACCCGATCGGCACCTCCTCCACGTGGTGCGTCACGAGGACCAGCGTCGGCGAGCGGTAGTCGCCGGCCAGCGTCGACAGCCGGCGCACCAGGTCCTCGCGCCCGCCCAGGTCGAGCCCGGCGGCCGGCTCGTCGAGCAGCAGCAGCTCCGGGTCGGGCATGAGGGCGCGGGCGATCTGCACCCGCTTGCGCTCGCCCTCCGACAGCGTGCCGAACCTGCGCCTGATCAGGTGGGCCGCCCCCATCATGTCGATCAGCTCGACGGCCCGGGTCACGTCGTCGGAGTCGTACTCCTCGGTGTAGCGGCCCATGATGCCGTACGACGCCGTCAGGACGAGGTCGATGACCTTCTCCTCCGGCGGGATCCGCTCGGCGAGCGCCGCGCTCGCCAGGCCGATGCGCGGCCGCAGGTCGAACACGTCGGTCTGCCCCAGCCGCTCGCCCAGCACCTCGATCACGCCCTCGCTCGGATAGAGCAACGTGGACGCCACCTGCAGCAACGTCGTCTTCCCCGCGCCGTTGGCACCGATGACGACCCAGCGTTCGTCCGCGTTGACCTCCCAGTCGATGCCGCGCAGCAGGGCCGCTCCGTCCCGCCTGACGGCGACGTCCTGGAGCCGCAGCACCTGACCACCCATCCCCGTTACCTCCTTCAGGAGTCACCCTCGGGACAAACCTATTGCAGGGCGAGCGCATATCGTGGATCGGTGCGCCCTGAATCACCTGTCTGTCCGTCCCTGGTCGCCTGGGGCAACGCGTGGCTCGCCGGTCACGTGGGGCTCGACGAGGCGGCCGACCACGTGGAAACCGCCGGTGGGCCCGCCGTCGCGGGCGAGGTGCCGCTGCGCGCGTACCTCGCGAACCTGCGCGCGAGCGGCCTACGGGAGCTGCGCCTCGCCCTGCCCGCGCCCGGCGACCCGCTCGGGCTGTCGGGGCCGCCGGCGTTCAACGCGGCCGCGGTCGACGCAGGCCAGGCCGCGATCGCCGTGCTCGACGACCGCAACCTCGGCCTGGTGCCCGCGCCCGACCGGCGCGGCTCGTCGTACGACGGCGTGCGGTTCGGCGTGCACGAGTCGGGCCCGGTCCGGCACGACCTGCCGTCGCTGGCGGAGGCCGAGCGGGAGCTGTCCGACGCCATGCGCGCGGCCACCGACGCGCTGTCGTCGGCGGAAGGACCCGCCCAGGGCCGGCCCGAGCTGGGCCGGCACGGCGGTGAGCTGGCCCCCGGCTACCCCGCCCGCGCCCACCGCGTCAGCACCCTCGCCACCCGGCTGGCCGCCGTGCTCCGCCTGGCCGACGAGCGCGGGCTCACCGCCGCCCAGGTCGCCCGGCGCGGGAGCGCGCTGCGCGACCTCGACCGGGCGGTGCGCCGCGCCCTGGTGGCCGCGCACCACGCCATCTTCGAGCCGCTCCGCAGCCCCTGAGCCCGGGAATCAGGCCAGGCCGTGGCGGACCGCGTACAGCGCGGCCTGGGTGCGGTCCTGGACGCCCAGCTTCATGAGCACGTTCGACACGTGCGTCTTGACCGTCTTCTCCGCCACCGTGAGCGCCTTGGCGATCTCCTTGTTCGATCGGCCGGCCGCGATGAGCCGCAGCACCTCGCGCTCGCGGTCGGTCAGCGGCACCGGCGCGTCCGGCGGCCCGGCGGGCGACGACTCCCCGGCCAGCATCGCCTCGGCGGCCTCGGGGGCGAGCAGCACCTGGCCGCCGTGGACCGTACGGACCGCCTGGACGAGGGCGTCGGGAGCGACGTCCTTGTAGAGGAAGCCGGCCGCGCCGGCCCGCATGGCCGGCCCCACGTCGCCGGGGTCGCTCACGGACGTCAGCACCACCACGCGGGTCGGCCCGCCCGTCAGCCGCTCCAGCGCGCCGAGGCCGTCCAGCACCGGCATCCTGAGATCCAGCAGCAGCACGTCGGGGGCGAGCCGCCCGACCAGCTCGACGGCCTGCTCGCCGTCGCCCGCCTCGCCGACGACCGTGATGTCGTCCTGGAGGTCCAGGAACGTCCGCAGCCCCTGCCGCACCACCGGATGATCGTCGGCGATCAGCACCCGGATCACCCGCTCACCTCCACGCGCACCGTCGTTCCCCGTCCCGGGGCCGACTCGACCGTCAGCACGCCGCCGACGGCCTCGGCCCTGTCCCTCATGGAAACCAGCCCGAGTCCGCGTGATTCCCCGGGCTCGAAACCGGCGCCGTCGTCGCGTACGGTCAGCGCCGGCGTGCCGCCCTCGTACGTCAGGCGGACGGCGACCTCGCCGGCTCCCGAGTGCCGCAGCGCGTTGTGCAGCGCCTCCTGGGCCACCCGCAACAGCGCCACCTCGACCTCCGGCCGCAGCGGCGGCAGCTCGGCGCAGGCGAACGTCACGACCGGCGGGTGCAGCCGGTCCAGCAGGCGTACGTGCTTGCGCAGCGTCTCGGCCAGCCCGTGCCGGTCGAGCTCGGCCGGGCGCAGCTCCACGATGACCGCGCGCAGCTCGGCGAGGGCCTCGCCGGCCAGGCGCTGGACGTTCGCGAGCTCCGCCGCCGCCCGGTCGGGGGCCTTCTCCAGCATCGTGCCGGCCGCCTGGGCGCTCAGCCGCAGCGAGAACAGCTTCTGCGTGACCGCGTCGTGCAGCTCCCTCGCCATGCGGTTGCGCTCCTCCAGCATGGCGAGCTCGCGGCCGCTCTCGTAGAGGCGGGCGTTGGCCAGCGCGATCGCCGCGTGCGCGGCGAACAGCGTCAGCAGCTCCTGGTCGGCCTGCGTGAACTCCGCGCCCGGCGTGCGCTTGTTGGCGAGGAAGATGATGCCGAGCACCTCGTCGCCGTCGCGGATGGGGACGCCGAGGAAGTCCTTCATGACCGGGTGCGCCTTCGGCCACCACTCGAACCTCGGGTCCTCGCGCAGGTCGGGCAGCCGTACGGGGGCGCCTTCGCGCAGCATCGCGCCCAGCATGCCGTGCTGGCGCGGCAGCGGCCCGATCGCGTCCCACTGCTTGTCGGTCAGGCCCTCGGCGACGAACTCGGCGAACGAGCCGTCGTCGTCGGGCACGCCGAGCGCGGCGTAACGGGCGTCGAGCAGGCGCTGCGCCGAGCGCACGATCACCTGCAGCACCTCGCGCACGGACAGGTGCCGGGTGACCGCGAGCACGGCGGAGCTCACCGCATGCAGGATCTCGTCTCGTTCGGACGTCACGGCCCCCACTCTAGGGACCGGCGCGCCGGACGGTCCCGGGCGGTGCGGCAGTGACCCGCCGTCGACAGGGGCCCTGGGCGCCTCAGCGGCCGGTGTCGGAGACGTCGGCGCCGGCGTCCTTCTGGTGGCCGCGGCGGGCGTCGCGGTCGAAGATGCCCAGGATCTCGCACGGTCTGCCCTCGGCGCCGATGGCGTGCGGCATCATCGTGGGGAACTCCGCGGCCTGGTTGGTCTCGATGCGAAAGCGCCGGTGGCCGAGCATGAGGACGGCGGTGCCGGACAGCACCACCAGCCATTCGCGGCCGGGATGGGCACGCATGCGGGCCGGGTTGTCGGGCGGCGGGTCGGTCATCCGCTGACGCATCACGCTCATGCCGGGGTCGCTCTTCACGGGCCAGCGCATCAGGCCGTGCGCGCCGTCGATCATCGGGCTGATGACGACGTCGTCGGCGGCGTTCTCCACGAGCTGGTCCAAGGTGGTGTCCAGCGCGCGGGCGAGAGTGACCAGCTGGTCGAGGGCGAGGCGGCGCCGGCCGTTCTCGATGCGGCTCAGTGACGACTGGCTGAGGTTGGCCCGCGTGGCCAGCTCCTCCAGCGACCAGCCCTGAGCGACGCGCAGTGCGCGGATGCGTTTGCGTACGAGGCTTTCCAGCTGCCCATCTTCTTGCGTCATAGGCAACATCCTATGCCCAAGATGCAAGAGGGGCTTAACGTCGCATACCGAGAGCGAACACGCCCGTGCAAGAGAGGAAACCCATGAGTGTCGACCAGCCTCCCCAGGTGGTGACCGCGCCGGACGCGCGTCAGCTGCGCGCGATCCTGATCGCCGTCTCGATCGCGTTGATGGCCGTCATCGCCTCGGTGTCCGGGCTGAACGTCGCCCAGACTCACCTGGCCGTCGAGTTCGGCGCCTCACAGACCACCGTGCTGTGGATCATCAACGTCTACACCCTCACCCTGGCCGCACTGCTGCTGCCACTCGGCGCGATCGGTGACCGGCTCGGCCGCAAGCCCATGCTGGTCACCGGACTGATCGTCTTCGGCGCCGCCAGCGCCGTCGCGGGGCTCGCCCCGTCGGCCGCGGTGATGATCGGCGCCCGCGTGGCCGCCGGCGTCAGCGCCGCGATGATCATGCCGATCACCCTGGCCGTGATCACCTCCACCTTCCCCGAGGAGGAACGGGGCAAGGCCATCGGCGTGTGGACCGGTGTCGCCGGAGGCGGCGGCATCCTGGGCATGTTCCTGTCCGCCGTGCTGGTCGACGTCGCCGACTGGCGCCTGCTGTTCGTCCTGCCCGTGGTCCTGGTCGTCGTCGCGCTGGCGATGACGCTGCGATCGGTGCCCGACTCCCGCGAACGCTCCGCCCACCCCTTCGACACCGTCGGCGCGCTGGTCTCCGCCGTCGCCGTGATCGGCCTGATCTTCGTCCTCCAGGACGGCCCCGAGCACGGCTGGACCGCCCCCACCACGCTGATCGGCCTGGCCGTCGGCGTCATCGCCGCGATCACCTTCGTGGCCTGGGAGCTGCACCGCCGCGACGCGTCTCTCCTGGACGTACGCCTCTTCCGTGAGCGGGGCCTGGCCTCCGGCTCGATCACCCTGCTGGTCGTCTTCGGCGTCCAGGCCGGGATCGCCGTCGTCCTCTTCCCGTTCTTCCAGGCCGTGCTCGGCTGGTCCGGGCTGCTGTCCACGGTGGCGATGATGCCGATGGCCGTCATGATGATGATGACCTCGGGCCTGGCCCCGAAGCTGGCCTCCAGGATCGGCGCCCGCTCCACCATGGCCGTCGGCGTCGCCCTGTCCGCCCTCGGCCTGGTCCTGATGGCCCTGTTCGTGTCCGTCGACGGCGGCTACCTGTCCATCTTGGCCGGCATGCTCGCCATGGGGATCGGCATGGGCCTGTCGATGACGCCCTCCACCGAGGCCATCACCGGCTCACTGCCCCGCGCCAAGCAGGGCGTCGCCTCCGCGCTCAACGATGTCACCCGCGAGTTCGGCGCCGCTCTCGGCGTCGCCATGCTCGGCGCGCTCCTGGCCAACGGCTACCGCAGCGCCATGGACGGCAGGCTCGACGGCGTCCCCGCGGGCGTCGCGGAGACCGCCCGCGAAGGCATCGCCAACGCCGTCGCGGCCGCACCCCGGACCGGCGGCCAGGCCCAGGACCTGATCCACGCGGCACAGCAGTCCTTCGTCGACGGCTGGCAGCAGGCCATGTGGGTCGGCGCGGCCGTCATGGCCGCCCTGCTCCTCCACGTCGCCCTGCGCGGCCCGAAGAACACCGCGCCGCTCCGGCCCGAGGTCGAAGAGAGCGTCGCCGCCCGCTGACCGGTTTGGGCTCATGGTCACGGGTAGGTCGGTTCCGACCCCAAACGGATCTTCGTCTGCGGCTGTTCCGCGGACACGATCACGAAGAGAAAGGTCATGCACGATGTCCGCAGTTCTTGGTGGTAAGCCGCTGGCTGACCGGGTGGCCGTGGTCACCGGCGCGTCGAGCGGCATTGGACAGGCCACGGCCGAGCGCCTGGCGGCGCTGGGCGCCGATGTCGCGCTGCTGGCCCGGCGCGCGGACCGGCTGGAGGCCACCGCCGAGCGCATCACCCAGCGCGGAGGAAAGGCGCTGGCGATGCCCACCGACGTGACCGACCGCGACGCGCTCGCCCGGGCCGCCGCCGCCGTGCACGAGCGGTTCGGGAAGGTGGACTTGGTGTTCGCGAACGCCGGTGTCCAGCTCATCTCCCCCATCGGGGATCTGGCGGTCGACGATTGGGACAGACAGATCGACCTGAACGTCAAGGGCGTCATGTACACCATCGAGGCGTTCGTACGTGATCTGGAGTCCGTGGCCGCCGAAGGAAAACCCGCCGATCTGATCATCACGTCGTCGATCGCGGCCACCCGCGTCCTGGAGAAGTTCCAGGTCTACTCCGGTACGAAGGCCTACCTCAGCCAGCTGACCCGGCTGCTGCGCACCGAGCTCGGCCGCAAGAAGGTGCGGGTCTCGGCGGTGGAGCCCGGCATGGTCGACACGGAACTGCCCGACCACGTCACCGACGCCGACGCGAGCCGGTTGATGGCCGACCTGATCAAGGAGATCGACGTGCTGCAGTCGGACGACATCGCCGAGACGGTGGCGTTCATCGCGGCGGTGCCCAAGCACGTCAACCTCACCGAGATCACCATTCTGCCCACCGAACAGATCATCTGAGCGCGGTACCGCGCCGCGTCGGGTTCAGTCTCCGAAAGCGGCCTGATGGGCGGCGGCGCAGGCGGCCGGGAGGTCCATCGGCACCACGACGCTGCCGGTGATCGTGGTCCGCGGCGCGAACGGGATCGCCCGCACCCGGGTGGAGCGGATCTCCGCCACCTGGTCGCCCGGCAGCACGGTCCAGCTCCGCGGATTGAGACCGACTTCGACGATCGTGTCCTGGACCGTCCCGGCGAGCCGCCCGACCCGGGTGTCGATCCCGGCCTTCCGCATCGCGGCCGTCAAAGCCCCCGGCAGGAGCAGGCCGTGGTCCCGCGACGGGATCCGCAGTCCGCCGACGTCGAGATCGGTCACGTCGACTGCCGGGCGACCGGCGGCGAGGTGCCGCACGGACACGATCGCGAACAGCTGCTCCGTCCACGCCGGCAGCACCCTCAGCCCGGGCGCCGAACGCACCCCCCGAGCCAGTGCCAGATCGATCTCCCCCCGTCGCACGCCGTCCAGCCGGGCCGTCAGCGGGAGGTCGACCAGCTCGACGTCGACGCCGAGCGCCGAGGGGTGCTCGCGCAGCGCGTCGACCCCTCGCTCCAGGCGGGCGCCGAACCCGGCGGCCGTGCCGATGCGCATGGTGCCCGCCGGCGCACCGGCGGCGGCCTGGACCCGGTCCACGGCCGCGAGCGCCTCCCGCGCCGCGGCGAGCACCCGGTGCCCCGCGGCGGTGAGCCGGACCCGGCGCGGTGAACGGTCCAGCAGCCGGACTCCCAGCTCCCGTTCCAGCTGGGCGATCCGCCTGCTGACCGCGGGCTGGGCGATGTGCAGCCGCTCGGCGGCCCGCCCGAAGTGCAGTTCGTCGGCCACCGCGACGAAGTAGCGCAGTGCGCGCAGTTCCACCGAGCCGCCCCCTGTCCTGCGACGATGCCTCCAGGTTATCGAGCGCGTCGGAACTGGTCCTGGTTCCCGGTGGTGGCGTGATGCTGGGATCGGATCATGGATATCGACCTGGGTCTGCTCGGCGCCCATCTGCGCGAGCACGAGGTGAGCCCGGAGAGCGCGGTGGAGGTGGAGCGGGCCGGATACGGAACGCTCTGGCTGGACGCGTCGCCACCGGCCGACCTCGCCTTCGCGGAGAAGCTTCTCGACGCGACCACCCGGCTGGTGGTGGGCACGAGCGTGATCAACGTGTGGACCGCCGACGCCGGGATCGTCGCCGCCTCCTATCACCGCATCGCCGCCAGGCACCCCGGCCGGTTCATCCTCGGCGTCGGGGTCGGGCACCGCGAGGTCCACGCCGAGTGGGCCTCGCCGTACGACACGCTGGCGTCCTACCTGGGGCAGCTGGCGCTGGCCGGCGTCCCGTCCGAGCGGGTGGTGCTGGCCGCCCTCGGTCCGAGAATGACGCGGCTGGCCCGCGACCGCACCGCGGGCGTCATCCCCTGCATGGTCACGCCCGAGCACACCCGGCGGGCCAGGGAGATCCTGGGCGCCGGCAAGCTGCTCCTTCCCGGCCACTTCGCGCTCGCGGAGCCCGACGCCGAGCGGGCCCGCGCCGTCGCCAGGGCCGCACCGCCCGGGAAGGCGCTGCAGGTCACCAACTACGCGAGCAACCTCCGGCGGCTGGGCTTCACCGACGAGGACCTCTCCGGCGCCGGCAGCGACCGCGTCATCGACGCGCTGCTCGCCTACGGCGATCCGGCCGGCCTCGCGCGCGGCCTGACCGCGCACCTCGATGCCGGCGCGGACCAGGTCGGCGTCTACCCGCTCGGCGACGACCCCATCGCCACCCTCCGGGCGGTCGCCGACGCCGTGCTGGCGCGCCTGTGACCTGACCGGGTCTTCACGACTACGAGCAGGCCCTAGGACGAAGTACCCAGGCCGGACCAGACCTCGGCCCGATGCCCGCGCCGCCCGGCGTTTCTAGCGTCGAAGGCATGACGGACACCACATCCACCCGGAACCGCACCGCTCTCGTCACGGGGGCCTCGCGCGGGCTCGGTCTCGCCCTCGCGCGCGTCCTGGCCGGCGCGGGCTGGCACCTCGTGCTCACCGCCCGCGGCGCGGCCGACCTGGAACGGGCCGCCGCCGAGCTGGGGGCCACCGCGATCCCCGGCGACGTGGCCGACCCCGCGCACGTACGCCGGCTGGCCGACGCGGCCCCCACGCTGGACCTGCTGGTCAACAACGCCAGCGACCTCGGGCCGACGCCGCTGCCCCGGCTCGCGGACTATCCGCTGGAGGCGTTCGGCGCGCTGCTGGCCACGAACGTGACCGCGCCGCTCGCCCTCGTCCAGGCCACGCTGCCGGCGCTGCGGGCGGCGGGCGGCGCGATCGTGAACGTGACCTCCGACGCCGCCACCGGCGCCTACGAGGGCTGGGGCGGCTACGGGGCGAGCAAGGCCGCGCTGGAGCAGCTGTCCAACGTGCTGGCCGCCGAGGAGCCGGACGTACGGGTCTGGTGGGTCGATCCGGGCGAGATGAACACCCGCATGCTGGCCGACGCCGTCGGCGCCGAGGAGGCGGCGGGGGCCACGGACCCGGCCAAGGTCGCCGCCGCGCTGTACGACCTCGTCTCGGCCCGCCCGGCCGGCGGCAGGGTGAGCCTGCAATGACCGCCCAGGCCCTCGACTTCGAGCTGCCGCCCGGACTGTCGGCGCAGGAGCCGCCCGAGGTGCGCGGCCGGTCCCGTGACGACGTGCGCCTGCTGGTCTCGCGCGGCGAGCGGGCCCCCGAGCACCGCCGCTTCCGCGACCTGCCCGACCTGCTCGGGCCCGGCGACCTCATCGTGGTCAACAACTCCGCGACCCTGCCCGCGGCCGTCCGGCTGGACCGGCTGGCGGTGCACTTCTCCACCGCCTGCGAGGACGGGACGTGGCTGGTCGAGCTGCGGCGGCGGACCGGCCGGGCGAGCGAGCCCTACGCGGGGGGTGAGCCCGGCGAGTGGCTGCCGCTGCCCGGCCGGGCCACGCTGCGGCTGATCGGGCGGGAGACGCCCCGGCTGTGGCGGGCCGAGCTGGACCGGGACGTGGAGGCGTACCTGCGGGCGTACGGGGTGCCGATCCGCTACTCGTACGTGGTGGGCGAGTGGCCGATCGAGACGTACCAGACCGTGTTCGCGACCGTGCCGGGCAGCGCGGAGATGCCGAGCGCGGCGCGGCCGTTCACCGAGGCCCTGGTGACGGCACTGGTGGCGCGCGGGGTCGGGATCGCGCCGATCACCCTGCACACCGGCGTGGCCTCGCCGGAGAAGGACGAGCCGCCCTACGCGGAGCGGTACGAGGTGCCGGCCGCGACCGCGCGCCTGGTCGAGCTGACCCGCGAGAGCGGCGGCCAGGTGGTCGCGGCGGGGACGACCGTCGTACGGGCCCTGGAGAGCGCCGTGGGCGCCGACGGCCGGGTGCGCGCGGCCTCGGGCTGGACCCGGCACCTGGTGACCCCCGAGCGGGGCGTACGGGCGGTGACCGGGCTGCTCACGGGGCTGCACGAGCCCCGCTCCAGCCACCTGCTCATGCTGACGGCCGTCGCCGGCGAGAAGGCGCTGGCCCGGGCGTACGAGGAGGCGTTGCGCGAGGGGTATCTGTGGCACGAGTTCGGCGACACGCACCTGATACTGAAGTAACCGGCTTTACATAAATTTTAATAACTGATATACACAGCGGGCATTTACGGGGGGCTTGTTGTATTACACGGCCCCGAGTCCAATTCCCTTACCCGGAGAGGTAATGCACAAGTCCCTTACCAAGGGCATGCTGGCCACGCTCGCGGCCGGTGCTCTGCTCGTTCCCGCCGTTCCCGCTTCCGCGGCCGTTCCCACGACCGCTTCCACCGCCACGACCAGCGCGGTGACCACGAAGGCGGCCAAGCCCTACTCCTCCTTCGCCGTGAAGGTGACGGCGACCAAGAAGGCCAAGGCCGGCAGCTACATCAAGTACAAGATCTCCGCGGTCAACGTGGGCCCGCACTTCGCCTCCGCCGAGGCCTGGTACGTCGGCGGCGCGTTCCCCAAGGGCATCGACCCGAGGAACATCCGCTACTCCACCAGCGGCAAGAAGATGGAGTGCATCCTGCTGACCGCTCGCGGCTTCTTCTGCTTTGCGAATAAGGACATCGCGGTCGGAAGTTCCTTCTCCGTTACTTTCTACGCAAAGACCAAGAAGAGCACTCGCGGTACGCAGAAGGCGACGCTCGGCGTCATCTCCTACAACCTCGACCAGGGCATGGAGGACATGGACCTGCGCGAGCTCGACCGGCTCGGGGTGCCCGGTTACCTGTTCGCCAAGTCCGTGAAGACCACGGTCGTGCGTTAACGACGAAAGACGAACCACGACATGCGCCCGTGTCCGAATGGCGAGCCTGCTGCGCGAGCATCGGACCGGGCGCAGTACCGTGGCTGGATGTGGACCAGCGCACCCTCCTGATCACCCTGACCGGCCCCGACCGGCCCGGCGTCACCTCGCGCCTCTTCTCCGTCCTGTCCGGCTTCCCGGTGACCGTCGCCGACATCGAGCAGGTCGTCATCCGCGGCCGGCTGACGCTCGGCGTGCTCGTCGCCTACGCGGGCGGACCGTCCACCGGCACCGGCACGACGCTCGGCGCCCTGTGGACCGCCGTCGAGCGGGTGGCCGAGGACCTCGGCATGGAGGTCGAGCTCTCCACCGGCTCCCAGACCAAGGAGCAGCGCCGCCGCGGCCGGCTCTCCGTCAGCGTGCTCGGCGAGACGCTGCAGCCCGCCGCGATCGCCGGCATCGCCGGCCGCATCGCCGCCGCGGGCGCCAACATCGACCGCATCGAGCGCCTCGCCCAGTGGCCCGTCACCTGCATCGAGCTGTCCGTCTCCGGCGCCAACCCCGCCGCGCTCCGCGTCGAGCTGGCCGCCGAGGCCGCCGCCCAGGAGGTGGACGTGGCCGTGCAGCGCACGGGCCTGTCCCGCCGGGCCAAGCGGCTCATCGTCATGGACGTCGACTCCACCCTCATCCAGGGCGAGGTCATCGAGCTGCTCGCGGCCCACGCCGGCTGCCTCGACGAGGTCGCCAGGGTCACCGAGCAGGCCATGCGCGGCGAGCTGGACTTCGCCGAGTCCCTGCGCAAGCGGGTGGCGCTGCTGGAGGGCCTGCCCGAGGAGGTGTTCGCCGAGGTGCGCAAGGAGGTCGTGCTGACGCCGGGCGCCCGCACCCTCGTCCGCACGCTCAAGCGGCTCGACTACCGCTTCGCCATCGTCAGCGGCGGCTTCACCCAGATCACCGACGCGCTGGTCGAGGAGCTGGGCATCGACTACTCCGCGGCGAACGTCCTCGAAGTCGCGGACGGGCGGCTGACCGGCCGCGTCGTCGGCGACATCGTCGACCGGCCCGGCAAGGCGCGGGCGCTCGAACGCTTCGCGGCCGCCGCCGGCCTGCCCATCTCCCAGACCGTGGCCATCGGCGACGGCGCCAACGACCTCGACATGATCGCGGCGGCCGGGCTCGGCATCGCGTTCAACGCCAAGCCCGTCGTGCGCCAGGCCGCCGACACCGCGGTCAACACGCCCTACCTCGACTCGATCCTCTACCTGCTCGGCATCTCGCGCGACGAGGTGGAGGCCGCCGACGCCGAGGACGGCGTCCTCACGCCCCGCTAGGGTTCCCCGCTGGGGTCCCAGCGGGCGACCAGGCGGCCCTCCCCCATGTGGAGGTCCGCCCACGGCGCGCCGATCTCGATCACCGCGAACGCTCCCGGGCGGAAGCCGTAGTCGCCGCCCGCCAGCCCCAGCGCCAGCTCGTGCACGCCAGGATTGTGGCCGCACAGCACCACCGTGCCGAGCTCGGGGTCGGCGCGGCGCAGCACGTCCAGCAGCTCCTCGGGGTGCGCCTCGTAGATCTCGCGCTCGTAGCTGATCTCCAGCTCGGGGAAGGCCAGCTCGGCGGTGCGCCTGGTCCGGACCGCCGGGGAGCAGAACACCGCCTCCGGCCTCAGCCCGGCCCCCCTGATCTCGTCGCCCGCCCGCGCGGCGTCCCGCTCCCCGCGGCCGGTCAGCGGCCGCTCCCGGTCCGCCAGGCCCGCCACGTGGGCGGCCTTGGCGTGCCTCAACACGATTAACGTCCGCACCGGATCACCCTGTCCTCGAGGCCCAGACGGACAGCCCGATCAGTACGGCCAGAATGACGAACATGGCCAGCAGGATGTAGCCGAGGGTTTTTGCGCCGTTCGGCCGCTTGTCGCTCTCCACGCGGACAGTGTCCCATCGAGCACCCGGGGTGCCGCGACCACCTGCCCCACCGCTCACCCATCCCGCCTCCCCTTCCCCTCGGCACCCCCTTCCCCCGCCCGCTCCCGCAAACGCCCGGGACAGTTCCCGCAACCGCCCGAGACAGCTCCCGCAACCGCCCCGGGACAGCGGAACGCCCGCTCCCCCGGCCAGGGGAAGCGGGCGTCCGCGGAAAGTCGGGCGGCCGGCCGTCGTCAGGACGCGACCGGCTCCTCCTCCCGGTGGTTGTCGTTGTCGCTGGCCGGCTCGGACGTCACCGAACGGCGCTTGGAGACCACGATGGCCGCCACCACCACGGCCACCGCCACCACCGTGATGCCGATCCGCAGCACCGGGTTGCCCGCGTACAGCACCACCGCGGGCGCCACCAGCAGCGCCACCAGGTTCATCACCTTGATCAGCGGGTTGATGGCAGGACCGGCGGTGTCCTTGAACGGGTCGCCGACGGTGTCGCCGATGACGGTCGCGGCGTGCGCCTCGGAGCCCTTGCCGCCGTGGTGCCCGTCCTCGACGAGCTTCTTGGCGTTGTCCCAGGCGCCGCCGGAGTTGGCCAGGAACACCGCCATGAGCGTGCCGCAGGCGATCGCGCCCGCGAGGAAGGCGCCCAGCGGGGCGTATCCGAGCGCGAAGCCCACGGCGATCGGCGTCATGACCGCGAGCAGGCCGGGCGTGGCCAGCTCGCGCAGCGAGTCGCGGGTGCAGATGTCCACGACGCGGCCGTACTCGGGCTTCTGGGTGCCGTCCATGATGCCCGGGTTGTTGCGGAACTGGTCGCGCACCTCGAAGACCACCCGCATCGCGGCCCGTCCGACGGCCATGATCGCCAGGCCGGAGAACAGGAACACCACCGCCGCGCCGATGATCAGGCCGACCAGGACGTTGGGGTTGTCGATGCTGAGGTTGAAGTTCTGGAAGATGCCGAGCGCGTCCTTGATCGCCGTGTCGGCCTGCGCGAGCTCGCCCTCCACTGCCGTGCGGAAGGCGCCGAACAGCGCGGTGGCCGCCAGGACGGCCGTGGCGATCGCGATGCCCTTGGTGATGGCCTTGGTGGTGTTGCCGACCGCGTCGAGGCTGGTCAGCACGCGGGCGCCCTCGCCCTCGACGTCGCCCGACATCTCGGCGATGCCCTGGGCGTTGTCGGAGACCGGGCCGAAGGTGTCCATGGAGACGATGACGCCCACCGTGGTCAGCAGACCGGTGCCGGCCAGGGCCACCGCGAACAGCGCGAGCGTCACGTTCCCGAAGCCCAGCAGGAACGCGCCGTAGACCGCGCCGCCGATGATCAGGGCCGAGTAGACGGCCGACTCCAGGCCGACGCTGATGCCGGACAGGATGACGGTGGCGGGGCCGGTGCGCGAGCTCTCGCCGATCTCCCGTACGGGGCGGCGCGTGGTCTCGGTGAAGTAGCCCGTCAGCAGCTGGATGGCGCTGGCCAGCACCAGGCCGATGAGGACCGCGCCGATCGCGATGAGCCGCGGGTCGGCGTCGGACTCCACACGCGAGCCGGTCAGGCCGGAGAAGCTGGCCGGCAGGTACCAGAACGCGGCCGCGGTCACCAGCACCGCCGAGATGGCGGCGGAGATGAAGAAGCTGCGGTTGATGGCCGCCATGCCGTTGCGGTCGCGGTCGCGCATGCCGGTGACGAAGATGCCGATGATCGCCGTGATCACGCCGATCATCGGCACGATCAGCGGGAAGACGAGCCCTTCCTCACCGAACGCCGCCCGGCCCAGGATGAGGCTGGCGACCAGCATGACCGCGTACGACTCGAACAGGTCGGCCGCCATGCCGGCGCAGTCGCCGACGTTGTCGCCCACGTTGTCGGCGATGGTGGCGGCGTTGCGCGGGTCGTCCTCGGGGATGCCCTGCTCGACCTTGCCCACCAGGTCGGCGCCGACGTCGGCGGCCTTGGTGAAGATGCCGCCGCCGACGCGCATGAACATCGCCAGCAGCGCCGCGCCGAAGCCGAACCCTTCGAGCACGCCAGGGGCGTCACCCTGGTAGAGGAGCACGACCACGGCCGCGCCCAGCAGGCCGAGGCCCACGGTGAACATGCCGGCCACGCCGCCAGTGCGGAACGCGATCCGCATGGCGCGCTTCTCGCCCGCCTCGTTGGCCGCGGCGGCGACGCGCACGTTCCCGCGCACGGCCAGCCACATGCCCATGAACCCGGTCAGCGCGGAGAAGACCGCCCCGACCACGAAGAAGATCGACCGCCCGATCCGGACGTCGGTCTCCCCTGGTAGCAGGAGCAACAGGAACGGGATCACGACGACGAAGATCGCCAACGTGCGGAACTGCCGCGCGAGATAGGCGGCGGCGCCTTCCTGTACGGCACGGGCGATGTTCTGCATGCGTTCGGTGCCTTGGCCCGCGCCCAGCACCTCGCGCACTAGACCACCTGCCACGGCCAGCGCGATCAACGCGACCGCGGCGACCACGACCACGATGGTGAGATTGTTTCCGCTCAGGGCCAGATTTGACGCTGGCTCCGCTGCCAGCATGTGCCTGCTCATCGTTCTCCTCGGCAAGACCGGTCGTCCTGCCCGGGCGGTGCTGCGCCCCCTCCTCGGCGGGTGTTGCGGCACCATCCGGGTTGTGGGTGCCGCTTCCGGTTGAATCCGCGTTCCGCCGGATCACCTTGGCCGGTGCCGGGAGTCTACGCAGGCAGTGAACGGATATGAAGGCTCCGAAGGTCACTAATTATCCGCGAGTCCAGTAAGAGCCGGTCAGCAGCCCGGTTTGCGGGCTGACAAGGGAAATTTCCTGGGGGTTAAGGTCATGACAAGGAAACGATATGGGCTGACCGAAACCAAGCTCCATCGAACGCTCGGGCGGGGGTGTTGCGGCCCGCGAACGCCTGGCGGCAGGGGCTGGGGCGGGGGGTTCGCGTGGTGGGCGCGTCAATGGGGGGTTGCACAAAGGCAAAAAGATCGTCTCATGGCTGAACGGTAAGCATGCCTTTACTGCAGTTTTGATGATCTTAGGTGGAGGCGCACATAACACCGCCCCGAATGCCGCATTGGTGCTCTGGACACTGCTGGCATGTGTCTCGAACAGGGCGCTTGCCCCAGGTGAGCGCATTCAAATGCGGGCCGGGTCGACGGTCGACGCCCTGCCGCACAAGTCAGGCGGCCCACGGAGCGACCACCCATCCCGCACCTTGCTCTCTCGTGCGCGCACCCGGCCTCGTGCCTGCACCCATGCCAGTCCCGCTGGCGCACCCGCTCTGGCGGCCACACGGTGCGAGTGCACAGCGGGGCCTCGTGGTCAAGACGCTGAGGGCCCGCAGGGAGCCCGCACGGCTACAGGGGGTATCTGGGATGGCGCAGAACCCTTACCGGGCGGCTAGGGGCACTACAGAGGCCGCCAGGCGCACATCTCCAGCCGGCAGGACCCACCTCGCGCCCGGCGAAGACAATGGTCAACGCCTTGTCATGGTGGTCGGGGTTGGGGCGCCGTGACGGCGGCCGGCCACGTGCGGGTCAGCGGGCGTCACCCTGGAGGCCCCCGGCGGGGGTCGGCGGGTGGGGCCGGGGTGGCTTGCCGTAAACAGAAAAAGTGGGGGATGCCAGGCGCCCGGGGAGGGCGCCTGAAGCACTCATCGGAGGACGGCGACCCTCACGGCGCGGGAATCCCGTTCGCCGCGGGCCAGCTCATCCGGATGTCGGTCCCCTTGGGGGTGGGAAAGACCTCGACGTCGTCGGCCAGCCCGGTGATGACCGCGAGGCCGAAGCCCGTCATGAACGAGTCGGACAGCGTGCCCAGGTCGAGCGGCTGCTCCAGATGGAGCTCGTCGCTGGGGGCATGGTCGCTGACCGTGACCTCGAACCGTCCGGAATCATCTCGGAGCTCGATGCGGATGGGCTCGCCCGGGCAGTGGGCGCGGTGCGCCTCCACGGCCCGGGAACATGCCTCACCCACAGCGAGCCTGACCTCGTCCAGCAGGGACTCCTCCACACCTGTGCGCCGGGCGATGGCCGTGGCCACCAGCCGTGCGGTGCGCACGTGCGCGGGGAGGGCGCTGAACGTCAGCTCGACGGTAGCCATGCTACTTGTCTTTGCCGTGAGCTTCCTTGGCCTCGTCGACCGAAGCGTAGATCCCGAAGACCTTGGTCAGGCCGGTGATCCGGAAGATCTTCAGGATGCGCTCCTGGGTGCAGACCAGTTCCAGGGAGCCGTCGTGCGCACGGACCCGCTTGAGCCCTCCGACCAGGACACCAAGACCCGTCGAGTCCAGGAAGTCGACCTTCTCCATGTTGACGAGAAGGTGGAAGTTGCCCTTGTTCACCAGGTCGATGAGGAGTTCACGCAATCTCGGCGCAGTGTAGACATCGATCTCACCCTCGACCTCGACGATGGTGAGTCGGTCCTCGTTGTGGTGATCCAACTTCAGATCCACAGATCCTCCAGCGCCTCGCCTGCGAAAGTACTCTTGCCGGCCTGGCAATCTGGAGCGTGGCCCCAGACTGTCCGACCCTGACGCGCGGCATTCAACCACGCGCCTGGCTTGTGTCTATACGAAATCACGATTCCCGGCGACTTTGCCCACTGATGCAAGACTGGAAACAGTGACTTCCTCCGCATCCTCCCCAGAACAGGCAGGTCCACTCCTCCGCCACCTGCTCGGTGTTCCCGCACGTCATGAGCGCGTCACCCATGTGGAGCATGTTCCAGCACGTCAGGCGGGTCAAGTCGGTTGGCCCGATTGGGCGCCGGACGTGCTGGTTACGCGCTTGGCGAACCGCGGAGTGACGGGGCTCTGGCCGCACCAGTACGAGGCCGCCGACCTGGCATTCCGTGGCCGAAACGTGATCGTCTCCACGGGCACGGCGTCCGGGAAGTCCCTCGCGTACCTCACTCCGGCGGTCGCGTCCTGCCTCGACGGCGGGACGGTGCTTTACCTCACGCCGACCAAGGCCCTGGCCGCCGACCAGCTGCGCGGGCTCCGCGAACTGCACATCACGCAGATGCGGGCGGCCACGTACGACGGCGACACGCCGTTCGAGGAACGCACCTGGATACGCCGGCACGCCAACTACGTCCTGACCAATCCCGACATGCTCCACCGGAGCATCCTGCCCAGGCACGCGAGCTGGACGTCGTTCTTCCGGCGGCTGCGCCTGGTCGTGGTGGACGAGTGCCATGGCTACCGGGGTGTGTTCGGCTCCCACGTCGCCCAGATCCTGCGCCGGCTCCGCCGGGTGTGCGCACGGTACGGCTCGGCGCCCACGTTCCTGCTCGCCTCGGCGACGGCGAGCGAGCCGGGAGCGTTCGCGATGAGGCTGACGGGGCTTGAGATGGACGAGGTGACCGTGGACGCCTCTCCCAAGGGTTCCACCACCATCGCGCTGTGGGAGCCGCCGCTGACCGAGCTACGGGGCGAGGGAGGGGCGCCGGTGCGGCGTACGGCCACGGCGGAGGCCGCCGACCTGCTCGCCGATCTCGTGCTGGCCGACGTCCGCACCTTGGCCTTCGTACGCTCCCGGCGCGGCGCCGAGACGGTCGCGCTGAGCGCCCGCGCGAAACTGGCCGACGTGGCCTTCTCCATGCCGTACACGGGCGCCCCGCTCCCCCCGGCCACCCCCCACCCTGAGACCGCAGACACGGCCACGCCCTCAACCCCTCGGGCCACCCACCCACCCTCTGACACGCCCCTCAACGACACCCTCGACCAAAACCCTCACACCGACCCCACCGCTGGTCCCAACCGCGGCCCGCTCAACGACCCCAGCCGCAGCCCCGGCGAGAGCCTCAGCAGCAGGCCCGACGACCCGGCCAATGGCCCGGCAGACGGAAGGCCCAGCAGTGCTCCCACCCGCGCTCCCGGCAGCGCCCCCTCTCACAGCACCCCCGGCCGTATCCCCTCCCACAGCGCGCCCGAGAACCCCCTTTCCTGGGCCTTGCCCGACATTTCCGACCTGTCCAACCTCCCTGACAAGATCGCCGCCTACCGCGCCGGCTACCTCGCCGAAGACCGCCGCGTCCTGGAGAAGGCCCTCCGCGACGGCACCATCATGGGTCTGGCCACCACGAACGCCCTCGAACTCGGCGTCGACGTCTCCGGCCTCGACGCCGTCCTCATCGCCGGCTGGCCCGGCACCAGGGCCAGCCTCTGGCAGCAGGCTGGCCGCGCGGGCCGCGACGGCCAGGACGCCCTGGCCGTCCTGATCGCCAGGGACGACCCTCTGGACACCTACCTCGTCCACCACCCGCAGGCCCTGTTCGGCCAGCCGGTGGAGGCGATCGTCCTGGACCCCGACAACCCGTACGTCCTGGGCCCCCACCTGTGCGCCGCAGCCGCCGAGATCCCGCTGACCGAGGCCGATCTGCCCATCTTCGGCCCGACCACCAGCGACGTCCTGGACGACCTGGTGAACCAGGGCATGCTCCGCGCCCGCCCGACCGGCTGGTTCTGGACCAGGCGCGAACGCCCCACCGACCTCGCCGACATCCGGGGCGGCGGCGGGTCCCTCATCCACGTCGTGGAGGCGAACACCGGCCGCCTCCTCGGCAGCGTGGACGAGCCCTCCGCCCACACCACCGTCCACACGGGCGCGGTCTACATCCACCAAGGCGAGACGTTCCTCGTGGAGGCGCTCGACCTGGAGGCCGACGTGGCCCTGGTCACGGCCGCCGATCCCGACTACTCGACGTTCGCCCGCGACATCACCGACATCTCCATCCTTTCCACCCAGCGCTCCCACCCCTTGGGGCAAGGCACGCTGCACTTCGGCGAGGTCGAGGTGACCAGGCAGGTGGTCTCGTACCTCAAGAGGCGCTTCCAGTCGGGCGAGATGCTCGGCGACGAGCCCCTTGACCTGCCACCTCGTACCCTCCGCACCCGCGCCGTCTGGTGGACTCTTCCTGCGTCGGCCGTGGCCCCTCTCGCGGAGGCGGGCATCGACCTCGGCGGCGCGGCCCACGCCGCCGAGCACGCCTCCATCGGCCTCCTCCCCCTGTTCGCCACCTGCGACCGCTGGGACATCGGCGGCGTCTCCACCGAACTGCACGCCGACACGGGCCTGCTGACGGTCTTCGTGTACGACGGCCACGAGGGCGGCGCCGGTTTCGCCGAACGCGGCTACGGCCGGGCGAACGACTGGCTGACGGCCACCCGCGAGGCGATCACCTCCTGCGAGTGCGAACGCGGCTGCCCGTCCTGCATCCAGTCACCCAAGTGCGGCAACGGCAACGAACCCCTGGACAAACGGGGCGCCGTCCTCCTCCTGAACACCCTGCTCACCACCGACTGACCCACCCCGCCGCACCCCGCCAAGCCCGTCCGCAGAGCGCTACCCGGCGGTTCGGACCGCCGTGCCCACCCCCCAGGCAGAATCCCTAACTGAGACCGCCCTCGTGCCGACGCCTCGGATAGGCGGACGTACCGGCACCACCAGAACCACCCGCCCCGCCACCGGCACCAGCGGGCCTGTTCACAGCACCACCGCCAGCACCACGATCATCAACATCACCGCCAGCACCACCGTTGCCAGCACCACCGCCGCCCCCGCCAGCCCTGCCCCTGGCAGCATCCGCGCCAACGCCAGAAGCACCTGTCACAGCACTGGCAGCACCACCGGCGTCGATGGTCCTGCCACCACCGGCGGCAAGGCTCCTCCCGCCCTCCGCGCCCTCATCATCCGGCGCCCAGAAATCCAGCGCCCCAGGCTGCGGCCGCTCCCAGAACCCGCTGTCCTCCATGGACCGGGGCGAAGGCGGCAGATAGTCATCCCACCGCTCCTCGATCGGCACAGCAGGCCGCTGCGCCGCCGCTGCGGCCGGCTCCGACACCTCGATCACCGCCGAACTGGGCAGCGCGATCCGTACCGGCTCCTGCCGCCCACCACGTCCCCCGTGATCAGCCGCGCCCCCTTCGCGGCCCTGACCACCTGCATGGCCAGGGCCGCCCTCGCTCAAGCCACCGCCATGCCTCTGACCACCACCGGGACTCTGCACACCTTTGTAGCCCTGACCGCCCCGCTCATCTGGACGCCCGACAGTCTGCGGAACCAGATGCGCCGAACCAGCCTCTGCCGGGAGCACCCCTCGAACAGGAGCAGCATCCGCAACAGAGGCGATGTTCGCCCCACCAGCCTCTAACCCAGGCATCGCAGACACCTGCCGCAAAACCTGACCGCCACCCGCGCCCGCCCCCTGCCAATCAGCAGGCAAAGGCGACGAATCACCATGACTGGAAGCCCCGCCGGAAGCCGAAGCCTGCCCATCAGCCGTCTGCGACCCCGGCGACATTCGCGTCTTCGCCACCGCAAGGATCACTGTGGGCCTACGCCGAGGCGTCACCCCAGCCGCCCCTTCTCCACGGGAGACGCCCGCCCCCGAAAGGCCAACTTCGGCCTCGGTGGGCGAAACACCGACACCTGCTGCCGCCCTCGCAGCAGAAGCAGAAGCAGCAGAAGTGCCCCTCGCCATCGACGCCGGGCCCGTTCTCAGAGCCTGCGAACTCCCGCCCCGTCCTCCCTCAGCAGCCAGCGCCCGCCGCCGAGCCCAAGCTCCGGCATGCGCGCCGAGCAACAGCAGAAGCAGCCCACCCGCGACATACAGCCCGTACTGCCCGACGTCCCCCAACACGGACTCACTCGACTGCGCCTTCACACCATTCACTTGCACTGACGCGGTGTCCGAAGCACTCTCGCCCTGGTCGCTCCGCCCCTCACCGTTCCCGCCTGATGGCGTCAGGGCGTCATTTTTCTCTTCTCCCTGCCGTACATCAGCAGTCGGAATAGGCAGATTGCCCTTCGTGTCCGTGTCAGGGATCGCGGGTATCTTGGCCGTCACCTTCGGGCGGTGAGTCGTCGCCTTGCGCGAGGGCTGAGTCTGCTTCTTGGCGGGCAGGGTCGGCAGCGGATCGACCCTCTCAGATGTCCTGGGCGCCTGCCGCGTCTTGCTGACTTCCTTCTTCGGCTGAGCGGCAGGCGGTGCCGGAACGCTGACGTAGGCGGTGCCTGACTCGCCCGACCCGACCGTCCCTCCGTTCCCGTCACTCCGGAACGCCCTGACCGTGAACCCGACCTTCTGCCCCGCCGCCTTGGCCGGCACCGCGAGCACCGCCTTGCACGACCCGCCGCTGCACGCGCTGTCCGCCGCCAGCCGCCCCACAACCCCCGACTGCGTGTTGGACACCTGGTACGTCTCCAGATCGGGCTCAGCGCCCTTGCTCCAGGTCACGATGACCTTCGTGGTGCCCTGGAGCTCGGCGCTCACATTGCTAGGTGTCTCGGCGGGCCGCCGCAGCTTGAAAGTGCTGCTGTCGTACCTGGTGCCGGTGATCTCCCCCTTGAGGGTCACGGTGAAGGTCCCGTTCGGGGCGCTGCCGGCGTCGAACGTCCCGGAGATGGTCTGGTTGGCGCCCCCGCCGGCCACCTTCACCGAGCCTGTGGACGGCCCGTCGACGTACAGCCCCATGCGGAGTTGCATGAGCCCTGTATGTGCGGAAACAGTGACGGACGACCCGGAGACGACCTGTCCGTCCGACGGCGAGGTGATTTGCCCAGAGGAGCCGCTTCCCGCCGTCACGGCCGCATGAGCGGATCCACCGAACATCATGGACCCCACCGCGACGATCCCCGCGGCCACCACTCTGCCAACTACCGTCACGACGCTTCCCTCCATCGAGAGACTCGCGCCACCCGGCCCACTCGCGAGGAGCGAGTCAAGCGACGACCGGAAGTGCAGTTCGCCCGGCGAAACGGTCACCGACCGCCCCCGGCCCCGCACCCTGGCGACACCGTTCCGGCTTTCCCAGACCCTTCATCAAGAACGGCATGGACCGCGGGTAAGCGGAACGTTACGTGAGCAAGCAGACTCTTGGACACCAAGTCCAAGAAGTCGTGACTTGATTGCGACCTAGCCCCACAAACCCCAAAAACCACCGTTCTTCACCACATCCGCTACCACCAGCAAACCCTCCTTACAGGCACACCGACCACCACCGACTACGCCACCATCCAGCAGCCCGCAAAATGCCATATAAGCGTGTCCTATATCTCCGCACCTCACCCCACAGCCCTCGTCCACCGAAACCGACACTGCGCCGATCTCCTGGACGAGACGCCACGCCGGGCACCGGCCCGTCGGCTTCCCGCGGCAGGTGGAGGTCGGCCGCGCAGCGTACGTCGCCGCTGCGGAACGTGATGTGCTCGATCGTCATCGTGTCACTTCCGTGGAGAGTGGAGGGGTCCAGTCCCAGAGCCGGGAGCTCTTGCGGCGGGCCACGCCGGAGGAGGCCAGACGGGTCATCGTGGTCATGAGCCGGTAGGTGGCGCCGTTGGTGGAAAGGCTGAGCCTGGGGTCGGTCCTCGCCATGCGCTGCACCTGCTGGGTGCGCGGGCGGCGGGCCTGGTCGTAGCGGTCGAGAGCCTGCGGGACGGAGGTCGCCCGGGCCGTCTCGGCCGCGAGCACGACCGCGTCCTCCAGTGCCTGGCAGGCGCCTTGCGCCAGGAAAGGAGTCATCGCGTGGGCGGCATCGCCCAGCAGCGCGATGCGGCCCTTCACGTAGGAGGGCAGGGGGTCCAGGTCGTAGATGTCGTGACACAGCACCGCTTCGGGCGGCGTGGCCGCCAGCAGCGCCGGGATCGGGTCGTGCCAGCCGCGGGTCCTGGCCGACACCTCCCGCAGATCGTCATCGAAACGCAGCCCCGGCTCCTCCTGGCGCACGGTGAGGAACCAGAACACCCGCTCACCTACCAGGGGATGCGCGCCGAACCGGGCACCGCGCCCCCAGGTCTGAAACCCGCTCACCGGCCAGACCGCGCCCGGCTCTGTCACCCCGCGCCAGCACAGAATGCGCTGGAAGACAGGCTCGGGCGCGTCGGGCCAGACGCTGCGGCGTACCGTGCTGTGAATGCCGTCGGCCCCGACCAGCAGATCGGCCCGCAGCTCGACGCCGTCCCGGCAGGTGACCGTGACGCCGCCGCCGTCCTGGCGGACGCCGGTCACCTCGGCGCCGGTACGGATCCGCTCGGCCGGCACGTGCCGGGCCAGCACGCGCTGCAGATCGGCGCGGTGATTGGCGAGCAGCGCCTGGTCAGCGTCCGGCTGGAACCTCACCAGGTAGGTCCCGTCCGGCAGCCGCATCGTGGCGCCCGCCTCGGTGGGCACCGAACAAGCCCGGAACTCCTCGCCGACGCCCAGGGCGTCGGCCGCGCGCAACGCGTTCGGCGCAAACGACCAGCCGGCGCCCACCTCGCCCAGTTCCCGCGCCCGCTCCAGCACGGTCACGTCCCATCCGCCGCGCAGCAGGCCGACGGCCGCGGCCAGCCCTCCGATCCCGGCCCCGGCCACGATCGCGGTGCGACCCCGCTCAGCGTTCATCAACCTCTCCCTCGTGCTGCGGCCCGGGCATGCTCGCGAAGGCCTTGTCCATCCAGTCGAAGACGTTGTGCGCCGCGCGCAGCCGTCCGGTGCGCGCAGGATCGGAGCCGGCCAGCTCCATGCCCGCCGCGGTGATCTCGCGGAACGCGGCCAGACCCGCCACCCTGCGCCGGATGACCCGTTCCCAGGCGTCATCGTCCACCTGGTAGTAGTGGGTCTTCTGTCCGGGGCGGGTGCGGCGGCGCACGAACCCGGCGTCGATGAGCAGGCGCATGCTGGTGGCCAGTGATGCCCTGCTCGCCCCGATCGCCTCGGCGATCTGACCCGCCGACTGCTCCGGGGGATCACAGATCATCAACCAGGCCAGCACACGGCCGGCTATGGGCGGGACGGCATATTCGTCGATGCAGAAGGCTGCCGCCTGCTCGACCCACTCAAGGATCCGCTCCCGGTCTTCTGCCATCCGTTCACCTCCACAATCTTCTATTAAGTTCAGTATGTACTGAATATTCTGTGGAGACAAGAGATCGTGAGGGGGTGTTCTGTCTCGTCGGGCTTGAGGAGTTCCTTGCTGCCGGTCCGGTCGGCTCAACCGCCCCTCCGAGCCGACGGGCTCACCGACCGTCTGGTCTGAGCGGCAAGAGCAGGCAAGAAGAGCGTTCACCGGACCGGCGTCAGAGTCGCTCCACCGCAGAAGCAGTGGCCGCCGCCCCACCACGTGTCACTGATCGCGTTCGGCGATGCTGAGCAGGTGACCGCTGACCCCGAGCAGCGACGGCACCAATCCCATCGAGCGCTGCGCGTCGAGCAGGAGGGCTCGGCGCTCCGGGTCTTCCAGCCAGTCGCCGATGTCGCCGCACAGCCAGAAGCCGCCTTCCAGGCCGTACCGCTCGACATCGGAAAGCCCGCGTCGGCGAATGCTCCGGCACCTCGTCGGGGTCGTGGAGGTAGGCCGGGAATCCTCGCCCAGGAGAAAGCGTGATCCCGTTCGTCGCCGCTGCGCGTGCGGCCTCCCGTTGCCGTTCCTGGAGGTGGTGCCCCAGGTAGATGGCGTCGTGCACGGCCGCGTGACGGTTGATCGTCGCAGCCGCGATCACGCCGCCGGGTCTCAGGGCGCGCCGGGCCTCTGTCAGGGTCCGCACTCGATCGGCCCGGTTCGGCAGGTGGTAGAGGTGGCCCAGGAGGAGGACCGCGTCCTGGCTCGCGTCCGCGACGGGCAGTGGGCGTGCGTCGCCGAGCCGCGCGCTCACCCCGGCCAGTCGCGCGGCACGCTGGACGTGGCGCGGAACGGGATCCAGCAGTTCGACCGCGTAGCCGTCGGCGCTCAGCCACTCGGCGTGCACGCCGGTGCCGCCGCCCGCGTCCAGCACGCGCGCCGGCATGCTGGTGATGCTGTCCGGTTATGGGGCCGGGCCTGCTCGGGCTCTGCCTCTGACAGTTGCGGTGCCTACGACCGGTAGCGAGATCGACAGAGCGGTCCAGACATCGGCCACCTCGCCGCTGATCTCGCATCGGGTCATCTCGACGCCGTTGCCGGCTGCCAGCGCGCCGGCTCGAGCGCACGCTTCCTGCGGATCGAGCAGCGCGAGCCGGGCGGCCGCCAAAGCGCTGAGGTCGGCCGCGTCGTTCACGCGGTGGCGGGCCACGCGCGCGGTGCCCGCCGTGGCGAAAGCCGTGGCCATAGCCATCAGAAGCCCCATCAGGGCCACACCCCACAAGGTGGCGGATCCGCGTTCGCCGGCATCGGCATCGTCCCTTCGCGTGACGGCCCGCAGCCCCCGACGCGCATCGAACCGCGCGCGTCTTCGCTGGTAGGACTGCGGCGGACGTCGTCCGTCATGCATGCGTTCTCGAACCACTCCTTGCACCTGGCTTCCCTTCATCCGCCGCTTGTGCGGAATGTCTTTCGACGGAGGTGATGACGTCCTCCTCGGCTTGACTGGCTTGAGCCGCAGCGTGGACCACGGGGCCGTGGCGGCGCGCGTCACGATCCGGCGCGGCCATGAGGTGGGCACATGCCAGCTGGCCCCGTGGTCGCGACGATGCGGCAATGCTTGCGACAGATGTGATGGATCTCGACTACGGCTCTGTGTCGGCGAAGGCGGAGGCGGATACGCGTACTGGCGGGAATGCCGAACCCCATGCTGGTCTCACTTGAACGGCGATCTGAACTTTCGTCGTCTCCGGGTCGCGGATGATGTCTACTTGCGCGTCCGCGCTCGTGGCCGTGATGGCGACCGCGCGGACCTCCTCCAATGGCTCGCCTCTCGCTGCGGCCCGGGCCGCGGCGCGAGCCGCGTCCACGCATTCGAGCTGGACGGCGACGGACTGGATGGCCCATAGACCGGCTGCCAGGACGATCATCAATGCCGGAAGCACGGCGGCAGTCTCAGCGGTCACAGAGCCTCGCGCTGCCAAAGCGCCTCGGGGCAGCCGCCTCGGGCGAAAGCTCACTCGCCCGTTTTGAGTGCTCGGCTGATGATGCCGGTGAGCAGATCCGCGACTTCTGTGCCACTGACGATCTTCATGAGGAGCGCCGCGAACGCGCAGGCCGCGATGGTTCCTACGGCATATTCGGCGGTGGACATGCCGCGCTCGCGGTTTGTGGTCGCGTAGTGCAGCCACTTGTTGGAGCGAGGGTGAAGGCTCGGGCGCCTCGGGGTTCTCGCGTGGGTCCTGTGGCCGTCAGTGTCGGAGCTGTCGACTGAAGGCTTCTGGGGGTCGTCCGTCTTGGGTGCCGTGTGTTCGGGCGCCGGGGCTTCCCATACAGGGGATGTCGGGGCTGTGGTGGTGTTGTCGTGGGCGGCGAGTGCGCGGCTTGTCCGTGAGGTGGGGCGGCTGGTCGGAGGCTGAGGGATGCTCTCGTGGTTTCGCTTCAGAGCGGTGGTGGGCGGCGGTGGAGGAGCGGCAGCTTCTGATGTGGACGTGGTGGCGTCCGGTGTGGGGGCGGGGCTGTGCATCTTGCCTCCAGGTGCTTGGTGGAGCCGGTTGTGCCCGGCGGGTTACAGGTTCGTCGAGATCGAGCCGGCGGAAGTGGCCGAGCGGCGTTCTGTGGATAACTGTGCGCCGAGTGTGTCTGGGGTGATCGGGAGGCGGTGCGCGTAGGGGCAGCTGGGCGAGGATCGGACGACGGGGTGTGGCGTGCTGAGGCCTGAGCTGGCGCAGTTGTCCTTTGCGGAGCTGACGGTGCCCAGCGGCGGGGGGCATGGGCGACATGTGGCGCGGACTGGTGCTGGTGCTAAGCGATGTGCCGAGTTGCCGCTCAGCGCTGCGCGGCTGCGGGAGACGGCGCAACTGCGGGAGACCGCGCAACTGCGGGAGACCGCGCAGCTGATGGCGTGGCTACGAAAGGCGGCGTGATCATGGGAAGGCTGTGCTGAGACCTGAGCTGACACGGCTGTCCCATGTGGCGCTGCCGGTCCCCAGCCATGGTGGCCTTGTGTGCGGCGTGGTCCCCAGTGGTGCTGGCGTGAGCGGTGACCCTTCTCTGCTGGTGTGAGGCGTGGTCGCGCTGGTGTTGTGTGAGGCGTGGTCCGACCCGGTGCTAGCGGAAGGCGCAGCGCCGGATTGTCGGTCATCGTTGCGGGGCTATGGGAGGTGGCGTGGCTACGGGAGGATGAGGGCGGAGGCGAGGTCGGCCACTACCGGGACTATGCCCAGGAGGACGAACGCCGGGAGGAAGCACAGGCCCAGAGGGGCCACTGCCTTGACCCCGACGCGCCTCGCTGCCGCCGCTGCGGCGGCCCTGGACGCGTCGCGGGCGTCGTCCGCCAGGCGGGTCAGGGCATCGGCTACGGGGGTGCCGCTTTGGGTGGCTCTGATCATGGTTCGGGAGAGCTGTCCTAATGCTGGGTCCTTCGCCAGGAGGGCCCAGGTGGGTTCTGCGTCCGCGCCGAGGCGCAGTTGAGTGCTCACCCAGCCGAGGCGCCGGCCGAGAGGGCCGCCTATCGCGTCGGCGGCGATCTCGGTGGCGGCGCTGACCGGGCAGCCTGCCAGGAGGCCGGCGGTCATCAGGTCGGCGGCGAAAGGGAGGTCGGTCAGGATCTGCTGCTGGTCCTGTTGTGACCGTGTGGGTTGTCTCTTGTGCAGGTAGATGCCGGTAGCGGGAGTTATGAGAAGTCCTACCATCACGCCGACGGCGCCTCCGATCAGGGCTGTTATCGCCAGGCCTGCCGGGATTGCGATGAAGATGGTCTTTCGGGTGACACCCGGACTAGAGCCCTTGCCGAGTTGGTCCAGCCATGTCGGGGGCGGTTCGGTGTCGGCAGGGTGTGTGGTGGTGGTTGCGGGGTCGAGCGCTGCGGCGTGCGGCTGGGATTTGGGGGTCGGACGTCGGCGGCGGTAAAGGCCGGAGGGCAGGTTCGGGCTTTGCTGGTCGCCTGGGCTCGTGGGTGGCTTCAGGCGGGGCACGCGGGTCAGGCGGGTCAGGCGGTCCTTGGGCGTGTGCGAGGGGAGCCAGAACCAAATGGCCATGGCGGCGAATAGTGCGGACAGCAAAGGGAGCAATGGGGGTCCCGTTGGTTGAGGTGGTAGGCACGACTGGTCGGTGCAGGTGATGGCGTGGAGGTCCGAGTTGCGCTGGGCGCGGGATCGCTGGTGGTGGTGCCGATCGGAGCCCCGCACCCCGCGCGGTCAGCACAGCAGCACCCGCACCCCCCAGTCAGCACAGCAGGCCCGGCGCCCCGCCAGTCAGCACAGCAGCGCCGTTGTCAGAGTTCGGCCTTGGTGGACATGTGGTGGGTCCACCACAGGCCGCAGGCGTTCAGGGTGATGCCGGTTGTCAGGCAGGCGATGCCGGGGAGGCTGCCGAGCAGGAAACGCAGGGGATTCATGTTCAGCGTGGCGGCCATGAGGAGGCCCAGTACGGGGAGGACGGCGAGCATTTTGGCCGTGGTTCGTGGGCCTGCGAGCTGAGCGGTCACGTCCTGGCTGTGGAGTTGGGCTGTGCGTAACGTGGCGGCGACGCGGTCCGTCAAGGCGGCGAGGCCGGCTCCTGTGGTGATGCTCACCTGCCAGCAGGCCGCCAGTTGGCGTAGGCCCTCGCCGCCCTGCGGCGGGGCCGCGTTCGTGAGGGCCGTCGGGACGTCGCCGCCGTCTCTCGCCGCGGCGAGGACCGGGCGCAGGAGGTCGGGGTCGGGGACGGTGATTGCGGACATCGCCCTGGTCAGGGCTTCGCCCGGGGTGCGGCCTGTGGATAGTTCGGCGGAGAGGGCCTGGCAGAGCTCGATGGAGGCCAGTCGCCAGGCTTCGGTACGGCGTTTCGGGCTCTGTGGAGCGCGGAGGAGCGTCCGGAAAGGGCGGGATTGGTGTGATTTGGCGGGCGCTGTGAGCTTGGCCAGGCGCGTTGTGGCGGTGGCGGGAGTTGTCCACAGCCATACGGCGAAGCCTGTGGACAACGCGGCCAGCCAGACTGCGGTCGGCACGGTTTCTTCCCTTCGCGGGTCAGGGGCGGCGGGTGCGTCTATGCGCTCGCCGGCCCATGGGGAGGGAGACAGGGGTGAGGGCGTACGGCATTCGAGAAGGCTTCGTAGCCGGGGCCGAGGTGGGTGTTGCCGGACGGGTCGAAGGTCACGGCGGGCAGGGACTCGACGAAGCCTGTGGATGTCCGGGTGAGCAGGCAGATCTCGGCGATGCGTCTTCGGCCGTTGTGGCGGTCGCGGGTCAGATGGATGACGGCGTCCAGGGCGGCGGCCAGTTGACTGTGGACGGCCTCGCGGCTCAGTCCGGCCGCGCAGCCCAGAGCTTCCAGCCGGGGTGGCACGTCGGCGGCGGTGTTCGCGTGAAGCGTGCCGCAGCCGCCCTCGTGGCCCGTGTTGAGGGCGGCGAGCAAGTCCACGACCTCGGACCCCCTGACCTCGCCCACCACGAGGCGGTCGGGGCGCATGCGCAGGGCCTGGCGTACCAGGTCGCGGAGGTTCACGCCGCCGGCGCCCTCCAGGTTGGGTGGACGGGTTTCGAGGCGGACCACGTGAGGGTGGAAGGGGCGGAGTTCGGCCGAGTCCTCCACGAGGAGGAGGCGTTCGCCCGGGTCGGCCAGGGAGAGGAGCCCCGAGAGCAGGGTCGTCTTGCCTGTGCCGGTGCCGCCGGTCACCAGGAAGGCCAGTCTGGCGGAGACCATCGCCGTGAGCATCGCGACGGCCGGCTGTGTGATCGTGCCCGCCTTGACGAGGTCGTGCAGGGTGAACGTACGGCGTGGCGGCAGGCGTAGGGACAGGCAGGTGCCTTCGGGGGTGATGGGCGGAAGCACGGCGTGGAGGCGTACGCCGCCCGCGAGTCGCGCGTCCACGTAAGGCGAGGCGTCGTCCAGTCGTCGTCCCGCGGCGGCGGCGAGGCGCTGGGCGAGGCGGCGTACGGCGGCGTCGTCGGTGAAGCGGATGGGGGTGCGGCTGAGGCCGGTGCCGTCGTCCAGCCATACCTCGTCCGGGCCGTTGACCAGGACGTCTGTGACGTCAGGGCGGGCGAGGAGCGGCTCCAGGGGGCCGGCTCCGATCAGGTCCGCGCAGAGGGCGCGGGCGACGGCGAGGATCTCGGCGTCGCCGTAGACCGCCTTCTCCGCTCGCAGGGCTACGGCGACCTGGGCGGCGCTGGGTTCGGCGCCGGTGCGGGCGAGGCGTACGCGGACGGCCTCGACGAGTTCGGAGGACACCGATGGCGGGGGCGCCGTGGGCGGAGGCGTGGCCGGCCAGGTGGTGGCCATCCTGGGTGAGGTTCTGCCGGGTGGGGGCTGGGTGGTGGTGAGCGGTGTTTTGGTGGGTTGTGCCGACTCGTCGAGGTGGGCGTGGGGCGGTGTCATGTGAGCTGCCTGTCCGCTCGGGGGGAAGCGTTCTCAGGAGTGAGGAGGTCTTGGAGGAGGGAGGCGCAGAGGGTGCCCAGGGCGGTGCGGGGGCCCAGTTTGGGGAGCTCGCCGCGGTTGAGGGTGGCGGTGAGCCGGGGCAGGTCGGGGAGGGTGCCCGCGTAGGGGATGCCGAGGGAGGCGGCGGCGGTGTCGGCGTCCACGATGCCCGGGCGGAGGATCGTGCGGAGGTCGGTCGTGTGCTTGCCGGCTTCGCCCAGCACCTGGCGCGCGGAGAGGACGCCGCGTACGTCCGCCGCGGCCACCAGCAGGGTGGTCTTCGCCCTGGTGAGGGCTTCGGCGGTGGCCGGGTCGAAGTGGCGTGGGAGGTCCACGACCACCAGGTCGAAGCCTCGCTGACCGGCGTCGAGGACCGATCGCATGGCCTGGGCGGGGATCGGGGCCGCCTCGCCCCTGTGGAAGGAGAGGATCGCGAGGTCGCCGAACGCGGGCAGGGCCTTCTGCAGGGCGCTGCTGCTGATGCGCCCCTCTCTGGCGACGAGATCGCCCCAGCGGGCTCCCGGCGCTTCCTCGTGGCCCAGCAGCGCGTCGATGCCGCCGCCCAGCGGGTCCGCGTCCACGAGGAGGGTGTGGAGTCGGGCGCCGCCGGAGGCGTGAAGGGCGAGGCAGGCCGACAGGACGCTTGCGCCCGCCCCGCCTCGGCCGCCCAGTACGCAGATCACCGGGCCTGAGCGGGGCTCCGGCTCCATGGCGTCGGCGAAGCGGTCGACGAGGTGGCGTTCGTCGCCGGGGAGGGTGACGACGGCCTGGGCGCCTGCTGCGACGCACCTTCGCCAGGTGTCGGGGTCGTCGGTGGTGCGGGTGACGAGGAGGACCTGGTCGCGGGGTGGGGGTGCGGTCGCGGCCACGGCGTCCGCCTGGTCCGCGCCGATCGCCACGAGTGGGGCGAGGTTCCAGTGCGGGCGGGCGTGGGCGGGGAGCTGGGCCACGTCGAGCTGGGCGCCGGCTGCCGCCGCTATGCGGACCAGGTCGTCGAGGAGGGCGGGGTCGTCGGTGATGACCAAGGGACGGTGCAATCGGGGCCTCCCGTTCGTGGGTGGTGGGAGGTCCAGGGTGGGGCGGAGGGCAGGTGCCGCGAGGGGCCGAACGGGGTTCTGTGGATGAGGGGGTTTCCACGTACGCGGGCCTGTGGATGAGGGGGTTCCACGTACGCGGGCCTGTGGATGAGCTCCACCAGTGCCTGCTGCGGGTCAGCTCACGAGGGCGCGCGAGTGCCAGTGGGCGAGCGTACGGAGACCGGTCCCATGACCGGGAGGCGGGGAAAAGGGGCGACCCCCGCCGGGGGGGAGAGCGGGGGTCGCCTGATCGGTCCGGCTCCGGGGGGGTAGAGCCGGTCCCGTTTCAGAAGAAAGCTTTCATCACTTCACCACAGCCTGGCAAGGGACCCGCAAAGCCATCCCGCGCAAGTGCGCTCCAGTTCCTGGGCGATACCAACGTATGCTGCCCGATCCGATCGAGTTTCGTCGAGCAGTAATCTCGCATTTTCGCCAAGTTTTTTCGTGAATTGATAACGATCACATAAAGAAGATCACGGAGAGTGATCGGCGAGGCCGGCTCGCCCGGCGGCGGGAAGGCTCCGGCGCGGGCGGGACAGGGCGGCGGCGCGGGTGCGAACGCGCACAGGTAAAGGTCTTGCCCCGAGGGGTTCCCAGCAGGGCGAATCCGACGTAGAAAGGTCTTACGGACCAATGGTCCGGGTGCATCGAGTCGGGCACCCACGTGCGACCAGCCGCGGGAGGCGCGTCGTGACGGGCTTGACCCGCTCCGACGGATACAGGTGCACGCTTGGTAACCCGGCGTGATGCACTGGCAGACGGCGTCTCGGTATTGAGACGCCGTCAGCTATGTCGGTAGGACGTCTTACCAGGTCCTTCGCAGGCAGAGCGCGTTACGGTCGGCCGCCGGACGAGCACCGGTCAGCCTCTTTGCATGGCCTCGCAGATGGCGGTGGTCTCGCGGACGCCGAGGCTTACCGCGGAGGCACAATGCTGTACCCACTGGGCGACGCCGTCGGGAGTGCCGCTCAGGTACGACCGCAGCGCCTCCGCGTACGGCAGCTCGTGATGCCCCACCTCCACCGCCACCAGCGACTTCGGGTCCAGCCCGTACTCGACCAGGGTCAGCCGCTCGGCCGAGCGCGCCACCACGCCGTCCGCCACGCCGAACGGCCGCAACACCGCCAGCTCGGCGTGCACCACGGCCGCCAGCACGATCGCAGGAGCCTTCGTGGGGCGTCCGAGGAGGTCCATGAGGCCGTCCACGCGTACGGCCGTCTCCTTGGCGTCCGGGGCCGGGCCGAGGCCGAACGGGTCGGGGGCGTCGTCCCCCGACCTGGGACGACCCAGGGCGTCCTCCGGGGCGAGGCCGGCGGCGGCGACCGTGTGCAGGCGGGCGAGGACCTGCCGGGGCGCGCGGCGCCAGGTCGGGCCCAGCCTGCCCATTTCCGCCGACGCGCGCAGGGCGCCCTGCACCAGCGGGTCGTGGATCTCGTCGCGGCGCAGGGCGTCCAAGGGGACGTCCGCACCCTCGATGGCGGCCGAGGCGCGGGCGCCGCGCAGCGACGACTCCGTGGAGACGGCCGGGCTGGCGCGGCGGAGCACACGGTGGCGGTAGAGCCGGTCGACGGACTGACGGGCCTCGTCCACGGCCTCCTGCACGCCGGGGAAGGTCGCGATGACGGCCAAAGGGTCACTCACGAGGACTGACCCTACCGGGCCGGTACGGTCCACCTGCGACAAGGCAGGAGGAGGCAGAGGGAACCGGCGGACAGGGGTGGGACCCCGAAGCGGGAGTCACGCAGAGGCAGCCGGCGGACGGGGGCGGGACCCCGAGACGGAGAGTCATGCAGAGGCAGCCGACAGACAGGGGCGGGACCCCGAGGCGGGGTCACACAGAGGGAGCCTGCAGACGAGGGCGGAGCCCCGTGGCGCGGGGTCACGCAGGGCGTCCGGGAGGGCCGTCAACCCCCCTTTACCGTACGCCCCCAAACCGCCACCCCGGGGGGCCCATAAAACCGCCACTCCCCGCTCGCATATTCTCTGGATTTCAGGATGACAACATTTCAATTGCGAAGATAACCCCACTCGATAACCAAGCCCCCGCTCCCCGCCACCGAGGTACAGACCTGTCTAGACCTCTTGTGTGCGAGGGCCGTGAGCTGGTGAAGTGGGACACGACCTATCCAACCTGGCCATAGAAGGAGCACGAGGTGGCCCCGGAGACCCCTGGCAACGAGACCCAGGCGCTGTCCAATCTGCTGCAGGAGAACCGCCGGTTCGCACCTCCGGCCGACCTCGCGGCGTCCGCGAACGTGACCGCCGCCGCGTACGACGAGGCCGCCGCCGACCGACTCGCCTTCTGGGAGCATGCGGCCGAGCGGCTGACGTGGGCCAAGCGGTGGGACAGGACCCTGGAGTGGAACCCTCCCTTCGCCAAGTGGTTCATCGGCGGGGAGCTCAACGTGGCCTACAACTGCGTGGACCGCCACGTCGAGGAGGGCCGGGGCGACAAGGTCGCCTACTACTGGGAGGGCGAGCCGGAGGACGACACCCGCGTCCTCACCTACAACGACCTGAAGTCCGAGGTCAGCAAGGCCGCCAACGCGCTGGCCGAGCTGGGCGTGGGCAAGGGCGACCGGGTCGCGATCTACATGCCGATGATCCCCGAGCTGCCGATCGCGATGCTGGCCTGCGCCCGCATCGGCGCGGTCCACTCGGTGGTGTTCGGCGGCTTCTCCGCCACGGCGCTGAAGAGCCGCATCGACGACGCCGACGCCAAGCTGGTGATCACGGCCGACGGCGGCTACCGCCGGGGCAAGCCGAGCGCGCTCAAGCCGACCGTGGACGAGGCCGTCGCCGAGTGCCCGCAGGTCGAGAACGTCCTCGTGGTCCGGCGCACCGGCCAGGACGTCGCGTTCGGTGAGAAGGACCTGTGGTGGCACGACGTGGTCGACCGCCAGAGCGACCAGCACACCCCGCAGCCGAACGACGCCGAGGACCCGCTGTACATCCTCTACACCAGCGGCACCACCGGTAAGCCCAAGGGCATCCTGCACACGACCGGCGGCTACCTGACGCAGACGGCCTGGACGCACCACGCGGTCTTCGACCTCAAGCCCGAGACCGACATCTACTGGTGCACGGCGGACATCGGCTGGGTCACCGGCCACTCCTACATCGTCTACGGCCCGCTGGCCAACGGCGCGACCAGCGTCATCTACGAGGGCACCCCCGACACGCCGCACCGCGGCCGGTTCTGGGAGATCGTGCAGAAGTACAAGGTCACGATCCTCTACACGGCGCCGACGGCGATCCGTACGTTCATGAAGTGGGGAGACGACATCCCCGCCAAGTACGACATGTCCAGCCTGCGGGTCCTGGGCTCGGTCGGCGAGCCGATCAACCCGGAGGCGTACGTCTGGTACCGCGAGCACATCGGCGGCGACCGCTGCCCGGTCGTCGACACGTGGTGGCAGACCGAGACCGGCGCCATCATGATCAGCCCGCTGCCCGGCATCACCGCCGCCAAGCCGGGCGCCGCGATGCGCCCGCTGCCGGGCGTCGCCGCCGACGTGGTGGACGACCAGGGCAACAGCGTCCCCAACGGCGGGGGCGGCTTCCTCGTCGTACGCGAGCCGTGGCCCTCCATGCTGCGTACGATCTGGGGCGACGACCAGCGCTACATCGACACCTACTGGAGCCGTTTCGAGGGGATGTACTTCCCCGGCGACGGCGCCAAGAAGGACGAGGACGGCGACCTCTGGCTGCTCGGCCGGGTCGACGACGTCATGCTGGTCTCCGGGCACAACATCTCCACCACGGAGGTGGAGAGCGCGCTGGTCAGCCACCCGAAGGTGGCCGAGGCGGCGGTCGTGGGCGCGACGGACCCGGTGACGGGCCAGGCCATCGTGTCGTTCGTGATCCTGCGCGGCAGCGTCGAGGAGAGCGACGACATCGCCTCCGAGCTGCGCAACCACGTGGCCAAGACGCTCGGCCCGATCGCCAAGCCGCGGCAGATCCTGGTGGTGCCCGAGCTGCCCAAGACCCGTTCCGGCAAGATCATGCGCCGCCTCCTGCGCGACGTGGCCGAGAACCGCAGCATCGGCGACGTCACCACGCTCGCCGACAGCACGGTGATGAACCTCATCGCGGAGAAGCTCCCGTCCGCCAAGTCCGACGACTGACCCTTCGCACATAAGGGGCGCATGTCACACACCGTGGACGTGCGCCCCTTCTGCGTCGGCGCTATGTTCTCCGATCGGGTAGTTCTGGGAGTGATAGCGCGGCTCGTCCTTGGGAAGTAAGCGGCCGTCGCGCTGCGCTGGATGATGATTGACACGGCCCCCGGGCCTCGATAGGAGACGTTCATGCCGCAGACTCCCGAGGAAGAATCCCTGGGCTCCCTGGTCGCCCAGGCGAGCAGTCAGATCTCGACCCTGGTCCGCTCGGAGATCGAGCTGGCCAAGGCCGAGTTCAGGTTCGACGCCAAGCGGGTGGGCATGGCGGGCGGGCTGTTCGCCGCCGCGGCCTTCATGGCGCACCTGTGCCTGATCCTCGCCTCGGTCACGATCGCGTTCGTGCTGGACCAGTGGCTGCCCACCTGGGCGGCCTTCCTCATCGTGACCGTGTTCTACCTGCTGGTCGCGGGTCTGCTGGTGTTCGTCGGGATCCGGCGGCTGAAGGGCCTCGCCGGGATGAAGCGCACCGCCGCCTCGCTCAGGGGGCTCAAGGAGATCGCCACCCCCGAGGACGAGGCGCTTCCCGCCACCGCCCCCGACGCCCGGCCGGCGGCCCGGGATCGCGAGCCGGTGGCCCGAGATGCGACCTGACGAGTCGGTCGTCCAGATCGAGGGCCCCTGGACGCACCGCGCGGTGCACGCGGGCGGCACCCGCTTCCACGTCGTGGAGGCCGGTGACGGCCCGCTGGTCCTGCTGCTGCACGGGTTCCCGCAGTTCTGGTGGACCTGGCGGCACCAGCTCGTCTCCCTGCCGAAGGCGGGCTACCGGGCGGTCGCGGCCGACCTTCGCGGCTACGGCGGCAGCGACAAGCCGCCGCGCGGCTACGACCTGCCCACGCTGGCCGCCGACGCGGCCGGGCTGATCCGCGCGCTGGGCGAGACCGGGGCGATCGTGGTCGGGCACGACTGGGGCGGGCTGCTGGCCTGGACGATGGCCGTGCTCGACCCCAAGTGCGTGCACCGGCTGGTCGCCGTGTCCGCCCCCCACCCGCTGCGGCTGCGCAACGCGCTGCTCACCAACCCGATGGGGCAGCTCAAGGCCAGCAGGCAGGCGCTCGGCTTCCAGGTGCCGCTGCTGCCGGAGCACCGGCTCACCCGCAAGGGCGGCGCGCTGGTCGGCCGGTTCCTGCGCGACTGGTCGGGGCCGGGCTGGCCGGAGGACGAGGAGGCTCAGGTCTACCGCGAGGCGTTCCGCATCCCGACGGTGGCGCACTGCGCGCTGGAGTACCACCGCTGGTTCGGCCGCTCCCAGCTCCGGCCCGACGGGCGGCGCTTCGCCCGCGCCATGCGCACGGAGATCGAGGCGCCCACGCTGCACCTGCACGGGGCGCTCGACCCGCGCGTGCTGCCCCGCACGGCCCAGGGTTCGAGCCGGTACGTCGCCGCCCCCTACCGATGGCGGCTGTTCGAGGGCGCCGGCCACTTCCCGCACGAGGAGATCCCCGACGCGTTCGACACCGAGCTGCTCGGCTGGCTGACCGACCCAGAGCCCGACCGGTGAGCGAGCCCGACGAGAAAGCCTGAGAGATGAGAGACCGCGACCCCGAGGGCCGGCCGCGCAACGCCCGGCCGCGCGACGCGTACGGCAGGCCGCTCCCCTACGGCTCCCCCGGCGTGCCGAGGGTTCCCGACGACTACGCGCCCACCGCCGAGCAGGCGCTCGCCGACGGGCGGCGGTTCCTCGCCGAGGGGATGCCGTTCCACGCCCACGAGGTGTTCGAGGGCCGGTGGAAGTGCGCCCCGGAGGAGGAGCGCGAGCTGTGGCAGGGCCTCGCGCAGATCTGCGTCGGGCTCACGCACCTGCAGCGCGGCAACGGGCGCGGCGCGCTCACGCTGTTCGCGCGGGGCGCGGCCCGGGTGCAGGCGTCCGGCGGCGCGTACGACGCCGTCGGCAAGGTCGCCTCCGGCCTGGGCCAGGACAGCGACCCCGGCGAGGCGATCGCCCTGATCCTGGAGAAGCTGCCGGACTAGCCGGTCAGTCGCACTTCTGCGTGCTGGCCGGCGAGGTGTCGGTGCGGCCGAGCGAGGCGTCGGAGGCGACCTCCTCGGCCGTCAGGACGTAGCCGGTCTCCTGCTCGTTGACGGCCGCCGCGAAGATCACGCCGAACACACGGCCGTCCACGGTCAGCAGCGGGCCGCCGGAGTTGCCGGGGAGCACGAGGCCGCGGATCTGGTAGACCTTCCGGGTCACCGTCGTGTCGCGGTAGATGTCGGGGCCCTCGGCGTCGAGCTTGCCGCCGATGCGGGCGGGCTCGGCGGTGAAGCCCTTGCCCTTGGGGAACCCGGCGATGATCGCGTTGTCGCCGCGCCTGCCCTCGCCGTCGAAGGTGAGCTGCGGCAGGTCGAGGCCGGGGACGTGGAGGATGGCGATGTCGCGGCGCGGGTTGTAGCGCACGACCGTGGCCCGGTGGCGGGCGTTGTTGTAGTCGACGACCTCCAGGTCGCGGGTGACGCCGGCGACGACGTGCGCGTTGGTCATGATGCGGCCGGGGGCGTAGACGAAGCCGGTGCCCTCGATGTGCTTGTTGCAGCTCTGCGCGTCGCCCTGCACCTTGACGATGGCGCGGCGGGCCCGGGAGAGCCGGTTGCCCTGCAGCACGCTCTGGTCGGGCGGCGGCACGTCGAAGAGCTGCCCCGCCCCTATGTCGTCGAAGACCGGCGGGAACTCCGAGCGGTCGATGAACCTCTTGAACGGCGCCTGCCAGTTGCGCGCCGCCTGCGGGATCGCGTCGTCCACGGTGGTGAGCAGCGCGGAGTTCTTGACCTGGTCGACCAGCGGCGTGAACGACGTGGAGACGATCAGCGACCCGATCAGCCAGGCGATGACCAGCACCGACAGTGCGCTGGCGAACGTGCCGCCGACCGCGTCGGCCACCTTCGCGGGCTCCCACGTGACGTGGCTGCGCACGACCGCGCCGATCGTCGAGGAGGCGAACTGCCCGATCGTGGCCGACAGGAACACGATCACGATGGCCAGCAGTGCCTGCGGCGTGTCGCCGTCGACCACGGCACGGGAGACGGGGGGCGCGATGAAGACCCCGAGCACGGCGCCGCCGACGAACCCCACGAAGCTCATCGCCCCGATGATGAAGCCCTGACGGTAACCCGAGATGCCGAAGGCGACCACGAGGCCGATCAGGATGAGGTCAAGCAGATCACCGCGCACGCTTCAAAGGTATCCAGGGATAAGGTCAAGCGTGCACGTCTTCGGCCAGGACCGCGTCACCCTCCTGGCTACCTTGGCGCTATGCCGCAGGCCGAGGGAACAGTTCGCGATCTCATCGAGGCCGCGCTGCGTGACAGCGATCCCGACGGCCCGCTGCGCTGGCACGTGATCTCCGTGCTGCGTCAGCGCGGCGACCTGGAGTCCTTCATCGAGGCCCGCCGGTTGTGCGCGGCCGACACCGTCACCGAGCGGCTGCTCGGGGTGGACATCATGGGGATGCTGCGGCCGTTCGCCGACCGCACGCTGCCGGTGCTGCGCTACCTGGCGGCCAGCGAGGACGACGTCATGGTGCTCTACTCGGTGCTGATCGCCTTCGGGCACCTGGCCGACCCGCGCTCGCTGCCGACCGTGATCGAGCTGGCCGCGCACCGCGACCCCCGGGTGCGCTACGGGGCCGCGTACGCGCTCCAGCACGTGCTCGGCGACCCGCCGGACCCGTCGGGGTTGCGGACGCTGCGGACACTGGCCGCCGACAGCGACGCCGACGTGGCCGGATGGGCCTCGCTCGGGGTCGCCCTCTGGTCCGGCCGTTAGACGCGGCGGGCGGTCAGGGACTCCAGCGGCAGCTCCGTCACCCGCGAGGTGTCCCACGGCTGGTCGAGCCCGGCCGCGCCCAGCGTGCGGTCGAGCACCATCGCGGTGAAGCCCCACACGAGCATGCCCCGCACCTGGAACGCCGGCCCCGCGATGCCCGTGGGCAGCCGCAGCGTGAACCGGTTGGCCGGATCGACCAGCTCGGCGATCGGCACCCGTTCGACCGAGTCGACCTCGTCGGGTGAGGCCGCGTGCACCGCCGACGGCTCCCGCCACCAGGCGACGACGGGCGTGACCCGGTTGTCGCTGTGGTGCAGGTAGAGCTCGGGCAGGGTGCCGAGCACGTGCACCCCGCGCGGGTCGGCCCCGGTCTCCTCCTCGGCCTCGCGCAGCGCCGCCTCGACGGGGCCGCCGTCCTCGGGGTCCACGCCGCCGCCGGGGAACGCGGGCTGGCCCGGGTGCCTGCGCCCGCGCCTGCTGCGCTGGATGAGCAGCACGTCGGGACCGTACGGCCCCTCGCCGAACAGCATGAGCACCGCCGCGCGCCGGCCGCGTCCGTCGGGCGGCCGCAGGTATCGGGGGACGCTGAGCCGCTGGGACTGGTCCGCCAGGCGGATCAGCCAATGGGGGACTTGGGTCACGCATCCTCCAACACGCCGGGGCTCCTGCTGCTTCCCCGCCTGCCGTCAGGAGAAGGGGCCGGACCTGACGAGCTTGCGCGCCTCGGCCTCGGACGTCGGCCCCGTGCCGAACGACGGGCAGAGCGCGGCGAGCGGGCAGACGCCGCAGGCCGGGCGGCGGGCGTGGCAGATGCGCCGGCCGTGCCAGATGACCCGGTGCGAGAAGATCGTCCACTCGCGGCGCGGCAGCAGCTCGCCCACCACGTGCTCGATCTTGACGGGGTCGGTCTCCTCGGTCCAGCCGAACCGCCGCACCAGGCGCTGGAAGTGGGTGTCCACGGTGAGCCCGGGGACGTCGAAGGCGTTGCCGAGCACCACGTTGGCGGTCTTGCGGCCGACGCCGGGCAGGGTCACCAGGTCCTTCAGCCGGCCGGGCACCTCGCCGCCGTAGCGCTCGCACACGGCCTGGGCCATGCCGATGATGCTGTTGGTCTTGGCCCGGAAGAAGCCGGTCGAGCGGATGATGTCCTCCATCTCCGACCGGTCGGCGGCGGCGTAGTCCTCCACTGTCGGATATTTCGCGAAGAGGACGGGGGTCACCATGTTGACCCGCTTGTCCGTGCACTGCGCGGACAGGATGGTCGCGACCAGCAGCTCCAGGGGGTTGCGGAAGTCGAGCTCGCAGTGGGCGTCCGGGTAGGTCTCCGCCAGAACGCGGTTCATCCTGCGCGCCCGCCGTACGAGTGCGAGCTGGGTCTCCGGCTTGCGCCCCGCCGCTTTCGTCGCCATGACCGCAAGGGTAGAAGGTTCCGCCGGTGCTTGAACCCCGGACGCCGGGGCGTCGTACAACCTGGCGACGCGAGAGGGGTGGACGGCGATGGGCGGTCAGGGCGCGACGGTGGCGGAGTTCGTCAGGAGCGCGGGGCCGCTGCGCGGGCCGGCACTGGACCGGCTGGCGCTGGCCTGCGCCGCGACGATGGCGCGGCTGCACGCGCGCGGCGTCGCGGGGCTGCGGCTGAGCGAGGACAGCGTGGCGCTCGGGGCGCACGGTCAGGTGTTCATCGGCTGGACGCCGTCGGCGGCGGCGTACGAGGGGGCGGTGGCCGACGACGTACGGGCCTGGGCCGACCTGATGGTCTTCGCGGCGACCGGCGTCCGCGACGGCGACCCGTACGCCCTCCCACCGGCGCTGCGCCTCGCGGTCGCGCAGTGCCGCCGTCCCGACTGGGTGGCCCGCCCGCGCGCCGCCGACGTCCTGCGCGTTCTCCTCGGCCGGTCGGTGGCGAGCGCCATGGCCTCCGTGGACGACCTGCTGGCCTGCTGAACCGGAGCTTCCGGTAACTTTCCCCCTGGACTCGACGTACCCGGACGAGCCAGAACACTCCGGCATTCCCATAACCTGTGTGTGCCGCCTTGAGTGGGGTGAGTCACAATGGCAGCAGAGGAGGCAGAGTGAACACCGACGATGTGCTGGGCAAGGCCCCCCTGTTCGCCGCGCTCGACCGCGAGAGCGCCGCGGCGCTGCGGACGAGCATCACCGAGGTCCAGCTCTCCAAGGGGCAGACGCTCTTCCACGAGAACGAGACGGGCGACCGCCTCTACGTCGTGCTCGAAGGCAAGATCAAGCTCTCCCGCACGTCTCCGGACGGCCGGGAGAACCTGCTGAGCGTGCTGGGGCCGAGCGAGATGTTCGGCGAGCTGTCGCTGTTCGACCCGCGGCCGCGCACGGCCACGGCGACAGCGCTGACCGAGGTGCGGCTGGCGGGCCTCGGCCACGACGACCTGCGCCCCTGGCTCACCGGCCGTCCCGAGGTGGCTCTGCACCTGCTGCGCGCGCTCGCGCAGCGCCTGCGCCGCACCAACGACGTGCTGGCCGACCTGGTCTTCACCGACGTGCCGGGCCGGGTGGCCAAGCAGCTGCTCGACCTCGCCGAGCGGTTCGGCACCAAGACCGACGACGGCCTGCGGGTCCACCACGACCTCACCCAGGAGGAGCTGGCCCAGCTCGTCGGCGCCTCCCGCGAGACGGTCAACAAGGCGCTGGCCGACTTCGCCCAGCGCGGCTGGCTGCGCATCGAGGCCAAGGCCGTGGTGATCCTCGACACCGACCGGCTCTACAACCGCTCCAGATAGTCGAGCTGGGCCCGCACCGACATCTCGGCGGCGGGCCAGAGCGAACGGTCCACGTCGGCGTAGACGACGCGGACGATCTCGCGCGGGGTGCGCGCCCCCTGCGCCTGCGCCGCCCTGATCTGGTCCAGCCGCTCGCGCCGGTGCGCGAGATAGCCGTCGAGCGCCGCGATGGGGTCGGTCAGCACCGGGCCGTGCCCCGGCAGCAGCACCTTCGCCTCCAGGCGCTCGGCCGCCTCCCTCAGCCGGTCGAGGCTGCGCAGGTAGTCGGCGAGGCCGCCGTCGCCCGCGATGATCGTGGTGCCGCGGCCGAGCACGGTGTCGCCGGTCAGCATCGCGCGGTCCTGTGGCAGCCAGAAGCACAGCGAGTCGAACGAGTGGCCGGGCGTGCCGTGGACGTGCACCTCCAGCCCGCCGACCGTGACCACGTCGCCGTCGGCCAGCCCCTCGCCGCCGAGCCGGTGCCGCGGGTCGAGGGCGCGGACGGGGGCGTTCACCAGCGCGGCGAAGGAGCGGGCTCCCCCGCTGTGGTCGAAGTGGCCGTGGGTCAGCAGGATCTCGGTGACCCGGCGGCCGTCGAGGTGGGCGCGCACCCGTTCGAGGTGATCGGCGTCGTCCGGGCCCGGGTCGACGACGATCGTCTCCTCGCCGTCGCCGATGAGCCACGTGTTGGTGCCGTCGAGCGTCATGATCCCGGGGTTGGGGGCGAGGACGTTGACGGCGTGGTCGGTACGGGTGCCGTCGGGCCCGCCGCCGAGCGGGATGTGCAGGCCGCTCACGTGTTCACCAGCCGCATCTCGCCCTCGACCTCCACGGCCCTCGGCAGGATGGTCACGATGTCGCGGGGGACGGCCAGCACTTCGGCCACGCTCCCGTACGCCGACAGCTCGCTCAGCGTGCGGTGGGTGGGCGGCATGAGGAAGATCTCCCCCTGGCGCGCCCGCTCGACGGCCTGCGCGGGCCGCGTCCAGACCACCTGGTCGGCCTCGCCGCCCACGTCGCGGGTGCGCTGGCCCTCGGGCAGCACGGCCACGAAGAAGCGGGTGTCGAAGCGGCGCTGCTCGATCTCCGGCGTGATCCAGTGGGCCCACGGCTTGAGCAGGTCGGAGCGGAGCACCAGCCCCCTCCGCGCGAGGAAGTCGGCGAAGGCGAGGCTGCGGTCGATCAGCGCCAGCCGGTCGGCCTCCCAGTCGTCGCCGGTGGTGTCGGCCACCACCGAGCCGGCGTCGGGGCCGGCCAGGAGCACCCCCGACTCCTCGAACGTCTCGCGCACGGCCGCGCACACCAGGCCCCTGGCCAGCTGCTCGCCCGCGCGGAAGGCCGCGCCCCACTCGGCGGGCGACGGCCCGGCCCACGCCACGGCCTGGTCGGTGTCGCGGGCGTCCACCGACCCGCCGGGGAAGACGTACGCGCCGGCCGCGAAGGCCATGGTGGCCTTGCGCCGGAGCAGGTAGGTCTGCGGCCCGCCGGGGCCGTCCCGCAGGATCACCACCGTGGCGGCGTCCCGCGGGGTCACCGGCTCGATCCTCCCGGCGATGAGGTCCCTGGCCCGCGTGGCGAGCTCGGCTGGAAGCGGCAATCCGGTCACATGACCTCCTCTAGAACATCACTCGGTCATGGTGACATATCTCCGCTCAGGCGACCTCGGCGATCAGCTCCACCTCGACCGGCACGTTCAGCGGGAGCGCGGCCACGCCCACCGCGCTGCGCGCGTGCTTGCCCGCCTCGCCCAGCACCTCACCCAGCAGGTCGCTGGCGCCGTTGCCGACCTTGGGCTGGTCGGTGAACGACGGCTCGCTCGCCACGAACACGACGACCTTGACGATCCGTACGATCTTCGTGAGGTCGCCCACCTCGGCCTTCAGCGCGGCGAGGGCGTTGAGCGCGCAGATGCGGGCCATCTCGTAGCCCTGCTCCAGGCTGACCTCGGCGCCCAGCTTGCCGGTGCCCGCCGGCTTGCCGTCGACGATCGGCACCTGGCCCGAGGTGTAGACGAGGTTGCCCGTACGCACCGCGGGCACGTACGCCGCCACCGGCTTGACCACCTCGGGCAGCGTCAGCCCCAGCTCCGTCAGCTTCTCCTCCGGCGTCATCTACTGCTTCTCCCTCTTGAAGTAGGCGACGAGCTGCTCCGGCGTGGCGCCCTGCACGATCTGGACCAGCTCCCAGCCGTCGGAGCCGAAGTTGTCCAGGATCATCTTGGTGTTGTGGATGAGCAAGGGGGCTGTGAGGTACTCCCATTTCTTCATGAGGGCCAGAGTAGTGTGAGCAATCTCAAAGGGTGGTCACCGGCGTTCGGCAAGTGACCGTTCGGTAGCCTCGAAGCGTGGATTCTCCGCGCACGGATTGGGCGGACGTGCACCTGCACGTCGTCACCGGCAAGGGCGGCACGGGCAAGACGACCGTCGCCGCCGCCCTCGCGCTCGCCCTGGCCTCGGGCGGCAAGAAGGTGCTGCTCGTCGAGGTGGAGGCCAGGCAGGGCATCGCGCAGATCTTCGATCTGCCGCCGTTGCCCTACGAGGAGCGCCGCATCGCGGTCGCGCCCTCCGGCGGGGACGTGTACGCGCTGGCGATCGACCCCGAAGACGCCATGCTCGAATACCTGGAGATGTTCTACGGCATGCGGCGGGCCGGCCGCGCCCTGAGCAAGATGGGCATCGTCGACTTCGCCACCACCATCGCCCCCGGCTTCCGCGACGTGCTGGTCACCGGCAAGACCACGGAGGCCGTACGCAGGCGCAACCGCAACGGCCGCCGGGTCTACGACGCGGTCGTGCTGGACGCGCCGCCCACCGGCCGCATCACCCGCTTCCTCAACGTCACGCAGGAGGTCGCCGGGCTCGCCAGGGTGGGGCCGATCAAGAACCACTCCGAGCTGGTCAGCAGCGTCGTGAAGAGCCCGGAGACCGCCGTGCACTTCGTGACCCTGCTGGAGGAGATGCCGGTCCAGGAGACCCTGGACGGCGTCGCCGAGCTGCGCTCCGCGGGCCTGCCGCCGGGCGGGATCTTCGTCAACATGGTGCGCGAGTCCCAGCTCCCGCAGGCGGCGCTCGACCAGGCCGCCACGGGCCGCTTCGACGCCGCCGAGCTCGTGCTCGGGCTGAAGGCGGCCGGCGTGGCCGACGGCGCGGAGGCCACGGCGCTCGCCGAGGCCCTGGCCGAGGAGGTCGTCGAGCACGCCCACCGCACCGAGCTGGAGCGCGCCGAGCGCGAGTCGCTGGCCGAGGCCGGGCTGCCGAGCTTCGAGCTGCCGCTCCTCACCGACGGCGTCGACCTGGCCGGCCTGTACGAGCTGGCCGAGACCATCCGCACCCAGGGAGCAGCGTGAAGAAGCCCGCCCGGCTCGACATCGACGCCATCCTCGACGACCCCGGCACCCGGATCATCGTCTGCTGCGGCGCGGGCGGCGTGGGCAAGACCACGACCGCCGCGGCCCTCGGGCTGCGGGCCGCCGAGCGCGGCCGGTGCGCGGTCGTGCTGACCGTCGACCCCGCGCGGCGCCTGGCGCAGTCGATGGGGCTCACCGAGCTCGACAACACCCCGCGCCTCATCCACGAGTCGGAGGACGGCGGGCAGCTGTTCGCGATGATGCTCGACATGAAGCGCACGTTCGACGAGATCATCGAGGCGCACGCCGACCCCGAACGGGCCAGGCAGATCCTGTCGAACCCCTTCTACCAGTCGCTGTCCTCCAGCTTCGCCGGCACCCAGGAGTACATGGCGATGGAGAAGCTGGGCCAGCTCCGCCGCTCCGACGAGTGGGACCTCATCGTGGTCGACACGCCGCCGTCGCGCTCGGCGCTGGACTTCCTGGACGCGCCAGAACGGCTCGGGAGGTTCTTGGACGGCCGGTTCATCCGGCTGCTGACGGCGCCGGCCAAGGCCGGGGGCCGCAGCGCGTTCAAGCTGCTCAACGCCGGGTTCGGGCTGATGGCCGGGGCGCTGACCAAGCTGCTCGGCGCTCAGGTCATCAAGGACCTGCAGACGTTCGTCTCCGCGCTCGACGCCGTCTTCGGCGGGTTCAGGCAGCGGGCCGAGATGACGTACCAGCTGCTCCAGGCGCCAGGGACGGCGTTCCTCGTGGTCGCCGCGCCGGAGCGCGACGCCATGCGTGAGGCTTCCTACTTCGTCGAGCGGCTGGCCGAGGAACGCATGCCCCTGGCCGGCCTGGTGGTCAACCGGGTGCACACGTCCCCCGCCGCCGCGCTCTCAGCGACGCGGAGCGCCGCCGCGGCCGAGGACCTGGAGTCCAGGGGCGAGCACGAGCTGACCGCCGCCGTGCTGCGGCTGCACGCCGGTCGGATGCAGCTCGCCGCTCGCGAGAACCGCGAACGGGAGCACTTCGTCACGGCACATCCCACGGTGCCGATGGCGAAGGTTCGCGCCATGTCGGAGGACGTCCACGATCTGACCGGTCTGCGGCAGATCGGGGAGCTGCTGGCGAGCGCGTAGCCGCTCTTCCCGGGGAATCTCCCGGGACTCTCATGGGAGTACGGCCGGCGGACGGCGCCGGCCGTACGTCAACGCTCTCGGCTCGCCGGGCCGGATCAGCCCGCGATCAGCTCGTTGGTTCGCTCGTACTCTTCTTTCGCCGACTCGAGCAGCTCTCGCCACGAGTCGACGTCTGGACGCCGCCGCAGCAGCGCACGTCGTTCGCGTTCGGTCATACCGCCCCACACCCCGAACTCGATGCGGTTGTCCAGCGCATCGGCGAGGCATTCGGTACGGACCGGGCAACCCCGGCAGATGAGCTTCGCCCTGTTCTGCGCGGCGCCCTGCACGAACAGGGCATCCGGATCCGCACCTTTACAGGCGGCACGGGAGGTCCAATCCGTGATCCACATTTTTCGACCCCACTCCCCTTAGGTGGTCAGTCGTCATTTGGGGCCGACGGGCGCGGGCGCCGAGCCTCCGTTATTCAGTTGCCGCAGAGAGAACGTACGCAACGAGACGTTCGGGCCGACAGACCCCCAGAGGACCAAATTCTCGCGGCCCTGTTGACCGGGAATGACTAGTCACCTGGCCCAGTCAAGGTGAAATGTGGCGCGGCTACCGATTCGGTCAGCCTTTGGACGTACCCTTGGTACCGTGCAAGCGCAGCGCAAAGATCGGCCCAATCCCGTCCTGACCCTGGTGCGACTGATCACCGCCGCGACCGCGGCCGGGGTGCTCGCGGCCGCCGTCGCCCTGCCCGCGGTCGGCGGAGCCGGGATGTCGACCAAGAGCGCGCTTGAGGGGCTCAACCTCAAGCCGGAAGAGCTGGACGAGCCGCCTCTTCCCGAACGCACGAAGATCCTGGACGCCAACGGCAAGCAGATCGCGCTCTTCTACTACGAGAACCGCCAGTCGGTGACCCTCGACCAGGTGGCGCCGATCATGCGTGAGGCGCTGATCGCGATCGAGGACTTCCGTTTCTACCAGCACGGGCCGATCGATGTGGAGGGAACCGCCAGAGCGCTGGTGAAGAACCTCACCAACGGCGGCGTGACGCAGGGCGGCTCCTCGATCACCCAGCAGTACGTCAAGCAGGTGCTGGTCAACGCGGCCGAGACCCCGGAGGAGCAGGCGGCGGCCATCGCCCCCACGGTCTCCCGCAAGCTGTCCGAGCTGCGCTACGCGATGGCGATCGAGAAGAAATACTCCAAGGACCAGATCCTGGAGAAATACCTCAACATCGCCTACTTCGGCGCCGGAGCCCACGGCATCCAGGCCGCCGCCAGGCGTTTCTTCGACAAGCCCGCGTCCAAGCTCAGCCTCGCCGAGGCCGCCACGCTGGCCGGCGCCGTCCAGAACCCGGCGCGCACCGACCCCAACGTCGGCCCCGAGGCCCGCGAGCGGCTGCTGCAGCGGCGCAACACCGTGCTCGACCGGATGGTCGAGATCGGCAAGATCTCGGCGCAGGACGCCGCCGCGGCCAAGGAGAAGAAGCTCGGCTACAAGGACATCGAGTTCCCGGGCGGCTGCGAAGAGAGCAAATACCCGTACTTCTGCCTCTACGTGCAGTACGAGATCCTCAACAACGACGAGTTCGGCAAGAACCCCGACGAGCGCAGGAAGCTGCTCCAGCGGGGCGGCCTGACGATCAAGACCACGATCGACCCCAAGATGCAGGCCGCCTCCGAGAAGGCGATCAAGAAGTACGTGTCCACCAAGGACAAGCCCGTGGCCTCGCAGGCCATGGTCGTTCCCGGCACCGGCGAGATCAAGGCGATGGCCGCCTCGCGGAAGTTCGGCGGGAGCAAGAAGAAGAACGAGATGAGCTACAACATCGTGGCCGACGCCGCGCACGGCGGCGGCCGCGGGTTCCAGCAGGGCTCGACGGCCAAGGTCTACACGCTGGCCGCGGCCCTGGAGGAGGGGCTGAAGTACGGCGACGGCTTCCCCGCCCCCGCCGGCTACAAGGCCGACGCCTACAGCACGTTCAAGAACTGCAAGGGCGAGAACGTCGGCGACCCCTCCCACACCGTCACGAACTCCAGCGAGGGCGGCGGCGGCTTCAAGACCCTGGAGAGCGGCACCTGGGGCTCGGTCAACACCTTCTTCCTGCGGCTGGAGCAGAAGGTCGGGCTCTGCGACACGGTCAAGATGGCCAAGAAGCTCGGCGTCAAGCGGGCCGACGGCAACAAGCTGTCGGAGGTGGAGACGTTCACGCTGGGGGTCAACGAGGTCGACCCGGTGACGATCGCCAGCTCGTACGCGGTGTTCGGCTCGCGCGGCAAGTACTGCAAGCCGCTCGCGATCACCGAGATCACCGACCGCAACGGCAAGGTCAAGCAGTACAAGCCGAAGTGCTCCCAGGTGCTGGAGGAGAAGGTCGCCGACGCGGTCAGCGGCATCCTGTCCGGGGTGTTCACCAAGGGCACGATGACCGAGGTCGGCGGCATCGGACGCGACGCGGCCGGCAAGACCGGCACGACGGACAACTACATGTCCGCGTGGTTCGCCGGCTACACCCCCAACCTGGCCTCCGCAGTCTCGCTCGGCGACCCGCGCGGCGCCGCGAACCACGAGCTCATCGGCATCACCATCGGCGGGCGCTACTACTCGTACGTGTACGGCGCGTCGATCTCCGGGCGCATCTGGAAGGACTCCATGATCGGGGCGCTGAAGGGGGTCGAACCGGTCGACTTCACGCCGGTGGACCGCTCGCGCTTCGGCGGGTGCACCGACCACTGCGCGCCCAAGCCCAAGAAGGAGAAGGACGACAGGAAGCCGGGCGACCGCGGCAACCCGTTCGACATCTTCAACCCGCCGGGCAACGACGACCGCGGGTGGGGCGGCGGGCGCGGCCGCGACGACAACGGGCGAAACCGGGGCGGCGACGCCGGGCCGATCATCCAGCCGGGCTTCGGCGGCAACTGACCCCTCGGGTTCCCGAGCCTGGGCCTCCTGTCATCGCCAGGAGGCCCTGTGGCCGCCGCAACGCCTCTCCTGGGCCCGAAGCCGCTCCGGCCACCGCCGAAGCCTCTCCGATCCGCCTGGGGCTATCGAGCTATTGGGCTATCGCGCTATTGGGCGGCGAGGCGGGCGCGTACGGTGGCGGCCACCCGCCCGCCCTCGGCCCTGCCCGCGACCTTCGGGTTCACGGCCTTCATGACCTGCCCCATGGCCTGCGGCCCGGACGCGCCCGTCTCCGCGATCGCCGCGTCCACGAGCACCACCAGCTCCTCGTCGGACAGCTGCGCGGGAAGGTACTCCTCCAGCACCGCCTGCTCGTCCAGCTCCGCCTGCGCCTGCTCGGCGCGCCCGGCGTTGCCGAACGCCTCGGCCGCCTCCTTGCGCTTCTTCGCCTCCTTCGTGAGGACCTTGATGACCTCGTCGTCGGAAAGCTCCCTGGCCTCCTTGCCGGAGACCTCCTCGACGTTGATCGCCGCCAAAGCCATCCGGATCGTACGCAGACGTAGCTCGTCGCGGCTCTTCATCGAGGCCGTGAGGTCGGCCTTCAGCTTGTCCTTCAATGCGCTCATGCGGTCCATCTTGCCGTCTGCGCGGACACCTCGTGCCCGATGTCAGGCATCATGAGTGGGTGAGGAAAGCCGTCGCAGTGCCCCTGTCCATGTTCGGTCTCGGCCTGGCCGGGCTGGGTTACGCGTCCGTGGTCGAGCGCAACTGGTTCCGGTTGCGCCGCTTCGACGTGCCCGTCCTGGAGCGCGGCCAGCGCCCGGTGCGCATCCTCCACCTGTCCGACCTGCATCTGACGCCACGCCGCTCGATGCTCATCACGTGGGTCCGCTCGCTCGGCGAGCTCAAGCCCGACCTCGTCGTCAACACCGGCGACTCCATCGCGCACCCGGACGCCGTCCCCTCGCTCCTGCACGCCCTGGAGCCCCTGCTCTCCCGCCCCGGCCTGTTCGTCTACGGCTCCAACGACCTCTACGCCCCCAAGCCGAAGAACCCGGCCCGCTACCTCTGGCGCACCTCCAAGAACGAGCGCCGCCAGCACGTCCCCAGCCTCCCCTGGGAGGAGCTGGGCGCCGGGATGGCCGCCGAGGGCTGGCTCGACATGAACAACACCACGGCCCGCATCAAGGTCGGCGACCTCGACGTGGCCGTGGCCGGCATCCACGACTCCCACATCTCCCGCGACCGCTACGACCTGGTCGCCGGCCCGGCCCCGGCCGACGCCGACCTCCGCCTCGGCGTCATGCACTCCCCCGAGCCGCGCAACATGAGCCTCTTCGCCGCCGACGGCTACCAGCTCCTGCTGGCCGGCCACACGCACGGCGGCCAGCTCTGCGTCCCCTTCTACGGCGCCCTGGTCACCAACTGCGGCATCGACCGGGCCAGGGTGAAGGGCCTGAGCCGCCACGACGGCGCCTGGCTGCACGTCTCGGCCGGCCTCGGCACCTCGCCGTACGCCCCGGCCCGCTTCGCCTGCTTCCCGGAGGCGTCCCTCCTCACCCTCGTCCCGCGCCGCGCCTAAAGGCGGTCACAACCACCTTGGGAGTCCGCTAGACTTTTCCAGGTACGCACCGATCGGCGCGTGCACGGGGTGTAGCGCAGCTTGGCAGCGCGCTTCGTTCGGGACGAAGAGGTCGTGGGTTCAAATCCCGCCACCCCGACATAGCTGAACTGGCCTTCCTGATGAATCAGGGAGGCCAGTTCGCGTACTGAGTGACTAACTGAGTGACTAAGCCCATGCACTCGGGCTAGTGGCTCCCTAGGTCTCCTCGATCAAGATGCCCGTGAGGAGCGGTCATGGAGATTCTTCGTCAGGGACTCCGATGCCAGGACGTTCATTCTGGCCTTAGGAACGTGGACCCCAACTCCCCCCTCATCGCACCCCTCACAGACACACGCGTGGTCGGCATGGCGGCAACTCTGGCCGGTCTGATCCGTGGCCGTGACGTGATTCAAGATGCGCAAGCCCTGGCGACCGTCGCGGCAGCCCAGCTGGACGTATCCCCCCTGGCTTTCAACAACGTCGTCGGCGTCCTCGAAGACGCCGGCTTCGTAGCTGGAGTGCAGCACAAGGGAAGCAAGATCGTCTCCTTTACAGAGACGGTGCCCTTCTACGACAACCTTTATGAGCGCCTCGGCACCGTCTGGAACGACCGCCAACCCAGCATCCTTGAGCAGCAGATGCTGACCGTCGTGGAGGCGCTGGCCGCGAAGCCCATACCGAAAGAAGAACTCGAAGATCGCCTTAGCCTGGACCACTCAGATGTTCCGCGTCTCCTGGAGATCGGTGAAGGCTCCGGTCTCGTCCAAGTGGTGCGAACCATAGACGGGGATCTGGCCTACTCCCCCTTCTTCGGCTTTGAGAATCCCGAGCTGTTCGGGGACCTGGTTCGTGATCACGGTCCAGAGAAACTCGCGGTCGAGTTCGAAGCCCTGCGATCGGAGCAAGGGCTCCCGATTGGCAATGACCAGTTCCCGTTCCTGACCGACGCGGTCGCACGCGGTCTGGTGATGGCTCCTGCTGTACGACGGCCGAACGGCAAGATGCAGCCGTTCGCCGCTCTGCCGTACAGCGCCGATCAATCTCTGCTCGTAGCACGCAAGCCGGTCGTGGATAAGGCTCTCGCGGTACTCGCATGCCTGCGATGCGCCCAGCACTATGGCGGCTACAACAGCCTCACGCCAGAAGGACTCGTGTCCGTGATCGACAAGCTTCTCGATCGTAACCGCGGCTTCCTCAAGCCTCATAGTGCGCATCGGCGTCAGTACGAACTCATGGTGCGTGCAGGGCTGATCTACTTTGCCGACGACACCCTGCCCGGCGGAACGTGGGTGGTACCCACATTTGTCGATAGCGTTGACAACCGTGAGGCCCTCACCCTTGCGCGCGATCTGATCACTCATGGCGAGGCGATCCGCAACCGGGTGGACGACTCTGAGGCGCGGAGCGCACTGGATGTGCCCGGCAGTTACGTAGCCCCCCTTCAGACCATGCATCGGTCTAGAGAACTGGCTATGCCAAGCAGCAGCCACTTCGAAAAAGTGTTCGAAGTTGCAATGGGTAGGGCAGAGAAGTGACTGAACTGGATCTTGACCTGAAGGTCGCGACGCGACGCCTTTTCTGGAGCATGGGGTACAGCACCCGTCTCGACGTTCCACTCAGAGGCTTCAGTCCGATCGGGGAATTTTCAGGCCGCAGCAGATCTCCCGAAACGTTCACAGACCTGGACGTTCTGGGTTTTTCTGTTGTCGGAGGCCACCGGCTCTCGGCAGAGATCGCCGACTGCAAGACGAGCCGGAAAGAAAGCACTGCGCGCATGTTTTGGCTGAGAGGCATTGCGGACCTCTTCGGCGCCGACCATGCCTATCTAGTTCGGCAACACGAAGTCACGGACGCAGCAAGGCAGCTCTCAGCACGCCTTGGCATTACCGTACTCCCCGGGATCGAACTGAAAAACATTCAAGACCAATATGGGCCACCGATTCCCGATGGCGAGCACCCTCTAGCGATGCTGTTCGACACGTCCGCCGCAGCTTCACATCTAGCCGCCTTCACAAAACTTGACAGGCAACTCAATGACCTAATCGAATATCGAAACTTCGATTATTGGGTGTACGAAGATTATCGCAATCTAGTACAGATGGTCGCTCATCTAAGTGGCGCCAATAGGGTGCTTGATCCAAGAAACCCGATTCATGTCGCACTCCTGATAGATCTTAGCTGGCTCTATTTGCTGACTCTGATACGAGCTATCACTCATATTCGAGGAGCATTTCTCAGCAATCTCGACCGAGGATTGCAGGAGTACATGTTCGGCGGCGTACTCAACCTACAAGAAAAGCAAGAGGTTGCGCGACTCCTTGTCACGCTCCGGCCTAGCAAAAGCTCGAAGAAACTGGATCATCTGCCCCCGTACTACAAACTGCTTCTGGATCTAGTCTTCCGGCTTTTGCGGCGACCCGGACAGATGCAGACGGCTCTACGCTACGCCGAAGTGGCCACAGCCTTCGCGGCAGCAAAAGCGCGCGTCACCCTTCCGGATGCATTCGCATTTTCGAGCAGTTTCGATGCCGTAGCAGCGAAACTTGTAGCCGATGTCTGCGGCTTCCTCGTAGCTACTGCTCAGCTTGACTCCGGCTTTAGATGGCGAGTTCGCGCGTACCTGCTCGCAGAAGAACCTCCAGCATCAACGCATCATGCAGCCGCTAGCAATTCCTCACCGACTCCCGGAATTCAGAGGCAAGCTACTGGGGGCGAACCTTCCCAGCTAGAGCAGCTATCGCTTGATCATACGGATTCCAAAGAGGACAAAAAAAGCGCAGAAGAACCACCTAGTAACAGCTCTTCGTAGGGGATCAGCGTAACACGCGCTCAATCTACTCATTAGAATGATCGAACGAATACAGGTGAAGATGAGGAGTGTTCGTGATCCTTGAATGAGGGGAGTCTCGGTTCGAGTCCGCGACTATCGCTGGTCGGCCCCATCGTCGCGTCTCTATTGCTGGTTCCGGAAATCCGTGAACTCTGGAAGGGATGCAGGCAAATGGTCTCAAAACTAATGAAGGCTAAGAAGTTTTCATCTCTGCGAGTTCTCCTAGCGGTAGTTGGTGTAATCGGCAGCACGCCCCTTGCTCAGGGATCACGAGCGCAGTGATAACAAGGCCCCATCCGATAATCGGAAGGGGCCTCGCGTGTCGCACCTACTCGCTGTGAAAGATTCGGTCCATTGCTTTAGCGCCACCTTGAAGCACAGGGCGAATTTGTTTGCGGTACACGGCCTCGGTGACGGCGGTACTGCTGTGTCCGACGAGCCGAGAGATCTCTTCCAGCGGAATGCCGTTGTCCGACAGCAGCGAGACGAAGCTGTGCCGCAGTTCTCGCGGTGTCCATTCCCGCGAGTCCACACCGCGCGCATTGTGTATGGCCTTGCGGAAGTCGCGGCGCACGTTGGCTGCGTCCAAGGGCGCGCCTGTGGCCGATGTGAATACCAAATCGCTCCTTGACCATTCATCCTCTCGGTCTCGCTGCTGTTCTTCTCGCCTTTGAGACAGCACGTCAACGCAGCGTTGAGGTAGGGCGAGCGTGCGACGGGACTTTTGGGTCTTGGTGTCTCCCCCGGCCCGTACCGAGCGCCATACCGCTACGTGCGGTGGGATTGGCGGGCTTGCATCCGGATCGCCATCCAGGTCCACGTGATCCCATGTGAGCGCTCGCAACTCCTCCGTACGCGCGCCGGTGAGCAGGGACAGCACGATGTAGGCGTACATCTTTGAGCCCTTGGCGGCCACGAGTACGGCTTCAGCCTGAGCCAAGGTTAGGGCCTTGGAGGGGCGTCCCGACTTGCCTTTCGGGACCGAGCACAGCGCCACCACGTTGCGCTTGACCTTGTCCCGCGCCATCGCTCGTTTGATCGCCCGATTCAGGCACCCGTGGAGACCCTGAAGAGTCCGTGTGCTGAGTTCCTTCGCCTTGGTGGCGAGCCACTTATCCACATCTTCCGCACTGAGGTCCCGGAGCTTCCGAGCGCCCAAGGCAGGGATGATGTGGGTCCTGCACAGGATCGTGCAGGTCTTCACCGTGGCGGGGTCCCGACCGTTCAGGCCGTAGGCCAGCCAGTCGTTCACCGCGCGCTCCACGGTGTAGTCGGCCGGAGCGATGGCCAGGCCGTCTTCGTAGTCGCGGAGGACTTCCTTGAGCTTGTTCTTGGCTTCGGTCTTGGTCTTGCCGCTGCCCCGCTTGACAATGCGCTTGCCGCTGGGGTCGTAGCCGAGGCTGGCGGTGGCGATCCAGCGTTGGCGCTTGTCGTCCCAGTGGAGGCCGCCGTCTCCCCTGCTGCGTCGCTTGGTCATCAGGCTGCTTCCTCTGCTTCCTTTTCCAGGAGGGCAATGTAGTCGCGGATGGCGCTGGCGGTGATGAGGCGGGCGCGGCCCTGCTTGACGGAGCGCAGGCGGCCGGTGCGGATCTGGTCGTAAATGACGGTGCGGCTCATGCGGAGCAGGCGCATGACGTCGGTGACGCGGTAGAGCTGGGTGTCGGCGAGCCGGACACTGTCCGGCGTCGAGGTGGTCACTGGTGGGTCTCCTCGTCGGCGTGGACAGCGGGGACGGGCAGCAGGGCCGGTTGTCCCTCGTGGGTGTGGGCGTTGGTGCTGGTCGTGGTGTGTGCAGGGACAGGCGGTACGCCGGGGACGTCTCCCGGCGGTGTGCCGGGCAGGCGGTAGTGGCCGGTGGCGTTGACGCAGAGCTGGCCGTCGGCGTTCATGCGCTGGCAGGTCTTGCGGACGTTCTCGTAGGACAGGCCGGTGCCCTCGGCGATGGCCTTGGGTGTGCTGCCTGGGTGCTGACGTACGTGGCGGATGATGGTGGCGCGGGTGTCGGACAGGGTGTGGTCTTCGGGTGGGCCGTCCAGGAGGTGCCAGAGGCCGGCGGCCGGTTGGAAGGCCATCGCGTGCTCGGCCTCTTCGACGTCGCGGCCGGTGACGTGCAGGACGCCGTCAGCAGTGCCACGGGCGCGTTTGAGGACGAGGGTGGCGTCCGCTGCACCGGCCAGGCCGTTGGTGCCGGAGACCTCGCTGAGGAAGTCTTCGGAGGCCATCTTGCGGACGTGGTGGACCAGGACGACGGCGACGCCGTAGGTGTCGGCCAGGCGCTTGGCACGGCTCATGGCGGCGTAGTCGGCGTCGTAGGCGGACAGCCCGGGAGGCGTGTTGCCCCGGATCTTAGCGAACACGTCGATGACGACCAGGCGGGCGTTGCCGTGGCGGTCGAGCCAGCGGCCGATGGCCTCTTCCCCGCCCTGCGGCAGGGTGGGGCAGGTGGTGGCCAGGGTCAGGTCCTTAGGCGCGGGCTGGCCGCCCAGGATCTTGCCCATGCGGTTCTGGAGACGGCGTGCGGTGTCCTCCAGGGCGAGGTAGAGCACCGGGCCGGGCTCCACCTCGATGGCTTCCAGGGCCTTGGCGCCGCTGGCGACGGCGACGCCCAGGCCGAGGCTGAGCCAGGACTTGCCGACCTTGGGCGGGCCTGCCAGGAGGCTGAGTCCTTTGGCGATGATGCCGGGGACGGCCCAGCGGGGCTCCGGGAAGGTCATGGCCATGAGTTCGTCGGCGGTCCACGAGGTGCGGAATGGGACGGCCTGGGCGGGTGCTTGGACGGCATCACCGTTGACCAGGTGCAGGTGAGTGGTGCGGTCGTTGGTCATGCGGCCACCGTCCGGGGACGGCGGGCTCCGGCGCGCAGGCCGGAGGCGATGGTGCGCTGGGCCTCGCCGTAGGGCTGGCCGATCTGCGTGGCTGCCTCGGTTAGCCACGACGTGACGGCGGCGGCGTTCAGCTCACCTCCGGCGACGAGCTGGCCGAGGGCGACGGCGGCGAGATAGAGAGCGTTGTTGTGGCCGTGCGGTGGTGAGCTGGTCACCCGGCTCAGCTCGCCGAGGACGGCGGCGCGGATGTAGGAGCCGCGCCGGTCGGCGGCGAGCGGCACCGTGACCGGCTTCTGGGGCGGCAGCGGGGCCGGGCGTAGACGTTCGACCAGCCAGGCCGGGAGCGGAGCCGGTGTGATTGGGTGCAGGACTGCGTAGGTGCCGCTGCCATTCTCGTCGGTGACGCGGCTGCCGGGGCCGACGACGTAGCCGCCATTGGCGCGGGTGTCGATGAGCCAGCCGAGGCTGCCTCGGGTGTTGGTCAGGGTGGCTCCTTCCGGTGCGGTGAAGTACAGGTGCAGGCCGCCGCGTCGGGTGCGGACCTGGAAGGTCTCCAGCGGGAGCGGCTGTCCGGCCTGCTCGCAGAGCGCGGCGAAGACGTCCGCGCCGTCGTTGATGCCGGGTCGGTTCCACTCCGGTGGCGGCTGCTCGCCGAGCTTGGGCCGGTCCAGGTCGATGACGACCAAGCCGGACGGGCCGGTCGCGATGGCGAGGTTGTACCGGTGCTGCCAGATGCGGTGGATGGTGGCCGGTTCGGTGGTGGTGCGGTTCTGCCAGGCGGTGAAGCCGCGGGGCGGGGTCTTGCCGTTCGGGGCGAGCGGGAAGACGTGCCAGCCTCGGGCGGCGGCCGCGAGGGCGTAGCGGGTCAGGTTCGCAGTGGTCATAGGCGCTCCGTTCGGCGTTCAGCGGGTGGCGTCGCGGTGCAGGGCGCGGGCGTGGTTCCAGAGGTGGCGGCCGATCCGCAGGCGTAGGCCGGTGCCACGGCAGCGGCGGCAGTCGTGGGTGCCGCGTCCAATGCGGTTGGGCTTGCGGCCCTTGCCGTGGCATGCGCGGCAGCGGCGAAAGGGCCGGATGTAGCACTGGGCGATGTAACGGACGGTGACGAGCAGGACAGTGACGATCACGGCGCTAGCGATGAAGTGGGCAGGGGTCATGACGGGCCTCCTGAGCCGTTTTTGGGTGTCGTCAAGCGAGGGCGCTAGCGTGCTAACGCCCTGGCCAGGGCTGATTTCGGGTGCTAGCGGGGCTGCTAGCGATAGCAGGGTCAGCCGCTAGCGCTAGCAGCCCTCGGGCGGGTTACTCGGTGCCGGTTCGGCGGTTACGTTCCGCGATGGCGCCGGTGAGGTCGTCCAGGCGGATGCCTCGCCGAGTGATGGCCTTGCCGTCGATGCGGCGGCCGATGGCCTGGACGGGTACGCCGTGCGGTTTGAGTGCGGTGGTGAGCTGTTCGGAGGCCCAGCCGGTGTAGAAGTCGGGCCGGAGTTCGGCCAGGCGGGCGCACAGGGCCTCGTTCCAGGCGGCCGTCTCGCCTGCGGGCCAGATCTGGGCGAGGTCGGTCAGCAGGTCGAAGGTGGGTGCGTCGGTGCGGGTCTGGGTGCCTGCCTCGGGCAGGGTGCCGGCCAACCCGCGCAGCTGCATGGCGCGGGCCACGACGTGCTTGGCCTTGTCGGTGTCCACCTCGAAGGAGCGGCGGGCGGCGGGCTTGCCGAGGCCGGACAGGATGCCCCAACCGGCCTCCTTGACCGGCTCGAAGATGGTGGCGCGGTAGCCCTGCTTGTACATCGAGGTGCCGAGGATCATGTCGTTGGCGACCTGGTCGGCGACGCTCATGCAGTAGCGGGTGTTGACGTTGCGGGTGATGCCGGTCGGCAGGCTGTCCTTGTCCGGGATCTGGGTGCCGATCAGCAGGATCACGCCTAGGGCACGGCCCAGCTTGATGACCTTCTCCAGGATCTCTCCGGCTTCCTTGCCGTACTTGGGGTGCAGGAACAGCTCTTGGATCTCGTCGATGGCGACGATCAGCGGGTGCAGGCCGGAGCCCTTGAACGAAGCGAGTTCCGGGGTGACCTTGTTCTCCGGGGCCTTGCCGAGCTGGGCGTAGTGGGCGATGCGCTTGGAGCGGTGTTCGCACTCCTTGTAGAGCCAGCGGATCATCCCGGCGCAGCGGGCTATGGTCTCGTCATCGAAGCCGTTGCCGTACTCGGTGCAGACCGGCTCCAGGACCTTGAAGTCGCCGACGCCCTTGAGTTCGTAGATGCGCAGTTCGGCACGCGGGTCCAGGCTGGCGGCGAGGACGGCCAGGCGCAGGGCGAAGGTCTTGCCGGAGCCGGGCTGGCCTCCGACGAGCCAGTTACGGAACATCAGGGCGGCGTTGACCGTGTCCATGCGCGGCGTGGTGGCGAACGGGAACGGCTTGAAGACGTCCACCTTGCCGTCCTTGAGCAGCGGCCAGGCGGGCTGCTTCATCTGGGACGCGGGCTCGTAGCCGACCCAGAGCGACAGTCGTCCGGGGTGGCCGTCGCCCGGCTCGGGCCAGACCTGGTCGAGCGGGAGCCGCATGCCGGAGGCCAGCCGGCCTCTGCGGGCCACCACGTCGGCGGCCTCCACGCCGAAGGGCAGGTCCACGACGGCCAGGTGGCCGGGGCCGTCGCGGTGGATCTCGGTCGGGAAGCTGATGGCGTTCGGGTCCTTGCTGACGGCCTGGTTGATGCCGGAGATGCCGCAGGACAGCAGCGCGCGGCGGACCAGCTCGGCGGTGAGCTTGCGGTAGCGAGGTCCCTCGGATACGCGGTCGGTGATGGGCTTGTCCGTGGGCCTACCGGCGCGAGCCAGCACCGGCATGGCCACGGCGACGGTCAGCAGGCGGCCCCACGTCGGGATGTCGGCGAGCAGGAAGACGAGCAGGCCTATCAGGGCCGTCACGGCGAGAGTGGCCACGATCGACCAGCGCCAGCGGGACTGGCGCTGGCGTTGCCGATCGAGCTTGAGCCACATCTCCGGGTCGTTGCGGTCGGCGGCGTACTGGCGTAGCGCCCAGTTGCCCTCCTCGGCGGTGGCCCAGTGCAGCAGCTTGCCCGTGGCGCGGAAGAACCCGATCGGGGCGTACATGGTGGCCTTGGCGGCGTACTTGGGCGCGCGCACGGCGTGGTAGCCGACGACGTACCCGGCGTCCTTGGCCGCCCAGACCAGCATGGAGCGTGTGCCTCGCCAGGACCGCAGCGTGGCCGGGATGATCGGGGCACGGTGCCGGTCGTTGCCAGGCCGGTAGGGCAGGTCCTCGTCGGGCGGGTCGACCGGAGGTCCGAGGACCGTGCCCTCGACGGCGATCGTCTCGCGGTCGAAGAACTCGTCCTCGTCGCGGTCGGGCTCCTGCTCGTCCGCGTGGCGGGCGCGGCGGCGTGGGTCCAGCGGGACGACCTCGCCACCGAGAGCGGTCGGCTCGTCCTCCTCGGAGTGGTCTTCGTGGTCGTGCGGGTGATGCGTCATGATGTGTGCACCTCGTGTGCCTTGGCGGTTGCGGGGTTGCGGGGCGCGGCCGGAGTCTTGGCGGATGAGGCCGCGTCCCGTACTGGCTTGATCAGGGACGATGCGCGGTCGGACCGCGTCTCGTCAGCGCGGGCTGTCGTGGTGGTGTTGGCGGTCGGTCCGTGCGGTCCGACCGGTGGCGGGTCGCCGGTCGATGGGTGGGCGAGGGCGAGGTCCATCAAGCTGCCTCCTGTGCTGTCGGACGGGTCTCGGTGCGCAGGCGGGCAAGCAATGCGCCCGCGCGGTCGGTGGAGATGGATCGGCCGGTCTGGCGGACTGCGTCGCGCAGTCGGTCCCGCGTGAGCGTGATGCCGCGCGTCTCGTGGTCGGCGGCGATCTGCCAGCCCAGCGGCATCAACTCGTCCACCTCGGACGGGGCGACAGCCGGACGAGTGCTCTTCCGTGCCTTGGGCCTGCGGGACGACGGCTTCCGGACAGGCGCGGCGGCCAGGGCCGGGCGCACCGGAGACGGCGGCGGAAGCGGGGCCGTCTGCGCGCCGACCGGGGCCAACTCGCCGAGCTTGTACATGGCTCGCTCGCGGCGAGTGGCCTTGAACTGCCACAGGCGGCCGTACCGGTCTTGCAGGTCGGTCTTGGCCAGGATGCGTTCCCGCTCGCGGTGCAGGGCCTCGGGGTAGGAGCGCACCTCCCACAGCACCATGCGCCGCCACAGCGCGAACGTGGGCAGCGGGGACAGCAGCCAGCGCGACACGCGGATGCTGTCGAGTCGGCGGGACGGGCTGGCCAGGTGGGCGCGCTTGCGTACGGCGTGTGTGCCGATCTCGACGGCCACCACCCACAGGCCGGGCAGGATTGCGTGGGCGACGACGGCGAACCAGTCAGGCCCGCCAGGTGCGTCGGCGTAGGCGGCGATGTTGAGGTAGACGGTGGCGGCCGTCAGCGTCCACGGGATGAAGCGGAGCCAGCGCACCCGCATGTCGAGCCGGGCCAGGACGATGTCCAGAGCGGAGAACACCGCGATGCCCAGGTCCACCCCCAGGGGCAGCATGAAGGCGAGCGGGCCGAAGGTGGGTTTGGCCGCCTCCATGACGGTGGCGAACGAGATGATGAACCCGATCAGGCCCAGCACACCGACAGCAGCGGCGGTGACGGAGATCAGGGTCCGCTCTCCTTCCGAGAGCGGGCGCGGGCTGGCGGTAGGCATGGCAGATGCTCCGTCCGATGAGTTGTGGATGGGGGTCATCGGCCCCACCGCCGTCCCCAGCAGCGCGGGCAGCCGGGCTTGTTGCACCAGTTGCGTGGGGATGCGGCCCAGCCTCGGGCGACGACCTCCAGGGAGCCGCCCTGGCGGATGGTGGCGCGCGAGACCTGCCACTGCCGGTAGCGCTCCTGGCTCATGCGTACGAGTTCGATGAACAGTCCTCCGGCGAGGAAGACCAGCAGGTAGACGAGGACGGAGATCATGGTCAGCTCCACTGGGAACGGGTGAGCAGGCGACAGACGCGGCAGCCGGGCGTGCAGCGCACGCCGTGAGCGGCGCAGCGCTGGAGTTGGCGTCCGGCAGAGGCACCGCAGCGGCGGCAGCCGTAGGGGCTGGCCGATCGGGTGCCGCAGTCGAGGCACTGGAAGCGGCAGCTCATCAGGCCACCTCCCGCCTGGTCGGCGGGACGAAGGCGAGCAGCCGGTTCAGGCCCTCCAGTTCGGTGGCGGTGTAGCCAGCCCAGACGCCTTCGTCCGGGTTGAGCGCCAGGGCGTAGGCCAGACACGCGGCACGTGCCGGGCAGCCGAGGCAGATGGCCTTGGCCTGGACTTCGCGCCGCTGCCGCTCCTCGTCGGGCTCGTCTACGGGACCGATGAAGAGATCGGCCTGGCCGGCGTCACAGGCCGGGGCGACGTTGATGAGGTCGTCCAGCAGGTCGGTCAGCTTGTCGGCGCGGATCGGCGCGCTCTCGTGGGCCGTCACAGCTTCACGCCCAGGGCGCGCAGCGACTCGGCCAGGGCGAGCCGGATGCACGACGGGCACAGGAGCGGCGACGGCGGCTCATAGCCGTGCGCGGTCTCCTCGATGCCCTCGCACACCAGGCACATCCACTGGACGACTTCGGCCGGGATGGTGACGTACTGCAGGTTCTTGGACCCGTAGGTCATGATGAAGACACCTCTCTTGAAGGGGCGCCGGGGTGCGGATCTCGTTTGGCGACCAGGACCGCACTCCGGCTTTTCTGTTGGCACACGAAGCCCGTCGAGCTAAGTACGTACTCTCCGTACTCCGTGCTGTGTACGTACTCTCCGTGATTGCTCGCTCACTGTCAAGCGTCTTGGTACGGTGAGTACGTACAAGTCGCCCAAGGAGGACTCCCGTGCCAACCGGATCTGACTCCCGCGCGCTCTACGAACGCGTCGCGGATGCCCTGCGTACGTCGATAGAGCGGGGTGAACTGGCACCGGGCGACACGGTGCCGCCAGAACAGGAACTCGCAGAGACGCACGGCGTGTCGCGGCAGACTGTCCGGCAAGCGCTGCAACAGCTCACCAACGAAGGGCTGCTCAGCAGCGGGCGAGGCCGCGGCCGTACCGTTCGCTCACAGACACGCCTGCGCTGGCACCTCTCCCACTTCGAGAACCAGAGCAACCACAGCGCCGACGCGGACGCCTGGGCCACCGAGGTCCAGGAGCAAGGCCGCGTCCCTCTCCAGGAAGTCAGCGTCGGCCTGGAGATTCCACCACCAGCGGTCGCCGAACGCCTCAACCTCGACGCCGAGAAGGACATCGTGGTGGTTCGGCGTCGAGTCCGGTACGTGGACGACGTGCCCTTCCAGACGGCCGACAGCTACTTCCCCGAGGACATCGCCAGGGGCACCCCGCTGATGCAGCCGAAGGACGTGAGCGCCCCTGGCGGTCTACTGGCGTCCATCGGGCGAGGGCAGACGCGGCTGGTGGACGAGATCCAGATCCGAATGCCAACCAAGGACGAGTCCGCCCGGCTCGGGCTGCCCGCCGGCACCCCTGTGGCCGAGCACATGCGCACCGGCTACGACGCCGAAGGCCGCCCCGTACGTGTCATGATCACGGTCGCACCGGGAGACCGGCACACCCTCGTCTACGAGCTGGACGCCTCGTGACCGAGGCAGATCTCTTTCACGACGATCCCATGGCGCGCCCCCTCACCTATCCGGGCCGCATCCCCACCACCTCCGGCGTCCTGGTGGACGACGAGTACCTGCCGCTGCTCCCCGTTGGCGGGACTCCGACCGAGGAGTGGCAGGCCGGGGACGAGACACTGGGCAAGCTCTTGGTGCGGCTTGGCTGTTCCCCCATGTCGGATCGCTATCCGGTGGTGGCAGTGGGCTCCAACGCCTCGCCCAGCCAGATGCGGCGCAAGTTCGTGAGCCACTCGATCCGGCCGGTCATACCCATGACCCTGGCCGACGTCGAGGGCATCGCGCCTGGTGTTTCAGCCCATGTGAACCGATGGGGGTACGTGCCCGCGGTGCCGGTGGAGACACCGGGCGAGACCTCGCGGCTGTTCGTGCTCTGGCTCGACGAACGCGAGCTGGCAACGCTGGACGTCACCGAACCCAACTACTGGCGTCGGCTCCTGTCCGCCGACCGCCACGCCGTGACCCTGGAATCCGGCGTCCGGCTGCCGCCGTGCTTCGTTTACGTGGGTCGCCACGGCTGCTTGTCGGACGGGGACGGGCAGGCTCGACGCTTGGTCGATCAACCGACGTTGATTCAGAGCCTTCTGGACGACTCCCCCGAACTGCGCCGTCTGTGCGGCGGCACTCCCGAGGAGTTCGTCGCACGCGTACGAGACGAGGCGATCCGTGAGGCGGTCTATCGGCTCTTGCCCGCAGAGGGGCGTGTCCTGTCGCAGTCCGAACTGGTGGGCCTGCCGTCGCTCTAACGCCGGGACGTGTGCCGATGATTACGGATGAGGGCTTCCCAGACAGGCCATGCCTCGGCATGGCGTCGCCGGCGCGTAGCCTCGTAGCCTTCGCCGCTGCGGCGCAGGACGAAGTACAGGCCGCTCTCACAGCACCACTCGTACTCCCCGCAGCACGAGGTCTGCTGCACCCGCAGCGTGCCGCCGCGCTGCACGTACGGCTCCCACTCCTCCACGGAGGTTCACTCACCTGGGGCGATCACGGCCTGCTTAGCGCGCCGCAAGCGCAGCATGGTAGGGCCGTAGACGTAGGAAGGCTGCCGGGCCAGGCGGTCCAGCCGTACCACGCGGACCACGCCCGTGGCCCCGGGAGCCAGCGAAGCAAGCGACTGCCTCAACATGGCGACTGCCCGTTCATGCTCACCCGTGACACCGCACGCGCCCCGGCCGAACGCGTCGCTGGCCGCCCACTCGTAGAAACCGTCGCTGTCGCCGAACATGCATACATCCCAGCTACAGGCGGTAACAGCTCAACAGAGGACACCGAGCGGCGACTTGGGATGTCCGCCCCGTGTCCGTTCCTCTCCCCTCGGAGGTGTGCCGGATGAACGAGCCCGCCCCGCTCTGGGCCGCCCGCCTGCTCGCAGCCCGCAAAACGCGCGGCTGGTCACAGCGCGATCTGGCCCGCGAACTCGCCCGCCTGTCAGACAAGCCTCTGCCGGAGGTGGACAGCCTCATCCGGCGCATCCGGGGCCACGAGACCGGCGAGCACAGGCCGGACGCCTTCTACACCCGGCTCTACTGCGCCGCCTTCGATCTGGCCGAGGAACAGCTCTTCGGCACGACCACCACCCCAGTTCCCGCGCTCGCCCTGCCTTCCCTGGCTCCGGACCCAGATCTGTACGAGCGCATCACCCGCGCCATCGAGCAGCCGCGCCGCGTCGACCTGGCCACCGTGCAATGGCTGGAACACTGCCTGGCCGAGCATCGCCGCATTGAGGACACCATCGGCAGCCGCCCTCTGCTGCCCCTCGTCCACGCTCAACTGTCCACCGTCGCCGACCTGGCCCGAGGCGCCCGAGGCCAGCTCGCCGACCGAGCCATCGCCGTGCTGGCCCAGTACGCCCAGTTCATCGCCTGGATGTGCCACGATTCCCGCCAGCACGCCAGCGCCCTGGCCTGGTACGACCGCTCCCACGCCTGGGCCATCGAGGCCGGCGACTCCCGCCTAGCCGCCACCACCCTCAACATGCGCGCCCACCAGGCATGGAGCCTCGGCGATCCGCACCGCTGCGTGCGCCTGGCCGAAGCCGCCCGTTGGCACGACGGCCGCACCACATCCGGCGTTCAAGGCATGGCCGCCCAGATGGCCGGACGCGGCCACGCCCAGATGGGCGAGGCCAACGCCGCACGCACCATGCTCGGAAAGGCCGAAGACCTCATCCGGCGCGCGGCCGAGCACGCCGAAGACGAGCCCCCGTGGATGTATTTCTACGATGAGGGGTGGTTTCTCATGCAACGCGGCATGGCCGAGCTGGAGCTTGGCGACGGCCGCCGCGCCGCCGACTATCTCGAACGAGGCCTGTCCACCCTGCCCGGCCACTACCGTCGCGACCGAGCCTGGTACGAAGCCTGCCTCGCCCGTGCCCAGGCCATCCAAGGCGACGCTGAAGCCGCAGTGGCCACAGCTCTAAAGGTCATCCCAGACGCCACGACGCTCAACGCCTACGCCGTGGCCGAACTCCAATGCACCGCCTACGAGCTGGCCTCGGCCGGTGCTCTCGGCGCGGAGGCGATCCAAGACTCCTTGCGAGAGCCGAAGCCTTAGCCAGTGTCCCTGCTGTCCCTGCCGTCCCTCATCCGCTTCCGACATGCGGATGGGCGCGCCACGGGAGAGGACACTTCAGGGACAGTGACATCTACCGCTGTCTCTGAGTAACGGAACGACCGAATACCCTAGGGCTGAAACAGCAAGAACTCGCCAGGTCCCCCAGTGTTTCAGCTACATCCTGTGTCTCAGGAGATGTAGCGTCTTCTCTCGCGATCAGCCATGCATGACCAAAGCCGGAAGAAGCGCTCACTTCTGCCAAAGCTCTCTGTGTCAGCCCTCATTGCTATTTGGGATCTCTTGTTCGGTTAGAGCGAGAACCTGCTTCGCCTGACGTAGAAGCTGATCATATGTGATTATTTGAATACCATGAAGACGAGCGTTAAGGCCGTGGAGGCCCCACAACTCTTCGTTGCCCCAAGATTCTGAACGACCCATCACGATAGTCGCCCTAGGGTGATACGCCACGATCTCTGGGTGATCCCTCAGCAATGTACGCGTCGAACTCTCATGAAGGACATCCAGGTAGCGGTGACATTGACCGATGGCCTTAGAGGCTTCCGAGGACCAATACCACGACCGATGACTCTTGTCCCATAGGAGAGGATTATGATTGGCCCTTTTGAGCTCAAAGACATCACGCAAACCATTGACGGTACACTCCATCAGGATATCGACTATATCTCCCGGCCCAAGTTCGCGGACGTCGTCGCGCATGACATAGACATTCCCGAAAGCCCAGCTGTTAGCTTCACACCAGTCTTGATATACGTCCTCGTCACACACCTCAGACTGCAGGTTCTGTTCGAGCTCAACGACCGCGGCCTGCAGCTCCATAATCCGGGCGGAGGCTTGCATCCCACGAAGTATGGAGAGTCCATCCGGTGAATCGATAAGCATCTGCAGAACGGCTCGATCTTGCACCAGCTCGGCAAATGCCTGATGCACTGAGAATGAATTTTGATTTTGCGATAGAAGACTTTCACGGTCAACCCGCAGAACCAGAAACTCGCCGTCGTCGCCCTGTTCCGCAACCTTGAGACCTTGCTGAAGCGCCTCGTAAAGGTGTACGACCTCACTGTGATTGAGTGTAAATTCCGCAGGAAAGCCGACTCTCATTCCGGCTTTTTTGGTCTTCCAGTACCTAAGCTTAACGGATACTTCTTCACCCTGACTCCGGGGAATGAAAAGCAGCATAAGCTCAAAATGCGTGTCCCGACCGTCCCTTATCACGATCGGACTGGAAAAGGAAGTCGGCGACGTCTGAGCTTTACGCCGACTGATTGGCCTTCCGATCTCTGCCATACCGCTCTCCCTACCCTCCAGCGACCCGTACGCGCCGGCCCGTTAATAGTCATACATCGAGCAGCAGCATTCGTTACATGCTCGCAGCGATGTCGAACACAAGTACCACAAGAGGGGGCGAAACTAGTGTCTTCTGAGCCCTCCTGTGACGGCACCTGGCGAGATGGGTGATACTGACATCCCTCCTGCGACATATCCGGCAGGCAATCGATTGTGGTAGAGATAGATCGTGCACCTGAAGGAGTTTTCTGATTATTCTGAGCGTCGCACTCATCGCATATTAGAAGCCACGCTCGCGGGAAGTGGCTATTGGGTAAACAGCAAAACGAGCCTTGAAGACGTCATAGCCGTTGACAGCACCGACTCCCCCACTGCACGCAGATTCGTGCGCGATGCCCACTTCGACTTCACCATTCACACAGTTGGAAGCGACTCCGTCGTGTGGGTTGTTGAGTTTGATGGACCACATCATCGTATCGATACGGAACAGATCCGTCGTGACATAGCTAAGAACAGAATCTGCGCCCTTGTGGGACTTCCTATCCTGCGAGTTGAGGACGACCTTCTGGACGGAGTGGAGAGGGAGGCAACCCTTTCCTGGCTAGTCCGGCGCTGGCTGATGTACAAAGCCGAGATGCCAGGACTACTCAAGGACAGGAATCGCCAGATCGACGAAATGACGCCCGAAGAGTGGGAGAAAAACGAAGGCGACGCAGGATTTCTGTTTGCCCACAGGCCCGACTTGGACGTCGAATTCGTCTTCGATCTCATGAATCCGTTCCCAGCCTTGGTGAGTATTGCCAAGCGCCTACTGATAAAATATGGCGCCCTTGACCCTGAGATCATGATGCGACCTTCAGTGGGGCTCACTGAGTCGATGACGGAAAAAACTCGCTGGATCGTCAGAGGGATATCGCTGCCAGAGCTAACGAGTCATCCGCGCTCAAATTTCCACACCAGGTATGTATGCGAGATGGACTTGACCCCATCACCATCCGGAGTGATTCATGTGGAAGGAGAGCCAGAGACGGATCCCATAGCCGAATTTCGGGCCGTGCATGAGGTGCCAGTGTTCTATCCCGTACGACTAGGCCAGAAGGATCCGTTCGATAGTGAAACACCTCTGCTTAGTGGTCCTCCATATGAAAGTTCGCCGTGGGCAATAGGAAAAGATCTTGCCTACTACAAGGCGCTTTCAAAAGTGGAGAAGTGGATCGCCCGACATCGCGTATCAGGCAGACACTATTGATATTTAGGGAGGTAGTGAAGTCAGTTCCGCCCGCCCATGAGATGGCTGCCCACGCTGCATTTCGAAAGGTGCCTAGTCGCAGCAGAGCAGGAGATTCTACGTTCTCGGCTGATACTGGACGATTGGCGGTGGATGACGCAGGATCTCGTCAGCTGCTCCTTAGGGCAGGCGCGGACTGCCACGACTGTTCCATCATGAGGATTGTGATGTTGAACCACGCCGCGCCCGAAGCGACGTTATAAGCGATACAGCGTTCCTGGGGAGCGACTGAGTGACAGACTGCGTTACAATCGCAGTGGTCGATCACGAACATCGGCGGACGATCCCGCACCTTCAAAGCAGGTCGCAGAACCGGCGCGGCCCAACGGAATGGGTGTTCGAATTGCTTCGGGACGAAGAGGTCGTGGGTTCAAATCCCGCCACCCCGACACATTGCCACAGACAGAAGGCCGCTTCCGAAGATCGGAAGCGGCCTCTTTCGTCTGTCCTTCGATCAGTCGGTACGAGTGCGCGCCACCTCCGCGGCCACGGCGCGGAAGGCGGTGAACGCCTCGTCCAGGTCGATCTGGCCGCCGGGTGTCGAGATGACCGACTTGACGATGACCACACCGTGCTTAGGCGAGACGTAGATGTGCTGGCCGCCGAACCCGGCCGCCATGTAGTCCTTCTCTCCGCCGCCGCCCAGCCACCAGTGCAGGCCGTACCGTTCGTTGAAGGAGGCGGACGGCTTGGTCGAGCGCCGCACCCAGGAAGCGGGCACGACCTGCTTGCCGTGCACCTTGCCGCCCCGCAGGTAGAGCAGGCCGAAGCGGGCGAAGTCGCGGTCGGTGGCATGGAAGCAGCAGTAGCCGAGACTGTCGCCGGAGGAGTCGTTGCCGATCAGGACGGACGACTCCATCCCCGCCGGCTTCCAGATCTTCTCCTGGACGTACCGGTGGTACGGCATGCCCGTCGTCTGGCCGATGAGCCGGGCGAGCACGAAGGAGTTGACGCTGGTGTACTCGAACCGGCTGCCCGGCTTCCAGCCGCGCTGCTGCCGCGCCGCGAAAGTCTTCAGCGGCCGCCCGCGCTGCGCGAGGGCCTGCAGTTGCGGGGCTCCCTTGGTCTCCTCCCACTCGATGCCCGAGGACATGCGCAGCAGGTTCCTGATGCTCACGCCGTCGAAACCGGAGCCCTTCAACTCGGGCAGATACCGGGTCACCGGGTCGTCGATCGAGCGGATGTGCCCCTCGCTCAGGGCTATGCCGATCGCCGCCGAGGTGAAGGACTTCGCCATCGACCAGGACTGGAAGCGCATGTCACGGTTGGCGCCGACGTAGCGTTCGAGGACGATTTCCTGGCCGTCCAGGACGACGAAGCCGTTGGTCCTGGTTGCCTTGAGGAAGTCGTCGAGCGTATGTTCCTCTCCCTTGTGGGTGTAGGTCACCGCGAGCTTTCTCGGCGCGCTGCGCAACACGACCGGGTTGCCGGACGGGTGCACCAGGTCGGTGCCGATCAGCGCGGACGCCGTCTCCGCGCTGACCGGGGCGGCTGAGGCCGGTTCAAGGGCGCTCACGGGGAGCACGGCGGTGACCGCCGCCAGGGCGGCGACCGCCAGCCTCCCTGTGCGTCTCGGCCGGCGGCGGACGGTGCTGGGGTGGGACACGTTCCCTCCTGTGAACGGTCGCGGGCCGCATGCCCGCGTGTCGCCACGGAAGGGTGCCGGGTCTTCTTGGCATATTTCTGGGAACGGCGCTGGGCGGCTCCGTTCAACTCCGGGACACCGCCAGCCAGGCGCCGAGATGCGCCCTCCTCCCAGGCTCTTGCTCGCCGCCCGCCGCCGGCAGGCGTACCACGAAGCGGGTGCCGGGTCCTTCCTCGGGATCCGCCACCTCGACCTCGCCTCCGTGCAGCCTCGCCTGCTGGCGTACCAGCGTGAGCCCGAGTCCGGAGCCCGGGCTGGTCGCCCCGCGGTGGAACCGGTCGAAGATCTTCTCCCGTTCGGCGGGTGCGATCCCTCTCCCGTGATCCCGTACGGACAGCACCACGATCGAGGCGTCGACCGTCAGCGTGATCTCGACGTGGCCCGCTTCGTCCGCCCCGTGGATGGCCGCGTTGTCGAGCAGGTTGTCCACGATCACGCGCAGTCCTTCCTCCCAGCCCCGCACCCGTGCCGGGCCGGAGTCCGCCAGGATGATCGTCGCTCGCGGATGGCGCCGGCGCGCGTCGCCGACCGCGTCCGCCACGATGTCGGCCAGATCGAGGTCGGTGAACGTCTCGGTGTCCACGAGCTCGCCACGGGCGAGCCCGCGCAGCAGAGTGATCAGCCGTTGCAGGCGCAGGTGCTCCCCCTCCAGGTCGGCGATGACCTCGGCCCGGTCGTCCGGCTCCAGGCCAGGATGACGCAGCAGGCCGAGGTTGGTTCCCATGCTGGTCAGCGGGGTGCGCAGCTCGTGCGCCACGGTCGCGGCGAAGGCGCGGGCGATCTCCAGCGCCTCCCCGGTACGGCTGACGGCCTCCTCGCGCCGGGCCAGCGACTCGTTGAGCAGGGCGGCCAGTTCGTCGATCTCGGTGACCCGGGAGGCGGTGTCCAGCCGCACCGTTCCCGGTGCCGACCGGCCGAGCTCGCGGGCCTGCCGCCGCAGCACCACCAGGGGATGCACCGCGAACCGCCCGAGCACGAGCCCGGCCCCCACCCCGGCCGGCGCCGCGATCAGCGTCACGGCGGCCAGACGGCGCCGGAGCAGCGCGATCTGCCGCTCAAGGAGCTGTTCCGGTTCGAAGACGTAGACGCGGGCGAGGTTCCCGGCAGGGCCGAGATCTGCGGCGACGTACCGCCACCGGCGCTCCCCCTCCGTGTAGCCGCCGGGGCCGTCGGCCGTGGGGACGGGCCGGCCGCGCGGCGTGTCCCCGATGACGAGTGCCTCGGCGCCGGACACGTCCACCACCACTCCACCCGGATCGTCGGCGCCCAGCGCGGCGCCGGTCAGTCGCTGGGCGAGAAAGTCCGGGCGCGTCCACGGTTTGAGCCGATAGGTCAAGGCGTACGTCGTGGCCATCGGGGTCAGCGCGCTGAGCCGCGCCTCCAGTCTCCGGTCGCGTTCGGCACGCAGATCGGCGCTCACCAGGCCCAGCACCAGCACCCCCGCGAGCAGCACCAGCAGCGGCACGATCGCCGCCAGCAACACCACGAACCGGGTGGACAGCCTCACGCGGGGTCGTCCCGCAGCACGAAGCCGACCCCGCGTACGGTGTGCACCATCCGCGGTTCGCCCGCCGCCTCCAGCTTGCGCCGCAGGTACCCGACGAAGGTGTCCACGGCGTTGCCGGTCACCTCGAAGTCGTAGCCCCAGACCCGCTCCAGCAGCACCTGCCGGGTCAGGACGATGCCGGCGTTGAGCGCGAGCACCTCCAGCAGCTCGAACTCGCGCCGGGTCAGCTCGACCCGCCGGCCGTTCATGGTCACGCGGCGGGTGGCGGGATCGACGGACAACGGCCCTACCCGGACCGTCTCGTCGCCGGCCGCCACGCGGGCCGTACGCCGCAGCAGGGCCCGTAACCGCAGCACCAGTTCCCTGAGGTCATAGGGCTTGACCACGTAGTCGTCGGCGCCCGCCGCCAGGCCGGCCACGCGGTCGGCGACCTCGTCCAGCGCGGACAGCATGAGCACCGGCACCTCCGCCCGCCGCTGCCGTAACCGCGCGCACACCTCGATGCCCGACATGCCGGGCATCGACACATCCAGCACGATCGCGTCCGGCGGCTCGCTCTCCGCGATCTCCAGCGCCGCCGGCCCGGACCCGGCCGTCCGGACCTCGAAACCTTCCAGCCGAAGCCCCCGCCGCAGCGAGCGCAGGATCGCGGGATCGTCGTCAACCGCGAGAATGCGATACTCCCCCATCGACGTCTCCCCGTGAGGCCGCCGCCCCGTAGCCCCCACCGAGGTGCCCAGGCAGCAGCGGGCACGGCTCGATCGTAACTCCGTACACCGGTGTCGCGTTCGTCCTACTGGTCCGCTTCCCGTAGCGCGTCGAGCTCTGGCGCTCAGGCGTCCTCGCGCTGAGGGTTCTCCAGCCGGAAGAAGTTGCTCGGGCTGCCGTCACTCCTGCGCTCCTGGTAGATGAAGTTCAGGCCACGCTCGTCGAACGTGGCGAACCACTCATCCCAGCTCACGTGCCGGAGCTTGTCGCCGCCGTATCCCGGGAAGTCGAGGCGCAGCACGCCCAGGTGGTCACCGTGCTCAGTGCCCTCGACGGTGGCTGGTTGCGCCTCTCGCTCCTCGGCCCACTGCCGGATCACCTCATGACTCGTGGTCACCAGGCTGCGGCCGGCACGTTCCGGCTCCTCCTCCGGCGAGTGGATCTCCTGGGCGTACTTCAGGCTCTTGGAGCTGTCCGGCCCGCGGCGCGCTCCCCCGTCACCTGCTGGATCCTTACGTTCAGCCATCCCCGTCTCACCTCCACTCCCCCCATACCCGGACTTATCGGACAAAACGACATAAACCATGACGGTCTCCGGCTTGGTACCGTGCCTGGGTCGCACCGTTTGGAGAGGATGGCACAGCGAGGATGCAGGCTTCAGAGGTCCGCCGCGCGGTGGCGGCGGCCATGGCGATCGCCTCGTCGCTCGGGCTGGCGGCCGACGACGCGGTCGTTCTTCATGACTCGAACAAGCTCACCCTGCGGCTGCTGCCGTGTGACGTCGTGGCCCGGGTGGCGCCCGTGGCGCAGCAGGTCGCGCGGTTCGAGGTGGAGCTTGCTCAGAGGCTGGCGGAGTCCGGTTGTCCTGTGGCTGCTCTCGACCCCCGTGTGGAGCCGCGCGTTCATGAGCGGGACGGGTTCGTGGTCACGCTGTGGACCTACTACGCGCCCGCGTCGTCTCGGGAGGTCTCGCCGGCCGAGTACGCCAAGGCGCTCGAACGGCTGCACGCGGGCATGCGTGAGGTCGATGTCCCGGTGCCGCACTTCATGGATCGTGTTGAGCAGGCTCAGCGGCTCGTGGCGAGCCGTGATCTCACGCCGGAGCTCGCCGACGCGGATCGGGAGCTGCTCGGGGACACGTTGCGGAGTCTGAGGCGGGTGATCGGCGAGCGGGGCGGCGGCGAGCAGTTGCTGCACGGCGAGCCGCGCCCGGGCAACGTGCTCAGCACCGAGAACGGGTTGCTGTTCATCGATCTGGAGACGTGTTGCCGTGGGCCGGTCGAGTTCGATCTCGCTCATGCGCCCGAAGACGTCGGCCATCATTATGCGGGGGTCAGTCCGGACCTGCTGCGTGAGTGCCGGACCCTTGTGCTCGCGATCATCGCGACCTGGCGGTGGGAGCCAGGCGATCAGCTTCCGGACGGGCGGCGGCTGGGCGCGGAGTGGATCGACCGGATTCGGGCGCTCGGGTTCACCGCCGGCTGATCCAGGCGTGCAGGGGGACGTGGTCGGACCACGTGCTGCGGGCGTGGTCGAGGAAGCAGCGGCGGACGCGGCCGTCGGCGGCGAACAGGTAGTCGATCTTGCGTTTGCGGGTGATGTACGTCCAGCGGTTGCGGGGGTCGCATTCGTCGCGGCCCCGGTAGGCGGTGGCGGCGGCGCGTGGCATCAGGTTGAGGTCGCCGCCGACGACGTCCGCGCCGAGTTTCAGCAGTTCGCGGAGCTGGGCGTGCCGGTAGGGTGCGCCCTTCTGGCGGTCGTCGTTCGCCATGCCGGAGGAGAGGTGTGTGGTGCAGAACGTGCGGTCGGCCGTGCAGACCGCGAAGCGGCGCGGGCCCCACGGGGGTGAGGTGAGCGGGTGTATCTCGAAGCGGGTGTCGTCGCCGGTCACGGCCAGGGTGGCGCTCTGGGTTCCGCGTGGTCTGCCGGTTCGGTCGGGGTGGCACTGGTACGGGGAGCCGTCCGGGTGGGTGAGCGGGGCCGACTTGACGGTCCACGCCCGGCCGGTGCGGGCTTCCAGCTCGCGTTCGAGCTCGGCGTCAGCCCCGGTGCAGAACTCCTGGAGGAAGATCGCGTCGGTCTCGGGACAGCAGGGCGGTGATGAGGATATGTCCGATCATCGTGGCAAATTTCAGCACATGTGACGCGGGTGCGCTTCAGGTCAGTTTTCAAGAAGCCTGACGCCCAGCCTCCTCCCTAGCATGGGAACCGCCCAGCAAGCAGCACCACAGGAGGAACCGGTATGAGCGCCGCGAAGAACACCAAAGCCACCACCTTCGAGGGATTCTCGGAGGAGGAGCGTGCCGCGATGAAGGAGCACGCCCAGGAGCTGAAGAAGACGGCGCGGCGTGGCTCCAAGCAGGTCGACCTGGAGCCGGACGTACTCGCGAAGATCGCCGAGATGGAGGGGCCTGACCGGGAGATGGCCGAGCGCATCCACGCCATCATCAAGGCCAGCGCGCCCGAGCTCGCGCCGAAGCTCTGGTACGGCATGCCGGCGTGCGCCAAGAACGGCAAGGTCCTCTGCTTCTTCCAGCCCGCCACGAAGTTCAAGACCCGCTACGCGACGCTCGGCTTCAACGACGTCGCGAACATCGACGAGGGCACCATGTGGCCGTCCGCCTACGCCCTCACCGACCTGGGCCCCGACGAGGAGGCGCGGATCGCCGCCCTCATGAAGAAGGCCGTGTCCGAGGGGGAGTGACCCGTTTTGTCCGCTGAGCTGTTGCGCGAGATCGATCGGCTGGTCGCCTATGACGAGCGGCAGCGGATGGTCCCGCGCGACCGTGAGCGGCTGGCGGCCGTCGTCGAGTCGGTACGGGCGCAGGCCCCCGCCGACTACGCGACGCTGCGGGCGTTCGGGATCGGGCTGCTGGTCCTCGGCGAGCACGGCGAGGCGATCCGGCACCTCCACCGGGCGCTCGACCTGGCGGACAGCGGCGGCAGGAGGATCGCCGCGTCCATCAACCTGGCGGACGCCCATCGCTATTCGGGCGACGCGGCGACCGCGGAGAGCCTGTGCCGGGAGGCGCTCGCCGTCGCGCGGCGGGAGGCGCCCGAGCTGACGGGCTTCGCACTGCAGCATCTCGGGAAGACGCTCGCCGAGCTGGGACGCGTGCGGGAGGCACGGCGAACCCTGGAGGAGGCGCTGGCGCTGCGGGAGAGGGAGGGCGATCCCGAGCTGATCGCGCGCAGCCGGGCGGCCCTGCGGCTCCTCGAGTGAAAGTTTCAGCGAGGCCGCGCAGGTGGGCGGGTTTTCCCGGGCCGGCGCGTTGATGCGGGGCATGAGGGCTGCCTACGGTATTGACGGCGGTTTGCCCCCATCCGGTCAAGGAGTCCGTCATGCGGCGCGGTCGCGTCATCCCGGCTCTGGTCCTGGCCCTGCTCGCGTTCCTGGTCACCGTGCCCGAGGCGCGGGCGCAGGCGGCAGGCGGGTTCGACTTCAACCGGGCGGAGGTCGCGGCCACAGGGCTGCAGGTGCCGTGGGCGATCGCGTTCCTGCCGGACGGCAGCGCGCTCGTGTCGGAGCGGGGCACCGGCCGGATCATGCAGGTACGCCCCGGGCAGCCGGCCACGGCGGTCGCCACGATCAGCGGGGTGAGCGCGTCGGGCGAGAGCGGCCTGCTGGGGATCGCCGTCTCGCCGACGTACGCGCAGGACGGCTGGGTGTACGCCTACTTCACCAGCACGGCCGGGGACAACCGGCTGGTCAGGCTGCGGCTCACCGCGCCCCAGACGCAGCCGGTGCTGCTGTCCGGCGTGCCGAGCGCGACGATCCATGACGGCGGGCGGCTGGCGTTCGGGCCGGACGGCATGCTGTACGTCTCCACCGGCGACGCCAACACCACCGCGAACGCGCAGAACCTCAACAGCCTGGCGGGCAAGATCCTGCGCCTGACGCCCGACGGCGGCGTGCCGGCGGGCAACCCGTTCCCCGGCTCGCTCGTCTACAGCTACGGCCACCGCAACGTGCAGGGCCTCGCGTGGGACGCGCAGGGCCGCATGTACGCCGCCGAGTTCGGCCAGAACACCTGGGACGAGATCAACCAGATCGTGGCGGGCGGCAACTACGGCTGGCCGACCTGCGAGGGCGTCTGCTCCGGCTCCTCCTTCCGCAACCCGATCGTCACCTGGGCGACGGCGGAGGCGTCGCCGAGCGGCCTGGCGTACGCGAACGGCACGCTCTTCGCGGCGGCGCTGCGCGGGCAGCGGGTGTGGACCGTGCCGCTCACCCCGAACGGCACGGCGGGCACGCCGACAGCCGAGCTGCAGGGCGCGTACGGGCGGCTGCGGGCCGCCGCCGTGGGCCCGGACGGCTGGCTGTGGCTCTCGACCAGCAACCGGGACGGCCGTGGCACTCCGGTCGCCGCCGACGACCGCATCATCCGGGTCCCGCCGACCGGCGTCGGCCAGCCGGAGACCTGCACCGTGACCGCCACCACCCAGACCCAGTGGAGCAACGGGTACGTGATCCAGCCCGTGACGGTCACCAACACGAGCACCGCCACGCTCAACGGCTGGTCGGTCACGTTCACGCTGCCGGCCGGCCACACCATCACCAGCTCGTGGAACGCCGTCCTGACGGTGAACGGCCAGACCGTGACGGCGCGGAACGCCGCGCACAACGGCACGCTGGCCCCGGGGCAGAGCACGACGTTCGGGTTCCAGGCGATCCGGTCCGGCGGCGCGCAGTTCCCGTCCGGCTACCGCTGCGCCTGACGGCTGCGGATTGCCAGGAGCTCACTTTTTGCCCCACTCTGTGCGGGTGACACATGGACCGTTCCCGGAGGAATCGCCCGCGCTCACGCTCCGGGTGCTCGGTCCGCTCCAGGCCGAGGCGCACGGGCGGGACGTGGACCTCGGGCCCGCCAGGCAGCGGGCGGTGCTCGCGCGGCTGGCCGTGGCCGGCGGGCAGGTCGTGTCCACCGACCGGTTCATCGACGACCTGTGGCGAGGGCAGCCGCCGCCGAAGGCGCTGGCCGCGCTCCAGGTGTACGTCTCCAACCTGCGCCGCGTCCTGGAGCCCGACCGGCCGCCGCGCGCGCCGGCCCGGGTCGTCGTGAGCGCCCCGCCCGGCTACCGGCTGCGGCTGCCGGACGACGCCGTGGACGCCTGGCGGCTGCCCCGGATGGTCGAGGAGGCGGGGGCGGCGCTGCGTCAGGGGGCGGGGGCGGTCGCGTACGAGCTGCTGGACCGGGCGCTCGGGCTGTGGACGGGGGCGGCGTACGAGGAGTTCGCCGACGAGGAGTGGGCCGTTCCGGAGGTCGAGCGGCTGGCCGAGCTGCGGCTGCTCGCCGTGGAGCACCGGGCGGAGGCCGCGCTGCTGCTGGGCAGGCACGCGGCGGTCGTGGCGGAGCTGCGCGGGCACGTGGAGCGGCACCCGCTGCGGGAGAGCGGCGTACGGCTGCTGGCGCTGGCCTGCTACCGGGCGGGCGGGCAGGCGGAGGCGCTGACCGTGCTGCGGCGGGCCAGGGAGCGGCTGGCGGACGAGCTGGGCGTGGACCCCGGCCCGGAGCTGCGGGCCCTGGAACAGGACATCCTCCGGCACGCCGCCACGCTGAACGCCCCGGAGATGCCCAGGCCCACCACCGCCCAGCCCCAGCCGACCGCCCGACCAAGCCACCCCGGCCGCCCTGCCCAGCCAAGCCACCCCGCCCAGCCCGCCAGCCACCTGGAGCACACGGCGGCCCCCGTGCTCGTCGGCCGCGCCCGCGAGCTCGCGATCCTGCACGAGGAGGCCGCCCAGCCCACCCACCGCACCGTCTGGCTGGGCGGCGAGCCGGGCGCGGGCAAGAGCACGCTGGCCGAGGCGTTCGCCGCCGAGCTGGCCGGGCGCGGCTGGCGGGTGGCGTTCGGCCGCTGCCCGGAGACCGACGGCGGGGCCCCGCCCGCGTGGGCGTGGAGCGAGATCGTCCGCACGCTCGCCGCAGAGCACCCGCCGGAGGACCCGGCCGGCCTGGCCCCGCTGCTGCACGACGGCGTCCCCATCCCCAACCAGTTCCTGCTCGCCAGGGCGGTCGCCGGCTACCTCGCCTCCTGCGCGCCCCTGCTGGTGGTGCTGGAGGACGTCCACCGCGCCGACGGCGAGACCCTGCACCTGCTGCGCCACCTGCCGCAGACCGCCCGGCTGCTGGTGGTGGCCACCTTCCGCCCCGCCGAGACCACCGAGGACCTGGGCACGACGCTGGCCGCGCTCGCGGCCGGCAGCCGGCACGTGGAGCTGTCAGGGCTGGGCGAGGACGCGGTCGCCGAGCTGCTGGAACGCCACACCGAGCGGGCCCCCGACGCGGCGACCGTGCGCGCGGTGTGCGAGCGCACGCTGGGCAATCCGCTGTTCGTGTGCGAGATCGCCCGGCTGCTGGCCTCCGAGGGTCCGGGGGCCACGCGGGCGCTGCCGCCGGGCGTCCGCGACCTGATCAGGCGCAGGATCGCCCGCCTGCCCGCCACGGCGCAGACCGTGCTGCGCAACGCCGCCGTCGTCGGCCGCGACGCGGACGTGGACGTGCTGGTCGCCCTGCAGGACGGCGACGAGGACACAGTGCTCGACGGCCTGGAGGCCGGCGTCATGACCGGCCTGCTGTCCGAGCCGGGCCCGGGACGGGTGCGGTTCACGCACGTCCTGGTGCGGGAGGTGCTGTACGAGGACACGGCCCGGATCCGGCGCACCCGCCTGCACGGCCGCGTGGTGGCGGCCCTGGAGCGGCTGCGACCGGGCGAGGTGGCGGCGCTGGCACACCACGCGCTGGAGGCCGGGACGCCGGGCGCGGTCGGCCACGCGAGGGCGGCGGCGGCGCAGGCGTCGGGGTTGCACGCGCACCGGGAGGCGGCGGCGCTGTACCGGGCGGCGCTGCCGTACGCGGGCGACGACGGCACCCGGCTGGAGCTGCTGTGCGGCCTGGTGTCGGCGCTCGGCCACGCGGGCGACGTGGCCGGGGCGGTCGAGGCGCGGGCCGAGGCGGTCCTGCTGTCGCCGGGGGTGCGGGCGCTGACCTCGTACGACGCCCCGGTGATCTGGACCATCCAGCCCGACACCCGCTACGACGCGGAGTTCGTCGCGGCCGTGGAGCGGGAGCTGGCCGCCGGGCACGGGCCGGAGGCGCGCTGCCGGCTGCTCGCCGCGCTGGTCTTCGCCGTGGAGGGCCACGACGACGAGCGGGTGGAGGCCGCCGGGGCCGAGGCGGTGGCGCTGGCCCGCGAGCTGGGCCGCCCCGACCTGCTGTGCCTGGCGCTCAACGCCCGCTACTTCTCGTTGCTCTCCCCCGAGCGGCGCGAGGAGCTGGCCGCGCTGGGCGAGGAGCTGCTGGAGCTGGGCCGGGCGCACCGGCTGGTCGGCTACCTGACGCTGGCCCACTTCGCGCTGCTCATGATCGCGCTCGGCCGGGGCGACCTGGAGGCGGCGGGCCGGCACGCCGACGCCGGCCTGGAGTCCTCCACGAGCGGCCAGCTCGGCCTGTCGCTGGTCGTCCTGTCGCTGTTCGGGGCGCTGCGCAAGCTCGTCGAGGGCGACTTCGACGCGGCCGAGGAGGCGTACACCGCGATCACCGGGCAGATGGCCGAGCGCGGCGTGGTGAACGCCGCGGCCATGGGCATGCTCAGCAGGTTCACGGTGCGCCTGGCGCGCGGCGACGTACGGGACTCGCTCCCCGAGCTGTCCGCCCTGCACGCGCGCCTGCCGAACCCCGAGACCCGCGAGCTGTACGCCCGCGCCCTGACCACGGTCGGCGAGCCGGACGCGGCCCGCCGGGTCTGGCGGCCCGGCGAGCGGCACTCGCGCGACTACTACTGGCTGCTGTGGGAGACGATGCACGCGCAGACCGCGGTGGCGCTCGGCGACCGGGAGACGGCCGCGCGCTGCTACGACACCCTGCTGCCCTGGGAGGACCGGGTGGCCGGGCTGAGCAGCGGCTCGGTCACGCTCGGTCCGGTCGCGCAGGTGCTGGGCGACCTGGCCCGGCTGCTGGAGCTGCCCGTGGCGGGCGCGCACTACGCGCGGGCGGCGCAGGTCGCCGAGCGGATCGGCTCGCCGCACTGGGCGGCGGCCGCCCGCGAAAGCCTCGAAGACGTCACAGGCTCCCGAAGATGAGCCGCTGGCGGCGGCGGTGCCCGCGGCTGAACACCGCGATCAGCGCGGCGAGCACCGGCCCCGCAGCCTTGCGCAGCTCGGCCAGCTCCTCGGGCCGCGCGTACTCCGCGATGCGCGGCAGGTCGAAGGCCGTGTCGCCGCCCTTGCGCACCTCGGTCTCGACCTTGTGCCAGTCGGACTCGGAGACGTACTTCTCGATGATCGGGAACAGCAGCCGCTCCTCCTCCTCGATGTGCTCGTCGAGCAGGTCGGCGAGGACGCCGAGGGTCTTGGCCAGGCGCCTGGCGGCGGCCGGGTCCTTGCCGAGCCCCCGGGCCGCCTGGGTGATCTCGTCCAGCAGCGGGTCGAGCTGGGTGTGGTCGTCGGTGAGGTCGGTCAGGTCCACCTCGGCCCCGGCCGAGCGGACGATCACCGGCCAGAGCACGTCGTCCTCGGCCTTGTGGTGGTGGTGGATGCCGGCGCACAGCTTCGTGGCGAACGTGGCGATGGCCTTGTACCGGGCGGCGTCGGCCCGCTCGTCGCCGGCGGCGATGCCGTCCATCGTGCGGGCCAGGCGGCGCGTGTCGCCGCGCATGGCCCGGTGGGTGATGCGGAAGCCGATCGTGTTGGGCGCCATGGGGTCGCTCCTCTGCTAGGGGATGCCACCAGGGTGCGCCGCCGCTCTTAGGCCCTTCTTGGTGTGGACTTGGCGACCGCTAGAGCGCCTTGGCGTAGCAGCGCATCAGCGGCGCGCCGACGTAGCTGCCGTAGGGCTCGGTCAGCGTGTACGCGCACCGCTCGTACAGCGCGATGGCCTCCGGCTGCCGCAGGCCGGTGGCCAGGCGCAGCCGCCGGTGCCCCATGGCGAGTGCCAGCTCCTCCAGCGCGCCGAGCAGCGCCGTCGCGATCCCGCGGCCCCGGTGGGCGGGGGCGACGTACATGCGCTTGAGCTCGCCGGTCAGCGCGTCGGCGTCCTGCACCGCCCCGCAGCCGACCGCGCCGCCGTCCACGACCGCCACCAGGTACCGGGCTCCCGGCTTCACCTGCGAGCGCCCCTGGGGGCCGTAGCGGGCCACCAGCTCGGCGTAGGCCGCGTCGAGCAGCGTGCCGAGCTCCGCGTCGCCCAGCTCCCTTTCTTCGATCACCATGCCCGTCATCGTAGGGACGGCGATCAGAGGCCGAGCGCCTGGGCCGGGTCGGCGAGGATGCGCTGGATGACCAGCCCTGCCGCGCCGAGCACGGCCGCGTCCGCGCCGATCCCCGACACGACGAGCGGGGGCGGGGCGCCGCGCATCTGGGCGAGCCGGCCGCCGAGCCCGTCCCGCACGGGCCCGTCGAGCCAGGGGAAGAGCGGGGCGAAGACGCCGCCGAGCACGATCCTGCCGGGGTCCAGCAGGTGCACGGCGGAGGTGAGCGCCACCCCGAGCGCGTGCCCGGCCCGCGCGCACGCCTCCAGCGCCCGCGGCTCGCCCGCCTCCAGCTGCTCGACCAGCGCGGTCACCGACTCCAGGGGGCCGAGGAGTGCGTCCTGTCCCGCGTAGACCTCCAGGCAGCCCCGCCCGCCGCACCGGCAGGCGGGGCCGTCGGGCACGACGACGACGTGGCCCAGCTCGCCGGCCAGCCCGTACGTCCCCCGGAACAGCGCCCCGCCCACGACGAGCCCGGCGCCGATGCCGATCTCGCCGGAGACGTACAGGAAGTCGGCCTCCCGCGAGCCGAACCACAGCTCGCCGAGCGCCGCCAGGTTGGCCTCGTTGTCGATGGCGAGCGGCAGGTCGCCGGCGAGGTCCGCGACCCGTACGTCCCGCCAGCCGAGGTGCGGCGCGCTCCGCAGCACGCCGTCCTCCACGGTGCCGGGCACGGCCAGCGCGGCGCCCATGACGCGCAGCCCGCCGGCCTCGGCGGCTTCGATGGTCTCGCGGGCGAGGGCGCGCAGCAGGCCCAGGATCTCGGCGGGGTCGGAGTTGCGGTTGTCGGCGGGGCGGGTGCGGCGCAGGCGTACGGCGCGGGTCAGATCGACCACGCAGGCGGCCAGGTAGTCGATGTTGACCTCCAGCCCGAGCGTGGCCACGCGCTGCCCGCTCAGGCTGACGGCCACTCCCGGCCGGCCCCGCTCGCCGCCGCGCACGGCCCCGCGCTCGCTGACCACGCCGGCCTCCAGCAGGTCGGCGACCAGGCTGGAGACGGTGGTCTTGGTGAGCCCGGTCCGTTCGGCGAGCGCCGCGCGAGTATGGGGTCCGGTGCGGTGGATGGCGTCGAGCACTACGGCCAGGTTACGGGCGCGCATGGAATCATGCCGCACTCCTCTTGACGACACCCCGTCCACCTCCTCAGGATTATGTACAGATTATGGACTAAAGAACCGGAGCGCAGGGAAATGACCGCATTCACCCCGACCCCCGACGACCGCTTCACCTTCGGCCTCTGGACCGTCGGCTGGCAGGCCCGCGACCCGTTCGGCGACGCCTCCCGGGCCCCGCTCGACCCGGTCGAGACCGTCCACAAGCTCCACGAGCTCGGCGCGTACGGCGTCACCTTCCACGACGACGACCTGCTCGCCGTCGAGCCCGACCGCGACAAGGCCATCGCCGCCTTCAGGAAGGCCCTGGACGAGACCGGCATGAAGGTCCCCATGGCCACCACCAACCTCTTCACGCACCCCGTCTTCAAGGACGGCGCGTTCACCAGCAACGACCGCGACGTGCGCCGCTACGCCCTCCGCAAGGTCATGCGCAACGTCGACCTCGCCGCCTCGCTCGGCGCGCGGACGTACGTGTGCTGGGGCGGCCGCGAGGGCGCCGAGTCCGACGCCGCCAAGGACGTCAAGGCCGCGCTCGACCGCTACAAGGAGGGCCTGGACCTCCTCTGCCAGTACGTCATCGACAAGGGCTACGACATCCGCTTCGCCCTGGAGCCCAAGCCCAACGAGCCGCGCGGCGACATCCTGCTGCCCACGATCGGCCACGCCCTCGGCCTGATCGGCGAGCTGGAGCACCCCGAGATGGTCGGGCTCAACCCGGAGGTCGGCCACGAGCAGATGGCCGGGCTCAACTTCGTCCACGGCATCGCCCAGGCGCTCTGGCACGGCAAGCTCTTCCACATCGACCTCAACGGCCAGCACGGCCCCAAGTACGACCAGGACCTGATCTTCGGCCACGGCGACCTCAAGAGCGCGTTCTTCCTGGTCGACCTGCTGGAGAACGGCGGCTACGACGGCCCGCGCCACTTCGACTACAAGCCGCTGCGCACCGAGGACGCACAGGACGTGTGGGACTCCGCCGCCGCCAACATGCGCACCTACCTCATCCTGCGCGAGAAGTCCCGCGCCTTCCGCGCCGACCCCGAGGTCCAGGAGGCCCTGGCCGCCTCCCGCGTGACCGAGCTGGCCCAGCCCACCCTCGCCGCCGGCGAGACCTGGCAGGACCTCGCCAAGGACGACTTCGACGTCGAGGAGGCCGCCGCCCGCGGCTTCCACTTCACCCGGCTCAACCAGCTCGCGCTCGAACACCTCATGGGGGTACGCGGATGAGCACACCGATCAGCGTCCAGCTCTACACCGTCAGGGATGCGCTGGCCGCCGATCGCGACGCCGTGCTGCGGCGGCTCGCCGGGATCGGTTACGCGGCGGTCGAGCCGTACGACCCGACCGCCGACCCGGAGGGCTTCCGCAGGGTGGCCGACGAGCTCGGGTTACAGGTGTCGGCGACGCACGCGTACGCGCTGCTCACCGAGGACACCAACGCCGTGCTCGACGCGATCGCCACGATCGGCACCGATCTGGCGATCGTGCCGGGCGGCGTCCCGCACGAGGAGTTCACCACCTCCGACGGCCTGCGGCGCACGGCCGACCTGCTCAACGGCCTGGCCGAGCGGGCGGCCGGGCACGGCGTGCGGATCGGCTACCACAACCACTGGTGGGAGATCGAGCCGCGGATCGACGGCAGGCACGCACTGGAGGCGCTGGCCGACCTGCTCGCGCCCGAGGTGTTCCTGGAGATCGACACCTACTGGGCGGCGGTCGGCGGCGCCGACGTGCCCGCCCTGCTCGGCCGCCTGGCAGGGCGCGTGCTCGCGCTGCACGTGAAGGACGGCCCGGTGGTCAAGGGCGAGCCGCACACCGCCGTGGGGGCGGGCGCGATGCCCGTGCCCGCCGTCCTGGCCGCCGCGCCGGACGCCTGGCGCGTCGTGGAGCTCGACGAGTGCGCCACCGACGTCTTCGCCGCGCTGGCCGACAGCCACGCCTACCTCACCTCACTGGAGGCCCGTTGACCGCAGGCCCCGTCGGCGTCGCCCTGGTCGGCGCCGGTGTCATCAGTGGCCAGTACCTCCGCAACCTCACCTCGTTCCCCGACGTGCGCGTGCTCGCCGTCGCCGACCTCGACGGCGGGCGGGCCGCCGCGGTGGCCCGCGAGCACGGCGTGCCCGTCTCGGGCTCGCTCGCCGACGTGCTCGCGCTGCCCGAGGTCGAGCTCGTCGTCAACCTCACCGTGCCGGCCGCGCACGCGGCCGTCGCGCTGGAGTCGCTGCGCGCCGGCAAGCACGTGTACGGCGAGAAGCCGTTCGCCATGGACCCCGTCGAGGGCGCCGCCATCCTCGCCGAGGCCGCCGCGCGCGGCCTGCGGGCGGGCGGCGCGCCCGACACCTTCTTAGGCGCCGGGCTGCAGTCCGCGCTGCACGCCCTGCGCTCCGGCCTCATCGGCGAGCCGGTCGCCGTCACGGCGGCCACGCAGAGCCTCGGCCCCGAGTCCTGGCATCCCAATCCCGAGTTCTTCTACCAGCCGGGCGGCGGCCCGCTGTACGACCTCGGCCCCTACTACCTGACCGCCCTGGTGTCCCTGCTCGGTCCGGTCGCCCGGGTCGCGGCGAGCACCCGCAGGGCCCGCGCGGAGCGCGTCGTTGGCTCCGGCCCCAAGGCCGGCACCACATTCCCCGTGGACGTGCCCACCCATGTCAACGCCCTGCTGGACTTCCCCGGCACGGCGACGGCGGCGGCCACGTTCAGCTTCGACTCCCCCGTCAACCGCAGGATGATCGAGATCATCGGCACGGAGGGCGCGCTCTCCCTGCCCGATCCCAACACCTTCGAGGGGCCGCTGCTGGCCCGTGGCACGCACGACACGGACTGGCGCGAGCTGCCGGTCTCGGGCACCACCACGAGCCGGGGCATCGGCGTCCTGGACATGGCCAGGTCGCTGCGGGCGGGCACGCCGCACCGGGCCTCGGGCGAGCTGGCGTACCACGTGCTGGAGCTGATGGCCGCGATCGCCGAGGCGGGCGAGCGCGGCGAGTTCCGGGCGATCACCTCGACCCTGACCGCGCCCGAGCCGCTGCCCGACGGCTGGGACCCGCACGCCGCCACGCTGGCGTGAGACCGGGGGGCGCGGGTCGCACCCGCGCCCCCCGGCATTGCCAAAGGCCGGTCACTGCATGTATCACGGAGCGTAATCGAACGACCACGCTCGTCTCTTCGCGAAGGTGATCACATGCGTGTCCTGATCCAGCTCCGTCCTGCGGCCGACGTCGTGGCGTCCGTGCTCGACCCCTTGGTCGCCAGCTCGGTGTCCGACGTCGTCGCCGACCTGCCCGGCGTCCTGCTCGACGAGGCGTACGGACCGGTGGCGGTGCCCCGCGCCAGGCCCAGCGCGGCCCACGGCGGCCCGCTCTCGCTCTCCTCGCGCGTGGAGTTCTCGCTGTCCCCCGAGCACGCCTCGGTGCTGGTGCGCGGCGAGATCCCCGACTCGGAGCTGCCGATCAGGCTCGCCCGCCTGCAGTCGGCGGTCCACGAGGTCGCCGGCGTCTACGCCGACCCGCGGATCAGCCCGGCCGGCCCCACCTGCGGCGGCGACGGCCCGGCCGGCGACTGGCAGGAGGTCAGGCGGCTGCTGGGCGCCGCCGACCTGTGGGAGCGGGGCCACGACGGCGAGGGCGTGACCGTCGCCGTCTGCGACACCGGCATCAACGCCGCGCACGTCCGTTCGGTCCTCGGCGAGGAGGTCAGGATCGACGCGGAGCGCAGCTGGGCGCCGCCCGGCGTCCGCAAGACCCCCGGCCGCTATCCCGTCGAGCACGGCACGATGTGCGCCTTCGACGCGCTGCTGCCCGCGCCGAAGGCCACCCTGCTCGACATCCCCATCCTGCTCTCGCGGCAGGGCGACATGACGGGCCTGCTCTCCGACGCCGTCGCCGCCTACTCCCACCTGCGCGACGTGCTCAACGCCATGCCGCAGGAGTCGAGGTCGCTGGTGGTCTCCAACAGCTGGGGCCTGTTCAGCCCCGAGCACGATCTGCCGCCCGGCCACCCCGGCAACTACTCCGACAACCCGGCGCACCCGTTCAACCTGATCGTGGGCAGCCTGGCCGACGCGGGCGCCGACATCGTCTTCGCGGCCGGCAACTGCGGGCGCGACTGCCCCGACGGGCGCTGCGGCTTCCGCGAACGGCCGATCGTCGGCGCCAACGGCCATCCCGACGTGCTGTCCGTCGGCGGGGTGAACGTACGCGGCGAGCGCGTCGGCTACTCCTCCCAGGGGCCGGGCCGGCTCGCCGAACGCAAGCCCGACCTGTGCGCCTACACGCACTTCGCCGGCTCGGGCGCGGTGGGCGAGGCCGACACCGGCACCTCCGCCGCCTGCCCCGTCGCGGCCGGGGTGGTGGCCGCCGTCCGCACCGCCCGCCCGGCCGCGCAGCTCTCCCCCGAGCAGCTGCGCACCCAGCTCAACCGCACGGCCGACGACCGCAGCGCCGTCGGCTACGACTACGACTACGGCTGGGGCGTCATCGACCCGCCCGCCGCGGTCGCCGCCCTCAGTCGCGCCCGCGCGGCCTGACGTGATCCTGCTCCAGGTCCGCCTGCCGCCCGGCGCCACCCTCGCCGACGCCCTGGAAACCCTCGGCCTGACCGAGGAGGAGGTCGACGCCGGCTACGGGCTGGTGCCCGTCCTCCCCGAGGCCGGGCTGCACGTCCTGCGCGTCACGGAGGAGGCCGGCCGCCGGGTCGGCGGGCAGGTCTTCTCGGATCCGCCGATCGAACCCGGCTGATCCGTTGGCTCCGGCCATCCAGAACCGGGACAATAGCCCGATGGTTGAACGTGGTGATGGCGACTGGGTGTCCAGGTTCGCGGACGAGGTGATCTCCGAGGCGGAGCGGCGCGGCACCGGCCACCCGATTGTCTGCGCCTCCGGTCTCAGCCCCTCGGGCCCGATCCACCTGGGCAACCTGCGCGAGATCATGACCCCTCATCTGGTGGCCGACGAGCTGCGGCGGCGCGGCGTGCCCTGCGACCACCTGCTCTCGTGGGACGACTACGACCGCTTCCGCCGGGTGCCCGCGGGCATCGACCCGTCCTGGGCGGAGCACATCGGCAAGCCGCTGACCGCGGTGCCCGCGCCGCCCGGCAGCCCGCACCCCAACTGGGCCGAGCACTTCAAGGCCCCGATGATCGAGGCCATGGCCGCGCTCGGCGTGCGGTGCCGGATGATCAGCCAGACCGAGCAGTACACCTCGGGGGCCTACCGGGAGCGGATCCTGCTGGCGATGCGCGAGCGGACGGCGATCGACGCCGTGCTCTCGCGGCACCGCACCAAGCAGGCCGAGCAGCCCGAGGAGCCCGAGCGTCCCGGCGAATACTTCCCCTACCGGCCCTACTGCGAGCTGTGCGGGCGCGACCTCACCACGGTCACCGCGTACGACGACGAGAGCACCGAGCTGGCCTACACCTGCGAGTGCGGCTTCGGCGAGACCGTACGCCTGGCCGAGCACGACCAGGGCAAGCTGGTGTGGAAGGTCGACTGGCCGATGCGGTGGGCGTACGAAGGGGTGCTGTTCGAGCCGTCCGGCGTCGACCACCACTCGCCCGGCTCGGCGTGGACGGTCGGCGGCCAGATCGTCGGCGAGGTGTTCGGCGGCGAGCGGCCCATCGGCCCCATGTACGCCTTCGTCGGCATCACCGGCATGGCCAAGATGAGCAGCTCCAAGGGCGACGTGCCGACCCCGTCCGACGCCCTGGAGATCATGGAGGCCCCGGTGCTGCGCTGGCTGTACGCCCGCCGCAAGCCGGCCCAGTCCTTCAAGATCGCCTTTGACCAGGAGATCCACCGGCTCTACGACGAGTGGGACGCCCTCGGCCGCAAGGTCGCCGCCGGGCAGGGGCAGCCGGCCGAGCTGGCCGCGTACGAGCGGGCGGTCACCACCGCCGACGGCCCGCTGCCGGCGACCCCGCACCCGGTCCCCTACCGCACGCTGGCCTCCATCGCCGACGTCACGACCGGCGACGCCGAGCAGACCCTGCGCATCCTGCGCGACCTCGACGGCGTCGCCGGGCTCGACGCCGCCGCGCCGCGCCTGGACCGCGCGCAGCGCTGGGTGGAGCTGCACCTGCCCGCCGACCAGCGCACACGGGTGCGCGAGGAGCCGGACGAGAGCCTGCTCGACTCGCTCGGCCCGGACGAGCGCGAGTCGCTGCGGCTGCTGGCCGACGGCCTCGACGACTGGTCGCTGGACGGGCTGACCACGCTCGTGTACGGCGTGCCCAAGCTCCAGGCGGGCCTGCCCGCCGACGCCGCCGCGACCCCGGAGCTGAAGGCCGCCCAGCGGGCCTTCTTCGCCCTCCTCTACCGGCTGCTCGTCGGCCGCGACACCGGCCCGCGCCTGCCCACACTGCTACTCGCGGTGGGTGCCGACCGCGTACGCAAGCTGGTCGGCGCATGAGCGCCGTCCTCATCACCGGCATCATGGCCTCGGGCAAGAGCACGGTGGCCCAGCGGCTCGCCGAGCGCCTGCCGCGGGCCGCCCACGTGCGCGGCGACGCCTTCCGCCGGATGGTGGTCTCCGGCCGCGCCGAGATGACCCCCGAGCCCTCGGAAGAGGCGCTCCGCCAGCTCCGCCTGCGCTATCGTCTCACCGCGACCGCCGCCGACCTGTACGCCGAGGCCGGCTTCACCCCGGTCGTCCAGGACGTCGTGCTCGGCGCCGAGCTGGAGCACCTCGTCAACCTGATCCGCACCCGCCCCCTGCACGTGGTCGTGCTGGCGCCCCGGCCCGAGATAGTGGCGGCGCGAGAGCAAGGTCGGGTCAAGACCGGCTATGCGGGCGGATGGACACCGGCCATGCTCGACGCCGTGCTTCGCCGCGAAACGCCCCGGCTCGGCCTATGGCTGGACACCTCGGAGCAAACCCCCGAGGAGACGGTCGACAAAATCATCACTAGATGGGATGAAGCGATAATCGTCAAATCATAGAACGATCTATGCAAGGCGCTGTCAAGCGGACTGCATGCGCTGTGGAGAATCTGAAGTCATGAACATGCAGCCTTCCGCCGCCAGCGTCAGCGTCACCGTCATCGTGCCTGCGATGAACGAGGCCGACAACCTGCCCCACGTCTTCGCCACGCTGCCCGAATGGATCGACGAGGTGATACTCGTCGACGGCAACTCAACCGACGACACCGTCGCCGTCGCGCGGAAGCTGCGCCCCGACCTGCGGGTCGTCGTGCAGACCCGGCGCGGCAAGGGCAACGCGCTCATCGAGGGCTTCCAGGCCGCCAAGGGTGACATCATCGTCATGATCGACGCCGACGGGTCCACCGACGGCCGGGAGATCCGCAGCTTCGTCGACACGCTGCTCGCCGGCGCCGACTTCGCCAAGGGCTCCCGCTACGCGCCCGGCGGCGGCTCCGACGACCTCAGCCCCGTGCGCTCGCTCGGCAACAAGGCCCTGACGGGCCTGACCAACCTGCTCTACGGCACCCGCTACACCGACCTGTGCTACGGCTACAACGCCTTCTGGGCGCGCCACCTGGACGCACTGAACCTCGATTGCGACGGTTTCGAGATCGAGACGCTGATGAACGTCCGCGCCGCCAAGGCCGGGCTCGTCATCCGCGAGGTGCCCAGCCACGAGCGCTCCCGCATCCACGGCACCAGCAACCTCAACGCCGTCCGCGACGGCCTGCGGGTGCTGCGCACCATCATCCGCGAGCGGTCCGGGCGTGCCACCGTAGGGGGACGCACCCAGGTCGCCTTCGCGGAGTGACGGATGGCATTCTTCAACGATGCGCTACATCGTGATCGGAGCGGGAGCCGTCGGCGGCGCCATCGGGGCGCGTCTGCACCAAGGAGGCCATGACGTCCTCCTCGTCGCGAGAGGCGCCCATCTGGCGGCACTACGCGCCGACGGACTCCGCTTCATCACGCCGGAGGGCGCCGAGACCCTCCGGATCCCCGCGGCGGGCGGGCCGGTGCCGGCCCGCGCCGACGACGTGCTGATCCTCGCCACCAAGTCCCAGGACACCGTCGCCGCACTCGACGGCTGGTCCCGCGACCTGCCCGTGGTGTGCGCCCAGAACGGCGTCGCCAACGAGCGCGAGGTCCTGCGGCGCTTCCCCGACGTCTACGGCATGTGCGTGTGGCTGCCCGCCCAGCACCTGGAGCCCGGGGTGGTGGCCGCGTACGCGCAGCCCTGCACCGGCATGCTGCACGTCGGCCGCTATCCCCAGGGTGTGGACGACCTCACCGAGCGGATCGTCGCCGACCTCGGCAAGCACGGACTCGCCGCCCGCGCCACCCCCGACGTGATGCGCTGGAAGCACGGCAAGCTGCTCGGCAACCTCGGCAACGCCGTCGAGGCCCTGGTGGGCCACCCCGACGGCATGGCCGACCTGGCCGAACGCGCCCGCGCCGAGGCGCGGACGGTCCTCGACCGGGCCGGCATCCCCTACTCAACCCCCGAGGAGGAGGCCGCGGTGCGCGGCCACCAGGTGGACGTCCGCCCCATCGCCGGCGTCCGGCGCGGCGGCGGCTCGTCGTGGCAGAGCCTGGCCAGGGGCAGCGGCTCCATCGAGACCGACTACCTCAACGGGGAGATCGTCCTGCTCGGCCGCCTGCACGGCGTGCCCACCCCGGTCAACGAGGTGCTGCGGCGTGAGGCCGACCGGTGCGCCCGCGAGAAGCTGCCGCCCGCCTCGATGCCGCTGGAGACGCTCAACGCGCTCATCGACGAGCGTTGCGCAGCCGGATCCCGCTGAACTCCAGGCTGCTGGCCGTCACCTCGTTCCAGAACGACCACAGGTTGGGCAGCACCCGCAGCTGGATGCCCGCCCGCTCGTGCAGCTCGAACAGGTCGCCTACCGGCTCGGGCGGGCCCAGCGGCTCGACCGGGACGGTGGCGACCACCGCGTGCGGCGGGTCGCCGATCGGCCTGAACTCGCTCGCCGGCAGCCGGTAGGCGAACAGCTCGACCTCCCGCATGGCCTGCAGCCAGCAGTATTCGACGGCGTGCACCCGCTCGCCGCAGCCGGCCCCGATGATCCTGGCCCGGTCGTCCTCGGTGGTGCGCGGGCCCACCCACGCCATCGCGCGCGGGCAGGCGCGCGGGAACCAGTAGTCGGGGCAGCGCTCGGGACCGACCGCCCACACGTACGGCTCGGCCAGCGAGGTGGTCACCGCCACGTGCGGGACGAACCGCGCGATCGACGGGTCCTCGGAGAAGTGCAGCACCTGACCGGGCTCTGGTCTCATGAAAGTCATCATCGCGCATACCCCCGCGCCCGCCGGGCAGATGAAACCCACTCTTACGACAAGGGGTGAGTCGGATGATCTTCCTGGGTTTGATCCTGGTCCTGCTCGCCGTCGGCGCCGGTGTCCTGGTCTTCACCGAGGAGAGCAGCAGGTACATCCTCTTCGGTTACACCTTCGAGCTCAACCAGGTCGAGATGTTCCTCGCCGGGGCGGTCACGGCGGCCGTCCTGCTCGCGGGGCTCTGGATGCTGAGCTCGGGCGCGCGCCGTACGGCCAAGCAGCGTCGCAGCCTCCGCGCCCAGCGGGCGGAGGCCTCCAGCCGCGTGGCGCGGCTGGAGGAGGAGAAGCGCGAGCTCGAACGGCGTCTCGAGCGTGAGCACGCCGCCAAGCAGGCTCCCGTCAAGGGCGTTCCCGCGCAGCGGGAGCACACCGCCCAGCACACCGCCCGCCACTCGGCGGTCCCCGAGGACGACCGCCTCGTGGCCCGCGGCTCCGAGGACAGCAGGCGGTAAGGCCGTCAGGCCACGTCACGCGGCTTGTGGCGCGAGGGCAGGAGCTTGCCCTCGCGCCACAGCGCGAACCCCGTCACCAGCGCGCCCACGCCCTCCCAGAGCCCGACGCCGAAGAACTTCGCCGGCGCGGCCCCGGTCAGCACGAGCGTGGTGAAGACCGCGAAGGTGACCAGCCGGAAGGGCACGGTCCAGCGGAAGAACGGCGTGTAGTCGGCCGCCGCCGCGAACAGGTAGTAGACCCCCATGTTCACCGCCGCCATGGACGAGGCGGCCACGTAGACCAGCGTGTAGTCCCCCGCCGGTCGTGCGTCGAGGACCTCGAACCCCAGCATGGCCAGCAGCGTCGCGGGCGAGACGAGCCCGAGCAGGCCCAGCGCGAAGGCCAGGAATCCGAACACCGCCATGGTCCAGCCGGAGAAGGAACGCGGGAGACGCACAGGAATCCTTCCGAAGGGGGGTGTAATCTGCGAGGCGATCTCATCATGCACCCGGAGGTCGCATGCCCCCCAAGCGTGGCCGTCCCATCGCGGTGAAGCTCCTCGTCCTGCTGCTCGTCCCCCTGCTGTCCCTGGCCGGGCTGTGGGCGTTCGCGGCGGGCCTGACCGGCGGAGACGGGCTGCGCCTGCTCGCGATCAGCGAGCTGGCCACGAACGTGGCCCTGCCCTCGGAGAGAGCCGCCGCCGAGCTGCAGAAGGAGCGGCTGGCCTCGATCGAGTTCATGGTCGGCGACCTGCCGCTCAGCAAGGTCACCGAGCAGCGCACCCGCACCGACCAGGCCGTGGCGACCTTCCGCTCCTCCGCCAGGCCCATGCGTGACCTGTCGCCGGAGATGGCGACCCAGCTCAACGTGGTGTTCGGCAAGCTCGATCAGCTCAGCGAGACCCGCCGCGGCGTGGACGCCCGCACAAGGGCGCCGCTCGACGTCATCAACGGCTACAGCACGACCGTGGACGCCTTCTTCCGCATGTACGACGCCATGATCCTGGTGCCCGACACGGGCCTCTACCGCCAGGCGCGGGCCTCGACCATGCTCGGCGAGGCCACGGAGATGCTCTCGCGCGAGCGGGCGCTCATCGCGGTCGTGCTCTCCGCGGGCCGGGTGGGCGCGCGGGAGCGGGAGGCGTTCACCGGGATGGTCGCCACCCGGCGACTGCTGCTCAACCAGGCGCTCCCGCAGCTCGACAACAAGCTGCGGGGGCAGTACGAGCGGTTGGTCGCCTCGCCCGTCAACAAGGAGTTCCTGACGGCCGAGAACGCCATCAGGGACCAGGCGACCGCCGCCGGCCTGCCCGCCGCGGCGGCCACGTGGCCGGTCGACGCCCAGAACATGTGGACCGTGGTCGAGCGCGAACAGGTGCGGCTCACCCAGGACATCACCGGCCGGAGCAAGCCGGCCGCCATCGGGCTGCTGGTCAAGGTCGGCGTGGCCGGCGGCTTGGGCCTGATCGCGGTGGTCGCCTCGGTCCTGCTCTCGCTGCGCTTCCGCCGGCGGCTGGTGGAGGAGCTGGCCGGGCTCCGCGACGCGGCCACCGAGCTGGCCGAGGTACGCCTTCCCGCCCTGGTCGCGCGGCTGCGGACGAACACCTCCAAGCCGACGCCCGAGGAGACCGCGCCGCTGAAGGTCGTGACGCACAGCTCCGAGGTGGACGACATCGTCAAGGCGTTCAACCGGGTGCAGTCGACCGCCGTCGAGGCCGCCGTGGACCAGGCCAGGCTGCGGCACGGCGTCAACCAGGTCTTCGTCAACCTGGCCAGGCGCAACCAGTCGCTGCTGCACCGCCAGCTCCTCCAGCTCGACAGCATGGAGCGGGCCGCCGAGGAGCCCGGCATGCTGGCCGACCTGTTCAAGCTCGACCACCTGACGACCCGCATGCGCCGGCACGCCGAGAGCCTGATCATCCTGTCCGACCAGAGCCCCGGCCGCGCCTGGCGCAACCCGGTGCCGATCCACGACGTGCTGCGCGCCGCCGTGGCCGAGATCGAGGAGTACGAGCGGGTCGAGGTGCTCTCGACGCCGCCGGTCGCGCTCGTGGGCTCGGCCGTCACCGACGTGGCCCACCTCCTGGCCGAGCTGATCGAGAACGCCACCCTCTTCTCGCCGCCGCAGACCCGGGTGGACGTACGCACCTCGACCAGCCCGCACGGCCTCCTCGTCGAGATCGAGGACCGCGGGCTCGGCCTGCCCCGCGCCGAGCTGGACGAGCTCAACGACCGGCTGGACCGCACCCCCGAGTTCGACCTGGCGCAGAGCGAGCGGCTCGGGCTGTTCGTGGTCAGCCGGCTGGCGGCCAGGCACGGCATCAAGGCGACCCTGGTGGCCTCCCCGTACGGCGGCCTGACCGCGGTGGTGGCGCTGCCGTCGTCGCTACTGGCCGATCAGCCGGCCCTGGCCGGGCGCTAGGTAGGCGATCACGCCGGAGCCCCGGGCGGCCGCGGCGGCCACGAGCCGCGCGTGGGCGTGGTCGGCGAGCAGCCGCCCGGCCTCCTCGACGGTGAAGAACCCGTAGCCGTCGAGCTCCTCGGCCTGCAGCGTGATCGGCGTGTCCGAGCGCACCTCGCCGCAGTCGAACATGAAGTTCACCAACGGGTAAGGCACGTAGGGCAACCCGTCGACCCAGGCCACCGTCAACAGGGGGCCGACCTTGACGGTGAGCCCCACCTCCTCGGCGACCTCCCTTGCGCACGCCTGCGCGGGGTGCTCCCCGGCGTCGATGATGCCGCCGGGAAAGCCCCAGTGCTCACGGTAGTTGGGATTCACCAGCAGGACCCGGCCGCGCTCGTCCGTGATGTACGCCGCCGCCCCGCAGACCGCCCGGTTGACCGTCCCCCAGAAATCGTCCACCCACGAACTATGGCAGAACCTGGAGCAGCGCCCGGTTCCTCGTCCGCGCCGGCTCGGCGAGCCGCTGCAGCTCCGCGCCGGCGGCGTCCAGCACGACCAGCGTGTTGGCGGGCGATCCCGCGACCCGCACCACCAGGCGGCCGTCGGCCAGGTAGGAGGCGCCGATGAGCCGGCCCTTCACCTTCGGCGCCTGCCGCCGGCCGGTCACGAGGTCGAGCACGACCGGCTTGAACGCGGCCGGCCAGCTCCCGTCGCCGAGCGCGTCGGGGTCGGCCGGGAACTCCACGACGGCGCGGCGGCCGTCCGGCGACAGGCTCTGGACGTGCGTGACCTGCTTGACGCCCTTGGCCCGGACGGCCTTGCCGGTCTTCACGTCGAGCCGGTAGACGGCGTCGGCCTCGCCCGTGTAGCCGGCGAGGTAGCGGCCGTTCGCCGACCAGGCGAGGTGGCAGACGCCCTCGGAGCTTCCGAGCTTGCGCGGCGGGGCGCTCGCGTCGGCCTTGACGGACATGACGGCGTCGCCGCCGCCCGCGTAGGCGACGCGGGTGGAGTCGGGCGACCACACGGGCGTCAGGCAGGGGGTGCCGCCCTGGAGGCCGCTCGCCAGGGTGACGGTCCTGCCGCCCTCACGGACCTGGAGCCGGCCGCCCTGCGTCACCCAGGCGGCCTTCTTCCCGTCGGGCGAGGCGGCGACCTGCGGCAGCGTGCCGGTCCTCGCCAGCGTGTGCCACGCGCCGTCCTGGTAGCGGTCGAGCCGGTCGCCCCCGTACACGGCGGCGCCCGACAGCGGCTGCGGGGCGGCGGCCACGGCCTGCGCAGGGGCCGCCAGGGTGAGGCCGAGCACGACGCCGGCCACGATGCGAATCTTCATGGATGGCATCGTGACAGGTCAGCGCGCTCATAGGCGTACGAACGGCTCGCTGAAGTGGGAGGTGGCGAGCACCGCCCGCTCGGCCCGCAGCCGCTCCAGCACCTCGGTGCGGGTGCGGGCGGCGGCCTCGCGGTCGTCGTCGTAGCAGTAGTGCACGCCGGGGTCGTCGAGCTGGACCGGGTGGAGGACGAGGTCGCCGGTCATCGCGAGGTCGCCGGCCCGGACGATCTGGTGGCCGGGCGTGTGGCCCGCGGTCAGGTGCACGTGCACGCCGGGCGCGACCTCGGCGGCGCCCTCGACGACCTGGAGCTGCTCCTTGACGGGGGCGATCAGCCGGTCGAGCGCGCCGTCCCCGGCGGCGTCGAGCTCGGCGCGCTGGAGCACGTAGCGGGCGTTCTCGAAGACCGGCCGGCCGTCGTCGGTCACCCCGCCGCTCGCGTGGTCGCTGTGCAGGTGGGTGAGGACGACGGTCTCGACGTCGGCGGGCGCGACGCCGGCCGCGGCCAGCTCGCCGGTCAGCGTCCCGGGGACCGGCGCCCAGCTCGCCGCGAGCGAGCCGTGGCCGCCGATGCCGGTGTCGACCAGCGTGAGGCGGCCCGTCGCGGAACGCAGCAGGTAGCAGTGGAAGTGCAGGACCCAAGGCTCGTCCGGGAGCCCGGAACCGGGGAACATCTCGGGCAGGGGGCGGCGGATCGCCGCCCCCATGGGGCCCACGGCGTCGCAGAGAGGCGTCACCTCGACGCCGGAGACGGTGATCGGCTGATGCGGCACGAACCCCAGACTAGCTAGGCGGCGACCGGCTGGAGCGGGGCGACGTACTCGTTCTCGAGGTCGGCGGCGTACACGGCGCGGCAGCAGTTGGCGCAGCGGTACATGATCGGGCCCTCGTCGAGCTCGTGGTGGCACCGCGGGCAGTGGTTGACGGTCTTCATGATGGTGCTCCCCCAAGGAGTTCTTTCTTGTCTGCGTCCAGGAAACCCCGGCGAAGTTGCAGGGGCCCTGCATGCCACTTGACACCATGAAGCCGCTGCGCTGGGGGTTCTGCGCCTTTAGAGAATTGTCACGCGCGAGGCCGCGGATGCGCGGGGGAAACGCCGACAACCGCCCGGGAATAGTCCGAGAGGGCTAGACGTTTCATGGGTCGGATCGTGTGGTATGTTCCCACTCAAGCGTTGAGCTTCAGCTCCGCCGATCTTCATCACAGCCTCGCCCCGGCTCTTTCCGGCAGGCCCGGCTGCTTCCTCATCATCCGCCAGGCCACACCTTCGGCCCGGCGCCTTCCCAAGAGGTTCACCATGTCTGTGCACACCATTCCGCGACAGCGCGCGGACTCCGCCGACCGGCGGGTGAACGGCCTCCTCGATGTACGCGACAAGAACGCGTTCATCAGGGCCGGGCACCTTCCCGGAGCGGGGGACGTCCGTGTGCCCCCCGAGAAGATCAAGCAGTTCGGCCTGCGTCCCGGCGACCACGTCGTGGCGTCGTACACCGGCGGCAGGCTCGTGAGCGTCGAGTCGGTCAACGGCTCGCCGCACTGGCGGGAGCGGCCGGCGTTCGCCGACCTCGTGCCCGTCCACCCGACCGAGCGGCTGCGCGTCGAGACCGAGTCGCTCAGCACCCGCGTCATCGACCTGTTCGCGCCCATCGGCAAAGGCCAGCGCGGCCTGATCGTGGCCCCGCCCAAGGCCGGCAAGACGATGGTCCTGCAGGCGCTGGCCGCCGGGATCGCCCGCAACCACCCCGAGGCCCACCTGCTGGTGGTGCTGGTGGGCGAGCGGCCAGAAGAGGTCACCGAGATGCGCGCCGGCATCCCCGGCGAGATCTTCGCCTCCACCTTCGACCACCCCGACCGCGACCACACCGCCGTCGCCGAGCTGGCCGTCGAGCGCGCCAAGCGGCTCGTCGAGGACGGCCGCGACGTCGTGGTGCTGCTCGACTCCCTGACCCGGCTCGGCCGGGCCTACAACAACCTGGCGCCCGGCGGCGGCAAGGTGCTCACCGGCGGCCTCGACGCCGGCGCCCTCTACCCGCCCAAGCGCTTCTTCGGCGCCGCCCGCAACGTCGAGGGCGGCGGCTCACTCACCATCCTCGCCACCGCGCTCGTCGACACCGGCTCCCGCATGGACAACAGCCTGTACGAGGAGTTCAAGGGCACCGGCAACATGGAGGTGCACCTCACCCGCGAGCTGGCCGAGCAGCGGCTGTTCCCCGCCGTGGACCTCGACGCCTCCGGCACCCGGCGCGAGGAGATCCTGCTGCACCCGCAGGAACGTCAGATCGTCTGGCGGCTGCGCCGCTCCCTGTCCGGCCTGGACCGGCAGCAGGCCGCGCGGATGCTCATCGACAAGCTGCGCGCCACCTCCTCCAACGCCGCCTTCCTGCTGGAGACGGCCGCCGCCGCCTGAGCGAATCGGAATGTATCCGAGACCGGGCGGGCGCGTTTCGCGTACAACTGCGGTGGGAGGTCAGCATGGCTACTCGTACCGAGTTGATGAACGCGCTGCGCCGCGCGCAGGAGTTGTCGGACCAGCACTGGCATTCCCTGGACCGGCCGCTGCTGCAACTGTCGAGCGGCCGCACCTGGACCGGGCCGACCGCTGACCGGTTCGCCGGCGACCTGGCGCACCAGCGCGCGGAGCTGTGGCGGGGGCTGCGCGGAGTCATCGACCACCTCCACGAGACCATCTCCCACCAGACCGTGATGGGGCCAAGAGACGAATGACTTTTTCCTCCATCCACGCCGGCGAGATGCACCAGCTCGGATCCGGCGTGCAGAATGCGGGGAAAAGCCTGACCGAATGCGCGGCCCAGCTCCGGGCGATCCTGAACGAGGTCGAGCTCACGCACCCCGGTGTGGCCGCGATCGGCCGCGTCGGGCAGTGGCTGACCGACCAGGCCCCCGACCTCTACCGGCGGCGCGACCTCGCGTACGAGGCCGAGCAGGTCGACGTGGACGTCTTCGGCAACCCGCTGCCCGGCGCAGCCCTCCCGGCCGGGATGACCCGGATCGACGAGGCCAGGCTCATCCCGGCCGCGGTGCGCGCCGAGGCGACCCGAGCGGCCCCGCTGTTCACGTCCGCCGCCCGCGGCGACGCCGCCGCGCTGAAGCAACTCACCGCCTTAAAGAACCGACTGTCCGACCCGCAGTTCGCCACCGCCCTCCTGGAACACCTCGGCCCCGGAGGTCTGCTCACGATCCCCGCCGCCATGGGCACGCGGGTACGCAAGTCCCTCGACGCCGACGACGACTCGGCAGCGGCCGTCCGGCGCCAGAACCACGACGTCCTGTCCATGCTGAGCAAGGCGTTGGCCACGGCCACCGACCCGGCCGCGCACGCCCGTCTCGGCCGCAAGTTCCTGGAGGAGCTGAAGCGGCAAGGCCGCACCGAGATCCCGGCCCCGGACATGGGCGGCCTGACGAACCCCGGCTACTGGTCCCTCGGCCAGATCCTCGCCGCGGCGCCGAAGCAGGCGTACAGCGAGTGGTTCATGAAGACCATCGGCCAGGACATGATCCGCTGGGACCGCGACTACCTGAAGCAGCACCGCACCCGGTTCCTGCCAAAGGACACCGACGTCTACAACCTCCCCGCCCCCACCGAAACCCGCCCCTTCCAGGGCTCGGACGTCATCGGCGCCGCCGACCCGATCGCCGCGCTCCTGACCGTCGCTGGCACGTCGCGCGAACGCGCCCAGGCACTGCTCGACGACCGGGATCTCCTGAAGTACCTGATGAGCGACCGGCGTCCGCAGTGGGCGATGGGCGATCGCGGGGAGTCGCTGGGCGCGGCCATGGAGGCCGCCATGAAGGGCTCCGACGCCGACTCCAAACGACTGGTCGTCAGAGCCACACAGATCCTCGCCGACGACATGAAGCCGCACGTGTCGGTCAACGACAGCGGGGAGGTCGAGATCAACGACCCCTCCGACCTCGACTGGCTTTCCGGCATGCGCGACAACATGGGCCGCATCCTCGCCGAACACACCGACGACATGGTCACTTCCTTCTACAAGAACTACAAGCGAGCGCAGGACCATGAACTGATAGGCATCGTCGACGGGCGGCCGATCGCTGAGTTCCATCCTCCGGACATCGACCTCGTCCTGCTGGACGTCGCCAGCGACGAGCAGGGATATCAGGCACTGCTCTTCGGGCAGATCGCACACATGCGGGGCAGGATCGACCAGGCCATCGCGACGCACGACAACACCTTCCTGCGGAACGTGATCACCAACGATTCCAAGGCGCTGGGACACCTGCTTGAGGGACGCAAGCAGGCCCTGGTCGGCCGAGGCAGGGAGGCCGACGCGGCGGACGCGGCTTTTCGGAAGGTGGTCGAGGCCGGCATCGGCCTCGTTCCCGTCCCCTTCGCCGGACAGGTGGGGAAGGTGGGAGTTGAAGCAGCCAGCAGCCTTTTCGAGAACTTCGTGAAGGACGGCTACGCGAAGGCCGGGAACTGGCTGGTGGAGCAGACCGGCCACGGCGGCGGGAAGACAGCCAAAGGTTTCGGTGTGGCCGCGTCTGATCAAAAGGCAGCCGAGCAGATGATGAGACAGATGCTTGAGTCGTCCTCTGTCGCCCACGGATACTACGATCGCGACGGTTTGGAAAAGCAACCTTTTGTCGAGGGCAACCCGCCGCGCGTCAAGGCCCCCCACCAGATGACCAGATACGAGTACGACAACTTTGTGAGTTGGCTGGATCGCCACTCCAGAGTGCCCGACGATTTCGGGAGCGCCCAAACGAAAGTAAGGGTGGGGGCCGACGAGTTTCAGATCAATCTCAAGGGCCTCAAAAAGAAGGCAGGGGACGATGACTAGACGGCAGACAGCACGATACTGCCTGACCGCCTTGGTTCTTCTGACCGTTTCATGCACGGCCGACCCTCCGAGTCCCACACCTTCGACCGGGCCCGCCGCCGTCGTCGACCGCCCTCCCTATCTGTGTGACTTCATCCCGCAGGCGGCAGTGGCCGACCTGACCGGCTACACCGGCCGGTACACGGCGGGCTCCGGCAAGATTTCCTCTGCGGACAGTTGTGCGGTCATGAACGACACGCAGAGCATCCTTCTCACGGGGTACGAGCGCACAGCAGAGCGGAGTGTCATCGAGAAGTGGATGCGAAACGGGGAGGAGAACGGCCGCATCAGACTCCCGGAGGAGCTGGGTATCGGAGCGATAGACAGCTACGAGGTTCGAGGTTATCCGTTTCGTTCGGCCGGCACCTTGTTCCGCTGCGGGAACGAGAACTCGCTCATCACCATCTACGTCAAGAGAAATCCCATGCGGAACCAGGACCAGGACCTCATCCAGCTCATGCGCATAGCTCAGCGGCGATTCGCCGAGATGTTCAAGTGCGAACCCGGTGGCGCGCCACAGGGTTGACGCGACACGGCGATGTCGACCACCTGGGCCCAGTGGGACTTTGATCGTCGCCCGCGCTTTCATCGGGCTTCACCGCGCATGATCTTCTCGAAGGTGCGCCTGGCTGTCGCGATCAACGTCCATGCTGTTTCGTGGGCAGTCCGCTTGTCCCGGTCAGTACGGCGGACAAAGCCCTGCCCGGCGGCGGCGCACAGCTCGTACGTGATCGGCCGACAGCCACATGTCCACGAGAGCACACGGATGTGCGACGTGCGCTGGGTCGGCTCGTACCAGGCCAACACATGATGGTCTGGCAGAAGCGGCCCGACATGCGATCTGTGGACGTCGGGAAGCCTCCCTCCACGCCGTGTCACCACGTCCTTCCCTCGAAGATCTCCACAAGGCTCTCGAGCGCGATGCCGACGCGAGCCAGGACAAGTTCACGTATGTGATCGCCGCCTGATGGCAGCCGGTATCCGCGCTCTTCGAGCAAGGTCCTGATCTCCGCCACGAGAGGCTCGATGCGTGGATCTGTAGTGACTTGTTCTAATCCATGCAACAGACGGATTATGTGGCCCCATGTATGTAGTCGCCAGTTAAGGGACGTATTGGGACATCTAAGATGCGGCTGTGCTCAACCCTCGGGGCCCCGTACCGCTTTATCGCCAGCTCGCCAACCTCCTGCAGAAGCGAATCGACGACGGCGAGCTTCAGCCGGGTGCGCTTGTGCCGTCCGAGGCCGACCTGGTGAGCGAGTTCGGCGTCGCGCGTATCACCGCCCGGCGCGCGATCCGGGAACTGCGTGAGGCGGGAGTCATCTACACGATCAGGGGCGACGGCTCTTATGTCGGGCCGGAGAGCGCGTCACGGCAGGTCAGGTCGGGATGGAGATTCCAGACGATCGCCGACGACCTGGCCGCGCGGGTCCGGGCCGGAGACTTCCAGCAGGACGTGCCGCTGCCGTCCGAGACACAGCTCGCGCAGCACTACGAGGTGGCCAAGGGCACCGTTCGGCGCGCTTTGTCGGTGCTCCGCGACCAAGGGTTGGTGTTCACGGTGTCAGGCCGTGGCACCTACCCGTCTCCATGAACAGGCCCGACTCCTATGGGCAGTGCATTGCCCGCGGGCTCTTCATGGCGTATCCGCCAGCGCGTGACTTCTAGAGTCGGATAGCGGCAGGTTCGGCTCGTGCAGGATTTCGGAGTTGCGCGAGAGACGGCGCGAAAGGCGACCGGGATCCTCAGAGAGTTCGGCCTTATCTCCACGGTGCGCGGCACGGGCAGTTTTGTGACGGATCCCAGTGGATGGACGGAACAAGCCGGTCAGGGGTTTCGGTGGCGATTGCTGTAGCCGTCGTCGACTGCTGTGCAGGCGGGGCTTCACAGTCAGACGCTCCCGGGGCTCGGCACCGGGGGCTGCGTTTCCGGGGAGAAGGTCGCCCGGTCAGGACCGATCGCGGCGTTCGGCGGGCGTTCGCGCAGGCTGGGGCGACGTTCGGCAGTCAGATGTAATAGTTCGCCGCCTTCCTGACCAAGAAGGGGAAAATCGGGCGCTACAGGAAGGCACACGGGATGGCCGACAATCCATCGCGGGATCTCCGCCAGACGATGCGGGATCCCGCGGCGTTCGAGGTCTTCTACCGAAGACACACCGAACGGGTGAGCCGCTTCGTGGCCCGGCGGATGACCGATCCGCACACGGTGGACGATCTCACCACAGAGGTGTTCCTGGCCGCCATCGACACCGCGGCCACCTACCGGCCGGACCGGGGCAGCGAGGAAGCATGGCTGTACGGCATCGCACGCAACGTGGTGGCCTCCGAGCAGCGTAGAGCGGCCAAGGAACTGCACAAGAACGCCAGAGCGGCGGGACGGCGCACGCTGGACGCCGATGACATCACCCGCCTGGAAGAGCGCATCGACGCGGAACGAGCCGCCCGCCCGCTGCTGTCCGCCATCGCCGGCCTGCCCGGAAGCCTGCGGGCCGTGGCCGAGCTGGTGGACGTGGACGGCCTGTCGGTAGCCGACGCGGCGGCCGCGTTGCGCATCCGCGTCAGCACCGCCAGGGTCCGGCTGCATCGCGCGCGCCGCAGGCTCATGGCCGACCCGGCTGGTCGCCCGGAATCCATCTTGGAGGGATCGTCATGAATGAGACTCTTGCCGGGTTCGAACAGCGCCGGCTGGCCGAGCTGAAGGACCACATCACCACGCGGGCGGCAGCCGAACGCGACAGGCGGCCGCGCCGCCGGATCAGTCTCGCTGTGGCGGCCGGAGCGGTGGCCGCCGCCGTGGCCACCGTGGCCACCGTCACGTCCATGGGGGGCGGCGACCCCGCCTATGCCGTCACCAAGGACTCCGACGGCATCGTCTATGTGACGGTACGCGACTTCCGCGACGCGGAGGGATTGAGCAGGCAGCTCGCCGATCTGGGCGTCCCGGCCCTCGTCGACTTCGTCCCCGCCGGCCAGAAGTGCAGGGACGAACGAGGGACCGTCGTGACCGACGTTCCGCGCGGCCTGTACTACCCGCCGACGCAGATTCCGGGCGACAAGGAGGGCCTGGGCTGGCGGATGCAGATCGACACCAAGCTGTTCAAGCCGGGCCAGACCTTCGTCTGGACCCTGGAGGTCGACCCCGTCTACGGATGGACCGGCACCAGCACCATCCTCATGCACGATCCCGTGGCGCCCTGCGTGCTGGTCCCCGACGACACGCGACACAACGTGCAGACCGTGTCTCCTTGGCCGGCCACATCTCTAAGGGGTTACGAGGTGGGCGGGAAGACCGTCGGCGAGGTCCGGCCGGAGATCGACAAGCGCGGCCTCAAGGTCACCTACCTCATCACCGAGCCCCATCCCGATAGCGACCGGTTGCCTCCCGAAATCGCGCGCAGCGTCCCTTACGTCATGTACCCCAGTAAGCAGAGCACTCCGGTCGGCGATGATTGGTTCGTCTGGCAGGCGGACGAGCGGCAGCCGGGCACGATCCGGCTGATGGTCACTCCCAAGCTCAACGGCCGGGCCGGCGTCGATCACTGAGACCGGTCGGCGGGCCCGTGCACCGCGCGTGCACGAGAATGGGCCGCATGCTGGCTGACATCGTCGAATATCTCGTGTGCCCGGTCTGCCGTGCCGATCTGTGGCTGGACGAGCGGGCGCTGCGGTGCGCGGGCGGGCACGCCTTCGACGTCGCCCGGCAGGGGTACGTCAGCCTGCTCGTCGGGTCCCGCGCGCCCGGGACGGCTGACAGCGCGGAGATGGTGGCCGCCCGGGCCGCGTTCCTCGACGCCGGGCATTACGAGCCGCTGGCGGCAGCCGTGGCGGCGGCCGTGGCCGAGGCCGTGCGGGCGGACGTGGCCGGAGAACATGAGCCGATTACCGAAACCAATGACGGCAGCCAATTGAGGGCGTACCGTGGGGCGGTAATGGAGGCCGGTCGCGGCCCGGGGCAGGCAGAAGGCCCCGAGTCCGGCCGGGACAGCGTCGAAGGTCGTCGCGCGGGGGGCAGGTCCGCGCCGGTGATCGTCGACGCGGGCGCGGGCACCGGGCACTATCTGGCGGCCGCGCTCAATGCCGTGAACGATGGCATCGGGATGGCGTTCGATGTGTCGAAACACGCAGTGCGCCGGGCAGCGCGGGTGCATCCGAGGGCGGGCGCGTTCGTGGCCGACGTCTGGAAGCCGCTGCCCATCAGGGATGGGGTGGCGGACGTGGTGATCGACGTCTTCGCGCCCAGGAACGGCCCGGAGTTCGGGCGGATCCTGCGGCCGGGCGGGGTCGCGGTGGTCGTCACGCCGGCCGCCGAGCATCTGAGCCCGCTGGTGGGCGAGCTGGGGCTGCTCTCCGTCGACGAGGAGAAGGAGCGCCGGGTCGCGCGTGGCATGGAGGGCTTCGTCCAGGCAGGGCGGCGCACCGTCGCGTTCGACATGGAGCTGGACGCCGGCGGGATCGCCCAGGTGGTCGGCATGGGGCCGAGCGCGTGGCACACCGATCCGGCCGAGCTCGATGCCCGCATCGCGGCGCTTTTCTCCCCTGAGAGGGAGAGAGTGGTGACTCGCGCGGCGTTTCACCTGTCTATCTTCGAGCCCGCACCGCGTTCAAGACCTGCTCCTTGACTGACGTGTGCGACTGGTGTTACTGATGGGGCATTTAGTCCGAAATTCCCCCACATTCCCCAAGTATTTCTCCCAGACAGACGTAATACTGGACGGCATCCCGGGCCCATTGGCACGGGACATCAACGGGAGGGGGCGCGCCGCATGAAGGCGGAGGAACGCTGGCAGGCCAGGTTCCGGGCCTCGCGCATGACGCTGCCGTCCTGGGCCCGCCAGGCCCCGCACCGCTCCATCTACCGCTCCAACGCCACCGGCAAGTGGGAGGTCTACGCCTGGGACCGCGTCACCGGCGCCGTCCGGCAGGTCACCGACCGGCCCAAGGGCACGGCGTACGCGGCGCTCGACCCCACCGGCCAGTGGATCTACTGGTTCGCCGACACCGAGGGCGACGAGTTCGGCGTGTGGTGGCGCCAGCCGTTCACCGGCGGCCCCGACCAGGAAGTGGCCCCCGGCCTGCCGCCCGGCCAGCCCGGCGGCATCGCGCTGTCCATGACCGGCGTGGCCGCGATCAGCTGGGCCAGCGAGGGCACCTTCCGCATCCACCTGGGCCGCCCCGGCGAGCCGTTCCGCCAGCTGTACGAGCACACCGAGGCCGCCTGGGTGGCCGCCATGTCGCTCGACGGCTCCCTCATCGCGATCAACCACGGCGAGTACGGCGACTTCCGCCATCCTGCGCTGCGCGTCGTCCGCCCCGACGGCAGCGTCGTCGGCGAGCTGCACGACGGCCCCGGCAAGGGCGTGACCGGCCTCGGGTTCGCCCCCGTCCCCGGCGACCGCCGGCTGCTCGCCCTGCACGAGCGCCGCCACCGCAACGAGCCGCTGGTCTGGGACCCGGTGACCGGCGAGCAGCGCGAGATCTGGCTGAAGGACTCCGGCGACCTCGACGCCGACTGGTACGACGACGGCCGCGCCCTGCTCATCCTGCGCGACGACCGGGCCCGCAGCCACCTGCACCGCTACGACCTCGGCGGCGGCACCCTGACCTCGATCGAGACCCCGCACGGCGTCATCGACGAGGCCGCGCCCCGGCCCGGCGGCCACGTCGAGTACTCCTGGTCCAGCGGGTCCAGGCCGCCCGTCATCCGCTCCACCAACGGCCAGGTCGTGGTCAACTCCGGCGGTCCCGCCGCGCCGCACAGCGTGCCGGTCGAGGACCTCGACGTCGAGGGCGAGGGCGGGCGCATCCACGCGCTGATCTCCAAGCCGGAGCACGGCCTCGCCCCCTACCCCACCGTCTTCCTGCTGCACAGCGGTCCGGCCATGCACGACCGCGACGCCTTCTCCCCCACGGTCGCGGCCTGGGTGGACGCGGGCTTCGCGGTGGTACGGGTCAACTACCGCGGCTCGACCGGCTACGGCACGGCCTGGCGCGACGCGCTCCACGGCGACGTCGGCCACATCGAGCTGGCCGACGTGGCGGCGGTGCGGCAGCGCGTCGTCGAACGCGGCATCGCCGACCCCGCCCGCCTGGTGCTGGCCGGCTCGGCGTGGGGCGGCTACCTCACGCTGCTCGGCCTCGGCACCCAGCCCGACCTGTGGGCGGCCGGCATCGCGGCGGCGCCGATCGCCTGCCACCAGACGTCGTACGAGGACGAGGTCGAGAGCCTGCGCGCCTACCACCGGGCGCTGTTCGGCGGCTCGCCCGACGAGCAGCCCGAACGGTACGCCGCCAGCTCCCCCATCACGTACGTGGACCGCGTGGGCGCCCCGCTGCTGATCCTCGCGGGCGAGAACGACGCCCGCTGCCCGTTCCGCCAGATCGAGAAGTACGTGGCCAAGCTCGCCGAGCACGGGCGCGAGCACGAGCTCTACACCTACGACGCCATCCACGGCTCATTGGTGGTCTCCGAGCAGATCGCGCAGATCGCGCTGCAGCTCGATTTCGCCAGGAAACATGTGAAAACCCGCTGACATATGACATGTCGTAAAGAGTTGGCGGTTCCGGTGTCTTGAACGTCGGCGGCCCGCGCTGACAGGCTCGCGCGGAGCGCCGTCACGCCCCGGTCCCCGGGACGTACGGGCCCCGCTCGCCCGGCCACGCCCTCCCCGGCCCCGCCGCCGTTCGGTCCTGCCCCGACCGGCGCGCCCGCCGGCGCGGAGGGCGGGCCCGGCGCCGGCCGTACACAGCCGGGCACCCGGAAAAGCGGTCAGCGGGCGCGCAGGACGACGATGGCGAGGTCGTCCGCGCTCGGCTCGGTGGCGAACTCGGCCACCCCGCGCCGGATGCGCTCGGCCACCGCCCGCGCCGACAGCCCCGCGCACTCGCCCAGCATCCTCGCCAGGCCGCCGTTGTCGTCGAGCAGCCGCCCGCCGTTGCGCCGCTCGGTGACGCCGTCGGTGACGGCGAGCAGCACGTCGCCGTGGTCGAGGTGGACGGTGTCGGCCTCGAAGAGGACCTCGTGGAAGACGCCGAGCAGCGACTGCGGCGTGGTCACCGCCTCGACCTTGCCGTTGGGACGCAGCCGCAGCGCCTCCGGGTGCCCCGCCGAGACCAGCCGCACCTCCAGCCCGCTCGCCACCGGCGTGATGTCGCCGTGCAGCAGCGTCAGGAAGCGCGCCCGCTCCCCTTCCTCCAGGATCGCCTGGTTGAGCCGCCCGAGCACGGCGGCGATGCCGTAGCCCTCGCGGGCCAGCAGCCGCAGCGTGTGCCGGGCCAGGCCGGTCACGGCGGCCGCCTCCGGCCCGGTGCCGCAGACGTCGCCGATGGCGAAGCGCCAGGAGTCGTCGCCCGCCTTGAACAGGTCGTAGAAGTCGCCGCCGACCTCGTTGGCCTCGCCGGCGGGCTCGTAGATGACGCCGTAGTCGAGCCCCGGCACCTCGGGCTCGTTGGGCGGCAGCAGGCTGCGCTGGAGCGCCCGATTGGCGGCGGCCTGCTGGGCGTACAGCCGGGCGTTGTCCATCGCGAGCGCGGCGCGCCTGCCGATGTCGTCGGCGAACTGGATGACCTCGTCGGGGAAGCGGTCGGGCCGGCCGAGGCACATCAGGCCGAGGCCGCGGCCGCGCGCCGTGAGCGGCACCGCCAGCACCTGGGAGTCGGGCAGGTGGAGCAGCGAGGTGACCCGGTCGTCGGCCTCGCTGACGTCCAGGCCGTCGAGCTGCTCGCGCAGCCCGTCGATCCTGGCCTCGTCGGCGTGCCATAGGTAGACCAGCCGCAGCGGCCCCGAGTCGCCGGCGGAGGTGTAGACCGCGCACCAGGTCGCCAGGCGCGGCACCACGATCTGGGCGATGATGGCGGGCACCATGTCGGGGTCGAGGGTGCCGGCGAGCAGGTCGCTCGCGTCGGCCAGGAACCCCAGCCAGTGGGGTCCGTGCGAGCTCTCCTCCACCCGCTCGGCGGCCACGCGGTCCACGGAGCCCGGTAGCGTGAGTCTTGCCCAATGGACACGGGAATCGCCCCTGAAGGTGACTCCCCACTCCTCGACGTTCGCGGAAGGAGCCTTCGGATCACCGTGGGAAACCATGCGCTGACGGAACTCCACCCGCACCGCATCCCCAAAATGCTGCCACATTACTTCAAAAGGCTCGTCAGCGACTTGCTCTGCCAAATCCCCCGCTACCTGCTCGGCGGTATGGAGCACGCCACCAGCGGCCCACGCGGTCATCACCTCGCGCGTGAACCTCATCGCGGCCGTCACAGCGGTCTCGCCCGGCGCGAATGTCGCAGCCAGCACCGCATGGGGAGATGCAGTCATCCCATCGTGCCTACCACACATCGCACGGGCTTGGGGTAAATCCAAGGACAGGACTACGAGCTACTCAACGTGACAGACTTGAATCACTCGCGAAGGCCCAGGGCGAGTGAAGGAGGCCCCATGACCACGGCCAAGGCCGCGCCGACCCCGGAGGAGAGGACTTACACCGAGTCCGATCTCGTGCCCATTCTGGAGACTCTCTTCTCGTGGCGTGACGGCGATTTCCGGCGGCGGGTCCCCCACGCACCCCCGGGCATCCTGAGCGAGGTGCGGCTGCTGCTCAACGAAGTGGCCGACCGTCGCGAGCATCTCGCGAACGAGCTGGTCCGCGTACGTAAAGAAGTGGTCAAGGAAGGCCGCTTCAGCGAGCGGCTGACGCCCGGCCCCGGCGTGGGCGCCTGGGCCGAGAGCGTCGAGTCGGTCAACATGCTGATCGACGCCCTGGTCAGCCCGGTCAGCGGCGCCGCCGACGTCATCGACGCGGTGGCCAAGGGCGACCTGTCGCGGCGCATCGACCTCGACCGCTCGGCCCGCGGCGAGGTGCGCCGCCTGGGCAAGGCCATCAACGGCATGGTCGACCAGCTCGCGCTGTTCAACTCCGAGGTGACCAGGGTCGCCCGCGAGGCCGGCACCGAGGGACGGCTGGGCGGCAGCGCCAACCTGCGCGGCATGTCGGGAAGCTGGCGCGACCTCACCGAGGCCGTCAACACGATGTCCTCGCGCGTCGCGGCCCAGGTCCGCGACATCGCCGTGGTCACCACCGCGGTCGCCAAGGGCGACCTGAGCCGCAAGGTCACGGTCGACGCCGTGGGCGAGATGTTCGAGCTGAAGAACACCGTCAACACCATGGTCGACCAGCTCTCCGGCTTCGCCGAGGAGGTCACCAGGGTCGCCCGCGAGGTCGGCACCGAGGGCCAGCTGGGCGGCCAGGCCCAGGTCACCGGCGTGTCGGGCGTCTGGAAGGACCTCACCGACAACGTCAACTTCATGGCCAACAACCTCACCTCGCAGGTGCGCAGCATCGCGACCGTGGCGACGGCCGTGGCCCAGGGCAACCTGTCGAAGAAGATCACCGTCGACGCGCAGGGCGAGATCCTCCAGCTCAAGGACACCCTCAACACGATGGTCGACCAGCTCTCGTCGTTCGCCGACGAGGTGACACGCGTGGCCCGCGAGGTCGGCACCGAGGGCAAGCTGGGCGGGCGCGCCGAGGTCAAGGGCGTGTCGGGCGTCTGGAAGGACCTCACCGACAACGTCAACTCGATGGCCAACAACCTGACCTACCAGGTCCGCAACATCGCGCAGGTCACCACCGCGGTCGCCAACGGCGACCTCACCCGCAAGATCGACGTGGACGCCCAGGGCGAGATCCTGGAGCTCAAGTCCACCATGAACACGATGGTCGACCAGCTCTCGTCGTTCGCCTCCGAGGTCACCCGCGTGGCCCGCGAAGTCGGCACCGAGGGCCAGCTCGGCGGCCAGGCCCAGGTGCGCGGCGTGTCCGGCGTCTGGAAGGACCTGACGGACAACGTCAACTCGATGGCCAACAACCTCACCTCACAGGTACGCCAGATCGCCGCGGTCTCGTCCGCCGTTGCGCAGGGCAACCTGTCGAAGAAGATCACCGTCGATGCCCAGGGCGAGATGCTGCAGCTCAAGGACACCCTCAACACGATGGTGGACCAGCTCTCGTCGTTCGCCTCCGAGGTCACCCGGGTGGCCCGCGAGGTCGGCACCGAGGGCCAGCTGGGCGGCCAGGCCCGGGTGCAGGGCGTGTCGGGCGTCTGGAAGGACCTCACCGACAACGTCAACTTCATGGCCAACAACCTGACCTACCAGGTGCGCAACATCGCCGAGGTGACCACCGCGGTCGCCAACGGCGACCTCACCCGCAAGATCGACGTGGACGCCCAGGGCGAGATCCTGGCGCTGAAGACCACCATCAACCGCATGGTCGACCAGCTGTCCTCCTTCGCCTCCGAGGTCACCCGCGTGGCCCGCGAGGTGGGCTCGGAAGGCCAGCTCGGCGGGCAGGCCCGGGTCGAGGGCGTCGAGGGCACCTGGAAGCGGCTCACCGAGAGCGTCAACGAGCTGGCCGGCAACCTCACCACCCAGGTGCGCGCCATCGCCACCGTCACGAGCGCCGTCGCCCGCGGCGACCTCACCCGTTCGATCGCCGTCGAGGCGCAGGGCGAGCTGGCGGAGCTGAAGGACAACATCAACTCGATGGTGGCCAACCTCCGCGAGACCACCCAGGCCAACCAGGAGCAGGACTGGCTCAAGTCCAACCTGGCCCGCATCTCCCGGCTCATGCAGGGCCACCGCGACCTGTTCGAGGTGGCCAAGCTGACCATGAGCGAGCTGACGCCGCTGGTCTCGGCCCGCTACGGCGCCTTCTACGGCATCGACCCCGAGGGCGACCACGAGCTGGTGCTGATCGGCGGCTACGGCGTGCGGCCCGACAAGGCGCCGCGGCAGCGGTTCGCGATCGGCGAGGGCATCGTCGGGCAGGCCGCGGCCGAGGGCCGGCACATCGTGCTCGACGACGTGCCGCCGCAGTTCATCACGATCGACAGCGGCCTCAGCCAGTCCACGCCCGCGCAGATCGTGGTGCTGCCGATCCTGTTCGAGAACCGCGTGCTCGGCGTGCTGGAGCTGGCCTCGTTCACGCCGTTCGGCGAGGTGCACCTCGACTTCCTGCGCCAGCTCGTCGAGACCATCGGCGTCACCATGAACACCATCATCGCCAACTCCCGCACCGAGGACCTGCTGACCGAGTCGCAGCGGCTCACCCGCGAGCTCCAGGAACGCTCCGACGAGCTGCAGCGCCAGCAGGAGGAGCTGCGCAGGTCCAACGCCGAGCTGGAGGACAAGGCGGCGCTGCTGGCCAAGCAGAACCGCGCCATCGAGATCCAGAACTTCCAGATCGAGCAGGCCCGCCGCACCCTGGAGGAGCGCGCCGAGCAGCTCGCGGTCTCCTCGCGCTACAAGTCCGAGTTCCTCGCGAACATGTCGCACGAGCTGCGCACGCCGCTCAACAGCCTGCTCGTGCTGGCCAAGCTGCTGACCGAGAACGCCGAGGGCAACCTCACCTCGCAGCAGGTCGAGTTCGCCAGGACCATCCACAGCGCCGGCTCGGCGTTGCTCCAGCTCATCAACGACATGCTCGACCTGTCCAAGGTCGAGGCGGGCCGGATGGACATCCACCCGATCCAGGTGGCGCTGCCGAAGATGGTCGACCTGCTGGAGGCGGCGTTCGCGCCGCTCGCGCAGGACAAGGGGCTCGCGTTCACCGTCGACATCGAGCCGGACGTGCCGGGCGAGCTGCGCGCCGACGAGCAGCGGCTGCAGCAGGTGCTGCGCAACCTGCTGGCGAACGCGGTGAAGTTCACCCCGCGTGGCGAGGTCAAGCTGCGCGTGTCGATGGCGCCTCCCGGCGTCGACTTCGACGACGACACCCTGCACGACGCCCGCGACCTGCTGGCGTTCCAGGTGATCGACACCGGCATCGGCATCGCGCCCGACAAGCGCGACGTCATCTTCGAGGCGTTCCGCCAGGCCGACGGCACCACCAGCCGCAAGTACGGCGGCACCGGCCTCGGCCTCGCGATCTGCCGCGACATCGCCCGGCTGCTGGGCGGCGAGATCCACGTGGACAGCGAGCTGGGCAAGGGCAGCACGTTCACGCTCTACCTGCCCGCCTCCTACACCGGGCCGCTCGCGGCCACCGACGGCGGCGTGGCGCGGCGGCAGCTCATGAGCCCGCCCTCCGACGAGCCGGCCGCGCACGCCGTCCCCGAGCCGCCGCTGCCGCTCGACCTGCCCATGCCGGAGCTGGTCGAGCCGCCGGTCGAGACCCCGTCGCAGTGGCAGGGCGACGACCCGCTCAACGGCGCCAAGATCCTCATCGTGGACGACGACATCCGGAACGTGTTCGCGCTGACCAGCGTCCTGGAGCGGCACGGCTCGACGGTCGTCTACGCTGAGAACGGCCGTGAGGGGATCGAGCAGCTCGAACGGAACGAGGACGTCGCGCTCGTGCTGATGGACATCATGATGCCGGAGATGGACGGCTGGGCCACCACTTCGGCCATCCGGCGCATGCCGCAGTTCGCCGACCTGCCGATCATCGCGCTCACGGCGAAGGTCATGCGCGGCGACCGCGAGAAGAGCATCGCCTCCGGCGCCTCCGACTACGTGCCCAAGCCGGTCGACGTCGACCGCCTGCTCGAACGCCTGCGGGGCTGGCTCAGCCGCGGCAAGGGCGCCGCATCCGACTCAGCCGCATCCGACTCATCAGGCGAAGGGGCGTGATCGTGCCGGATCGTGCCAAGATCCTGCTGGTCGACGACCGCGAGGAGAATCTCATCGCGCTCGAGGCCATCCTCAGCTCGCTCGACCTGGTGCCGGTGCGCGCCCGGTCGGGCGAGGAGGCGCTCAAGGCGCTGCTCAACACCGAGTTCGCGCTCATCCTGCTCGACGTGCGGATGCCGGGCATGGACGGGTTCGAGACGGCCGCGCACATCAAGCGGCGCGAGCGGACCAGGAACATCCCGATCATCTTCCTGACCGTGGTGGACAGCGCTCCCGACTACGCCTTCCGCAGCTACGCGGCGGGCGCGGTCGACTATCTCACCAAGCCGTTCGACCCGTGGGTGCTGCGGGCCAAGGTGTCGGTGTTCGCCGAGCTCTACACCATGCACAAGCGGGTGGCCGAGCAGGCGTCCCTGCTGCGCGAGCGGCTCACCGGCGAGCTGCCGCCCGGGGCCGGCGACCACACGTCGGTGCTGCCCGAGCTGTCGCGGCGGCTGACGGCGGTCGAGGACGAGCTGGCCCGGATGCGGGAGCTGGTCCGCAAGTCGCAGGACCAGGCGCTCGCCGCTCCGCTGTCCGATCTCACGGATCGGGTCACGCACCTGCGCGCCGGGTTCGACGCCCTGTCGGGCGGCTAGCTCCGGGCCCGCTCCAGGGCGTCCCAGAACCCCCTGCGCAGGGCGTGGCGCACCTCGTCGTGGAGCAGGAAGTCGATCGGCAGCGACGACCCCTGCAGCAGCCGCGCCTCCAGGTCGGACGGCATCCGGGGCTTGCGGGCGAGCACCGCCTCCAGCCACAGCGCGGGCGCGTCCCTGGCGACGGACTCACCGAAGTCGTGCCCTTCGCGGTGGGCGGCCTTGACCGCGTCGGACAGCGTGGTGGCGCCGGCCGTGGCCGCCGCGGGGACGACCGGCGCGGCGTGCGGCCCCGAGTACGAGCCGTGCTGCGACGGCTGGTAGCCCCCGCTGCCGGACTGCGCGGCGAACTGTCCCGTGCTGGGCGACGGCGAGGGGGCCTGCTGTGCCGGCGGCGGTGCGGACGGCTGGATCGGGATGGGCCCGGTGGCCGGCGCCGGGGACGAGGGCTGCTCGATCTGGTAGTTGGTGTACGTCGGCAGCACCGGCGGCGCGGACGACTGCCCGCGTCCGGAGTGGGCCGAGCCGTTCGCGGAGTGCTGCCCGGTCGAGCCCGACGACCCGGCCGCGTGGCTCCCGGACGGCTGCGGCGCGGCCAGCGGCACCGAAGAAGGCAGGGAAGAGGGCAGGGACGAGGGCGGCGGCGACGGGGGCGGCTGCGCGGGCGGCAGGGCGTGGGTGCCCTGGCCATTGGTCAGCGGCTGGGCCTGGTGATGGTGGTGCCCGTTGGACGACTCGCTGACGCCGGAGACCATCGCGACGTAGGGCCGCAGGTGCACCGCACCCAGCTCGACCAGGTCGTCGCACTCCTGTTGCAGCGAACGGGACACCGCCCACCCGCCCTCGGCGGCCACGTGGATGACCGTGACCCGGATGCCGAGGTCCTGCGCGTCGCAGACGACCTGCGTGAGGTCCTCGTCGCCGCTGACGACCACGGCGTCGCAGATGGCGTTGTTGCGGGCGAGCGTCATGAGGTCGCGGTGGACCTGGGCGTCCACGCCCTCGCGCCGGCCGGGCCTGATGCGCGACAGCCTGAGCTTGAGCCCCGGTATGTCGGCCAGCGCGTCGTGCTCCGGCGTGCGCCGGCCCTCGACCGTGGCTTCGTACCAGTAGCAGCGCAGCAGCGGCAGCCCGGTGCGCTCGCGCGACAGGCCGGTCATGAGCTGGAGCAGCCCCGGGTAGTCCCAGGCGACCGCTTCGCGATGGCGTGTGCCGTGCACGGCCATCGCTCCGTCTGCCAGCAGATAGCCGGCGTCCACGAACAGCGCGCAGCGATCCACTGACACCGCCCCTTTCCTGGTGGTCCGACCTTGCTGGCTCTGCACCGTCAGAGACCGGATCCGGCGGCCCTCTCTCAGGGTAATGAAAGCAGGTGATCGTCCGAGGGTTAATCCCGACGATTCGCCCCTCGGCCGTCGATGCGCTGGGTCGCCTAGGCGAACCGTACCAGTTTGTCCTTTTCGCGGTCACGAGCGTGCCCGTACGCTCAGCGCCGCCACCCCGAACATGACCACGTCCTTGTCGGTGGCGATCGTCAGCCCGGGATCGGCCCCCAGCTCCGCGCCGACCGTGTCGACGTCCACGCCGAACGTCATCTCCGCCACCCCGCCCGAGGAGCCGTCGAAGACGTTGGACCGGTCGCGGTCGCCGCCCGCCGGGGTGAGGGCGCCGCTGCCGAGGGAGACGCGGTCGCCCGCGAGGCCGGCGTCGCCCTCCCAGGTGACCAGCTCGGCCCGCGCGGGAGCGGCCGCGGGGGTGAGGCCGCCGATCGGCAGGCGTACCCGCCGTCGCGGCCCGCCGACGACGGTGGCGCTGTCGAGGACCACGGCCTGGCTGTACGGCTCGCGCGGATCGGTGACGACCAGCACCAGGCTCCACCCGGCGTGCCCCGCCGTCCCCTCCATGACGGGCGCGTCGGCCGCCCACCACAGGCCGCTCCTGCGCGCACCGGCCGCCAGCATGCTCACGTCGGCGAACGCCTGGTAGACCGGCCCGTTGGGCAGCTCGCGGACGGCCGCGTTCGACGGGTGGACGGTGACGTACGACCCCCGCCCCGGCGGACGCACCCTGATCGGCCCGGCCCGGTCGCCGCTCGCCGACCAGTAGAGCCCGGCCCACACCACCCGCCCGCCCTTCGGCAGGACGAGCCGGGCGGCGCTGGAGCAGCGGGTCGCCGGATCGTCGTCGCGGTCGAGCGGCTCCATCGGCCACAGGTCGTTGTCCCGCTGGTCGCCCTGCCGCCGCCGGGCCTCCGGGCAGCCCTCCCGCTCCTCGGGGCAGGTCAGCAGGGAGTTGCCGACCGCGCGTACGGTGACCCTGCCCTCGGTGGCGAACCTGGCGGGCGCGCCGCTCGCGCGCACCCCGTCCTCGGCCCGCGCCAGCACCCGCAGCGCCCCGGCCTCGACCCGCAGCGCGGGCCCGGCGCCCTCGGGCGCGTTCTCGTCGACCCGCACCCGCAGGAACACCGCCGTGCCCTCGCCGGGCGGCAGCGGCGCCCGCCCGCACCGGGCGCCGCCGCCGGTGGGGCGGCAGGCCCAGCCGTCGGCCGTGCCGGCCGGGCCGTGGAGCGCGGCGGCCTGGTGCCGGCGGGCCGTGGGGATGAGCGTGACGCCCTTCGGCAGCTCGACCAGCGCGGCCACCTCGCCGCTGGGCGCGTCGCCGTCGTTGCGCAGCCGGACGCCGACGATGCCGGGCTGGGCGCGGACGAGCGCGCCGAGCGGCTCGACGGCGGCCCGCAACCGGGCCTGACCGGACGGGCTGCGCGCCGGCCCAGGGGCCGGCGGCGACACCAGCGCGCGACGCCCGACCGGCCCCAGCTCGGGACCCCCGACCGCCCCCATCAGGTACGGCCCCAGCTCGGAACGCCCAACCGGCCCCAGCAGGTACGGTGCCAGCTCAGGACTCCCGCCAGGCCCCAGCGGGTACGGCCCCAGCTCGGAACCCCCGCCAGACCCCAGCAGGTGCGGTGCCAGCTCGGAACGCCCGACCGGTCGTGGCGGTGACGGAGGAGACGGCACCGGCGCGGCCGGTTCCATCGCCGTCGAGGCCGCCACGGACCGGCCAGCCGGCTCGTCGGCCGACATCAGGAACAACGCGGCCGTCATCGCCGCCGCGACCGCCGCGCCACCGCCCAGCGCGGCCCTCCGCCGCCGCGCCGCCCGCCGGAGCGCGGCGAGGACCCCCAGCAGCCCGGCCGCGCCGCCCGTGCCCTTGGCCAGCGCCGCGGCGTAGCCGCCGAAGAGCGGGCCGACGTACAGCGGCCCCACCATCACCCGCAGCCCGCGGTTGACGTCGGCCAGCTCCAGCAGCACGCCGTTGCACTCCTCGCAGCGGCCGACGTGCTCGTCGACCACCCGGGAGTCGCGCCGCGCCAGCCCGCCCCGCACGTACGCGCCCATCCTGCCGAGCACCGGCCGGCACTCGCGCCGCGGCCGCGAGCCGAGATGCACCTGGAGGTACGCCTGCCGCAGCCCCTCACGCGCCCGGTAGGCGAGGGCGGCCACGCCGTTGGCCGACAGGCCGAGCAGCGGCGCGACCGCGGCGGGCCGGCACCGCTCGACCTCGACGTGCCAGAGCACGGCCCGCCACCGCTCGGGCAGCGACAGGTAGGCGCGGGCGACGATCGACCTCTCCAGCCCGACGAGCGCGGGATCGACGAAGGGCGCGCCGGGGTCGTAGTCCTCGATCTCGCCGCCGGCGAGCCCGCCGCTCTCGACGCGGGAGCGGTCGTGGACGGTGCGGCGCACGACGGTCAGTAAGCAGGTGCGGAAGCTCCACTCGGGGCCTCGGCCCCGGCCCACGAGGTCGAGGACCTTGGTGAACGCCTCGGCGACGACGTCCTCGGCCTCCGTGCCGCGGACGAGCTGGCGGGCCAGCGCCCTGGCCGCGGCCGCGTGCCGCCGGTAGAGCAGGCCGTAGGCGGCGGCGTCGCCCTGTGCGGACGCCCGCAGGAGATCCGCGTCGCTGCGCGGCGGTTCGACACTCATGGTGACCTCGCGATTACGTGGCGTTGCCTCGCGCATACATTCCGCAGTCCCCGTCTTGGCTAAACCGGGAGACCTGCTTTGGCCGCGAAGCTGTACCGGCGGGGTCGGGGCTGATCAGGACCCTAAGCTTGGAGGCATGACAGACCGCGACAATCTGCTGGCCGAGATCAAGAAGAAGGCCGTCGTCCACGGCAAGGTCACGCTCTCCTCGGGCATCGAGGCCGACTGGTATCTCGACCTGCGGCGGATCACGCTCGACGGCGTGGCCGCGCCCCTCGTCGGCAAGGTGATGCTCGACCTGACCGGCGACCTCGGCTACGACGCCGTGGGCGGCCTCACCCTCGGGGCCGATCCGGTGGCGGCCGCCATGCTGCACGCGGCGGCGGCGCGCGGGCGCGCGCTCGACTCGTTCGTGGTGCGCAAGGCCACCAAGCAGCACGGGCTCCAGCGGCGCATCGAGGGGCCCGACGTGGCCGGGCGGCGGGTGCTGGCCGTGGAGGACACCTCGACCACCGGCGGGTCGGTGCTGACCGCCGTGGAGGCGCTGCGCGAGGCCGGGGCCGAGGTGGTGGCCGTGGCCACGATCGTCGACCGGGGGGCGCGCGATCGGGTCGTCGGCGAGGGGCTGGAGTATCGCACCGCGTACACGCTGGACGACCTGGGGCTCTGACCGGCGCTCAGCCGGAGGCGCGCACCGTGAACGCCTGCCTGGCGCCCGGCTCGCCCTGCGGGCGGGGCAGGCCGTTCTCGGTGACGCGGACGGTGCCGCCGTCGCTCACCACGACGTCCAGCTCGTCCTCGAAGTAGTTGACCTCTTCGCCCCTGCTCATCTCGCGGTGCTGGAGCACGTCGCCGCCCGGCACGCGTACGGTGACGGTGGGGCACGTCTCCGCCAGGCACTCGATGCGCACGGTCGGCACCCGCGCGTCCGGCTCGCCCACGGGGGTGGCCGGCGCGGAGACCCGCTCGCGCTCGGCCTGTGACGGCGCGCTGAGCGTGCCGATCAGCGCCCGCGCGCCGATGACCAGGAGTGTCACCAGGGCGCCCGCCGCGACAACGGCCAGCGCCATGCGGGCGAGACCCATCGGATCCGACCTGTGGCGTCCCACACAGGGAGCGTAGCGCGTGGTGTGCGGCTCTTCCGGATCTTCTCCTGCTCAGGATCTCAGAAAGGGTCGCCAACGCGGTGGTGCTTGCCGTTGGGGGCGGGCAGCCGCTTGGCCTCGCGGCGCTTCTTGACCACCTCGACGATGATCGGGATGAGCGAGATCAGGACGATGACGAACACGCCCGGCAGGACGTACTTGTCGATCTGCTTCGGGTCGACCTGGCCGCCGAGGAAGTGGCCGAGCAGGAGCAGGCTCTCGACCCAGACGACGCCGCCGATGACGTTCCAGACGAAGAAACGCCGGGGGTGCATCTCCAGGACGCCCGCGACGGGATTCATGAACGTACGGACGATCGGCACGAACCTGGCCAGGACGACCGCCTTGGCCGGACCGAACTTCTCGAAGAACTCCTCGGCCCGGAGCACGTGCTCCCTCTTGAACAACCGGGAATCGGGTTTGTCGAACATCCTCCGCCCGAAACGCGCCCCCAGGAAATGCCCGAGCTGGGCCCCGGCGATGGCGCACAGCGGGGTGCCGACCACCAGGAGGGGGAAGGAGAGCGGCTCGATGTTCATGCCCGCCGCGACGGACGCGGAGCTGAAAATCCCCGCGGCCACCAGCAACGAGTCTCCGGGCAGGAAGAACCCGAGCAGCAGACCCGTCTCTGCGAAGATGATGGCCAGCACGCCGATCGTGGCGAAAGTGCCGAGAATGGTCAGCCACCACGTCGGGTCGAGGAGATTCAAAAGCCAGTCCACGGGGCAGAGCCTACCGTCAGCGGGCATGCGTGACGTGTTCCCCGCACGGGCGTTGTCTCTACCACGCCGGGTAGTGAGCCGGAATACTGGGCCCTGGCGTACAGCCGTTACTTCTCAGGGAGATGAATCATGCCTATCGCGACTCCAGAGGTCTACGCTGAGATGCTCGACCGGGCCAAGGCCGGCGGATTCGCCTACCCGGCGATCAACGTGACCTCATCGCAGACGTTGAACGCCGCCCTGCGGGGGTTCGCCGAGGCGGAGAGCGACGGCATCGTCCAGGTCTCCACGGGCGGCGCGGAGTTCCTGTCCGGCACGACGGTCAAGGACATGGTCACGGGCGCGACCGCGCTGGCCGAGTACGCCCGCATCGTCGCCGACAAATACCCGGTCACCGTGGCCCTGCACACCGACCACTGCCCGAAGAACAAGCTCGACGGCTTCATGCGGCCGCTGATCGACATCTCGCTGGAGCGGGTGTCGAAGGGCCTCGACCCGCTCTTCCAGTCGCACATGTGGGACGGCTCCGCCGTGCCGCTGGAGGAGAACCTGGAGATCGCCCAGGAGCTCCTCGACAAGTGCGCGCGGGCCCGGATCATCATGGAGATGGAGATCGGGGTCGTCGGCGGCGAGGAGGACGGCGTCGTCGGCGAGATCAACGAGAAGCTCTACACCACCAGCGAGGACGCGCTCGCCACCGCCGAGGCCGTCGGCGTGGGCGACCGCGGCCGCTACATGCTGGCCGCGACCTTCGGCAACGTCCACGGCGTCTACAAGCCGGGCCACGTCAAGCTGCGTCCGGGCGTGCTGAAGGAGATCCAGGAGGCGGTCGGCGCCAAGTACGGCAAGGACAAGCCCTTCGACCTGGTCTTCCACGGCGGCTCCGGCTCGACCCTGGAGGAGATCCAGGAGGCCATCTCCTACGGCGTGGTGAAGATGAACATCGACACCGACACTCAATACGCCTTCACCCGCCCGATCGCCGACCACATGTTCCGCAACTACGACGGCGTGCTCAAGGTGGACGGCGAGGTCGGCAACAAGAAGACCTACGACCCGCGCTCGTACGGCAAGGCCGCCGAGACCGGCATGGCCGCCCGCGTCGTCGAGGCGTGCCAGCACCTCAAGAGCGCTGGGACGAAGATCTCGTAGCCACGCGCCTGGCCCGGCGGGTATGACTTGTCCTATGGATAACCTTCTCGCCGGGCCGCCCCCGACTCATCTGCCGGACCTGCCCGAGGCCAGGGAAGCGCTGGAGTCCGGCGCCAAGGCCTCCGACGTGGCCGCCCGCTACCCCGCCCACCCGGCGGCGTGGGCCGCGCTGGCGGAGGAGTACTTCGCCCAGGGGCACGCGGTCACCTCCTACGCCTTCGCGCGCACCGGCTACCACCGCGGCCTCGACCAGCTCCGCCGCAACGGCTGGAAGGGACACGGGCCCATCCCCTGGGAGCACGAGCCCAACCGCGGCTTCCTCCGCTGCCTGTACGCCCTGTCGAGGGCCGCCCAGGCGATCGGCGAGAAGGACGAGGCCGAACGCTGCCTGCAGTTCCTCAAGGACAGCACCGAAACCGGCTACGAAGCCCTGGCGAAGGGGTAGCAGCGCACGGCCCCCTTGGGACGAAAGGACACGTTCGGGTAGTCTCTCTACGCAAGAGCCCCTGTCGCGCTTGCGCCAGGGGTTTCGTTTTGTGCTCGGGAGACTGAACCATGCCGGCTGCCGTTCTCGTTGGTGCCCAGTGGGGCGATGAGGGCAAGGGCAAGGCCACCGACTTGCTCGGTGGCGACGTCGATTACGTCGTCCGCTATCAGGGGGGCAACAACGCGGGCCACACGGTCGTCATCGGCGACCAGAAGTACGCGCTGCACCTGCTGCCGACGGGCATCCTGTCGCCGGAGGTCGTCCCCGTCATCGGCAACGGCGTGGTGATCGACCCCGGCGTGCTGCTCAGCGAGATCGACGGTCTCGCCGCGCGCGGGATCTCCGCCGAGCGGCTGCTGATCTCGGCGAACGCGCACCTGATCATGCCGCACCACAAGGCCCTGGACAAGGTCACCGAGCGCTACCTCGGCAAGGCCAAGATCGGGACGACCGGGCGCGGCATCGGTCCTGCGTACGGCGACAAGATCGCCCGGATGGGCGTGCGGGTGCAGGACCTGCTCGACCCCGGCATCCTGGCCAAGAAGATCGAGGTCGCGCTGACCGAGAAGAACCAGGTGCTCACCAAGGTCTACAACCGGCGCGGCATCGAGCCGCAGGCGGTGCTGGAGGAGTACCTCGGCTACGCCGAGCGGCTCAAGCCGCACATCGCCGACACCTCGCTGGTGCTGTCGAAGGCGCTGGACGAGGACAAGTTCGTGCTGCTGGAGGGCGGGCAGGGCACGCTGCTCGACATCGACCACGGCACGTACCCGTTCGTGACGTCGTCCTCGCCGACCTCGGGCGGCGCGTGCGCGGGGGCGGGCATCCCGCCGAACCGGCTCACGAAGATCATCGGCATTCTCAAGGCGTACACCACCCGCGTCGGCTCGGGCCCGTTCCCGACGGAGCTGACCGACGAGATGGGCGACTGGCTGCGCACGACCGGCGGCGAGTACGGCGTGACCACGGGCCGCAACCGCCGCTGCGGCTGGTTCGACGCGGTCATCGCCCGCTACGCCACCCGGATCAACGGCGTCACCGACTACTTCCTCACCAAGCTGGACGTGCTGTCCGGCCTGGAGCGCATCCCGGTCTGCGTGGCCTACGAGGTGGACGGCGTCCGCCACGACGAGATCCCCATGACGCAGACCGACTTCCACCACGCCAAGCCCATTTACGAGGAGTTCCCGGGCTGGCAGGAGGACATCACCGGCGCCAAGACCTTCGCCGACCTGCCGCCGAACGCGCAGGCGTACGTGCGGACGCTGGAGGAGATGAGCGGCGCCCCGATCAGCGCCATCGGCGTGGGCCCCGGCCGCGACCAGACCTTGGTGGTCCGCCCCCTGGTCTGACCCGTTCAGTCGGTGAGGACGGCGGCCGTCATCGGGGTGTGGAGGGTCCAGCCCAGGGTTTCGTAGAGGGCCTGGCCCTCGGCGGTGGCGACGAGGACGCCGGCGCGCGCTCCGCGGCGGGCGGCGTGGGTCGCGAGCGTGCGCATCACCACGGAGCCGAGGCCGCGGCGGCGATGGTTCGGCGCGGTCTCCACCTGGTCCACGACGGCCGTCCCGCCGGCCACGGCGAACTGGCCGCGGGCGGCGACCTCCCCGGCCGGGGTCAGCAGGCGGGCGGCCGTGACGCCGGCCCGGGTGGTGACCGCCAGGGCGTAGCCGGCCGGGGGCTCGGGCGCCGCCACGCGGGCCAGGCCGGTCAGGCGGGCGGTCATCATGTACTCGTGGTCCTTGACCTGCCAGGGTCGCGGCAGCAGCGGGGCCATCGTGTCGGCGGGGGCGCAGAGCTTGAGCCAGGTGCCCGGCGTGGTGAGGGTGGCGGTCAGGTGGCGCACGGTCTCCGGCGTGGGGTCGGCGACGATGTGGCGGGCGACGTGGCCGGGGAGTCCGACGTCCACGCGCAGGCCCCACGGTACGCGTACCGGCTCCGGGGCGTTGCGGGAGATGACCCAGCCATCAACCCATGCCCGAACTATTGGGAAATGGGCAGGTTTAAGAACCTTTGCCATAGAGAACAGCCTATTGTCCCTTGAGTAGCGCCCGACCGGGCGTAGCAGGATAAAAAGGACACGGCGTGGCACTGCCTCTGGACCCCCCGCTCCAGATAGGGTCCCGGTGTGCGCGTTGAGATTCATGGTCACCGGGGCGCCCGGGGCCTGTGGCCGGAGAACACCCTGCCGGGTATGAGCCGCACGATGGAGCTCGGCGTTCACGCGCTGGAGCTCGACGTGGCGCTCACCGCCGACCGGCGTCTCGTGCTCACGCACGACCTGACGGTCTCCGCGGTGACGAGCGCCGACCGGCGGCCGCTGCGCGACGGCGACCCGCTCCACCCCTACGTCGGCAAGCCGGTCAACGCCCTCACGCTGGCCCAGCTCCACACGCTCGACGTGGGCGTACGGCTGCCGAAGCACCCCGGCGACCCGTTCGCGCTCACCCAGGTCGCCATGCCGGAGACCAGGATGCCGACGCTCGGCGCGGTGCTCGGGCTGGTCAACGCCTACGACGCCGAGAGCGTGCGGCTGCACGTCGAGCTGAAGTCCGACCCCACGAGGCCGGAGCTGACGGCCGACCCCGGGATGTTCACCGAGCTCGTGGTGGACGAGCTCGACCGGCACGGCCGGCTCGGCAACGCCGCCGTGCTCAGCTTCGACTGGCGGATCATCCGGCACGCCGCGCGCCTCGCGCCCGGCACGCGGCGCTTCGCGCTGATCGAGCCCGACACCCTGCACTGGCACGACGACCTCGGCTCCGACGTGCCCGCCGCGGCCCGCGCGGCCGGGGCCACCACGCTCTCGCCCGAGCACGTCATGGTGGACGAGAAGCTGATGGCGCAGGCCGCCGCCGCCGAGCTCGACGTCGCCGTGTGGACGGTCAACGACGTCGCGCTCGGGGCCAGGATGCTCGACCTCGGCGTGTCGGGCATCGTGACCGACTACCCCGACCGGATGCGCGAGCTGTGGCGCGAGCGTGGGCTGGAGCTGCCGCGCCCCGTCGCCCCGCTCAAGCCGGTCGGCGTCTGAGCTTCGGCGACCCTGGTCAGAGCCAGCCGTTGCGGCGGAAGCCGCGGTGCAGCAGCACGCAGGCGGTGATCATCACGGCCAGCACCGCCGGATAGCCCCACACCTGCTTGGTCTCCGGCATGAAGTCGAAGTTCATCCCGTAGATGCCGGCGATCATGGTGGGCACCGCCAGGATGGCCACCCACGAGGAGATCTTGCGCATGTCCTCGTTGGCGAGGGCGTTCGAGCGCGCGAGCGCGGCCTGCAATATCGAGCTGCACAGCTCGTTGGAGGACTCCACCTGCTCGCAGACCCTCGACAGGTGGTCGCCGACGTCGCGGAAGTACTCGCGCATCTCGGCCGGGATCACCCGCCGCTGCGGCAGCGCGGACAGCGGCGCCTGCAACGGCGTGACCCCCCGCTTCATCTCCAGCATCTCCCGCTTGAGCTGGTAGATCCGGTTGATGTCGCGGGAGCTGACGTCGGCGAAGACGGTGGCCTCGACCTCTTCGAGTTCGAGCTGCATGAGGTCGGCCACCTGGAGGTACTGGTCGACGACGTGGTCGGCGATGGCGTGCAGCACGCCGGCCGGGCCGCGGTTCATCAGCTTGGGCTTGTCCTCAAGGCGCTCGCGCACGATCGTGAGCGGGCAGTGCTCGCCGTGCCGCACCGTGATCACGAAGTCGGCGCCGAGGAAGACCATGATCTCGCCGGTGGCGATGATCTCGGTGTTGTCGCTCGACTGGTCGTGGTCGAGGTAGGCGATGGTCTTGAGGACCATGAACAACGAGTCGCCGTACCGCTCGACCTTGGGGCGCTGGTGGGCCTTGACGGCGTCCTCGACGGCCAGCGGGTGCAGGCCGAACACCTCCGACAGCCACTCGACCTCGGGGGACTCGGGCTCGTGCAGGCCGACCCAGACGAAGGCGTTGGCGCCGTCGGAGTCCTTGTTGTGCTCGCGTACGAGGTCGAGCGCCTCGGCGATGCCCGTGGCCGGGACCTTCTTGCCCCGCACGTACGCGCCGAACTCGACGACGGACCGCGTCGGCGGCACGCAGGGAACGGCGGCGGGCTTCACGATCGGGTGAGCGGCCCGCTGCACCGGGTAACGGTTGATTCGACGGAAAAGCGTGGACGAGCGCATGGCAGTCCCTTTCCGCCCGACATGGCGCGCTCCACGCGACGAAAAAGTCACCTCACTGGCGTGGAGGCACGATCAGGCTGCCTGATTGGAGTGGTCGGGGGCATACGGGAAGTACGTGCATGAGTGGCACGTACTGCTGGGATCACCAGGATTCATCCCGGACCACCTCCAATCGCAAGAGACGCCGCAAAGCCGCCTTAACCTACCACAGGCGGTTGAACGTAAACGACGATACCGTTCCGGCGGCACACCGCTCAGGGAGAACCGCACGAAGTTCATCGGCGTTCATCGGCGTTCATCGGCTCTTCCGGCAATCGGCGCATCCGAGACCTGCACCGGCCAGCGGTCCCCCGGGCCTGCGACAATGGAGCCCGTGCGCGTTCTAGTCATTGGATCCGGAGGGCGTGAGCACGCCCTGTGCCGTTCGCTGAAGCTCGACCCGCAGGTCACCGAGCTGCATTGTGCCCCCGGCAACGCGGGCATCGAGCAGGTCGCGACCGTCCACGCGGTCGACCCGCTCGATCCCGGGCAGGTGGCCGAGCTGGCCACGCGGCTGCGGGCCGACCTCGTCGTGGTCGGGCCCGAGGCCCCGCTCGTGGCAGGCGTCTCCGACGCGGTGCGCGAGGCGGGCATCGCCTGCTTCGGGCCCTCGTGCGACGCGGCCATGATCGAGGGCTCCAAGGCGTTCGCCAAGGAGATCATGATGGCCGCCGACGTGCCCACCGCGCGGGCCCGCACCTGCTCCACCGAGCAGGAGGCCGCCGCGGCGCTCGACGAGTTCGGCGCCCCCTACGTCGTCAAGGACGACGGGCTCGCGGCCGGCAAGGGCGTCGTGGTCACCGGCGACCGCGAAAAGGCGCTGGCGCACGCGCGGGCCTGCGAGCGGGTGGTGATCGAGGAATACCTCGACGGCCCCGAGGTGTCGCTGTTCGCGCTCTGCGACGGCAGCACGGCCGTGCCCCTCCAGCTCGCCCAGGACTTCAAGCGCGCCTACGACGGCGACGAGGGACCCAACACCGGCGGCATGGGCGCCTACACGCCGCTGCCCTGGGCCCCCGAAGGGCTGACCGACCAGGTCATGCGGGAGATCGTGCACCCCACGATGGCCGAGCTGTCCCGGCGCGGGCTGCCCTACCAGGGGGTCCTCTACGTCGGGCTGGCCCTGACGGCGAAGGGGCCGAAGGTCGTCGAGTTCAACGCGCGCTTCGGCGACCCCGAGACCGAGGTCCTGCTCGACCGGCTGGAGACGCCGCTCGGCGGGCTGCTCATGGCCTGCGCCACCGGCGAGCTGGGGCTCGACCCGGTGTTCAAGCCGGGCGCGGCGGTCACCGTCGTGATCGCGGCCGAGGGCTACCCCGAGGCCCCGGTCAAGGGCGACCCGATCACCGGGCTCGCCGACACCGAGCACGACACAGAGCACGCCTATGTCCTGCACTCCGGCACCGTCCGCGAGGGTGGCGAGGTCCGCTCCGCGGGCGGCCGCGTGCTGGCCGTGGTCGGCAACGGTCCCGACCAGGAGAGCGCCCGCGCCAACGCCTACGACCTGGTGGCCCGCATCGGGCTGCGCGGCTCCCACCACAGGACGGACATCGCCCGATGAAGCACGTGCACTCCGGCAAGGTACGCGACCTCTACGAGACCGACGACGGCCTGCTGCTCATGGTGGCCTCCGACCGGATCTCCGCCTTCGATTACGTGCTGCAGCCCGACATCCCCGACAAGGGGGCCATTCTCACGCAGCTCTCGCTGTGGTGGTTCGACCAGCTCAAGGACATCGTGCCCAACCACGTGGTGGCACCCGGCGACGAGGCGCGCGGCGTGCTGTGCCGGCCGCTGCGGATGGTGCAGGTCGAGTGCGTGGCGCGCGGCTACCTCGCGGGCGGCGGGCTGAGCGAATACCGCGCGAGCGGCGCGGTCTCCGGCGTGCCGCTGCCCGAGGGGCTGGAGGACGGCTCGCGGCTGCCCGAGCCGATCTTCACGCCGTCCACCAAGGCGCCGCAGGGCGAGCACGACGAGCCGATCACGTACGAGCGGGTGGTGGCGGAGATCGGCGCGGAGACCGCCGAGGAGCTGCGCAGGATCACGCTGGCCGTCTACACGCGCGGCGCGCGGATCGCCGCCGAGCGCGGCATCATCCTCGCCGACACCAAGATCGAGCTGGGCTGGGACGCCGACGGCGTGCTGACGCTGGGCGACGAGGTGCTGACGCCCGACTCCTCACGGTTCTGGCCGGCCGACGAGTGGCGGCCGGGCCGGTCCCAGCCGTCTTTTGACAAGCAATATGTACGCGACTGGCTACTTTCGCCCGAATCCGGATGGGACAAATCCTCCGGAAACCCCCCACCTCGTCTTCCGGACCATGTCGTCGAGCGCACCCGGCAGCGATACCTAGAAGCATATGAGCGGCTCACGGGGGCTCCCTTTAGCGGATGATTCGGCTGGGTCATCTGGTGCGAGCGACTACTGTTGGCCCGATCGACCCTTCCCCGTGATTTCAAGGAGCCGCACGAAATGGTCCGTTACCGCGTGCGCGGTGGCAACGCACTGCGTGGAACCGCGTTCATCCAGGGCGCGAAGAACGCCGTGCTACCCATGATCGGTGCGGCCCTGCTCGCCGCCACGGGGCGCACCGTCCTGCGCAACGTGCCGATCATCGAGGACGTCCGGCGCGCGGTCGAGCTGGCCGAGGCCGTGGGCGCCTACGTCGAGCTGCACGAGTCCGAGCGCACGCTGGTCATCGACGCCTCCAGGGTGAGCAGCCCCGTGCTGCCCGCCGAGATCGCCCGACGCTTCCGCGGCTCGGTGCTGTTCACCCCCGCGCTGCTGCACCGCCTCGGCGAGGCGATCGTCGAGGGGGTCGGCGGCTGCAACCTCGGCAGCCGCAACCTCGACTTCCACTACCTCGGCTACAAGCGCCTCGGCGCGATCGTGGACGAGGAGGAGACCGTCATCCACGTCAAGGCCAGCGGCCTGACCGGCGCGACGCTCTACCTCGACACCCCGTCCCACACCGGCACCGAGAACCTCATCATGGCCGCCTGCCTGGCCAAGGGCACGACCGTGATCGAGAACGCCGCGCTGGAGCCCGAGGTGCTCGACGTCATCGACATGCTCACCAAGATGGGCGCGCGCATCAGCGGCGGCGGCACCGGGTTCATCACCGTCGAGGGCGTGGAGGAGCTGCACGCGGTCGAGCACACCGTGATGCCCGACCGGCTCGACGCCGGCGTCTTCGCGATGGCCGCGGCGATCACCGGGGGCGAGCTCAACCTCGTCGGCACCGGCCTCGACCTCGGCGTCGTGCGCTACAAGCTGGAGCAGATGGGCGTCGAGTTCGCCCGCCAGGGCGCGGTGCTGCACGTGCGCTGCGAGGGCCCGCTGCGCCCGATCAACATCATCACCGACACCTATCCCGGTTTCGCCACCGACCTCCAGTCGCCGATGATGACGGTCGCGGCCCTGGCCGAGGGCACCAGCTACATCCACGAGCGCATCTTCGACGGCCGCTTCGCGCTGGCCGGCGAGCTCAACAAGATGGGCGCCAACGTCGAGGTGGACGGCAGCCGCGCGGTGGTGCGCGGGCGCACCCCGCTGACCGGCGCCCAGGTGACCGCGCACGACCTGCGCTCCGGGATCGCGCTGGTGCTCGCCGGCCTCGCGGCCGAGGGCGAGACCGTCATCGACTCGGGTTACCTCATCGACCGCGGCCACGCGCATCTCGCCGCGCGAATGCGCGCGCTCGGCGCGGACATTACACGAGAGATTTCCGAACGCTAAAAAACGGCGGAAAAACCTCGCTGAGCTGCTAGGACATACTGCCGGGCGGTCAACCAGAACGGCTTTCCGGAAAAGTCGGGCGTGACATTACGGCCCCCGCGAGCGATCGTTCCAAAAGAGAGCATTGCAACGGACGGCAGGATGGGACGAACATTGGTCGAGAGGGCCGAAGAAACTCCCCGAGTGTCACGCCCGGGCGCCATGACCCCGGACCTCACCATCGGCGTGGTCGGACCCCACGACCTGGTCGAGCGGGTCATGCTGATGGGTCACGCCGCTGCACCGCTGCCGTGTCGCCTTGTCGCCGCCGCTTATCGCGACGAGCAGGAGGCGCCCGACAAGGTGACGCGGCTGGGTCCAGGTGTCGACGCGTGTCTGTTCGCCAGCCCGGTCCCCTATGACCTGGCGCGGCGTTCCGGCGTGTTGACGATGCCCGCGACCTACGTACAACTCGGCGGAGCGGCATTGGTGGCGGCGTTGGCGAAGGCGGCGCTGGACACTCGGATCGACCCCCAGAGGGTCAGCATCGACGTGATAAGCCGGGCGGACGTCGAGGAGGCGTACACCGACCTCGGCATCCCGGCCACGGACGTGCACAGCCGCGACGAGCCGGGAGCGACCGGCACGATCGCGGCCTACCACGAACGCCTGGCCCGCCAGGGGGTCACCACGGGGGCGCTCACCTGCCTCCCCGCGGTGGCCGAACGCCTCAACGCGGCGGGGGTGCCGGCCATCAGGATCCGGCCCACCTCGGCGGCGGTGCGCACGGCGCTGCACACGGCGGCGCTGCTCGGCGCGCACCACCGGCTGGAGGAGTCGCAGCTCACCGTGGTGCTGGTGGAGGTGCCGACGCTGCGCGAACCCGTGCGCCGCGCCGCGCCCCGCTACTGGCGCGACGAGCTGCGGCTGTCGCTGCACCGGCTGCTGGTCCAGGAGGCGAACCGGATCAACGCCACCGTCTGGCCGATCGACGATCACAGCTATCTGGTCACCGCGACCAGGGGCTCGATCGCGGCGGCCACCGACGGGTTCCGGGTGTTGCCGTTCGCGGCCAGGATCCGCGACGAGCTGGGGCTGGCGGTCGAGGTGGGCGTGGGCATGGGGCGCACGACGCACGACGCGGAGTCGCACGCGCGGGCCGCGCTGGCCCGCACCCAGGCGGGCAAGCAGGCACAGGGCTTCGCCGTGGACCGCGAGGGGCGGGCGCTCATCCCGGCCCCGCGGATGCCGCCGGCCGGGGCCACCGCGCTGAAGCCGAAGGGCGTGGAGGTGCTGGCCAGGCTGGCGGCGAAGCTGGAGGGCGGCGACACGGTGGTGGACGCGGAAGGAGCGGGCAAGATGCTGGGGGTCACCCCCCGGACGGCCCGGCGGTTGCTGCGCACGTTGGTTGACGAGGGACTCGCGTGGCCGCTACCGCCCAACCGCACCCCGCAGCCGGGCCGCCCCCGGCAGCTCTACCGGCTGATCGTGGAGAAGCTGGGCCCGAGGTGACCCGCTCCGGCGGGGTCGGTCCTGCACTGGGCAAGGGGTCGTGGTGACCGGCGTTTTGACCGACGCTGTCACCTTTGCGCACCTGCGCATTGACTCTTGCCGAGTTGTTGGTTGACCCGGCCGGATCCGGGTATGTTCTCGGACGCCCCCGATCGACACGATTCGGACGGGGGCGCCAACTTTTTCGGCCACCGGCCGCCAGAAGGCCGCTGCGCGGCGCTGTAGGGGCGCTGCGCGGCGCCGCCGGGCCCGTGACGGGTTCCGGTCAGCAGCCGCAGGCGATGGCTTCCACCGGTGCCGTGAGCGCGTCGACCGGCCGGCGGCTGACGCCGGAGGCGGTCTCGACCGCGAAGCCCTCCCGCGCCCAATACTCGAAGCCGCCGATCATCTCCTTGACCTGATAGCCGAGCCGGGCGAACTCCAGGGCGGCGCGGGTCGCGCCGTTGCAGCCCGGCCCCCAGCAGTAGGTGACCACCCGGGCGTCCGGCGGCACGAGCCCGGCGGCCCGCGTGGCGATCTCGCGGGTGGGCAGGTGGACCGCGCCCGGCAGGTGCCCCTGGTCCCAGCTCTCCCGGCTGCGGGAGTCGACGACCACGAGGCCGGGCAGGCCGGCGGCGAGGTCGGCGGCGACGTCGGAGACGTCGGTCTCGAACGTCAGGCGGGCGGCGAAGTGGGCGACGGCCTCAGTGTTGGCAGCAGACAGGTTGACGGCGGACATGGGACTCCTCCCGGTGCGGACTTCCGGACGCCGCGATCCTGGCAGCCCGTACAGGGACCCCGACAGTGGCACGAATGCCCACTATCGCTCATATTTCGCCACTCGTCCCACAGTCCGATACCCGCGAGCGTTCTGTCGCACCCGCCCGGTAAAGTCATGAGCCATGACTGGCAACGCTGCTGACACCCCCCGCCCCCTGATGGTCTGGGGCGCGTTGGCCATCGTCTACGTGGTGTGGGGCTCGACCTACCTCGGCATCAAGTTCGCCATCGAGACCATGCCCCCGATGCTCAGCGGCTCACTCCGGTTCGTCGTGGCCGCACTCCTGCTCGGCGCCTTCCTCCTGGTCAAGAACGGCACCGCGCCCTTCCGCATGTCGGGCCGCCAGCTCGGCGGGGCCGCGCTGGTCGGGCTGCTGCTGCTGACCGGCGGCAACGGCATGGTGGCCGTGGCCGAGCAGCACATCTCCACCGGCCTCGCCGCGCTGCTCGTCGCGTCGGTGCCGCTCTGGCTGGTGGTGTTCCGCATCGCGGCCCGCGACCGGCCCGCGCTGCTCACGCTGCTGGGCGTGCTGGTCGGCTTCGGCGGGGTCGCCGCGCTGTCGCTCAGCGGCGGCGGCGAGACGGCGAGCACCACCGGGATCGTGGTGATCCTGGTGGCCTCGCTGTCGTGGTCGATCGGGTCGTTCCTGTCGGCGCGCATCCCGATGCCGCCCAACGTGTGGGCGGCCAGCGCGGTCGAGATGGCGGCGGGCGGCCTCGGCCTGCTGGTGGCCGGGCTGTCGTTCGGCGAGCGGCTCGACGTGGCGGCGGTCTCCGGGCGCTCCTGGGGAGGCCTCGTCTACCTGATCCTGGTGGGCTCGCTGGTGGGCTTCACCGCCTACACCTGGCTGCTCGGCAACGCGCCCATCTCGCTGGTGTCCACCTACGCCTACGTCAACCCGGCCGTCGCGGTCGTGCTCGGCGTGCTCGTGGTCAACGAGGTGGCCACGCCGCAGATGATCGCCGGTGGCGCGGTCATCCTGGTGGGCGTCGCCCTGGTGGTCTCCACCGAGCGACGCGCCAAGGTCAGGACGGCGGCCACCGCCGAAGAGGTCAAGGTCTAGCGGCGAAGCTCTCCGCGGCGGCCAGGAAGGCGTCGTTCGCCTCGGGGTCGGCGATCGTCACCCGGCAGCCCTCCGGATGGAACGGCCGCACCGCGACGCCCTCGGCCGCGCAGGCCGCGGCGAAGTCGGCGGTGCGCTCGCCGAGCCGCAGCCAGACGAAGTTGGCCTCGGAGTGCGGCACCGTCCAGCCCTGCGCGGCCAGCGCCTCGCTCACCCTGGTGCGCTCCTTGACCACCCGCTCGACCCGCTCCAGCAGCTCGTCCTCGGCCTGGAGCGAGGCCACGGCGGCGAGCTGGGCGAGGCTGTTGACGGCGAACGGCACGGTGGTCTTGCGCACCGCCGAGGCCACCGGCTCGTGCCCGATGAGGTAGCCGACCCGCAGGCCCGCCAGCCCGTACGCCTTGGAGAACGTGCGCAGCACGCACACGTTGGGCCGGTCGCGGTAGAGCTCGACGCCGTCGGGGACGTCCTCGTCGCGGATGTACTCGCGGTAGGCCTCGTCGAGCACCACCAGCACGTCCTCGGGCACCCGGTCGAGGAAGGCCGTCAGCTCGCGGCGGCGGATCGCGGTGCCGGTCGGGTTGTTGGGGTTGCAGACGAAGATCAGGCTCGTCCGGTCGGTCACGGCCTCGGCCATGGCGTCGAGGTCGTGGTCCTCGCCCGCGAGCGGCACGCGTACGGACGTCACCCCGGCGAGGTCGGCCAGCAGCGGGTAGGCCTCGAACGAGCGCCAGGCGTAGACGACCTCCGCGCCGGGCTCGCCCACCGCCTCCAGGAGCTGCTGCGCCACCGTCACCGAGCCGGGCCCGGTGGCCACGTGCTCGGCCGGCACGCCGTAGCGCGCCGCGATCGCCTCGGTGAGCGCGACCGCGCCGGCGTCGGGATAGCGGTGGATCTGCCGCGCGCCCTCGGCGACCGCCTCCACCACGGACGGCAGCGGGTCGTAGGGCGACTCGTTGGAGGAGAGCTTGTAGGACCGCCCGTCGGGTGCGGCGACCGCCTTGCCCGGTTTGTACGGGGCCATGCTGTCCAGGATCTGGCGGAAACGAGGCATGCCCCTACCTTAGTTCCTGGCCTTCAGTTCCTGGCCGGCTCGTCCTTGAGCGAGCGCAGCATCGGCGGGTGCAGCAGCTCGGCCGGCCCGCGCCGGTAGAGCTTGGCCGGCCGGCCGCCGTCACGGGTGGTGGTGCCGCCGGTCTCGACGAGAAAGCCCTCGGCCTTGGTGACCTTGCGGTGGAAGTTGCGCGGGTCGAGCGTCCGGCCCCAGACGATCTCGTAGACCCGCCGCAGGTCCGCCACCGTGAACTCCGGCCCGCAGAAGGCCGCGCCCAGCGAGGTGTACTCCAGCTTGGCGCGGGCCCGCTCGACGCCGTCGAGCATGATGCGGCGGTGGTCGAAGGCCATGACCGTGAGCGCGTCGACCGGCTGCCAGCTCATGTGGGCCTGCTCCGAGGCGGGCAGGTCGGGGGCGAGGCCGAGGTAGGCGACGCTCAGCACGCGCTGGCGCGGGTCGCGGTCGGGGTAGCCGTAGGTCTGAAGCTGCTCCAGGTGCACCGGCGCGCCGGGCAGGCCGGCCCGCTCGGCCAGGATGCGCCTGGCGGCGTCGGGAAGGTCCTCGTCGAGCTGGATGAAACCGCCCGACAACGACCAGCGCCGCAGGAACGGCGGGTTGTCGCGGCGCCACACCAGGGCGCTCAGGGCGTTGTTGCGCACGGTGAGCACCACCAGGTCGACGCTGACCGGCACGCTCGGGACCATGAACGGCACGTTACACGCACCGGCGAGCGGGCCGCGAACGCCGCGTCAGGTCGTGATCCGCACGTGCAGGGGCTCGGTGGAGGTCAGACCCGCCGCCCCCTTGACGGTGATCCGTACCCATTCGCCGGCCGGCACCTGGGCCCAGTCGAACGGCACCCATGCCGTCACCATGCCCTCGGGCAGCTCCTCCAGCGGGTTCTCGTCCAGCCAGCCGACCTCGGAGACGACCAGGTCGCGCACGCCGCCGGACCACTCGACGGAGACGGCGCCGTCCTTGAGGTTGTAGCCGCGCACCTCGACGCCGTCCTGGATGTCGCGCGAGGTCCTGATGGCGTCGACGGCGATCGGCCGCCGCCAGTCGGCGGTGATCTCCTTCTCCAGCGACGGCTCGCCGCAGGTCATGTAGTCGCTCCACATGTAGGAGACGACCTTCTGGACGTACCGGCCGGTCATGGTGACGGCCTGGTCCAGGCGTTTCTTGTCGGTCTTGCCGCGGGTGCCCTGCGGGGCGCACGGCTGATCGCCCGACGGCTCGAACGCCTCCACGTTCGCCCACAGGTCCACCTGGTAGCCGGCCTGGAGCATCTCCTCGCGGGCCAGCGACATCTCGCGGTAGTAGTCGCGGGTGGAGCCGTGGTAGGCGGTGCCGTACGTGGCCTCGCCGACCACCGGCCGCAGCCGCTCGTCCACCTCGGCGCCGCGCTCGTCCGGCCAGAACAGGCCGACCTTGCCGGTGCCGCGGCTGTCCTGCGGGGCGATGATGCCGACCCCGGTCTTGGCCAGCTCCTTGAACGCCTCGGCCACCTGCTTGGGCGTCTGGCCGAAGGCCTTGCGCTTGCGGGCGTCCATGTAGGGGCTGATGAGGATGGGCTTGCCGGGGAGCTCCTGCTCGACGATCGTGTGCTGGTCGGCGTAGACCTCCAGCGTCGGGTTCGAGGCCAGGGTGTCCGACATCTGCACCTCGAACGGCTGGTAGACGCCGCCGAGGGAGTCCCGGTCGGCGAAGCGGGCGCCGTAGTCCTGGAGGATGCGCCGGGTGAGGGTGGTCAGCGTGCCGAGGTGCTTCTTGTTGGCCCTGATCTCGCTGTTCGGGTCGCGGGGCGCGAGCGGCAGCGCGGGAAAGACGCGCATGCCGAACTGGTCGCCGAGGTCGAGGAGCTGGGTCAGGCTGTCGTTCTCGGCGCCGGCGACGAGGATCAGGTCGTAGGAGGCGCCCTTGCGGGAGAAGTCGCAGGTGGAGTCGTCCGAGCCGTCGGGCTGGGTGATGATGCGGAAGTAGGTGCGCTTGCCGGTCCGCACCGCGTGCTCCACCTCGGGGCAGCGGAACAGGTCGGGGCCGAACGACTCGTCGGTGCGGTAGACGTACGTGCGGCCGATGCGGTTGTCCGGGTGGGCCTTCATCAGGTCGCGCTCGGCGGCGTCGTGGCAGCTCATGCCGTCCTCGCGGCAGCCCTTGTAGAGGGAGTCCAGCTCGCCGTCCCTGGTCAGGATGTCGCCCGAGGACGAGACCGTACGGAACTGCAGGCCGTAGCCGATCCTGATGACGGTGTCGCCGCCGACGTCGTGGATCTCCTTGAGCTGGGTGCGCCAGGTGCAGGGGTTCGACTTCGGCATGATCCAGTAGCCGGTGACCGCGTAGGGGGCCTTCTCCCGGGTCTCGAACGTTCCACAGTCGTCGGTGAACTCGCTCACCTTGGGTGTGGGGGCCTCGGCGGACGGCGTCGGCTTGGCCGGGGTGGTCTTCACCACCGACGCGACCTTCTGCCCGGGACCCGGCTGGAGCACGATGACCACGGCGGCGACCGCGGCCAGGATCGCCACACCCAGGACGAGGAGGAGCCAGCGCACCTTCGACGACCCGCCGCCCGCTATGGCTTGACCCCCGCCCAGGCTTCGAGCTGGGCGACGAAGCGCTTGGCGGAATTGGGCCAGTGGTGGTTGGCGCGGGCCGCCGCGTAACCGCGCGCGCCCTGCGCCTTGCGCTCGCGTACGTCGTCGCGGAGCGTCAGCACGGCCTGGGCCACCGCCTTCGGGTCCTGCCAGGGCACGACCATGCCGCTGTCGTAGCGCTCGACGAGCTCCACGGCGCGCGGCGAGGGGGTGGTGATGACCGGGATGCCGTGCGCCATGTACTCGACGATCTTGGTGGGCATCGAGTGGCGGTAGTTGGGCTCGTCGTGCAGCAGCGACAGCCCGGCGAGCGCGCCGTCGAGCCGCTTCAGCGCCTCGTCGTTGGGCATGAAGTCGCGCCACTCCAGCAGGCCCTCGGTCACGGCCTGGTTGAGCACCGGACGGCTCTGCGGGTCGGCGTAGCCGATGAGCTCCACCGCCACGCGGTACGGCTGGAGCAGCTTGGCCACCTCGACCGCCTCCAGCACGCCCCGGGCCCGCGACAGCCAGCCGAGATAGACCACCCGGTCGTCACCGGGCGGGGTGACGGAGTCGGGCACCCAGGTCTCGTTGGGCACGATCGGGTGCGCGTCCTTGAACCGGCCCGCGTACGCGGTCTCGGCCAGCAGGAGGTGCAGGTGACGCTCGGCGGTGCCTTCGAGCAGCCGCGCGAGGAAGCGCACCGGCGGGCGCAGCGGCGAGGGCAGCCACGGCTTGAGCGAGAGCGTGGCCGGGGTGTCCTCGTGGACGTCCCACACCACCGGCGGCCGGTTGCGCACGCCCCACACCGCGAACAGCAGCTCGGGATCGTGGATCAGGACCAGGTCGACCTTGTCGCGCATGCGCTTGAACAACCGGCGGGCCGCCCAGACCGCCGCCACCCGCTTGCGCTGGGCGGCCCTGGGGAGGTCGACGCCGTTCACCCAGGGTCTCGGCACGACCCCGAAACCGGTGAAGGAGGCGGCATACGTGACCTCATGACCGGCATCCACGAGCGCGCGGATCTGCCGATGCAGGATCCTCGCGTCCTCGGGGTTATGCACCACCGTCATGACGAGCACGTGCACTGCGCGCAGCCCTCCGTCGCTACAGCCGCTCGACGCGTTCACCCTCGGCGAGCACGCCGCGGGTGTCGAGCACGAGCCTGGCCTTCGCCTCGACCATGTCGAGATCGAACGCGGCATGCTGCTGAAGCAGCAGCGTGACGTCCGCGTCGACCACGGCCTCGGCCAGATCCTCTTCACGCGGCACCGGGGTGCCGTCCACCGACCACTCCTTGACGTACGGGTCCGCGAACGAGAGATCGGCGCCCAGTTCGAGCAGCGCGCGGGCCACCGGCAGTGCCGGGGTCTCCCTCTCGTCGGCGATATCCGGTTTGTAGGTGACGCCGAGCATAACGACTTTGGCGCCGTTCACGGGCTTCTTATGCCGGTTGAGCAATCGCTGGACGCGCGCCACCACGTACGACGGCATCCGCTCGTTGATCTCCTGCGCCAGCTCCACGAACCGGAACGGGTAGCCGAGCTTGCGCACGGTGTAGGACAGGTAGGACGGGTCCACGGGGATGCAGTGGCCGCCGACGCCCGGTCCCGGCAGGAACTTCTGGAAGCCGAACGGCTTGGTCGCCGCCGCCTCTATCGACTCCCACAGGTTGACGCCGAGCTCGTCGCAGAAGATCGCCATCTCGTTGACGAGGGCGATGTTCACGTGCCGGTAGGTGTTCTCCAGCAGCTTGGCCATCTCGGCCTCGCGGGTGCCGCTGACCGGCACGACCTGCTCGATGAAGCGGCCGTAGAACGCCGTCGCGCGGTCCCGGCAGGTCGCGGTGTAGCCGCCGACGACCTTGGGGGTGTTGCGCAGGCCGAACTTGGGGTTGCCCGGGTCGATGCGCTCGGGCGAGAAGGCCAGGTGGAAGTCCTCGCCTGCGGTCAGCCCCGAGCCCTCGAGCAGGGGGCGGACCAGCTCGTCGGTGGTGCCGGGCCACGTGGTGGACTCCAGCACGACGAGGGTGCCCTTGGTGAGGTTGCGGGCGACGGCTTTGGCGGCGCCCTCGACGGCGGAGAGGTCCGGACGGTGGTCCTCGTCCAGCGGCGTCGGGACGCAGATGACGATGGTGTTGCTCCGGGCCAGCACGCTCTCGTCGAGCGTGGCGGTGAAACCGTTGGCCAGCATGTGCTCGAGATCGGCGTCGGTCAGGTCGTCGATGTAGGACTGTCCCGCGGTGAGCGCCTCGACCTTGCGGGGGTCGACGTCCACACCGACAACGCGCAGACCAGCGCCGACCGCCTCCTTGGCGAGCGGCATGCCGACGTAGCCCAGGCCGATGACAGCCAAGTCTATTTCTGTCACAGCTGTGCCTTTGGGAGCCGGATACAACACTTCATGGTGGCAAAGGTTATCTCAAGTCCACCTAGCTCACGCCTAATGCGACCGAAACCGTCACAACGTACAGCCAACACGAAGGTCAACTTTCGGCAAGCGACTGGTAAAGGGACCGGTAGGTCTCGGCAACGCGGCTCCAGGTCCGCTTGGCGGCCACCTCCGCGCGGCCGGCCTCGCCCATCTCGGCCCGCCTGGCGGGGTCCTCCCGCAGCCCGGCCACGGCCTCCGCCAGCGCCTCGGGGTCGCCCGGCGGCACCAGCAGGCCGGCGCCGTCGGAGCCGACCAGCTCCGACAGGGCGGGCAGGTCGCTGAGCACCACCGGCTTGCCGAGCGCCATGGCCTCGACCGGCTTCAGCGGCGTCACCAGCCGACAGACCCGCAGGTCCTCGCGCGGGCAGGCGAAGATGTCGATGGCGTCCTGGGCCTGCAGCGCCTCGTCGGGGCCGACCCGGCCGGGCAGGATCGCGTCCTTGAGCCCCAGCTCCTCGACCAGCGCCAGCAGGTTCTCCCGCTCGGCGCCGTCGCCCACGATGAGCACCCGCACCGGCGTGCCCGCGTCGCGCAGCAGCGCGCCGGCCCGCAGCAGGGTGGCGAAGCCCTCGTAGGCCACGATGCTCGACACCGAGCCGACGACGATCTCGCCGGGCTCGATGCCGTGCGCGGCGCGGAAGGAGGCGCCGTCGTAGCGGGCGGTGAGCAGGGAGTCGTCCACGGCGTTGGGCGCCAGGTGGATGCGCTCCCTGGGCACGCCGCGTTCGACGATCTCCGTGGCCATGGTCTCGGCCAGCGTGACCACCGCGTCGGCCTCGCGCATCAGGAACGCCTCGCGCTCGCGCTGGAGCACGTGCCGCTCGCTGCCGACCCGGATCGGGTCGCGGGAGGCCCAGGTCTCCTCCAGGAAGCCGCGCACCTCGTAGACGAACGGCGTGCCCGTACGGTCGCGCACGGCGTGGGCCACCGAGCCGTTGCGGTGGTCGGTGGCGGCGTGCAGGACCTGCGGGCGCAGCTCGGTGACGAGCCTGGTGACCGAGTCGGCGCCCCTGACCATGCGGCCGCGCATCTCGAAGGGCACCTCGCCGTGCCCGTCCGGCAGGTGCCGGTAGTAGGGGATGCCGTCGATCTCCTCGTACGGCGGCGCGTCCGCGTGCCCCTGCATCATCGGCCAGCCCCAGCTCGTGACCACGTGCGGGTCGAGCCCCGCGGCCTTCTGCGAGGTGACGATGCGGTGGGTGCGCACGGTGTAGCCGGCCTGCGTGTACGGCAGCGCGTTGGTGACCAGGTGCAGGACCCGGCCCTTGACCCGCTCCAGGATGGCCACCTTGGGGCCGGGCGGGATCGGGTCGGGGCTGATGGCGGCCAGCTCGCCGCGGTAGTAGGCGGCCCTGCGCTTGATGAACGGGTATTTCGTGTGGGCTTCCAGCACGGCGGCGGCCTCGCTGACCCGGCCGGCGTCCCAGTGCGCCTTGGCCTCGTTCCACGGGCCCTTGAGCACCCGCATGCCGAACTTGCGCACCATGCGCCGGGCGCCCCGGGCCGCGGGCCAAGCCACGCTGCCCACGATGGGGCGCAGCCGGGGCGGGAGCGCGTCGGCGGCCGCCTGGGCGACGCGGACGGGGTCGGACTTGACCTTGGTCGCGACGACGCGGGAGACGATGATCGGGTGCTGGACGAAGCCCTTGAGAAGCCCGCCGACACCGGCGCGGGCGGACTTCGCGGAAACCCTGCCGGCGCTTTGGGAGGAGTCTTGACGACTGGCGTCGGATGCCACGCGGTGACCGTACCATAGGCAGCGTTTTTTCCCTTCCGCTATGAAAGGCGAGGTCATGAGGGAGAACCCCCTGGTCCTCCACGTATTGGGAGCTCGTCCCAATTTCGTGAAAGCGGCCCCGGTGGTGCGGGCACTCGGCGAGCTCGGCGTGCGGCAAGGCATCATCCACACCGGTCAGCACTACGACGCCCTGATGTCCGACGTGTTCTTCGCCGACCTCGGCCTGCCGGAGCCGGTGGCCAACCTCGGGGTCGGCTCGGGCAGCCACGCGAAGCAGACGGCGGCCCTGCTCGTCGGGCTGGAGGAGGTGGTCGAGGAGCACGACCCCGACCTGGTCGTGGTCTACGGCGACGTCAACTCGACCCTCGCCGCCATCCTCGTCTGCGCCAAGCTCGGCGTGCGGACGGCGCACGTGGAGGCGGGGCTGCGCTCGTTCGACCGGGGCATGCCCGAGGAGGTCAACCGGGTCGTCACCGACGCCCTCGCCGACCTGCTCTTCGCCACCTCGCCCGAGGCGCTCGCGTACCTGGCCGGCGAGGGCGTGCCGGCCTCCAAGGTGCACCTGGTGGGCAACCCCATGATCGACAGCCTGTACGCCGCCCTCCCCGCGCTGGACCCGGCCCCCGTGGTCGCGCGGCTCGGCATACCGGACCGGTATGCCGTCGCGACCCTGCACCGCCCGGCCAACGTGGACACCCCCGAGGCCGCCAAGGAGCTGGTGGACGCGGTGCTGGAGGTCTCGCGGCAGGTCCCGGTCGTGGTGCCGGTGCACCCGCGCGGCAAGGCCAGGCTGGCCGAGGCCGGTCTCGTGGACGGCGGGACGGTCAGGGTCGTCGATCCGCTCGGCTATGTGGACTTCCTCTCACTCGTGCGCGGTGCCGCCCTGGTCGTCACCGACTCCGGCGGCGTGCAGGAGGAGACGACCATGCTGGGCGTCCCCTGCCTCACCCTGCGGCCCAACACCGAGCGGCCGATCACGATCACGCACGGCACGAACCGCCTGGTCACCCCCGCCCTGCTGCCCGCCGCGGCGGAGAAGGCGCTGGCCGACGGCGCGGCCACCCCGGCCGGCGAGCTGCCGGTGCTGTGGGACGGCAAGGCCGGGCCGCGCATCGCCACGGTGATCGCCGGCTGGCTCAAGGGCGACAACCTGGCACCGGCTTCCCAGGCAAAACGCCCCGAATAGTCACCATCGGCGGCGTAACATGGCAAATCTCCCCTGAGCGTTAGGCGTCATCACCATGGCCGAAACCCCTGAGCCCCCCTCGTTCCAGCGACTCGGTCCCGTCAACTGGCTGCCCGAGGAGCGCAAGGTCGTCGAGCGTCACGAGGCGGAGCTCAGGGAGCTGCGGCGACGCCTGGAGATCGCCGAGGCCAAGGCCGCGTACGCGACGTGGAAGCTGGAGGCGACCCAGGCCAAGCGGACGTACAAGCTGGGCGAGGCCCTGGGCTCGAAGAGCCCGGGGAAGATCATGGACGCGGTCCGCTCGAAGGAGCGCGCGCCGAAGCCGCCGATGCCCGTCACCGAGGCCGTCGAGCTGGCGAACAACCGGCCCCCGCTGGTCGAGGTGCCGGCCGTGAAGTGGCCGGCCGGCCCGGTCAACCGGCCGGACTTCAAGGTCGCGGTGATCCTCGACGACTTCTCCCGCATGGCCTTCCGCTACGAGTGGGACCAGATCGAGTTCGGGCTCAAGGACTGGCCGGAGATCTTCGCCGACAAGCGGCCCGACCTGCTGTTCTGCGAGTCGGCCTGGCACGGCAACCAGGGCCGCTGGCGCTACCAGATGACCGGGACCAACGCGCCCAAGGAGCCGCTGCGCGAGCTGGTGGCCTGGTGCAGGAGCGAGGGCATCCCGACGGTCTTCTGGAACAAGGAGGACCCGCCGAACTTCGACTTCTTCATCGACACGGCCAAGCTGTTCGACTACGTGTTCACGTGCGATGGCGACATGCTGCCGAAGTATCGGGAAATTTTGGGACACGACCGGGTTGATGTGCTGCAGTTCGCCGCCCAGCCGCGCGTCCACAACCCGATCCAGCAGAAGCAGGGCCGCCTCCACGACGTGGTCTTCGCCGGGATGTACTTCCGCGACAAGCACCCCGAGCGCCGCGAGCAGATGGAGACCGTCCTCGACCCGGTGCGCGAGCTGGGCCTGCACATCTTCGCCCGCAACGGCGAGGTGGACGAGAAGTACGCCTGGCCCGAGAAGTACCGGCCGCACATCGTGGGCGAGCTGCCCTACGACCAGATGCTGTCGGCGTACCGGATGTACAAGGTCTTCCTCAACGTCAACTCCGTGCTCGACTCGCCGACCATGTGCGCGCGGCGGGTCTTCGAGCTGTCGGCGTGCGCGACCCCGGTCGTGACCGGCTGGTCACGGGCCATCGAGGAGACCTTCGGCGACCTCATCCCCGTCGCGCGCGAGCCGGTCGAGTCGTACAACCAGGTGCTGCACCTGATCAACAGCCCCGAGCTGCGCGCCAGGATGGGCCACCTCGCCATGCGCGAGGTCTTCGACAAGCACCTGTTCTCGCACCGCGTGGACCAGATCCTCCAGGACCTCGGCCACCACGTCGAGCCGCGCACCCGCTCGATCTCGGTCGTGCTGCCCACCAACCGCGCCTCCCAGATCGAGCACGCCATCTCGTCGGTGGCCAAGCAGCTCCACCGGCCGCTCCAGCTCGTCATGGTGCTGCACGGCCTCGACATCGACCCCGTCGTGGTGGCCGACAAGGCCCGCATGGCCGGGATCACCGACGTCGTGGTGCTGCCCGCCGCCGCCGAGCTGTCGCTCGGCGCGTGCATGAACCTCGGCATCTCGGCCGCCGAGGGCGACCTCATCGCCAAGATGGACGACGACAACCTCTACGGCGAGCACTACCTGTCGGACCTGGTGCGGGCCTTCGACTACTCCGACGCCGAGCTGGTCGGCAAGGGCGCGCACTACGCCTACTTCGAGGGCTCCAACACCACGATGCTGCGGCTGCCCGGCCTGGAGCACCGCTACTCGTTCCTGGTGCAGGGCGGGACGTTCCTCGGCAAGGCGGACATGTTCCGCTCCTACCGGTTCGCCGACATCACCCGGGGGGAGGACACCGAGCTGGTGCGGCGGCTCAAGGAGGACTCCGTCAAGATCTACTCGGCGGACCGCTTCAACTTCGTCTACTGGCGCAGCGCCGACGCCTCGATGCACACCTGGCAGGCCGACCACATCAAGCTGACCCGCAACGCGCAGTTCGCCTTCGTCGGGCGGCCGGACGACCACGTGCTCATCTGATCAGCGCTTGACCCTGGCGAGGTTCTGGTCGGCCAGCTTGGCCAGCTCGTAGAGGCCGTCCGGCTGCACCTGGCGGCCCACGACGAGCATGCTCATGATGAGGTTGCCCCGCCGGATCATCACCGAGCCGATCTCGGCGCTCTCCTTCCCGCCCGCGGCCGTGGTGAGGTAGGCGCGCGACTGGTCGCCCTTGGCCGGCATGGGCAGCATGCGGGTCCGGTAGACGACCTTGGCGCCGTCGACGTCGGCGGTGTAGGAGGCGCACTTCGCCGGCAGCGGCGCGGGGAAGGCGGCCGACGGCAGCGCGACCACGGCCTGGGTGATCGAGCCGCGCTCGGCGGCGAAGGCGATCACGGCGGCGGGGGCCTTGGCGACGTCGGGCCGCGCGGCGTCGAGCTGGGCCGCGCCGGCGCACTCCGGACGCTCCAGCCGGGCCTGGCGGACCGCGGCGAGGCCCTGCTGGGTGGACTTGAGCGAGCCGAACGCGCCCAGCTCCGGGCCGTACGAGATGTGCATCCCCTCGGGCACGGGCAGCAGCGCGGCCCGCAGCTTCGCGGCGTCGGCGGGCGGCGACCCGGCGCCCTGCGCCGGCTCGACGGCCGCGTCGGCGGCGGCGGGCGGGGCCTGCGCCTCCGACGACGAGCATCCGGCGACGGCCATCATGCTCAGGAATATGCCGGAAACGGCCTTTAGCATGAGTTCTCCCATTCCATTGGCGGCATTCTCGTGAACGTTAGAGGAGTCGCGGGCCCGCCACCCCGGCAACGTCGTTATCTGCGGAATTCAGCGGGTTTGTCGACACCGGTCGGACAACCACCTTCACCTGCGGCGACGGCCCTGCTACGGATCAAGGAGCCAAATCGGCATTCGCCGTAATAGGCCGCGCAAAATGTTTCTCTGGGCGCTGCGCGTCCCCGTACCCGGCCGTTCCGGGGCTGCCGATGATCGCGCCATGACTCTGACGCCACGGGACCTCGGGATGAATCTGTCCATTTCCCGCCGCGACTTCTTCGACGGCATCGCGGTGGGCGCCCTGGGGAGCGTGGTCTCCGTGAGCCCGGCCGAGGCGGCGCCGTCGGCCCCGTCGTCCCCGTCGTCCTCGGCCTATGGGTTCGGCGGCGGCGCCCCCGAGGCCCTCAGCGTGCCGCACGCGCTCAGGGACGGCCGCTTCTGGCAGTACGCCGGCCCGCCCGAGCCCACCGGCGAGAGCTACGACCTCGTCGTGGTCGGCGGCGGGCTCAGCGGCGTCAGCGCAGCCGGCGAGTGGCTGCGCCGCCTGCCGGGCGCGAGCGTGCTGGTCATCGACAACCACGACGAGATCGGCGGGCAGGCGCGGCGGGTGATGTTCCACCGCCAGAGCGCCCCCGGCCGGACCGGCGCCGGGCTGGTGGACGCGGTCATGTGCGACGAGGAGAGCTTCGGCGCCGACACGCTGGTCCGGCTCACCGGCGACTGGGTCGCGCGGCTGCCGATCGCCGCCCGCGCCAGGGACGACCTGCGCAGGCTCCGCCACGACCCTCCCGACTGGTTTCCCGGGCTGCCCGCCGAGGCCAAGCAGGAACGGCTGGCCGGGCTGACGTACTCGGCGTTCCTGCTGGAGGCGTGCGGCGCGCACCCGGACGTGGAGCGCTTCTGCCGGAGCATGTCCTGCCCCGAGTGGGGCTACGACACCCGGGCGCTCGGCGCGATCGACGCCTGGGGCACCGGCTATCCGGGGTTCGGCGGGCTCGGGCTGGAGAAGGACAAGCCGTCGCGGTACAACTCGCCGACGGTCAGGAGGCAGTGGGGCGCCGGCGAGGTCCACCTCTTCCCCGAGGGGAACCAGGCGCTGGTGCGCACGATGGTCGCGCGCCTGCTGCCCGACCCCGGCTCCCCCGACCGGCCGGGCGACCGGGTGCGGTTCCGGCTGTCCAGCCCGGTCGTGTCGGTGCGCGACGGCGAGGGGGCGGCCGAGGTCGCCTACTTCGACGGGCACCGGGTCAGGAGCGTGGCGGCCGGGTCGGTCATCCTGGCCTGCTGGAGCGCGGTGATCCCCTACCTGGTGCCGGAGCTGCCCGACGAGCAGCGCCAGGCGCTGGGCGAGGCGGTACGGGTGCCGCTGCTGCACGCGAGCGTACGGGTGCGCGACTGGGACGCCTGGCGGCGGGCCGGGGTGCGCAGGGTGCGGTGGACGGGGGCGTACTGGTCGCTCGCCGAGCTGGAGACGCCCCGGCGGGCGGGCGGGCCGGCCGAGGTGCACCTGCTGGCCACGCCGTGCCGGGCCGAGCTGGGGCCGAAGGCGGGGGCGGCGGCGGGCCGGCGTGAGCTCATCAGGACGCCGTACGAGGTGCTGGAGCGTACGATCCGCGAGCAGCTGGCCCGGCTGCTCGGCCCGGCGGGCTTCGACCCCGCGCGGGACGTCGAGGGCATCACGGTCAACCGCTGGGGCCACGGGAACGCGCCGGAGTACTGCCGGCCCTGGCACGCCTTCTACCCGGACGGGCCGTATCCGGCGGAGGCGGCCCGCCGCCGGTTCGGGCGGATCGCGATCGCGGGCTCGGACGCGGCCCCCGCCGCCCGCGCCGACGCCGCCGTGACGGCGGCCTTCCGCGCGGTGGAGGAGCTGACGGGGTGAGATCCGCGCTGGTCGAGCCGGGGATGGGCGGCGACGGCCCGGCTCACGGCTCGCCACTGCTGGGGGATCTTGTCCCAATAATCACGGTAATGAACGTGTTCCTCCCACTGCGCCGGAAGCGTAAACGGTGCTAGTCTCCTGTGCGATCTTCCGGAGGTGTATTTACACAAGGTGTGGAAATGCCCCCGACTCGAGGTTGGGACATGGGCTCGCGAAACCGGTCTATTCGGTTCAAGATCTTCTTATTGCTGCTGCTACCCCTCCTGTCTCTGAGCGCGCTCTGGGGTTTCGTCCTCAACCTCACCATGGGCGACGCCCAGTCACTGCTCCGCGGCGGCACGCTTTACCGGACCATCGGCGTCGCCACCTCCGACCTGGCAATTCAGCTCCAGGCCGAGCGCATGCGCACCGCCGAGGCGCTCACGACGCGTGAGCTCACCGAGGTGCTCGGCGCCCAGCGCGCCCGTACCGACCGCGCGGTCGAGGACCTCCGCATCGCCGTCGCCGAGGCCGGGGGCGGCGCCGCCACCGACGTGCGCGGCCCGCTGAGCGCGCTCTGGCCCGCGCTCGACCGGCTCGGCCCCGTCAGGGCGGACATCGACGCCGGGCGCGGCTCCCGCCTGGGCGGGCTGACCGCGTACAACACCATCGTCGACGCGCTGTTCACCGTCTACTCCCAGCTGCTCACCGTCACCGACCTGGCCATCGTCCAGCAGGCCACCGCGATGCAGACCATGGGCCTGGCCAGGGAGTACATCGCCAGGGAGCAGGCGCTCGTCCTCGTGGGGATCGGCCGGCAGCGGCTCAGCGGGTCCGAGGTCTCCGCCTTCACCGAGTACGCCGCCTCGCGCCGCTTCCTGCACGCGCGCGGCCTCGCCGGTCTCGACGTGACGATGCGGCGGCCGTACGAGCAGCTCTTCGCCTCCGACACCTTCCAGACCTTCGTCGCGATGGAGGCGCGGATCGCCCAGACCGGCACGCCGCCCACGAACGGCACCGCCTGGACCGACACCCTCGACAAGCTCAGCGCCCAGCTCGACAAGGACGCCCGGACCGCCTCCGAGGCCCTGGCCGCCCGCACCTCCGAGGCCGCCACCGCCACCGTCGTCCAGATCGCCGTCGCGGGCGGCGTCGGGTTGATCGCGGTGCTCGCGTCGATCATCATCTCTGTACGCTTCGGTCGCCGCCTGGCCGGAGAGCTCGGCGGGCTGCGCGCGGCCGCGGTCGAGCTGTCGGAGCGCCGCCTGCCCGACCTCGTGGCCAGGCTGCGCAAGGGCGAGGACGTCGACGTGAAGAAGGAGGCCAAGGCGATCAAGGTCAGCGGATCCGCGGAGATCATCGACGTGGCCAGGGCCTTCGGCTCCGTGCAGCGCACCGCCGTCAACGCCGCCGTCGGCCAGGCCGCGCTGCGCCGCGGCGTCGGCCAGGTCTTCCTCAACCTCGCCCGGCGCAAGCAGGGCCTGCTGCACCGCCAGCTCGCGCTGCTCGACGGCATGCAGCGGCGCACCCACGACCCCGACAAGCTCGAAGAGCTCTTCCGCCTCGACCACCTGACCACCCGCATGCGGCGGCACGCCGAGAGCCTCATCGTGCTGTCCGGCTCCGCGCCCGGCCGCGCCTGGCGCAAGCCGGTGCCGGTGATCGACATCGTCCGGGCCGCCGTCGCCGAGGTCGAGGACTACACCAGGGTCGAGGTCCAGGCCATGCCGGTCAGCGCGTTCGACGGCGCCGCCGCCGCCGACCTCACCCACCTGGTCGCCGAGCTCATCGAGAACGCCACCATCTACTCGCCACCCGACACCGCCGTCCACGTACGCGGCGACCAGGTCAGCAACGGCTACGCGATCGAGATCGAGGACAAGGGCCTCGGCCTGTCCGCCACCGAGTACGCGGCCACCAACCGCATGCTCGCCAACCCGCCCGAGTTCGACCTGGCGGACAGCGACCGGCTCGGCCTGTTCGTGGTGGCGCGGCTGGCCGAACGGCACGGCATCAAGGTCATGCTGCGGCGCTCGCCCTTCGGCGGCACCACGGCCATCGTCCTGGTGCCGCGGTCCCTGGTGACCGAGCAGAGCGCGCTGACGGCCGGCAGCGGCGGCGAGGAGATGGCCGCGGTGCCGAGCCGTACGAGGAAGAAGGCGCTCGCGGTCGTGACCTCGGGCACCCACAAGGGGCTGCCCCGGCGCGTACGCCAGGCCGGCCTCTCGCCCAAGCTCGCGGAGGCGCCCCAGAGCCCGCCGCAGCCGCCCGCTGAGGAGAAGCCCGCCGAACGCTCTCCCGACGAGGTCCGCGACCTGTTCTCCGCCTTCCAGCGGGGAACCCAACGCGCCCGAGAAGAAGCCTCTGAGGAGGGGCCATGAGTAAGGGGGATGCATGAGTGTGCCGACCACCAACACCGGTGAGCTGAACTGGCTGCTTGACGACCTGACGTCGCGGGTCGCGGCGGTGCGCCAGGCGGTCATCCTGTCGACCGACGGGCTGGCGATCGGATACTCCAAGGGGCTCATCCGGGAGGACGCCGAGCACCTGTCGGCCGTGGCGGCCGGTTTCCAGAGCCTGGCCCGCGGCACCGGGCGCCACTTCGGCGGCGGCGACGTGCGCCAGACCATCGTGGAGATGGAGTCGGCGTTCCTGTTCGTGACCGCGGCGGGGCAGGGCACCTGCCTGGCCGTGATCGCCGAGGCGAACGTGGACGTCGGGCACATCGCGTACGAGATGGCCATGCTGGTCAAGCGGGTGGGCCAGCACATCACCACCAACCCGCGCGCCGGAGCGTCATGAGCGACAGCCCGCAGTGGTTCGATGAGGAGGCCGGACCCGTCGTCCGGCCCTATGCTCTCATCCGTGGCCGTACGCGTCCCTCCGGGGACGTGTTCGACCTCGTCGCGATCGTGCGCGCCGTCGGCGAGACGCCGACCGGCGAGCTCGGTCCCGAGCAGCGACTGATCCTGCGGGCTGCCCGGGCTCCGATCTCGGTGGCCGACCTGGCCGTCGAGCTGGACCTGCCCGTCGGTGTCGTCCGGGTGCTCCTGGGCGATCTGCGTGACCACGGCCTCATCTCGGTGTCGTCGCCCTCCGCCGGAGGCCCGCGCACGAACGAGCGCATTCTCAAGGAAGTGATCAATGGACTCCGTGCTCTCTGAGGATCCCGTCGCGCTGAAGATCCTCATCGCCGGCGGCTTCGGCGTCGGCAAGACCACCCTGGTCGGGTCGATCAGCGAGATCAAGCCGCTGCGCACGGAAGAGGTGCTCTCCGACCGCGGGGTCGGCGTGGACGACCTCGACGGCGTGGAGGCCAAGACCACCACGACCGTGGCGATGGACTTCGGCCGCATCACCATCCGCGACGGGCTCGTGGTCTACCTGTTCGGCACCCCCGGGCAGGAGCGGTTCTGGTTCATGTGGGACGAGCTGTCCTACGGCGCGTTAGGGGCCGTGGTGATCGCCGACACCCGGCGGCTCACCGACTGCTTCCCGTCGGTCGACTACTTCGAGCAGCGCGGCACGCCGTTCGTGGTGGCCGTCAACTGCTTCGACGGCGCCGACCGGCACAGCGTGGACGACGTGCGGATCGCACTCGACCTCGACGACGACGTCCCGGTGATGCTGTGCGACGTACGCCGGCGCACCTCGGCCAAGGAAGTGATGATCACCCTGGTCGAGCACTCCCTGAGGACACTCACCTCGGCGAACTGACGACGGCGTTCGCCGGGCTGGTGGGACGGCCCCATTGCCGAGTTCATCGGCGTGCGGGCCGTTCTTGAAATCTGGGACAGGCCATCACGTCGACATGAGTAGTTCGCGCACGCGCTCTGTCGCGGCATGCTCCGCGCCGTAGATCCGCTCAAGGTCGGACAGGAGTGCGGCGAGGGTGCGCCGAGCCCGATCCAGCAATCCGGCGCTGCGCTCCAGCTCGCCGATCTGGCGCCGCAGTTCCAAAGCCTGCGGATCATCCTCCGCCGGGACGTCGGCCACCAGTGCCGTCATGAGGTGCAGCGCCTGTTCGACGTCGCCGAGGTGAGCGTGGCAGGTGGCTTCCTGGAGCCGGTAGTAGAACGCCTGACCCGTCTTACTCGACGCCGCCAACTCGCCGTATATCTGGGCCGCTCGACGGTGGTCACCCGCCGCCATGAAGGCCTCGGCCAGCTCTTCCCGCAGTCCAGGCGCATCGGGCCCGCGGGCGAGGGCCCGCTCCAGTGTCGAGGTCGCTTCGCTGTACCGGGACTCCCGAATCAGTGTCTGCGCGTGGCGGCGAGCACGGCGTACGTCACCCTGGCCGAACTCGTCACCGGCTCCCCGCGCTTCTGCCGCTGACCTCGGCGGGTCCGTGACGGTGGTCCGGCTCAGCGCGCGGGCGTACAAGAGCAAGGGGCTCGCGCGGCGATCCGTCATGTCGCCCAGCGGCTCGGTGCCGTACAGGTAGGGGGTGAGCCGCTCGTACACCTCGCGGACGTTCGCGGGCCTGTCGGCAGGGTCCTTCTCCACCATCGCCATCAGCAGCTCATCCAGCCCACGTGGGATGTCGGGCCGGTGCCGCCCGGCCGGCATCGGCGGCGTCGTGATGTGCTGCGTCTTCACGCTGTGATCGTTGGGCCCGGTGAACAACGGGTGGCCGGTGGCCGCTTCGTAGAGTACGCACCCCAAGGAATAGATGTCGGCATGCACAGTCCCCCGCTTGCCTTCGACCTGCTCGGGAGACATGTACGCGGCGGTCCCGAGCTGCTGCCCGGTCTGGGTGAGCGTGGTCATGTCCGCGTCATGCATGAACGCCAGGCCGAAGTCCAGAACCCGGATCGAGCCGTCCCGGCAGAGCATGAGATTGGACGGTTTCAGATCCCGATGCAGAATGTCCTGCTCATGAGCAGCCTCCAGAACGGTCGCGATCTGGGCTCCGATGGACGCCACCCAGCCGATGGAGAGCGGCGCGTGCTCGGCGATGACGTCGTGCAGGCCGTTCCCCTCGATGTACTGCATGATCATGTAGTGGCGGCCGTCGACCGTCCCGAAGTCGTACAGCGCGGGAACGCCCGGGTGAGCCAAGCTGGACAGCGCCTTGGCTTCCCGGGCGAACCTCTGGTGCAGCTCCGCGTCCGGCAGAAGGACGAACTTGATCGCCACTTTCCGGGCGAGCACGATGTCGTGGGCGCCCCACACCTCGCCCATCCCGCCACGACCGAGCCGATAGGGGTCAAGCTGGTAACGACCGAGAAAGTGGGACACCAAGCCTCCCGGGGGTCACTCCGGGGTCAGACTCCCGTCAAGAAGCCCGTCGAGCCCGGCAACCACAAGATTATCGCTGATCTCGCGCAGCGCTCTGGCCGTATCCTCGAACACGAGAAGCTGAGCGAAGGCCTTTCCATACCGGCGCTGTTCCTCGATCGGCAGTCGGGGCAGCGACGCCCGCCGTGGATCCCTCCTGACGGTCGAACCGTGACGGCTCGCGGCGGTGCTCTCAGCCCGTAGACAGCCGGCAAGGAAGTAGGGATCGAGCCGCTCCGGATCGGTCCGGAAGAGCAGCAGCTGCGATCCGAGCACAGCCCCTGCCCGGCTCATCACCCGTGGCGACGCGCCGCTGGAATGGAGCAGAGAGGCGATCACGTCGCCTTCCTCGATACGGACGAGTCCTGGAGCGTCACCAGTACGGCCAGTGGGCTCTCTGTTGAGCAGGAGATCCTTGGCCGTGAGCACGGGAAGGTCACCGTCTTCCTGGAGCTTGAGCGGACCTTGCATGATGGTGACGGCCCCTGCCCGGGCAAGCTCACCGAGGTTGGTCATCGCAAGATCTCGACGAGGTGTCGCGACGATTCGGGGAAGTCGCAGCTCCTTCACGATGGATGAGAGGCCATCGCTCATCACGAGATATCCGGAAGTGGGCTCCTGCGTCGCCACCCGATGGCTCGTCGTCAGATCGATCTCCTCATCGAGAAGATCGATGATGCGAACCACCCGGCTGTTCTCCGGCAGCTCCGCTTTCTCTCGGTAGGCTCGCCATGCCGTCTCGGCCAGGGCCAGGTCCTCGCCCGCGTTGACCATCAACACGTCCGACGGCGGCTCATCCCGTTGGGCGGGTTTGCGGAGCACCCACAGGTCGGGTGGTCCGCTGGAGGCGGGAGCGGCGCCGGGGAAGAGGCTGATGATGGCTCGCAGGGCGCCGGCTCTTAGGAGATTGCCGCGTATTCGCCTGCCCGGACGGCGACCGGCGGCCACACTCGGCATCATGATCACCACAAGCCCGCCTGGTTTCACGTGCGCCAGGCAATGCTGTACCCAGGCAAGCTCGGACTCACCGCGCGGTGGCAGACCGAACTCCCAGCGCGGGTCGCTGGTCAGCTCCTCATATCCCCAGCCGCGCTCGTTGAACGGCGGATTGCAGACCACGGCGTCGAACTGCGTGCCGGCGAAGGCGTCGTCACGGAGCGAATCGCCGGCTTCGATCTGCGCCGCATAGCCATGAAGGCGTAGCCGGACACTGGTCAGCCTGGCGGCGTTCTCGTTCAGCTCCTGGCCCGATATGTGGATGCCGTGGCTTTCCAGCAATATGGTGCCGATTCCACAGGCCGGGTCGAGAACGGTGCCGCCCTCAGTGCTGCCGATCGCGGTCATCAGTCTCGCCACCGCTGGTGGAGTAGCAAGCAGGCGGCGGGAATGTAGATCGACATAGCGCTCACATATCCCGTCGAATGCGGCGCTCACGCCCTCCGCCTGCCCAATGTCCCTGATCTCCCTGGTCAGAGCATCATCAAGCCTGGCGCTCTCCCCCAGCAGGACCGCGCCGACCTCGGCCACCACCTCGCCCAACCGCAGATCGTCAGTGCTGCTGCGCAGCCGCTGCCAGAGTCGTTCCAGTGGCGACACCTCGACATAACGGCCGTGGTCCCGGAGCCACTGCTCCACTTCGCTCAGCGAGAAGGCAGGACTTGAGGCGGTGCCGCCCACAGGCTGGGGAAAGTCGTCGAAGCGCTTGCGCCAGTTACTCACCGCGGCCCGGCCGACGTCGGCCATCCGCGCGATGTCAACGGCATTGACCAGGACGTCGTCTTGCATCAGAGCCCCTCCTCCGGCAACCACAGCTCGTTTCCGGCATGGCGGAGCCACCCGCGATAGTCCTCATGCCCTGGTAGCGCCCGCTCGACGGTGCTCCAGAACTCGGCCCCGTGATCGGGCCTGCGGATGTGGGCCAGCTCGTGAACGAGCACGTCGTCGATCAGGCTGGGGGGCAGTTGCATGGTGGCCCAGTGGATGTTGACCTGTCCGTCCCTCGAACACGATCCCCATCGGTAACCGAGCGGCCGGACTCGTAGTCCGTTGACCTCGACGCCGAGCCGGGTCGCCCAGGGGCGCACCCGCTTGGACAGCCAGGGGTGGCCGACCCGGCGATACCAGCCGACGAGTTCCTTGGCAGGTGGGGCGTCGCCCAACTCCCGCTTCTCCGCGAGCTTGCCGTACAGCCAGGGTCTTTTGGCCTCCACCACCTTGGTCAGCTCGGACTTCGACAGCTGGGGTGGAACGACCGCAGTAATGGAGGCGTCCCGTTCGACGGTCAGGCGTACGTTCTTGCGCCGATCGCTCACCGAGACGGCGACCTCCAGGTCACCGACTCGCAGGACTCCTGGTATTTCACTCACGGTCACCAGCATGCCAGGGTCACGCTTTGGGGATCGTCGCGTGGTTGTTCTTGACGGCGTCCCGGGCCTTGTCCGCCACCTGCTCCAGCTGATCGACGTCACCGAGGTCGGCTGTCACGAGGATCTCGAAGATCTCGTCGCGGAAGTCGGCGACGTCGGGGCGCTTGTCCCAGAAGCCGTGCCGCGGCAACGTCAACTTCGCCACGTGGTGGCCTCTCTTGATCGGTCGGTGTGCGTCAGGGGCCCAGTTTCCCAGCGACGGAGGGTCTGCGCGGCTTCTTCACGCTGTAGAGAGCGAACGGCTGTGTTGACAGCACTCTAGGAGCGACTTACTACTGTCGTCAACACCAAATGCTATACCTGTGTACTAGGATCACAAGGCAGGCTCAGATTCCCCCGGAGGTCAGATGAGCACGCTCGATCGGAACGCGGTGATCGCTGAGGAACAGCTGGCCGTCGATCACATCTACGACTGCGTCGACCAGGACCGGAAGGCTGTCGAGAACTTTCGATCCAGCAGCCTGGGAGATTGCCCGGACGCCGGGCTGTCGTCTCATCCGGACCTTCCGAAGGAGTACGGACGCCGCGAGGATCTCGGCCGACAGCCCCTGGTGATCGCTCGGATCGACCTCCTCGAGGACCCCGATGACAAGCTCACCTGGTACATCGGCCGGGCCACCGTACGAGACCGCCAAGGCGACCTGGCGTTGGTGAAGTGGACGTCCAAGGCGGCGACCGCCTGGCGCCTGGCCACTCCCGACGAGCCCGCGGATGTGCGGCGGCAGCGTCAGCTCCGCTGCGACGGCCCCAAGGTTGTCGACTACAGCGACACCGAGATCCAGGTGATCAACGCCAAGGGGGAAACCATCGCGGCTCCGGTCACCGACGACGAGCCCGACCTGTTCCTCCTCGCCGACCTGGACCTTGCCCGCGACGGCGTCATGCGTGACATCGTCGAGACGATCCAGCGCCACCAGCTCAGGCTGGTCGCCGACGAACGGAAGGGCGTGCTCGTCATCCAGGGCGGGCCGGGCACCGGCAAGACGGCGGTCGGGCTGCACCGTGTGACTTGGTTGCTCGACAATGAGCACTTCACCCCTGATCAGGTGCTCGTCATCGGTCCACACAAAGCGTTCCTTCAGTACGTTCGTGATGTCCTTCCCCGTATGGGCAGCCGAGGTGTGGCGACCGTGGACATCGCGGAACTCTGGACGGGCGACGTCCGGGGAACCGATCCAGTCGCTGCCCGGCTGGTCAAGTCGGACGACCGAATGGCCAGGGTGCTGCACAACGCGGTCGAGAACCTCATCCGGGAGGATCTCGCCACCGAAGAGGGCTTCAACTTCCGCGGCGCGCGGCTGGACATCGACAAGGCCGAGCTTGTCCGGCTTGTCACAGCGGCTCGCGAGGCCAAGGGTCCCTACCTCGTACGGCGTCGCCGCTTCGTCGACACCGTCATCGACGGGTTGCTGACCCAGTACGCCGAGGCAACCCGGGTCAAGAAGTCCGACGGCGCGCTCCGTGGCAACTTGGAGAAGGCTCCGGCCGTTTCCACGCTCATCAACCGGATCTGGCCGTCAACCAGCGCCGAGCAGATTTATCGGCAACTGCTCGCGGACAAGGACGCCCTTGCCGCTGCCGCCTTCGGCGTGCTCACCCTCGACGAGCAGGCCGCGCTCGTCCGCCCGCCGGCCAGACGAGTCGCGGACGAGCCCTGGTCGGCCGAGGACCTCGTCTGCCTGGAGGAGCTCCGGTGGCTCCTGACCGGTGAGAACGAACGGCGCTACCAGCACCTGGTCATCGACGAAGCCCAGGACCTGACGCCCATGCAGGCCAAGTCGCTGGCCCGCTGGTGCCCGTCCGGCTCGATGACCATCCTCGGAGACCTGGCGCAGAGCACGGGCATCCGCCAGTACGACGTCTGGGAACGCCTGGCCGACATCCTGGCCGGCGCCGAAGGCTGGCACATCGCCGAACTGGGCGTCGGCTACCGAGTGCCGACGGAAGTCATGAAGTTCGCCGCGATGCTGGGGACGGAGATCTCGCCGTCCACGGCGATCCCGGCTTCCGTTCGCCCGTCCTCGCCGGACACTCTGGCGATCGTTCCGGTCCCCCGGCAGCGCATCATCACCGAGACGGTCACCAGGGCCCAGCGGTTGGCCATGCAAGACGGCGACCAGGCACGTTCCGTCGCGGTCCTGACTCCCGCGCAGGACGAGCTCCATACCGAACTCGCCCGACAGATCGCCGCCGCCCAGGAGTCCGCGTTGCCGGGAATGGGACAGCGGGTCGCCGTCATGCCCGCGCACATGGCGAAGGGTCTGGAGTTCGACCACGTCGTGGTGGTAGAACCGCATCTGTTCGCCGAACAGGGTTCGACGGGGCTTCGCCAGCTTTACGTCGCTCTGACGCGGTGCACGCAGTCCCTGACGGTGCTCCATTCGTCCCCTCTGCCTGCCGAGCTAGGCGGGCCTGTCAAGGTGCCTGTGGCTGAGATCAAGAAGACTGATGCTGTCCCTTCGTCCCAGAGTGAGCGGTTCGCCGACGGGGATGAGTTTCGAGCTTTCCTCAAGGAGCAGGCCGCGGCCAGCCGGAAGCAGGCGGCGCACGCCCGCCTCAAGCACATGCTCGCCGCCGAGTTGTACGGCAACGAACGCGAGCCCGTGCTGGACACCGAGTACGCCGACATCCTCTGTGAGGACGAGCGCGGGCTCGGGTTCTACATGATCTCAGCGCAGAGCGTCGACACCTACGCCGAGCTTCGCGCCATGGCACCTCGGCTCCTGGAAGCCGAATGGGCCAGCGGCAAGCACAAGGAGATCGACCGGCTCTTCCTCCTCTTCCTCGTCCTGCCGAAGGCGCCTCAGGACCTGTGGGCGGTCGACATCATCAAGGCGCTCTTCGACGTCTCGATCATCTGGAAGACCGAGACCGGCTGGGACGGCCCGTTCGTGGAGGCCGCTCTGGGGCAGTGACGGCAGGACCGCACGGCCACGATGTCGGCTCCCCGCGAAGCTGCGAACGCCGGCGCCGAACGCCTCCATATCATGCGGTTCATGACTGCCGGGCCCGATCGGGCCGCCCTCCAGACGAACCTGCGTCAGAGCCTGGCCTGGGCTCTGATGCCGGTCTGCTGCTGCGGCGGGTTACCAATCCCCTTCATGATCGGCTATGCCGCCTATCGGCTCCGCAACACGACATTGTGGATCTTCGCGGCGGCCTATCTCGCAGTCGAGGGAGCGGTGTTCGCGGCCTCTTGGGCCCTCGAGAACGTGCCGGAGGATGCCCGCTGGACCCTGACGTCGATGATCTGGATGGGCACCTATCTCGGCGGTGCGGTGCACCTCTTCGTCCTGGCCAAGCGAGTCCTGCCCCGCAAAAGTCCGCCTGCGGCGACCGTTCCGAAAGCCTGGCCAGGACCGGTGGCGCCCAGCCCGGCCCCTGCACCGGCACAGGCATGGATCGGTCCGTACGCACTCCTCACCAAAATAGGCGAAGGAGGTCAGGGACAGGTCTATCTGGCTCGTTCTCCGGACGGCGGGCAGGTCGCCATCAAGCTGTTGCACGCACGAGTGGCCTTCACGGAGCGGGACGGCTTCCTCGCCGAGGCCAGTGCGGCCCGCCGGGTGCCAGGGTTCGCAACCGCCCGGGTGATCGACGTCGGCGTCGACGATGGGAGACCGTACATCGTCAGCGAGTACATCCAGGGTCCCTCTCTCGATCAGCTCATTCGTCTCGAGGGTCCGCGTTCCCCGGACAGCATGGTCCGGCTGGCCATCGCGACAGCCGCCGCCCTCAACGGAATCCACCAGGCGGGCATCGTCCATCGGGACTTCAAGCCGGCCAACGTCCTGCTCGCCACCGACGGCCCACGAGTGATCGACTTCGGGATCGCACGCGCCGTCGAGCGGCTCACCATTTCGGGAGGCGCCAAGGGCACTCCGGCCTTCAAGTCGCCCGAACAGGTCGAAGGCCGTCCGATCAGTCCCGCCTCAGACGTCTTCAGCTGGGGCGCGACCATGTACTTCGCGGCCGCCGGTCGCCTGGCCTTCGATGGTCCGTCCGTCTGGGCAGTCGAGAACCAGATCATCCACTCCGACCCGGATTTCCGCATGGTGCCCGTTCCTCTTCGCGACCTCCTTCGGCAGGCCATGCACAAGAGCCCGCATGAACGCCCGTCGGCATGGCAACTCCTCCTACTGCTGTCACGCTGAACTTGCTTGCATACTCAGTTCACAGCCTCTAGTCTTTGTTCAACGAGAGAGGCGGGGTCTGTGATGCGTACTCTGCGAGCCGGACGAGCCATCCACTTACTGGACATCGAGAACCTGACCGCGTCACCGTCGCCCACCGCGGCGGAGATCGCACACACCATGTCCGACTACCTGCAACGGGTGCCGGTCGGGCCTTTGGATCAGTTCGTCGTCGGCGTCAACCCGCGATCGCTCGTCGAGGTTGGCCGAGTGATCCATGGCGCTCAGATCCTCACCCGTTCGGGTCCGGACGGAGCCGACAGCGTGCTCGCCGAGATGGCCGTGAGCGACCGCGTCGACCTCCGCTTCGAACGGGTCGTCATCGGGTCCGGAGACGGCTACTTCGCCGACTTGGCCGTCTGGCTCGCCGCTCGTGACACGCGGGTCACGGTGGTGACCCGCACCGGCCTGCTCAGCTGGCGCCTCTACGTCGCGGTCCGCGACATCACCTACCTCGACGCGGCTTTGGCCGCCTGATCCCAAGGACTCACCATGACGTACCAACCCCCTGTGCCGCCTCCCGCACGCCGGGGAATTCCCGGCCCGGCGGTCGCCCTGATCGCCGTTCTCGCCCTGGGCGCGGGTTGCGTCGGCGGTGTGGCCGTGGGAAGTGCCGGCAGCACGCCGACCACGGCCACGGCCCCCACCTGGGCGGCCTCCGCGGAGGCGTCGCAGGACACCGCTCTTCCTCCCGCCGAGAAGGAGAAGGACCGTCTCGTGAAGCTGCCCGACTTCAAGGGGCAGAACGCCGCGATCGCCCAGCAGTGGCTGGTCGATCGGGGATGGGATGAGTTCAGCGACATCAAGCTCGGCTCGCAGGACCGCTACGACACGATGGTCCTCCTGCCGGAGAACTGGACGGTGACCAAGCAGTCCCACAAGGCCGGCACCAAGGTCGCGGTCGGCACGACCATCGTGCTCACCTGTACGAAGGCGTCCTGACAGCCTCGCTCGTCCTGCGTACCGGAAGCAGCCGTCAAATAAGTACATAGAACACAGAAGTCACAAAGAACGAGATCAAAAGCACATAGGTCACAGATCGGTTCTTATGGCTCGCCAGACCAGGCGAACCACAGGAATATTGTTCCGTTCACTTAGAAATTTCGACTAATTCTTCGGGATAAGCCGGACAAGATACTTCATATCCGCACATCCCTGACCACTCACGCCTGGCTCCTAGATATTCCAGGGTGTAGCTTCTTACAGCTTCACATCGATGACCAAGGCGCTTAATCCGTGATAAATGATCAACTGCCCGCTACGTGGCCCATTGGCACCTTCATGCACAGACTCAGCCCGGAGGAGCGGACGGAACTGCTGGCTCTCGCGCCGCCGTCCCCGCGGCGGGCCGGCGAGCCACTCATACAGCAAGGGGACCGAGGGGGGTCCGAGGTCTACCTACTGAGGTCCATGCCAGGCCAGAGGCCCACGGCGTGCGTGAAGGTGACGGCCTACCTGGAAACGGGCGCGGCAGCCATGCTGGGCATTCGGGTCAGCGGCGATGTGGTCGGCGAGCTGGCGGCCCTGCGCAGAGAGCCGAGATCGGCCATGGTGACCACGTGCAGTCCGATGTTGGTGCACGTCATCCGGGCCCAGGCGTTCACGGACTTCCTCGATCGTCACCCCGCGGCCTGGAACGCGCTGGCCAGGATGATCGCCGACCGGCTCGACTGGGCCAACCGCAGAAGAACCGACTTCGCTCAGTTCAGCGTGCCGGTACGGGTCGCGAACGTGCTGGTGGAACTCGCAGGCCGACACGGCATCGACCGGGTGGACGGGAAACGAGACCTCGGGATCGATCTCACCCATGAGGAGATCGCCAATCTGATCGGGGCCGGAAAAGACGCCGTCTTCAAGGCCATCCGATGTCTCAAAGATCTCAAACTGATCGATCCCAGTCATCGCCGGAAGATCATCATCGACCCGGTCAGACTGGCCGAGTTCCGATAAAGCGTACTGGTACGTCTTGGGGCGAAGAGATCTTCGCCAGACTCTATCCCCGACGATCTCCCCGGCCACTCCGTGGGATCTTTTCCGCAACCACAAGGTGACGTGATGCTCGATTCCGATTTCAGCCGCCGCTTGATCATGGCGGTCGATGCAGAGGGATACGGCCGCGGCGATGATCTACGGCACGACTCGATCCAGTCGGGTCTGGCCCAGGTCATGGACCGTGGCGCCCGTGAGACCGGACTGCGCCGTGACACCTGGACCCGCCAGGAGGCCGGCGACGGCGAGGTCATCGTCCTCCCGGACGGCGAGCCCGAACTCCGGGTCATCGACGACCTGATCCGTCGCGTACGCAAAGCACTCCACGACTACAACCGCGAACGCCGGGACGACGCCCGTCTACGGATCCGCGTGGCCATCGGCCACGGCGTCGTGAAGCGCGGCGCGATGGGCTTCGTCGGCCAGGTCGTGGTGACCACCTGCCGGCTGCTCGACGCGAAGGCCGCTCGTGCCGCCCTGAAGGCGAACCCGCGCGCCGACCTGGTGCTGATCCTCACCGATCGGCTCTACGAGGACGTCGTCCGGCAGCTCCACACCTCCTATAGGCCGGAGTCCTTCACCCGACTGGAAGTGCCGACCAAGGAACGCACCGAGATCGCCTGGATGTGGATCCCCTCCGAAGACCTGGACCAGAAGGGAACCCTCGACATGGACAACCTGCCCGAGGTCGCCGACACCCTGTGGGCGCTGATCGCCGGCGGCGCCCTCGAACGTCTGGGTGCCTACGGCACCGAGACCGGCCTCGGTGGCGCCAGAAAATTGCTCGCGAAGATCAAGGCGTTCCGGTCCGAGCAGGGCCGACCGGCCGACCCGGAGTCCCGCGACGACCTGCTGGAGTCCCTGGAGAGGCTGGTGCGGGTCGACGCCGCCGCCAAGCAGTTCGCCCAGCAGTTCAACGCCGAGCAGATGACCGTCAACCTGATCACCGCCCCCATTTCCGGCGAGGAGATCAACTTTGGCATCCGAAACTGACTCGCCGGCCGAGGGGGTGAGGATCGGCGGAGAGGCCACGCCGGTCGATCTGACTGATCAGCCTCAGTCGACGGACGAGATCTTCGCGCAGGTCTCCCACGTCCAGACCGTCATCAACCACATCCACGGCAACATCGGGGGAGCCTCCTTCGGCATCTCGGATTCCCGCCCCAAGTCGCGCCGCACGTCCGGCCCCGTATCCCAGCACGAGATGGCGGAGGCTCGCACCTGCTACGTACGCCACGCCAGTTACAGGGCCGCCGCCGAACAACTGGAGAGCAACAACATGGTGGCCTTGATCGGCAACGCCGGCACGGGCCGACGGACGGCAGCGCTCAATCTGCTTCACGATGTCGTCGCCGCCCGGCCCGACATGGTGGTGGAACTCAGTCCGGCCTACACGCTGGAGAAGCTGGCCGCCCGCGAGATTCGGCCAGGCCACGGCTATCTGCTGTGCGACTGGCCCAAGGACGACGTCGAGGGGAGCATCGCTGACTTCCACGTACGGGAGATCAGGCGCCGCGTGCGGGATGCCGGAGCTTACTTGGTGATCACAGGGACGGCTACCTCGCTGCCCGACGGGGACCAGATACCTTGGCTGCCGCCGCCGGTCGGCGACGTCCTGCGGGCCCACCACGTGGCGTCCGAGATCGCTGACGAGGCGGCCGCCCAGATCACCGTCGACCATGCCATGGCCGACGTGGTGGCACTGGCGCGCGAGCTGGCCTCAGGGGTTCCGCTGGACAAAGCGCTCGACAGGCTGGAGTCCGCCGGGCGCCGTGACGTGGTCGCCTGGTTCGACGGCCCGCGTACCCGGGGTGAGCTCTTCGAGATGGCTGCCATGGCCTTCACCGCCGGTCTCCCGGAAAGCGGCTTCGAGATCCTGCTCGCCCGGCTGGAGTCCATCGCCGGCATCGGCGGGGAAAAGGCGGATGCCATCTCGGCCGACGATCCGATGCCGAGCCGCCGCCTGCTCCGGGTGGCAGAGGGCTCGCTTTTCGGCCTGGCACCGGGGCGCAGGCTGGTGTTCAAGGTCGAGGGGCATCGAACGCACGTCATGCGGGAGCTGTACCAGCGGCACGGCATGCGGTTGTGGGATCCGGTCATCGAATGGCTGCATGAGTGCGCCAATCTTCGCGACCCGAGCGTACAGGCGGAGATCGCCAGGGGCGTGGCGGTTCTGGCCTCCGTCACGGACTACTCGTACGTCGAAAGCACGTTTCTCACCCCATGGGCCCGAGGAGGGGGCGTCATGCGCAGGCAGGCGACCGCCGCGATGGCCATCTCATGGTTGTGCCTGGACGAAACGACCCGTCCGGAGGTTCTGCGTACGGTCGCCTCGTGGACGAGGGCATCCGCGGTCAGACCCAAATTCACCGCCAGCCTGGCCTGGTCCGGTGAGCTGGGCATCCGATTTCCGCTGGAGGCGACCCGGATGCTCTGGCTGCAGATCAAAGTCAGTGAGAAGCCGGTTCGGCACGCAGAGATCGCATTGGCTCGGCTGTTCGCAGCGCTGACCGAGGCCACCGGCAACGCCCTCCCGATGCTCGATCGGATGGCGGCTCAGATCAGCAACGACAGGCGGATCGGCCGCGCAGTCGACCCGTCGATCCGGGCGATCTTGAGTGTCCTGTCGGCTCGCGCGGACGGGGTCAGGGTCCCCACAGTCACCGCCCACCTGCGTAGTCGCCCCGAATCAGCTATCCCCCTCGCCCAGCTGTGGTCGGCGGTTCTGGTCAAGCGCCCTCACCGCAGGGACGCGCTGGCCGCCCTGTACGACGCCGTCTGCGCGTTCGACGAGCGTGACGACGACGACCGCAGCCGTGTCCGTGCCCTCTTCGCAGCGCTCGTGGAGGCGCTTCCTGCGAGGGAACGGCCGCTGCTGGCCCATGATCTGCGGCGTTACGCGATCTCCCGCAACACCGACGAGAACCGGATGGAGCTTCTCCTGTCGCTGCTCCGGATCTTCTTGAGCCCCGCTGCACTGTCCCTCGACACCACTGGAAAGCGTCCATGAGCTACCCCGTGATCAGGCAGGTCCCCCTTGAGCCTGTCGCCAGGAAAGGGTTCCTGAGCAAGCCCCGCCGGCCGATCTCCAGTCTGCCCCGCCAACTTCCGCACGAGCGGCTCGTCTTCGAATACGACGGCACGTTCGTGCTGGGCGACCGGCGGCTGCACGGTGACGAACCGCACGTGCTGCACGGCGACAGCGTCAGCGTCGTGGACGTGTCCAAGGACCACCCGGTGACGATCCACGTACCGATCAACTCCTCTGGCGCCCACGACTTCAGGGTCGCGGTGCGGTTCCACTGCACGGTCGACGAACCGATCGAGGTGGTGCGTGCCGGTCTGACCGATGTCTCCGATCACCTCGTCACCTATATCCGGGCCTACCACAAGCTCTTCGAGCTCGGCCGCGACTACGAGTTGCACCAGGTCCACGACCTGTGGACGCTCGTGCACGCCCAGGTGAAGGCCTACGCGACCCTGGTGCCGTGTGTGCTGTCCGGCATGACCGCCGAGTTCTCCGGCCTCGACGTGTACGCCCCCGAAGAGATCGCTCGGGGGCGGCGGCACTACGAGACCAGTCTGCACAACATCCAGGGCGAACACGGCCTCCGCGACGCCAGGCGCAAGCTCGACCGTGACTTCGAGCTGGACGAGCAGGACTACCTGCACACCAAGGGTCGTAGCGCCAACGACTTCACCCGGCAGGAGGCGACCCTCGACCGGGATCAGCAGATCAGCGAGGCCACGAAGGTCAGGGACTTCCTGAACAGCGGTCCTGGCGCCGCCGACAGTCTGTACGTCACGGTGCACGGCCTCAGCGAGCAACAGGTCGCCGAACGGTACGCCGCCCTGGGAGACCGTGAGTACAGCGCTGTCCAGCACAGGATGCAGCGCGAGCACGAGTTGCAGGTCGTTCAGGCTCGTGGCAGGGCCGAGGTCGTCCGGGCGGCGATCGCCCAGGGCCTGTTCAACGAGAACACCGGAAAGGAACTGCTTGCCTCGTTCGACGATGTCGAGCCGGACGCGGAGGCGAGGGACCTCGAAGGCCCGGCCTATGAGCCCCGCGCCGAGGTGACGGCCGGCGACCCCGACGACGACTTCTTCATGGAGGAGGACGTCCGTGGTTGACATCCTCCACGAGTCCAAGGCCGGCGAGCAGCGCGGACGGCGTCCCCGGCGCCGGGAACGGCTCACGCTCGGGGTGTTCCTGCGTCGGTTCACCGGAGTCGACGAGAAGATCCTCGCAAGTGTCCCGCAGGAACGTTCCCGCTACACCAGCCTCGGCGCAGTCGTGATCAGCACCGCGCTCATCGCGGGCACCTCCATGCTGGGCGCGCTGACCCTGCTCTCGCAGGCGTCCCTGCTCTACCTGGTGCCGGTCGCGGCGCTGTGGGGCCTGATCATCGCCAACATCGACCGATTCCTGATCACCAGCCTGCACGGCGACAACGACGGCTGGACCCGCTGGGGCAACGTGCTCATCCGCCTCGCCCTCGCCGTCGTCATCGGGATCTTCATCGCCGAACCCCTCACCCTGAAGATCTTCCAGGAGCGGCTCGATCGGCAGATCCTGGTGGAGCGCGACCAGGCGATCAGCTTGACGGAGAGCCGATACAAGCAGTGCAACCCCCTCGACGGGCCAGCTCCTTCGGGGGTCGACTGCACCGGCTATCTTCTCGACGGCGGCGACCAGGCGCTCGCCATCGAACGGAACATGACGCAGAGGCAAAGCAGCCTCAAGGCCGCCGAAGACCAGTTGGCGGCAGACATCAACCGACGCCAGGAGTTGGAGGCGCTCCGCGGACGGGAGTGTAACGGCATAAAGGTGGCGAACCGCACCACAGGCGTCGAGGGCAACGGCCCTGAGTGCAAGGTCCGGACGAACGATCTCACCACCTTCCTCGCCACCCATGACATTCCCCGACAGCAGGCGGAGATCGCGAAACTGAGGACCGAGATCGGCTCGCTGACGGCCGATCGTGCCAGCGCCGAAGAGCAGCGTTCGACGGCTCTCAGCAAGAAGATCACCGCGCGCGTCGAGGAGAAGAAGCGGGCCTACGCCGACATCGGCCTGCTGGACCGATGGGAGGCATTGGGCACACTCGCAGGCCAGAGTGGCATGGTCAACTTCGCTCACTGGTTGCTGCGGATCATCTTCGTCCTGCTCGACTGCATGCCGATCATCTCGAAGATGCTGAACGGCAAGACCGAGTACGACCGCCTCCTCACGCAGGAGCTGCGCGCCGGCTCAGCCTGTCACGAGGCCGAACTGAACTTCACCACCCGGCAGACCACCGGCGAGTACGAGATCAGGCTGCGCGAAGAGGAACGCCGGCTGAAAGCCGAACGCGGCCGGATCGACCGGGACCAGCGCGTCGACGAGGCCTCCAGGGACGACGAGATCGACCGCCTCGCCCGCACTTTCATGACCTCGACGCCCACGCGCCGTTAGACCACCGGATCGCCGTCGGGCTCGGGAACCATCTCAGCATCCTCCTCTGTCATGCCCGGGTCGGTCCCGGTCGCGGCCAGCGTGGCGATCCGGGATGCGGCCTCGTTGCGAGCCAGTCGGCATACGGTGAGCATCGAGTTCAGGCTGGCCCGCAGGTCGTCTTTGATCGCTTCGAGAGCCGCGTCCCTACGGAGCCAAGTGACCTTCCGCACCTGTCGGAAGTCGGCAGGCTCGTGCGGATGGTGTTCGTAGGGCCCGGTGACCTCCCCGATGGCGATGCGGCCGGGAAGCGATTGGAGCGGCATGACCACCAGGTCTCCGGGCTGGATCTCGGTGGTGAATCTCCAGAGTTGTCCCATCCAGTTGGCGATGGTGTTGGGATTGTCCGCCGGGAAGGCGTTGCGCAGGGCGTCCGCCAGCGCCTCCCGGGTCGGGTAACGGCTGAGGTCTCCCACCTCATGCCAGCCGACGATGATCAGCCCCTCTTCCAGCGCTCGCACTTCACGCTCCCCCTCACTGCCGCCGCGCACCAGCCATGCGCGAGGTGAGGTGTCTGCGTTCAGGAGGTCGTTCAGCGCTCCGATGACGACCGTGGAGGCATCCGGCCTTTGCAGCGCGATCGGTGCCAAGGACGGCCTCCTCGCGAAGTTGGCGGCGGAGAGCTGCGCCGGCATGCTCGCCCACCCGGGAAGCACGGAGAGGGCATGAGCGAGCCGCTCCAGGCGATCCACCGGCACGCCCCTGTTGCGCATCCACTCGAAATTGATCGACAGCACCGACTTGCTCACGCCGGTGTAGATGCTCCACATCGCTGCCTCGTCGTGCCCGGTGCTGAACCAGGCGGTGACGGAGGGATGGGCGGCTTCCCCGAAGTAATAGCCCCGGAAGGCTGGATGGCCCTCCGCATGCCGATAGACCGCGAGGAGTGTGTCGGCCACGCCAGGAGGACAGTATTCGTCGAGGGCGTGGAGAAGGCTCTCCTCGGTCCATCTCGACAGTGCCCGGATCGCGCCTCTGCGCTTCGCGTCAGACTGGACCGGAGCAGCCCCCAAGGAGCCGGCCTCGGCCGGTGGGAGACTGTGATCCGTGGCCGGCGGCAGGTCACCGAGCGCCTGGAGTATCGCGATCACCACCGACTCGAGCACATCGATGGTCTGCTCGGTCTCCTGCGCGGTGATCCTCATCTTGCGGTGGAAGCTGCCCGGGTCGTGGTCGCCGGTGTGCGCGATGTTGTTCCGGCGTCTGGCTATCTCGGCAAGCTTCCTGCGTATCCGATCGGCCGCGATCGGCTCGCTCGGGTCCTGATCAGTCAGCTTGCCCGCGACAGCTGTCCACAGACTGACCTTGCTGACATGAGAGAAGCCTTCCGCGATCTTGTCCGGGTGCTGGAAGGTCTTGAACTCGAAGAAACGCTCCAGTGCGGCACGGAACGCGTCCTCCAGCGGCTCGGCGTTCCGGTGTACTTTCTCCACCAGCTCGACCGGCATGGACAGGCGGCTGAAGTTGTTCGGACGCGGGGATCCCGGCCTCTGCGCCAGCGCCACGGCCCGATCGATGATCTCTTGAGTGACCCAATGGTCGAGGGCCGCGACGGCCTGGGTCCATGCAGCACGGTAGAGATCAGTGACGTCGAAAGCGGCGACGCCCAATCTTTCCAGATTGCGACCGCCGTGCACGAGTTGCCGGGCATAACCCAGGTTGCGTTGATATTGCTCGAACGCATTGGGGAAATCACCGGCCCTGATGAGCCGCCGCTCACGGTACTGGCGTTGCAATTCCCGATATATGGCGATATCTGGGAAATCGTCCAGCGCCTTGATCCCGATGCTGGTTATCGACCAGCCGTTCCTTTTGGTCATCCATCCCAGGGACGCCGCCTCGCCGGTGCGGAAGCTCACTTGGGTCCACCAGAGGATCTCGCCGTGCGCGTCAGGACGTCGCAGGTCGCGTGGTATCTCAACGCGCTCCGCTATCGCCTCACGTACAGCGCCGGGCTGCATCGGGCCCCCAGCCTCACGTAGCACCTCCAAGGCTATGCCGAAAATCGGCATAATCTGCTCGGCGAAGGACATGCGACACGCCTCTCTATGCCCAAATATCAGCCTCGGCTCAGCCGCGAGGATATCAATACTCCCCAGGAGAAAGAATCATCACGCAACACGGGTGGCCAATAAGTGCAATGAACCCGTGCTGCATTATGGCGATGCCCAGATCACGTGACTGCGGTTTATCGGACTGCCATGGCCGGCGACAGCGGCTTCGGAGGCTCGTCGTGAGCTCCCCAGGCCGGCCAACAGGCGTCAACCTCGGGGAGCGTTTTTCGACTTCTTCGGCCCCGCCCGGAGCGGGGTTCCATCGCCGCACACCGCGTACGTGCGCGGACCTCGGCGAGGCAGAGGAGAGCGCGTCAGAGCGCCCTCAGGCCGTTGATCACTTCGCGGAGCAGGCTCTCCGTGGGTGAGGACGCGCGGTCGCGTTGCGGGCGGACCGCCACCAGGCCGTACTCCAGCAGGTCGCCCAGCAGCACCCTGATCACGCCGACCGGCAGGCCGACCTCCGAGGCCAGCTCGGCCACCGGCGTGGACTTGCCGGACAGGCAGGCGAGCACGCGGCGGTGCTGGGCGCTCAGTTCGGCGCCCGACGGGGCGGGCAGCCCCGTCGCGCCGACGTTCGCCAGCAGGTCGAGCGCCGAGGACGCGGGTCTCGTGCGTCCGCGCGCCACCGCGTAGGGCCGCACGACCGGCCCGGCCTCCTCATCGACCCATTCGTGCTCGCGGCTCACGATTGAGTTCCCCCATCCTGGTCGCTGTCCTGGCGGCCGCGCTGCCAGCCGGACTGGAGCGAGGAGAGCAGCGCCCTGGCCTCCTCGGGCGAGCGCTCCGGCGCGGGCGCGGGCTCCGGCGGCGGCGCCTCCTTGAGGCGCGGCGACAGGCCGTTCTGGCGCTGTCTGCGGGGCAGGCTCGCCGGGGGCCGCCCGTCGGCGGTCTGGGGCGGGCCCGCCTGCTGCTCGGCGGGCTGCTGCCCGCTCGTACGCGCCCGCCGCGGCAGGACCGCCGACCCGTCACCGTTCCCCACCGGCGGAGCTACGGCAGGACCACCGCCGCCCCGGAACGGTGAGTTGTCGGGAGCGTCGCCGCCCCGGAACGGTGAGACGTCGGGAGCGTCGCCGCCCCGGAACAGAGAAACCTCCGGCGCGTCGCCGCCTCTGAGCGGGGAGACCTCCGGCGTGTCACCTCCGAAGGGCGAGGCCGCAGGGGCGTCGCCGCCCCGGAACGGGGAGACCTCCGGCGCGTCGCCGCTCCGGAACGGAGAAACCTCGGGCGCGCCGCCCCCGAAGGGCGAGGGCGCGTCGTTGCCCCGGAACGGGGAGACCTCCGGCGCGTCGTCGCTTCCGAACGGCGAGAGTGCGGGGGCGTCGCCGGTGCCGCCGAAGAGCGGGGCGGGGTCGGGGCGGGGGCCGAGTTCGTCGTCCAGAGGCTGGGCGGGCTGCGGGAGGGCGGGGCCGCGTCTGCTGGTGTGCACGCGCCGCGGCAGCCCCCCGTTCGCCGCGTTCCCGTTGGTCGCCGGCCCGTCCGTACGCACCACCGACACGGACACCGGCTCGAAGTCCAGCGCCTTCGCGGGCGTCACCAGCGGCTCCACGAGCGACCCAGGCACGAGCACGATGGCGGTGGTGCCGCCGTACGGCGACGGCTTCAGCGTCACCTTGATCCCGTGCCTGGCCGCGAGCATGCCGACGACGGCGAACCCGAGGCGCTCGGTCTGCGCCGCGTCGAACTCCGGCGGGCTGGCCAGCCGGCAGTTGATGGCCTGCCGGGTGGCCTCGTCCATGCCGAGCCCGCGGTCCTCGATCTCGACGGCGAAGCCCCTGCCCACCATCTCGCCGCGTACCGAGACCTCGTTGCTGGGCGAGGAGAAGGCGGCGGCGTTCTCGATGAGCTCGGCGAACAGGTGCATGAGGTCGGCGACCGCGGCGCCGGAGACGCCGGCCTCGGGCATCGGGTAGACCCGGACCCGGGTGTACTCCTCGACCTGGGCGGCGGCGCCGCTCAGCACGTCCTCCATCGGGATGACGCCGCGCCACCTGCGCCCGGCCGAGCCGCCCGACAGCAGCACCAGGCCCTCGGCGTGGCGGCGCATGCGGGTGGTCAGGTGGTCGAGCTTGAACAGAGGCTCCAGCGCCTCCGGCTCCTCCGTCTGGCGCTGCATCTCGTCGAGCAGCTTGAGCTGGCGCTGCAGCAGCGACTGGCTGCGCCTGGCCAGGTTGCGCAGCGCCTCCGACAGGCCCTCGCGGAGGTGGGCCTGCTCGACGGCGGCGTCCACGGCCGTGCTCTGCACGCTGTCGAAGGCCGCGGCGAGGTCGGCGACCTCGCTGGTGGCGTTCCTGGCCACCCTGATGGGCGGCGCCTCGGCGGCGATGTCCACGCGCTCGCCCTTGCGCAGCTTCGCCACGACGTCGGGGAGCCTGATCTCGGCCAGGTCCAGCGCGGTACGGCGGAGCGCCGCGAGCTCACGCGTGATGCGGCGGCCGAACCGTACCGAGATGAAGATCGAGACGATGACCGCGACGAGGCCGAGCGCGCCCGCGACGGCGGCCTGGACGACGATGGCGATGCCGGCCGGCTCCATCCGGCCGAGCAGCTTGTCGCCGGTGCGCCAGACGGCCTCCTGGTATTCGTCCTGCACCTGGGTGGCGATGCCGCGCCAGAGCTCGATGTCCAGCGGCTGGCCGCTGATGGTGCTCTCCACCAGGTTCTCCATGGTGACGTACCTGGGGGAGTAGTAGATCCGCTCGAACGGGGCACGCAGCTCGGTGTCGAGGTTGGCGAGGGCCTTCGGGAACAGGTACGCCCTGGAGCCGTCGATGCCGGCCAGCATGTGGAGGTCGTGCATGGTGGCGCGGCCGTTCGAGGCGATGATCAGCGCGTGCTCGCGGCTGAGCAGCTCGCGCACCTCATCGGCGGCGATCACGCCCTGGGCCTGGAGCGAGAGCTCGACGTCGGTGCTCATGTTGAGCCGCGAGTACAGCAGGTGGATCTCGTCGGAGATCTTGGCGTACTCGGTGACCAGGCTGCCCGGGGTGAGCCGGCGCTCGTCCACCTTGCGGCGGATGTCCGGGATGCGGTCGATGGCGGCGAAAACCGTCTGGAGCTGGTTCTTCATGTCCGGCGTCAGCGCCGCCTGTACGTCCTCCGTGGCCGCGCTCTGCGTCAGGCGCTTCCTGCTGGCGTCCACCTTGGCGCGGGACTCGGCCAGGGCGTCGGGATCGGTGACGTTGTTCCCGAGGCGCTCGGCGGAGGCCAGGCGCTCCTTCTGGAGGTTGCCGATCAGGCCGTCGGAGTGGTTGATGACGCCGGTCCAGATGGTCTCGACCTTGAGCAGGTTGAGCGCCTCACCCGCCGTGGTGCTCGCGGCGAAGCCCCACAGTGCGACCAGGGAGACCAACGGGATGACGAGCAGCGTCGAGATCTTGAATCGGATGGATCTGCCCGATGCCATGACACCTGCTCCCGGATAGAAGATCGCGGGAGAGAATAGCATCGAAACGCCTGGTTTTAAGATCGACTAGCGATAAATCTGTGATATGTCGGGAAAACGGAGGCTTTGGGGCCCCTGGGGACACCCCATGTGACCTGCCGGAAACCGTCCGATCCAACCCCTGGATGTCAGGCCGCCGTCGTCAGCTCGCTGCGCACCCGGGTGGCCGTCCGGGCCAGGGCGGGACGCCACGACAGCCACGCCAGCCAGAACGCCAGCACGCCCAGCAGCGTCACCTCCGCCCCCAGCAGCAGCCGCTCCACGAGCCCGATCATGACCCGCTCCCCGGGCAGGGCCACGTACGTGATCGCCAGCAGCCCGAACCCCCCGGCCAGCGCCACCCACTCGACGACCCGCGCCACGGGCTTCCACGCGGCGTCCGCGGTCAACCGGGGCACCAGGAGCGCCCCTGCGGCCGGCAGGCTCACGAAGGCGGCGACGGACACGTACCGGTGGATCTGCGCCGCCAGGTCGAGGTCCTGCCCGATCGGCGTCGTCGGGATGACCGCCGCCACCATCAGCGCCCCCGACCACAGCAGCAGCAGGCGCTCCGGCATCCCCCGCACCGGAGCGCCCGCGGACCGCAGCCCCGCCAGCAGGGCCAGCGACCCGAGCCCGAGCACCGCCATCGCGACCTCCGTGACGCCCCCGCGGTCGGAGACGGCGTACTCGCTGATGGTCACGTTCATGGGGTCGAGGTAGGGGTCCGGGCCGAACTGACCGGCCACCACCGCGATCACCGCGAACACGATCGAGCCACAGGCGGCGGCCGGGAGGAGCTTCTTTGCTGCGGTCATGCCACCACCATCCCGCCACCGCCCCTCCCCCGGCATCCGGCGCCGTCCCCGATCCGCCCCTGACCCGACCCTGACCTCCTCAGGGTTCCGGCACGAAAAGGACCGCGCAGCGTGCCCGGGTCTGGTGGGCGCGCTGCGCGGCGAGGGGGGAAGGATCAGCCGGTACGGAGGGTGAGCCCGTACGCGCTCAGAGCCTCATTGACCGGCTGGTGGTACGTGGTGCCGCCGACCGAGCAGTTGCCCGAGCCGCCGGAGGTCATGCCCTGGGCCTGGTTGCCCGAGATGAACGAGCCGCCGGAGTCGCCGGGCTCGGCGCAGGCGCTGGTCCTGGTCAGGCCGGTGACGGTGCCCTGGGAGTACCTGACGGAGGCGTTGTGCTGCTGGATGGTGCCGCAGCGCCAGCCGGTGGTGGAGCCGGAGCGGCAGATGGACGCGCCCACGGACGCCTGCGTGGACCCGCGTACGGTCACGTTCGCGCCGCCGGAGCCGCGCACGTACGGCGTGGCGGTGTTGCCGCTGTCGGCGGCGACCCACGCGTAGTCGTTGCCGGGGAAGGACGAACCCTGGAAGGTGCCGGACGGGTTCGAGGTCCTGTTGCCGGCCCGGCCGCAGTGCCCGGCCGTGGTGAAGCCCTGGACGCTGCCCTTGGTGACGGGGAAGCCGACGCTGCACCGGCTGGAGCCGATGTAGTACGGCGCGCCGCCGATGATGTTGATGAAGAGCGTCGGCTGCTCGGCCGTCGCCGCCACGCTCACCGCGCCGCGGTCCACGCCGGCGGCGGCGACCAGCGCCTCGGCGGCCTGGACCGTGGGCGCCTGGACGGAGACGGTGTTGGTGGTGACGTCGACGTACCAGAGGGTGGCGTTGTCCTTGGCCTTGCGGGGGGCCTGGTCCAGCTTCTGCTTGACCGCGTCGAGGTCGGCCAGGGAGCGCTGGACGACGACGGGCTGCGCGCCGCGCGCCGAGATGGCCGGAGCGGCGGCGGCGTCAGTGGTGGCGACGTTGAGCTTGCTGGCGTCGGCGTTGAGCCAGGCGCCGCCGAACGAGCCGCCGAGCTGGCTGCTCAGCGCGGTCTCGGTGGCGGCGGCGCGTTCCTCGTTGGCGAGCCGGGTGACGACCTGCGCCTCGGAGAGGCCGAGGTCGCGCTCCATGGCGTCGATCACGGCCGGGGGGACGGACGGGGAGGCTGCTTGAGGCGCGGGTTCCGCCGCTGCCGCGGCCGAGCTGAGGGGGGTGGCCAGGCTGACGGCGAGGATGATGCCGCCGGCCAGCGCACAGCGTTTACTCGACATGTGCACTCCTCGGGTGGGGGTGCTGTCAAGCTAACGGCTGGTAGGGCCGCCGTTCAGATGTTAATGAGCCCCTATTTCGGTGTTATGGCGGCTTTTTGGTCCTGGTTCAAAAGGTGACATCTCCCGCCTTAAAGGCGAACGCCGAGGTGGGCCGGTAATGTCCCGGGGCTGGAGGTGTTGTCGGTGCGCAGTGGTGTTCGTCATCTTCTCGGCGCCGGCGCGGGACTGCTGGCCACGCCGCTCGTGGCGGCGGGTTTCGCGTACGGTCACGTCCAGCTTCGCGTCGCTCCCGACTGGCTGCCGCTCGCCGCGTTCGCGGGCGCGGCCCTTCTGGTCGGCGTCCTTTCCGGATCGCGGCTCTCCCCGCTCGCCTCGCTGCTGCCCGGCCTCGCCCTGACCGGGCTCGCGGTCGCGGGGCCGGCCCGGCTCGATCTGAGCTGGCTCCGGGCGCCCGGCATGTACCTGGCCGGCGGACAAGTGGCCGGCGCGTACCTGGCCGCCGTCGAACAATTGGTGAGCTTCGGCGCGCCGGCCGCCGGGTGCGTGCTGCTGGCCGCCTCCGCTTTCCCGTCCCGGTGGCGGGCCCGGCCGGCCGCGCCGGAGGCGCCCCCTCCCCCGCAGCCGGAGGAGGAGACGCCCGCGCCGCCGCCGCTGCCCAAGCGGATCCCGTCGCGCTACTGAGCGACGACCCGCTCCCTGCGACCGGCCAGCACGGCGACCACCAGGTACGGCACCGCGAACAACGCGAACGCGGCCCCGTTCGACAGCCGCCCGGAGACCGCGCCGTAGCCGGCGTAGACGGCTAGCGTGATCACGTTCACGCCGAGCCCGGCCACCGACGTGACGGTGGCCCTGGCCGCCCCGCCGATCCGCTCCTGCAGCCGGGCGTCGGCCACCACCCCGGCGAGCTGGAACGCGCCGAACGCCACGGCGATCAGCACGAACCCGGCCGGATGCCCGCTCAGCGCCCCTGCCGCGAGGGCGACGGCCGCCGCCGCGACGGTGAGGCCGTAGGCCCGGTCGGGCAGCCGCGCGGCGGCCCCGGCCAGCAGCCCGCCGGCCGTGGCCCCGATCCAGACGACGAGCACCAGCAGAGGCACGGTGCTCTGCACGACGCCGGTCTCGACGCCCAGGAACGGGATGTACTCCTCCAGCGCGCCCCAGATCGCCGTGACGACGGCGACCAGCAGCAGCGCCCGCAGCACGGCGCGATCGGCGCGCGCCGCGGCGAGCCCCGAACGCAGGACCGCGAGATAGCCCTCCTCCCCGGCCGCGCGCGGGGCGCGGTGCTCGGGCAGCGTCAGCGCCGTGACCGCGCAGAGGACGCAGGCCGCCACGCTGGCCGCGCCGACGACGGCGTAGCCGCCGGCCGCGAAGACGGGCACCGCCAGCCCGATGGCGAGGGCGTTGGCCACGAGCCCGGCGGCCTCCGCCCGGCCCATGACGGCGGCGTAGCGGTCTTCCTGGCCCCGACGTTGCAACTCCTCGTACGCCAGGGCCTCGTAGGAGCCGGACACGAGGGCGCCCTGCGCCCCCCACAGCACGAATCCGGCGGCGAAGGCCCAGAAGGACGGGACCGAGACCCACAGGGCGTAACCGGCCCCGGCCAGCAGCGGGCCGAGGAACAGCAGCAGCCGCCTCGACACGGTGTCGGCCCAGGCCCCGGACGGGACCTCCAGCACCATGCCCGTCACCGACCAGATGACGAACAGCACGGATGCCTCGGCGACGGACACCCCGGCGTCGGCGAACAGCAGCGTGTAGACCGGGTAGAGCAGAATGAATTCGCCTAAGAACGCATAGGCGTACAGCTTGAAGACGAGCATGAGGCCCTCCAGCAGGACGAACAGGATCTCCGGGAGCTCGTCGCCCCGGAGGTCCGCGCGCCCCGCGCGGGCCTGCGGCCGTCAGTCATCAATGTCGTCGGATCATGCCCGCGAGTCTAGCGGCCCCGCTGCTACCCTGCGGTGCGTGGCCAGGGCAGTGAGCGTGGTGGTGCGCTATCGCAAGGCGGTGACGTACGGCGTGCACGCGCTGCTCGCCGCGCTGGAGACCGCGCAGGTCGAGCACGAGCTGCGGCTCGGCACCACCCCCGAGGAGACCGCCGGGCACATCAGGGACGCCGGGGCCGACCGCGTGCTCACGCTCTGGTCGTTCTACTCGCCGGACGCCGAGGCCATGGCCGCCGAGCTCGCCGTGGTCAAGGAGCTGAGCGGCGGGCGCGGTCTGCACATCGCGGGCGGCGTGCACGCCACGGCCGAGCCGCAGCAGGTCATCGACGCCGGCTGGGACCTCGCGGGCATCGGCGAGGGCGAGTCCACGATCATCGCGCTGGTCCGGGCGCTGCGCGAGGACGCGCCGCTCACCACCGTCCCCGGCCTGGCGATCAGGGACGCCGACGGGGTCGCGCTCCGCACCCGGCCCGCGCCGCAGCTCCCGCTGGACGCGTTCCCGTCCTTTGTCGGCAGGAACGGACCCATCGAGATCACGCGTGGGTGCCGTTACACCTGCCGCTTCTGTCAGACGCCGTTCATGTTCGGCGGCCAGTTCCGGCACCGGTCGGTGGCGAGCGTGCGCGAGCACGTCCGGGGCATGGTGGAGCGCGGGCTGAAGGACATCCGGTTCATCACGCCCACGTCGCTGTCGTACGGCTCCCCCGGCCCCGACCCCGACCTCGGCGCGGTGGAGGAGCTGCTGGCGGGGGTGAAGGAGGAGCTGCCACCGCACGGCCGGGTCTTCTTCGGCAGCTTCCCGTCGGAGGTGCGGCCCGAGCACGTGACGCCGGAGGCGATGCGCCTGCTCAAGCGGTACGTCGCCAACGACAACCTGATCATCGGCGCCCAGTCGGGTTCGGACAAGGTGCTGGCCGCCTCCGGGCGCGGCCACGACACCTCACCGGTGCGCGACGCGGTCCGCATCGCGGTCGAGCACGGCTTCCGGCCCAACGTCGACTTCATCTTCGGCATGCCCGGCGAGGACGAGTCCGACCAGGCCGCCTCGCTCCGGCTCGCCGCCGACCTGGCCGAGCTGGGCGCGCGCATCCACACGCACACGTTCATGCCGCTGCCCGGCACGCCGTGGCGGGACGCCGAGCCGGCCTTCATCCCGCTGACGACGATGCGCGAGCTCGACCGGCTGGCGCAGCGCGGCGACGCCTACGGGCACTGGCGCAAGCAAGCCGAGCACTCGGCCCGGCTGGCCGAGACCGCCAAGAACTACCCGCGCCGCGCCCGGCGCAGGCGCGCCTGACCGGGCTGGGCGGGTCAGGCCGGGCGGCCCGCGTCGTCGTCCTCGTCGTGCCCGTCGTCGAAGGCGGCGGTCAACGCCCGCTCGAACGCGTCGCTGACCGGCCGCAACGCCTGCGAGAACGCGTTGACGAGCGGCCCGATGATCTCGGACACCTCGGTCATGAGGTCGGGGCTCTTGCTCTCGGGAGGCGCCCAGCGCATGGCGTCGGCGCTCAGCGTCTCCCATTCCTCGACGACACCGTCGATGGCGTCGAGCACATGATCAGGATCGCTTGGCATGACGGCTCCCCGCGGCGAGAAAGGGGTCAACACCACGGTAACCCAGCCGAGGGCGCGGCGACCGCTCAGGCCGGGACGGAGACACAGCCTCCCAGGCCAGGTGTTGACGTGCTCCTCCACATGAATGCGGAGGATTCCTGTGCTGCCTAGGCAGCAGCTCGCGGCGCCGGGGCGGGCGAGACTGTAGGACAGGATGCTTGGCGCTTCACCGACCCCGACACCTCGGAGTCTCCACGCCCTGTGACCGCCCGTCCGGCGGCAGCGGTGTACCGGTGGAGCTGATTTCTGGCGGCGTTGGTGTCGGCGTTGCCGATCCATCCGCACGCCGGGTTCTTGCACACGAACCGGGCCTGACTCTCGCGCGAGCCCGGCACGGTCGTGTGGCAGCGGTGGCACTGGCGGCTGGTGCCGTGCGGCGGGACCTTGGCCACCAGGCCGCCCCGATCGGCGGCCTTGTAGGTCAGCAGATCGACCGTGCGGCCCCACGCCTCCCCTGCGATGGCCCGGTTCAGGCCCCGCTTGCGGGCGACGCCCCGGCCGGGTTCCTCCACGGTCCCCGCCGCCGAGGCCATCATGTTCACGATACGGAGGTCCTCCACCACGATCACGCTGAACCACTCGGCCAGCATCGTGGTGGTCTTGTGCTGCCAGTCGAGAGCCCGGCGCTTGGCTTTCGCACGGAGCTTGGCGATCTGGTCGTAGATGTGGCGCTCCCGGTTCGAGGCCGGAGCGCCCTTCGTACGGTGGGCGCGCCGGCGAGCGCTCGCGCGTTGCAGGCGCAGCAGCCGGGCCTGCTCCCCGCCGGTGAGCCATGGCCCGTGCGTAAGGTGCTCCCCTGTGGACAAGGCGAGGGGGACCGCGATGCCCCGATCCATCCCCACGGTCGGCCCCTGATGCGGGGCCGGGACCGGGACATTCAGTTCGGTGCGGAAGACGATGTGCCAGCCGAGGGCGTCCTTGACCAGCCGCGCCCCGGTGATCCGCCCCCGGGGTGAGCTTCTGGTGACGCCGGGCAGGTCTTTGGTCCAGCGGAACCGGACCCGGCCGATCTTGGGCAGGTTCACCGCGCCCCATCTGCGGTTGATCCGGGTGATGCGCAGGTCGCGGGCCTGGGGGACATCGACGGCCATCCGCGACCGCACGCGGCTCTTGAACGCGGGCCGCCCGGCAGGATGTTTGGGGTCGAAGAAGTTCACCCACGCCCGCCGGTAGGTCTTCAGCACCGCCTGCGCGGCCTGAGCGGGCAGGTCGTTCAGCCAGGCGATCTCCCGGCGTGCCGTACGGATCGCCTCGTCGCAGTCCTTGAGCGAGGCGAGGCGGCCCTGCCGGAACGTCGTGTACTCATGCAGCAGGTTCCACAGGGCACGCGCGCAGTGCGCCTGACGGTCCAGGGCGGCGCTCTGCGCCCGGTCCAGGTCCAGCCGCGCAACGTGCGCCCGGGCCCGCCTCTCCTTCACGCCGGCGATCGTATCGTCCGGTGTCACGGACCAACCTTTGATTTACACAAGGGACGGCACTTACTCGGTGTCCGCCTCGTGTTCGTGACCAAATACCGGCGGGAGGTGTTCACCGCGCCGACGCGGACCTACTGCGATGAAATCATGCGGGACGCCTGCGCGAGCTTCGACATTGTCCTGGTCGAGTTGAACGGCGAGGACGACCATGTCCACCTGCTGGTGAACATCCCACCCAAGATTGCCCTGCGCGTCCTGGTCAACTCCCTCGCAGGCGACTCGGCGCGTCACCTGCGCAAGGAGTACGACGCTTTATGGTCCCGCTCCTCTTACGCGGGCTCGGCCGGCGGCGCGAACCTGGCCACCATCAGGGCCTACATCCAAGGCCAGGACCGGCCCACTGGCTGAGGTTCAGGCCCGCTCGTGCCCTGGCGGGCACTCCCGCGCGGGTAGAAGGCGACGCTGCGCTCGACGTCGCGGACGTACAGGACGGCGTGGTTGAGGCGCTGGACCGGCATGATGATCCCCTTTCGCGGGTGTCTCGCCTCAAGTATATGAGAGTTCAACTAAAATGGGAGGGTGACGATGACGACCCGATGGCTGGACGAGGACGAGCAGCGGACCTGGCGCGCGTTCCTGGCGGCCACCCGGCACGTCCAGGAGACGCTGGACCGGCAGCTCCAGCGCGACGCGGGCATGCCGCACGCCTACTACGAGATCCTCGTGCGCCTGTCCGAGGCTCCCGAGCGCACGCTGCGCATGAGCGAGCTGGCCAGCCGGGCCGGCAGCTCGCAGAGCCGGCTGTCGCACGCCGTGGCGCGGCTGGAGGAGCGCGGCTGGGTGCGCCGCGAGCGGTGCCCGGCCGACGGCCGCGGCCTGCTCGCCGTCCTGACCGACGACGGGTACGCCGCGCTCGCCGCCGCCGCTCCCGGCCACGTGGAGGAGGTCAGGCGGACCCTGTTCGACGTGCTGGAGCCCGGCCAGGTCGCGGCGCTTGAGGCGATCTGCACCGCGATCGTGTCGTCTCCCGGCGGGACACACGGCGGAGGTAGCGCGCGAAGTGTCGGGCCGAGGCCGTAGCGTTCTCCCGGTACCCGAGCGAGGAGAGGCCGATGCACCACTCAGAGAAGGCGCTGTTCCTGGCGGTCCACGGCATCGCGGGGCGGTTCGCCGGCCAGCCCGTGCCCGTGGTCATGGAGGCGCTGCTGCGCGGCCTGCCCAAGGCCCCCGGCCTTGAGGTGACGGAGATCCGCAAGATCGCCGAGGAGATCAGCGTCGGACGCGATCCCTCGGGCTTGTGACCGCCTGATCGCGGGGGGAGGGGACGGGCGAAAACGGCACGGCAGGGTTACCATTTGTCGCGTCTGATCCAGCTTGCGCCCGACAAGGAGTCCGTGAGTGACGCTGGTCGCCGGGGTCGATTCTTCGACGCAGAGTTGCAAAGTCGTCATCCGTGACGCGGAGACGGGCGCGCTGGTCCGCGAGGGCCGGGCCCGGCATCCCGAGGGCACGGAGGTCCACCCGTCGCACTGGTGGGCGGCGCTGCTGGAGGCCCTGGAGGGCGCCGGCGGGCTCGACGGGGTGGCGGCCGTCAGCGTGGGCGGGCAGCAGCACGGCATGGTCTGCCTGGACGAGTCCGGAAATGTCGTACGCGATGCCCTGCTCTGGAACGACACCCGCTCCGCCCGGGCCGCCGCCGACCTCACCACCGAGCTGGGCGGCCCCCAGGCGTGGGCCGACGCGGTCGGCTCGGTGCCGGTGGCGTCGTTCACGATCACCAAGCTGCGGTGGCTGGCCGAGCACGAGCCCGACAACGCCCGCCGCACCGCCGCCGTGTGCCTCCCCCACGACTGGCTGACCTGGCGGCTGGCCGGGGCGCTCGCCTCCGGCGTCCCGTTCTCCCGCGAGGGCTGGGTGGACGCGCCGCTCGCGCCCCTCGACGCGCTCACGACCGACCGGGGCGACGCCTCCGGCACCGGCTACTGGTCGCCGTTCACCGGCTCCTACCGCACCGACCTGCTGAAGGCCGCCTTCGGCGGGACGCCGCTGCTGCCCCGCGTGCTCGGCCCCACCGACCGGGCCTACGACGGCGGTGTCCTGCTCGCGCCCGGCACCGGCGACAACATGGCCGCCGCGCTCGGCGTGGGCGCCCGCCCCGGCGACGTCGTGGTCTCGCTCGGCACCTCGGGCACCGCCTTCGCGGTCGCCGAGCAGCCCAGCGCCGACCCGACGGGCGCGGTGGCGGGGTTCGCCGACGCGACGGGCCGCTTCCTGCCGCTGGTGTGCACGCTCAACGCCGCCCGCGTCCTCGACGCCGCCGCCCGCATCGCCGGCGTCGGCCTCGGCGAGCTGAGCGACCTCGCGCTCCAGGCCCCCGCCGGGGCCGGCGGGCTGACCCTGGTGCCCTACCTCGAAGGCGAGCGCACCCCCAACCGCCCCACCGCCACCGGCTCGGTCCACGGGCTGACGCTGGCCACCGCCACCCCCGCCCACCTGGCCCGCGCGGCCGTCGAGGGCATGCTGTGCGGCCTCGCCGACGCCCTCGACGCGCTGCGCACGCGGCCCGAACGGGTGCTCATGATCGGCGGCGCGGCCCGCTCGGAGGCCGTCCGGCGCATCGCGCCGACCGTCTTCGGCGTGCCCGTCACCGTGCCGCCCCCCGCCGAGTACGTCGCCGACGGGGCCGCCTACCAGGCGGCGACGCTGCTGACCACGCCGGAGTGGCGGGGGGCGGAGGAGACGGCCACGTACGACGGCGAGGCCGTCCCCGAGATCCGCGCCCGCTACGCCCGCGCCACCGAGCACATCCTCGACTGATCGTGCCCGCTCATCGGCCCGCGGTCGGGGCGTAGGGCTCGCGCCAGAGCTCCCGGCCCGCGGCGTCGTACCCGACGACCTCGAAGCCCTTCCCGTAGATGTCGCCGTCGCGCCCGTGCCTACCCGCGAACAACCGCACGCCGATCCCCCACGGGTCCTTCCTGGTCGTGGCGGTCGCCCTGCGCCCGTCCGGGAAGACCAGCTCGACCTCGGTCGTCCGCAGGTCGGCCACGACGCCGAACCAGCGGCGCTCGCGCTCGTGCAGCAGCACCGGGATCCTCCCCCCGCCCAGGTCGCGCAGGAGATCCTTGGCGCGTACGAGGTCGGCGGCCACCGGATCCCCGTCCAGCCGCCAGATCAGGGTCCGGTCGGGGACGTCGAACACGTTGGCGCTCAGCCCGCCGCCCAGCCGCAGCACCGTACCGACCGGCTCGGCCGTCGCCTCCGGCACGGTCAGCGGCGTGTGCGTCGCCGTGGCCACCGTCAGGCCCCGCGCGTCGGTGAACTCGAAGCCCGTCACCCGCGTCGAGGCGGGCAGGGTGACCGTCCAGATGGCCCGGGGCGCGCCGGCCGGACGCGTGATCTGCCCGGGCGTCCTTCGTCCCGTGGCCGAGACGGCGTTCACCCCCGCGACCCGGTCGCCGGCCGCGCCGAAGTACAGCGTCTTCTCGGGCGGCGGCCACGACTCGGTGGTTCCTTCGAACGACGCATCCCCGCTGACCGGCCCGGCGTTGCAGGAGGACGACGACCCGCCCGTCCTGTTCCGGTGCAGCCGGCAGAAGGCCAGGGCGCCGTCGGAGCGCCGCGCGTACCAGAGCTCCACAGCCCCGCCGAGCGCCGGGTCGTCCACGACCAATCGGTCGCCCAGCGGCGGCTTGCCCTCCAACCCGATCTCGCGGCCGGACGCGTTCACGCCTGTGGACGGCACCGGCTGGAGAACGCCGGTGGCCACGTCCACGCCACCGCCGCCGCCCAGCCCCGTCGTCACGATGGCCACGGCCGCCGCCGTGCCCCCCACCGCCGCCAGCATCCGCATCCGGTCGCGCCGTCTGCCCCGCGACCGCGCCACGACCCGGCCGGGCAGCCCGGCCGGCGACTGCGGCGCGTCTTCGGCGGCGTGCCGGAGGGTGCTCCGCAGCAGGCCCTCCACCCGCTCGTCCTCGGTCATCATGAAATGCCCTCCTCGGCCTCGCGACGGTCGTCTGACAGGGCGGAACGCAGCTTGCCGAGACCCAGGGAGGCGTGGCTGCGCACCGTCCCGCGCGAGATCCCGAGCACCCGGGCGATCTCCTCGTCCGCCAGGTCCTCGTAGTAGCGCAGGACGAGCACGGTCCGCTGCTTGCGCGGCAGCCCCTTCAGCGCCTCCCACAGCCCCTGCTCCGCCTCGGACGGCAGCAGGTCATGGCGTACGGGTGCGTCCGGCACCTCGCCGAACAGGTGCTCCCGCCTGCGCCGCCGCCAGACGCTGATGTGCAGCCTGGCCATGATCGTGCGGGTGTACGCCTCGGGGTCCTGCTTGCGCCGTACGCGGGGCCAGGCCCGGTGCAGCCTGATCAGCGCCTCCTGCGTCAGATCGGCCGCGTCGTGGGCGTTGCCGCTGAGCACGTAGCCGTACCGCAGCAACGCGTCGGCGCGATCCGCCACGAAGCTCTCGAACCTGGAGTCATCCTCCAAGATCCAACCTTTCCTCGTTCCGTCCCCCTGTAGACGGACCGAGCCCCCGAACTGTTGAACCTCACCCGGTCGCCTTGGCCTCACTCATGAGCCAGGCGCAGATCAGGGCGGTGACCACGAAGCCGGTCGTCGCGGGTACGGCGACGAAGAGGTGGAGCGGGAGGTTCCCGTCGGGCATCCAGGAGCCGTAGTCCGGCTGGAGGAAGGCGACCGCCAGCATGGCGAACGGCGCCAGCATCCCCACGAGCGGCCACGGAGACAGGCGGGCCAGCCACGCGGCCACCAGGCTGAGCGGGAAGGGCGCGAGCGCGAACGCCGACAGCAGCTTGAGCTCGGAGTCCGAGTCACGGGTCGGCCAGTGGAGGAGCAGCAGCAGCGCGAACGCCACCGCGGCCCCTGCCAGGGCGGACCTCAGGATGAGGCGCACAGCGTGATTCTGGGGCATCAGCCGCGGCCGGGTCGACGTCAGGGGCCCCTGCCGACGGGAGGTCGGCGGGGCCCCGGCCGGTTCACTTGACGGCGGTCACGAGATCGACGGACGCGAACGGATTGAACTCCTCCAGGAACCCTCTGGCCACCAGGACGCTCACCGGCACCTCGTCGTTCGTCTGCGGGAACCCGGGGACGAGCCTGCTGATCACGTGATACTGCGTGCCGCCGCCCGGCATCTGGAACGCGGGAGCGGCCGGGCCCACCTCGACGCCGAACGCGGTCCTCACGACGAACGCGTGATAGTTGCACAGGTTCATGGGGGCCGCGGAGCTGGTGTTCAGGTTCCGCGGCGGCAGTCCGCGTCTGATGAACAGGTCGCCCATCGGCGCCAGGAACGAGCCCGCGTTGCTGCCGAACCGGTCGAGCTTCATGCCGGGCTGCAGGGTGGTCGTCTTGAGCAGCAGCCGGCCGTTCGGGTAGTTGCCGGAACGGCCGAAGCCGGAGTCGGGCGGGAAACGGTAGTTGCGCAGGTCGTAGTCCCAGTAGCGGGCGAGGAAGTGCTGCGGGGCGAGGCCGCCCAGCGGCACGTAGCCGTGCAGGATCGCCCCCAGGTAGCCGGTTCTCGGCAGGACGGTCGGCCCGAGGTCGGGGTCGCCGGTGATGTAAGGGGGGCCGCAGACCCGCTTGCCGGGCACCGGGACGGCGGCCGACCCGGTGGGCGTGTCCTTGCTCGAAGACGGCGTGCTGAGCTCCGGCTGCTGGACGAGCCGGGTCTCGGGCTGGACGGCGCTCTCGGCGTACGCGGCCGTGCCGCCCATGGCGCTCAACATCGTGCACAGCGCGGCGGCCAGCATGGCGCCGCGTCGGTTTTCCGGCATGACTTTCCCGTCGATCCTCAATGGCGAACGAATGAGAACTGATCACCAGAGAATGGACGACCAAGCGCCGCGTATAGTGATCGATTCCTACATTCCCGCCATCGCCGGAATCGCAATCTCGGGCACTCTAAGAGAACAGCAAAGCTCGAAGGCTAAATTGTCATATGTGGTGATTTGTATTCGATGTCGGGTATGGGGCGCTCCTCCTCGACGGCCGCGCGGCCGTCGAGGAGGAGCCGGCGCGAGCGGGCCGGCTCTACGGTGCGATCGACCAGAGCTGGCAGGTGTTGTTGAGCCACATCCACAACCGGACCGGCGTGCCGTTCGCCGTGCCGCAGTTCTGGTTGTCGAGCACCATGCCGCTGTTCTCCACCACGAGCTCGTACCGCCCGTTGCCCGCGGGCACGACCGCCCACTGCTGGCAGAGGTTGCCGAGCGGCTGCCACAGGTTGACGGCCGTGCCGAGGGCCAGCCCGCAGTTGACCGCGTCGAGCACCTTGCCGGCGTTGACGTTGGTGATCGTCCACTTGTTCGCGCCGACGCTGGTGAAGCGCCACTGCTGGCAGGTGTTGCCGAGCGCCTGCCACTGGTCGATCTGCGTGCCGTTGGCCGTGCCGCAGTTGACCGCGTCGAGCACCTTGCCGCTCGCGAGGTTCGTGATCCGGTAGGTGGCTCCGTTCACGGGGAAGGTGACGCTCTTGCTGTAGCCGACGGAGACGATGTTGGCCTGCACGGCGTTCTCCGTGGCGTCGCTCGGATAGCCGCTGGTCATGACGCCCTCGAAGAACGATCCGACGGAGCCGTTGCTGTTGTCGCCGCCGATGCCGAGGATGATGGCGCCCTGCTTGGTCATCGGGCGGTAGCCCGCCTGGGTGGGCAGCGGTCCGTCGTACCGGGTCGCCAGGCCGCCGGACTGGGCGTTGCCGTCCTTGATGGCGTACGTCGAGGTGCCGTTGTTCTTCAGCATGGCCGTCACGAACGCGGAGTTGCGGCCGGTGTTCGCGGTCCAGGAGCCGTTGCCGCCGGCGAACAGCCCGTTCTCCAGGTCGGCCGCGACGCGCGGCCCGCCCGCGCACGGTGAGAACCAGCAGAGCGTGCCGAAGTAGATCGCGTCCATGTCGCCGTTGCCGGTGTCCATGTTGTTCGTCTCGGCGTTGCCGTAGTCGAAGCAGCACCGGTCGTTGACGTGCGTGCCCTCGGTCACCATGTACATGCCCTCGGGCTGGCTGCCGGTGGCGACGCCGTTCGTCGCGTTGTTGCGGTAGCCGTTGCCCGCCGACATGTAGATGCCGTAGACCTTGTGGCCGCCCGCCGTCACGGGCAGGGCCGCCGCGTTCGCGCCCTGGTCGGCCGTGGGATTCGCGCCGCCGCCCGGGGCGATCGTGAGGTCGTTGTGGCGCGAGGTCTGGTCGTAGACGCGGACGATCGTGCAGTACGTGCCCGAGCAGAAGGAGTCCTGGGTGGCGGCGTTCGCGTAACCGCCTGCGCTGAGCACGCCGATGTTGGCCGTCGCGCCGTCGGACCAGCGTCGCACCTGGTAGAGCGGGCCGTTGTAGGAGCCGAAGAGGGCACGGGTGGTGCTGTGCGCGGCGACGCACGGGGTGCCGCCGCTCGCGTAGATGTCGCAGGACGACGGTCCGGCCGCCTGTGCGGTGCCTGGTGGCACGGCGACCAGCGCGGTGACGACGAGCGCCGCCGAGGAGGCGACGGTGAGGGCCGTCCGCCGCCAATGGCGCAAGGACCAGAAACCCATGATGTGCCTTTCATGTGCGGCGAGGCAGCGCGGTGCCAGGCGGTGAAGGGAATGATTGTTAGCGCTAACATGCGTCGCTGGAAAACCGACTTGTTAGCGCTAACATTTATGGCCACAACATTTCCGAGGTGTTTCGACCAAAGTGTCATCGCCGGGATGGCGACTGTCAATAGCCGTCGAAGGCCGGTGTCAACTCCGCGCGCTCAGGCCAGACGGGCGCCGAGTGCGGCGGCGCGGTCCAGGAACAGGTCGCGCTCGCGGGCGTTCCTGGTCAGCTCGGCCGCGCGCCGGAACTCGGCGCTCGCCTCCTCGGCCCGCCCCAGCTTGGCCAGCAGGTCCCCGCGTACGGCGGGCAGATGCGCGTACCCCCGCAGGGCCCGCTCGTCCCGGAGGCCGTCGGCGATCTCCAGGCCGCGCGCGGGCCCGTACGCCATGCCGACCGCGACCGCCCGGTTCAGCTCGACGATCGGCGAGGGCGTGAGGTGGGCCAGCAGCCGGTAGAGGGCCGCCATGCGCTCCCAGTCGGTGGCCTCCGGGGTGAGCGCGCGGGCGTGGCACGCGGCGATGGCGGCCTGCAGCCCGTACGGACCGAGCGTGCCCAGCTCCTCGGCGCGGCGCAGCGCCGCCAGGCCCCGGCGGATCAGCAGCCGGTCCCAGCGGCTGCGGTCCTGGTCGAGCAGGAGGATGGGCGTGCCGTCGGGGGCGGTCCTGGCCGGGAGCCGCGACGCCTGGATCTCCATGAGCGCGAGCAGGCCGTGGACCTCGGGCTCTTCCGGCATGAGCCCGGCCAGCACGCGGCCGAGGCGCATGGCCTCCTGGCACAGCGACGGGCGGATCCAGTCGTCGCCCGCGGTCGCCGCGTACCCCTCGTTGAAGATCAGGTAGATGACCTCCAGGAGGGAGGCCAGCCGGGCCGGCAGCTCGGCGGGCGGCGGCAGCTCGATCGGGATCCTCTTGTCGGCGAGGGTGCGCTTGGCGCGCGAGATGCGCTGCCCGACGGTGGGCTCGGGGACCAGGAAGGCGCGGGCGATCTCGGCGGTGGTCAGATTGCCGAGCAGGCGGAGCGTGAGCGCCAGCCGGCCCTCGACGGGGAGCGCGGGGTGGCAGGCGGTGAAGATCAGGCGGAGCAGGTCGTCGCCGATGTGGTCGTCGAGTGCGTCGTCCAGCTCGGCCTGCGCCGACTCCTGGCGGAGCTCCATGTCCATGCCGATCTCCTGCAGCTTGCGCTGGTAGGTGTCGCGGCGGCGGAACTGGTCGACGGCCCGGTGCTTGGCCGTGAGCGTCAGCCACGCCCCCGGATTCTCGGGCACGCCCTTGACCGGCCACTCTTCGAGCGCGGCCACCAGGGCGTCCTGCGCCAGCTCCTCGGCCAGTCCGATGTCGCCGACCATGCGGGCCAGAGCCGCGATGACCCGGGCGGACTCGATCCGCCACACCGCCTCCACCGCCCGATGCGCAACAGCTACCGTCATATGTCCTGAATACCATCAGGCCGGGGATCATGTCCCCGGCCTGGTGAAGCGGCCCGGTCAGGCCGGCGGGGCGAAGTCCTCGGGCCCGAACAGCCGCAGGACGTCCGACTCGCCCTCCCATCCCGGCCACAGGTCACGGTGCAGCTTGACGAAACGGGTGGTCCATTCCACGACCTCCTCCTTGCTCCTGACCTCGTACAGGGCGTAGCTGATCAGCTCCTTGGCCTCGGCGAACGGCCCGTCGCTGACGGTCAGCCGGCCTCCGCTCACCTCGACCCTGGCTCCCTCGGAGCTGGGGGCCAGGCCGCTGTTGTCGAGCAGGACCCCGGCCTCGGTGGCCTCCTGACCGAGCTTGAAGATGGCCTCCATGAGGTCGGCCGGCGGCGGTCCGGCGGGCTGGGCGGTGGCCTTGAACGTGACCAGGTAGCGCATCGTGAATCTCCTTCTCGTCATGAGGTGTTACAGGTGGTCAGGCGGCGTCACGGGACAGGCTGAGCGACACCAGCGACAGCCAGCTCCAGACCGCCACGATGCCGACGACGAACATCAGGTTGGTCCAGGCCGCGCCGGAGCCGCTCGCGATGCCGACGAACGAGCCGAGGAACAGTGTGCCGGTGACGCGGGAGTACAGAGCCCAGCCGCCGTGGCCCTGGCGGGCCTGCCGGGAGGCGATGACGTAGCAGGCCGCCGCCATGCACAGGAACCCGACGCCGCCGACGGCCATGTGCAGGGTCCCGGACAGGGTGACGACGCCCGGACCCTCAGGGGTCCCCGCGGGGAAGCCCATCGCGGGGTCGGCGGGGAAGACCGCGGCGCCGATCATGCCGGCGCCGAACACGCCGACCAGGGCCGGCGCCCACCGGGCTCCCCGTCCGGGCGTCAGGGCGCGGCGCAGGCCGGCGGCCGCGGCGATGGTGGCGAGGGCGGTGACGACGAAGTTGACGGTCTGGATCCAGCCGAGCTCTCCGTTGGCCAGGAAGCTCCACGGGTGGCGGGCCAGGTCGAAGCCCTCACGGGTGAGCGCCTGGGCCAGGGCGACCGTCACGTAGAAGGGGCCGGCGAGGACGCCGCAGCCGAGGAGCAGGCGCTGGGTGGAGACCGGGCGGGTGTGGGCGAGCTGCAGAGTCATGGTCGTCAACCTCCTGTCGCGGGACCGGCGCATCCGGACCGTCTGCCTACGCTGCGAACGGGGCGGGCCGATTTCGACACCCGCCCCCAAGATCTTTCAAGATCTTTTCGGGACGCGGCACCCCGGCCCGGCGGCGGGGCTCGCGACCGCCGCCGGACGGGGGCGGCCCGGCCGGCCCCGCCCCGGCCCCTGGGCGACCGCGCGGTCCCTCCCGGCCGCGGTCGTCCTGAAAGTCTCCGGGCATTCACCGAGCGAAACAAATAGGTGGCGGGATTCTTCAACCGCGCGCAAACAAATGGCCCGGTCATGTCCGGCGGCTCCCTTTCCGGCCGACGCTCGGGTTTATCGCCACGAGCCAGCGGACAGCCCTCATCCATGCCATGGGGAAAAATACGCAAACGGCCGTCGCTGCCATGATGTCCGAGCATTCGAAGAAGGCGTACCGGCACTGCGAGCAGATCATGCGCAGTCAGGCCCGCAACTTCTCGTACGGTCTGCGGCTGCTCCCCGTCCCCAAGCGGCGTGCGCTGAGCGCCGTCTACGCGCTCGCCCGCAGGATCGACGACATCGCCGACGGCGACGGCCCGGCCGGGCAGCGGCTGGCCCGGCTGTCGGCGGTCCGCGAGACGCTCGGCGCGCCCGTCCCCGAGGCGCACGACCTCGTGCTGGTGGCGGTGTTCGAGGCCGCGCGCCGTTATCCGATCCCGCTCGGCGCGTTCGCCGACCTGGTGGACGGCTGCGTCGCCGACGTGCACGGCAGGACGTACACGGAGTTCGAGGACCTGGTCGGCTACTGCCGGTGCGTCGCCGGCTCGATCGGGCGGCTCTCGCTGGGCGTGTTCGGCTCGGACGACGCCGAGGCTGCCACGCCGCTCGCCGACGCGCTCGGCGTGGCCCTGCAGATCACCAACATCCTGCGCGACCTGCGCGAGGACCGCTTGGCCGGGCGGATCTACCTGCCCGCGGAGGACCTCAAGCGGTTCGGCTGCACCTTGGACGTCGACGCGTCCGGCCGGTTCGTCGACCCGCCGGAGCGCCTGGCCGAGCTGGTCAGGTTCGAGGCCGACCGGGCGCGCGACTGGTTCACCGTCGGGATGGGCCTGCTGCCGCTGCTGGACGCGCGCAGCGCCGCCTGCACGGCCACCATGGCCGGCATCTACCGGTGCCTGCTCGACCGCATCTCGGCCGATCCCCGTCGCGCGGTGGCCGCCAGGCTCTCCCTGACGACGAAGGAGAAGTCCGTGGTCGCGGTGCGCGCCCTCGCCCGCGCCGGGCGCGCGAGAGGCCGGCCGGCCGATCGCGCCGGGTTCCGTTGATCACAGCCGCGCTGCTGGCGGTGCTCGCGGCGCTGTGCAACGCCGTCGCGTCGGTCCTGCAGCGCCGCGCGGCGCTGACGGTGCCGCAGGGGCCGGCAGCGCAGGCGGGCCTGATCCTGGCGCTGGTGCGGAAACCGGTGTGGCTGTGGGGGATCACGGCGCTGATCGGCGGCTTCCTGTTCCAGGCCGCCGCGCTGTCGCGCGGAGCCGTCGCCCTGGTCCAGCCCGTCATGGTGGTCGAGCTGCCGTTCACCATGATCATCTTGTCGATGGCGTTCGGCATCGTCCTGGATCGGCGCACCTGGCTGGCGATCGGCGCGCTGTCGGCCGGGCTCGCGATCTTCCTCATCGCGGCGGCTCCCGACGTGGGGCGGTGGCTGCCCGACGCGATCGGCTGGATCGTCGCCACCGCCGTGACCGCGGCCGTCGTGGCCGCGCTGGTCGCGGTGGGGGTCCTGGCGAGGGGAGCGCTGCGGCCCGCGGCGCTGGGCGTCGCCGCGGGCATCGGCTTCGCCTTCACCGCGACGCTCATCAAGAGGTGCACGGCCATCGCCGAGGAGGACCTGAGCGCGCTGCCGCGGTCCTGGCAGCTGTACGCGATGGTGCTGGCCGGCCTGTGCAGCCTGCTCCTTCTGCAGCACGCCCTGCACAGCGGTTCCCTGGTGATCGCGCAGCCCGCGCTGACCATCAGCGACCCCATCGCCGGCATCCTCTACGGCGGGCTGTTGTTCGGGGAGCCCATCCGCTCCGGCTCATGGATCGTGTTCGAGGCGATCGGCATCGGGAGCATGGCCTACGGCGTCATCCAACTGGCCCGCTCGCCGATCGTCCAGGCCCAGAACACTCCCCTTCGGTGAGGAGACGAGACCCGCCTCGGCCGGCATCGCGGCGAACAGGGCGGAGGCGCGGTCCGCCTGGCGCCCACGCGCCCGCGCGTCGGCGAGGCGGTCCAGCGCCTCCAGCAGCGCGGTCGCGTCGCCGGTGCACGCGCTCACCCCGGCCGCGGCCATCGCCCGCGCGCCGTCGCGCCCGTGGCCGCTGATCGGCCGGTGGACGACGACCGGCAGCCCGGCGGCGAACGCCTCCTCGCAGGTCAGGCCGGAACCGTTGTCGACCAGGGCGTACGCGGCCGCCATCAGCTCGGGGACGTCGTCGCGCCAGCCGAGCGCGGGCCCCAGTCCGGCCAGGCGCAGGCGGCGGCGCAGCGCCGCGTTGTCCCCGCAGAGCACGAGCGGCGTGTACCGCCCCGACCGCGCCAGAGCGCGCGTGGTCGCGACGATCTCCCCCGCTCCCCATGACCCTCCCGACACCAGGACGAGCCGGGCGCCGGGGTCCGCGCCCACGCCGCGGGCCACCCGTACGGGATCGGCCACCGCCTGCCCGAACACCGGGCGGACGACCGGCGCGCAGCGCAACGCCGGCCGACGGGTGCATGCGGCTATATATCCAACTATGTCGGGGTTCGGGCACAGGTACCGGTCGTTGCCCTGGTGCAACCACAACCGGTGCACCGCGAAGTCCGTGACCAGCACCGTGCTCGGGCACGGCAGCCCGCCGCGCTCGCGCAGCCGCCCGGTGATCTGCGCGGCCAGGTGGAACGTCGAGACGACCTCGTCGGGCCGCCAGTCCTCGACGAGCCGGCGCAGGCGGGCGGCCGCGAGCACCGTGAGCGGAGACGTCCCCGGCGCCCGTTTGCCCACGAAGAAGACCTGGTAGATGAGCTCGTAGAGCCAGGGGGCGCGCAGGATCATCCAGCGGTACCCATGACGCAGCGCCGGTCCCAGCCGGAGCGGGAAGAGCAGGAGGACATCGATGATCCGCGCGTCGGCATCCTCGGCCGCGAGCCGCGCGGCCAGCTCGGCGGCGACCCCGTCGTGGCCGCTGCCCATGGACGCGGTGAGGATGAGCACCCGCCGCCTCCCCGCTCCCCCGGGCGGACGAGCGGCACGACGATGAGCCGGTTCGCCCTGCCGCTCGGGCTGGCCTGCCTGTCCCTGCTGCACGCGGCCCCGGCCGCCACCTGGCTGCCGCCGGTCCGTCGCCGGATGCCCGCGCTGGCCGGCGCCGGTGACCCCGGCCACGTGGCGCTCACCTTCGACGACGGCCCCCACCCCGGCTCCACCCCGCGTTTCCTGGACGAGCTGGGACGCCTCGGCGCCCACGCGACCTTCTTCGTCCTCGGCGAGCTGCTCGAACGCCATCCGGGGCTGGGCCGCCGCATCGTGGCCGAGGGCCACGAGCTGGCCGTGCACGGCTGGCGGCACGGCAACGCCCTGATCGCCCCGCCCGGCCGGCTGACGGCCGAGATCGGCCGCGCCGCCGCCCTGGTGCGGGAGGTCTGCGGGGTCCGCGCGGCCTGGTACCGCCCGCCCTACGGGGCGCTCAGCCTGGAGGCGCTGGTCTCCGCCCGCGCGCTGGGGCTGCGTCCCGTGCTGTGGACCGACTGGGGCCGGGACTGGGAGGCGGCCGCCACGGCGCGCTCGGTCCTCGCCACCGTGACGGCCGGGCTGCGCGGAGGAGCGACCGTCCTGCTGCATGACTCCGACCACGCCTCCGTTCCTGGTTCCTGGCGATCGGCGCTCGACGCCCTCCCCGCACTCGTGGAGCGCTGCCGGCTCATGGGCCTGCGGGTGGGGCCGCTGCGCGACCACGGCGTGGCGGCGAGCCGCCGTTAAATGCCGGTGCAGCGGGTTTCCATAATGGCGAGTCCCCTTTCCCCGCGCATTCAAACGCCAATTTACCGGCGGCCCCGAAAAGTAAATGCGGAGCCAATGGAACGGAAACGAATCACCTTCAGGTTTGCGCTGCCCGGCGACGGATAATTTCCCTGTCGTGTTGTCACGGAAGGGCTATTCACAGGAGCTCGCGAAAAAGGCCCGCCGGGAGAACTTCCCGGTGGCCTCGCGGCTGCTGCCGCGCCGGCACCGCGACCACCTCATGGCCGTGTACGGCTTCGCGCGCTCCGTGGACGACGTCGGCGACGAGGAGCCCTCCGGTGACCGGCTGCGCCTGCTGGACGAGTTCGAGGCCGACCTGGCGCGGCTCTACGACGGGGAGACCCCGCGGCTGCGGCCGGTCCGCGCGCTGGCCCCCACCGTCCGGGAGTGCGCGATCCCGGCCGAGCCGTTCCACCACCTCATCGAGGCCAACCGGCGTGACCAGTCGGTCACCCGCTACGAGACGTTCGACGACCTGCTCGGCTACTGCGCGCTCTCGGCGAACCCGGTCGGCCGGCTCGTGCTGCACGTGTTCGGCGAGGTGAGCGACGCCCGGCTGGCCCTGTCGGACCGCGTCTGCTCGGCGCTGCAGATCATCGAGCACTGCCAGGACGTGGGCGAGGACTACCGGCGCGGACGCGTCTACCTGCCGGAGAAGGACCTGCGGCGGGCCGGCTGCCCGGACGGCCATCTCGCGGCGACGGCCACCTCCCCGCCGCTCCGCGCGGCGGTCGCCGTGCAGGCCGCGCGGGCCGCGAAGCTGCTGGGCGAGGGGGAGGCGATCGTCGCCACGCTGGCCGGCTTCGCCCGTACGGCGGCGGCGGGTTATGTCGCGGGAGGTCACGCGACCCTGGCCGCGCTGGCCGCCGCCCGCTACGACGTCCTGGGCCGTGCCGTGCGCCCGCGCCGCCTGCGCCTGCTCGCGGCGTGGGCGCGGGTCCTCATGACCACGAGATCGTCCGATCCGGCGCTCCAACGCCTTCCTTCGGCATGAGGGGGCCGCGATGAGTCCCCGGCCGGGCTCCGAGCCGGTGGCGGTGATCGGCGGCGGCCTGGCCGGCATCTCGGCGGCCGTCGCGCTCACCGAGGCCGGGCACCGCGTGACGCTGTACGAGGCCCGCCCGAGGCTGGGCGGCGCGGCCTGCTCCTTCCAGCGCGACGGGCTGACGGTGGACAACGGCCAGCACGTCTTCCTCCGCTGCTGCACGGCCTACCGTGGGCTGCTCGACCGGATCGGCGGCACCGCGCTGGTGGATCTGCAGAGCCGGTTCGACGTGCGGGTGCTGAGCGCGGCGGGCCGGTCGGGGCGGCTGCGCCGGGCCGCACTGCCGGGACCGTTGCACTTCGTGCCCGCGCTCGCCGGCTACCGCCTGCTCGGCCCCGGCGACCGGGTCCGCGCCCTGCGCGGCTCCATCGCGCTCAGCAGGCTCGATCCGGCCGATCCCGTCCTCGACCAGGTGACGTTCGGGAGCTGGCTCGCCGCGCACGGCCAGCGGGCACCCGCACGGCAGGCGCTGTGGGACCTGCTCGCCGTGGCGGCGCTGAACACGGGCGTCGAGGAGGCCGCGCTCGGCCCGGCCGTGAAGGTGTTCAAGACCGCGCTGCTCGGCCGGCCGGACGCCGCGGACCTGGGCATCCCCCTGGTCCCTCTGGGCGAGCTGCACGACACCGCCGCCAGGGCGGCCATCGTCCGGCGCGGCGGCGACGTACGGGTGGGGGCGAAGGTCAGCGCCATCGAGCCGGGACCGGCCGTCGTCGTGGACGGCGCCAGGATCGGGGCGTCGGCGGTCATCGTGGCCACCCGCCACGAGCAGGCCGCCAAGCTGGTGCCCCTGGACGCGGCGCCCGGCAGGGACACGTGGACCGCCCTCGACGCGAGCCCGATCATCAACGTGCACGCCGTCTACGACCGCCCGGTCATGCCGGCGCCGTTCGTCGCGGTCACGGACTCGCCGGTGCAGTGGGTGTTCGACAAGACCCGCGTCGCGGGCCTGCGCCGGGGCCAGTACCTCGCGGTGTCCGTGTCGGTCGCGGACACCTGGATCGACCGGCCGACCGCCGACCTGCGCGAGGTGTTCGTCCCCGCGTTGCGCTCGGTCCTGCCCGCCGCGCGCCGGGCCCGGCTGACCGACTTCTTCGTCACCAGAGAACGGCGCGCGACCTTCCGCCAGGCGCCCGGCAGCGGGGCGCTCCGCCCGCGCAGCACCACCCACTGGCCCGGCCTCTACCTCGCCGGCGCCTGGACCGACACCGGCTGGCCCGACACCATGGAAGGGGCCGTACGCAGTGGACTGCACGCGGCCGGCCTGGTCAGGCGGCACCTGCGACGTCAGGAGACGACGCCATGACCCTGACCCTGCCGGCCGCCGAGGCCGCCCGCGAGCTGGTGGAGCCGGTGCTGCGCGAGGCCGTCGGCCGTCTCGACCCGCTCTCCGCGCGCGTCGCCCGCTATCACTTCGGCTGGGCGGACGGCGGCGAAGCGGGCGGCGGCAAAGCACTGCGGCCGACGCTCGCGGTGTTGTCCGGCCGGGCGGCCGGAGCGGACGTCGAGCGCTGCCTGCCCGCCGCCGCGGCGGTGGAGCTCGTGCACGCCTTCTCGCTCCTGCACGACGACGTCATGGACGACGACCCGGTACGCCGGCACCGACCGGCAGCCTGGACCGTCTTCGGCCGCCCCCACGCCCTCCTCTGCGGCAACGCCCTGCTCACCCTGGCCGGGGAGCTGCTGCTGGAACAGGGCTGTGCGGCGGCGGCCCGCGCGCTCAACGACGCCGTGCTCGCGCTCGTCGCGGGCCAGGCCCTCGATCTGGAGTTCCAGGACCGGGACGACGTGACGAGGGAGGAGTGCCTGCTGATGTCGCGGTGCAAGACCGCCTCGCTGCTCGCCTGCGCCTGCTCGATCGGCGTCACGGCGGCCGGCGGCCCCGCGCCTCTGGCCGGCGCCCTGGCCGCGTTCGGGGCCGAGGCGGGCCTGGCCTTCCAGCTGGCCGACGACCTGCTCGGCATCTGGGGCAGCACCGAGGCGACGGGCAAGCCGGTGCTCGCCGATCTGCGCACCCGTAAGAAGAGCCTGCCCGTCGTCGCCGCGCTCACCGGCGGGACCGCGGCCGGCCGGCGGCTCGCCGCACTGCTGGCCAGGCCCGAGCCGCTCGCCGAGGCCGACCTGCACGAGGCCGCCCGCCTGGTCGAGGAGGCGGGCGGCCGGGCGTGGGCCGAGGCGGAGGCCGGGCGGCGGCTCGACGCGGCGGTCCGGTGCCTCGACGAGGCCGACCTGCCCGCGGACGTACGAGCTGAATTCCTGCACCTCGCCCGATTCATCGCATCCAGGGACCACTGACATGACGACTCTTGAGACCCGGAACGTGCTCACCGGAGCCGAGCACGCCCTCCAGAGCGCCTGCGACCACCTGCTGGGCCTGCGGTCCCCGGAGGGCTGGTGGAAGGGCGAGCTGCAGACCAACGTGACCATGGACGCCGAGGACCTGCTGCTGCGGCAGTTCCTCGGCATCCGCACCGAGCGGGACACGGCGGAGGCGGGCCGGTGGATCCGCTCGCAGCAGCGGGCCGACGGCACCTGGGCCAACTTCCACGAAGGACCCGCCGACCTGTCCACCACCGTCGAGGCGTACGCCGCGCTGCGGCTCGCCGGCGACCCGCCCGACGCGGCGCACATGCGCGCCGCCCGCGGCCCGATCCTGGACATGGGCGGCATCGAGGCGAGCCGGGTGTTCACCCGGATCTGGCTGGCGCTGTTCGGGGAGTGGCCGTGGCGGCGGCTGCCGGTCATGCCGCCCGAGCTGATGTTCCTCCCGCCGTGGTTCCCGCTGAACATCTACGACTGGGCCTGCTGGGCCAGGCAGACGATCGTGCCGCTGACCGTCGTGACCGCGTGCCGGCCGGTGCGCCGGCTCCCGTTCGACCTGGCCGAGCTGCGCACCGGGCGGGAGCCGCGCCGGGCCGCGGGCGGAGGCTGGGAGAGAGCCTTCGGCGTCCTCGACAGGGCGCTGCACCGCTACGAGCGGCGCCCTTCGCCGATCCTGCGGCGGGCCGCGCTGAGGCGCGCCATCAACTGGATCGCCGCGCGTCAGGAGGCCGACGGCTCCTGGGGCGGCATCCAGCCCCCGTGGGTCTACTCGGTGATCGCGCTCCACCTCGCCGGCTACCGGCTCGACCATCCGGTGCTGACCAAAGCCATCAAGGGACTCGACCGGTTCACCATCAGGGACGAGAACGGACGCCGGTTGGAGGCGTGCCAGTCCCCCGTCTGGGACACCGCGCTCGCGGTCAACGCCCTGCTCGACGCCGGGACGCCCGCCGACCACCCGGCCCTCACCGGAGCCGCCGCCTGGCTGCTGCGCGAGGAGATCACCACGACGGGCGACTGGGCCGTGCGCAGGCCCGGACTGTCGCCGGGCGGATGGGCGTTCGAGTTCGACAACGACGGCTATCCCGACATCGACGACACCGCCGAGGTGATCCTGGCGCTGCGCAGGCTGGACGTCCCCGGCGTACGGCCGGCGATCGAGCGCGGGGTCCGGTGGATGGCCGGCATGGCGAGCTCCGACGGCGGCTTCGGGGCGTTCGACGCCGACAACGACCGCGTGCTCTGCACCAAGCTGCCCTTCTGCGACTTCGGCGCGGTGATCGACCCGCCGTCCGCCGACGTCACCGCGCACGTCGTCGAAGCCCTGGCCAAGGAGCGGCCCCACTCCCCCGAGCTGCGCAGGGGCGTGGTCTGGCTGCTCAGGGCGCAGGAGCGGGACGGCTCGTGGTTCGGCCGCTGGGGCGCCAACCACGTCTACGGCACCGGGGCCGTGGTGCCGGCCCTCGTCGCCGCCGGGGTCGACCCGGGACATTCCTCCGTACGCAACGCCGTGGCCTGGCTCGAACGGCACCAGAACGACGACGGCGGCTGGGGAGAGGACCTGCGCTCCTACCGTGACCCCGCCTGGATCGGCCGCGGCGCCTCGACGGCGTCGCAGACCGCCTGGGCGCTGCTCGCCCTGCTGGCCGCCGGCGAACGCTCTCCGGCAGTGGAGAACGGCGTGCGCTGGCTCGTCGAGCACCAGCGGCCGGACGGCACCTGGGACGAGCCCTACTTCACGGGCACCGGTTTCCCCGGCGACTTCTACATCAACTACCACCTCTACCGGCTCGTCTTCCCGATCAGCGCCCTCGGGCGCTACCTGCGCCGCGACACCCCGCCGGACGTCCGATGACCGGCCTGCTGATCTGCGCCGCGCTCGGCATCGAGGCCCACGCGATCAGGCGCGGCCTGCCGGCCCACCTCACGGACGTCAGGGTGGTCACCACCGGGATCGGCCCGCGCCGGGCCGCCCGCGCGGCCGGCCACCTGCACGGACAGGGGGCGGTCGCCGTCGTGGGGTTCGGCGGCGCCGTCGCCGCCGGTCTCCGGCCGGGCGACGTCCTGGTGGCCGACGAGATCCGGTTCAGGGGACGGACCCATCCCTGTCCTTGGGCCGCCCTGCTCGTGGAGGAGCTGGCCCGCGCCGGCCTGCCCGCCAGGACCGGGCCGCTGCTCACCGTCGACCACCTCGTCAGGGAGGCCGAACGCCGCCGCCTCGCCGGTCAGGGCGTGCGGGCCGTGGACATGGAGAGCGGGCCGCTGGCCCGCGCCGCCGCGGACCGGCCGCTCGCCGCCGTCCGGGTCATCGTCGACGCGCCGCGGGCGCCGCTGCTGCGGCCTGCGACGCTGACCCGTGGCCTCGCCGCGCGGCGCACGCTCACCGCCCTCGGCCCCTTCCTGATGCACTGGGCGGCGGCCGTCGCCCCCGAACCCGTGTCCGTCCCGCTACGCAAGGAACCGCTGCCATGACGATCCCGCTTCGGCAAAGCCTGCGCATCGGCGGCTACATCCTCGGCCAGCGGCTCCGGGGACGGACCAAGTTCCCGCTGCTGGTCGAGCTGGAGCCGTTGTTCGCGTGCAACCTCAAATGCGCCGGGTGCGGCAAGATCCAGCACCCCGCCGACGTGCTCAGGCGGCGCATGCCGGTGGACCAGGCCGTCGCGGCCATCGAGGAGTGCGGCGCGCCCATGGTCTCGATCGCCGGCGGGGAGCCGCTCATGCACCCGCAGATCGGCGAGCTGGTCCGCCGCCTCGTCGGCATGAAGAAGTACGTCTTCCTGTGCACGAACGCCCTGCTGATCCCCAAGAAGATCGACGAGTTCGAGCCCTCCCGTTACTTCGCCTGGACCGTGCACATCGACGGCGTCCGCGAACGCCACGACGCGGCGGTGTGCAAGGAGGGCGTCTTCGACGAGGCGGTCGCCGCCGTGCGCGAGTGCCAGCGGCGCGGCTTCCGGGTGACCACGAACACGACGTTCTTCTCCTCCGACAGCCCGCAGACCGTCATCGAGGTGCTCGACTACCTCAACGACGAGCTCGCCGTGGACCAGATGATGATCTCGCCCGCGTACGCGTACGAGAAGGCGCCGGTCCAGGATCGGTTCATGGGCGTGCGGGAGACGCGCGAGCTGTTCCGCGAGGCGTTCAAGGGCGGGAGGCGGAGCCGCTGGCGGTTCAACCACTCGCCGCTGTTCCTGGACTTCCTCGAGGGCCTGACGGAGCTGCCGTGCACGGCCTGGGCGATCCCTTCGTACTCGCTGTTCGGCTGGCAGCGGCCCTGCTACCTGATGGCCGACGGGTACGCCCAGACCTACCGCGAGCTGATCGAGGACACCGACTGGTCGGCCTACGGCCGGGGCCGCGACCCGCGGTGCGACAACTGCATGGCGCACTGCGGCTACGAGCCCACCGCCGTCCTCGCCACGCTCGGCTCGCTGAAGGAGTCGCTGCGGGCCATCAGGAGCGGCTGAGCGAAAGGTCAGCCGAAGCGCCGCGCGAGCAGCCGGAACGGTCCGGGCGCCGCGCCGCGCAGCCTGGCCGGCAGCCTGAGCCAGCCCGGCACGAACGACTCGGGCCGGCCGTGCAGGATCGCCGCCACGACGGCCCGCGCCACCCGCTCGGGCGGGATCGGCGCCGGCCAGCCGCGCGTGTAGGGGGCGCCGCGCCGGACGAAGAAGGGCGTGTTCACCACCCCCGGCAGCAGGACGGACACGCCGACCCCTGGCGCGTGGCGCAGCTCGTGGCGCAGGCCCTCGGCGAAGACCACCAGCCCCGCCTTCGTGGCCGAGTAGACGGCCTCCCGCGCCACGCCCACCGCTCCCGCGATGGAGGCCACGAACACGACGTGCCCGCGCCCCGCCGCCAGCATCCCGGGGAGCAGCAGCCGCGTCAGCGCGATCGGCGCGGCGAGGTTGACGGCGAGCAGCCGTTCGGCGCTGCCGGCCGGCATCTCCACGAACGACCCGGCCCACCCCACCCCGGCGTTGTTCACCAGGACGTCCACGTGACCGGCCCGCGTGACGAGCTCTTCGGCCTGGGTGGCGACGTCGCAGACCACCATGTCCCCGCCCGTCGCCGCGGCGACGGCCGCGAGGCGTTCGCGGTCGCGGCCCGCCAGCGTCAGCCGGGCGCCGGTGCCCGCCAGCGCGTGCGCGGTGGCCGCGCCGATCCCCGAGGAGGCCCCGGTGATCAGCACGTGGGCGTCCGCGAGCCTCATCGCGTCGGCCCGCAGGTGAGCCGGGTGCTCGCCTGGGCGAGGAGTTCGGCCAGGTGGAGCGGGCGGTCCGCGGCTTTGGTGTGTTCGAGCTGGGTGCGGCAGCTGAAGCCGTCGGCCAGGACGAGCGTGCCCGGCTCGCTCTCGCGGACGGCGGGCAGCAGCTCGTGCTCGGCGCAGGCGAGCGAGGTGTTCAGGTGCCCGGCGGTGAAGCCGAAGTCGCCGGCCAGGCCGCAGCAGCCGCCGACGGTCTTGAGCTTGACCCCGGCCTGCTGGAGCAGCCGCTGATCGGCCTCGTAGCCGAGCACGGCGTGCTGGTGGCAGTGCGGCTGGGCGACGGCGGCGCGGTCGATGCGCGGCGGCCGCCAGCCGTCGGTGCCGGTGAGCAGCTCGGCGAGGGTCTTCGTCTGCTCGGCCAGCCGGGTGACGTCCTGGTCGCCGGGCAGCAGGTTGGCCGCGTCGTCGCGGAAGACGGCGGTGCAGGACGGCTCCAGCCCGACGATCGGGATGCCGCTCCTGAGCAGGGGCGCGAGCGTGTCCAGGGTCCGCCGCAGCACGCGGCGGGCGACGCCGAGCTGCCCGGTGGAGATCCAGGTCAGCCCGCAGCACAGGGTGCGCGGCGGCACGATCACCCGGTAGCCGGCGGATTCGAGCACGGCGACGGCCGAGGCCCCGATGCGCGGGGCCAGGTTGTCGGTGAAGGTGTCCGGCCACAGCAGCACCTCGCCGAGGTCGCCGCTGCCGCGCGGCCCCCGGCGGCGGTAGGCGTCGCTGAAGCGGATCCCCGCGAAGGACGGCAGCGGCCGGGCCGGCTCCAGCCCGCCCAGCCGCTTGACCAGCCGGGCCAGGCCGGGCGCGTGGGTCACGGCGTTGACCAGGCCGGGCGCGAACGAGGCCAGCCGCGCCCACACCGGCAGCCAGCCCATGCTGTAGTGGGCGGCGGGCCGGAGCCGGCCCGCGTAGTGGTGGGCGAGGAACTCGGCCTTGTACGTGGCCATGTCCACCTCCACCGGGCAGTCGTGCTTGCAGCCCTTGCAGGCCAGGCACAGGTCGAGGGCGTCGTGGACGGCCGTGGAGCGCCAGCCGTCGGTCACGGTGGAGTCGCGGTGGCCGTTCAGCATCTCGAACAGCAGCCGGGCGCGGCCCCGGGTGGAGTGCTCCTCCTCGCCGGTGGCCCGGTAGGAGGGGCACATGACGCCGCCCTGGTGGCTGCGGCACTGGCCGACGCCGACGCAGCGCATCACGGCCCGCTGGAAGCTGCCCTGGTCGTCGGGGTAGCCGAACTCGGTCTCCGGCTCGGCGGGCGTCCAGGCGCTGCCCAGCCGCAGGTCCGTGGTGATCCCGTTGGGCGAGACGATCTTGCCGGGGTTCATCCGGTCGTCGGGGTCGAACACCGCCTTGACCTGCTGGAACGCGGTGACGACGGCGTCGCCGAACATCTTGGGCAGCAGCTCGGCCCGCGCCTGGCCGTCGCCGTGCTCGCCCGACAGCGAGCCGCCGTAGGAGACGGCCAGGTCCGCGGCCCGGTCGAGGAAGGCGCGGAAGGCCGCCACGCCGTCGGCGGTGAGCAGGTCGAACGGGATGCGGGTGTGCACGCACGCCTGGCCGAAGTGGCCGTACAGGGAGGCGTCGCCGTAGCCGAACTCGTCCAGCAGCCGGCGCAGGTCGCGCAGGTAGTCGCCGAGTCGTTCCGGAGGGACGGCCGAGTCCTCCCAGCCGGGCCAGGTGTCGGCCATGCCCGGCCCGCGCGCGGTGGCGCCGAGCCCCGCCTCGCGCAGGTCCCAGAGCTCCGTCTCGGACTCGGGGTCGTCGAAGAACGCCACGTCGGGGCCGTTCCCGTCGCGGCCGATGTCCTCCAGGAGCGCGTGGGCCCGCCGGTCGGCGTCCTCCTGGTCGTCACCGGTGAACGAGGCCATCAGCCAGGCGCCGCCCTCCGGCAGCCGGGCCGCCGCCTTCCCGTGCATGTGCTTGCGCGTCTCGTAGCCGATGAGCTTGTCGTCGATGCCCTCCAGCTGGAGCGGCCGATGCGCGGTGATCGGCAGCACGGCGTCGCCGGCCGCGGCGATGTCGTGGTAGCCGAGCACGACCAGGCTCCGCGCGGCCGGTACGGGCACCAGCGCCAGCTCGGCGCGGAGCACGGTGACCAGCGTGCCCTCCGAGCCGACCAGGGCCCGCGCCACGTCGAACGGCCCGCCGGGCAGCAGCTGGTCGAGGTTGTAGCCGGAGACCCGGCGCGGGATGTCGGGGTAGCGGCGGCGGATCTCGTCGGCGTGCTCGCTCATGATGTCGCGCAGCCGCCGCAGGATCTCGGCCGGGCGGCCACCCTCGGCGGTGATCCTGGCGTACTCCTCGTCGCTCGTGGGACCCACCCACATGCGGGTGCCGTCGTAGGTGAGGATCTCCAGCCGGACGACGTTGTCGGCGGTCTTGCCGTAGAGCTGGGCGGTGGACCCGCACGAGTTGTTGCCGATCATGCCGCCGAGCGTGCAGTGGGAGTGCGTGGACGGGCGCGGGCCGAACATCAGGCCGGTCGGCTTGAGCCGCCGGTTGAGGTCGTCCAGGACGATCCCGGGCTCGACCACGCAGGTACGCGCCCGCTCGTCCACGGCGACCAGGCGGTGGCAGAACTTCGACCAGTCGATGATCACGGCGGTGTTGCAGGTCTGGCCGGCCAGGCTGGTCCCGCCGCCGCGCGAGGTGATCGGCGCCCGGTGCTCACGGCAGATCGCCACCGCGACCTCCGCGGCGTCCACCGTGCGCGGCACGACGACGCCGAGCGGCACCTGGCGGTAGTTGGAGGCGTCGGTGGAGTAGGCGCCCCGGCTGCCGGGGTCGAAGCGGACCTCGCCGTCGACCTCGGCGGCGAGGTCCCGCTCCAGGTCGCGCACCCGCACGTAGGGCTGCGCGGTCCGGAGGGCGGGAGTGGGAAGCGTGGCAGGACGGGTCATCACCTTCACCAGCCCATCTGGGAGATCTTGTCCTTGAACAGGGTGGTCGCGATCGACGCCTTGTGCGGCTGGCCCTTCATGAACGCCTCGGCGAACTTCTTCGCCTGCTCGTACGTCACCTTGCCCGGCATCGGCGGCTCATTGGGGTTGACGTCGGCGTCGACCAGCGCCGGCCCGTCGTGCGCGAGCGCCTCCCATACGGCCTCGGCGAGGTCACGGGGGTCGCTCACCTTGCGGCCGTAGCCGCCGCAGGAGCGGGCCCAGGCGGAGAAGTCGGCGGCGGGCTCGGCGAAGCGCACGCCGTGCTCGGGGTAGCCGAGCACCATCTGCTCCCAGAGGATCTGGCCCAGCGCGTTGTTGTTGTTGACGATCACCTTGATCGGCAGCCGGTGCTGGGCGGCGGTCAGGAACTCGGCCATCAGCATCGCGAAGCCGCCGTCCCCGACGAACGCGATCACCTGCCGGCCGGGGAAGGCGTGCTGCATGGCGATCGCGTACGGCAGGCCCGGCGCCATGGTGGCGAGGTTGCCCGACAGGTAGAAGCCGCGCTCGCCGCGGATGGTCCAGTGCCGGGCCGCCCAGGTGGCGATGGTGCCCGAGTCGCAGGTCAGGATCGCGTCGTCGGTGGCGGCCTCGTCCACGCAGGCCATCAGGTACTGAGGGGCGATCGGATCGCGGTCGGGCGTGCGCAGGGCGGCCATGTCGGCGCGCCAGCGGTCCATAGCCTGGGCGTACTTGGCCAGGTGCCCGCGGTCGCCGTTCCGCTCCAGCAGCGGCAGGAGCGCGGCGAGGCCCTGTTTGGCGTCGCCGATCATCGGCACCTCGGTCGGCATGCGCACGCCCGCCCTGATCGGGTCGGCCTCCAGCTGCACCACGCGGGCCTGGCCGGGCTCCGGCAGGTGCTTGGTGTAGGGGAAGTTGGTGCCGATCATGAACAGCGTGTCGCAGTCCTCGACGAGCTCCTCGCCCGGCCGGGTGCCGAGCAGGCCGATGCCGCCCACGGCGAAGGGCGAGTCGTCGGGGATGACGGCCTTGCCGGGCAGCGTCTTGATCACCGGCGCGCCGAGCACGTCGGCCACCGCCAGCACCTCGCGCCGGGCGTGCAGCGCGCCCGCACCGGCCAGGATCGCCGGCCGCGCGGCGGCGTTCAGCACCGACGCCGCCGCCTCCAGGTCCTCCTGCCGGGGGACGCCGGGAGCGCTCAGGTAGATCGGCGCGGTGGCCGGCGGGCGGGCCGGCGCGACGCCGGGGTAGGGATCCTCGTGGGCGTCGGCGACCTGGACGTCGTTGGGGATGGTCAGGTGGGCCACTCCGCGCCGGGCGTAGGCGGCCCTGATCGCGAGGTCGACGACGCCGGGCAGCTGCGCGGGGTTGTCGATCAGGAGGTTGTACTCGGTGACGTCCTCGTACAGCCGGTCCAGGTGGACCTCCTGCTGGTAGCCGGTGCCGAGCACGCTCGTCTCCTGCATGCCGGTGATGGCGAGGACCGGCTGGTGGTCCAGCTTGGCGTCGTACAGGCCGTTGAGCAGGTGGATGCCGCCCGGCCCCGAGGTGGCCAGGCACACCCCGATCTGACCGGTGGCCTTGGCGTGCGCGGTGGCCATGAACGCCGCCGCCTCCTCGTGGTGCACCAGCAGGAAACGGACGCGGTCACGGTGGCGGCGAAGGCCCTCCATGATGCCGTTGATCCCGTCGCCCGGCAGGCCGAACACGGTGTCCACACCCCAGGCGACCAGCCGTTCTATGAGCGATTCTGCGACGATACGGGTCATGCCCGGCGTCCTGCCCGGCCTGCTGGAGCGGAATGCTGACGAATACGGAAAGTGTTCGTCAGTCCGGGGCCAGGGCCGCGGCGGTGTTGATGACGGACACGTGGCTGTACGCCTGCGGGAAGTTGCCGGCCTGCCGGCGGAGGCCGGTGTCGTACTCCTCCGAGAGCAGCCCGACGTCGTTGCGCAGGCCGAGCAGCCGGTCGAACAGCTCGCGCGCCTCGCGGCGCCGGCCCAGCATCGCCAGCGCGTCGGCCAGCCAGAACGAGCAGGCCAGGAAGGTGCCCTCGCGGCCGGGCAGCCCGTCCACGCCCTCCTGCTGGGGCCGGTAGCGCAGCACGAAGCCGTCCTCCATCAGCTCGCGCCTGATCGCGTCCACGGTCCCCGCCACGCGCGGGTCGTCCACGGGCAGGAAACCGAGGCGCGGGATGAGCAGCAGCGCGGCGTCCAGCCCGGTCGAGCCGTAGTACTGGGTGAAGGTGTTGCGGTCGGCGTCGTAGCCGCGCGCGCACACCTCGTCGTGGATCTCCGCGCGCAGCGCCCGCCACCGGTCCACCGGCCCGCCCAGCCCGTACGTCTCCACCGCCCGCACCATCCGGTCGGCGGCCACCCAGGTGAGGATCTTGGAGTGGGTGAACTGCCGGCGCGGGCCGCGCGTCTCCCACACCCCGTTGTCGGGCCGCCGCCAGGCCCCTTCGAGATAGTCCATGATGCTCCGCTGCAGGTCCCACGCCTCCTCCTCCACCGCGAGCCCCGACCGCCTGGCGAGGTGCAGGCATTCGAGGGTCTCGCCGTAGACGTCGAGCTGGAACTGGCCGGAGGCGGCGTTGCCGACGACGACCGGGGACGAGCCGTCGAAGCCGGGCAGCCAGTCCACGGTCCACTCGGGGATGCGCCTGGCCCCCTCGACGGTGTACATGATCTGCATGTCGGCGGGGTGACCGGCGACGGCCCGGAGCAGCCAGTCCCGCCAGGCGCGGGCCTCGGCGTCGTAACCGGCCGACATGAGCGCCTGGAGGGTGAACGTGGCGTCGCGCAGCCAGCAGTAGCGGTAGTCCCAGTTGCGCGAGCCGCCGAACTGCTCGGGCAGGGAGGTGGTCGCGGCGGCGACGATCCCGCCGGTCGGCTCGTACGTGAGCGCCTTCAGCACCAGCAGGCTGTCGCGCACGGCGGAGTCGTCGTCGCTCCGGTGGTGGCACCGGCCGATCCAGTCGCGCCACATCCGCACGGTCGCGTCCAGGGACTGCCGCGCGTCGATGGCGTGCGGGCGCGGCAGCCACGAGTGCTGCCAGGTCAGCACGAACGGCACCCGATCGCCCGGACCCACCGTGAACTCCGCCGTGGTACGCCGGCTGTCCTCGTTCTGGCGCAGCGGGACGGGGGCGCGCAGCCAGGCGGCGTCGGGCCCGGCCACGGCGGCCAGGAGGCCGTGATCGTGGCGCAGCCAGGGCTCGTCGCGCCCGTAGTCGAAGCGCAGCGCCAGCTCCATGCTCATCTCGACCCGGCCGCGTACGCCCTCGACGATGCGGACCACGTCGGGCGCCTGGCCGCGCGGCGGCATGAAGTCCAGGATCCGCACCGCGCCGCCGTCACGCTCCCACGTGCTCTCCAGGACCAGCGTGCCGTCCAGGTAACGGCGGGAGGAGCAGGGCCCCGCTCCGGCCGGGGCCAGCAGCCACCGGCCCGCGCCGGGATCGGCGAGCAGGGCGGCGAAGCAGGCGGGAGAGTCGAAGCGCGGCAGGCACAGCCAGTCCACGGAGCCGTCCCTGCCGACCAGCGCGGCGGTCTGCATGTCCCCGATGAGGGCGTAGTCCTCGATCCTCCGCATCTCCCCGTCACCTCCGGCTTCACGCTGTGCGGTACGGCTGGGCGGCGTCGGCGCGCAGCGTCAGGCCGTGACCCGGCCCCCCGGTGGCCGGGGCGGCCAGCCCGCCGCTGGGGTCGGCGGCCCCGTCGAACAGCTCGGCCTCGATGCGCTGGTGATCGTGGAACCACTCGATGTGCCGCAGGTTCGGGGTGGCGGCGGCGGCCGGCAGGTGCAGGTTGGGCGCGCAGTGCGCGGAGACCTCCAGGTTGTGCCCGGCCGCGATCGCGCAGGCGGCGAACCAGCCGGTGTAGCCGCCGCAGCGGGTCGCGTCCGCCTGGAGGCAGTCCACCGCCTCCGCCTGGCACATCCGGGTGAAGTAGGCCGGGTCGCCGCCGTACTCGCCCGCGGCCACGTCGGCGCTGATCCGCTGCCTGACCAGCCGCAGGCCGGCCAGGTCGTCGGAGGAGACCGGCTCCTCGAACCAGCGCACGTCGTGCTCGCGCATCCGCTCGGCCTGCCGGACGGCCTGCTTGGCGGTGTAGCCGCCGTTGGCGTCCACGTACAGCTCGGCGTCGTCGCCGATGACCCGCCGGGCCAGCGCGACCCGGCGCAGGTCCCTGGCGGGTCTGGTGCCGGACGACTCCCCTATTTTGATCTTGACGCGGCCGATGCCCAGGTCGTGCACCCAGTGGGTGAGCTGGGCGGCGGTCGTGTCGTCGTCGTAGGTGGTGAAGCCGCCCGACCCGTACAGCGGGACCTGTTCGCGGGCCGGCCCGAACAGCCCGGCCAGCGACGTCCCCAGCAGCCGCGCCTTCAGATCCCACAGGGCGACGTCGAGGGCGGAGACGGCGTACCCGGCGAGGCCGGGCCGCCCGGCGTTGCGCACCTGACGGACCAGGGAGTCCCAGATCGCCGGGATCGCCAGGGCGTCCCTGCCCTCGACCACCTTCGCCAGCGCCTCGCCGATGAACCGGGCCGCGGCGGCGGGCGCGTACGTCCAGCCCGTCCCCGTCATGCCCTCGGCGCGGACCTCGGCGACGACCAGCGTCGTGGCGTCCCAGGCGAGCGTCCCGTCCCCTTCGGGCCGGTCGGCCGGCACCCGGTAGGCCGCGGCGGTCACCTGCTCGATCCTGCTCATGTGACGGGTTTCTACCCCGTCCGACCTCGGCAAACGAGGTCAGAAGATGGCATCGAAGGCACCCCAGTTGTTGCCGATCGCGTCACCGGTCCCCGCCTTGAAGCCCCCGCTGCCGTTGCCGAGGTAGAGATGCAGGTCCTTCGTGGCGGAGTTACGGGCGATCACGTCCGCCTTACCGTCGCCGCTGAAGTCACCGGGCGAGAAGATGACGTCGAACGCTCCCCAGTTGTTACCGATCGCGTCACCCGTCCCCGCCTTGAACCCACCGCTCCCGTTGCCGAGGTAGAGGTGAAGGTCCTTCGTGGCGGAGTTGCGGGCGATGACATCGGCCTTCCCGTCACCGTTGAAGTCGCCCGGCGAGAAGATGGTGTCGAAGGCGCCCCAGTTGTTGCCGATGGCGGCGCCTGTGCCCGCCTTGAACCCACCGCTCCCGTTCCCGAGGTAGAGGTGCAGGTCCTTCGTCGTGGAGTTACGGGCGATGACATCGGCCTTCCCGTCGCCGCTGAAGTCGCCCGGCGAGAAGATGACGTCGAAGGCACCCCAGTTGTTACCGATCGCGTCACCCGTCCCCGCCTTGAACCCACCGCTCCCGTTGCCCAGGTAGAGGTGCAGGTCCTTCGTGGCGGAGTTGCGGGCGATGACATCCGCCTTACCGTCGCCGCTGAAGTCACCCGGCGAGAAGATGACGTCGAACGCACCCCAGTTGTTACCGATCGCGTCACCCGTCCCCGCCTTGAACCCACCACTCCCGTTCCCGAGATACAGATGCAGGTCCTTCGTGGCCGCGTTGCGGGCGATCACGTCCGCCTTGCCGTCGCCGCTGAAGTCGGGCTTCGAGAGCGCGTCCACGATGATCTGGGCGTCGGCGGCCTGGACCTGGTAGCGGTCCGGGTAGGCGGACACCTGGACCGCCTGGCACACCTCGCCGACGGGAGCCGTCTTCCAGCTGTCGCCGGGGTAGAGCCTGATCATCTTGTCGAGGAAGGCGTTGGTGGCCCACGTCGGGTTGAGGCGCTGGGCGCTCGTCCCCCAGGAGGCGCGCTGCTGGAACAGGCCGAGGCTGTCGTGGTCGACCTCCTCGCTGATGTTCTGGATGCTGGACTCCACGATGGTCGTGGCGATGGCGATCACCGCGGCTCGGGGGGCCAGGCCGCGGTCACGTACGGCCTTGATCACCATCCGGGCGCAGGAGACCCGGTAGGCGGACATGTAGCCGCGCATCTTGGCGTTGAGTGTGCTGTTGAGCTGGGTGGCCAGAGCCGCGTCGGCCGAGGTCGTGCCGTTGGGGTCGCAGGCGGCGAGCTGGTAGGCCGCGTTGAGGCGCACGGCCGGCTCGGGTTCGGCCGCCATCGCCGGGTACGCCGATAAGCCGAGAACGGTGATGACGGCCGCTGCCGTCATGCCGAGAGGGGTTTTGCGCATGACAGTACTCCAAGGGGAAGTGGGGTTCGGGTCAGAAGATGGTGTCGAAGGCGCCCCAGTTGTTGCCGATCGCGTCACCGGTCCCCGCCTTGAACCCGCCGCTGCCGTTGCCCAGGTAGAGGTGCAGGTCCTTCGTGGCGGAGTTACGGACGATCACGTCCGCCTTACCGTCGCCGCTGAAGTCACCCGGCGAGAAGATGGTGTCGAACGCGCCCCAGTTGTTGCCGATCGCATCACCGGTCCCCGCCTTGAACCCACCACTCCCGTTCCCGAGGTAGAGGTGCAGGTCCTTCGTCGTGGAGTTACGGACGATCACGTCCGCCTTACCGTCGCCGCTGAAGTCACCCGGCGAGAAGATGGTGTCGAACGCGCCCCAGTTGTTACCGATCGCATCACCGGTCCCCGCCTTGAACCCACCACTCCCGTTCCCGAGGTAGAGGTGCAGGTCCTTGGTGGCGGAGTTGCGGGCGATGACATCGGCCTTCCCGTCACCGTTGAAATCGCCCGGCGAGAAGATGACGTCGAACGCACCCCAGTTGTTGCCGATCGCATCACCCGTCCCCGCCTTGAACCCACCACTGCCGTTCCCGAGGTAGAGGTGCAGGTCCTTCGTCGTGGAGTTACGGGCGATGACATCCGCCTTACCGTCACCGTTGAAATCGCCCGGCGAGAAGATGGTGTCGAACGCACCCCAGTTGTTGCCGATCGCATCGCCGGTCCCCGCCTTGAAGCCCCCGCTGCCGTTGCCGAGGTAGAGGTGCAGGTCCTTCGTCGTGGAGTTACGGGCGATGACATCCGCCTTACCGTCACCGCTGAAGTCGGTCGCCGAGGACCCCTGGCCGCAGTTGTTGCTGGTGACGTTGCGCCAGGTCTGGCCGTTGGCCGAGCCGTAGGTGACGCCGTTGAAGGTCGGCCTGACCCGTTCCGAGCCCGCGTACCCCCAGGTCGCCGACCCGCTGCCGTCGGCGTCGTACCCCAGCTCGAAGTGCAGGTGGGGATGTCCGTTGCTGGTCGGGCCGGTCGCGCCGACCCGGCCGATCGACGATCCCATCTGCACCTTCGCGCCGACCGAGACGCTGCGCGACTGCAGGTGCAGGTACGTGGTGAAGTAGCCGCCGCCGTGGTCGATCTGGATCACGTTCCCGGCGTTGCTGTGGTAGAAGGACTGGTTCACCGTGCCGGCGGCCGGCGCGACGAGGAGTGCGCCGTCGGTCCCCTGCTGGTCGGGTTCCCGCACCATGTCGAGCGCGGGAGCGTGCGCCCAGGTGTCCAGCCGCCACTGCTGGCCGCAGGGGAAGGGGAGCTGGAGGTTGGGGGCGGCCATCGCCGGGGTCGCCGCGGCGACCAGGCCGAAGGCGGCGATGAGCGAGGTGGTGACGGCAGCCCTCATGGGCGTGTTTCTGAACATGGCATTCCTCCTGGCGCGGATCGGACGCTCCTCATCGAATCCCGCGGCAGGGAAGCGGACCAGGACGTTCGACCTGACGTTCGTCCTGACGCCCGCCTCAGGTGGTCGGCGCGGGGCCTTCCTGCGTGCCGAGCCGGCGGGCGAGCTCGGCCGCGGCGGGCACTTCCAGCGCCTGGTAGATCTGGTACGCCTGCATGAGCAGCTCCCGCGCGGCGGGATCGCCCTGCTGCTCGCCGGCGTCCGCGAGGGCCACGAGCGTGCGCGCCTGGAGAGCGGGGACCTGCTCGTCGAGCCAATACCGCAGGGACCGGCGGAGGCGCGCGGTGGCTTCAGGGTTGCCCTGGCGGGCCTCGATCTCGCCCAGGCTCAGCTCGGTGAGCGCCAGCCCCCAGCGGTGTCCCTGTTCGCGGAACAGCGCGGCGGCGGCGGTCAGCGCCTGTTGCACCTCCTCCAGCCGGTGCGGCTCGTGCGCCAGCGCCTCGCCCAGCACGCGCAGGCTCTGCGCGGTGCCGATGAGGTCGCCGACCTGCTCGAAGATCGCGGCGGCCTCGCGGGCCGCCGCCTGCGCCTGCCGGGGCCGGTCGCAGGCCCGGAGCGCGCCGGAGAGGCCCCGCAGCGCGTACGCCTCGGTGAACCGCGCGCCGCACGAGCGGGCGATGCTGAGCGCGGAGGTGATGACGTCGACCGCTTCGGCCGTGTCGCCCCGTTCGCGCAGCACGAATCCGAGGCTCGTGAGCGTGAGGGCCCTGGCGAGCGGCAGGTCGGCCTGTCCCAGCCGTTCTGCGGCCGTACGCAGCTCGGCCTCCGCCTCCTGGACCCGGCCGATGAGGCTCAGCATGAAGCCGATCTCCTTGCCGGCCAGAGCGACGCCGGCCAGGTCGCCGATCTCTTCCGCCAGCGTCCGCGCGGCGTTCAGCGCCGACATGGCGGCCTTCGGATCGTCGAGCTCGATGAGGCAGCTGCCGAGCCCGCGCAGCATCGTCGCCTCGCCCGCGCGGTCGCCGGCGCGCCGGCAGGCGGCCTGCGCCGCGCTCACGGCCCGCCGCCAGTCGTCGTAGTAGCCCCGCAGCTCGTAGAAGTCGGCGCTGCAACCGGCCAGGCAGCGCGCGGTCGCGGCGAGACCCGCCTCCGCGCAGGCCGACACCAGCACGGCCAGCGCCTCCCGCTCGGCCTCGAACCACTCGACGGGCCGGTCGGCGACGGCGGCGGCGGCCCGCTGGTCGGTGACGGCCGCCGGATGGTCCCTGTCGTCGAGGTGGAAGCGCAGGCAGTCGAGGTGGTCCTGCGCGTGCCTGGCCAGGGCCAGCCAGCCGGTGGCGGCGCGGGCCAGCGCGGCGGTCCACTCGGATTGGGGAATCGCGGCTTCGCGCCGCTCGCGGGCGTACAGGCGGGTGATGTCGTGGAAGCGGTAGCGCGGCTGGCCGGCCCGGTCGGAGCCGAGCGCCTCCAGCAGCCGCGCGTCGAGCAGCTCTTCGAGCACGGCGGTTCCCGCGGCGGGATCGGCGCCCAGCAGGGCGGCCACCGCCCATTCGGGGAAGGACGGCACCCCCAGCTCGCCGAGCAGCGCGAACGCCCGGGCGGCCGTGGGGGTGAGCCCTTCGTGGGCGAGGTGCAGCCCCGGGCGTACGGCCAGGTCGCCGTGGCGCAGCTCGTTGAGCCGCCTGCGTTCGTCGGCCAGTCGCTCGTTGAGCGCCTCGACGCTCCAGTGCGGACGCGCGGCCAGCCGTGCCCCGGCGATCCGTACGGCCAGGGGCAGCCCGCCGCATGCCGAGACCAGCTCGACGGCCGCCGCGGGCTCCGCCCGTACGCGTTCTTCGCCGGCGACCTGGGAGAGCAGCCGGACGGCCGTCGGACCGGACAGCGGCCGCAGGTCGATGGAGGTCACGCCGGGCAGGCCGGTCAGGGGTAATCGGCTGGTGACCATCATCGCGACGCCCTTGGCCGGCAGGAGCTGCTCCACCTGGCGGTACCCGCCGGCGTCGTCGACGACGAGGAGCACCCGCTGGACGGCCAGCCGGTCCCGGAACAGCGCGGCGCGCGCGTCCACGCCCACGGGCAGCGCCGAGCCGTCCACGCCGAGCGCCCGCAGCCACTGGGCCAGCACCTCGGCGGGGTCCACGGGGTCGGCGGTGCCGCCGCGCAGCGCCGCGTAGAGCTGCCCGTCGGGGAACCACGACGCGAACCGGTGCCCCGCGTGCACGGCCAGGGCCGTCTTGCCGACGCCGGGCGGCCCGGAGAGCACCGCCAGCCTCGCGTTGTGGTTGCCCGGGTCGAGGACCGAGGCCAGGAGGGCGAGCTCGTCGTCGCGGCCGACGAAGTCGGGGGCGTCCGCGGGGAGCTGCCTGCACGTCGAGCCGGCGTCGGGGACGCTCTCGCCCGCGGGTTCGCGGTCCGTCCGGCCGGCGCGGCTCGCCCAGAACAGCGTGTGACCGGCCGCGATGAACTCCTCCCGCTCCTCGCCGTCCAGGTCCAGCGCCGTGGCCAGCTGCTCCAGCGAGCGGGGGCGCGGGCTGCGGCCGCGGCCCCGTTCGAGTTCGGCGACCGAGCGGGAGCTGATGCCCGCACGCTCGGCGAGCGCTTCTTGGGTGAGCCGGCGGCGGAGCCGGTGGGATCGAAGCAGCACGCCGAACGCGTCCCCCACGTCTTGCGCCTCCCGTGTTGGCGTCTGTGAGGGTCCACACCATATGTCGTGATCAACGTCCGGCTCAATGTCCGCTCCAACGTCGGGGTGAACGTCATGGTGCGGTGATCGCGGGTCGGCTTTGCTGAGGACGGCCGGGCCGGGCAGGGCGTCCGGCCGGACAGAAGGAGGGTCCCTGTGAAGGGAAGCATCGTGGCGGCGCTCGCCGCCGGGGTCGTGCTGTGCGGCCTGCAGGCGCCGGCCCGCGCGGACACGCCCACGCTCTTCGGCGCCTCCGTCCATCAGTCGCCGGGGCAGACGTTCGCGGCGGCGCTGGCGGGCACCGACGCCGCGTACGGCACTCCCCCGGCGCTGCGGGTCTTCTACTCCGGCGCCCCGGGGGCGTGGACCGACGCCAAGCTCAACACTCCGGGCCGGGCGACCATCGTGTCGTTCAAGTACCCGCCGAAGGACGTGCTGGCGGGCAAGCACGACGCGTATCTGCGCGCGTGGTTCGCGAGCGCGCCGCGCGACCGGGACGTCTTCTGGTGCTTCTACCACGAACCCGAGAACGAGATCCAGGACGGGCTGTTCACGGCGGCGGACTACAAGGCGGCGTGGAGACGCATCGACGGCCTCGCCGACGAGGCGCGCAACGCCCGGCTGTCGGCCACCACGATCCTGATGGACTGGACGCTCAGCCCGAGCAGCGGCCGGCGCTGGCAGGACTACTACCCCGGCTCCTCGTACGTCGACGTCATGGCCTGGGACGTGTACGGCTTCGACGAGGCGAAGTCCGAGACGATGGCCGCGCACGACGCGAGCCGTCCGGGCCTGGAGGTCGCCCGGTCGCAGGGCAAGCCGTACGCCGTCGCGGAGCTCGGCGTGCGGGACCACGCCAATCGTCCCGCGATGCTCCGGGACATCGCGAAGTGGATGCGGAACACGGCCGACGCCCGCTTCGTCACGTACTTCGACGCGTACGGCTGGCCGGAGTACGCCCTGAACGGCGACGACGCGAGCGTCCAGGCGTGGCGCGGCGCGGTGACCGGCACGCTGTTCGCCGGCACTCCTGCGCTGACCACGTCCGCCGGTCCGGCGGCGCCGACCTCGACCTCCATCGAGTGGACGACCCTGGTGGACCCCGCCCAGAAGAGCGGGTGGGTGTCGTGCGCGTCGTGGACTCCCGCGACCGGCGGCAATTTCTCCGAGGGACCGCGCCGCCACGTCACCGGCAATCCCGAGACGGTCACGTGCACGAGAGGGAACCTCCTGCCGAACACGGCCTACCGGGCCCGGCTCAAGTGGTGGGACGCCGAGACCGGCGGAACGCTGCTCCACGCCGGCAACACCGTCGACCAGACGACCGCCCCGGCCTGACCGGCAGGGGGATCGCCGCCGCTCCTCAGAGCGGGCAGACGACGTCCGGCAGGCCCGGCGGGAGGCCGCGGCGCTCGTCCTCGCTGAGGTCGCGGCCGATGACGGCACACAGGTGGGATTTCCACAGCTCGGGATCGAGCCGGATCAGGCTCACGACCCGGTTGTCGCTCCTCAGCAGCGTCCTGCCGTCGTCGGTCGAGGCGAGGAACTGCTGCTTGGCGGCGAAGGTGTAGGTGGTCATCTCGACGGTGTCGGAGTCGAGCACGCGCATGAACCGCACAGACGGCCCATAAGCCAGGAAAAAACCTGGATTGCCGGACTCGTCCTCTTCGAGGATTCCCAGCGAGGATCCGTTGACATCCAGGGGTCCGAGCGGGCCCAGGATCCTGCGCGTTCGCTCGCGGTCCCGCACCGACCACAGCTCGATCATGCCGCCGGGGGTCAGCACCATGGCGTAACGGCCGCCGCGCTCGACCGCCGCCGTGACGATGGGGGTGCCCAGATTGATCCGCAGGGCCGGGTCCTCGGTCCGCCCGGCCAGGTCGACGGCGCGGAGAGTGTGCCTGGCCACGTCCGTGACCTGCACGTATCCGAGCCGGCTGTGCCGCTGCACGTGGAACTCCCCGAGGCCGGGAAACAGGTCGCGGAGGTCGAGCGGGTCGGAGAGCCGGCGGCCGTCGCGGGCGTTCCAGTGCTCGATCACAGTGCCGGAGACCGTCACCAGGTCGTCGTCCCCGCGCTCGTTCCTGATGAAGAAGAAGCGCACCCGGTCCCTGCTCCCGTCCTTGAGCAGCGGAGGCGGGCGGGTCGTGACCCGGGTCACCACGCGCAGGCCCGGCAGGCCGTAGACCGTGATCCTGTTGTGGTCGTCCACCTCGGCCACGTCGGCCGCCAGAGTCTGGGCGCGGTTGACCGCCAGGATCAGGTTCGGGTCGCTGGGGGCGGGCGGGATGGGGGTCTCGGCGAGTGTTCTCTCCTCGCCTTCGGTCTCCATGACGATCAGCCGGTCCGCGGCCTCCCCACCGTCCTTTCCGACGCGGACCAGCATCGCGCGCCCCCGGTCGATCAGCACCGGCGGGCTGAACGACCCGAGCCCGGAGTCGGCGGCCAGCCGCCAGCCCGTCACGCCGGCCTCCGCGCGGTGCACCACCACCGGATGGGCGGCCGCGTCCAGGAGCGGACCGAGCTTGCCCGTGTAAGCGGGGAGGTCAGGGCCGAGGAAGCGGCGCGGCGGCGTCCCTTGCCTGGTGCCGAGGAGCGTCCACTTGCCGGTGCCCTCGTGGAGCGCGACGTTCTCCCCCGTCCGGTCGACAACGGGCCGCCTGCACCAGTTCAAGCTGCCCGGAGGTGTGTAGCGGGTCAGTTCCCGGCCGTCGGACACCCTGATCGCCCGGTAGACGGCCGTTCCCCCCTCGGAGGGCTTCCGGCACACCACGAGGACGTTGCCGTCGGCCGACACCTCGGCCTCCAGCGCGCCGCCCGCCGGCACGTCACGGCGGTCCTCCAGCTCCCTCACGGCGCCGGTGCGCAGGTCGAGCGAGACCAGAGGGCGCGCTTCGTCCTTCGGCGCGCCCACCAGTGTGCTCTCGTCCGCGCCGAACCACACCTGGAGCAGGCGGGGAAACCGCCCCGGTAGGTCCTGGAGCCGCTCGGCGGCGAGGTTCCACACGCGCAGCTGCCCGTCGAACGTCACCGTGGCGATCCGCTCGGCGCCCGGCGAGAAGGCGACGATGTTGTAGCTGCCGCTCTGCCCGCCCAGGGTGAACTTCCGCAGGGCCGCGCCGGGCAGCGAGTGCGCGGGGCCCACGACGATCTCGGACGCGGTGTGCCGGACGTCGTGCCAGATCATCTCGCCGCTCCCGTCCGGCATGTACGCGATGCGCCGCCCGTCCCTGCTGACCAGTGGGAAGGTCGGGTTGCCCGGGACGGCGAGATGCCTGCGCAGCACCCGACCGCCGGCCTGGCGGACCGACAGGACCGCGCGGCCGCGCCGGGTCGAGGCGAGGGTCACCGTGGCGTCGGCGCTCATCGTGGCGTTCAGTATCGGCCCCTGGAAGCCCGTCACCGTCCAGGCGGCCTGCCTGAGCTGGTCATAGCGCTGGAGCAGGGCGTTCCTGGCCTCCTGCGTCGGCGAGAGCTCGTACGCGGCGACGGCCGCCAGGGCCGCCAGCCCCGGGTCGTCCTCGACCATCTCCTTCGTGAAGCCGGCCAGCATCTGTGACTTGTTGTCGTCCGCCTGCTTGGCGCTGACCCCCAGCTGGTTGACGAGGGAGGTGGCGAGGACCACGAACGTCGCGGCCACCAGGGCCAGCGCCGCCCGCCCCGCCCGCCTGCGCCGCCGCAGCGTCCGGCTCCGCTCCCGGGCCTGGGCCAGGAACTCCCGTTGCTCCCCGGTCAGGTCGTCCTCGCGCTCGCCCAGCCAGTGGCCGGCCAGCAGGGACTCCGCGACCGGCAGCAGCGCCGGCGACCGCCCGCCGTGCTGCCAGCGCCGCAGCTCGTGGGCCAGCTCCGCCTGCCCGGCCAGGAACTTCCTGTCCGTCTCCACCTGCTCGCGCAGCGCCGGCCACGCGGTGATCAGCGCCTCGTGCGCGAGCTCCGCGCTCTCACTCTCGCCCTCGCCGCCGCGCAGCACCAGCAGCCGCCGCCCGGCGAACGCCTGCGCGAGCTCCCACTGCCGGTCGTCCACCTCGTCCCTGGTGAGCCTGCGGCGCAGCAGGGTCTGGCTGCCGGGCAGCATCCGCACCAGTTTGGTCAGCAGCAGCCGCGCCGCCTCCTCCTTGTCCGGATCGCGGGCGATCAGGTCGCGCCAGGCACGCTCGGCGTGGTCCTCCAGCGCGCCCGACACACCCCCCATCCGCTTGTAGGCCGCGTACCGCAGGTAGCCGCCGTCCTGCTGGTCCCATAGCTGGCGCAGGACGAAGTTCAGCAGCGGGAGGACGCCGGGCTCCTCGCCGGCGTCGTCCAGGATGCGCCGGACCAGCCCCTGCTCGTACGCCACGGCCGGCAGCCGCTCGACGGGTCTGGTGATCACCTCTTCGAGCTGACCGGCGGACATGGGAGCGAGCGGCATCGTCGTGCCGCCTAGCAGCGCGGGGCCCAGCCGAGGGTGCCGCAGGACGGCGTCCACCAGGTCGGAGCGCAGCGTGACCAGGATGCGCACGCCGCCGATCGGACCGCCCCGCGGGAACAGCAGGCCGGTAAGCTCGTCGAGCTCGGCCGGGGTGCGGTTGAGCAGCGCCTCGGCCTGGTCGAGGACGACGACCGTGCCGCCGGGGGCGCCGCCGCGGATTCGGTGAAGGGTGTCCGCGAGCCCCCGGCCGGTGAGCCACTCGTCGATCACACTGGCGCTGTCCACGCGGGCGGGGCCGTACCGGCCGGACCGGACGGCCTCGTACAGGGAGGTCGCCAGCGCGAAGCGTACGGAGGAGACGCCGCCGGCGTTGAACACGAACGCCTCGTCCCCGTCCGCGCGGATCCTCGGCACCACCCCGGCGCGGGCCAGCGAGGACTTGCCGCAGCCCGAGGGGCCGTAGACGGTGACGGTGCGGGCGGCGGAAAGGGCCGTGACGACGGCCTCGACGTCCTCCTCCCGTCCGAAGAAGACGCCGGCGTCGCTCTCCTCGTACGACTCCAGACCGCGGAAGGGCGAGGGCGGGCGGAGCACGGGGCCGAGTACGGGGATCTCGCGCACTATGGTCCTGGTGTGCATCGCGTACGCCCGCTGCACGTCACCGACCGGCTGCGCGGCCACCAGCAGGCCGATCACGGCGTTCAGCCCGTCGTGCCAGACGGGGGCGCCGCTGAAGCCGGGCGTGACGTACACGGCCTGCCCGTCGGCTCTCGACAGCTCCAACCAGCCCTCACCGGTCGGGCCGCTGAGCCTGCCCGCGAACCAGGTGCCGCCCGGCGCGTGCCGGGGGAATCCCACCGCGAGCACGTCGCCGCCCCGCACCCGTCCTGGATCGGCCATGGGGAGCGGGCGGACGTCGACGATCGGCTCCGGCAGTCGCAGGACGGCGAGGTCACCGGTGCGCTCGGGGGCCCTGATCGGCACCCAGTGCTCGACCAGGGCAGGCCACGCCGGGCGCCCGCCACCGTCGATCGGAGGCTCGGACAGCGCGAACTCCACCGTGACCGCCGTCCCCTCGGCCACGGGCTCCTCGCGGGGCCGCTCCAGCGCGTCCGACACCACATGGGCGCAGGTCAGCACGAGGTCGGCGGTGATGAGAAAGCCCGCGCCCCCCGTCGTGCCGCGCGGCCCCCTGACCTGGACGACCGCCCCGGCCATCGCTTCGTAAGGGTTGCCGGACCACGTCCGCGTGGTGTCCGCCACCGAGTCCTCCTGCCGGCTCAGTCCTCGCCGGGCCGCTCGCCTCGTCTCCACGTCAAGCTCACCGAGAAGTTGGCCTCGGTCGCCGTGCTCGCGATGACGACATCCGCCTCGGCCGAGAGCGAGACCCCGAACTCCAGCACCATCTCGTCCGGCGCGTGGGCGAGCCCCTGGAAGCGCGTGACGAAGCTCTCCGCGACGGGGCGGACGGTCTCCAGCATGCGCCCGAGCGAGCGTTCCGCCCGGACGACGGTGTTGGCGGCTCTGCCCACTCGTACGAGGGTTTCGTCCACTTCGCGAATCTGGACCCGGACGAATTCGCCGTCACCCACCGGAACTTCCACCGTGCGCACAGAACGATCACTCATCGATGTCCCCTTCGTCACGGCCAGTGATCGGCTCCCGGATGCCGACACGATAGAACAGATCCGGCACGTCCGGCCGGGCAATCTGCCGATCCGGCAGGAATCAGCGCTTGGCGCTCCGCCGTCCCAGGACGAACACGATCGTGCCGATCGAGGCGAACACCACGCCCAGCCCGCCGGTGATCACCGGGGCCAGGTAGGCCGACCAGAACGTGGAGATCCGCGCGTCGGACGGGTCGTCGGGGTCGTAGGCGACGGGCACGCCCTCGCCTTGCCTGTAGGCCGGCGGGTTGTTGCCGGTGGAGCTCTGGAACGAGTACCGCCTGCCGTCGACGGTGAACTCCACGGTCGGGTACCACGTGGTGCTGCGGCGCGTGTAGCCGTCGGAATCCCGTGACGTGGTGGTCCGCGGGGTCAGCCCGGTCACGGTGCCCTCCGTCCGCTGGGCCGAGGCCAGGAAGCTCGCCGTGGAGGCGGCCAGTGCGAGGGTGACGCCGAGCAGGATCAGGCCGACCAGGGCGAAGATCGCGCCGATGAGGGTGAGGGGCCGTCCGTTGTGCATGGGACGAGTGTCCCAACACGTACGGTCAGGCGTGGGAGCGGGCGGCGGCGGCGACGCGCTGGATGGCGCGGACGGCGAGGTCGGGCTGGTCGAGGTAGATGTAGTGCGCGCTCTTCGCGGCCGTGCTCAGCTTGGCGCGCTTGGACAGGGCGAGCCACTTGCGCTGGCCGGCGGACCACGCCCGCTCCAGGCGGGGGCCGTACTGGGGGACGGCGGCCGCGAGGTACTGCTTGCCGTGCTGGACGACCTCCACGGGGATGTTCCCGGCGGAACGCACCTTGCCGTCGGCGATGACCAGCTTCTCCGGGTTGGCGCCCTGGAAGACGGCGAGGTTCTGCGCGCGCAGCTCGGCCGCCTGGCCCTTCGCGGACGCCGGGATGGCCTTCTTGACGTCGGCGAGCATCGTCGGCGACGTGGCGTCCAGCAGCACCACGCCCTTGACCCGGTCGCGGTGCTCGGGGGCGTACCTGGCGGCGATCAGGCCACCGAGCGAGTGCCCGGCGAGCACCACCGGCCGGTCGCCGGCGACCCGGTCGAGCACCCCGGTGAGGGTCTTGCCGACGGCGGCGAAGTCCTGCTGCCCGGCGGGGGCGTCGCTCGCGCCGGCGCCGAGCCGGTCGTAGGAGCAGACCCGGTTCTTGCCGCTCAGGGTCTTCTGGAGCGGGGCCAGCTTGTCCAGCCCGTCGCCCAGCCCGGCCAGCAGGACGATGACCGGCGCGCCCTTCGCCGAGCGGCCCGAGCAGGACACGTTCACCGACCGGCCGCCGACCTTGATCTTCTGCGGGCCCGAGGAGGCGGCGAAGGGGTCCCAGTTCTCCAGGGAGGTGTTCGCCAGCGGGTCCCATTCGGCGGCCGGGGCGGCCGACGCGGCCGGGGCGCCGGCGATCCCCACACCGACGACGGTGCAGCACAGGGCGGCCACGGCGGTTGCCTTGAACGTGCGGAGCATGCTGTTCTCCAGGTGATCTCGGGGAGCGGTTCGAACCGCTGCTGTCACATCGAGAACGTTAGGGAACGGGCGCCCCCCGGGTCGTCACCGCACGGTGGACATCCGCCGGTAGCTCTCACGGGGGACAGCAGGCCGGCGGGCTCTAGTCGGCGGTGGCGGCCAGGTCGAGGGTGACGGCCAGGTCGCGCAGGCACTCCTCGAAGACGGGCTCGGCGTCGGTGTAGGCGAAGTCGAGCTGGTGCAGGACCTCCATGCACAGCAGGCCGTACAGCCTGATCCAGCAGGACAGGAAGACGTGCGCGGCTTCGGGCGGGAGCCGCCCGTCGATGGACTCGGAGTAGGCGATCAGCTGCTCGCGCTGGGACGCGGGCAGGGCGGCGAGGTCCGGCACCGGGAACTTCCGCGTCCGCCACAGCTCGGCGACCAGGTCCAGCAGGACGTACTCGAACCGGAGTGCGGCCTGGTGGCGGCTGGAGTCGGGCCGCCGGTCCGGCGGGGCGACCGGGTTGGCGAAGATCCAGCCGAACTCGGCGGGATGGGCGACGGCCCAGGCGCGCATCGCGCGGCAGGCGGCCAGCAGGCGCTCGCCGGTCGGCGCGTCGGCGTGGGCGTCGCGGCCCTGCTCGACGGCGGCGGTCAGCTCGCGGAAGAAGCCCGCGGTCACCGCGCCGACCAGCTCGTCGTGGCCGGAGTAGTAGTGGTAGAGGGCCGGGCCGCTCATGCCGACCTGCCTGGCGACCGCGTTGACGGTCACGGCGGCCGAGCCCTGCTCGACCAGCAGTTTGCGCGCGGCCGCGTGGATCTCCTCCAGCGTGGCCCGGCGCAGCCTCTCCCGCCTGTTGCCGGTCTTCTGGGACATCGTCGCTCCTCCCGCTGTTGTGCCGTTGACATTCTATTGCATCTATGTTTGCTTAATAGCTCTAAATAACTTAGAGACAGTAAGGAGCGGGACGTGCTGCGCGACCATCTGTCAGGCAAGTACGCCAGGGAGGCCACCGTCACCGTCACCGAGCAGGTGACGCCCACCGTCCGCCGGATCCGGCTGGAGACGGACCGGCCCGTCGAGTTCCCCTACACCCCCGGCCAGCACATCAGGATCCAGCTCATGGACCCGCTCTCGGTGCCGGGAATCCTCCGCCCGGGAGAGACGCTGCGGACGTACACGATCTGGGACCTGGACGCCGGCAGGACCGGCATCGAGCTGCGCGTCCACCTGTACGACGGCGACGGCATCGGGCTGCGATGGGCGCGGAAGGCCGCGCCCGGGGAGCGGGTGACGTTCTGGTGGCCCCAGGGCGACTTCTTCACCCGGGAGGCGGCCTACCACGTGTTCGTCGGGGAGGAGACGGCCGCCGCCGCGTTCGGGCCGATGCTCCGGGCACTGGACGCCGCCGCCGAGGTGCACGGGGTGCTGGAGAGCGAGGCCCCCGAGCACGACCTGCCCATGCCGGACGTCGCCCGGCGGGTGCGCCGCGTCCACCGCCGCGGCGCGCCCGCCACCGCGTCGGCGGTGCTGCTCGGCGCCGTGGCCGAGCTCGACCTGCCCGGCAACGCCGGCGCCGCGTACGTGGCCGGGGAGGCGAGGACCTGCCGCCTCGTCCGCGACTACCTCGTACGCGAGCGCAACTGGCCACGGACCTCGATCAAGGTCAAGCCGTTCTGGACCCCGGGCAAGCGGGGCCTGCACTGACCGTCAGCCGGCCTCCTCCCGCTGGCTCAGCACGCTGGACAGGAACGCCCTGGTCCGTTCGTGGCCGGGGTTGGCGACCAGCTCGGCGGGCGGGCCGCTCTCGACCACGACGCCGTCGGCGAAGAACGTCAGCCGGTCGCCGACCTCCCTGGCGAAGGCGATCTCGTGGGTGACCACGACCATGGTCATGCCGTCGGCGGCGAGACCGCGCATGACCTCAAGCACCTCGTCCACCAGCTCGGGGTCCAGCGCCGACGTGGGCTCGTCGAACAGCATCAGCTCCGGGCTCATCGCCAGCGCCCTCGCGATGGCGACGCGCTGCTGCTGGCCGCCGGAGAGCTGGTGGGGCCGCTTGTGGGCGTGCTCGGCGAGGCCCACCCGCTCCAGGTGCTCCATCGCCGACCTCCGCGCCCGCTCGGCGGGCAGGCCGAGGACGTGGACGGGCGCGCAGGCCACGTTCTCCAGCGCGCTCTGGTGGGCGAACAGGTTGAAGCGCTGGAACACCATGCCGATCCTGCGGCGGAAGGCGGCGAACTCCTTGGGGGACCACGGCCGGTAGCGCCCCTCGTGGAGGCGGTGGCCGACCTCCTCGCCGAGCACCCGCAGGCTGCCGCCGAGCACCGGCTCCAGCCCGTTGACGCAGCGCAGGAAGGTCGACTTGCCCGACCCCGACGGCCCGATGACGCAGCTCACCTCGCCGGGCGCGACGGCGAAGTCCACGCCGTTGAGCACCTGCGTGTCGCCGTAGCTCATGCGCACGCCCGTGGCGTGCACGACCGGGGTCACGCCGCCGCCTTGGACAGGAGCCGGACGCTCCGCCCGCCGCGGACCAGCCGTACGGCGTCGGCGCCGAAGCGCCGCTCCAGCCTGCTCTGCAGGAAGGTCGCGATGGCGGTCATGAGCATGTACCACAGGCTGGCCACGATCAGCAGCTCCATGATCAGGTTGTTGGCCTTGTAGATCTGGCTGGCGTTCGTCATCAGGTCGTGCCCGGCGACCACGTACACCAGCGAGGTCGTCTTCAGCATGGAGATGAACTCGTTGCCGGTCGGCGGGATGATGATGCGCAGCGCCTGCGGCAGCACGATCACCCGCATGCGCTTGGCCGGGGTCATGCCGAGCGCGTACGCCGCCTCCGTCTGCCCCTTGTCCACGGCCTGGATGCCGGCCCGCACGGTCTCGGCGAAGTACGCCGCCAGGTTCAGCCCGAGCCCCAGCATGGCCGCGGTGAAGCCGGTCATCACCTCGTTCGTGTCCCACTTGACGCCGATCATGGTGAACGGGATCTTGAGCACCAGCTCGGGGAACAGGAACGCCAGGTTGTACCAGAAGATGAGCTGCACCAGCACCGGCGTGCCGCGGAAGAACCAGATGTAGAGCGTGGCGAGCCCGCTCAGCACCGGGTTGTGCGACAGCCGCAGGATCGCCATCCCCACGCCGAGCACCAGCCCGAGCACAGTCGCCAGCACCGAGATCTCGATGGTGACCCAGATGCCGTCCAGGATGCGGTCGTTGAACAGGTATTCGGCGACCTTGTCCCAGTGCAGGCGCGGGTTCACCACCATCACGTAGACCAGCCAGCCGGCGACCGCGATCGCGACGGCCGCGGCCGCGAGCCGGCCCCAGTGCCGGGTCCTGACGACCGGGATGCGCTCTCCGGAGGGCCCGGTGAAGGGTTCCGTGCGCATGCTCACTTACCGCCGTTGATCACCGCGGACTGGACGGCCAGCTTGTCCAGGTTCCACGCGGCCAACAGCTTGCCGTACTCGCCGCTCGCGATCAGGGAGTCGAGCGCGCCCTTCACCGAGTCGATGAGCTGCTGGTTGTCCGGCTTCATGCCGATGCCCCACGGGCTCTCGGTGCCCTCCAGGGCGAGCGCCTCGATGTCCAGCTTGGGGTCGTCCAGCTTGTACGCCGCCACCACGTAGTCGGTGATGGTGGCCTGCGCCCGCCCGCCGGTGACCTGGAGCATGGCCTCCTGGTCGCCGGGGAACTTCAGCAGGTTCACCGGCTTCTTGCCGGACTTGTCGCAGTCGGCGGAGTACTGCTCGGCCAGCTCCATCGACGAGCCGTTGTCGACCACGGAGACCGTCTTGCCGCACAGGTCGGCCGGGCCCTTGATCCCTGCCGGGTTGCCCTTCTTGACGATCATGCCGGCGCCGGCCTGCACGTAGTCGACGAACGTGACCTGCTTCTGCCGCTCCGGCGAGTCGGTCATGGAGGAGATGACGAAGTCGTAGCGGCCGGTCAGCACGCCGGGGATCTGGGAGTTGAACTCCTCGTCGGTGATCGTCACCTTGACGCCGAGCTTCCTCGCGATGGCCCTGGCCAGCGCCGGGTCGAAGCCGATCGCCGTCTTGCCGTCGCTCGCGTACAGCTCCATGGGCGGGTAGCCGATCGAGCTGACCACCTTCAGCCCGTCGGACTTGAGCTTCGCGGGCACCTTGGCGGCCAGGCTCTCGTCCGGCGTGATGGCGTTGATGACGTCGGCGGCCTTCTCCTCGGCGGGCGCCTGGTCCAGCGTGACCGCGGGCGCGCCGCCCCCGGACTCGGTCCCGGTCGAGCCTCCGTCCAGGGACTGGGCGCCACAGGCCGTGGTGGCGGCCAGCAACGCGCCGGCGGCCAGGACGGTGATGGTACGGATCTTCACGTGGGGGGCTCCTTCTCAGAGGCGCTGCCAGCGGACTTCGCCGCCGACGACGGTGGTGAGGACCTGGGTGCGGAGCACGGCCTCCGGCGCTTCCAGGTAGGGGTCGGTGTCCACGGCGATGAAGTCGGCGAGCATGCCGGGGGCCAGGACGCCCTTGCGGTCGCTCTCACCGGCCGCGTACGCGGCGCCGAGCGTGTGCGCGGTGATCGCCTCCGCCATGCTCAGCCGCTGCTCGGGCTGCCAGCCGCCGGCCGGGGTGCCGTCCTCGCGGGTACGGGTGACGGCGGCGTACAGCGCGGCCCACGGGTTCGGGCTCTCCACCGGCGCGTCCGAGCCGAAGGCCAGCGCGACCCCGGCGTTGAGCATGCCGCGCCAGGCGTACGAGGCCAGGTCGTGCCCGGCGAGCAGCGAGTCGACCAGCGCGATGTCCGTGGTGCAGTGCACCGGCTGCATCGAGGCGACGACGCCGAGCCTGGCCATCCTGGTCAGGTCCTCGGGGCGCAGGTGCTGGGCGTGCTCGATGCGGTGCCTCAGGCCGGGGGTGGGCCCGATCTGCTCGTACGCGTCGAGGACCAGCCGGTTGGCGCGGTCGCCGATGGCGTGGGTGGCGACCGCGATCCCGGCCGCCGCCGCGGTGCTGAAGATCCGGACGAGGTCTTCGTACGGAGTGACCGCGATGCCGGTGTTGTCGTGCTCGCCGGCGAAAGCCTGGTGCATGTGGCAGGTGTGCGAGCCGAGCGCGCCGTCGCTGAACACCTTGACCGGCCCGGTACGGAACCAGTCGTCGCCCTGGCCGGTGCGCCGGCCCTCGGCGATGGCCGCCTCCAGGTGGACCGTGGGGATCGCCTTGTGCACGCGGATCTTCAGCTCGCCGGCCTCGCGCAGCTCCAGGTAGGCGGCGCGGCAGTCCTCGCCGTCGATGTCGTGCACGCTGGTCAGGCCGAACGCGAGCAGCTCCTCCTGCCCGGCGCGCAGCCGGTCGCGCAGGTCGCCGGTGACCATGAGGGCGCGCAGCGGGTACGACGCCGACTCGCGCAGGATGCCGGTGGGCTCGCCGTCGGCGTACCTGACGATCTCGCCGCCGACCGGGTCGGGGGTGGTGGCGTCGATCCCGGCCATCCGCAGGGCGGCGGAGTTGGCCCAGACGGTGTGGCCGTCCACGTTGGGCAGCGCCACGGGCAGGTCGGGGCAGACCGAGTCGAGGGCGTAGCGGTCGGGCTGGACGGGCGGGTTCCAGATGTTGCTGTTCCACCGGCCGCCGAACAGCCATCCGCCCGGCCGCAGCCGCGCGGCGTGCTCGGCCACCGTGGCGAGGGCCTCGTCCAGGGAGCGCACGTCGCGCAGGTCGACGCCGCCGAGGCTCTGGGCGTACTGGGCGGTGTGGATGTGGGCGTCGTACAGGCCGGGCAGGACGGCCGCGCCGTCGAGGTCCACCAGCTCGGCTCCCGGGCCCGCGGCCTCGCGCACCTCGGCCTCGGAGCCCACGGCGACGATCAGCTCGCCGTCCACGGCCATGGCCTGGGCGACGGGCCGGCCGGTGTCTCCCGTGCCGCCGGTGCGGATGGAGGCGTTGCGATATACGCGCATGCTCTTGGATCTTCCAGGGGTTCGAGGAGGAGTGGTCCGACTGACTGTAGGGGTGGCGAAAACAAGGTCGGAAGCGCTATAACCAGGACATTTAGCGCGGCTCAGAGCAAGGAACGCTTATGCTGAAGCCAGAACATCTCCGCACGCTGCGTGAGGTCGTGCGGCTGGGATCCTTCGCCGCGGCGGCCAACCGGCTCGGCTACACCTCCTCCGCCGTCTCCCAGCAGATGGCCTCGCTGGAGCGGGAGACCGGGGTGCGGCTGTTCGAGCGCTTCGCCCACAGCGTGCTGCCGACCAGCGCCGCCGAGGTGCTGGCCAGGCAGTCCGAGACCCTGCTCGCCGACATCGAGCGCATGGTGGCGACGGTCAGGGAGGTGCACAGGAACAGCGAGCCGCAGGTCCGCCTGGGCGTCTTCCCCAGCATCTGCGACCTGCTGTCGAGCGTGCTGCGGGACCTGGAGCCGGAGGAGCGCTCCGGCATCCGGCTGTCGGTGGCCGAGCCCTCGCAGCTCATCGCGCGGCTGGGCGCGGGCGGCGAGATGGACGCGGCGATCGTCTACCAGGTGGGCAACTCGGGCCTGTCCTGGCCGTCCACGCTGTCGAGGCGGTGGGTCGCCGAGGACCGCTACCGGCTCGTCCTGCCACGGACCTGGCCCGACCTGTCACCGCACCGGGCCGAGCAGCTCGTGGACCTGCCGTGGATCATGCACCATCCGGGCAGCAGCGACGCCACGCTCTTCGAGGCCATGCTCGGCCACTGGAAGCTGCATCCGCGCGTGGTCTGCCACTCCGACGACTTCAAGGTCACCCTCTCGCTGATCGGCGCGGGCCTCGGCGCGGCCCTCATCCCGGACCTCGCGCTCCGCGACCACAGCCCGGACGTCGTCGTGGTCGACCTGCCCTGGCTGAACATCAGCCGCAGCATCTTCACCCTGGTCCGCCCCGAACGCGAGAGCGCCCGCCTGCAGACGCTGCTGGACAAGCTGGCGTTCTGAGGCGGGCGATCCGGACGGCCTTACCTGGCGAGCGATTCCTCGGGGGTCCGCAGTGTGGACAGCGCCCAGCGGCCCGGGCCGAGGACGGCGATGAGCAGGAAACCCCAGCAGAAAAGGGCGGCTTTCTCGCCGCCGTTCTCGATGGGGAACAACGCCTGCGGCTGGTGCACGACGAAGTAGGCGTACGCCATGGTGCCCGAGCAGATGACGGCGGCGGCCCGCGTGGCCACGCCGAGAAGGACCATGGTGCCGGCGACGAGCTCGATGGCGGCGGCCCACCAGCCCGGCCATTCGGCGAAGGCCGGCGCCGGGCCGCCCTGCGGGCCGCCGAGGACGCCGAAGAGGGTGGCCGCGCCGTGGCAGGCGAACAGCAGCCCCAGCACGATCCGATAGAGGGCCAGGAAAAGGTCCTGATGCTGCTTGAACAGGGATTCCATGAAGGCGTCCTTTCACGAAATGGGAGCGCTTCCAGCAGAGTCAAGAATGTGGCTTCACCACGTCAACTCTGGTCAGTCAGGTAGATCGGCCGGGAAAAGCAGAAAGAGGGCGTTCACTTGGTTCGACGCCATTCCGATAAACATTTCGAGATGGTGAAAATTTCAACCGTCTGCCGTGGGACGGGCCCGTACGATCGCCACCGGGCAGGGCGCCTGCCGCAGCAGGCCCGAGGCCACGGAGCCGAACCGCCCGTGCGGGCTCCCGATCACCACCAGGGTCGCCTCGGCGACGGCCGCGACCGTCTCGGCCGCCCGCGCGTTCGCGACGCGGAGCTCGACGGCGAGGCCGGGATGCCGGCTCCGCCAGGGCGCGACCGTGGCGGCGAGCCAGTCCTCCGACGCCTCCTGGAGGGCCATCGGGTCGAGCGCCGGGTACGTCATCCCCGCCCACGCCACCGGGGGCTGGTGCCAGGCGTGCACGACGAGCAGCGGCAGGCGTCGCATGGCCGCCTCCTCGCAGGCGAAGCCGAGCACGGCGTCGGCTTTGCCGTCGTCGGCCACGCCGGCCACGATCGGGCCGGGGTCCGGGGTCCGCGGCAACGCGCCCCTGCCGCGTACGACGATGACCGGGCAGCGGGCGTGGGCCGCCGCGTGGCTCGCCACGGAGCCGATGACCGCCCGCGCCATCCCGCGCAGCCCGCGCGAGCCGAGCACGATCAGCTCGGCCTGTCCCGACAGCTCCTCCAGGCGCTCGGTGGGCGAGCCCTCGTACAGGTCGCCCCGCACGTCGAGCCCGCCTGCGCCGGTCCGCGCGCAGTCGGCGCCGTGCCACAGCACGTGCTCGGCGGCGCGGCGGAGCGAGTCGCGGCCCCCCGGGTCGCCCTCGCCGTACGGCCACTGCCAGGCGTGGCAGACGGTCAGGGGAAGCCTGCGCAGCTCGGCCTCGTCCATCGCCCAGTCCAGGGCCTGCATGGAGTGGTCGGAGCCGTCGTAGCCGACGAGCACGCCCAATGACTGTTCCACGGTCCCCACTGTGCGCGGACGGTGGCGGGGTGGCGCGAGGACACGGGGACCGCCTCTCGAAAGCTTGCCCATTCCGTGGCCGCCCTTGGTCCGCGCGCCAGTTCGGTTTTATGCGAGGTTTATCCGGAAGTGGGGCAAGATGCCGTTGTGGCTCCTGCCACGGCTTTTGTCGGAAGGGGACACGGGGGTGAAGGGCTGAGCACAGCGCGCATGGGAGTAGTCAACAAAGGTTTCAAACGACGGGCACGGCTCCTGCGCGAGGCGCTACGCCCCCCACGGCAGCTCACCGGCCCGCTCACCGGCACCGCGCCGGGCGCCACGGGACCCCAGGTCAGGCGCCCGCCGAAGCGGACGCAGGTCGTCGACTACGCCGTTCCGACCATGCCACGCCTGGTGCGCTCGCCCGTCTTCCTCATCGCCCCGGTGCGCTCCGGCTCCACGCTGCTGCGCATGCTGCTGAACGCCCACTCCCGCGTCCGCGCCCCGCACGAGCTGCACCTGCGCACCGTCGGCGTACGGCTCACCCCCGGCTTCTCCGAGGCCGCCATGCTGGAGCTCGGGCTCGACCAGGTGGAGCTGGAGCACGTGATCTGGGACCGCATCCTGCACCTGGAGCTGCTGCGCAGCGGCAAGGACGTCGTGGTCGACAAGACGCCGGGCAACGTCTTCGTCTGGGAGCGGCTGAAGTACGCCTGGCCGCACGCCAAATTCCTGTTCCTGCTGCGCCACCCGATGGGCGTGGTCTCGTCGCTGGAGAACCGCAAGGAGAACACCGCCTCCAGGGAGGCGCTGGAAGCCACCGCGTGCAAGTACTTCAAGCCCCTGGAGCAGGCCCGCCGCACCCTCGGCGGCCTGACCGTGCGCTACGAGGACCTGACCGCGCAGCCGGAGCGGGTCACCCGGGAGGTCTGCGCGTACCTGGGCGTGGAGTGGGAGCCCGCCATGCTGGCGTACGGCGAGCGCAACCAGGAGCAGTTCGTGCCGAACCTGGGCGACCGCAGCGACAACATCAAGTCGGGCCGCGTCCAGGCCGCCCGCACCTTCACCGGAGCGGACGGCCTGTCCCCCAGGCTCGCCGAGTACGCCGCCGCATGGGGCTACTCATGAGGGCATGAGCGGCAGGGTCGCCGTGACGGTGGTGCCGCCCTCCGGACCCGAGGTGATGACGCAGGTGCCGCCGATCTCGGCGGCCCGCTCGCGCATCGAGGTCAGCCCGACCCCCGGCGACGGCTCCTCGGGCAGCCCCACGCCGTCGTCGGCGACCGTCACCAGCAGCACGCCGTCGCCGCGGTCCAGCGTGACCACGATCCGGCTCGCGCGGGCGTGCCGGCGGGCGTTGGTGAGCGCCTCCTGGACGATGCGGTACGCGGCCGTCTCGACCCCGGCGGGCAGCTCGCCCAGAGGCTCCCCCGGCATGCGGATCCGCACCCGGGGGCCCGGGGTGGCGCGGGCGAACTTGCGCAGCGCCCCGGGCAGGCCCAGCTCCTCCAGCGCGGGCGGGCGCAGGCCGTCCACCAGCTCGCGGACCGAGCCCAGCGTGGCCGTCATCTCCTCCCGGAACCGGACCAGCAGCTCCTCCACCGAGTCAGGATCGCGTTCGAGGCGGCGGCGGGCCTCGTCCAGGGTCATGGTGACGCTGGTCAGGCTGGGGCCGAGGCCGTCGTGCAGCTCGCGGCCGAGGCGGCGGCGCTCCTCGTCGCGGGTGGCGGTGATGCGCTCGCGCGAGTCGTGCAGGTCGGTGCTGAGGCGTACCGCGTGGGCCAGCTCGGCCAGGTGCTTGGCCATGACGCGGAGCTGCTGCCGGCTCTGCCGGCCGCCGGCGAGCAGCAGGCGGCCGGCGTGCTCGCCCTGCCAGACCAGCTCGATCTCGCGCGGCCGGGCCCCCAGCTCGCCGTCCGCGAACGACACCGCCGGCTCCCCCGCCACCCGTACGCCCGCGCCCCGCGCGCCCAGCGTGGTGCGCACGATCGACAGCGCCTCGGCCAGCGCGGCGGCCGGGTCGCCGGCCCGCTGCACGGCGCGGCTGAGCAGGTCGGCCGCCCGGTACGGATCGCGTTCGACGTTGAAGAGCCGGTCCACCGAGCGTTGCAGGCGCAGCCGTACGGGGTGGAAGACCGCGGCCGTGGCGAGGGCGGCGGCCAGCCCGGCGACCGTCCCGTAGTCGCCGGCGACGCTGTTGGCCGCCCAGATGAGCCCCGAGTACGTGAGGCCGGCGACGACGGCGAGCGTGCCGTACACGAGGGTGCGGTCGAGGATGAGGCGGATGCCGTAGAGCTGGTGGCGCAGCGCCGAGGCCACCACGGCGATGGGGATGCCGGCCGTCAGGAAGATGCGCAGGCCGATCACGACGGGATCCTCCGACCCCTGGCTGCCCACCCAGTAGCCCATGAAGATCACCATCGCCCAGAGGTACCAGGCGATCTGCCGGCGCACCTCGGGCGTGGCCGCCCGGTACCTGAAGCCCAGCGAGGCGACGCTCAGCAGGCTGAGCAGGATCATGGGGAGCCCGATCCACTCCTCGACGACCTCGGGGATCCGGCCCAGCGCCGGCACCCCGAACGGGTTCTCGATCGGCAGCCCCAGCTCGAACTCGGGGTCGGGGCTCAGCCCGAGCAGCAGCGAGTGACCGACCATGAGGGCGAGATGGCCGTAGAGCACCGGTCGCCACCGCTTCGAGGGCAGCCGGCCGTCAGGGAAGAGCAGCGGCATGATCCCGGAGAACGTCGGCACCACCAGGAGCCACAGCCAGAGGGACGGCCAGGCGAGGTACGGCGTCAGCGGGCCGGGCGCGTACGTGTGGGTCCACGCGGTCAGCGCGAACAGCAGCAGGTAGACCGCCCAGAGCACGCCCGTGCCCCAGAGCAGCCACGGGAACAGCAGCCGCGGCCGGTGCGTGACGAGGAAGGCCCCGGCCGCCGGGAACAGCAGCCCGACCGGGTCGGGGCCGCCGTCGAGCTCGTTCCAGCCGGCGAGCTGCGCGCCGAGGACGCTGGTGACGATCGTGGCGACGGGCGCTGCCGCCGCCAGGGTCCACACGACGACGAGCAGCGCCCGGCGCGTGGCCGGGGTGCTTCCGCTGGCGGTTGTCACGCGGGCTCCTTGACCGGAAGTTCCACCACGACCTCGGTGCCGCCGCCGGGACGGGTGTCGTGCTCGTACGTGCCGCCCAGCTCCTCGGCGCGGTGCCGCAGCCGGGTGGCGCCCTCGCGGCGCTGCTCGGGCAGGCCGATGCCGTCGTCGGCCACCGACAGGCAGAGCCCGCCCGGCCGCCGCTCCACCCGGATCAGCGCGGTGGTGGCGCGGGCGTGCCTGCGCACGCCGGCCACGGCCTCGTGCGCGATCCGGTACGCGGCCACCTCCACGGCAGCGGGCAGGTCGCCGAGCGGGCCGGACACCGCGACGTCCACGCGCGGCCCCGGGGTGTCGGCCAGCGTGCGGAGCGCGCCCTCCAGGCCCAGCTCGCCGAGGTCGGTGCCGTCGAGCGCGGGCGGGCGCAGGCCGTACACCAGCTCGCGCACCTCCACGATGGCCTCGGTCATGCGCCGGCGCATCCTGGTCAGCAGCGGATCGACCGCCTCGGGTCCGCCGGCCAGGCTGATCCGCGCCTCGTCCGCGCTCAGCGCCAGCTCGGTGAGGGTCGGGCCGAGGCCGGCGTAGAGGTCGCGGCGCAGCTTGTGCCGCTCCTCCTCGCGGGTGAGGAGCATGCGCTCGCGGGAGCGCCGCAGGTCGGCGCTGAGTCGTACGGCGTGGGCGACCTCGGCGAGCTGGCGGGCCAGCATGTCCAGCAGGGCGGGGTCGGCGGGCTCGCCGGCCACCAGGAGCCAGCCCATCGAGGTGCCCTGCCACTCCAGCCGCAGCACCGTCGGGCTCGCGCCCACCTCACCGTCGGCGACCGTGCGCGAGCGTCCGCCGGGCAGCACCACCTCGACCGCGACGCCGGGGGCGCGCAACGCCCTGCGGGACGCGGCGACGGCGGAGGCCAGCGCCTCGGCCGGCCCCGGAGCCTCCTGCACCCGCCGGTTGACCCGGTCGGCCAGCCGGTACGGATCCCGCTCGATCCCGAACACCCGGTCCGCCGCCCCCTGCAGCCCCACCCGCACCGGATGGAACAGCGCGCCCGCGACCAGCGCCGCCACCAGCCCCGCCGAGGAGGTGAGCGGCCGGCCGAGCGCGATGATGCCGAAGTAGACCGCGCCGACCACGGCGGTGAGCGTCAGGTAGACCAACGCGCGGTTGAGCAGGACGAGCGCGAGGCGGCTCCGCCGCATGCCGGAGAGAACCGCCACCCGCACGAGCAGCGGTCCCGCCACTCTCAGCAGCATGAGCTTGATGGTCATGTGTCGCGCACATCATAAATCGCACGATTCACCGCGTCTCCGGCACGCATGGCCCCATGATTGTGGCGACGCCTTGCGTACCGGTTGCGGCCCGCCAAAATCGGGCGACTCGCCCTCAGGAGTGAGCGGCAGGATCGCTCCCACCGGCGATGTCCCCGGCCCCCTCCGCCGAGCACGATGAGCGACATGAAGCTCCTGAACCTCCGTGCCGCCTTCATCGCCGCCCCCCTGCTCGTCCTCGCCTACGGCGTCATCCGCATCCTCGACGGGCTCGACGGCGAACGGGGCCCCGGCCTCGCCTGGACCACCGGGCATCTCGCCTTCGTCGCGGCCCTGCTGCTGTTCGTACCGATCTACTGGCGTTTGCGGCGGATGGCGGGAGGCGGGGCGCTCGCGACCGCCACCGCGACCGCCGGCACCGTCGGCGTCGCCGCGCTGGTCGGGCAGTTCGGGATCGACCTCGTCGTCGGATTCATGTCGGCCGACCACGCCGCCATGAGCGTGCTGTTCGATCGGGTGCAGTCCGTGCCCGGCGTGTCGTTCGCGGTCTACGACGTCCTGCCGAGCCTCTTCTACGTCGGCCAGCTCGCCCTGGTCACGCAGCTCGCCGCGCAGCGCCGGGTCAAGGCATGGACGCCCGTGCTGGTGCTGGCCGACCTCGCGCTGCCGTTCGTGGACAAGGACCTCATCCCGCTCGGCGCGCTCTGCCTGCTGGTGTCGTTCGTGCCGCTGGCCCGCGCCTCCGCCGCCGTCGCGCCTGCTCGGCCCGCCGCCGTGTACGCATGACCCGGACGGCAGGATGGGATGCCGTGTCCGACGTACGGTTCCTCGTCCCGCTCCGCCGCTGGGCGAACACGCTGCCCCCGATCTGGGTGGACGCCGCGCTGGCCGCGCTGATCTGGGTCGTGCAGCTCTGGCCGTTCATCAGCCGCGACAACCCCGCGGGCGGCCCCTGGCACTGGTGGGGGTACGTCGTCGTCACGCTCTCCACGCTGCCGCTGATCTGGCGGCGGCGCGCCCCGGCCGTCGCCCTGGTGGCCGCGCTCCTGGCGATCGCCTGCTACGACCTCGTGGACGGCGTGGCCGCCCAGCCCGTCTGGTACGGCGCCCTGGTCGCCCTCTACACGGTGGCCGCGACCTGCACCCGATGGGTCAGGATCACGCTGTTCGTCCTCTCGTCCGGCGGCGGGCTGCTGCTCGTCGGCTCGTCCGACACCGCGATGCGCGGCGTGGTGCTGTTCGTCAGCGCCTACGCCGTCGGCCGGGCGGCGGCCGCCTCCCGCGCTCACGCGGCGGCGCTGGAGGAACGCGCCGCCCAGCTCGCCCGCGAGCGGCAGGTCGCCGCCGAGCGGGCCGCCGAACGCGAGCGGGCCAGGATCGCCCGCGACATGCACGACATCCTCGCCCACGCCGTCAGCCTCATGGTGGTGCAGGCCGAGGCCGGCCCCGTCGCGGTCGCCGCCGACCCGGCGCGCGCGGTGGCCGCCTTCGACGCCATCTCCGCCGCCGGACGGGACGCGATGGGCCAGCTCCGCCGCCTGCTCCAGGTGCTGAAGGAGGAGGAGGGGCCGCGCGAGCCGCAGCCCACGATCGACGGGCTGCCCGCACTCGCCGAGCAGGTCAGGGCGGCCGGGATCGAGGTCGTCCACACCGCGGACGGCGAGCCGAGGCGGCTGCCGCCGGACGCCGAGGTGGCGGCGTACCGGATCGTGCAGGAAGCTCTCACCAACATCGTCAAGCACGCCGGTGCGACCCGCGCCGGCCTCACCCTCACCTGGCGGGACGACGCACTGATGATCGACGTCACCGACGACGGCCGCGGCCGGGGACCTGCGTTCCCCTCCGGCGGCAACGGCCTGATCGGCATCCGCGAGCGCGCGGCCGCCTGCGGCGGCGACGCGCAGGCCGGCCCGCTCCCCGGCGGGGCCGGCTTCCGCGTCCGCGTCCGCCTGCCACTCGCGGGCAAGGCGGCGGCGTGAGCGTGCGCGTGGTCGTCGCCGACGACCAGGAGCTGGTACGCGCCGGATTCGGCATGATCCTCGACGCCCAGCCGGACATCGAGGTCGTCGCCGAGGCGGGCGACGGCGCGCAGGCCGTCGCGGCGGTGCGCGAGCACCGGCCGGACGTGCTGCTGCTCGACATCCGGATGCCGGTCATGGACGGCATCGAGGCCGCCCGGCGGGTCTGCGCGGACGGCACCTGCCGGGTGATCATGCTGACCACGTTCGACCTCGACGACTACGTCTACGACGCGCTGCGCGCGGGCGCCAGCGGTTTCCTGCTGAAGGACGTGCGCCGCGACGACCTCGTCCACGCCGTACGGGTGGTCGCCGCCGGTCAGTCCCTGCTCGCCCCCGCGATCACCACGAAGCTGATCGCCGAGTTCGCCGGCAGAGCCGCCCGCCCGGCCGGGCAGGTGGCGCCCGAACGGCTGTCGGCGCTCACCACGCGCGAACGGGAGACGCTGCGGCTGATCGCGCGCGGCCTGTCCAACGCGGAGATCGCCCAGGTCATGGTGGTCAGCGAGCACACGGTGAAGACGCACGTCAGCAATGTGCTGACCAAGCTCGGCCTGCGCGACCGGGTACAGGCGGTGATCGCCGCGTACGAAACCGGCCTCACCGTCCCCGGCGACCCCGACTGAAGCCACTCTTCCATGAACTTGACTTCGGAATCTTGGACTTCGGGCCCCACTCGCCCAAGTCGATGCGCGCGTTCAGGACTTCGAGGATCTGCTTCCAGCGGGAGGACTGCCGGCCCGACGGGCAGGGATTCACCCGGCGGTACGACCGCTCCGTCGTACCGTGGGCCATCACAGAGAGCCTGCGGGTGAAGATCCGCGAGGCTGAGATGCTGTGCGACAGCTCATGTCCCGGCAGGCGAGATGACGACGCGTGGTCCCTTCGCCAAGCCCGATCTCAGAAGGTGTTTCCATCCCGATGGATGATCTCGGGACGAGGGATCATGGTCGGCGAGGAGCCCTTGACTGGGACAACCGACGACTGCTCATGACTGCGCACCGAGCTGACCCGCATCAGCCGCCTGCTGTCGCGAGCCCGGCGCTGGCAAACGGTTGTCCGGTGGGTCCGTGACCTTTCCTCTCTGCGTTCGGGGACGCCTTGGTTTAACCTCCGGAGCAGGTTCCCTCCACAAGATGAAGACCACAACGCTGGCGACGGTCACCATGAAGGCCAGGCCATATAGGACGAGAAGAGCGATCGATGGCTTAGCCACGTGGATGCTGGCGCCGATCGCCAGAAGAGAGGTCGTTGGGAATATCGAGCGAAGCCCCCAGTAGGCGAAGCGCCCCCTCGGGAGCGGGTGCTGCTGGACGAAGTGCTCCCAGCCGAGATTGGACTGTCCCACGCGCTCTTCCACTCCGCTACGAAGGTAAGCCGCGATGCGAGTGATCAGGTGCGCCTTGTACAGCCAGACGATGCCCAAGATTAGCGACAGCAGCGGGTAAACCAGGACGATTGCGGCGTTGTTATTCTGAAGTCCCACCGGCACGATGGCGCCGAAGGCTACAACGGTCAGAGTGACGATCTGCGACTGCAGGCCTGTTAATTGCACAATCTCGGCGCGGAGGGCGGTGAATTCAGCAACCGCTAGAGAGGTGGGATCCCACCCGGAAAGAGAAGTCTCTGCCACAGGTGGGTATGTACCCGTTTCCGAGCACCTCTCCTGATGCCTAAGGCGGCTTGTGTCCGGCCGAACCTCGTCCGGTCCACGCCAATGCCGTTTTCTTCCTGGTCAAGCGGCTTGTCATCAGCGTGATCGAGGCCCACGTCAGGTGGGCCTCGATGTGCTGCGAGAGCTGCTCATGGTTGATCAGTGACTGAGCAGGCGCCGCATGGTTGAAGATTCACCAGTTGCCGGTCGGACAACTGGTGGAGGCGTGACGTCTGCTCTCCGCCTGCAGGTTCGTAGCCAGTTCGTCCAATGTCTCCCCGCACCGGACGTTGGACAACCCGCTTGCACACGGGACCAAGGTCTTGCGCAGGGCCACCCAGCCGCCGGTCAGGTCCTGAATGCGCCACGCCGGGTATTTTCTGATCAACTGCTCCAAGGTCACGGGCACGGTGGCGCCCCGGCGACCGGCGTGAAGAGCGTGTGGGACTCTCGCAGTTGGGCGTAGCGCAGTGCGACGCGGTAGGCGGGCCTGAGCGGGTTCGCCGGAGGGGTGCCAGGCGTAGATGACTCGCTGCCGCCTCGCGTCCCACGCCGATCGCCACCAATATCGCCCGCCGTGGCACCACACGACCAATCCGGCCCAAACGGACACCAGCGCCAGGCCATAGCCGTCGTGCACGTCGGCGCGGATGCCCTGAGCGGCGAGGGCAGCGGCCAGGGCAGCGGCCTCTGTCTCTGGTCGAGATGATGGGGCGTTCACAGCGCCTGCTCCGTTGCGCGCTGTTCCTCCAACTGCTCGGCGAGTTGGGCGACGTCGTCCGCATCGATCGTCTGGCAGAGGCCGTGATCCACTTCTCGCTGGGACAGGTGCCGGCCGTTGCGCGTTGCCCAGAGACGGCCGGCAGAACTGCGCCAAATGCACCAACCAGGAAAAGCCGACTGGAGGTCTTCGAGAATTGCCGGTGTGGACATGGGAACAGCGTGCTTACCCGGGCGTTACGAACCCACCGCGTTATCAAGACGTCCAGGACCTTATGGAGTTACGCTCGAAACGTCCCTGACGTCCTCCGCTTCGAGGTGTACCGTGGCCAACGTCCCCCTGCGTACCGCGATGCTGAACGCCCAGGTCACGAACCAGAACTTGGCCGACCGATGTGGTGTGGACGTCAAGACGGTGGAACGCTGGTTGCAGGACGAAACGCGTATTCCGCACATGCGACACCAATGGGCCGCCGCAGAGGCGCTAGGAGCTGAGACAGCAGTGCTATGGCCAGACGCAATTCGCAATACGATGAAAACCGGTCCGGACAAGGAAGTCTTGACAGTTTATCCGTATCGCTCCGCATGCCCGAAATCAATCTGGCGCAATCTCATCAATTCGGCACGAAACGAGATCGTGTTCGCCGGTTACACGAACTACTTCCTGTGGCTGGAACACCCGAACCTGGCCAAGGTCCTCAAGCGGAAGGCACAGCAGGGTTGCAAGATCCGGTTCCTCGTCGGCGACCCGGAGAGCGACGTCACCCGCCGCCGTGAGGAGGTGGAAAATGTCCCGCTGACCGTCTCCACCCGCATCCGGATCACCCTGTCGGAGATCGAGCAGCTACGCGACGTCCCCGGAGTCGAGGCCCGTCATGGTGACGAGCACATCGCCATGAGCGTGTTCCGGTTCGACGCGGAAATGCTCGTCACGCCCCACCTGGCCAGGCTCGTCGGGCATGACTCGCCGATGCTGCACCTGCGGCGGTACCAGGACGACGGGCTGTTCGACCGGTTCGCCTATCATGCCTCTGAGCTGTGGAGCAACGGCCGCGACGTGTGGCAGCAGCCCCAGCCCACAGGCCCGACTCCGAGTGACTGACCGGGTGACGATCGGCCCGGACCACCCTGAACTTCACGGGACTGTTCAGGGCCATGATCCCAGGTAGGGGTGGGTAGTGCTGATCCCGCGCCGCCTGTCCAACGCGGAGATCGCGCAGGCCATGGTCAGCGAGCACACGGTGAAGACGCACGTCAGCAACGTGCTCACCAAGCTCGGCCTGCGCGACCGGGTGCAGGCGGTGATCGCCGCGTACGAGACCGGCCTCACCGTCCCCGGCGACCCGAACTGAGGGCTTCCGCGCTACTCGGAGCACATACATGCGCCCGACGGGCGCCCAGTCAGCCCTTTGCCCGCTGATGGGCCAGCCAGGCGCGGCCCGCCTCAGCCGCTCGGGCGCGAGCGTCGCGGATCTCCTTCGGGCCGTAACGGGCCTTGTACTCGCGGAACAACGTCCACGCCGCGGCGATCCCGGCCACGGCCGGCCGGGGCGCGCTCTTCCATGGCGTGAGCGTGGTCAGCAGAGCATCGACCTTGCCCGGCGCGTGGCCGGCCTCGACGAGTCGGGGCGCGAACAGGGCGGCGTCCAACCAAGCCGGGCCACGTGCTGCGAATGACCAGTCCACGACCTTGACGCGCTGACCGGCGACGAGAAGGTTGCTCGCGCTGAGGTCATAGTGCAGGAGCGTGTCGCCGCGCAGGTGCGCCGGGTCGAGGCCCTCGAACGCCTCCTCGAACAGCTCCCGATCGGGTAGCTCACCGATCGGCCCGTCGAGCAGAGCCCGCCCCTTGGCGACCAGCGCTTTGACATTGTCGGACACCGGCATCGCACCGTTCGGGCACGGCGTGAGGATCGCGCCGAGCAGCGCCATCGTGTCGAGCACCGGAGCCAGGTCCGGTGATGCGGGCGACAGGTCGGCATGGCGGGCGTTGTCGCCGACGTACTCCCACACCGCCGCGTGCCATCCGCCCAGGGTGTCGGCCCAGAGCATGCGCGGGGCGGGGGTGTCCTCGCGGAGGTTCTCGCCTGCCCACCGCTCCCGCAGGTGCAAGCGCGCGGCCTCGTGGGTGCGGTCGATGGCCTTGAGGAACACGTGCTCGTGGTCGCCGCGCTCGATGTCGAGGCGGGCGACCACGCCCGGCATGATGCCGCCGGACATCGTCTCGGCCTTGAGGACCCTACCGAACTGCGCCTCGACAGCGTTGATGACCGAGTCGGGCAGCTCCTCCCATGCCGTACGGGGCGCGCGGGCGCTCATGCGGTAATCCCTTCGGGGCTCGGGTCGTCGGCGCAGCCCTGGTAGCACTGGCTGCAGTCTCCTGCGGTCAGCCACAGCGCTGGGTCCACGGTCAGGCCGAGGTCGCGCATGGCGTTGATGCTGTCGCCCAGCCTTGCCACGAACGCCGCCTTGTCGTTGCCGGGCTCCTCCGGATTGTGGTGGAGGAATCGGCCGGCGACGCGCTGGCACCAGTCGGCGTAGTTGTGCGTGTCGAGGATGAACGTGTGCCACCCGAGGTCAACCTCAGGCGACGGGGTGAGGCCGGCCCCAGGGTTGCGGGCGCAGGCGTACAGGAACAGGAGCGTCTGCTCGATGATGCGGCCGGCGTACTCGGTCGGCTGGTTGTGCTGGTGTGCGACGCGGGCCGTGAGCCGGTCGAACAGGTCATCGTCGATCAGGTCGGCGGCGAGGACGTCGGCGGGGTGCGTGCCGTCCGTCGTCAAGATGCTCATGTGCTTCGTTCTCCCATCGGGTGTGGTTCTGCCCTGCGGTGCGGTGTTGGTCGGGCCTCACCGTCCTCTCACCGGGGCGTGTACGGGGACTCGTGGGCCAGGCGAAGCGGGGGCCGATGACCCGCTCTTCGAGCATGACCATCGCTGACCTGCCTGGATACGAACCGCTGTCGCACTTTCGTTGCACTTGCGTGAGCTCCCGGTATCTCTCCGTGCTTCCATGGCCGTGGAAGGGAGCAGCGTCGTGACGACCGTGCATGAGTGGACCGGCCTGGAAGCCCGTGCGCTGCGGCTTGCGCTGCGAATGAGCGTGCGTACGTTCGCCCTACACCTCGGCGTGGCACCCCGCACCGTGGCGAAGTGGGACCACTTCGGCTCCTCCACGCGGCCGCGACCGGACACCCAAGCGATCCTGGACACCGCGCTCGCTCGCGCGGACTCGGCGACCCACCTGCGGTTCGAGACCTTGCTGCTGGAACTCGGTCAGGGCACGGAACAGGGGCTCAGGGTCACCCGCGTAGGACCACGAGCATGGGAGTACGAGACGTGGACGGACGACCTCGACCGGGCCGTGGTCGCTCTCGGCCGCCAGAGCTTCAACTACGCCGCAGACCTGCTGAACCGATGGCTGGCCCGCTACGACCTGCACACCCTGGACGACAAGGGCCTCTACCTGTTCGCGCGATCCACGACTTTGCTCGGCGACCTGCAGCGCGACCAGGGCGCGGTGACCGGCCCGCTCTCCGCGCGCCGCTCCTACCTCAACGCTCGCTCCGTCTACACCCAGCTCGACATCCCGCGCCGCGTCGCCCAGCTCGATCTGTCGCTCGCGGTCGTCGCCGAGATGTCGGGCCAACTGAACGAAGCCGCCCAGGAGTACGAGGTGCTGGCCGTCGACGACCGGCTCTCACCGCGCGACCGGGCACGCGCCCGCCTGTGGGTCGGGACCGCCCTGAGCAAGAACGGCAAGTACGACTACGCCGCCCGGTTGATGACGACCGCCATCCGGGAGTTCGAGGGCATCGGCGAACCCGAGGACTGGTCGGTCGCGCACCAGAAGCTCGCCCTGGCTCACCGCGGCGCGGGGAACCTGGCGGAGGCCCTACGCCTGATCGACCTCGCCCGGGCCACCGCCGTCACCGATGCCCCCATGCAACGGGTACGGCTGGAGACGGCCTACGGGCACATCCTGCTTTCTGACCGGGACACCGTGGATGATGGGCTGATGATCCTCGACCGTGCCGCGCGAGAGGCGGCACAGCATGGGCTCGCGCACCAACTGTGCAGCATCGAGGGCATCCAGCGGACCCACCAGGGGAACGTCCGTCCTCCCCTCCCACGGCGACCAGGGAGCAACCGAGTGAGCGTCAAGCAGCAGCAGGTCATCACCGACGAGCAGTGGCGGCACGCCCGCACCGTCTGGGGCTACCACCAGATGCGCCACGACCTGCGCCGGTGCGATGTGGCCATCGGCTTGGGCAGCCATGATCTCGGCGTCGCGCGTGCGGCCGTCAGGCTGTACCGCGCCGGATGGTTCCCGCTGCTCGTCTTCACCGGCGCCACCAGCCCCACCACCGCAGCCCGGTTCCCGCGCGGCGAAGCCGTCCACTACCGCGAGCACGCCGTGGAACTCGGTATGCCCGACGAAGCGATCCTGCTGGAGCCGAACGCGACCAACACCGGGCAGAACATCAGCCTGTCGCGGCAGGTCCTGGCGGACTCCGGAGTCGAACCTGCGTCGGTATTGCTGATCTCCAAGCCGTACATGGAGCGCCGCGCCTACGCCACCGCCCGGAAGGTGTGGCCGGAGGTCGAGGTGGTGTGCGCCTCCGAGCCGCTGGAGCTGGACGACTACGTCAGCTCGATCGGTGATCCAAAGCTGGTCGTCGACATGCTCGTGGGCGACCTCCAGCGCGTGATCGAGTACCCGAAGCTCGGCTACGCCATCGAGCAGCCCGTACCAGGAGAGGTCCATGACGCCTATCAGGCTCTTCTCCGCGCCGGATTCGACAGCAGACTTCTGCCGTCCTGACCTGCCGTACGGTGAGGTGTGCGCGATCCACCAGCCGAACCTCTTCCCCCGGCTCTCGACCTTGGCCAAGCTGTACGCCGCCGACTACTGGATCGTCATGGACGACGTCCAGTTCACCCGGCGCGACTACCAGCACCGCACGCGCCTCGGCTCACTCGACGGCTCGGGACAGGCACAGTGGCTCTCCATAGCGACCCACCTGCCGCACGGCCGTTCGACGTCCATCCGGGGAGCTCGCCTGGCCGACCCCGCGCGCTGTCGGCGTCGCATCGCGCAGCTCCTCGCCGACCACTATCGGCGCAGTATCCACTGGCCGCCGTTCAGGCGGCGGCTCGAATCTCTCCTTGCCCGGTTCGAGAGCACCGACCGGTTGGTTGACGTGACCGAGTTGTCCACGCGCCTGCTGCTGGAACAGGTCAGGTGGCCGGGACGAATTCTCCACAGCAGCGATCTGTTCGCACGGGGCGGGCGGTCGCAGCGGCTCGCCGACCTCGCGTGGCTGACCGGCGCGACGACGTACCTGTGCGGAACCGGAGGCATGCGGTACCTGGAGCCGCCCGCGTTCCAGGTTCGCTCGATCGAGATCCTCCCGTTCCGAACCCCAGCGTCGGGCATCTGGGAATCGGCTCGCGAGATGAGCGCCGTACACGCCCTGATGCTTGCCGGCCCGCATGCGCTGCGGCAGGAGTTCGAGACGCTGAAGGCGCGGGTGCTGGCGGGTGAGCCCGCGAGGTCCAGCGGGGCCGCCGGCGAGCCCAATGCGCTCTGAGTCAGGCATCCACCGGCGACCTCCAAGCGCTCTCGGCTCCCAGCGGGCTTCCCCGGTGGATCGCCGATGTCGAGCCGGGCTCGGTCCGCGATCTGACCGCCGCTCGCGCGCATGTGCTGGGGACGTTGTGTGTTCGACCCGAAGAACGGCCGGGTCGCCGGGCGGCGGCGACCCGGACGGATGCTCAGCCGAGGACCGGGAAGTTGGAGCGGAAGACGCCGTGCGGGTCGCGGGCGCGCTTGATCGCGCGCAGTCGCTCCAGCGTGGCGGCCGGGAACGCCGCCGCGGCCGACTCGCCGTCGCCGAGGAACGTGAACGGCTTGAAGCCGGTGGTGTGCGAGGCCAGCGCCCCGGCGATCGCGCCCATCCTGGCCGTCCCCGCCGCCGCCAGCTCGGGCACCGGCGCGGGGGCGATCATGCTCAGCAGGTACGGCTCCGCCAGGTGCCCGCAGGCGCCCCCGTCCGCCTGGGGCCGGGCCAGCGCGCCGCCGAGGTGGCGGATCTGGACCGTGGCCAGCGGCGCGATGCCCTCGGCCGTCGCCCCCAGCAGGGCCGCCACGGCGTCGTCGCCGAGGTCGGTCAGCAGCTCGCCGCGCGACAGGACGGGCATGGGCTCGGTCGGCTCGGCGCAGATGGAGCCCAGCTCGCTGACCGGCAGCTCGCCGCGCGTGTCCAGCAGCGCGCCGGGCACCGACTCCAGCGGGCGCACCAGCTCGCGGCCGGCGGCGGCGTCGCCGAGGAAGGTGAGGTCGACCATGACGGCGGCGAGGCCGCGCAGCGGCTCGGGCACCTCGGGGAAGGGCGGGAACTCGGCGAGGGTGAACCACAGGCTCAGCTCCTCGGGCGCGTTCGCGGTGATCTCGCGGAAGGCGGCCATGACCTCGGCGGCGCGGGCGGCGGGCCACAGCAGGCGGCCGCCGTACAGGCCGGCCGCGGGGAACAGCTCCAGCTCCAGCGCGGTCACCACGGCGAAGTCGCCGCCGCCGCCGCGCAGCGCCCAGAACAGCTCGGGGTCGGAGTCGGCGGTGACGCGGGACGTGGCGCCCTCGGCGTCCACGATCTCCAGTGCGCGCACGGCGTTGGCGGCCAGGCCGCGGGCGCGGCCGTACCAGCTGAGGCCGCCGCCCAGGACGTAACCGGTCACGCTGATCACGGGCGAGCTGCCCGCGGGGCCGGTGAGGTCGTGCTTGGCGGCGGCGGCCAGCAGCTCGCCCCACGAGGCCCCCGCCTCGACCCGCGCCACGCGCTCGTCGGGGCGGATCTCCACGGCCCGCATGCGGGACGTACGGATCAGGATCTCGCCGTCGAGGCCGCTGGTGGCGCCGTGGCCGCTCGGCTGCGTGGTGACGCGGAGCCCGGACGCGGCGGCCTGGCGTACGACGGCGGCCACGTCGGCGGCGCCCTCGGCCTCCACCACGACGGAGACCCGCTGCGGCACCGCGCGGTTCCACGGCAGCGCCGCCTGCTCGAAGCCGTCGTCGCCGGCGGAGAGCGTCAGCCCGCGCAGCGCCCTGTCGTCGATGGTCATGTGATCCCCCTGTCGTGGCGGTGTCGTCGATCGCCAAGGGTGGACCAGAGCGCTAAACGCTGGGTTGGATGTGACTTGTGCCGGACTTGTCCAAGAGAGTCAGGTTGATCTGCCCTATGTACGTGCCGACGACCATGACACCGTCGAAGGGACGGTGACGCACCGAATCTGGAGGAAACGTGTGCGCGTTCCACATCATCGACCTGGGCGCCATGCAGATCCTGGACTCCCGCGGTCGCCCCACCCTGTCGGTCACCCTCACCCTGGCCGGCGGCGCGACCGGGTGGGCCGGCGTTCCCTCCGGCGCCTCCACGGGCGCCCTGGAGGCCGTCGAGCTGCGTGACGGCGACAGCGGCAGGTACGCCGGCGCCGGCGTGACGCGAGCCGCGGCACGCATCACCGGCACCATCTTCCACCGGTTGAAGGGCCGGCCGTGGTACTCGCTCGCCGACGTCGACCAGGCACTCATCGAGCTGGACGGCACGCCGGACAAGAGCCGGCTCGGCGGCAACGCCACCGTGGGCGTGTCGATGGCCGTCGCGCGGGCCGTCGCGGCGGCGCACGGACAGCAGTTGTGGGAGTTCCTGTCCCCGTCCACGGTGCGGCCCAGGATGCCGGTGCCGCACTTCAACATGGTGAGCGGCGGCATGCTCGCCTCGAACCAGCTCGACTTCCAGGAGTTCATGATCGCGCCGATCGGGGCGCCGTCGATGGCGGAGGCCGTACGGGCCGGGGCCGAGATCTACGCCGTGCTGCGCGCGAACCTGGCCGCCGCCGGCCGGCCCACCGGGCAGGGCGACGACGGCGGCTTCGCGCCCGACTTCACCCGGCCCCGCGAGGTGCTGTCGGCGCTGATGCGGGCCATCGACGACGCCGGCTACACCGCCGCTCGCGACCAGGTCGCCATCGCGCTGGACCCGGCCGCCACCCGGTTCCGCCGCCCCGACGGCGCCTACGAGGTCGCCGGTGAGCGGCTGTCCGGCCCGGAGCTGGTCGAGATGTACGCGGACCTGGCCGCCGACTTCCCCGTCTGGAGCATCGAGGACGGCATGGCCGAGGACGACGCCGACGGCTGGCGGCTGCTCACCGAACGGCTCGGCGAGCGGCTCCAGCTCGTCGGCGACGACGTCTTCTGCACCAACCCCGCCGTCATCGAGCAGGGCATCGCCGGCAACATCGCCAACGCGGCGCTCATCAAGGTCAACCAGGTCGGCACCGTCACCGAGACGATGCAGGCCATGGACCTGTGCCGCAAGCACGGCTACGCGCGCATGGTCTCCCACCGCTCCGGCGAGACCGTGGACGACTTCGCCGCCGAGCTGGCCGTGGCCACCGGCTGCGGGCAGTTCAAGGGGGGCGCGCCGGCGCGCGGCGAGCGCGTCATCAAGTACAACCGGCTGATGCACATCGCCGGGCAGCGGCCCGACCTGCCGTACGGGCTGGCCGAGCGGTGACGCGCCCTCCCCTGGTCAGCCCGCCGCGGCGGCCTCCTCCAACGCCCGGATGTCGATCTTGCCCATGCGGAGCATCGCCTGCATGGCGCGCCCGGCCCGGCCGGGGTCGGGGTCGGCGATCAGCTCGGGCAGCCGGCTCGGCACGATCTGCCAGGACAGGCCCCACCGGTCCTTGAGCCAGCCGCACTGCGACTCCTCGCCGCCGTCCGCCGTGAGCCGCGCCCACAGCTCGTCCACCTCCTCCTGCATCTCGCAGTCCACGTACAGCGAGACCGCCTCGTTGAAGGTGAAGTGCGGGCCGCCGTTCAGCGCGAGGAAGCGCTGCCCGGCCAGCTCGAACTCGACCAGCATCACCGTGCCGGCCTCTCCAGGGCCGGCGTCGCCGTTGCGCTGCACGCGCACGATGCGCGAGCCGGCGAACAACGAGGTGTAGAAGGTGGCGGCCTCCTCGGCCTGGTGGTCGAACCACAGGTACGTCGTGATCTTCTGAGTCATCGTCGAGCCCCTTTCACTAGCCTGTATGGCGTTTCGTCAACAACGCGTCGAACGGGCTCCGGCCGGATCGACACGGCGGCCGGATTTTTTTCGCGGGGAGTTCGCACATGAACAGAAGAGCATTGGTGCTGGGCGGCGGCGGGGTCGCCGGGATCGCGTGGCTGACCGGCCTGCTGGCCGCGCTGGCCGACGCGGGCGTCGACGTGACCGCCGCCGACCGGATCGTCGGCACCTCGGCGGGCGCCACGGTGGCCGCCCAGGTCACCTCCGGCCTGCCGCTCGCCGACCTGCTGGCCCGGCAGACCGACCCCGCACTGCAGACGCCCGAGCTGGCGAGCGGGGTCGACATGGCGGAGCTGTGGACCCGGTTGCAGGCCGCGTACGGAAGCTCGCCCGACCCGGCCGAGCAGCGGCGCAAGGTCGGCGAGCTGGCCCTGGCGGCCTCGACGGTGCCCGAGGCCGAGCGGCGGGCGGTCATCGAGGCCCGGCTGCCGGTGCACACCTGGCCGGCCCGCGACCTGGTGATCACGGCGGTCGACGCGCACACCGGCGAGCCGCGCCTGTTCACGCCCGGGTCGGGGGTGGAGCTGGTCGACGCGGTGGCGGCCAGCTGCGCGGTGCCCGGCGTGTGGCCGTGCGTACGGATCGGCGGGGCGGCGTACACGGACGGCGGCGTGCGCTCCTCCACCAACGCCGACCTCGCGGCGGGCTTCGACCCGGTGCTGGTGATCGCGCCGATGGCCGAGCTGGGCGAGCCGTCGTGGAGCGGGCTCGGCGGCGCGGTCGAGGTGATCGAGCCCGACGAGACGTCGCTGGCCGCGTTCGGCGCCGACCCCCTCTCCCCCGCCTCCCGCACGCCGAGCGCCGAAGCCGGCTACGCCCAGGGCAAGGCCGCGGCGACCAGGGTCGCGTCCTTCTGGGGGTGACCGACGTGCGGAGGTCCGCCGCGCTGGCGCCGTTCGTGGTGACGCTGAGCCCCTATGAGCTCGGCGCGGACGGCACGCATCGGGGGCTGCCCTCGTCCACGGTGTCGGTCACCATCCCCGAGGCGGACTCGCTGGAGATCGGGTGGCCTGGACGGTCCGGCTCGCGTGAGCGGTTCCGGGCCGTTGTCGCCGGTCTTCATCTGGACGCGGCCGAGTTGCGGCAGGTGGGCGGCACGCAGGGTGTGTGGCTGACGCTCAGCCCGGCGGGGGCGGGCGCGCTGCTGGGGGTGCCGGCGGCGGCGCTGGCGGGGCAGGTCGCCGATCTCGCCGACGTGGCTCCGGCGATGGCTCATCTGCCGGAGCGGCTGGCGGCGTGCCGGTCCTGGCCGCAACGCCGGGCCGTCGTCGAGAGCGCTCTGCTGGCCGGGCGGACGCGGTACAGCGGGGGTGAGGAGCTGCGGGCCGTGCTGGCGGCGCTGTCCGGGGCCGGTCGGGTGCAGGAGGCGGCTCGGCGGCTCGGGTGCTCGCGGCGTCACCTGAGTGGTACGGTCCGGCGGGAGCTGGGGGTGACGCCGAAGGAGTACCAGCGGCTCCTGCGGTTCGAGACCGCGCGTGGCGGGCTCGTGGCCGCCGCCCGTGCCGGGACGGTCAGCCTGGCGGCGGTGGCCGCCGCGGCGGGGTTCGCCGACCAGGCGCACTTCACCAGGGAATGGCGGGTCATGGCCGGGTGTACGCCTGCCGAGTGGCTGCGCGTCGAAGGACTCACCGCGTAGGGCGTGCCCAAATCTTCAAGACCGTCGCCTCCGCCCGGCCCGACGATGGGCGCATGACGTCTCTCTTTCCCCGGCTCGTCGTGCCCGACCCCGAACTCGCGTCGGCGTTCTACCAGGCCGCCCTGGGCGCTGATCAGGTGTTCAGCGCCCCTCCGGGCGACGACGGCAGGCCCAGTGTCATCGATCACCGCGTCGGCGGGGCGTCCTTCCGGGTCTCGCCGGCCGTCGCGGCGTGGGGGTGGCTGTCGCCCGACGATCTCGGCGGGTCGGCGGTGCTCGTGGAGATCGAGGTCGACGACCCTGACGTGGTCGGGGCGCGCATGGTCGCCCACGGCGCCGAGGTGGTCGTGCCGATCGAGAACCGGCCCTACGGCAAGCGCTCGGGCCGCGTCCGTGACCCGTTCGGCCACCTGTGGATCATCTCCGGAGAGCTCAAGCCAGACGTACGGTGACCGAGGCGCCCTCACGGGCGGCGAGACCCCGGAAGGACAGGGTGGAGCCGGTCAGGAGGGCGTCCCCGGCGAGCAGGCCGGCGATCGGCCGGTCCCAGGTGACCGTCAGCTCCTCCAGGTCGCGGCGGGGGTCGGACACCGCCAGCGTGGCCGTGCCGTCGCCGTGCTCGCGGGCCAGGATCGCGCACGGAGCGGAGGCGGTCAGGCCGCCGGCCGAACCGGCGAGCCAGAAGTTCGCCGCCGTGAGGCCGAGGGCGGGCACGTGCACGGCCTGCGCGCCGGTGGAGTTGGCGAGCACCCGCACGCGGCCGGGCTCTGCCGCGCGGGCCCGTGTCTCCTCCGGCGTCGCGCCCGGCAGCAGGACGTAGTGGTAGCCGGCCGAGCGCGGGTCGACGCCGTGGTCGAGCCAGAGCGTGACGTAGTCGCGGGCGAACCCGCCGCCCGCGCGGCGCTCCCGCAGCGTGCGGAGCCGCCCGCCGGGCGCCAGGTAGCCGCCGTGGCCCTCCAGGTGCGCCCAGCCCTCCCCCTGGGTGAGCCGCGCGGCGGTCCTGCGATTGTCGACGATCGTCTCGACCGGCGTGCCGTCCTCGGCGGTGATGCCCGCGCCGAGGCAGACCACGGCGTCGTCGAGGAAGAACCACGACGCGAAGGCCTCCAGCGTGCTCTCCAGCCCGCTCAGGTGCTGGCCGACGGCCGCGTACGTGCCGTCCGTGGCCCCGCCGACCCACCGCCACGGCGTACGGGTGTCGCCCCACGCGCCGCCCGCGCCGTCCGGCAGCCGCCTGGCCGAGACGGTCGTGCCGGGCAGGCGGTAGGGGTCGACGGTGGGCCAGAAGGCGTCGGAGTAGTGCTCGCCGTGGCCGTCCGCCCACCAGTAGAGCATCCCCGAGCCGGTGTGCCAGCCGCGCGGGTTCTCGCCGTTGCCGTGCTCGTAGTGCCCGATGCGGTCGGAGGACATGCTGAGCGCCGCGCACCAGCCGGGCCGCCGGTGCACCGCCCGCGCGCTCATCGGCAGCAGCCGGTGCCCGACCGGCTCGGGCGCGGCCGGCACCGCGGGATCGGCCTCAACCGCCGCCAGGCGGGCGTGCGCGGCGGGCTCCAGCGCGGGCCGGTGACCGCTCCGCGCCGCCCAGCCCTTCACCAGCGCCTGCCAGCGGGCCCGGTACGCGGCCGGGGCCACCTCGCCGAGCAGCAGGATCGCGTCGGCGAGCGCGTGGCCCCGCTCGTGGTCGCCGAAGGGGCGCCGGCCGACGGCACGCCCGCTCACGAGATCCATGCACGCCCCGTCGCGCACGAACGGCGCGAACGAGCGCTCCACCACCTCGAAGGCCACCGGATGGGTGACCTCCCACGGCGAGCCGCGCAGCAGCGCGAAGATCACGGCCGCGCCCGACAGCAGCGTCACCCCGTAGGAGCCCTGGTAGGGGACGTACGCGTGCTGGATGAACGAGCCGTCCCGGTAGAAGCCGTCGCCCTCGCCGACGTACCGGAACACCGGCGCCAGCGCGGCGACCGCGAGGTCCGCCCTGCCGTGGTCGCCGTCGAGCATGGCCCGCAGGAGCATCACCAGGCACAGGTCCACCCGATTGGCGGCGGTGCTGGTGCCGCTGTAGGAGCCGAGGCGGTGCTGGGGGACGAAGTGGTCCACGGCCCCGGCCAGCGCGCGCCGGCGCTCCTCGCCGAGCTGCGGCTCGACCAGTGCGGACGCGTCGAGCAGCGCCTTCGGGACGCCGATCTGCCAGTGCCACCAGTTGCCCGCCGGGTAGGCGCCGGCCGCGTACACGTGCCGCCGGTAATGGTCGATCCCGGCGGCCACCGCCTCGGCGAGCGCGGGGTCGCCGGTCAGGCCGGTGCCGGGCAGCGCGTACGCGCGGGCCATCGTCCGCAGGCGGCGCGGCGTCGCGACGAAGGAGGGGAACGGCTGGTCCGGCCAGAGCCGGCCGGGCCCCGGCGCCATCGTGTCCAGGTGGCGGACGGCGGCCCGGCCCAGGGTCGCCAGCTCGGCCCGGTAGGGTTCGGCCGCCGGGTCGTAGCCGGAGCCCGCGGCGAGCTCGCGCCAGCGGCGGCGTAAGCGGACGAAGCAGTCGTCGGGCGTGCGCGCGACCCCGGCCGGCGTCAGCGCCCCGGCCACCCCGGCCGCCGCCACCCCGCCGGCCCGCAGGAACGCCCGCCGCCGCACCTTTCCGATTATCGGCGCTCAGCCGGGCAGCAGGGCGCCGGCGCGTTTGATCGTGCGGATGATGGGGGCCGTCTCGATCTGGCGGATCGCGGGCAGCGCGCCCAGATCCTCCGTCAGGTAGCGGTAGAACGCCGCGTCGTCGCGGCACACGATGCTGGCCGCCAGGTTGTGCGGGCCGGTCGTCGCGCCCGCGAAGGCCACCTCGGGATGCCGGGTCAGCGCCCGTCCCGTCGCGTGCAGTTCGGCGGGCGGCACCGACATCCAGAGCTGCGCCTCCACCTGGTAGCCGAGCAGCGGGGGCAGCACGTCCATGTCGAAGAAGAGCACGCCGGCCGCGCACAGCTGCTCCATGCGGCGCTTGACCGTGGACTCCGACCAGCCGGTGGCCGCGGCGAGGTCGGCGTGGACCGCCCGGCCGTCCAGCGACAGCGCCCGGAGCAGCGCCTCGTCGCCCGCGCTCAGGGAGACGACGGGTTCGCCGGTGGAGCCGTGTCCCGGGTACGTCCGGCCGGCCTCCAGGCGGGCCACCTGGTCGGCGGAGAGCGCCGCCAGCCCGGCCCAGCCGATCCGCCCGCCGACGAACACGTGCAGCGTCCGGTGCGCCACCACCGACAGCACCCGGCTCGTCCTGGCCAGCTTGTTGAGCAGCAGCTCCTGCCGCTGGGCGGGCGTGCGCTGGAGGGTGCCGCAGGAGATCTCGGTGCCGCCGGACAGCAGGTGCACCCAGGACGTGTCGGGGCGCCGCCCCAGCGCCTCGGCGATCGAGCTCGCCGCGTCGGGCGTGCACCGCAGCCGCAGCGCCCACGACTCGTAGCCGAGCCGCCGCCCGTCCACCACGCCCACCACCCGCAGCATCCCGGTGGAGCGCAGCCGCCGGTAGCGGCGCGCCACCCGCTGGTCGGACACGCCGAGCACGTCCGCGATCCGGCTGAACGAGGCCCGCCCGTCCACCTGGAGCGCGTGCAGCAGCCCCCGGTCCACCTCGTCCAGCGTGATGTTTTCCACCACAGGAGCGTAGCTCGCACGGAAATCCGGCAGAACGGCCCGGTTTTCGGGCGAGAACCGGCATCCGTCCCCGACCTTGGCACTCATGACACAAGTGACGACCCCCACCACGACCGCGAGCTGGCGGCCGCTGGTCGCCGCCTGCCTCGGCGCCTTCATGCTGCTCGTCGACGTGACCATCGTCATGGTCGCGCTCCCCCCGATCGCCGCCGACCTGCGGATGTCGTTCGGCGACACGCAGTGGCTGCTCGACGGCTACGCGCTGGCCCTCGCCGCCCTGCTGCTGGCGGCCGGGTCCGTCGCGGACCACGCCGGCCGCCGGCGGGTCTACCTGGTGGCGCTGGCGGTGTTCGCGCTGGCCTCGCTGGCCTGCGGGGTCGCCCCGAACGGCGCGCTGCTGCTGGCGGCCAGGGTGGTGCAGGGCGCGGGCGGCGCGGCCATGATGGCCACCACGCTCGCCCTGGTCAGCGCCACCTACGAGGGGCGGCAGCGGGGCATCGCGTTCGGCGTGTGGGGCGGCGTGAACGGGGCCGCCGCCGCCGTCGCGCCCGTGCTCGGCGGCCTGCTCACCGAACACCTGCACTGGCGGGCCATCTTCCTGGTGAACCTGCCCATCAGCCTGGTCGCCGCCTGGCTCACGCTGCGCTCGGTCAAGGAGTCGCGGCTGCCGGGCGGGGCCGGGCTCGACTGGGCGGGGATGGCGACGTTCACGGTGGCGGCGGGGGCGCTGACGTACGGGCTGATCGAGGCCGGGCAGCACGGCTGGGCGGCGGCGCGGACGCTCGGGCCGCTGGCCGCCGCCACGGTGGCGCTGGCCGCGTTCCTGGTGATCGAGCTGCGGAGCCCGCGGCCCATGCTGGACCTGCGGCTGTTCGCGAACCGGTCGTTCAGCGGGATCATGGCGGGCGCCGGGCTGCTCATGCCGGCCGCCTTCGCCTGCCTCGCCTTCACCTCGCTCTGGCTGCAGCAGTCCCTGGCGCTCGGGCCGGTGCTGGCGGGGGTGGCGCTGTCGCCGATGGCGGTCACGTCCCTGGTGGTCTCGGTGGCCGCCGCCCGGCTACTCCCCCGGCTGTCGCCGCGCGTCGCGCTCGGCGGCGGGCTGCTGCTCATCGCCGCGGGCGCGTTCCTCCAGGGCCGGCTCGGCCCGGACACGGGCTGGACCGCGCTCGCGCCCGGCCTGGTGGTGGTCGGCGTCGGCGTGGGCCTCGCCATCCCGGCGCTCAACTCGGCCGCCATGGGCGCCGTCCCGCCGCACCGGGCGGGCATGGCGGCCGGCGCGGTCAACACGGTCAGGCAGCTCGGCTACGCGCTCGGCGTCGCCGCGCTCGGCCTGCTCTACCAGGGCGGGGGCAGGGCGGCGTACGCGGCGCTGAACGAGGTCTACCTGGCCGCCGCGCTGACCGGGCTGGCGGCGGGGCTGCTGGTCCTCGCCGCCGTCCGGCGCTGACCCGCTTACTTGTCGTACTCGTGGGCTCCGGCGTCCACGGGGCCGTCGCTGCCGTCGATGGCGCGCCCGGCGACGTCCTGGTCGCTGAACCGCGTCACGCCGAGGTCGATGGCCGGGCTGCCGGCGCGGAGCCTGAGCGGCTGGGCGGCGTCGGTCAGGTCGAACAGCGGGTCGGCCGTGACGTTGGCGGTGCCGCCCATCTGGTGCTGGCGGGCGCCGAAGAACACGTTGTGGTGGCTGTCGGTGACGCCGGGGCCGTAGGCGGTCTTGACCACGGCCTGGACGATGTTCTGGGACATGGACAGGTGCGCGTTCGTGCAGGAGGCGTCGCAGATCACGCCCTGGGAGTCGGCGTGGGTGAGGCGGACGCTGTTGTTGCGGAAGACGGTGCCGAGGACGGGGCCGTTGGGGTCGGGATCCTCGCCGGGCTCCTGCGGCCCCCTGGTCACCAGCGCGGCCTGGGTCTCCGGCCCGGTGATCACGTTGTACTCGAAGACGTTGCCCGTGGTGCCGTCGGGGTCGGACGGGCTGCCGTCGGGGTTGACGTCCCTGCTGGTGCCGAGCTCGGTGAAGGTCTCGTTGTCCACGGCGATGTTGTGGTGGATCCGGTTGCGCGAGCCGAGGAAGATCTCGACGGCGGCGCCGTCCGTGCCGTAGTCGTGGCTGAAGGCGGAGGAGCCGCGGATCTCGTTCCAGCCGATGTTGGAGTCGTCGCCCTGGACGAGGATCGCGAACGCGCCCGAGTCGTCGTTGTCGTCGACGTCCTTCGGGGTGAGCGTGCTCATGTGGTCGTTGTCGACGAAGTCGTTGGCCGTCACGGCCGTGTAGCGCGTGCCCTGCTCGATGTAGACGCCGGCGGCGGCGCCGGTGATGAGGTTGCGCTCGACCACGTTGTCGTCGCCGGAGACCTTCACCCCGGCCCACGTGCAGCGCGCGCCGTCCCGCGCGATCCCGATCTGCAGGTTGTAGAGCTCGATGTGGGCGCCTTCGAGGCTCACGCACGCCTCGGCGTGCCCGGTGATCACCGGGCGGGCGGCGGCGGTGCCGTAGGCGTCCACGACGATCGGCGCGGCGGAGGTGCCCGAGCCGGTGATGGCGAGCTGCTGCCCCTGCCAGGTGCTGCCGCGGGCGAGCAGCAGCCGGTCGCCGGGGGCGAGGGCCGCGCCGGACGCCTTGGTGAGCGTCTTCCACGCGGTGGCGGGCGAGGTGCCGGCCGCCGCGTCGCTGCCGTTGACGGCGTCCACGTAGTACGTCCGCGCGGCTGCGGCCGACGCCGGTGAGGCGGTGAGGGCTGCGGCGAGCGCGAGGACGGCGACCGCGGCGCCGGCACGCGGGATCCAGACAGACATACGGCCTCCAGGGCGGCCGCGGCCCGTCCCTCGACGAAGATCATCCACGGCTCGCGGCTGACACTGTAGCCGGGAAGTCCTGACTTAATAAGCTATGTCCCAGAACGAATCGGCACGACGGCGCACGCCGGGCCCTCGCGGGGCAGGGCGAACCAGGTGCCCTTGCCCACCAGCTCGGGACGCGTGGCGTAACGCTGGGGGTGGCAGCCGTAGAAGCCGTCGGAGAGCCGGGCCACGATGCGCAGGCCGCGCCCGTGCTCGGCCTCCAGGTCGGGCGGCCCGGGCTCGGGCGGGGCCGGGCCGCCGTCCACGACCACGCACATGATGTCCTTGGCGTCCACGTGCAGCAGCAGCTCGTACGGCGCCTCCCCGTACATGAAGGCGTTGGTCACCAGCTCGCTCACCATGAGCACGGCGTCGTGGACGAGGTCGGGGTGCAGGCCGAGGTCCGACAGGTGCCGCCGGATGACCGTGCGCGCGTGAGCGACCGTCCGGACGTCCTCCCGCAGCGGCCACACGTACCGCGTCCCGCGCCGGCGGGGCGATCGCAGGGTGGTCGTCATAACGTCTCGCTTCCGGGGGTTCACGGGTGAACTGAAGCGGCTGTCGAAACGTGTACGCACGAGACGGCCGTCCGGCTCGATGTTTCCGGTGAGAAATCGTGAACTCACGGAAAGGAGAACGGAACCTCAGCGCAGCAGCGACCACACCGCCGCCGGGGTCAGCGGCACGTCCGTGACCCGGTCGGCGACCTCGGGAAGGGCGGCGGCGACCGCGTTGGCGACGGCGGCCGGCGGGCCGATCGTGCCCGCCTCGCCCACCCCCTTCATGCCGCCCGGCGTGATCGGCGACGGCGTCTCCAGCAGGACGACCTGGATGTCCGGAACCTCCCGGGTGGTCGGCAGCAGGTAGTCGGTGATCGGCTGGCCCTCCTCGCTGTAGCCGATGTCCTCGGTCAGCGCCTGTCCGAGCCCCTGGGCGACGCCGCCGTGGATCTGGCCCTCCACCACGGCGGGGTTCACCAGCACGCCCGCGTCGTTCACCGCCCAGTAGCGCTCGACCTCGACCGCGCCCGTCTCCGGGTCCACGGCGACGGCCGCCGCGTGCGCGCCGTAGGCGTAGGTGTAGCCGGGCGGGTCGTAGCTGACCCGCTCCTCCAGGCCGGGCGGCACGCCCTCCGGCAGGTCCCAGCCCCGCCAGGCGGACGTGGCCAGCTCGCGCAGCGGCACCGACGCCTGCGGGTCGCCCTTGACCCGTACGACGTCGCCGACGAGCTCCAGGTCCTCCTGCGCGGCCTCCAGCCGGTGCGCCGCGATGGCCAGCAGTTTGTCCCGCAGCCGCGCCGCCGCCCGCACCAGCGCGCCGCCGCCGAGCGTCAGCGCCCGGCTGGCGATCGACCCCACCGACGAGTACGGCGTCGCCGCCGTGTCCCCCAGCACCACCCGCACCCGCTCCAGCGGCACCCCCACCCGGTCGGCGGCGAGCTGCGCCAGCGCGGTCTCGATGCCCTGGCCCATGCCGACCACGCCCGAGGCGACGACCACGGAGGCGTCCTGCTCCATCCGCAGCACCGCCGTCTCGTAGCCGCCGGCCAGGATCCCGATGGCCTTGAGGTCGTCGGACGGTCCCATGCCGGTGCTCTCGACATGGCAGGACCAGCCGATGCCGCGCCGCCGGCCGTCGTCCTTCACCACCGGCTCGACCAGGTCGCGCAGCGTCCGCAGGGCACGCGGATAGTCGCCCGAGTCGTAGCGCTGATGGACGCGGGTCGTGCACGGCAGCTCGTCCGGCCGCAGCATGTTGCGCAGCCGCAGCTCGACCGGGTCGACGCCCAGCCTGCGGGCGGCCTCGTCGATCAGCCGCTCCCGCGTCAGTGTCCCCTCGGGCTGGCCGAAGCCGCGGTAGGAGCCGGTGGGGGTCGTGGTGGTCATCACGGCCCGCACGCGGACGCCGACGCGCTCGAACCGGTACGGGCCGGGCAGCAGCGTGGCGGTCACCGCCGCCGTCGAGGCGCCCGCGTTGGACGGGTGGGCGCCGAGGTCGGCGAGCACGTCCGCCTCCAGGGCCAGGAACCGCCCGTCGTGGTCCAGCGCCAGCCGTCCCCGGTGCACGGCGGCCCGCGCGGGCAGCGTGGCCAGCAGCCGGTCGCCAGGGGCCTCCGTCCAGGCCACCGGGCGGCCGAGGCGCGTCGCGGCCAGGCAGATCAGCGTCTCGTCCGGGTAGACGTGCTCCTTGGCGCCGAAGCCGCCGCCGGTGTCGCCGGCGATCACCCGTACCCGGTCGTGCGAGAGGCCGAGCGCCTCGGCCAGGTGCTCGCGCACGTGGTGCGGCGCCTGCGTGGAGATGTGCACGGTCAGCTCGTCGCCGGACCAGTCGGCCACGACGCCGCGCGGCTCGATGGGGTGCGGCGAGACCCGTCCCATCCGGAACGTCATCTCCACGACGTGCGCCGCTCCCTCGATCACGGCCGCGCAGTCGTCGTCGCCGAGCAGGAACTCGGTGACGACGTTCGTGCCCAGCTCGGGGTGGAGCAGCGGGGCGTCCGCCGCCAGCGCCCGCTCCGCGCCGACGAGCGCGGGCAGCTCGCCGAGCTCCAGGTCGACGAGGTCGGCGGCGTCCCTGGCGGCCTCGGGGGTACGGGCGACGACGAGGGCGAGGGGCTGGCCCGCGTACCTGATGGTCTCGTCCAGCACCGGGTAGCCGGTGAGGCGCTGGCCCGGTGAGAGGTTGACGCAGGGCAGGCGGAGGCCCGCGGCGTCCGCCGGGGTGATCACGTCGAGCACGCCCTCGGCCGCCCAGGCTCCCTTGACGTCGCAGCCGAGCAGCCGCCCGTGCGCGATGGGGCTGCGGATCACGTGCGCGTACGCCTGGCTGGGCAACCGGACGTTGCCGACGTACCTGGCCCGTCCGGTCAGCAGCCGGGCGTCTTCCCGTCGCGGCGTCCTGGCGCCGACATATCCGTCTCCCATGGGCCGATTGTGAGCGCGCTTCGGCGAGCGGTCCAGACGATCCAGGGGTAGGAGCAGGTCAGAGGGGGTGGCCGATGCAGACGTTCCTGCCTTATCCGGATTTTGTGGCGACAGCGGGGGTGCTCGACCCGCTGCGGCTCGGCAAGCAGCGGGTCGAGACCCTGCAGATCCTGCGCGCCCTCACCGTCCCCGGCTACGGCTGGCGGCACCACCCCGTCGTCAAGATGTGGGCCGGGTACGAAGAGGCGCTCATCCGCTACGGCCTGGAGGTCTGCGACACCTGGTGCGCCCTGGGCCGCGCCGACACCTGCGCCGCCACCATGACCACCGAGCTGGCCCAGCTCCGCGGCACCTCCGAGATCCGCCGCCAGCCCGAGCTCGCCACGGCCGGCGAGCTGCCGCCCTGGCTCGGCGACGAGGCCCTGCACCGCAGCCACCGTTCGGCCCTCCTGCGCAAGGACCCCGCCTACTACCGGCCGAAGTTCGGCGACGAGGAGCCCGACGACCTGGAGTACGTCTGGCCCCGCTCCGACCGCCTCCCGCCTCCGGCGTAGCCCGTCGGCGGGAGGCCCGCGATGATCACGCTCTCCGCCCACTCGGTCGCGAGGATCGCCCCATAAGCGATGATCCGCACCAGCGCGGCGTCCCCTCCCGAGCCGGAGCCGCGCCAGGCGGCCACGTCGGCGTCCGTCACCCGGTACGGCGCCAGCGCCGTGAGCAGCGCCAGCCGGGCCGCGGGCCGGTCGGCGGGCGGGAGCCCGGCGAGCAGGCCGTCCAGCCGGGCACCGCCCATCAGCGGGTGTTCGCCGTCCCAGGCGGCGACCGCGCCGGCGACGGCGTCCCTGGCCTCGACGCTGAGCAGGTCGCCCCCGTCGCCCGCCACCGTGCGCAGCGCCGCGTAGGCCACGCCGGCCGGCCTGCGCCGCGCCCAGCCGGGCTCGGGACGCCCGCCCAGATCGGCGATCAGCGGCAGGGCCGCCCCGCCGGGCAGCCGCCTGCGCACCGTCCGCGACATCGCCCGCCCGCCCACGCTCCGCACCAGCCGCGACCGCTGCAGGTTGCCGGGCAGCAGGTTCTCGGTGAGCAGCGCCGAGGCGATCCGGTTGACGAAGTGAAAGGTCAGTGCGGTCCCTACGTACTCGGGGGCGTGCTCGGCGGGGAACGGCGCCGGGCCCCGGTCCTTGGCCCAAGCCAGCAGCCGCGCGTGCCCGGGATCGTCGGGGACGCCGCCTGCGGCGACGGTCTCGGCGAGCCGGTGGTCGCCGGTCGCGTGCAGCAGCGTCGTGTGCGCCGCCACGCAGAACGGGCACCGGTTGGCCAGCGACACCCCCAGCGCCACGACCTCCTTGCCGGTGCGCGGGACGTCCCCCGCGAGCAGCGTCTCGCGCAGCAGCGCCCAGGTGGCCGCCAGCACCTCGGGCGCGGGCGACAGGGTCAGGAAGACCGCCATGCGCGCCATGCCGAAGTCGTCGGCGAGCTGCCGGTAGACGTCGGCGACCCTGCCGGTCGCGGCGTCGGGCGGCACCGGGGTCACGTAGCGGAACTGGCCCCTGTTTCTGGTCGTGTCGTCCATGCCGGACATCGTGCGGCCCCAGCGGGCCCGCGGTCGTCGTGCCGCCGGATGCTTCTCCCCGTACCCCGCGCAACCGGGATGCCCGCCGCGTACTACGCCGGAAGTAGCCGGAGAATACGCCCTTCTGCGGAGGATCACCGCCTGGAAAAACCCTAATCTGCAGAGGTGAGGTATCTGGAGCGCTTGGGGCCGTCCGCCCAGGACGCGCTGCTCGCCGGGGTCGTCGCCGTCATGCTGACGGTCAACGTGCTCATCGGCACACCGCACCCGGACCCGGCCGGCCTCTCGATCGACCTCGGAGCAGTGCTCGCCGGCTCGCTGGCGCTCGCGGCCTGGCGGCGGGCTCCCCTGCCGGCGCTGGCCGGGAGCACGGCCGCCATGCTCGTCTACGCCGTGCACGCCCAGCCGGGGCCGCCGGCCGCGTTCCCCGTGATGATCTCGGTGTTCGGCGCGGTCAGGTACGGTCACCGGCTGCTCCCCGCGCTCGCCGCCACCGCCTTCCTGGGCGCGAGCCTCGCCACGGATTTCGCCACCGTCACCGACCGGAGCGCCAAGGAGATCCTGCAGGCCACGACGCTGCTGCTCGGCTGGTTCGTGGCGGCCGGGGTGGCGGCGACGGTGACCCGGCACCGGCAGGCGTACCTGGAGCAGGCCCAGCAGCGGGCCGCCGAGGCCGAGCGCACCCGCGAGGAGGCCGCCAGGCGGCGGGCGGGCGAGGAGCGGCTGCGCATCGCCAGGGAGCTGCACGACTCGCTCACCCACAGCATCTCGGTCATCAAGGTGCAGGCCGGGGTGGCCGTGCACCTGGCGCGCAAGCGGGGCGAGGAGGTGCCCGCGGCGCTGCTCGCGATCCAGGAGGCGAGCGGTGACGCCATGCGCGAGCTGCGCGCCACCCTGGAGGTCCTGCGCGACCCCGCCCCCACTCCGGAGGAGGACGTGCCGAGCGGGCTGGACCGGCTCGACGACCTGGTGCGGCGGGCCCATTCGATCGGCCTGCCGACCACGGTGACCGTCGCGGGAGCCCGGCGCGCGCTGCCGCCCGAGGTGGACCGGGCCGCGTACCGGATCGTCCAGGAGGCGCTCACCAACGTCTCACGCCACGCCGGAGCGGCGGCGGCGCGGGTGCGCGTCGAGTACGCGGACGCCGAGCTGGTGGTGCAGGTGGACGACGACGGCAGCGCGTCGGCCGGCGAGCCCCCCGTCCCCGGCACCGGCCTGCGCGGCATGCGCGAGCGCGTGTCGGCGCTCGGCGGCCGGCTGCGCACCGAGCCCCGCCCCGAGGGCGGCTTCACCGTCCAGGCCGCGCTGCCGCTGCGGGAGCCGGCGTGATCCGCGTCCTGCTCGCCGACGACCAGGCGCTTATCCGCGGCGGCTTCCGCGCCCTGCTGGAGGCCGAGGACGACCTGGAGGTGGTCGCCGAGGCCGCGAACGGCGAGCAGGCCGTCGCGCTGGCCCTGGAGCACCGCCCCGACGTGGCCCTGGTCGACATCCAGATGCCGGTCATGGACGGCATCGAGGCCACCCGCCGGATCGCCGCCGACGACCGCCTGTCCGGCACGCACGTCGTGATCCTCACCAACTACGGCCTCGACGAGTACGTCGTGGGCGCCCTGCGGGCCGGCGCCGGCGGCTTCCTGGTGAAGGACACCGAGCCCGCCGACCTGCTCCAGGGCGTCCGCGTGGCGGCCCGAGGCGACGCCCTGCTGTCCCCCGCGATCACCCGCCGCCTGATCGGCGAGTACGTCGCCCGCCGCCCCGGCCCGTCCCCCGAGGCGCTGGGCGTGCTGACCAACCGCGAGCGCGAGGTCACCGCGCTGGTCGCCCGCGGCCTGTCCAACGACGAGATCGCCGCCCACATGGTGATCAGCCCGACCACCGCGAAGACGCACGTCAGCCGGGCGATGACCAAGCTGCACGCCCGTGACCGGGCGCAACTCGTGGTGTTCGCCTATGAATCCGGGCTGGTCGCCCCCCGACGTGGTGAAATGGACGTCGATCACTAGGGAGGAGCGGTTCGTGGGCGTGGTTTCGCGAGGCTTCCGTGGACGGCGCAGGGACGACGACGACCGGCTGCCTCCCGGCCAGTACCTCGTCGAGGACTTCCCCGTGCTGTCCGCGGGGCCGACGCCGCGGGTGCCGCGGGAGCGTTGGGAGTTCACCATCGGCACGGAGTCGGGGCACGCGCACCGGTGGTCCTGGGACGAGCTGATGGCGCTGCCCCAGGAGACGCCGACCGTCGACCTGCACTGCGTGACCAAATGGTCGAAGCTGGACACCAGGTGGCAGGGCGTCTCCCTGGACGTGCTCTTCGAGGACGTCGAGAGCGCCGCCGACCACGCGCTGATCCACTCCTACGGCGGCTACACCACGAACCTGCCGGTGGAGGACCTGCTCGACGGCAAGGCGTGGATCGCGCACCGCTTCGACGGCGAGGAGCTGGCGCCCCAGCACGGCGGCCCGGCCCGGCTGCTCGTCCCGCACCTCTACCTGTGGAAGTCGGCCAAGTGGGTGCGTGGCATCCACCTGCTCGACGACGACCATCCGGGCTTCTGGGAGACCGCGGGCTACCACAACTACGGCGACCCGTGGCGCGAGCAGCGTTACGAGGGCGACTGAGGTGCGCGGCCGCCTCCCCTGGCGGGCCGCCCGCCTGCGCGAGGGCAGGGCGGAGACGGCCACCGCGCGCACGCTCGTGTTCGAGGTGCCCGGCTGGCCCGGCCACCTGGCGGGCCAGCACGTGGACGTGCGGCTGACGGCGGAGGACGGCTACACCGCGCAGCGCAGCTACTCGCTGGCCGCGCCGCCGGACGGCGAGCTGGTCACGCTGACGGTGGAGACCGTGCCGGACGGCGAGGTGTCGCCGTACCTGACCGGGGTGATGGAGCCCGGCGACCAGGTCGAGATCCGGGGGCCGGTGGGCGGCTGGTTCGTCTGGCGGCCGGCGGGCAAGGCTCCGGTGCTGCTGGTCGGCGGCGGGTCCGGGATCGTCCCGCTGATGGCGATGATCAGGGAGCGCCGCCGTACGGGCAGCCGGGCGCCGTTCCGCCTGGTCTACTCGCTGCGCGACCCGGAGAGCCGCTACTACGCCGAGGAGCTGCGCCGGCCCGACCCCGGCCTGGACGTCGCCTACCTCTACACCAGGGCCGCGCCCGACGGCGCGTCCCGCCCGGCCGGGCGCGTCACGCTGGCCGACCTGGCGGAGGGCGGCTGGCCGGCCGGGTTCGAGGCCGACTGCTACGTGTGCGGGCCGACCGGGTTCGTGGAGGCCGCCGCCGACCTGCTGCTGACGCTCGGGCACGCGCCTGAGCGCATCCGTACCGAACGATTCGGCCCGACCGGAGGGTGACATGACCGCTGACCACCTGGACGGCAACGTCCTGGCGGGCCCGCTCGGCGAGCTCTTCGCCGTGGACCTCACCGCGGCGACCGGCCGCTGCGTCCACTGCGGGCGCACCGGCCCGGTCGGCGAGATGCGCGTCTACGGCCCCGAACCCGGCCTGGTGGCCCGCTGCCCCGGCTGCGAGGAGGTGCTGATGCGGCTCGTCCGCGGCCCCGGCGCGGCCTGGCTCGACCTGCGGGGCGTGGTGTCCCTCCGGGTTCCCCTGCCCGAGTGAGGCATGGCGGGCGGATGAACATATCGGGTCCTTCCCGCCCGGACGTCCGGATGCGGGCCCGCACGCGCCGCTGACTGGATACACTCGGGCTCGATCCACGGCCGAGAACTGTACGGCGAGGCTCTTGGCCAGGGGCGGCCCGCCCTTCGGCCCCGTCCCTTGGGGAGTCACGTGAGCAGCGGGCTTGTCGACGCGCCGGCCTCCGAGCCGGACTCGGAGCCGGGCGCGCAGCCGCGCCGGCGCCGCCGCTGGCTGCGGTGGGTGCTGGCGATCTCGGTGACCGTCGTCCTGCTGGTGGCGGGCGTCGCGGTCGGCGTCCTCGCCAAGCTCAACGGCAACATCAAGCACGAGGACCTCACCTCCGACGACCTCGGCACGACCCGCCCGCCGAAGGTCGCCGGCACCGCGATGAACGTCCTGGTGGTCGGCTCCGACCAGCGCGACGGCAAGAACGCCAGATACGGCCACTCGATCGCGGGCGAGCGCACCGACACGATCATGCTGATGCACGTGTCGTCCAAGCGCGACAACGCGATGGTCGTCAGCTTCCCGCGCGACTCGCTCGTGCAGCTTCCGGCCTGCCGGGCCACGGGCGCGTTCCCTGGGCAGCGGGCGCACCTCGGCATGATCAACGAGTCGTTCAACTCGGGCGGCATCGGCTGCACCTGGAAGACGATCGAGCACCTCACCCACATCCGCATCGACCACTTCGTGAAGGTCGACTTCACCGGCTTCAAGGGCATCGTCAACGCCCTCGGCGGCGTCGAGGTCTGCCTGCCGCAGCGCGTGGACGACAAGAAGGCGCTGCTGCACCTGCCCGCCGGCCGGCAGAAGCTCAACGGCGAGCAGGCGCTCGGCTACGTACGCGCCCGCTACAGCTTCGGCGACGGCTCCGACATCGGGCGCATCCAGCGGCAGCAGATGTTCATCGCCTCGATGGTCAAGCAGGTGATGAGCGGCGAGACGCTGACCGATCCGGCGAAGCTGTTCGGCCTGCTCGACGCGGCCACCAAGGCGGTCACCACCGACCGCGACCTGACCACGGGCGTCATGAAGGACCTCGCCACCAGCCTTCAGGGGCTCGACGCCGGCAAGATCCGGTTCATCACCACCCCGTGGCACTACTCGCTCACCCAGCCGGGCCGGGTGGAGTGGACGCAGCCGCAGGCCAACCGGCTGTTCCAGATCGTCGCCAAGGACCAGAGCGTCGAGGGCGTCAAGGGCGGCCAGGCCAAGGTGGGCCGCTCCAAGATCCAGGTCGAGCTGCGCAACGGCACCTGGCGCGGCGGCCTCGGCACCCAGGTCGCCGCCTTCCTCGAACAGCGCGGCTACCACGTCACGAAGATCGGCGACACCGCCCGCAAGCCGTACGCGAAGACCACCGTGCTCTACGGCCCCAACGGCGAGACCCGCGTCCCGACCCTCACCGGCGACCTGCTCGGCGCGTCGCTGCGCGAGCTGCCCAAGGCCCGGACCAACCAGCTCGTGCTGGTGATCGGCGACGACTGGAAGGGCCTGAAGGAGCTGCGTCCCGACGACGGCGAGGCGATCAAGGGCTTCGACGCCACCCACGACTCCTGCGCCACCTGAGGACCGTCCCGCGCCGGATAAAGTCCTTTTCGTGCTTTATGGGAGAGCCGCGGAGACCACCGCCGTCACGCTCCTGCTCGACTCGGCCCGCGACGGTGAGGGCGGCGCTCTGGCGCTGCGCGGGGAGGCCGGCGTGGGCAAGTCCGCCCTCCTCGACCTGGCCGCCTCCCTCGCGGCCGCGAGCGGGATGCGGGTGCTGCGCGCCGACGGCATCGAGCCGGAGTCCGACCTCGCCTTCGCCGCCCTGCACCAGCTCCTGCGCCCGGTGACCGGCCTGCTGGACGCGCTGCCGGGTCCGCAGCGCGACGCGCTCTCCGCGGCCCTCGGCCTCGCGGACACCCCCCACTCCGACCGGTTCCTGGTGGGGGCGGGGGTGCTGTCGCTGCTGGCCGAGGCGGCGGCCGCGGACGGGCTGCTGTGCCTGGTGGACGACGTCCAGTGGGTGGACCGGGCCTCGGCCGACGCCCTGCTGTTCGCGGCCAGGCGGCTGCGCACCGAGCGGGTCGCCGTGCTGTTCTCCGTACGCGGGGACGCGCTGCTCAAGGGCGTGCCCGAGCTGCGGGTCGGCGGCCTCGACGAGGAGAGCTGCGCCGCCCTGCTCGCCTCCGGCGGGCCCGTCGCGCCCGACGTCGTACGGCGGCTGACGGCCCTGACCGGGGGCAACCCGCTCGTGCTGCGCGAGGGCGTGGCCGCGCTGTCGCCGGCGCAGCTGGCCGGGCAGGCTCCCCTGCCGGATCCACTGCCGGGGGGCGCGCAGCTGTTCGGCGAGCAGGTGGCCAGGCTGTCGCCGGAGGCCCGGCGGTTCCTGCTGGTCGCGTCGCTGGAGGCGGAGCTCGCCCTCGTCGTACGGGCCGCCGGGGAGGCGCTGCACGAGGTGGAGGCCGCCGGGCTGGTGACCGTGGCCGACGGGACGGTCAGGTTCCGGCACCCGCTCGTGCGCTCGGCCGTGCACGCCGCCGCCACGTCGGCCGAGGTACGGGACGCGCACGTCACCCTGGCCGGCCTGGTGGACGGCGACCGCCGGGCCCTGCACCTGGCCGCCGCCGCGCTGGCCCCGGACGAGACGGTCGCCGCCGAGCTGACCGCCGCCGCCGGACGGGCCCGTACGCGCGGCGGCCACGGGGACGCGGCCACCGCGCTCGCCCGCGCCGCCGAGCTCACCCCCGACCCCCTGCGCAGGGCGGAACGGCTCAAGGACGCCGCCACCGCCGCCTGGCTCGCCGGCCGCCCCGGCCAGGCCCAGACCCACCTCGCAGAGGCCCGCGAGCTGGCCGAGCACGGGGAGGGCGGGCTGCTGGAGGAGATCGCGCAGCTGCGCGGCCGGTTCGAGCTGAACAGCGGCGACGCCTCCGAGGCCGTCAGGATCCTGGCCGCGGGCGACGGCATCGAGATGCTGGCCGACGCCTCCGAGGCCGCCAGCTACGTGGGCGACGTCGCGGCCATCGTGGAGCTGGGCCGCCGGGCGCGGGCGCACCCGCCCGGCTTCCTCCGCGACGTGGTGGCCGGCATCGGCGCCATGCTGGAGGACGGCAGCGGCGGCGAGCTGCTGCGCGGGGCGCTGGCCCGTACCGGCGAGCTGACCCTGGCGGCGGAGCTGCTGTGGGCGTCGGCGGCGGCCAGCTATCTCGGCGAGGCCGACGTCTCCGCCGAGCTGGTCGAGCGGGCCGGGCGCGCGGCCCGCGTGTCGGGGATGGTGGGGCAGCTCCCGGTCGTGCTGGAGTTCGTGGCCACGGGCGAGCGCTTCAAGGGCCGCCTCTCGGAGAGCGCCGCCGTCGCCGAGGAGGGCCTGCAGCTCGCCCGCGAGGCCGGCTACACCAACTCCGTGGCCGCCCACCTCGCCAACCTGGCCGTCGTGGCCGCGCTGCGCGGCGAGGAGGAGCGCTGCCGCGAGCTGGCGGAGGAGGCGCTGTCCATCGCCGTCCCGCACCGGATCGGCCTGCGCGCGGGCGTCGCCGGGTACGCGCTGGCGCTCCTGGACCTCGGCCTCGGCCGGTACGCGGCGGCGCACGCCAGGTTCGCGGCGCTGGCCGCGGCCGGCCCCGGCGCGGGCCATCCCACGGTGACCTGGCGTTCCACCCCGGACCGGGTGGAGGCCGCCCTGGCGGCGGGCGAGCACGAGGCGGCGGCGGAGGCGCTGGCCGCGTACGAGCAGTGGGTCGCCAACGCCGTCACCGACGAGGCGCGGGCGCTGCTGGCCCGCTGCCGCGCCCTGCTCGCCGCCCCCGGCGCGGACGCCGAGCTGTTCGAGGAGGCGCTGCGCCGGCACGGCGAGCCGATGGAGCGGGCGCGCACGGCGCTGCTGTACGGCGAGCGGCTGCGCCGCGCGCAGCGGCCCGGCCAGGCGAGGAACCATCTGCGGGCGGCGCTGGAGACCTTCGAGCGGCTGGGGGCGGCCCCCTGGGCGGAGCGGGCGCGTGGCGAGCTGCGCGCGGCGGGCGAGGCGGCCCGGCCCGCCGCCGACGACCCGGAGACCGTGCTGACGCCGCAGGAGCTGCGCATCGCGCGGCTGGTGGCGGAGGGCGCCTCCAGCAAGGAGGTCGCGGCCCGGCTGTTCCTCAGCCCGCGCACGGTCGAGTACCACCTGTACAAGATCTATCCCAAGCTCGGCATCACGACCCGTACTGAACTGGCCGGGCTACTGGTGAAGGCCAGTAGTCCTACGGAAGGCGTCCGCGCCCGCGCCGGGCAAGCTTGAGCACATGACAACGAACATGATCGAGACCGACGGCGTGGACCTCTGGACCGAGGAGTTCGGCGACCCGGCGCACCCGCCGATCCTGCTGGTGATGGGGTCGATGACGCAGGGCGTCCTGTGGCCGGACGAGCTCGTCGGGCGGCTGGTCGCCGCGGGCCGCCGGGTCATCAGGTACGACCACCGCGACACCGGCCGCTCGGCCACCTTCGACTTCGCCGAGCAGCCCTACACCTGGCACGACATCAAGGACGACGTGCTGCGGGTGATGGACGCCTACGGGCTGGAGTCCGCGCACCTCGTCTGCCACTCGGCGGGCGGCCTGCTCGGCCAGTTCATCGCCGTGGAGCGACCGGAGCGGGTGCGCACCCTCACCGTGATCGGCTCCTCGCCGCTGGGCGGGCACGAGGGCGAGACCATCCTGCGGGCGCTCACCGGGCAGCCGCAGCCGGAGGGAAGCCTGCCGCCGCCCCGGCCGGAGTTCACGGCGTACTACACGCAGCTGATCACCGCGCCGCCGCCCGCCGACCGGCGCGAGCAGGTGCAACGGATGATCGACGAGGCGCGGGTGCTGCACGGCACCGCGCTGCCGTTCGACGAGGACGCCGAGCGCCGGCTCCAGGAGCGGGTGCTGGAGCGGGCCCGTGACCTGTCGTCGGTGGTCAACCACCGTCTGGCGCACGCGGCCTGCCCGGACTTCGAGCCGGAGGGCGTGCTCGGGCGGGTGCAGGCGCCGACGCTGGTGATCGAGGGCACGCACGAGCCCGCCAAGCCCGGGCACGGAGCGATCATCGCCGAGCAGATCCCCGGCGCGGAGCTGCTGATGATCGAAGGGATGGGGCACATGATGCCGCCCCAGGTCCACGCGGAGCTGGCCGCCGCGATCATCCGCCACACCGCGACATGACCCGCCGACCTCACGCCCGGGCGTGTCGCGGAATGCGCGCCCGGGCGTGTCGCGGGACACCCGCCGCCCGGCTCCGGCGCGGCGGGCACCGGCCCGCCCTGCCGGGCCGGGCGGGTCATCGCCCGCGCTCGGGCTCCTGCTCCGGCACCGTGGAGGGGTAAAGCTCCTCGCGCCGCGTGTCGGCACCCAGCTCCTCGCGAAGCCGGTCGTAGTCGATGTTGTGGTTGGCGTACTTCAGCTGGCGAGCGACCTTCGTCTGCTTCGCCTTGGCTCTTCCTCGACCCATGGCTACTCCCTAGTCCCCGGCGTCATACTATCCAACGACGTTACGACTTGAAGAATTATGCAACTGCACTGGATTAGTCTGGGCAGTATGCACGTGGAGGTCTATCAGGCCAAGGCCGACTTCTTCCGTACGCTCGGCCACCCCGCTCGCATCAGAGTGTTGGAGCTTCTTCAGGAAGGGCCCCTACCCGTCAGGGACCTGCTGGCCCAGATCGACATCGAGCCGTCGAGCCTTTCCCAGCAGCTCGCGGTCCTGCGCAGAGCGGGGATCGTGAGCGCCATCCGCGAGGGCAGCACGGTGGTCTACACGCTGGCCACGCCCGAGCTGGCCGATCTGCTCGGCGCCGCCCGCCGGATCCTCACCGACATGCTCGCCGACCAGGGGGAGCTGCTCGCCGAGCTGAGAGCCGAGGTCACCTAGCCGCCAGACGTCGCACGCGCTTCGGATACCAGGCCGTGAAGACGGCGGGCAGCGCGAACGAGAGCACCTTGACGGCGACCACCGCCGTGGTGGCGTGCGGCGCGGCCGCGAGGACGATGGTCAGCGAGATCGCCGCGGCGGTGAAGGCCACCGCCCAGACCGCCGTGATGACCACGTTGACGCGGCGGAACCTCGGCGTGTCCCAGACCTCGCGGGGCGTCGCCGCCCGCGCGATGCCCAGCGTGAACGGCCTGCCGATGGCCAGCGAGCCCCAGGCCGTGCCGGCCAGCCACACGTTGACCAGCGCGGGCCCGTACGGTGTGAGCGGCGAGTGCGGGGCCGCCAGGGAGAGCGCCGTCAGGCCGGCGAAGAACAGCGCCGCGCTGGTCTCGATGACCATCTCGTCCCAGCCCCGCCCGGCCCGCCGGTCCACCAGGACGAGCCCGGCCGCGATGACCAGGCCGGCGATGGCGCCCCAGCGCCACTCGTCGCCGGTCGCGATCACGGCGTAGACGATCCAGGGCAGGAAACCGAGCAGACCACGCATGTCCCCGAACCTTCCGACGTTCCTATTGTGACAGGTCGAAGCTAGACCCTCCTTCTTCGACATGTCAATATAGGAATATGAGCCTTCGACACGCCGTGCTGGGACTGCTCTCCGAGGGACCCGCGAGCGGCTACGACCTGATGAAGCTGTTCGACGTCTCGCTGTCCAACACCTGGCCGGCCACGCAGAGCCAGCTCTACGCCGAGCTGGGCAAGCTCGCCGACGCCGGCCTCGTCACGGTGGCCGCGGAGGGGCCGCGGGGCCGCAAGGAGTACGCAATCACCGAGGACGGCCTGGCCGAGCTGCGCCGCTGGATCACCGACGTCGAGCCGACCCGGGTCAACCGCAGCGACATGCTGCTCCGGGTGTTCTTCCTCGGGCGGATCCCGCCCGAGCGGGCCCGTGCCTACCTGCGCGAGCAGGCCGACCTCGCGGCCGAGCGGCTGGCGCACATGGAGGGCATCCGCCCGTTCGTGGAGAGCGGCACCGACGACCTGTCCCGTTACGGCCGCATCGCCCTGGAGTACGGCCTGCGCCTGAGCCAGGTCCAGCGGGAGTGGGCCGAGTGGGCGGAGAGCCAGATCAAGTAGGCTCCTGCCATGGTCTCCGAGCTGTTCGATCCCAAGGCGTGGCAGGCGGTCGAGGGATTCGACTTCACCGACATCACCTACCACCGGGCGGTCGACCAGGGCACCGTGCGCATCGCCTTCAACCGGCCCGAGGTGCGCAACGCCTTCCGCCCGCAGACGGTGGACGAGCTCTACCGGGCGCTCGACCACGCCCGGCAGACGACCGACGTCGGCTGCGTGCTGCTCACCGGCAACGGCCCCTCGCCCAAGGACGGCGGCTGGGCCTTCTGCTCCGGCGGAGACCAGCGCATCAGGGGCAAGGACGGCTACCAGTACGCCGACGGCTCGGCCTCGACCGGCCGCCTGCACATCCTGGAGGTGCAGCGGCTCATCCGCTTCATGCCGAAGGTCGTGATCTGCGTGGTGCCCGGCTGGGCCGCGGGCGGCGGCCACAGCCTCCACGTCGTGTCCGACCTCACGCTGGCCAGCGCCGAGCACGCCCGCTTCAAGCAGACCGACGCCGACGTCGCCAGCTTCGACGGCGGCTTCGGCTCGGCCTACCTCGCCCGGCAGGTCGGGCAGAAGTTCGCGCGGGAGATCTTCTTCCTCGGCGACACCTACACCGCCGAGGACGCCCACCGCATGGGCATGGTCAACCGGGTGGTGCCGCACGCCGAGCTGGAGAGCACGGCGCTGGAGTGGGCCCGCAAGATCAACGGCAAGTCGCCGACCGCGCAGCGGATGCTCAAGTTCGCCTTCAACCTGATCGACGACGGGCTGGTCGGGCAGCAGGTGTTCGCGGGCGAGGCGACGCGGCTCGCCTATATGACGGACGAGGCGGCCGAGGGCCGTGACTCGTTCCTGGAGAAGCGCGAGCCCGACTGGTCGCCCTTCCCCTGGCACTTCTAGGGCGGGCCGTCAGGCCACCCGCAGGACGATCTTGCCCTGGATGTGGCCGCGTTCCGCCCGCTCGTGGGCCTTGGCGGCGTCGGCGAGCGGGAAGACGCTGTCGACGCCGACCCGCAGCCGGCCGGCGTCGGCCAGGCGGGCCAGCTCCGCCATTTGCGCGCCGTCGGAGCGCACCTGCCCCTGCACCAAGGTGATGCCCAGCTCGGCGGCGCGGTCGGGGTGATACTCGCCGAGGAAGACGGGGCTGATGGTGCCGCCCCGTCTGAGCACCGCGAGGAAGCGGTGCCCGTGCGGGCCGCCGACGGTGTCGAAGAGGTGGTCGACGCCGCGTACGACGTCCTCGGCGGCGGTCATGGTGTAGTCGACGAACTCGTCCACGCCGAGGTCGCGCAGGAAACGTTCGTGGCGTCCCGAGGCGACGCCGATCACGCGGGCGTCCTTCGTCCTCGCGAGCTGGACGAGGAAGTGGCCGACGCCGCCGGCCGCGCCGTTGACCAGCACGGTCCTGCCCGGTTCGAGCCGGACCAGGTCGAAGAGGAACTGGTAGGCGGTGAGCCCGGCCATCGGCACGCCCGCCGCCTCGACGTGGTCCAGCGCGGCCGGCTTGCGGGCCAGATGGGAAGCGGGCGCGGTGGTGTACTCGGCGTAGGCCCGGCCGCCGCCCTCGGGGAAGCGCAGCAGGCCGAACACTTCGTCCCCGACCTGCCACTCGGTGACGCCGGGGCCGAGCGCGGCGACCACGCCCGACACGTCCGTGCCCGGGATCAAGGGCAGAGCCCGCTTCGGCCGCAGGTCCTCGGGGATGATCGAGTAGCCCGACCTGGCGTACCAGTCGGGCGGGTTGAGCCCGGCGGCGTGGACGCGGACGAGCACGTCGCCCGGCCCCGGCTCGGGGACCGGGACCTCCTCGGGCACCAGCACCTCGGGCCCGCCGACCCGGTGCACGCGGACGGCGGTCATCATCTTCTCGGGCATGGTGATGTCCTCTCCGGTACGATGTGGAGCACTGCTCCGCAATATAACCGGAGCAGTGCTCCACATACAATGGGAACGGATCACGTGACGGAGAAGCAGACCCGCGCCCCCCGCCTGGACGCGCGCCGCAACCACGCGCGCATCCTGGAGGTGGCCCACGCCGTCGTCGCCGAGCAGGGCACCCAGGCCTCGCTCCGCGACATCGCCCGCCGCGCCGGCATCGGCCTCGGCACGCTCTACCGCCACTTCCCGACCAGGGACGAGCTGCTGGAGACGCTGCTCGGCGAGCGCTTCGACCGGCTCGCCGCCACGGCCGCCGCACTGGAGACCACGCACACGCCGGCGGACGCCCTGACCGAATGGCTGGCCGAGTACGCCGCCTTCACCACCGTCTACCGGGGCCTGACCAGCTCGGTGATGGCGACGCTGGAGGACGAGAACTCCTCGCTGCACGCCTCCTGCCTCGCCATGCGGCAGACCGCGGGCCGGCTGCTGAGCAACGCCCAGCAGGCGGGGCTGGTCCGCTCCGACGTGACGGGGATCGACCTGTTCGCGCTGGTCAACGCCGTCGGCTGGATCGCCGAGCAGGCCCCGTCGCTGTCCGCCCGGCGCGACCACCTCCTCGGGCTCGTCCTCGACGGCCTGCGCCCGGCGGCGGCGGGTCGCCCGTGAGGATCGTGGTCCCGGAGGCGCTGACCGCCTCGCATGTCAAGTGGGACGGCGAGGCCGGCCGCGCCTGGTCGGCCGGACTGCCCGCGCTGGCCGAGCGCTACCTGGAGGAGTGGGAGCTGCGGCCGGACGGCGAGCCCGGCCACGGCGTGGTGTCCCTGGTGCTGCCGGTGATCCGCGCGGACGGCACGCAGGCCGCGCTCAAGCTGCAGCCGGTCAACGACGAGAACGCCACCGAGGCCGTCGGCCTGCGCGCCTGGGACGGCGACGGCGCGGTCCGCCTGCTCGCCGCCGACCCCGCCACCGGCACCCTGCTGCTGGAACGCCTGCACGCCGAGCGCTCGCTGTCGGCGCTGCCCGACGACCTGGCGGCGCTGGAGATCCTCACCGCCCTCCTCGCCCGCCTGACCGGCCGTCCCGCCCCGTCCGGCCTGCGCCGCCTGGCGGACATCGCCCAGGACATGCTGGACGACGTGGACCAGGCGCTGGCCGCGCTGCCGCGCGAGCCGGACCGCCGCCTGCTGCGCCACTGCGCCGGCGCGCTCGCCGAGGTCGTGGCCGAGCCCGGCGACCGGCTGCTGCACTGGGACCTGCACTACGACAACGTGCTGGCGGCCGACCGCGAGCCGTGGCTGGCCATCGACCCCAAGCCGCTGGCCGGCGACCCCGGCTTCGACCTGCTGCCCGCGCTGCACAACCGGTGGGACGACCTGGTGGCGACCGGCGACGTGGGGCGGGCGGTGCTGCGCCGCTTCGACCTGATGACGGCCGGGCTCGGCCTCGACCCCGGCCGGGCGGCCCGCTGGACGCTGGGCCGGGTGCTGCAGAACGCCCTGTGGGACGTCGAGGCAGGGGCCGACCACCTCGCCGAGACGCACGTCACGCTCGCCACCGCGCTCCGCCCCCGCCTGTAGACCGGCCGGCAACGCCGCCGACCTGGGCCGGTCGGCACGATCGCCGGCTCTAGAGCGTCAGCACGACCTTGCCCCGGCCGTGGCCGGTCTCGATCTCGCGGTGGGCCTCCGCCGCCTCCGCCAGCGCGTACGTCCGCCGCACCGGCCAAGCGAACCGTCCCTCGGCGTACAGCCTGGCGTAGCGCCCCAGCCGCTCGGCCGTGCGCTCGCCGCGCACCGTCCGCACCCCCAGCTCGGCGGCCCGCCCGTGCTCGACCAGCGTGACGATGCGGCCGGGGTCGGCGACCAGCTCCAGCGAGACCTCCAGCGCGTGCCCCCCGGCGCCGTCCAGGGCGGCGTCCACGCCGTCGGGCGCGAGCGCCCGCACCCGGCCGGCCAGCCCCTCGCCGTACGTGACCGGCTCGGCGCCGAGCTCGCGCAGGTGGTCGTGGTTGACCTCGCGGGCGGTGCCGATCACCCGCGCGCCGCGCATGCGGGCGATCTGCACGGCGGCCGTGCCGACGGCTCCGGCCGCGCCGTGCACGAGCAGCGTCTCCCCCTCCTTCAGGCCGAGCTCGTCAAGGGCCAGCTCGGCGGTCTGCACGCCCGCGGTCAGCCCGCCGGCCACCTCCCAGGGCACGCCGGCCGGCTTGGGCGCCACGTCCGTCGCGGGCACCACGACGTACTCGGCGTAGGCGAACAGCCGGGAGAAGCCCAGCACCTCGTCCCCTGCGGCCACGCCGCGCACGCCCTCGCCGACCTGGTCCACCACCCCGGCGAACTCGTTGCCGGGAATGCGGGGGAAGCTCACCTCGCCCAGGTACGGCGGCAGCCAGCCGCCCCGTACCGCCGTGTCGAAGGGCTGCACCCCGGCCGCACGCACGCGCACCCGCACCTCGCCCGGCCCCGCCTGCGGGGCCGGCAGCTCCATCACCTTCAGCACTTCGGGGCCGCCCGGCGTGGCGAACGCCGCGGCCCTCATCGACTCAGTCATGGGACCAGCGTGCTACCTCAACCTAGGTTGAGATCAAGTCCGCCGGACTTTGCATCCCATTTCGGGAACTTTCCTCTTTACTCGCACTTTATATAGATATAGTCCGTCGAGACATCGATACGGGGATGGATACAACGGGGCAAGATGGGCGAGTTCTTCAGCGCGGTGTTGAGTTTTCCGACTGTCGTTTTCAGCTTCCTTCTCGTGGTGGTCGTCGGTTATTGGCTCATCGTCGTGACCGGCGTTCTGGAGCTGGACGACGGCGACGCCGTCTGGCTGGGCCTCGGGGGAGCTCCGGCCGGCGTCACGCTCTCCCTGCTGATCGCGACCGCCTGGCTGCTGTGCCTGATCGGCAGCCAGGTCGTGAGCGGCGGCCCGCTGATCGCCGTGCCCTTCGCCGCCGCCGGCCTCGCCTGGCTCGTCACCCGCGGCCTGCTCAAGCCGCTGCGCCGGCTGGTCCCTGACGGGGACCGGCACTCGCGCGGCGACTTCGTCGGCCGGCCGTGCGTCATCCGCACCGGCTCGGCGACCCCCGACTTCGGCCAGGCCGAGGTCACCGCGGCCGACGGCTCGACCGCGCTGGTGCAGGTCCGTACGACCGGCGCCGACCGCCTGTCCCGCGGCGAGCGGGCCCTCATCTTCGACTACGACAAAGACGGCGAGTTCTTCTTGGTCATGCCGCACGAAAGTGGGTTTTGATGGACGTCATCTCGACAGGGTTCGGGGTATTCCTAGCGGTTGTCCTGGTTGTTGCGATCGGTCTGATCGTCATCATCGGCCGGCTTTTCCGTAAGGTCGAACAGGGCAAGGCGCTCATCGTCTCGAAAGTCAACAAGGTGGACGTCACGTTCACGGGCGCGGTCGTGCTGCCCGTCGTCCACAAGGCCGAGGTCATGGACATCTCGGTCAAGACCATCGAGATCGAGCGGACCGGCCGCGAGGGCCTGATCTGCCGGGACAACATCAGGGCGGACATCAGGATCACCTTCTTCGTCCGGGTGAACAAGACCGCCGAGGACGTCATCAAGGTCGCCCAGGCCATCGGCACCGCCCGCGCCAGCGACGAGGCCACGCTGCAGGCGCTGTTCAACGCGAAGTTCTCGGAGGCGCTGAAGACCGCCGGCAAGCACCTCGACTTCGTCGACCTCTACACCAAGCGGGACGAGTTCCGTGACGAGATCGTCCGGCTCATCGGCACCGACCTCAACGGCTACAGCCTGGAGGACGCCGCCATCGACTACCTCGAGCAGACCAGCATGGTCCAGCTCGACAAGAACAACATCCTCGACGCGCAGGGCATCAGGAAGATCACCGAGCTGACGGCCATCGAGCACGTCCGCACGAACGAGTTCCAGCGCCAGGAGGAGAAGGAGATCACCCGCCAGAACGTCGACGCCCGCGAGGCCATTCTCGAGCTCCAGCGCCGCCAGGCCGACGCCGAGCTGAAGCAGCGGCGCGAGATCGAGACCGTCAAGGCCCGCGAGGAGGCGGAGATCGCCCGCGTCCAGGCCGAGGAGCGGCTGCGCGCCCAGAGCGCCAACATCAAGGCCGACGAGTCGATCGGCGTCCAGCGCGAGAACCTCGCCCGCGAGGTCGCCGTCGCCGAGAAGAACCGCGAGCGGGTCATCGCGATCGAGAGCGAGCGCATCGAGAAGGACCGCGTCCTGGAGGTCATCGCCCGCGAGCGGGAGACCGAGCTGTCGCGCATCGCCAAGGACAAGGAGGTCGAGTCCGAGAAGCGGCTCATCGCCGAGGTCATCCGCGAGCGCGTCGCCGTCGACAAGACCGTGGCCGAGCAGGAGGAGGCCATCAAGCGGCTGCGCGTGGTCGAGGAGGCCGAGCGCACCCGCCAGCAGGTCGTCATCGCCGCCGAGGCCGAGGCCCAGGAGAACCTGGTCAAGGACATCAAGGCCGCCGAGGCCGCCGAGGCCGCCGCGAAGTTCAGGGCCCGCGAGGAGCTGGTGCTGGCCGAGTCCCGTCAGCAGGCCGCCGAGCTGGAGGCACGGGCCAAGATCCGGCTCGCCGAGGGCGTGCAGGCCGAGGCCGCGGCGAGCGGGCTGGCCCAGGTGCAGGTCAAGGAGCGCGACGCCGCGGCCATCGAGAAGGTCGGCCGCGCCGAGGCCGTCGCGCTGCGCGAGAAGCTGGCCGCCGAGGCCGCCGCGGTGGGCGAGAAGCTGAAGTCCGAGGCCGAGGGCCTCACCGAGAAGGCCGCCGCGCTGGCCGCGCTGGACGAGGCGAGCCGGGCGCACGAGGAGTACCGCCTGCGGCTGGAGGCCGAGAAGGAGATCAGGCTCAAGCACATCGACGTCTCCCGCGCCGTGGCCGAGTCGCAGGCCGGGGTGCTGGCCGCCGGGCTCACCAACGCCAACATCGACATCGTGGGCGGCGAGTCGACGTTCTTCGAGAAGGTCATCGGCTCGATCACGGCGGGCAAGGCCGTGGACGGGTTCGTGGAGCACTCGCAGGTCGCCACGGCGCTCGCGGCGCCGTACGTCAACGGGCAGGCCAGCATCGCCGCCGACCTCGCGCGGGTCGTCGGCGGGATCAGCACCGAGGACCTGAAGAACGTCACCGTCTCCGCGCTGCTCATGAAGCTCATCCAGGACGGCGGCCCGCAGGCCGGCGCCATGGGCGAGCTGCTGGACACCGCGCGCCGCCTCGGCGTGGCGGACTCCCCGGTGAACGCGCTGGCCGGGGCCAAGTGAGCGTGACGGGAGCGGGGCTGGAGGCGGGGACGTACGAGGTTCTGCGGAACCGCCTCCAGGCCCAGGCCAAGGCCCTGGCGGCAGCCGCCGGGGCGCTCAACGGGGAGCGGCTGAAGGTGTTCGGCGGCGCGGAGCTGCGCCTGCTCGGCACCGAGCGTATCCGTACGGAGAACAACTGCGTCCCCAGGGACATCGTCTCGGTCGGCGGCGTGATGTTGTTCGGCTACAACGTCTTCATCGGGCTGAAGCCCGAGACGCGCGTGGCCGACGTGTTCGCCGTGCACCGCTTCAGCCGTGACGGCGACCGCTTCGGTTTCGCGGCGGACCGGCTGGAGGCGCTGGCCGATCCGGCGTTCGCCAAGGACTTCGCCGAGCTCTACCGCTACTACAAGGAGACCCGGCTCCAGCAGCTCCGCCGGGTGGACGGCAAGCTGCTGGCGGTGTTCAGGACCGGCCCGGCCGACCTGCGGGTGCTGCGCTGGGCCGTGGACGCGGCCGGCGTGCCGACGTACCTGGACAACCGGGGCGAGCGCGACCACGTGTTCCCGCCGTCGCACGACTTCGAGTGGACACCGACCACCCGCGACGACCACGTCCTGGGCCGGCATCCGCACATCTCGATCGCGGGCGAGGTGTTCGTCGAGACCGTGGGCGGCGACCTCACGATCAAGATCGAGGACAACACCGAGACCGGCGCGGGCATCTACAGCGAGCCGGTCAGCGAGCCGCTGCAGAGCCTCGCCGACGCCGACGTCGAGTACGCCCGCGTGGGCCCGCTCATCCTCATGCGGATCCGGCCGTACAAGGAGACCGAGTGGCGGCACCTGGTCTTCAACACCCGTACGAAGGGCGTCGACCGGCTGGACGGCATCGGCCAGGCGTGCCGGCGCCTGCCCGAGGACCAGGGCTTCATCTTCCCCGGCGGCTACTACCTGTCGACCGGGGTCAGCAGGACGTTCGACACGGACGTGAGCGACCTGGAGTTCGAGCGGGTGGTCCGGGCGCCCAACGGCGAGGACGTGCTGTACGTCTTCCACGCGCGGGAGGACGGGCGCTCGCTGCTGCTGCCGTACAACGTGATCAGGAAGGAGGTGGCCACGCCCATCGTCTGTCACGGGTACTCGCTCTTCGACGACGGCACGATGGTGGTCTTCCGCGCCACCTCCGAGGAGCCGACCCGGGTCCACCCGATGCAGGTGTGGCAGACGCCGTACGTCTCCGACACCTTCGCCGCCGCCCAGCCGGCCGGTGACCATCCGCTGGAGCGCATCGGCAACGCCGAGCTGGTGCGCGGCATCTCCGACTGCCTGTCCGTGGCCAGAATGGTCGAGGAGATGGCGCCGTCGGCGGGGACGTTCGAAGGGCTGATCGCGGCCTGCGCGCGGGCCTTCGACTCCTACCACTGGCTCGGCGAGCACGGCCTGCACGGGCCGCTCGCCGACGTACGGGCCACCGCCGAGCAGGTGCTCGACGAGTACGAGAACGTCGAGCAGCTCACCCGCCAGGCCCGCGACACCCTCGACCGGGCCACGGAGGAGACCACCCACCTGGTCAGGCAGGCCCGCGCCGACAGCCCGGAGAGCGCCGACGCCTGGGTGGGCACGCTCGCCGCGCTGCGCAGGGCGCAGGGCCACCTGGTGACGCTGCGCGAGGTCCGCTACATCGACCTGGCCGCCCTGGACGTCCTGGCGGAGTCCGTGGCCGAGGAGCTGGCCGCGACCGGGCGGCGGGCGGTGGACTTCCTGTCCGGCGCGGACGCGTTCACCTCCTACCAGGCCGCCGTCGAGCGCCTCGCCGCCGAGGCCGCCGCGATCGCGACGGTCGCCGAGGCCGCGCCCGTCGCCGAGCGGCTCGCCGAGCAGGGCGAGGGGCTGGAGGTGGTGACCGAGGTCGTCGGCTCGCTGGAGATCGCCGACGCGACCGTGCGCACGTCCGTGCTGGCGCGCATCGCCGAGGTCCTGGGCGGCGTGAACCGGGCGCGGGCCCTCCTCGACGGGCGGCGGCGCGAGCTGCTGGGCAGCGAGGGGCGGGCCGCGTTCGCCGCCGAGTTCGCGCTGCTCGGCCAGGCCGTGACGGGGGCGCTGGCGGTGGCCGGCACGCCCGCCGCGTGCGACGAGCAGCTCGGCCGGCTCATGCTGCGGCTGGAGGGCCTGGAGTCGCGTTTCGGGGAGTTCGACGACTTCGCCGCCCAGCTGGCCGCAAAGCGGGACGACGTCTACGAGGCGTTCTCGGCGCGCAAGCAGGCGCAGCTCGACGAGCTGGCGCGGCGGGCCGACCGGCTGTTCGCCTCGGCCGAGCGGGTGCTGGGGGCGATCACCCGGCGGCTCGGGACGCTCACCTCCCCGGACGAGGTCAACACCTACTTCGCCACCGACCCCATGGTGGCCAAGGTGCGTGCGACGGCCGGGGAGCTGCGGTCGCTGGGCGACGCCGTACGGGCCGAGGAGCTGGACGGGCGGGTCAAGGCCGCCCAGCAGGAGGCGGGGCGGGCCCTGCGGGACCGCCTGGAGCTGTTCTCCGACGGCGGCGAGGTGCTGCGGCTCGGTCACCACCGTTTCGCGGTCAACACCCAGCCGATCGACCTGACGCTGGTCCCGCACGACGGCACCATGCACTTCGCCATCACCGGCACCGACTACCGCTCCCCCACGCCCGCCTCGTTCGCCGACACGCGGCCGTTCTGGGACCAGCTCCTCGTCTCGGAGACCGCCGACGTCTACCGGGCCGAGCACCTGGCCGCCTCGCTCCTGCCCGCCGTCGCCCCCGGCGCGCCGCTCGCCGACCTCGTACGCCAGGCCGCCGAGTCCCGCTACGACGAGGGCTACGAGCGCGGCGTCCACGACCACGACGCGGCCGCCATCCTGGACGTGCTGGTCCGGCTGCGTGAGAGCGCGGGGCTGCTCCGCTATGCACCGGAGGCGCGGGCCCTGGCCCAGCTCTTCTGGGCGTTCGGGACCGATGATGTTTCACGTAAAACATTCGCCACCCGGGCCGTGTCGCTGACCCGTGCCCGCGACCTGTTCGGCCCCACGCCCGCGCTGGACGCCCTGGCCGGCGAGCTCGGCGCGCTGATCGCCGCCTTCGTGGCGGAGCTGGGCGCCGGTGCGGCGGAGGACACGGCGGCGGCCGGCGAGTACCTGGTCGAGGAGCTGGGGAGCGGCCCGGACGGGTTCGTGACCAGCAAGGCGGCCCGCGACGTCCTCGACGGGTTCCGCGCCGGCCTCGGCCCGGACCGGACGCGGGAGTTCGAGGAGGACCTGGAGGCGGTGCCGCTCCCCGAGCGGGTGCAGCTCGCCCACGCCTGGCTGACCGCCTACCACCAGGGCCCGGAGACGGCCGAGGCCGTCGCCGCGCTGCTCTGCGGCGACCTGCCCCGCCACGATTCCAGCGCCGCCACCACCGCCACGGTGACCGGCCTGCTCGGCTCCCACCCCCGCGTCAAGGACCGGGCGCTGGAGATCCGGCTGGAGGAGTTCCTGCCGCGCACCCGCCGCTTCCGCGAGGAGCGGGTGCCGGCCTACCGGGCCTACCAGCGCCGCCGCACCGAGCTGGTCGAGGCCGAGCGGGCCCGGCTGCGCCTGGAGGAGTACCGGCCGAAGGTGATGAGCGCGTTCGTCCGCAACCGCCTGCTCGACGAGGTCTACCTGCCGCTGATCGGCGACAACCTGGCCAAGCAGCTCGGCGCGGCGGGCGCGGGCAAGCGCACCGACCAGATGGGGCTGCTCCTGCTCATCTCCCCGCCCGGCTACGGCAAGACCACCCTCATGGAGTACGTCGCCAGCCGGCTCGGCCTCGTCTTCGTCAAGGTGAACGGCCCCGCACTCGGCCACCGGGTCACCTCGCTCGACCCGGCCGAGGCCCCCGACGCCACCGCCAGGCAGGAGGTCGAGAAGATCTCCTTCGCGCTGGAGACGGGCAACAACACGCTGCTCTACCTGGACGACATCCAGCACACCTCGCCGGAGCTGCTGCAGAAGTTCATCTCGCTCTGCGACGCCCAGCGCCGCATCGAGGGCGTCTGGAACGGCCGCACCCGCACCTACGACCTGCGCGGCAAGCGGTTCGCGGTCTGCATGGCGGGCAACCCGTACACCGAGTCGGGCCGCCGCTTCCGCATCCCGGACATGCTGGCCAACCGGGCCGACGTCTGGAACCTGGGCGACGTGCTGTCCGGCAGGGACGAGCTGTTCGCGCTCAGCTACGTCGACAACGCGCTCACCAGCAACCCGGTGCTGGCCCCGCTCGCCGGCCGCGACCACGCCGACGTGGAGCTGCTGATCCGGCTGGCGAAGGGCGACCCTGCGGTCCGCCCCGACCAGCTCGGGCACCCGTACACGAAGCCGGAGCTGGAGCAGATCCTCGCCGTCCTCGCCAAGCTGACGCGGGTGCAGGAGGTCGTGCTGGCCAACAACCGGGCCTACATCGCCTCGGCGGGCCAGTCGGACGCGGCCCGCACCGAGCCGCCGTACCGGCTGCAGGGCTCCTACCGGAACATGAACAAGCTGGCCGAGCGGATCGTCCCCGCCATGAACGAGGACGAGCTGGAGGCGGTGATCGACGATCACTACCTGGGCGAGGCCCAGACGCTCACCTCCGACGCCGAGGCGAACCTGCTCAAGCTGGCCGAGCTGCGCGGCAGGCTCACCCCGGAGCGGGCCGAGAGGTGGGCGGAGATCAAGCGCGCCTACCTCAAGGCGAAGGCGCTCGGCGGCGCCGAGGACGACCCGGCCACCCGTACGGTGGGCGCGATCGGCCTGCTGGCCGACCGGGTGGGCGAGGTCGGGACGGCCATCAGGGAGGCCGGCCGGCTATAGGGCCGCGGCCACCGATGCGGGGCTCGCGGGCAGCAGCGGCAGCCGTACGTCCGGGGTCGGGATGAGACCCCGGGCGTGCAGGACGCCCTTCAGGACGGTCGGGTTGGGCTCGGCGAACAGCGCGGCCGACAGGGCGGCCAGCCGGTGCCCGAGCGCGCGGGCGCGGGGCACGTCGCCCGCGTGCCAGGCGTCCGCCAGGTCGGCGAACTCGCGCGTGCGCAGGTGGGCCGAGGCGAGGATGCCGCCCGCGGCCCCCAGCGCCAGCATCGGCGAGACGTACAGGTCGTCGCCGCACAGCACCTCGAACCCGTCGACCGGGTCGCCGAGCAGGTCGAGCGCGTCCTGGTCGAGGCCGCCTGTCGCGTACTTGACCCCGGCGACCATCGGGTGCTCCCCCAGCCTGCGCAGCGTCGCCGCCCCGACCTGCTGCCCGGTCCGATAGGGGATGTGGTAGATCACCAGCGGCACCGGCGTCTCCTCGGCCAGCGCCGTGAAGTGCGCCTCGACGCCGCGCTCACCGGGCCGCAGAAACGACGGGACGGTCACCAGCGCCGCCCCCACGCCCTCCGGCAGAGCGCGCAGCGCGCGGGCCGTCGTGCGGGTGTCGCTCCCGCCCACCCCCACCGTGAGCAGCGCTCCGCGCCCCTCGCAGACGCGGGCGCAGGTCTCGATCACCAGGGCCCGCTCCTCCGGGTCGAGCGCGGCGACCTCGCCGGTGGTGCCGAGCGCGACCAGCCCGGCCGCGCCGTCGTCCAGGACCTGGGAGGCGAGCTTCTCGACGGCGTCGGCGGCCACCTCGCCCTCCGGCGTGAACGGGGTGACCAGCGGCACGTGGATTCCTCTCAACATGCCTCCGAGCCTGGCCTCTGCCCACCCTTAAGGTCCAGTTCGGATACGTGACGTCGAGCGTAAGCTGTCCTTATGCTCGATCCCCGCAAGCTGCACCTGCTCCGCGAGCTGGCCAGGCGCGGCACCATCGCCGCGGTCGCCGAGGCGGTCACCTTCACGCCGTCGGCCGTCTCGCAGCAGCTCAGCGCGCTCGAACGGGAGGCCGGCGTGCCGCTGCTCGAACGCACGGGCCGCCGGGTTGCCCTCACCCCGGCCGGCCGCCTGCTCGTCGAGCACGCGCAGGCCGTGCTCGAACAGCTCGACCGCGCCTCGGCCGCGCTGGCCGCCGTGCGTGGCGGCCCGTCAGGGCCGCTGCGGATCGGCGCGTTCCCGACCGCCGTCCGCGTCCTGCTGCCGGCCGCGCTGGCGGCGCTCGCCGCCGAGCATCCCGGGTTGGAGCCGATGGTGGCCGAGATCGACCCCGCCGACGTCTCGGCCGCGCTGGGGGCGGGCGAGCTGGACGTGGCCCTCGTCCACGAGTACGACTTCGTCCCGCCCGTCACCGACGACTCCGTGGCCGTCGAGCCGCTGTTCGCCGAGCCCATGTACCTGACGAACCACCCGTCGCCGGCCGCGGCGCGCGAGGAGGCGTGGATCACCGGCAAGCCGGGGACGCTCTGCCACGCCATGGCGGTGCGGGCCTGCCAGGCGGCCGGGTTCGAGCCGCGGGTGCGGCACCACGTGGACGACTTCGACGCGGTGCTCGCCTTCGTGGCCGCCGGTCAGGGGGTGGCGCTCGTCCCGCACCTGGCCGCCGCCGCACCCCCGCCCGGCGTCACGCTCACCCGCCTGCCGCTGGAACGCCGCACCCTCGCCGCCTTCCGCCGCGGCCACGACGACCACCCGGCCGTCCACGCCGCCATCACCGCCTTCCGCGCCGCCACCCCCGCCCTCCCCCCGGTTCGCTGACCCGCCCGGCAGACCCCGCCCTCACCCTGCCCCCAGCTGGCTGAGCCGCCTGGTCAGCGGTCGAGGACGGCGGCGACGAGTGCGTGGGAGCCCGCCGAGTCCTGGTCGTAGTTGCCTCCGGTCACCGCCACCACCAGCTCCTCCTCCGGCTCCACCACGAGGAGCTGCCCGCCGTTCCCTCTGCCCTGGACCCGGCGGCGCTCCTCATCGACCACGTACCACTGGTAGCCGTAGGTGAAGGACCCGTCGATCGGCACCCGCGACCGCAGCGCCTCCCGCAGCCACCCCTCGGGGACGATCCCGCGCCCGCCGTCGAGCACGAGCTGCCCGACAGCCGCCAGGTCCACCGGCCGCAGCCGCAGCCCGGCGGCGGCCGACGCGACCCCGTCGCCGCCCTTCGTCCACGTGAAGTCCGTGATGCCGAGCGGCCCGAACAGCGCCTCGGCGGCGTACTCCTCGACCGGCCGCCCCGTCCCCCTCGCGATGATCCCGCCGAGCAGGGCGGTCGCGCCGCCGCAGTAGCGCCACCGCTTGCCCGCCTCCTCGACGACCGGCCGCTCCAGCACGTACCGGTAGCGGTCGGGGGCCAGCTCCATGCCGATCTCGTCGTTGAGCGGGCTGGTGTAGGGGGCGTCCTCGTTCCAGTCGAGACCGAGCGTCATGGTCAGCGCGTGCTCGATCGTCAGGTGCGCCTTGCCGGGGTCCTCCGCCAGGTCCGGGTACTCGGGGAACTGCGCCATGAGCCCCGCCCCCGGCTCCGGCACGAGCCCGTCGCCGAGCGCGATGCCGTACAGCAGGGCCACCACGCTCTTGCTGACCGACCGCAGGTCGTGCAGGGTGTCCCGGTCGAACGTGACGTGCCCGAGCGGCTCACCCAGCCGGTGGTCCGGCCCCGCGCCGTACCGCTCCAGGACGACCTCCCCGCCGCGCATCACCACCAGCCCGTGGAACCCGGGCACCCGCCCGTCCCGCAGCACCGCCTCGACCCGCTCGTCCATCCCCATGCTCTCCTCCTCCACAAAGTAGGACCGCTTCTTACCAAGAGACAGTCTTACTTTGTGCCCGCCGAGGCCGGTGGGCCGAGTTCGGTCAGGGCGGCCCGCCAGGGGTCGGGGTCGGCGTCGTCCGGTGGGGGGAGGACGCGGACGCCGTCCGCGCGCAGGTCCGCGACCGCGCGCCGGAACGGCAGCCGGGAGGCGAGGGCCGCGTTGACGAAGGGCAGCACGACGACGGGGATGCCGAGCCCCGGCGCCTCGGCCAGCACCCCCAGCGCGTACGTGTCCGCCACCCCCAGCGCGAGCTTGTTGACCGTGTTGTACGTCGCCGGCGCCACGACCATGGCGTCCGCCCGCGGCGGCTTCGGCTCGGACGGCTTGCGGTAGCGGCTGCGTACCGGCCGCCCGGTCCGCGCCTCCAGCGCCGGGACGTCGATGAAGTCGAGCGCCGCCGGAGTGGCGACGACCTGCACGGTCCAGCCGAGCTCCTGCGCGCCGGCGACGAGCCGGGCGACGTCGCCGGCCGCCTGGGCGGCGCAGACGACGACGTACAGCACCTTGCCCGGCGACCCGATCACCTCGCCAGCATCGCACGCCCCCCGGCGGTCACGCGGACTGGGTCCCGGCGGCCGAGAGCGGGGCCGCGATGTCCTCCAGGCCCTTGCGTTCGGCCTTGACCCCGAGGAACAGCTCCACCAGGCCGCCGGCGATCATCACGAGCGCGCCGATGACGAACGCGAGCGCCGTGTCACCCGGCACGCCGCTCTCCACGAGCGAGGAGAAGACCAGCGGGCCCGCGATGCCGCCCGCCGCGGTGCCGATCGCGAAGAAGAACGCGATGGCCATGGCCCTGGTCTCCATCGGGAAGATCTCGCTCACGGTCAGATAGGCCGAGCTGGCCCCGGCCGAGGCCACGAACAGCACCGCGCACCAGCACGCGGTCAGCGTCACCGCGCTCAGCGCGCCCTGGTTGAACAGCCAGGCGGTGCCGAGCAGCAGCACTCCCGAGCCGATGTAGGTGGCCGAGATCATCGGCACCCGCCCCACGGTGTCGAAGAGGTGGCCGAGCAGCAGCGGGCCGAGGAAGTTGCCGACCGCGATGACCGCGAAGTAGTAGCCGGTGTGCGTCTCGATGCCGTAGAAGGTGGACAGGATCTGCGCGTACCCGAAGGTGATCGCGTTGTAGAGGAACGCCTGGCCGATGAAGAGCGACAGGCCGAGCACGGTGCGCTTGGGGTAGAGCGCCACCATGGTGTGCGCGATCCGGACGAAGCCGATCGACTTGCGCTGGTGGATGGTCATCGACCGGGAGGGCTCCGGCAGGTCGCCGCCGATCTGCCGCTCGACGTCGTCGACGATCTCCTCCGCCTCCTGGCCGCGCCCGTGGATGAACAGCCAGCGCGGGCTCTCGGGGACGTGCCTGCGCACCAGCAGGATGGCGAGGCCGAGCACCACGCCGAGGCCGAACGCCACCCGCCAGCCGATGTTGACCGGCAGGTCGTTGAGCAGCGGCACGGTCAGCAGCGCGCCGCCCGCCGCGCCGAGCCAGTAGCTGCCGTTGATGATGATGTCGATGCGGCCCCGGTGCCTGCTCGGGATCAGCTCGTCGATGGCCGAGTTGATGGCCGCGTACTCGCCGCCGATGCCGAAGCCCGTCATGAACCGGAACAGGAAGAACCACCAGGCGTTGAACGAGAACGCCGTCATCAGCGTCGCCGCCAGGTAGACCAGCAGCGTGATGAGGAACAGCTTCTTGCGGCCGAACTTGTCGGTCAGCCAGCCGAAGAACAGCGCACCCGAGCAGGCCCCCGCGACGTAGAGCGCGGCGGCCGTGCCCGCGACCTGGGCCTGCGTGATGTCGATGCCGCTGCCCGGCTTCGCGAGCTGGGCCGACAGGTTTCCGACGATGGTGACTTCGAGCCCGTCGAGGATCCAGACGGTGCCGAGCCCTATGACGATCATCCAGTGCCAGCGGGACCAGGGGAGCCGGTCCAGTCTGGCGGGCACCTTGGTGGTGACGGTGCCGACCTCCACGTCGCTCATTAAATACCTCCGAGGAGACCCCTGCCTTCAGGCGGGAGAGGGATTGGACTCCTTCCCTGCTGTGCAGGAGTAGGCGGTAAGCCGTCAGGCGGACCGCCGTCTTTCCGGATCGGCCGGTGCGCGACTGATCTCGCACATACCATCGACAGGTGGCGCAGCTTGTGAAGCGGGCCTACAAGTACCGCTTCTACCCGACCCCCGAACAGGCCGAACAGCTTGTCCGGACGTTCGGCTGCGTGCGCCTGGTCTACAACAAGGCTCTGGAGGAGCGGACCCGCGCCTACAGGCTGGAAGGCCGGGGCGTCTCCTATGGCGAGTCGTCGGCGACGCTGACCGCATGGAAGAAGACGCCGGAGCTGGCGTTCTTGTGTGAGGTGTCGTCGGTGCCGTTGCAGCAGGCGCTGCGGCATTTGCAGGCGGCGTTCGCCAGCTTCTTCGCCCGCCGCGCGAAGTATCCGACGTTCAAGAGCAAGAAGAGGTCGCGGGCGTCGGCGGAGTACACCCGTTCGGCGTTCCGCTGGCGTGACGGGAGGCTCACCCTGGCCAAGATGGGCGCGCCGCTGGACATCGTGTGGTCGCGCCCGCTGCCCGAGGGAGCCGAGCCGTCCACGGTCACCGTGAGCCGGGACCCGGCCGGGCGGTGGTTCGTGTCCCTCCTGGTGGAGGAGAAGATCGCGGCCTTGCCGCCGGTCGAGCAGTCGACGGGCCTGGACGCGGGCCTGACCGCGCTGCTCACGCTGTCGTGCGGCGAGCAGATCGCCAACCCGCGTCACGAGCGGCGTGAGCGGCGCAGGCTGGCCAAGGCGCAGCGGGCGCTGGCCCGCAAACAGAAGGGGTCGAAGAACCGGGCCAAGGCCCGGCTGAAGGTGGCACGGGTGCACGCCCGGATCGCCGACCGCAGGCGCGACTACCTGCACAAGGTCACCACCCGGCTGGTACGCGACAATCAAGTGATCGCCGTGGAAGACCTGGCCGTCAGCAACCTGCTCAAGAACCATGCCCTGGCCCGCGCCATCTCCGATGCCGGCTGGCGGGAGCTGCGGCGCATGCTGGAGTACAAGACGGACTGGTACCGCCGCACGCTGGCGGTGGCAGACCGCTTCTTTCCCTCCTCCAAGTTGTGCTCGGTCTGCGGGGTGCTGCGGGAAGAGATGCCGCTGAGCGTCCGGGTGTGGGTCTGTGCGTGCGGTGCGGTTCATGATCGGGAGGTGAACGCGGCGCAGAACTTGCTGCTCGCCGCCGGGCTGGCGGAGAGCTGAAACGCCTGTGGAGCTGGTGTAAGACCTCAACGGGAGTCCTCCTCCCGGGCGGGCGACCGGCGATGAAACAGGAAGACCGACCGGCGACGGTCGGAATCCCCCTCGTTCACAAGGGGGAGGATGTCAAAAGGGCATCTCGTTACCCGCGCCGCGAAACAACGTTCTAGGCGGGCTTCCTGGCCTCCACGATGCCGGTGCCGAACCACGGTCCGCCGTACCAGAACCGCCACCCGGCGTCGCGCCGGCGCACGTCCACGACGCCGAGGTCACGCAGGGTCTCCTCGTACGCGGGCGTGTGCTGGAAGTCGGCGAGCAGCAGCAGCCCGCCGGGCCGCAGCACCCGGTACGCCTCCCGCACCGCCCGCGCCCGCCCCTCGGCGTCCGGGATGTTGTGCACCGCCTGGCTGGAGACGACCACGTCGAACGCCGCGTCGCCGAAGGGCAGGTCGCGCAGGTCGCCGGTGACCAGTTCGACGCGGTCGGAGACGCCTTCGGCCTCGGCGTTGGCGCGGGTGCGCGCCTCGGCGTTGCCCGACTGGTCCGCCGAGCGCCACAGGTCGACGCCGGTGGCTCGGCCCGCGGGCAGCCGCTCGGCGGCCATGAGCAGCACCGCGCCGCGACCGCAGCCGAGGTCGAGCAGGCGCTCGTCGCCCTTCAGCCGGCGCAGCTCCTCGGCCCAGACCGCGAACTTGCCGCGCCGGGTGGTGTAGAGGTAGCTGGCCGCGCTGGCCAGCGTGTAGAGCCCGCCGAGGAGGAAGGCGAGCCCCGCGAGGAGGATGTCGAGGGCGTACGAGACCGCCGCGAGAGCCACCAGCACGATCGCTCCGAGGAGCAACCCGGTCAGGGCCCACGGCGCGTCGATGCCATAACTGCCGTGTCGCTTGCTCACACTCACGTTATATCGCAAGATGCGGAATTGGCGATGACTTGACGGGACCCTTCCCTTTCGCACCGGCAATCACGCACATCCCCTTCCTAGGGTGGCCGGGATGGATAAACAGCGGGGATTCGGCCTCGGCGCCAGCATCGCGTTGACGCTGGCCTCGGCCATGTTGTGGGGAGTCGCGCACCTGGCCGCCGAGCGGCGCAGGGCCGGGTTCGCGCTCATGGCGGCGCACGTTCTCACGCTGGCCGCGATCCTCGTCCTGTTCACCGGCTTCAGCACCCGCCTGCTCTCGCTGGCCGTCCAGCCCCGCTGGCTGACCTGGCTCACCACCGGGCTGGTGGTGCTCGCGCTGGCCTGGACGCTCGTGATCGTCTGGTCGTTCGTCCTGGTCCGCCCGCCGCGCGGGGACCTCGTCGGCCGGGTGCTCAGCACGTCGCTGACCATCGCGCTCTGCGCGCTCGTGCTCGGGCCGGCCGTCTACGCCACCCGCCTCGCCCACGTCTCGCGCGACGTCATGGACAGCCTGTTCCCGGCCGCCGGCAGCTCCCCCGTCATGTCGCAGGACCCGTGGAACGGCGCCCAGCGGGTCAACTTCCTGCTGCTCGGCGCGGACGCCGCCCCCGGCCGGCCCGGGGTGCGCACCGACAGCGTGACCGTGGCCAGCGTGGACACCCGGACCGGCGCGACCACGCTGCTCGGCCTGCCGCGCAACCTCCAGCGGGTGCCGCTGCCCAAGGGCCCGGCGCGCGACCGCTTCCCCTACGGCTTCAGCGGCACCGACCCCGAGACGCCCGGCCTGCTCAACGAGATCTTCCAGTACGCCGAGGACCACCCCGAGATGGTGCCGGGCGTCGGGCGCGGCCGGCGCGGCCCGGCCCTGATGAAGGAGACCGTCGGCGGCATCCTCGGCCTCCAGGTGCCCTACTACGCGATGGTGGACATGGCGGGCTTCGCCGAGATCATCGACGCCATGGGCGGCGTCGAGGTCACGGTCAAGGAGCCCATCGTGTACGGCCGCTACCGCGAGGGCCTGCTGCCCGCCGGCACCCGCAGGCTGACAGGCCAGCAGGCCCTGTGGTTCGGCCGCTCGCGCACCGACAGCGACGACTACGTCCGCATGGGCCGCCAGAAGTGCCTGCTCAACGCGGTGGCCAAGCAGGCCGACCCGCTGACCGTGCTCAACAGCTTCGAGCGCCTGGCGGCGGCCACCAAGCGGGCGATCTCCACCGACCTGCCGCAGGACCTGCTGCCGGCCGTCATCGAGCTGTCCCAGAAGGTCAAGGATCACAAGATCCACAGCCTCAGCTTCGTCCCGCCGCTCATCAGCACGGTCTATCCGGACTGGTCGCTGATCCGCCACAAGGTGTCCGAGGCCCTGGACGAGCCGCGTTGGCCCAGGTCGGACCAGGCGTCCACGCCCCGGCGCAGCCCCGAGGACGCGATCAACCTCGACGCCGTCTGCCAGTAGTCCCCATATTCCTACTTGACGTATAGGGAACTATGCCTTTTGATACTCGCATAGCCGACTTATTAAGTAGGAATAGAGGGCTGGGCATGAACGCTCGCAGGGTGCTGGCCGCACTGGCGCTGATCGCACTCGCCGGGACGACGGCCGCGTGCGGGAGCGACACCGCGGGCGCCGGCGACAGCGGCGGCAGCGGGGCCGCCGCCACCGAGGTGCGCCTCGGCTTCTTCCCGAACATCACCCACGCCACCGCGCTGGTGGGCGTCGAGAAGGGCCTCTACGCGAAGGACCTGGGCGTCCCGGTCAAGACCAGCACGTTCAACGCCGGCCCCGCCGCGATCGAGGCGCTGTTCTCCGGCGCGATCGACGCCACCTACATCGGTCCGAACCCGGCGATCAACGCCTGGCAGAAGTCGAAGGGCCAGGCCATCAAGATCGTCGCCGGCGCCGCGTCCGGCGGCGTCTTCCTGGTCGTCAAGCCGGGGATCGACAGCGTCGAGGACCTCAAGGGCAAGAAGATCGCCACACCGCAGCTCGGTAACACCCAGGACGTGGCGCTGCGCTACTGGCTCACCAGCAAGGGGATCAAGACCGACACCAAGGGCGGCGGCGAGGTCCACATCGTGCCGCAGGAGAACTCCCAGACCCTCCAGACCTTCGCCACCGGCGACATCGACGGCGCGTGGGTGCCCGAGCCGTTCGCCAGCCGCCTGGTCCTGGAGAGCGGCGGCAAGATCCTGCTGGACGAGCGCGACCTCTGGCCGAACAAGGAGTTCGTGATCACCCACCTGATCGTCAGGCAGGAGTGGGCCAAGCAGCACCCCGACCTGGTCAAGAAGCTGCTCCAGGCGCACGTCGAGGCCAACAAGCTCATCGCCGACGACCCCGACGGCGCGGCCCAGACCGCCAACGCCGCCATCGAGAAGCTCACCCAGAAGCCGCTCAAGCCCGAGGTGCTGAAGAGCGCCTTCAAGAACATCACCTTCACCAACGACCCGATCGCCTCCTCGCTCACCCTCAGCGCCAAGCACGCCGAGGAGGTCGGGCTGCTCGAACCGGTGGACCTCAACGGCATCTACGACCTGGGCCCGCTCAACGAGATCCTGGCGGCGGCCGGCCAGTCGGCCGTCGCGGACAAGTGAGGTGAGATGAGCACCGCCCAGCTCGGCGCCGGCCCCGGCACGGACGCGGCCGTCCGCCTGGAGTCCGTCTCCAAGACCTACGGCCACGGCAGGAACGCCCTGCTCGCGCTCGACCAGGTGTCCCTCGACGTGCGCCCCGGCGAGTTCGTCTGCATCCTCGGCGCCTCCGGCTGCGGCAAGAGCACGCTGCTGTCGCTGGTCGCCGGGCTCGACCGGCCGAGCGCCGGGCAGATCTCCACGAACGGCCACAAGGTCGCGATGATGTTCCAGGACCCGGCGCTGTTCCCGTGGCTGACCGTCGCGGCCAACGTCGAGCTGGCCTTCCGCGCCGACGGCGTGGGCAAGGCCGAGCGCAAGGCCAGGGCCGCGGAGTTCCTGGAGCTGGTGCACCTCGGCGGCTTCGGCCGCAAGCGCCCGCACGAGCTGTCGGGCGGCATGCGCCAGCGGGTGGCGCTCGCCCGCGCGCTCGCGCAGTCCTCGTCCTCCTCGGAGGGCTCGGCGGTGCTGCTCATGGACGAGCCGTTCGGCGCGCTCGACGCCATGACCCGCGACCTGCTCCACGACGAGCTGGAGCGGATCTGGCGGGAGCGGTCGCTGTCGGTGCTGTTCGTCACCCACAACGTCCGCGAGGCCGTCCGGCTCGGCGACCGGGTCGTGCTGCTGAGCAGCCGGCCCGGCCGGGTGGCGGAGGAGTTCCCCGTCGAGCTGGAGCGGCCGCGCCGCACCGACTCCGCCGAGGTCGCCACGCTCGCCGCGACGATCACCGACCGGCTGAAGGAAGAGGTCGCCCGGCATGGCCGTTGACACGCAGCACGCCCGCCGGATCGCCGGGCTCGACGCGCTGGAGCTGGGCGGCGAGCGGCGGGCCGGGCTCGCCGCCCGGCTGTGGGCGCGCCTGTGGCCGATGCTCACCGCCGTGGCGCTGGTGCTGGTGGCCTGGCAGCTCGTCGTGATGAGCGGGCGCTGGCCCGAGTACGTCTTCGCCGGCCCGGTCGAGACCTTCGGGGCGATGTGGGAGCGCTTCGGCGAGGCCGACTTCTACCGGGCCGTCGCCACCACCATGCGGCGGGCGTTCACCGGGTTCGCGCTGGCGGTGCTGGTCGGCCTGGTGATCGGGGCGGCGGTGTCGCGGGTGAAGGTGCTGCGGGCGGCGTTCGGCGCGCTCATCACCGGGCTGCAGACGATGCCGTCGATCGCCTGGTTCCCGTTCGCGATCCTGCTGTTCGGGCTGACGGAGAGCGCGATCACGTTCGTGGTGATCCTGGGGGCGGCGCCGTCCATCGCCAACGGGCTGATCACCGGCGTGGACTACACGCCGCCGCTGCTGCTGCGGGCCGGGCACGTGCTCGGGTTCCGGCGGCTCAGCCTCTACCGGCACGTCATCCTGCCCGCGTCGCTGCCGTCGTTCCTCGCGGGGCTGAAGCAGGGGTGGGCCTTCGCCTGGCGCTCGCTGATGGCGGGCGAGCTGATGGTGATCATCGCTTACCAGTCCTCGCTGGGCGAGCAGCTCGCCTACGCCCGCGAGGTGTCCGACTCGCCCGGCCTGATCGGCACGATGATCGTCATCCTGTCCATCGGCATCGTCATCGACCTGCTCTTCGAGGCGGCCGACGGGGCACTGCGCCGCCGCTGGGGCCTCGACCAAAGGTGATGCGGCTCTCCGCGAGAACCGACTACGCGCTGCGGGCGGTCAGCGAGCTGGCCGCCGCGCCTCCCGGCCCGGTGCCGGCCGAGCGCATCGCCGCGGCGCAGCAGATCCCCCGCCGCTTCCTCGACAACATCCTGCTCCAGCTGCGGCGGGCCGGGCTCATCCACAGCATGCGCGGGCCCGAGGGCGGCTACTGGCTGGCCCGGCCGGCGGAGGAGATCACGCTGGCCGACGTCATCGTGGTGATCGAGGGGCGGCCGGAGTTCCAGGGGCACGGGGGCTATCCCGGGGCGGCCGGGCCGCTGGCCGCCGTGTGGGCGGCGCTGCGCGAGCACGAGGACCGGCTGCTCGCCGAGACCACCTTCGCGCAGATCGTGGCCGGTCGCTGACGCGCCTCTCCGGCGAATTCCCCGCTCACGGGGTTCAGGTGTGGCATGATGCTGCCGACGGAATGACAACGATTTTCATCCTCACCTGGAGTCCCCGTGAGAGTGGCCTTCGTCGGCAAGGGCGGCAGCGGCAAGACGACGATGTCGGCGCTGTTCGCCAGGCACCTGGCCCAGCAGGGCGCGCCGGTGGTCGCCATCGACGCCGACATCAACCAGCACCTGGCCCTCGTCCTCGGCCTCGACCGCCAGCCCGAGCCGCTCGGCGAGCACCTGACCGAGATCAAGGAGCGCCTGCGCGGCGACAACCCGCGCATCCCGTCGGCCGCCGAGATGATCAAGACCACGCCGCCGGGCCGCGGCTCTCGCCTGCTGAGCTTCGACGACCTCGCCGCCGACCCCTACGGGCTCACCACCCCCGACGGCGTCCGGCTGCTCGCGGCCGGCGCGTTCAACGCCGACGACCTCGGCGTGGCCTGCTACCACTCCAAGATCGGCGCGGTGGAGCTGCTGCTCAACCACCTGGTCGACGGCCCCGGCGAGTACGTCGTCGTCGACATGACCGCCGGCGCCGACTCCTTCGCCTCGGGCCTGTTCACCCGCTTCGACCTGACCTTCCTCGTCGCCGAGCCCACCCGTCAGGGCGTGAGCGTCTACCGCCAATACCTGGAGCACGCGGCCGCGTACGACGTAGCCGTCGCGGTCGTGGGCAACAAGGTCCACGGCCCCGAGGACGTCGCGTTCCTGCGCGCGCACGCGGGCGACGACCTGCTCGGCTGGATGGAGCACTCCCCCGCCGTCCGCGCGATGGAGCAGGGCCGCCACTTCGCCCTCGACGACCTGGAGCCGGCCAACGCCGACGCGCTCAGCCTGCTGCGCAAGAGCGTGGACGAGCGCGAGAAGGACTGGGCGCGCTTCGGCCGCCAGACCGTCGAGTTCCACCTGCGCAACGCGCGGGCGTGGGCCGACGAACGGCTCGGGCGCGACCTCGCCGAGCAGGTCGATCCCGACTTCGTCTATGGCCCGTGACGACCATGAACCTGTGCCTGCCAGGCATCTGGAGAGTCACCATTTTTCAACCTAGCGTCATTGATGACCCATTCGAGAGGAGAAATCAGCATGTCGCTGACCGTTCCGAACGACCTGCTCGACCAGGCCAGGACCGGTGAGATCGACGACGCGGCCTTCGTCGCGTGCGTACGCGACTCCCTGCCCTACGCGTGGTCGCTGATCAGCGAGCTGGTCAAGCAGCGCGAGCACAGCGGCGCCGAGTTCGCCGACAACCAGGTGCCGCCGCCGTCCGAGGAGGCCCGCGGCCAGCTCCTGCGCTGTCTGGCGAGCGACGCCATGCGCGGCGCGCTGGAGCGTCACTTCGGGGTGCGGCTGGCCTTCCAGAACTGCCACCGGGTCGCCGTCTTCGACCCCGCGGCCACGGGGGCCCTGGCCGAGTTCGTCACCCCGAGGGCACAGATCCTCAACCAGGAACCGGAGCTGGTGGACTGCTGAGGCCACCGGCCGGCGAGCCGGGTCCGCCCGGCTCGCCACGCAGCAGCGGCAGCACCTCGGCCCCGAACCTCCGCACGTTCTCCAGCGTCCTCCGGTGCTCGCCGATGCCCTCCACCAGCAGGATGACGTGCTCGATCCCGGTGCGGTCCGCGGTGCGCAGGATCGACTCGGCGCAGTGCTCGGGCGAGCCCACCGGGTGGATGCGGGTGAGCAGGTCCACGTACGCGCCGACGTCCCGCGACGGGCGCGGCCGGCCGTCCACCGGCCGGTAGCCCGCGAGGCCGGGGCCGAGCCAGCGGGGCATCGACTCCTTGAGCTCGCGCACCGCCCGCGCGGTGGAGTCGGCGACGTGCCCCACGGCCGCCGCCACGTGCCGGACGGCGACCCCGGGAGCCCGCTTCTCGTACGCGGCGACCGCGGCGGCCTTCTCCTCGTCGCCGACGTGCAGGCCGAGCAGCATCGGCAGGCCGCGCGCGGCGGCCAGCGCCACGGTCGCCGGTGACGTGCAGGCGACCAGCGGGCGGAGGGGGGCGCGCGGCACCGTACGCACCTCGCGGAAGCGGAAGAACTCCCCGTCGGCGGCCACCCGCTCGGCCGACAGCGCGGCGAGCAGCAGGTCGAGCGACTCGGCGAAGCCCCGCTCGTAGCGTTCCAGCCCCGTGCCGAACACCTCCAGGTCCACCCAGGGCCCGCCCCGGCCCACGCCCAGCGTGAAGCGCCCGCCGGACAGGTGGTGCAGCATCGCGGCCTGCTCGGCCAGCGCCACCGGGTGCTGCGTGGACAGCACGCTCACCGCCGTGCCGAGCCCGATGCGCGTGGTGCGGCCGGCGGCGACGGCCATCAGCGTGGTCGCCGACGGGCAGACGCCGTACGACATGAAGTGGTGCTCGGCCACCCAGGCGTCGTCGAAGCCCGCCTCCTCTGCCGCCACGACCAGCTCGACCGCGTCGGCCAGCACCTGCCCGGCCTCCCTGCCGGGGAACTGCGCGGCGACGACGAAGATGCCTGTGCGCACGCTCCCGATGATGACCGATCGGCCGGAGCGGGCCCAGCCCCGATCAGCCGAAGAGCGCGGCCTGGCCCTCGCCGGCCAGCGGGTCGCGATGCCGCTTGAGGTGCCGCCAGCGCGGCAGGTCGTCCAGGTAGGACCAGGACAGCCGGTGGTGCGGGGTGGGGCCGAGGCGGGCCAGGGCCTCCTGGTGGAGCGGCGAGGGGTAGCCGGCGTTGTCGGCGAAGCCGTAGTCGTCGCAGCCGAGCGTCGCCATGTGGGCGTCGCGCCGCACCTTGGCCAGCACCGACGCCGCCGCCACCGACACGCTGGCCGCGTCGCCCTTCACCTCCAGCCGCACCGGCCAGGGAGCGCCGATGTAGTCGTGCTTGCCGTCGAGGATCACCGCGTCGGGGCGGACCGGCAGCGCCTCCAGGGCGCGGCGGGCGGCCCGGCGCAGCGCCTCGGTCATGCCGAGCGTGTCGATCTCCTCGTGCGTGGCCTCGCCGAAGCCGACCCCGGCCGCCCAGGCGGCCAGCTCGGCGGCGAGCGGCCCGCGCCTGGCGGGGGTGAGCTGCTTGGAGTCGGTCAGCCCCGCCGGGGGCTCGGACAGGTCGGTGACGACCGCGCAGACGGTGACCGGGCCCGCCCACGCGCCCCGGCCCACCTCGTCCACGCCCGCGACCGTGCGGACGCTCGGCTGGGCGAGCAGGAGCTGCTCGATGTCGTACGTCGGCGCCATGGCAGCAGACGCTACCGCTCATTCCCCGAGCGGACTGCCGAGATGGCTGTCGAGGAAACCGCCGGCCGGCGCGTCGCCGGGCTTCGGCCGCTCGGCCGCCCGCACCGGCTCCAGGTCGGCCGAGATGTAGCGGGCGGCCACGTGGATCGCCCGCAGCGTCACCGACACCGACGGCCGGTGCACGCTGGAGCCCCGGGCCACCGCGTGCACGTCGCGGCCGACGGGATTGCCGGGGATCGGCCGTACGGCCAGCCCGCGCACGCCCCCCGCGAGCGCGAGCGCCGGCACGGCCGCGATGCCGATGCCCTTGGCGACCAGCGACAGGATGGTGGTCAGCCCCTCGAACTCCCACGGCGTCGGCCGGATGCCGCCCACGTCCACCAGCAGCCGGTCCACCGCCAGGCGGGACGGCTCGCCGTCGGGCGTCGCCATCCACGGCTCGTCGCGCAGCTCCCGCAGGTCGAGCGGCACGTCAGGGTCGGCCAGGCGGTGCTTGCGCGGCACCACCAGGACCAGCGGGTCGCGCAGCAGCGGGAAGACGCGCAGGCTGTCGCTGTCGTGGACCCGGCCGTACCAGTCGTCCACGAGCGCGATGTCCACCTCGCCGGAACGCACCTCGCGCATGCCGCGCCCGGAGCGGGCCTGGCCGAGCCGCAGGGTCAGGCCGGTGTGCCGGCGCAGCGAGCGGGCCAGCGCGGGCGCGAAGGCCACCGCCGCCGTGGGGAACGCGGTCACCACGACCCGCCCGGACGGGGTGCCGGCGTGCGCCGACAGGTCGGACTCGGCCTCCTCGACCATGGACAGGATGCGCTCGGCGTGGAGGACCAGCCGACGGCCCGCGTCGGTGAGCTCGGCGCTGCGCGCGGTGCGGTCGATGAGCGCGGTGCCCGCCTCGCGTTCGAGCGCCTGGAGCTGCTGCGAGACGGCGGAGGGGCTGTAGCCGAGCGCGGCGGCGGCGGCCGCGATGCTGCCCCGGCGAGCGAACTCGCAAATCAGGACCAACCGCCGCAATTCGAGCATCAGACTTCCTTACGCCCACCCACGAAAAGCCTCGCTTGTGGTGATGCCTTCATCCAATCACGCTGGGAACGTGACAGCCATGACGGTTACCCTGTCCGCCACCCTGGCGGCCAACGAGGACATCGAACGAAGACGGCGCGCCGGGGAACGCGTGCTCCACCTGGCCTTCGGCGAGGCCGGGCTGCCCGTCCACCCGGCGCTGCGCGACCGGCTGGCCGCCGCCTCCGAGCACAACGGCTACGGGCCGGTCGCCGGCGCGGCCGGGCTGCGGGAGTCGGCGGCGGGCTACTGGGACCGGCGCGGGCTCCCCACCGACCCCGAGCTGGTCGTCTGCGGACCGGGCAGCAAGTCCCTGCTGTACGGCCTGCTGCTCGCGATCGGCGGCGACATCGTGCTGCCCATGCCGAGCTGGGTCAGCTACGCCGCGCAGGCCGACCTCGTCGGGTCCCGTCCCGTCCTCGTGCCGGCGCCGCCCGGAGAGGGCGGCGTGCCCGACCCCGATCGCGTGGCCGCCGAGGTGCGCGCCGCCCGCGCCGCGGGCCGGACCGTCAGCTCCGTGCTGGTCACGCTGCCGGACAACCCCACCGGCCGGCTGGCCTCGCCGGGATGCGTCGCCCGACTCGTGGAGGTGGCGCGGGAGCTCGACCTGACGATCATCTCGGACGAGATCTACCGCGACCTGGTGCACGATCCGGCGCTCCCCTACACCTCGCCGGCCGACCTCGCCCCCGAGCGCACGGTGATCACGACGGGGCTGAGCAAGAGCCTGGCACTCGGCGGCTGGCGGATCGGGGTGGTCAGGCTCCCCACGGGCGCGCACGCGCTGCGCGGGAAGCTGCTGGCCGTGGCGAGCGAGATCTGGTCGGCGCCGGCCGCTCCCGTGCAGGAGGCCGCGGCCTACGCCTTCGGCGAGCCGGAGGAGCTGGTGGAGCGGGTGGCGCTCAGCCGCCGGCTGCACGGCACGCTCGCGCGGGCGGTGCACGCGTGCTTCACGGCCGTCGGCGCGCGGGTGCCGGAGCCGCAGGGCGGCTTCTACCTCTACCCCGATCTCGGGCACCTCGGGGTGGGCGGCTCGGCCGAGCTCACCAAGGTGCTGCTGGAGGAGCACGGCATCGGCGTGCTGCCGGGGCACGCCTTCGGCGACGACCCGGCCGCGGCCCGCGTACGGGTGGCCGTCAGCCTGCTCTACGGCGCCTCGCCCGAGCAGCGCATGACCGCTCTGACCAGCGAAGAACCGCTCCGGCTGCCCTGGATCGCGGACAGTCTCGACCATCTTTCCCGCGGCCTCGCGAGCCTCGCGCTCCGCCGTGCGTGAACCGGGCCGGACCGACGGCTCGCCGCCATGTCACGGTTAGGCGAATTTCTGCCCAAGAGCCGGTTGAACGTCCCCCAAAAGGGGCCTCTGACCTGCGAAAACGACCCACTCGCGGAAACCCGGGAAAGATCTTCCTGGCGGCATGGTCACACACACCCCGTGCACCCTTCATCATGTGCACATGCCCGCTCTTGTCACCTTGTCCGGGCGCCTCGTGCGCCTGGAGCCTCTCAGCCTCGCGGTGGTCGATGACCTCGTCGCCGCGGCGAGTGAAGACCGTGCCACGTACGCCTTCACTCGGGTCCCGGACGGCCGGGACGAGATGGTCTCCTATGTGGAGGCCGCCATGGCTGAGCAGGCGGAGGGCCGCACGCTGCCCTTCGCCATCCGGTGGCTGAACACCGACCGCGTGGTCGGTGCCACCCGTCTCATGCACCTGGAGTATTGGCAGGGCCCCATGCCCTGGCCTCCGGGTACGCGCGGCGCGGTGGGCGACATCCCGTCCGTGGCGGACATCGGTTACACCTGGCTGGGCGCGAGCGCCCAGGGCACGGGTGTCAACCGGGAGAGCAAGTTCCTCATGCTCTCGCACGCCTTCGAGACCTGGGACGTCCACCGCATCACTCTCAAAGCAGACGTACGCAACACCAAATCCCGGGCCGCCATCGAGGCCCTCGGCGCACACTTCGACGGTGTGCGGCGAGCGGACAGCCGAGGCGCCGACAACACGGTCCGAGATACCGCGTTCTACTCGATCCTGAACTCCGAATGGCCGCTCGTCCGCGAGCGTCTGCTCAGCCGGATGGGACTGTTCGAGGCAGCCTGAGTCTCCGTTCACCTCGGCCCCGCCCACACGAATGGGCGGGGCCTGTATTTTTCGGCCCCGCCGTCGCTCTGCATGAAGGCGTACTGAATCTAGGTGACGATCGTCCCTCGATCTATCATTTGGTCACAAAACGTTCCATTGGCTGGGAGACAGACGGCATGGCTGGTCAGAGCGGTGAAGGCGGCCTGTGGTTCGCCGTGCTCGGTCCTGTCCGCGCGTGGCGGGACGGCCGGGAGCTCGACCTGGGCACCCCACTCCAGCGGTCCATCCTCGGGATGCTGCTGCTGCGCGAGGGCCGCGCGATCTCGCCCAACGAGATGATCGACGCCGTGTGGGGCGAGGACGCGCCGCCGCGGGCCCTCGGCGCGCTGCGCACCTACGTCTCCAGGCTCCGCACCGTGCTCGAACCCGACCGGGTCGCCCGCTCCCGCCCCGAGCTGCTGACCTCCATCGGCCGCGGCTACGCGCTGCGGCTGCCCGACGACGCCCTCGACCTGACCCGCTTCGAGCGCCGCATCGCCGAGGCCGAGACCGCGCGCAGGTCCGGCCGGCCGCGCGAGGCCGCCGACCTCCTGCGCGCCGCGCTCGCCCTGTTCGAGGGCGAGCCGCTGGCCGGCACCGTCGGCCCGTACGCCGAGCACCAGCGCGACCGCCTCGCCGAGCGCCGCCTCAGCGTCGTCGAGACCCTCATGGACGTCGACCTGGAGCTAGGCGACCACGCCTCGGTCGTCTCCGAGCTGATCGCGCTCACCGCCGACCACCCGCTGCGCGAACGGCTGCGCGCCCAGCTCATGCTGGCCCTCTACCGGTGCGGCCGGCAGGGCGACGCGCTCAACGTCTTCACCGAGACCCGCGAGGCGCTGATCGACGAGCTGGGCATCGAGCCCGGCCCCGAGCTGACCGCGCTCCACCAGCGCATCCTCACCGCCGACCCCACGCTCACCCCGCCTCCGGCCCCCGCCGAGGAGCCCGTGATCGAGCCCGCCGCGCCGGGAAGGCCCGCCGGGTCCGGGAGGCCCGCCGACGGGCCGGCCGAGGAGCCTCAGCCCGCCGAGGAGGAGCCGTACGCGGCCCCCGAGCTGCCGAGGCCCGCCCAGCTCCCCGCCGCGGTCACCGACTTCACCGGCCGCAAGGAGCAGGCCGCCCGGCTGCGCTCGCTGCTGTCCACCGCCTCCGCCGAGGGCCTGCCCTTGGTGGCGATCTCCGGCATCGGCGGCGTCGGCAAGACCACGCTCGCCGTGCACGTCGCCCACCAGGTGGAGGAGGTCTTCCCCGACGGCCAGCTCTACGCCGACCTGCGCGGCTACGGCGACGGCGCCACGGCGCCGGAGTCCGCGCTCGGCGGCTTCCTGCGCGCGCTCGGCATCCCGCCCGACGTCATCCCCGACGGCCTCGCCGAGCGCTCGGCGCTCTACCGCTCGCTCCTCGCCGAGCGGCGCGTCCTGGTGCTGCTCGACAACGCCCGCGACGCCGAGCAGGTCAGCCCGCTGCTGCCCGGCTCCCCCGGCTGCGCCGCGATCGTGACGAGCCGGGTCAAGCTGGCCGACCTGCCGGCCGCCCGGCTCGTGGACCTCGACGTGATGGAGCCGGACGAGGCCCTGTCGCTGTTCGCCGCCGTCGCCGGGCCCGAGCGCGTGGCCGCCGAGCACGGCGCGGCCATGGACGTCGTCGCCGCCTGCGGGTTCCTGCCGCTCGCGGTGCGCATCGTGGCCGCCCGCCTGGCCGCCCGCCCGTCCTGGACGGTCGCCTCGCTGGCGCCCCGCCTGGCCGACGAGCAGCGCCGGCTCGACGAGATGCGCGTCGGCAACCTGGCCGTGGAGGCCACCTTCGCGCTCGGCTACGGCCAGCTCGCGCCCGAGCAGGCCCGCGCGTTCCGGCTGCTGTCGCTGCCCAGCGGGCCCGACATCTCCTCGGAGGCCGCGGCGGCGGTGCTGGCGCTGCCCGCGTACGAGACCGAGGCGCTGCTGGAGTCGCTGGTGGACGCCAGCCTCCTGGAGGCCCCCGGCCCCGGCCGCTACCGCTACCACGACCTGCTCAGGCTGTTCGCCCGCCGCGAGCTGAACAAGGCCGAGCGGCCCGAGGCGCTCGCCCTCGCGCTCGGCCGGCTGCTCGGCTTCTACCTCGCCTCCGCCCAGTCGGCGCACCGGCTGGCCTACGAGGGCAGCGCGATCGCCGACAACCTGGTGGTGGTCGGCACCGGCCGTACGTTCACCACGGTCGACGAGGCCGTGGCGTGGCTGATCGCCGAGGGCGACTCGCTGTTCGCCGCCATCGGCCAGACCGCCGCCTCCGCCCGCTCCGGCGAGCAGCTGCTGCCCGCCGGCGACCTGCTGGTCGCGATGGAGCCGCTGCTGGAGTCCGGCACCCACACCCGCGAGTTCGACCAGGGCACCAGGGCCGTGCTGGCCGCCGCGCTGCGGATCGGCGACCCCGGCAGCGAGCTGCGCTCCCGCTACGTGCTCGGCAGGGTGCTGTTCGCCGCCAACCGGCTGCGCGAGGCCGAGGAGCAGTTCAGGCGCGTGCGCGAGCTGTCGGCCGAACGCGCCGAGAAGGTCGTCACCGGCGAGGTGCTCAACGCCCTGGCCGTGGTCGTCGGCAGGCAGCGCAGGCACGCCGAGGCGCTGGCGCTGTTCGAGGCGGCCATGACCTGGTATCGCGAGAACGGCGTGCCCGCCGGCGAGGCGCTGGTGCTCAGCTACTCCGCCCGCGACCACCTGGGCCTCGGCCGGCCCGACGACGCCATCGCGGCGGCCGAGAAGGGCCTGGCCATCTTCACCGAGATGGGCAGCGGCGCCGGCACCGCCCGCGCCCGCTACCACCTCGGCATCGTGCTGTCGCGCGTGGGCCGCCTCACCGAGGCCGTCCACCACCACGCCGAGTGCCTGGCCTTCTTCCGTGCCAGCAAGCAGCGGGTCTGGGAGCAGCGGGTGTGCTCACGCCTGGCGGAGACGTTCATCGCCGCCGAGCGTTATCCGGAGGCCGTCCGCCACGCCGAGCAGGCCCTCGTCGTCTCCCGCGACATCGGCCACCCCTACGGCGAGGCGCTGTCGCTGACCGTGCTCGGCAAGGCCCTGCGCGGGCTCGGCGACCTCTCCAGGAGCCTCGCCTGCCTCCGGCAGGCGTACGACGTCTTCTCCCGGCTCGGCGCCCCCGAGGCCGGCGATCTCAAGGTCCTGCTGGACGGCGTGCCCCACGGCGCCGTCGTCGAGACCTGAGTACAGCTCGTCGTCCAGACGTGTCATCCACACATGGTTGATCAAGGCTGTCCTCGGCATTCACGATCGGCGCTCGTGATCGGCTGATGAGCAGCCCGGCCGGTCATCCTCACCGCCGCGCTTCGCCAGGGGGCCCGGTCATCCGGATGCTCCACGCGACGGCCAGCCGCCTCACTGCCGAACGACCGGCCGGACCCGACACGGCCCTCGAACCCCCCAGGTCCGTGTCGTAGGTCACAGTCTTCACTCCGGGAGTTGACGTCCGATCAACGCCGGATCAAAGCAGGAAATAGCCCTCCGCGATGAGCGGCCGGATCGCGTCGGCGTCCGGCATCTCGCCCTCCCCGACCAGCTCGGCGATCACGTTGAGCAGCGGGCCGAGTGCGAGGTCGCCGTCGCACACCCCGGCCAGCGCGGCCTCCACCGTGCCGACCTCCCTGCTGCGCCGCAGCCCCTGCGTCTGGCGCAGCACGATGCGGATCGGGTCCTCCGCGCCGGGCAGGCCGACGCGCTCGTCGAGCAGGCCGACGGCGGTGCGCAGCCGGGCCGCGCCGAGATCGCCCGCCCGGTGGGCGGCGGCGATCGAGTCGAGCACGTCGTCGACGTAGTCGCCGACCGGGAGCACCACCTGGTGGTCCAGGTGCTCGACGCGGACGACCGGGTCGAGGGTGCCGGACGCCCGCATGGTGATCCAGCCGAAGCCGATGCCCTCGACCTTGTGCTCGTCGAACCAGGACAGCCAGCGGTCGTAGAGCTCGGTGTAGCGGGGGGTGCCCTGCCGGGCGGCGTCGCGCAGCCACAGTTCGACGTACTCGGCCGGGTCCTGGACGTCGCGCTGCACCACCCAGCCGTCGCAGCCGGTCTCGCGCAGCCAGCCGCCCACCCGCTCGTGCCAGTCCTCGCCCTCGACGTGCAGCCAGTTGGCCAGGAAGTGGGCCTGGCCGCCGGGGTTGAGGTGGTCGGGCGTGCGGCGGACCAGCTCGCGGCAGAAGGCGTCGCCGGCCTCGCCCGACTCGCGGTAGGTCAGCTTCCCCTCGCCGACGGGCGCGATGACGAACGGGGGATTGCTCACGACCAGGTCGAACCGCTCGCCCTCGACCGGGTCGTACGCAGAGCCCTCCCGCGTCTCCACGCCTTCGACGCCGGACAGCTCCCAGCTCAGCCGGGCCAGCTCCAGTGCGCGCGGGTTGAGGTCGGTGGCGACCACGCGCTCGGCCCGCCCGGCCAGGTGCAGCACCTGGACGCCGCAGCCGGTGCCGAGGTCGAGCGCGCTGCCCACCGGGCGGCGGGTGACGAGCTGGGCCAGGTTGGCCGAGGCCCCGCCGGCCCCCACGACGTGGTCGGGCCGCAGCGGCGGGTCGCCCGGCCGCACCTTGCGGTCGGAGACGAGGTAGCCGCCGGTCTCCCAGGGCTGCAGGTGGACCGTCGCCCGCACCTCGCCGTCGCCGGCCTCCTCGACCAGGCCCGAGTCCAGGACCTCCGGGCCGAGCGCCGCGGCGGGCACGGGCACCCCGAGCCACCACAGCCTGATCAGCGTCGCCAGGGGGTCGCCGGCGGCGGTCGCCCGCAGGGCGGGCACCAGCTCCTCGCGGGCCAGGGCCGAGGCGGCCATGCTGCCGAGTCGTTCGCGTACGCCGTCGATCGTGTAGTCGGTTCGGAGGAGGAGTTGGCGCAGTCGTTCCACCCACCCATCCTTTCACCGTGGACGCTCGCACATGATCTGCCACCGACAGTGCCCATACTGTTACACAAGTACCCAAGTGAACTGCAAGCCACAGGTAAGCGCGACGGGGTATCTCTATGGAGGCAAGGAACGACTCTTAGGAGTGGGTCTCATGCTGATCCCCTGTTTGGCCTGCGAGTCCCGCTTCGGGCCCGACGAGTACTTCAACGCCTGCTCCGACTACAACCGCGGCCTCGACCTGGTGTCCTGGACGTGCCCCCACTGCGGCAACCGCGACGACCTGCGGGTGCTGCCGGGCGAGCTCGGCTTCGGCTATCCGCACCGCGGGCGGTTCGCCGTGCACGACCGGGTGCGGGTGCCCGGGCTGCGCCGGCAGCGGGGCGAGCTGCGGCTGGACATCTCCTTGGAGCGGTCCAGCTGGCGGGTCCACACCCGGCTGCGCCAGCCCGCCTGAAGGAGGTCAGACCGCCTGAGGGAGATCAGCCGCCTGAAGGAGGTCAGGCCGGCCGGGCGATCGGCACGGCCGGCCGCGTGTCGCCGCGCAGCACCCGCTCGATGTCGGCGACCAGCGCCTCGGCCAGTTCCTCCCGCGTCTCCCCGGTGGCCTCGCCGAGCCGGGGCGTCAGCACCACGTTCGGCAGCTCGATCAGCGGATGCGACGGATCCAGCCACTCCCCCTCGAAGTGGTCGAGCCCGGCGCCGCCCACCTGCCCCCGGCGCAGCGCCTCGACCAGGGCCGTCAGGTCGTGGAGCGCGCCGCGCGAGGTGTTGAGATAGATCGCGCCGGGCCGCATCGCGCCGAACTCGGCGTAGCCGAACATGCCGCGCGTCTCGGCGGTCAGCGGCAGGTGCAGCGAGATCACGTCGGACTCGGCGAGCAGCGCGGCGAACGTGTGGGTGGCCTCGGCGACACCGGGATCGCAGGCGATCACCCGCATGCCGAGCCCCTCGCACCGCCAGCGCATGGCCTCGCCGACCCGGCCGAGCCCGACGATGCCGAGCGTGCGCCCGGTGAGCCGGCGCCCGCGGTGGCGCTGGGCGGGCGGCACCTTGCCGCGGTAGGCGCGGCCCCTGCGCACCTCGCTGTCGGCGGTGACGATGTGCCTGCTGACCGCGAACATCAGCGCCAGCGTCAGCTCGGCCACCGCGTCGGCGTCGCGGTCGCCGGCGTGCAGGACGGGCACCCCGCGCTCGGCGGCGAGGTCGAGATCGACGCTGGTCGGCGGGCCCATGACGGCCACGACGTCGAGATCGAGGTCGAGGACCGAGGCGCCGACCTGGTCCCCGTCGGTGACGAGCACGGTGGCGCCGGTCTCCACGACGAGATCGGCCAGCCGCTCGTCGGTGAAGCCGAGGTCCGGGCGCGCGGGAGCCTCGGTCAGCTCGGCCACCTCGGCCAGGCGGGCGAGCGCGCTCTCCGGCAAGACGGGCAGCACCAGAGCCCGAGGTCGTCTCACAAGCAGCACGATAACACCACGAACCGTGCTCAAATCATCGCTCCCCGTGCAGAGGACTACACGCGCGTCACCCGGCGGGCTGTCGGAGGCTGTGCCAGGCCGCCTCGCCCAGCCCCTTGATCTCCTCCTCGGTCGGCGTGTGCGCCCCCGCGAACCATAGCCGGCACATCTCCTGCGCCGGGCCCAGCCACAGGACGTAGCACATGGTGGGGTGCACGGGCTGGAGCAGGCCGTTCTTCATGTGCGGCCGCCACCAGTCGGACACCTTGCGGAAGAACGCCCGCCGGGCCTCGGCGACCTCCGCGCCGCCCGGCTCCTGCTTGCGCGGCGGCCGCTCGCTGATGAGCAGCCGGGCCCGCTCAGGATGCTCGCCGGCCCAGCGCATGTGGAAGGCGACGACGGCCTCGATGCCGGCGCGCGCGTCCTCGTGCTCGGTGAGCTTGGCGAGGAAGGCTTCCTGGTAGGCGTCGAGGATCTCGGCGTAGAGGACGCCGAAGACGTGCTCTTTGCTGGCGAAGTGGTGGTAGAAGCTGCCGACGCTGACGCCGCTCTCCTCGCGGAGGCTGGCCAGCGTCGTGGCCGACACCCCGTCCTGGCTGAAGCGGCGGAGGGCGCCCTCGATGATGCGGGTCCGGCCGTCGCGTCCGTTCTTGACACTCTTCACACTGTCAATGGTGTGGCAACAGAACCTTGTTCCGCAAATAGGACGGCCGGATCGATCATAGCGGTCACCTCGACCGCCCCGGAGCACACCGTCATCCGGGCGTCCGGCCACACCCTGCGGATCAGCCGCAGCGCCCGCCGGTTCTCCCCCATGACGTCCATGGCGACGGTCCGCGCGCCCCGGACGAAGGCCCTGAGCAGGAGCGTACGGACCAGGCAGGGACCGAGCCCGCGGCCCTGCCAGTCGTCGGTGACGACGACCGCGACCTCGACGTCGGCGACGCCGCCCTGGTAGCTCATCGCGTGCCCGACGATCTCGCCGTCCGGCGTGGTGGCCACGAGCACGTCGCGCCGCTCGTTCACCGCGACCAGGGCGCGGACGAGGCTCGCCGCCGGCGACGGCTGGCCGGTGAAGAACCGCAGCGTCTGCGTGTGCAGCGACAGCCCGCACAGGAAGCGGCGGACCCGTTCCTCGTCGTCGGGCCCGGCGGGGCGGATCTGAGTTCCTAACATGGACTCAGCCTGCCCGGTCAGACCTGAGTCTGTCAATCGAACTCAGATATAATGAAAAAATGAACGTTCCCTTCCGGGTGGACAACTGCTCGATCGAGCGCACCCTGGACATCGTCGGGGAGAAATGGACCTTCCTGGTGCTGCGTGAGGCGTTCAGCGGCGTGCGGCGCTTCGCCGACATGCAGGCCGTCACCGGCGCCCCCCGCCAGGTCCTCAGCGCCCGCCTGGCCCGCCTGGTGGAGGAGGGGCTGCTGCGCAAAGAGCCCTACCGCGAGCCCGGCCAGCGGCAGCGCGACGAATACCGCCTCACCGACAAGGGCCGCGACCTCTATCCGCTGCTGGTCGCGCTCATGCACTGGGGAGACCGCTACCTGGCCGACGACGACGGCCCGCCCGTGCTGCTCACCCACCGCGACTGCGGCGCGCCCATCGAGCTGCACTTCCGCTGCGCGGACGGCCATGAAGTGTCCGGGCCGCGCGAGGTCACCCCGCAGCCGGGCGCCGGCGCCCGGCTCAGAAGCGTCTGATCAGGGCGAGGCGCGTACGAGGGCACCGGCAGGTCTGCCTACCCTGGAGAGCGTGTACCGGATCCTGCTGACGCCCCGATGGCTCGGGCTCACCCTGGTGGTGCTGCTCGCCATCCCCGCCTTCGTCTTCCTCGGGCGGTGGCAGTACGGGCGCTTCGAGGAGCGGTCGGCCAACAGCGAGCGGGTCACCGCCAACATCGAGGCGCCCCCGGTGCCGATGGAGCGGCTGGCCGCGCCCGGCGGGCGGGTCGAGGCCGCCGACCGGTTCCGCCGGGTGACCGTGGCCGGCTCCTACGACCCCGCGCACGCCCTCGTCGTACGCCGCCGGCCCCAGGACGGCCGCCCCGGCTTCTACGTCCTGACCCCGCTCGTCACCGCCGACGGCACGGGCGTGCTGGTCAACCGGGGCTGGGTCCCGGCCGGCGCGACCGCCGACACCCCGCCGACCGTGCCGCCGCCGCCCACCGGGCAGGTAACTGTCACCGGACGGCTACGCCAGAGCGAGACCGAGAAGTCGTCCGGCATCCGCGAGGTCTCCGGCCTGCCGGCCGGGCAGGTGCTGCTGATCGACGCGGGATCGATCGGGCGGCAGGTCCCGTACCGGCTGCTTGACGGGTACGTCGAGCTCATCTCCCAGGAGCCGGCGGGAAAGCCGGCGCCCGAGCCGGTCCCCGCGCCCGACGTGGGCGCGGGCGGCGGGCTCAACCTGGCCTACGCCTTCCAGTGGTGGTTGTTCATCGGCGTGGCGATCGGCGGCTGGGTGCTGCTGCTGCGCCGCGAACTGGCCGAACAGCGTGACGGGCAGGGTGAGGGGCAGCGGCCCGGCGCGCCCGTCGTGCCCGAGGAGGCGCGGACGCCCTCGACGTAAGGTGATGGGGTGATCCGGCACATCGAGTTCGCCAACCTGTGCAACTTCCGCGACATGGGTGGATACCCCACCGCCGACGGCCGCGCCATCCGGTGGCAGCGGCTCTACCGTGCCGACTCGCTCGGCTGGCTCGACCGGGACGACCTGGCCGCCTTCCGCGCGTTGCGCGTGCGTACGGTCATCGACCTGCGCCACCCGTTCGAGATCGAGAGGATGGGGCGGGTCCCGGAGAGCGAGGGGCAGCGCTACCACAACCTGCCCATCGAGGGCCGCCGCTGGGACGTCAACGCCTACGACGAGGCGCTCGGCGTGGCCCGCTACCTCGCCGACCGCTACCTGGAGGTCACCGAGGACGGCGTGGACAACCTGCGCGCGGCGCTGGAGATGATCGCCGACGCCGGCAACGCGCCCGTGGTGATCCACTGCGCGGCCGGCAAGGACCGCACCGGCGTGCTGGCCGCGCTGGTGCTCTCGCTCGCGGGGGTGAGCGAGGACGACATCGTGGCCGACTACGCGCTCACCGGCCTGGCCACCGAGCGCTTCATCGCCGACTGGCGGCGGCGGCACCCCGACGCGGCCCTCTGGCCGGGCTTCGGGCTGGCCCCTGCCGAGGCGATGCGCTTCTTCCTGACCGATCTGACGGCCAGGCACGGCTCGCCCGAACGGTACGTCTCGCAGGTCGTGGGCCTCTCCCCCGCCGCGACCGAGGAGCTGCGCCGGCACCTGCTGACTGAACCCCGCCCGCGGGGGTAGAGGGCGCGGCAGGGTCCGCGCGAGCAGCATCCCTCGCCGGAACAAGCGGACCCGAACGCCCGGGATCGTCCGGCGATCCCCCTCCCCGGCGATCCCGGGCCTCGGCTTCGGATACCCAACGGATACGTCGCAGCTTGTTCGACGTTATCCCGTCGTCGTACGGTTACCTGCGTGACTACGCCGCTGCTCCCCGACCCCGAACCCCGGCGGCGCGACTACGTGATCATCTCAGCCGACGATCACCTGATCGAGCCGCCCGACCTCTTCGAAGACCGACTGCCGGAGAAATACGCCGACGTCGCGCCCAAGGTCGTGGAGACGGAGGCGGGTCACCAGGTCTGGCGCTACGGCGGCGCCACCTACCCGTGCGCCGGCATCGACGTCGGCGCCGGTCTGCCCCGCGAGCAGTGGACGCTCGACCCGGTCCGCTTCGAGAACATGCGTCCTGGCTGCCACGACATCGAGGCCCGCGTCCAGGACATGGACGTGGCCGGCATCTGGGCCGCGCTGTGCTTCCCCGGCATGCTCGCCCAGCAGGCCGGCATGCCGTTCGCCAGGACCCGCGACCAGGAGCTCGGCCTCGCCCTGGTCCGCGCGTGGAACGACTGGCACATCGACGTGTGGGCGGGCACCTATCCCGAGCGGGTCATCGGCCTGCAGCTCCCGTGGCTGCCCGATCCCGACGTGGCCGCCAAGGAGATCCGGGCCAACGCGGCGCGCGGCTTCAAGGCCGTGGTCTTCCCCGAGTTCCCCAACCGGATGCGGCTGCCGTCCATCCACACCGGCCACTGGGACCCGTTCTTCGCCGCCTGCGAGGAGACCGGCACCGTCGTGTGCCTGCACACCAGCGACTCCTCGTGGTCGCCCGTGCCCTCCCCCGACACGCCCATCGAGGCCATCACCACGCTGATGCCCACCACTGCCATGTTCGCCTGCGCCGACTGGCTGTGGTCGGGGCTGCCGCTGCGCTTCCCCGCGCTGCGCATCCTCATCGTCGAGGGCGGCGTGGGCTGGCTGCCGCTGCTGGCCGAGCGCGCCGACTACGCGCTCGACCACCCGGTGGCGGGCGAGGCGTCCTGGGACGGCGGGCTCAAGCCGAGCGAGGTGCTGCGCCGCAACTTCTTCTTCGGCACGCGCGACGACCACGCGCTGTCGGGGGTGCGGCTCGCGGTCGGGCTCGACCACGTGCTCCAGGAGAGCGGCTATCCGCACTCCGACTCGACCTGGCCCGACACGCAGAAGGCCGTCTCGCGCAACCTCGGCCCGCTGCCGCCCGCGGACATCGCCCGGGTGGCCTACGGCAACGCGGCCCGCCTGTTCGGGCACCCGCTGCCGTCGCGGGCCTGGCTGCGCATGGAGGAGATCTAGGCCTCCCCTTCCACCTGGCCCAGGATGATCCGGCGCTCGTGCTCGACGTAGCGGCCGCTCTCGCCGAGGAGCGCGGTCGCCAGCCACAGGAACACGCCGAAGTCGTCGGCGACGCCGATCAGGGTGAGGAAGTCGGGGACGATGTCGATCGGCGAGATGATGTAGACGACGCCGAGGGCGATGAGGCCGAGCCGGCCCTTGCCCATGCCGCCGTAGTCACCGCGCATCACCGCGCGCACCATGCGCGGGATGGCGCGCACCCTGGTCATCAGAGCGGGCGATCCAGGCTTGGTCACCTCGCGGTACGTGCGCCACGCCGCCGCTGCCCGTGCTGCCTTAGCCATCATGTCCAACCCCCTACCCCCGGCTTTTCACGATATAACGCGACGCCGGGGTGAGAGGTTCCTGTCGATCACCGCATGGCGTCGTGCGCGAAGGGCCGGGCCCGCTCGATCTGGGCCGCCACCCGGACCAGCAGGTCCTCCCGCCCGTACGCGGCCACGAGCTGCACTCCGACGGGCAGCCCGGCGGCCGTCCGGTGCAGCGGCAGGGAGATCGCCGGCTGGCCGGTCGCGTTGATCGGCGAGGTGAACGCCACCGCGTGCGCCGTACGGCCGAGCGCGAGGGTGAGGTCGTCGGACGGGATCCAGCCGAGGGGGAACGGCGCGACCCCGAGCGACGGCATCAGCAGCAGGTCGTGCCCGGCGCTCCACCAGGCGGCCATGCGGCGGCGGAAGGCGTCCACCCACTGGGTGGCGCGGAGGTGCTGCGCCGCGCTGCGGCTGCGCGCGGCGGCCACCATGGCGGCGTTGCGCGGCTCCAGCTCCTCCGGCTCGACCGGCTTGCCGCGCAGCTCGCCGAGCCCGTCCACCGTGGCGGCCAGGTTCTCGGCCACGATCGCGCCGAAGTGGGAGGGGAAGTCCGGGTCGGCGAGCGCTTCAGGGCCGCCGGGCGTCACGTCGTGGCCCAGCGACTCCAGCAGGGCGGCCGCCGCGGCGACCGCCTCCGCCGGCTCGGCCGCCTCCGGGACGTCGGCCCTCGGGTGGGCGGTGAGGTAGCCGACGCGCAGCCGTCCGGGGTCGCGTCCGGCCTCGGCGGCCAGCGGGCCGGGCAGCGCGGGCGCGTCGTACGGGTCGCCCGCGTGCAGCCCGGCGACCACGTCGAGCGCGGCGGCGGTGTCGCGTACGGTCCTGGTGACGAATCCCGGGCAGGAGAAGCCGCTCCAGCCCTCGCCGAGCGCCGGGCCGAGGCTGACCCGCCCCCGCGACGGTTTGAGCCCCACGAGGCCGCACAGGGACGCGGGGATGCGGATGGAGCCGCCGCCGTCGCTCGCCGTGGCCAGCGCCACCATGCCGGCCGCCACGGCCGCCGCGGAGCCGCCGCTGGAGCCGCCCGCCGAGTACGCCGGATCGTACGGGTTGTGGGTCGGCCCGAACGCCGCCGGCTCGGTGGTGATCGTGCTGCCGAACTCGGGCGTGTTCGTCCGCCCCAGGATGACGAACCCGGCCTCGCGCAGCCGCGTCACGCCGTAGCCGTCCCGGGCGTCCTCGACCCCGTCGCGGACCGCCGAGCCCGCCGCGTACGGCTCGCCCGCCTGCCGCCAGCCCAGGTCCTTCAGCAGGATCGGCACCCCGGCGAAGGGCGCCTCGCGTGGCAGGCGGTCCAGCTCGGCCAGCGCCCGCTCGAAGCGGGGGAAGACGACCGCGTTGAGCTCGCCGTCGCGCTCCTCGATGGCGGCGATGGCGGCCTCGGCCAGCTCGCGGGGCGACAGGTCGCCGTTCCTGATAGCCGCCGCCTGCCCGACCGCGTCCAGCCTCAGCGCGTCATGCACGGTCCGCCTCCCCCGCCTTGGGCGACAGGTCGCGTACGGCCTGCTCGATGGGGATCTCGCCGCCGGGGATGGGCGCGAGGATGGGGGTGTCGAGGCCGTTCGCCACGTACTCGCGGATCCTGGCCCGGCACGTGGCGGCGTCGCCGTGCACGATGAGGTCGTCCACCACCTCGTCGGGGATGGCCTTGAGCGCGGCCTGGCGGTCGCCCGCCGCCCACGCCTCGTGCATCGGGCGCAGGAGCTCGCCGCGGCCGAGCCAGTCGTGGAAGGCGGCGTACACGGGGACGGTCAGATAGCTCGCCAGCATCCAGCGGGCCAGCTCGCGGACCTTGTCGGTGTCCTCGCTCACGCACACGAACAGGCGGGCGATCAGCTCGGTGCCCGGCCCGATCTCGGCGCGCACCTTGCGCACGTCGGCGGGCGAGAGCCAGTTGGTGATCGCGCCGTCGGCCTCCTCGGCCGCCAGGCGCAGCATGCGGGGGCGCAGCGCGGCCAGCACGATCTTCGGCGGCGTCTTGGGCGCCCGCTCCAGCTTGAAGCCCTTGATCTCGAACGTCTCGTACGCCTCCGTCACCTTCTCCCCCGCCAGGGCCTTCTTGAGGAAGCGCAGGGTGTCGCGGGTCCGGGCGTAGGGCTTGGTGAACGTGCCGGCGTTCCAGCGCTCGACGATCGCCGGCGAGGAGGCGCCGATCCCGAGCACGAACCGGCCGGGCGCGAGATCGGCGACCGTGGCCGCGGACATGGCCAGCAGCCCGGGGCCGCGCGTGGAGACGGGGACGATGCCGCTGCCCAGCCGGACCTCGGGCGCCCACTCGGCGGCGAGGGCGAGCGGCGTGAACCCGTCCACGCCGTTGACCTCGGCCGACCACGCGTCCGTGTAGCCGAGTCCGGGCAGCTCGGCGATCAGCTCCCGTGACCTCGCGAGCGAGCGGTCGTAGAAGGGGATGGTCATGCCCCAGTTCTGCGTCATCGGCGCGCCTCCAGAATGATGTTCCGACGAGGCGACCATACCAACCGTTTGGTATGTCCCCCTAGGCCCGCCAGGCCCCCCGCTAGGCCCGCAGCTCGTGCACGGCCGCGATGAAGTCCTGCGTGATCCCCCGCAGGCCCGGCAGATGCGACAACCCGACCAGCCGGTCCACCAGCGGCACCGTCACCTCGATCAGCCGGTACGTCCGCGCGCACCCCGGCGAGGTGTCGTGCACCCAGAACAGCACCATCCCCATGGACAGCAGCCACAGCAGCTCGGGCAGCTCCTCGCGCAGCTCGGCGTTCATCCGGTCGGCCGACCCCTCGACGACCTCGCGGTAGAGCGCGATGGACGCCTCACGCGCCGGCGACGACTGCTTGCTGAACGGGCTCAGCGGGTTGGTCGGCTCGGCCGCGTGCTTGAAGAACTTCACGGCGAACTCGTGGTACGGCTCGGAAACGCGGACCCACTCGCGCAACACCCCGCTGAGCCTGGCCGCGAACGATCGCTCGGTGGCCAGGAACTCCGCGCAGGCCGCCTCGTGCTCGGCCTGGGCGCGGTCGTAATACGCCTGGATCAACGCCTCCTTGCTGTCGAAGTAGTAGTAGGCGTTGCCCACGGACACCCCGGCCTCGGCGGCGATGGCGCGCATCGTGGTCCTGTCGAAGCCGCGCTCCCTGAACAGTCGCAAGGCCGTCTCGACGATGACCTCTCGGGTGCTCTCCGATCCTCGGTTTCGGGCTTCGGACACGTTCGTCACTGTACGTCGTGAAACGCGGTTCAGTCATGGAGCCGCACGGTGATCACCGCCACAAGGCAAAGTTGCGTCCGCGGCGGGAGTTATCTCAGGTGAATGGTGGGATTGTCGTTTGTGGCGGAAGGGCTATTTCCGCGAAAAAGGCATCGACATGTGGATACGTGGAACAGCTCGACTCACCGTGGTCGCGCTCCTCGGCATTGAGATCACCATAATCGCATCGGCTTCGGCCGCCGCCGCCGCGTCCCACCCCGGAGGGACGCGGGCTGCGGACGGCACGACCGACACAGAAACCCGCTACGGGACACCGCAGCCGGAGCAGCCCGCCTTCCTGACGGCGCTCGCGAACGCGCTGGAGTCCCGGACGGACCGCGCGGCCCTCGACCGCCTCGCGCTTCTCCAGCAGCGCCTGGAGGGACACGACGGCCGTGGCGGGCCACCGCACGGCGACGGCCGTGGCGGGCCACCGCACGGCGACGCCCGCCTCCCGCAGGGCGACGTGTGGGCCCCGCACGGAGACGGATGGGCGCCGCTCGGCGAGATCCGCGTCCCGCGGAGCGACCTCGGCCTCCCGCAGGCCGCCGGCGAGCCCGCGTGGCTGACCGGCGAGAACCGCGAGCACTCGGCGAGCACAGAAGCGGAGACCCTGACGGGCCCGCTGGAGCAGGCCGGCCACTCGCTGGCCGAGGCCCTGCGCGACCCCGTCCGCACCGCCGTCGTACGGATGCCGAAGGCCCGCCGGCCCGTCGTCCACAACCGCGCCAAGGTGCTCGACAAGCAGGCCCGCGTGGACCTCACGCGCGTGCTGCCCCGCCAGGCCTCGATCCGCATGTCGCACGCCACGGCGGACGGCTGGCTCAGGACCGCCGGGCTGCGTACCAAGTCGACCGGCAACTGCACGAGCAAGCACCACCACCACTGCACCTCGCTCGACAAGGTGCGCACCGGCACGGTCGCCCAGATCATCCAGCTCAAGCAGGAGAGCCACTGCCCCATCCTGGTGACCGGCGGCACGGAGGACGGCCACGCGCCCGGCCAGTTCAGCCACGGCAACGGCTACAAGCTCGACATCGGCCACAATTCCTGCATCGACCAGTACATCACGAAGAACTACCAGCGATCAGGAGTGCGCGGCGACGGCGCCCGGCTCTACCGCGCGCCCTCGGGCACGACGTTCGCGAACGAGAGCGACCACTGGGACATCCTGTTCCGGTGACAGGCGCACGGGACCCGGACGGTGGACGTGAACGCGAGTGGACGCCGCACCGCTCGTGCGACGTCCACCAATGAAGCGCGACTACAGCTCGCCCGCCACCAGCTCGGCGATCTCCGCCGCGTTGAGCGCGGCGCCCTTGCGCAGGTTGTCACCGCACACGAACAGGTCGAGCGTGTTGGGGAAGTCGATCGCCTGACGGACGCGGCCGACGTAGGTCGGGTCGTTGCCCACCACGTCGAGCGGCGTCGGGTAGACGCCGCCCGCCGGGTCGTCCATGAGGACCACGGTCGGCGCCGCCTCCAGCACGCGGTGCGCGTCGGCGACCGTGATCGGGCGCTCGAAGCGCGCGTGCACGGCCAGCGAGTGCGTGGTGATCACCGGCACCCTGACGCAGGTCGCCGAGACCTTGAGGTCGGGGATGCCGAGGATCTTGCGGGACTCGTTGCGGAGCTTCAGCTCCTCGGAGGCCCAGCCGTCGTCCTTGAGCGAGCCGGCCCACGGCACCACGTTGAACGCGATCGGCGCGGGGAACGGCGACTCCTCGGGCAGCTTGTTGGCCAGCGCCTTGCGCACGTCGCCGGCCGCCTGGCCGATCGAGCGGTCGCCGGCCAGCGCCTCGACCTCGTCGTACAGGCGGGCCGAGCCGGCCACGCCCGCGCCCGAGACCGCCTGGTAGGAGGCCACGACCAGCTCGGTCAGGATGTACTCGGCGTGCAGCGCGCCCATCGCCGCCATCATCGACAGCGTCGTGCAGTTGGGCGTGGAGATGATGTTGCGGGGACGCTGACGGGCGTCGAGCGGGTTGACCTCGGGCACCACCAGCGGCACGTCGGGGTCCATCCGGAACGTGCCGGACTTGTCGATGGCGATCGCGCCGCGCTCGGCCGCGATCGGCACCCACACGGCCGACACCTCGTCGGGCACGTCGAAGATGGCGATGTCGATGCCGTCGAACACCTCGGGCGCGAGCGCCTGCACCACGACGTCCTCGCCGCGCACCTGGAGCACCTTGCCGGCCGAGCGCGGGGAGGCCACGAGGCGGATCTCGCCCCAGATGTCCTCGCGGGTCGACACGATGTCGCGCATGACGGTGCCCACGGCACCGGTGGCGCCGATCAGCGCGAGATTGGGCCTGCTCATCGTCCGGTACCTCCGTACACCGTTGCTTCCACCTGGTCGGCGTCGAGATCGAAGGCGCGGTGCGCGGCCGCCACGGCCGCGTCGACGCCGTCCTGCCCGACGACCACTGAGATGCGGATCTCGGACGTCGAGATCATCTCGATGTTGACCCCCGCGTCCGCGATGGCCGCGAAGAACGTCGCCGTGACGCCGGGGTGCGAGCGCATGCCCGCGCCGATCAGCGACACCTTCCCGATCTGGTCGTCGAAGAGCAGCGACTCGAACCCGATGCGCTCCTGGATCTTCTTCAGCGCGCTCAGCGCCGTCTGGGCGTCGGCGGCGGGCAGCGTGAACGAGATGTCCGTGCGGCCCGTGGCCGCGGCCGAGACGTTCTGAACGATCATGTCGATGTTGATCTCGGCGTCGGCCAGCGTTTTGAAGATGAAGGCAGCCTCGCCGACCTTGTCGGGCACCCCGACAACAGTGATCTTGGCCTCGCTCCGGTCGTGCGCGACGCCGGAGATGATCGGCTGCTCCATCTCGGTTCCTTCGGTGTAAGGGTCGGAGACGACCCACGTCCCTTCCTTGGTGCTGAAAGAGCTCCGGACGTGGATCGGCAGGTCGAAGCGGCGGGCGTACTCGACGCACCGCAGGTGCAGGATCTTCGCGCCGCAGGCGGCCATCTCCATCATCTCGTCGTACGAGATCCTGGGGATCTGGCGGGCCGGGGGCACGATGCGCGGGTCGGCGGTGAAGATGCCGTCCACGTCGGTGTAGATCTCGCACACGTCGGCGTCGAGCGCCGCCGCGAGCGCCACCGCCGTGGTGTCCGAGCCGCCGCGGCCCAGCGTGGTGATGTCCTTGGTGTTCTGCGACACGCCCTGGAACCCGGCCACGATCGCGATGTGGCCCTGGGCGATCGCCTCCTGGATGCGGCCGGGCGTCACGTCGATGATGCGCGCCTTGCCGTGCGTGGAGTCGGTGATCACGCCGGCCTGCGAGCCGGTGAACGAACGGGCCTCGTGGCCGAGGTTGGCGATCGCCATCGCCAGCAGGGCCATCGAGATGCGCTCGCCCGAGGTCAGCAGCATGTCGAGCTCGCGGCCCGGAGGCAGCGGCGACACCTGCTCGGCCAGGTCGAGCAGCTCGTCCGTCGTGTCACCCATCGCGGAGACGATCACGACCACGTCGTTGCCGGCTTTTTTCGTCGCGACGATCCGCTGCGCGACCCGCTTGATGCAGGACGCGTCGGCGACGGACGAACCACCGTACTTTTGCACAACGAGCGCCACGAGAGTCTCCCGGTTCGGACTTTGAGCTGCCAGTCTACTTGGGTCGTCTCATGTTCTTGCTGCGTCATACCACTATGTGGACCGATATGCCCGGTAACTGCGGGCCTTTCAGACCGCGGTCGCTTCCCCCGCGGCGTCGAGGGTGGACTCCTCCGCCACGTCGAGACGCGAGTGCGCGGCCAGCGCCTGCAGCGCCCGCATCGCGGCGCCCGCGTGGTTGCCCCAGGTGTTGAAGTAGGAGTACTGCCACCACCACAGCGCCTCGTGCGGCCGCCCGGCGCGGAAGTGCCGCAGGCCGTGGATGAGGTCGGCGGCGACCGCGGTCAGGTCGTCGGACAGCCGGTAGGGGGTGACGCCCGTGTCCTTGTACGGGTCGAACACCTCCGCGTAGTCGTCGACCGGCCCGAGCCGCTCGGCCAGCGCCGTGCGCACGCCGTCGATGTCAGGGTCCTCGCTCATCGGCGGCTCGTAGTTGCCGGAGAGGATGACGTCACGGTTGGCGCCGAGCTTGGCGCCGGCGAGGCTCACCTGAGCGACCTCGACCAGCAGCAGCGACCAGATGGCGTCGCCGCCCTCGCCGCCGGCGACTCTCGTCAGCCCGTCCACGTAGTCCTGCGCGTGCCTGGAGATCTCCTCGGCGAGCGTGCTCCACTCGTCAGACATCCAGCAGCCTCCGTCCTTCGAACGCGCGGCCCAAGGTCACCTCGTCGGCGTACTCCAGATCGCCGCCGACGGGCAGCCCGCTGGCCAGTCGTGTCACTTTGATGCCCATCGGCTTGACCAGACGGGCGAGGTAGGTCGCCGTCGCCTCACCCTCGAGATTGGGGTCTGTGGCGAGGATGAGCTCGGTCACCCGGCCGTCGGCCAGGCGGGTCATGAGCTCGCGGATGCGCAGGTCGTCGGGGCCGATGCCGTCGATCGGGCTGATCGCGCCGCCGAGCACGTGGTAGGTGCCGCGGAACTCGCGCGTCTTCTCGATCGCCACGACGTCCTTCGGCTCCTCGACCACGCAGATCACGTGCGTGTCGCGCCGCGCGTCGCGGCAGATGCGGCACTCCTCCTCGGAGGCCACGTTGCCGCACACCCGGCAGAAGCGGGTCTTCTCCTTGACCTCCAGCAGCGCGTGCGCCAGCCGCTTGACGTCGGCTGGATCGGCCGCGAGCAGGTGGAACGCGATCCGCTGCGCGCTCTTGGGACCGACGCCGGGCAGCAGGCCCAGCTCGTCGATCAGGTTTTGGACGACCCCTTCGTACATGCCTAGAACCCTGGCAACTGTCCGAGGCCGCCGCCGCCCAGCCCCTGCGCCAGCGGGCCGAGCTTCTCCTGCTGCAGGTCGGCCGCCGCGCGCACGGCGTCGCGGACCGCCGCGATCACCAGGTCGGCGATCGTGTCGGCCGTGTCCTGCGGGTCGGCGGCGTCGATGACGCTCGGGTCGATCTTCAGCTCCAGCAGCTCGCCCGATCCGTTGACGACGGCCGTCACCAGGCCACCGCCGGATGAGCCCTCGATCTGCGCGTCGTTGAGCTCCTGCTGGGCGCTCACGAGCTGCTGCTGCATGAGCTGGGCCTGCTCCAGCAGCTGCTGCAGGTTGACATCCCCTGGGTTCACCGTCGTGCGCTCCTCGTGGCTCCGCGTTCGTGACTGCCACGAGCCTACGGTGTTTGGGCGGCGACATGCACTGCGGGACGCCCCATGTTTCGTCACCGGCCCGCTCGCGGGCCATGACCGTGGTGCTGACCGTGGTGTTATTGGCCGGATCCCGGCCCCCCTCCAGTGTCCGAGACCCGGCCATCACGCCGGCGGAGCGGCCGCACCACGCCGACGCGTCGGGCCAGAACGCTAGGCGATCCAACGTTGCACACACGTTGCGCTCGTCCGGACACCCTCCGCCATCCACGATCGGGTTGCGCAGCCCGGCCGCAGGGCGGATGCTCTAGGTGACTACTTGGAGTGACCGATGAGTTACGCCCCTCCCGACGCTTGCTCCCGCCTTCTCCGCGGACCCCACGAAGCCGCGGCCACCGGCCGGGCCTGGGCCGACCCGCCCCGCGACCTCATCCGGGACTCCTGGCGCCGCTCCCTGGCCGCCGGAGTCGACGTCGAGGCCGCCGGCGCGCCCCTCGTCTGCGATCCCGCCCAGCTCGACGACCTCCGCCGCGCCCATCCGCTGCACCCCCTGCTGCCGCTGCTCGCCACCACCCTCTCCGGCCTGATCGGCGACACCGGTCACATCATGATCGTCAGCGACGGGCAGGGCCGGGTGCTGTGGCGCGACGGCGGCGCCGCGGTCCTGCACCGCGCCGACCGGGTCGGACTGTCCGACGGGCACGAGTGGGTCGAGTCCGCGGTCGGCACCAACGGCATCGGCACCGCACTCGCCGCCGGCCGTCCCGTGCACGTCTACGCGGAGGAGCACCTGATGCGGGTGCTGCGCGTGTGGTCGTGCAGCGGGGCCCCGATCACCGACCCCGACTCCGGCCGGATCATCGGCTGCGTCGACGTCAGCGGCCTCTCCCGCTCGCTCCATCCGGCCACGGTCGCCCTCGTCGGGGCGGCCGCCAAGCTCGCCGAGAGCCAGCTCGCGCTGCGTATGCACGAGCGCGACGAGCGGCTGCGGCGGCGCTACGAGTCGCTGCGGGTGCGGCCGGGCGTCCTGCTCTCCCCCACCGGCCGGGTCATCTCCGGCGACCCCGGCGGGCGGCTCGGCGAGCGCGTGCCGCTCTGGGACGACACCGCGCCGCCCTCGGAGCGCCTCCCGGGGGGCGGGCGCGGCCTGCTCCGGCTGCCCGCCTCCGGCGGCGAGCGCCCGAGGCCGTCCGGGCAGCGCATGATCCTGCGCGACGGCAGCGTGGCCGTGCTGGAGCCGTTCTCCGACGGCTACCTCCTTCGCACCGTCCCGGCCGCCGCGCCGGCCACGCTCACCCTGTCGTTCCTGGGCGAGGGCGTGCCGTCCATCACGTTCGGCGAGCACGAGCGCGCCCTGTCGCTCCGCCACGCCGAGATCCTGGCCCTCCTCGCGCTCCACCCCCACGGGCTGACGGCCGAGCAGCTGTCGTTCCACGTGTACGGCGACGCGGGCAACCCGGTGACCATCCGGGCCGAGATCCACCGGCTGCGGGCGCAGCTCGGCAAGGCCGTCTCCGCCAAGCCGTACCGGCTGGCCTGCCCGGTGGAGGCCGACTTCCTCGTCCTGCGCCGCAGCCTGGCCGCCAGGGACGCGGCGGCGCTGGCCCGCGCCTACAAGGGGCCCCTGCTGCCGCGCTCCGAGTCACCCGAGATCCGCCGCGAACGCGACGAGCTAGAGGCCCAGGTCCGCGCCTGCCTCCTCCGCCACGGCTCGCCCGAGCACCTGTGGGCGTACGCGCAGACGTGCAACGGCCGCGACGACTACGAGATCCTCGAACGCCTCGCCGCACTCCACCCCACGGACGCCCGCGCCGCCGCCGCCCGCACCCGCCTCCTGCCTTGAGAGGGCACGGCCCCGTCAGATGTGGTCGGCAGAGGGACCGCGGGGCGTTCGGGCGTGGTCAATTGAGGGGGCGCGGGCCCGTCAGGTGCAGCCGGCAGAGGGGACGCCGGACCTTCAGACATGGCCGATCGAAGCGGCGCGGGTCCGTCTATGCGCCGATCGCGGGGCCGTCAGGTGTGGTCGATCTCGCCGATCACGCGGGCGCCCAGCTCGCGTTCCAGGAGCGCCATGCCGGTGACCGCGTCCACGTCGGCGTCCGCGTCGTTGAGCGGGTCGACCTCGTCCGCGTCCGGCCCCTTGGCGCGCCCGGGGACGACGTCCGGCCAGGCGGCCGCTCCGCCCCGGCCTCCCGACGACCGGGGGCCTGCCTGGGCGGCCGCCTTGGCGGCCGAACGGGCGGCGGCCAGACCGGCGCTCGGCGTGGCGCCGACCGGCACCGTACGGGTCGGGTCCGGCGACGGCGGCAGGCTAGGTCCGGGGTCGTCCGGGGCGTCGGGCCAGGACTCGTCCGTGGTGGGACGCGCCGGAGCCAAGACCGCGACGGCCGCCGCCGGAGGCTGCCCGGGGTCCTGAGCCCCCTGGTCGTCCTGGGAGCCGGCGTGCGAGGACGTACGGCCCTGGTGCCCCGCCCCGCCCTGCTGGGCGGGAGGGGGGCTCTGGACGTTGGGCGCGGGCGGCGGGTTGTAAGCCGGCTGCGCGGGCGGACGCCCGCCACCGCGCCCGGACGACGGCGACGGCGGCGGCCCGTTGCCCACGACCGCCTCCACCCGCCAGGTCCCGCCGAGCACGTCGCTCAGCGCGCTGGCCACGACGGCGTCCTTGCCTCCGCCCGTGAAGTTCTTCATCGCGCCGACCTGGCTGAACCCCAGGGTGACCACGTTGCCTTCGACGCCCGCCACCTGGGCGTTGGTGCTCACGTTGGCCCAGACGACGATGCTGCGCTGCTTGAGCGCCGCCAGCACGGCGGGCCACTGCTGCTGCATGACCGCCGCCCCGGCCCCGGCCTGCCCGCCTTCAGCGGGCGCAGCCTGAGCGGTCGGCGCGGGCGCGGCAGGAGCGGACGTGGCGGCCGGTGCGCCGGGACGAGCCGGCTCCGGCCAGTCGTCCGCCGCGACCGGTGCGGAGACGGAGCTCTGGTCACCAGCCGAAGCCCCGCCACCCGCGTGCGCCGAGGCCGCCTGATCCGGGGAGGCGTCCACCTGCGGCCCGCCAGGGGCCGGAGCAGCGGAACCACCGCCGGAGGCGGGCCCCGCGGCGGCCAGGCGCGCGGAAGCCGCGCCGGGCCGCGGAATCACGACCCCACCGGCTGGGACGCTGGGCGCGGCCGTGGGTGGGGCGCTGGGCGCGGCCGTGGCGCGGGCGGCCATGGCGGCGACGGTGCCGCCGCGCTCAAGGCGTTCGAGACGGGCCAGCAGCGCCGCCTCCCCCTGCGCGGCCCCCGGCAGCAGCACCCGGGCGCACATCAGCTCCAGCAGCAGCCGAGGCGACGTGGCACCGCGCATCTCGGTCAGCCCGGCGTTGAACACCTCGGCGGCCCGGGTCAGCTCGGCGGGCCCCATGGACGCGGCCTGCTGCACGAGCCGCTCCAGCTCGTCGGCCGGCCGGTCGAGCAGGCCGCTGGTGGCCGCCTCGGGGACGTTCGCCAGGATCACCAGGTCACGGAAGCGTTCGAGCAGGTCGGCGGCGAAGCGGCGCGGGTCGTGGCCACCCTCGATGACCCGGTTGACCGCCTGGAACACCTTGCCGCCGTCACGCTCGGCGAACGCGTTGACGACCTCGTCGAGCAGGTCGCCGTCGGTGTAGCCGAGCAGCGAGACGGCCTTGGCGTAGGTGATGCCGTCCTCCTCGGCCCCGGCGAGGAGCTGGTCGAGGATGGACAGCGAGTCACGCGCGGACCCGGCCCCGGCCCGTACGACGAGCGGCAGCGCGGCCGGCTCGAACGGGACGCTCTCGGAGGTGAGGATCTCCTCCAGCAGGGCGCGCAGCGTCGCGGGCGGCATGAGCCGGAACGGGTAGTGGTGTGTGCGCGACTTGATCGTGCCGATGACCTTCTCGGGCTCGGTCGTCGCGAAGATGAACTTCAGGTGCGGCGGAGGCTCCTCGACGAGCTTGAGCAGCGCGTTGAACCCCTCGCGGGTCACCATGTGCGCCTCGTCGATGATGTAGATCTTGAAGCGCGCGGAGACGGGGGCGAAGAACGCCCGCTCGCGCAGGTCGCGCGCGTCGTCCACGCCGCCGTGCGAGGCGGCGTCGATCTCGATGACGTCGAGGTGGCCGGGGCCGGTGGGGGCGAGGGCGACGCAGGACTCGCAGACGCCGCACGGGTCGGGGGTCGGGCCCTGCTCGCAGTTGAGCGAACGCGCCAGGATGCGGGCGCTGGAGGTCTTGCCGCAGCCGCGCGGGCCGCTGAACAGGTAGGCGTGGTTGACGCGGCCGGTGCGAAGTGCCTGCCGCAGCGGGTCGGTGACGTGTTCCTGACCCTTGACCTCCGCGAAGGTCCCGGGCCGGTACTTGCGATAAAGCGCAAGGCTCATGCGACCATCCCGCCTGCGAGGGGGCTCTAACGAAAGAGACCCCCCGCACACCCGCCAGAGCCCGCTTATCCTTGCTGCCTTCCGGCCCTGGGGAGGTTCACAGGATGACGCCGCGCGAGGGGTCCTAGGACAGTCTAGCCGGACCCGGCAGTGCTCGCTCCACCTCCAGCCCTCGCGCGAGCCTTTGGCAATCAACGCGCAAAAGGTGGTCTGGACACCGCTGGAAGTCCGGTAAGCTCGTCGGCGGAGGATTCGCCTAGTGGCCGAGGGCGCACGCTTGGAAAGCGTGTATAGGGCAACCTATCGGGGGTTCAAATCCCCCATCCTCCGCGCCTGGTTGAGGCAGTAAACGCGAAGGGGCCGACCCTACCCAGTCGGCCCCTTCGTCGTTTCCAGTCACGTTACGATCGCCGACCATGGGTACGGATTGGGCGCCCGCGGCCTTACGCGACCTCGCACGGGAGGATCTCGGCGAGCTGGCACGTGCCCATACGCGCCTGGCTCACGCACTCGGTCACACGCACCGCGCCGCCGCTCCCGAAGAAGAGATCGACCACGACACGGCCCTCGCCCGGTGGCGCGACCTCGACGAGCGGCTGCGTTCGCTGCTGATCGTCGATCTGGGCAACCCCCATCGAGTCGCCGTCATCGGCGTCAACCCCCTCTTTCCCCCCGAGTGGCGGGATGCGGCCTGGGCGACGCTCCTCCCCGACGAGCTGGCGGAGTGGTCGGCCAGATGGCGACACTGGTACGCCGAGACGACCGCCGGCGGGTTCCGTCACTACCACGACCGGCTGCGTACGTGGGAAACGAGCCGCCTGCTCACCGAAACCCAGGCCGACCTCCTCGCGGCAGCACAGGCCACCGAGGGCCGCACCAACGCCTGGACCCGCAAACCCGCCTTCATCGAGGCCCGCCGCCGCGTGCTCGCCCTGCCGCCCCCGCCCGTCGTCCCCGCCCCCGGCCCGCCGCCACGCGCCGCCGGCGACGACAGAGCGACGCCCGGCCAGCAGGGGCACCAAGAGGCGGTGACGGCGCACGGCGCACTGCTGGGCCGGGCCGCGCTGGAGTTCAGCCGTACGGTGCCGGGCGCCTTCAAGCGCCGCCTGCCTTCGTTGCCGGTCACGGAGGAACGGAGGCGGGACCCGTGGGTGGAGGAGTTCTTCGGCTGGCTGGACCCGGTCGTACGCGCCGGTCGGGGTCTGTACCTCTGGATCTGAGCCGGAGTTCCGCGCGCCTTCGAAGCCGTTTGTCAGCCCTTGCTGCGACCATGCCGCTCACGCACTAAGGATGGATCGACCATGGCCGAGGCACCCTGTTTTCCCGGCTACGAGACATTAGGGGAGATCTACTGCGTGTCCTTCGTCCGCGATCTCTCCCCGGAGGAAGTCCTCCGCCGGTTCGGCGTGGACGAGGAGACCATGGAAGAAGGGGTGACGTTCGGCGAGGTGGACCTTCGCTCGGCGGAGAGCATGAGGGACGACTCGGCCGGTTACATCGGAGCCGCCCGAGTCGGCGACTGGACCGTGGTCATCGAGCCTGGGGGATGGCGGATGGCCGTCGACGACACGATCTACGGCCGGGTCTCGCGAGGAACCGAGGTCGTGTCGGTCTGCTGCCACGAATACGCCGAGGACGCCTTCGCCTACATCGTCGACGGCACGCGGGTCGTCTCGTTCGACCCGATGTTCCCAGAAGAGCGATCGGGCAGTGATCCAGACCGTTTCGTCATGAAGATGCACGAGGTCGGGCTGGATCCCGACCACGACATCGATGGTCCGGGGATCGACCACCCGATGGAGAGTTCGTTCGCCTTGGCCAGCAGCATCACCGGCCTCTCGCTCTCCACGGCCCTGCGGAACCTGCGGTTCCTCGGCGCGGAAGCGCTGTGACACCAGGAGCTTCGTCAAGCTTCTGAGCCGGATTCCCGCTGGAACTCGGCCTTGCGTCGATCGAGGTAGGCAGGCCAGTCGGTGCGCGGCGGGGCTGCGCTCTTCTCATCCCGCTCTCTCGGCGCGCATTGACATGCAGCCGAACGGCTGCCTAAGGTGAAAAGGCAGCCAATCGGCTGCATATCTGGAGTGGCGTGATGGACGAGGTATTCAAGGCACTGGCCGACGCCAGTCGCCGGCGGCTGCTCGACAGCCTCAACGCCCGTAACGGGCAGACCCTGCGCGAGCTGTGCGCCGGGCTGGACATGGCGCGGCAGTCGGTGAGCAAACACCTCGCGGTGCTGGAGGCGGCCAACCTGGTGACCACCGTGTGGCGGGGCCGGGAGAAGCTGCACTATCTCAACGCCGCGCCCGTCAGCGAGATCGCCGAACGCTGGATCAGCCGTTACGACCAGCCCCGGGTCGATGCCCTGGCCGATCTGAAGAGAGTTCTGGAGGAGACCCCGATGGACAAGCCCGAGTTCGTCTACACGACCTACATCGGCACCACGCCCGAACGCCTGTGGCAGGCGCTGACCGACCCCGCCTTCACCGAGCGCTACTGGGCGACGACGTTCAAGACCGACTGGGCGCCCGGGTCCGAGATGACCTGGGACAACCACGGAGTGGTGATCAGCGACCCCGAGCAGGTCGTCCTGGAGTCCGAGCCCTACCGCCGGCTGTCGTACACCTGGCACACCTTCACGCCGGAGCTCGGGCAGCGGTTCGGGTGGGACGAGGAGTTCCTCGGGAAGCTGGCCGGTGAGCGGCGCTCGAAGGTCACGTTCGAGATCGAGCCGGTCGGCGAGAAGGTCAAGCTGACCGTCGTCCACGACGGCTTCGAACCCGGCAGCACCGCCGCGCAGATGGTCAGCGTGGGATGGCCCGAGGTGATCTCCGGTCTCAAGACCCTCCTCGAGACCGGCGCCCCTCTGCCCGGCTGATCAACGAGGATCGGCCTCAGGTCAGGTCCAGGACCGTCATGCCGAGCTTCGCGCGTCCCGCGACGGTCCTCATCGCCTCGGCCGCCTGGTCGAGGCGGTACCGGCCGGTGATGGGCGGCTTGAGCCGGCCGTCGGTGAGCAGGGACTCCAGGGCCCGGCGGTTGGCCTCCGCCTCGTCGGGGTGGTGGCGCTCGAAGTCGCCGATCTCGTAGCCCGTCACGATCGAGCCCTTCAGCAGGACGAGGTTGAGCGGGACACGCGCGATCTCGCCCGTGGCGAACCCGACGACGACGAACCGGCCGCCGTAGCCGGTGGCGCGCAGCGCCGGCTCGGAGAACGGGCCCCCGACCATGTCCAGCACGACCCCGGCGCCCTTCGGGCACAGCTCCTTGAGCGCGCTCTTGAGATCGCCGCCGCTGTAGTCGACCAGCTCGTCGGCGCCCAGGCCCCGGCAGAACTCCAGCTTCGCGGCGCCGGCCGCGCAGGCGATCACCCGGGCGCCCAGGGACCTGCCGATCCCGATGGCCGCCGACCCGACCGCTCCGGCGGCGCCGAGAAGCACCAGGTCCTCGCCCGGCTGGATCCGCGCGGTGGACACCAGCGCGTCGTACGCCGTGCGGTACGTGCTCCCCGTCAGGCACGCCAGGTCCGGGGACAGCCCGCCGGGCGTGGGCCGCAACTGGGCCTCGGGCACGCAGACGCGTTCGGCGAACGCCCCGACGAACGCCATCCCGTGAACGCGGTCGCCCACCGCGAACCGGGAGCAGCCCGGCCCCACGGCCGCCACGACGCCGGCCACGTTGTTGCCGGGAACATACGGCCTCGGCACCGGAATCTGGTAGACGCCCGTCGCGATGAGCGTGTCGACGAAGTCCACCGACGCCGCCTCCACCCGCACGAGCACCTGGCCGGGCCCCGGCGCCGGGTCGGGCACCTCCTGGACGGCCAGGCTCGTCAGGTCGCCGGTGTCGGTGCACAGGAGAGCGCGCATGGCCGGCTCCCGCCTCTCTGTCGATGCCGATGTCGATGTCGCCTCGTGGATGGCAAGCTAACGCACCGGCGGGCGGCCGTGCCCGGCCCCCTGTGGCTCTCTATGCTGCTTGTTGCACATCATTCGCAATAAGAGGGAGAGTCCCATGCGGTCGCTGTTCCTGCACGCGCCGAACCGGCGCCGGCCCCGCGTGATGCTGGAGCGCATGCTGGCCCTGGTGGACGACGACACGCCGCCCGACGGCCCGGAAGGCCCCGTCGCGGTGCTGGAACGGCGGCTGGCCGACCTGCTCGGCAAGGAGCGCGCACTGTTCTTCCCCAGCGGCACGATGGCCCAGCAGACCGCGTTGCGCGTGCACGCCGACCGGCGCGGCCGACGTACGTTCGCCGCCCACCCCCAGACACACCTGGACGTGTGGGAGGAGCAGGGCTACAACGCCGTCCACGGTCTGACGTTGCGCCGGGCCGGCGACCCGTACGAGCTGATGACCGCGAAGGACCTGGCGGCGGCGGTCGGCGAGCCGCCGGCGGCGGTCGTCTGGGAGCTGCCGCAGCGCGACCTCGGCGGGCTGCTGCCCGAGTGGGACGACCTGTGCGAGCAGACCGCGCTCGCCCGCGCCGCCGGCGCCGCCACCCACCTGGACGGCGCCCGCCTGTGGGAGGCCCAGAGCTACTACCGGCGGCCGTTCGACGAGATCGCCGCCCTGTTCGACACCGTCTACGTCTCCCTCTACAAGAGCCTGCAAGGCGTACGGGGCGCGGTGCTCGCCTCCGACGCGGCCACCGTGGACGTGGCGGCGGTGTGGCGGCAGCGGCTCGGCGGCGGCATCGGCGACGCGTGGCCGCTCGCGCTCGCGGCGCTGGTCCACCTCGACACCCTGGCCGGCCGGATGCCCGCGTACCGCGAGCACGCCATCGCTCTCGCGGCCGCCATCAACGCCGACGGCGCCGCCCGCGTCCACCCCGACCCGCCGCAGACCCCGCTGTTCCACGTCCACCTGCCCGCCGACCGGCGCGCCGTCGAGCAGGCCGGCCAGGAGATCCTCGCCGAGCACGGCGTCCAGCTCTGGGGCCGGGTACGTCCGGCGTCCGAGCCGGGCCGATGCGCGTTCGAGGTCACCGTCGGCGAGAACGCCATGGAGTTCACCCCGGACGAGGTGGTCGCCCTCATCCACGACCTGCTGGCCCGCGCGGCAAGATGGCGCCCGTGAAGGCTCTGTCCGCGCTCGCCGTCACCGCGGTGGTCCGCAGGGACGCCGAGGTCCTCCTGGTACGGCAGCGGGACGGGGCCTGGGACCTGCCCGGGGGCATGGTGGAGACCGGCGAGTTCGCGGACGAGGCGGTGGTCCGCGAGCTCCGGGAGGAGACCGGGCTGAGTGCGGAGCCGCCGTTCCGCCTCCTGAGCGTCGTGCAGCTCCGCAACCCCGGCGCGCCGCCTCCCGGCCTGCTGACCGCGCTGTACTTCGAGGTCACGCGGCACCACGGGGAGCTCCGCTGCGAGGATCCGGACGGCGACGTACTGGAGGCGGAGTGGGTCCCTGTCGCTGAGGCGGTCGCCCGCCTGTGCGCGAACGGGGCCGCCCACGTACGCGAACCCGCCCTCGACTGCCTCACCCGCCCCGGAGCCGAGTTGACCTTCCAGAGGTGGCCGGGCGGGCGGAAATGAGGTGCGCCGGCGGCGGCCGCGGTGTCACGATCCTCACGTGGACGATGCAGCCGCGTACCGCATAGCTCGTGTCACAGGTTCCGCCGAGCTGGCGGAGGTCACCGCGAGGCTCCTCGATGAGCTGCCGTCGTGGTTCGGGATGCCGGAGGCGAACGCCGGCTACGTCGAGGCGGCGAAGCGCCTTCCCGGCCTCGTCGCCTACGCGGACGGGGAGGCCGTCGGCGTGCTGCTGCACGAGCGGCACTTCCCCGAGACGGCCGAGATCCATCTGATGGCGGTCGCTCCGTCCTGGCATCGGCGGGGCGTCGGCCGGGCGCTGGTCGACGCGGTCATCGCGGAGGTCCGGCCGGACGGCTGCCGGATGCTCCAGGTCAAGACCCTCGGCGCGCGGCATCCCGATCCCGGCTACGCGCGGACCAGGGCCTTCTACCGGGCCGTCGGCTTCCTCCCGCTGGAGGAGACCGACGACCTGTGGCCGGGCAACCCGTGCCTGATCATGGTGAAGTGGTGCCACTGACGCCCGGGGCGGCGTCGAGCGCGGCGGTGATCTTGCGGGCCATCTCGGCCGTCGCGGGGCTGGGCTCGCCCCGCTGAGCACGGGCGGCCGTCTCGACCGCGATGAGGACGGTCCCGCGGAAGTTGTCGGCCTCCGCCGGGTCCTGCCGCCTGAGCAGGCCCATGGCCGCCGTCAGCGCGGGCAGCACGTGGTCGGCGAGCGCGGCCACGGACCTGCCCTTCAGCTCGACGTCCCGGGACTTCTCGGCGAGCACGTGCCCGACCAGGCCGGTCGCCGAGTAGAGGGCGATGGAGCCGCTGGTGGCGGCCTTGTGGGGCCGGCCGGCGGCGTCGGCCGCGGCCATCAGCGTGACGGCGCCGTACGCGGCGGTGCGCAGGGTGAGCTTGTCCTGGTCGGTGAGGGTCACGGACATGGTGGTGTTCTCCTTCTGTCGAGCAGGGTGGGGTGTCAGTCTTCGACGGCCTGGTAGAGCGTGGTCCAGAAGTCGTGGATCAGCCGTGCCGAGTTCGGGACGGACATGCCGACCTGGGTGAGCAGGATGCCGGTGACCCCGTTGACCGGGTCGGCGTAGGTGGAGGTGCCGCTTCCGCCGTCCCAGCCGAACTGGCCGACGGGCGCGTAGTCGCCGCGGTACGTGCGCACCGCCATCCCCATGCCCCAGCCGCCGTGCTGCCCCTGCCCGAAGGACACGTGGACGTTCTCGGTGGCCAGGGCGTTGCGGGCGGCGTTCTGCTCGGGCGTGAGCCGGTTGGTGGTCATCAGCTCGACGGCCGGCCTGGACAGGATCCGCTCGCCGTTGTGCACGCCCTTGTTCAGCAGCATCGTGAAGTAGGCGTGGTAGTCGTCGGCGGTGGAGACCAGGCCGCCGCCACTGCCCTGGAACGCCGGAGGCCGGCTCCACCGTCCCCCTTCGGCCTCGTCCCAGACGTGGAACTCCCCCGTGACCGGGTCGGGGGCGTACAGGACCGGCAGCCGCTCGATCTGGTCGGCGGGCACGTGGAAGCCGGTGTCCCGCATCCCCAGCGGCTCGAAGACCCGCTCACGCAGGAACGCCTCGAACGACCCGCCCGTGACCCGCGCGACGAGCACGCTGAGCACGTCGTGGCTGATCTGGTACTGCCAGCGCTCACCAGGCTGGGACGCCAGCGGAAGCTCGCCCAGGCGGCGCATCCACTCGTCCGGCCCCGGCATCGGCACCGGCAGGTCGGGCGTGAGCCCCCTCTCGATGATCGCGCCCATGATCGGCGCGCTCAGCAGCGTCATGTCCATGCCGAGCCCGAACGTGGACGTCAGCAGATCCCGTACGGTGATCGGCCGCCGCGCCGGCACGGTGTCGTCCAGCGGCGCGTCCGGCCGGCTCAGCACCCGCCGGTCGGCCAGCTCGGGCAGCCACTCCTGCACCAGGTCGTCCAGCCGCAGCCGGCACTCGTCCACCAGGATCATCGCCGCCGCCATCGCCACCGGCTTGCTCGTGGACGCCATCCGGAAGATGGTGTCCCTGCGCATGGGCGCGCCGCCGTCGTGGCGCATCGTCCCGATCGCCTCGACGTGCGTCTCGTCGCCCCGGCCGACCAGGGCCACCAGGCCGGGGATCTTCCCCGACTCGACATGCCGCTCCAGCACCCCGCGCAGCCTGCGCAGTCCCGCCGCGGAGAAGCCGTTGTTGCCGTGTTCCACCGTGATCTCCTCGTCATGTGTCGTTCGCGTGGGACCAACTTTCGGCGAGCGCGCTGACACGGGACCGTCGCGGGGCTGACACGGCCGCTGACGCCGCGCTTCCCAGGCGTTATGCCGTCTTCGTCGCCTCGCCATCGCCGCGACGACCTGGCGACCTACGATCGAGACGTCCGGCCCACCCCCTCCCGGAGGATGAACGCGTATGGCCGAGTCGTACCGGGTCGAGGCGATCCCGCAGCCGGTGTCCCTCGCGCGGATCTGCATGTGGGTGCAGACGGGGCTGGGCACGGTCGGGCTGCTCCTGCTGCTCACGCTCGTGGGCGGGATGGAGGCGGACGCGGCGGGGGCGGCGGTGCTGCTGTTCGCCGTGCCGGTCGGCGCGATCCTGCTGATCGGGTTCGCCGCCTCCCGGATGACCTCGCGGCGGCGCTGGGTGCGCGTGGCCGGGCTGGTCGTCGAGTCGCTGCTGGTGCTCAACGGGCTCTGGTCGCTGCTCGGCGAGGTCAGCGTCGGGACGCTGGCCAACATGGCGCTGGCCGCGGCGGTGGTGTGGCTGCTGTTCACCCGCCAGTCGGCGGCCTGGTTCGACCGTTAGCCGCAGGCCTCCTCGCCCGCTTGCATCTAACGTCTCCTTCTGGGAAGTGTCTGTCCGTCGGCACCCCCGGAAGGACTGTTGGCGATGGACTTCAAGGACCAGGTTGACCTCGACGCCTCCCAGGTGGAGGACGCGGGCAGAGGCGGAGGCGGCTTCTCCGCGGGCGGCTTCCCCGGCGGGATGGTCATCGGGGGCGGCGGCATCGTCAGCCTCATCGTGCTGGTGCTGGTCTTCGTGCTCAACAACGTCGGCGGAGGCGGCGGCGGCGAGAGCCAGCCCTCCCAGGGCCGGCCCGCGGCCGACCTGTCCGAGCAGTGCAAGACGGGCAAGGACGCCGACCAGAACGAACGCTGCCGGGTCGTCGGCGTCGTCAACAGCATCCAGAGCTACTGGAAGGGCGAGCTGGGCGGCGACTACAGCCAGGCCAGGACCGTGCTGTTCACCCAGAGCGTCAACACCGGCTGCGGCGCCGCGGACTCGGCCGTGGGCCCCTTCTACTGCCCGAACGACCGGCGCGTCTACCTCGACCTCAGCTTCTTCGACCAGCTCCACAGCCAGTTCGGGGCCAAGGGCGGGCCGTTCGCGCAGGCGTACGTGATCGCCCACGAGTACGGCCACCACGTCCAGAACCTGAGCGGCCAGCTCTCCAACGGCAACAGCTCGGTCCCCGTCGAGCTGCAGGCCGACTGCTACGCCGGCGTCTGGGCGCGCAACGCGGTCGAGACCGGCTTCTACGAGAAGCCGTTCACGGACGCCGACATCGCCGAGGCGATCGACGCCGCGGCCGCCGTGGGTGACGACCGAATTCAGCAGCGTTCGCAGGGCAGGGTCGATCCCGAATCGTTCACGCACGGTTCCTCGCAGCAGCGCGTGGCGGCCTTCCAGCGCGGTTACCAGAACGGCGGACCCGCCGACTGCGCGCAGTCCAAGCTGGGCTGATCCCGCCACTCAGCGCGAGGAATCCGATTTCGCCCTAAAATCAGCAGGGTGATCTTCAAGCAAGTCGGCGACGGACGCCCTTATCCCGACCACGGTCTGACCAACCGCGAATGGGCGCAGATCCCTCCACGGCAGGTCAGGCTCGACTCGTTGATCACCACGAAGGCCATGCTGGACCTGCACTCGCTGCTCGCCGCCGACTCCACTTTCTACGGGGACCTTTTCCCGCACGTGGTGCAGTGGCAGGGCGAGCTCTATCTGGAGGATGGTCTGCACCGCGCCCTGCGCGCGGCCCTGCATCAGCGGTCCATCCTGCACGCGCGGGTTCTCGAACTGCCCGACTGAGCCGCAAAGGCCACGAAAAAGGGAGTCGCGAAACGCGGCTCTCTTTTGTTATGCCAACCATGAGGGTGTCTCGGACGTCGAAGCAGAGCCTTTCAACATCATTTGAGGGAGCGCCGTGTCCTACCCGCCGCCACCGCCGCCCTACGGATATGGGTACGGCTACGACGGGTACGGGCATCCGCCGGAGCCGATGCCGCCCGACCGGGGCAATCTCGCGCTGATCCTGCTGCTCGCCATCGGGCTGCCGCTGCTGCTGCTGAGCGGCGCCGGGTCGGTCTACTTCGTGCTCACCGCCGGCGAGGCGAGCGTGGCCGCCCGGCACGCGACGGAGGCGAGGACCGGCGACGACGCGCCGGACGTCCTGTTCGACCAGGACCCGAGCCAGACGCCGTCACCGTCGCAGCCCGCGCAGGGCGACCAGTCCGCCGCCGCCGCGCTCGGGCAGCCGCTCACCCTCACCGGCACCGACCCGGGAGTGAGCGTCGCCGTCACCGTCGAGCAGCTCGTCTCCCCCGCCACCCCGGCGGACGAGCTGTTCAAGCCGGCGACGGGCAACCGCTACGTGGCCGTCCAGCTCGCGCTGGTGAACCAGGGCCAGTCCGCCTACAGCGACACCCTCGGCACCGGCGCGCTGCTCGTGGACGGCGCGGGCCAGGAATACCGCGCGAACCCGACCGCCCGGGTACGCGAGGCGCAGTCGTTCGACGGCGCCGGCGCGGTCACGATCGGCGTGGGCGAGAGCAGGAGGGGCGCGCTCGTGTTCGAGATCCCGGAGACGGCCACGCCGGCGACGTACAGGTTCGCTCTGGACGGCGGCCTCGCCACCCAGAAGGGCGAGTGGCGGCTCGGCTGACGGGAGAACGCCGAAGGGCCCCCGGTCGTCCGGAGGCCCTTCGATGAGGAGCGGTGGTGGTGGGATTTGAACCCACGGATGAGTTGCCCCATCACACGCTTTCGAGGCGTGCGCCCTCGGCCACTAGGCGACACCACCGCGAACGAGCTTACCGGATTCTGCGAGTGGCAAAGAACCGCTTTAGTACGCCGGAGCACTCCTCCGCCAGAACTCCCATGACGACCTCGGGACGGTGGTTGAGCCTGCGGTCGCGTACGACGTCCCAGAGCGAGCCCACGGCCCCGCCCTTCTCGTCCACGGCCCCGTACACCACGCGCTCCACCCGGGCGAGCACGGCGGCTCCCGCGCACATCGTGCACGGCTCCAGGGTCACCACGAGCGTGCACCCGGTGAGCCGCCACTCCCCGCGCGCCGCGGCGGCCCGGCGCAGCGCGAGCACCTCGGCGTGCGCGGTGGGATCGGCGGTGGACTCACGGTCGTTGCCGGCCGTGGCCAGCGGCTCGCCGCGCTCGTCGAGGACGACCGCGCCCACGGGGATCTCGTCCCTGGCGGCGGCCGCCGCCGCCTCGGCCAGGGCCAGACGCATGGCCTCCTCGTACGTCACCCGCCAGGACCTCGGGACGGCGCGGCTCAGCGCAGCCGGTCGAGCTCGTCGGCGAACGACAGCCGCTCGGCGATCACCGACAGGATGTCGGCCGGCAGCAGGCCCTCCTCCATGCTGAGCTCCAGCAGCTCCTCCGAGCTCACGCCGAGGTCGCTCAGCAGCTCGAAGTCGCCCGCGGGGCGCACGCCGAGGCTGTTGCCCTCCTTGTCGGGCGCCACGCCGGCGAACTCGGCGAACAGCTCGCCGAGGCGGTCGGAGACGATGGCGTGCACGTCGGACAGGAAGACGCGGGGCTCGTCGTCGCCGCGGTAGCGCACGAGGGCGAACCACTCGTCCTCGACCTCGACGCACAGGAGGGCGAGCTCGTCGCCGGTCAGCCCCAGGGTCTCCGTCACGGCGTCGCCGAAGTCGTCGACGATCTCAGCTTCGCTCAGATCGACCTCGGCACCGCTCCAGCCGTCGGGGGTTCGCACAAAGGCCGCAGAGAAGGTGTTGGCCATGTCCGCGCTCCAGGGGGATCAGCCGAAGACCGATTCGATGGCACGCTCGAACGGCTCGGAGAAGCCGAGCCGCGCGGCGATGCTGGACAGCACGTCTTCGGGCAACAGGTCGATGTCGCCGGAGAGGATGCCCAGCTCCATCTCGTCCAACCCGAGATCGGCGAAGATCGACAGATCTCCGGCGGGGAGCACGGTCTCCTCGTCCTGGAGGATCTCGTCGAGCTCCTCCTCGTCGGGGACGGGCACGTCCAGGTATTCGAGCACCTGACGGGCCAGCGGGAAGTCCCAGGAGGCGGCGATGTCGGACAGGAAGACGTCCACCCGATCGCCGAGGCCCCGCAGCGCCACGAAGAACTCGTCGCCCACGGCGACCAGCGCGATCGTGCCGCTCTCGCTCGGCTGCTGCTTGAGCACCTGGATCAGGCCGTGCAGGTCGGAGGTGAGTGCGACGGGCAGCAGCTCGGCGTGCCACCGTTCGTCCTCGCGATAGACCACGATGGCGAAGTCGAGCGCATCTTCGTCCGTCATCGCCATCCCCACCCGATTTCTGACACGACAGATATCACCAACACCCAATCGTTCCAGAACCGGGCACCCGGCGTGCGCCTCTCCGACCAAATTGTGATCAAAACCAAAACCGCGAGGTGCCGCGGTGTCTCCCAGGGGATACCGTTGTGCTCCATGGAAACCCTCGTCGTCGACCATCCGCTCGTGGCCCACAAGCTCACCGCGCTGCGTGATGCCGGCACCGACTCGCCGACTTTCCGCAGGCTCGCCGACGAGCTGGTGACCCTGCTGGCCTACGAGGCCACGCGCGACGTGCGGATCACCGACGTCACCGTCCAGACCCCGGTCGCCACCGCGCACGGCGTGCGGCTGGCCAAGCCCTACCCCCTGGTCGTGCCGATCCTGCGGGCCGGGCTCGGCATGCTCGACGGCATGACCCGGCTGCTGCCCACGGCCGAGGTCGGTTTCCTTGGCATGATCCGCAACGAGTCCACCCTCCAGGCGGAGACGTACGCCACGCGCCTGCCCGACGACCTGTCCGGCCGGCAGTGCTACGTGGTCGACCCGATGCTCGCCACCGGCGGCACGCTGGCGGCGGCCGTGCAGTTCCTCTTCGACCGGGGCGCCGTCGACGTCACCGCCATCTGCCTGCTGGCCGCCCCCGAGGGCCTCGCCTACATGGACAAGGTGTTCGCCAACTCCGGCAAGCCCATCCGCCTCGTGACCGCGGCCCTCGACGAGCGGCTCAACGAGAACGGCTACATCGTCCCCGGCCTCGGCGACGCGGGCGACCGCCTCTACGGCGTCGTCTGACCCCGCCCGCCCTTTCTTTGGACCGGTCCCGCGGCTCCCTCGCGCGACCGGCGTTTGTCACGCTCGGTCGTCACACCGTTACATACTGTGGTTAGGTGGGTACGAACAGACGCGAAGGCAACTTCCGCATGCGCGTGGGGGAGCATGATGAGCGACATGCCGGCCGGCGAGGTGTCCTCGTGAACGAGCACACCGAGGCCGATCCGATGCCGTACGCCGAGGTCGAGGCGGTGCTGCGCGATGAGTTCGCGGGCGTCCACTCCTCGACCACGGTCACGCGTTGTGTCGAGGCGGCGCACTACGGCGCGCTGGAGGTCACCGGCTACGCCCATCCCAGCCTCGTCGAGCGCATCGCGCGCAAGCACCTTCACGTGCTGGCTCTGGTGGCCAGCGAGCGCGGTTGAAACCAAGATCAAAACTAACCCGCCAACACACCTTTACCCGGGCACCCGGGTGGGTAATGTATACGGCGGGAGTGGGTAAGTGGCTCGGAGGCGACGACGGTGCAGGTCAAAAAAGTCCTCACATACAGCGGCATCGGATTTGTCGCTTACTACCTGTTGGCCCGACCAGCTGATGCCGCTGACGCGGTGAAGGGGGCGTTCGACACGGTGTTCAACGCAGCCGACTCACTGGCGCAGTTTGTGAACAACCTCTCATGAGACTGGTGACCCACGGGGACTCCGCCCCGGCGTCGGTCAACCGTTACCTCCTCCCACAGGAACAGCAGGTCCTCATGGTGCGGCGCCACCCCGCCATCCTGCTCCGCCCGGTCGCCGAGGTCTTCGGCGGCCTGGTCGTCGCCGCGTTGCTCAGCAAGTTCTTCGGCGGCACCGCGGCGGGTGGCACGGCGCTCGTCGTCGTGTGGTGGCTCTGGCTCCTGCTGCTGATCCGTTTCGTGTGGAAGGTCGCGGAGTGGTCGGTCGACTACTTCGTGGTGACCTCCAAGCGAATGTTGCTCACCACGGGGCTCATCACCCGTAAGGTCGCGATGATGCCCCTGGGCAAGGTCACGGACATGAGCTTCCAGCGCTCGCTGCTGGGACGCATGCTCGGTTACGGCGAGTTCATCCTCGAGTCCGCAGGTCAGGACCAGGCTCTGTCAACAGTCGAGTACATTCCGTATCCGGAGACCCTCTACCTCGAGGTCTGCCAGATGCTTTTCCCCAGCAAGGACGACAGCGACGATTAATCTCCGCGCGGCAAATTCTTCACACGGGGATACCAGATTCGGCTACTTCATGCAATCATTGCGTGTTGTTGACCCTTCCCCGCCCTGAGAGATGAGATGCCGAGTCAGGGAACCATCGGTGACCGCGTCCGTGGATTGCGGCTGAACAGGCGGATGTCGCAGGCCCAGTTGGCCGGACCCGACCTGTCTGACAGTTATGTCTCGCTCATCGAGTCGGGCAAGCGCACGCCGACTCCTGTAGTGGCCCGGCTGCTGGCCGAGCGGCTCGGATGCACCACCGAGTTCCTCCTTCACGGGATCGAGCCTCGGCAGCGCATCGACACCGAGCTCGGGCTGCGGCATGCCGAGCTTGAGCTCCAGCACGGCGATCCCGCCGTGGCCGCCGACCGCTTCACCGAGATCGTGAAGGCGGCCGACGAGGAGAACGCCATGTTGACGGCGCAGGCCCGGTTCGGGCGGGCGCGGGCATTGGAGGCGCAGGGCCGGCTGGGCCAGGCGGTCGAGGCGTTCGAGCGGCTGCGCAGGGAGGCTGCGGCCCACCCCGAGCGGCTGGCCGACCTGCCGCTGACCATCGCGCTGAGCCGCTGCTACCAGCGGGCCGGCGACCGGCTGCGCGCCCGTGACCTGGCCGCGCACGCCTTGGAGCAGGCGGAGCGGCTCGACGTGACCAAGGGCGAGATCGCGGTCGATCTGGCGGCGGCGCTGGTCGAGGCGCGCAGCGAGAACGAGAGCGACTCCCCCGAGCTGGCTTACGTCAAGAAGGTCCTCGACATGACCGGTTTTTCCCCGGTTGTGGACCGTTCCGGCGAGATCCGGTCGCTCTGGGAGGCGAGCACGGCCGCCGCGGGCGGCGAGGACTCCGCCCTCGCGGTGCGGCTGGCCGACGACGCGATCATGGCCGGTCGTGAGACGCGGCTGGCGCTGCAGCTCGCCCGGGCCGCCATGCACTGGGCCAGGATGACCACGGCTCCGCTGGAGGAGTCCGAGCGGCTGGTGTCGAGCGCGTCCGCGGTCTTCGCCGCCTTCCCGTCGGCCGCCCCCGCCTACGCCGAGAGCCTGGTCGTGCACGCCCGGGTGCGGCTGCGTTCGGGTGACCCGGCGCGCGCGGCGGAGCTGGCCGGTCAGGCGCTGGGCCTGGCGGGCGAGGAGCCCGGCACGACGGCCGCCGAGGCCCGCCTGGTGCTCGCCGCCGTGGCGCTGGAGCTGGGCGGCAACGCCGAGTCCGAGCTCGCCACCGCGCACCGGCTGCTGAGCGCGCTCGGCCGGCCGGCGTTCGGCACCGACCGGCAGGCCGCGCGGTGCTGGCGTGAGCTGGGCGACCTCCACGGCCGGGTCGGGTCCGTGGCGCAGCAGACGGCCGCGTATCGTAAGGCGCTCGAAGCCGCCGGAGTCCGTTCGGCCATGGCGGAGGTGGCAGCCGGCACGACCGTATCCCGCTGAATTCCTCCGGGAGCTCCAGATTTGGCGTTCCGAGTCTGGAATAATTAGGGTCTACCAGTCATTGACTCATGGGATGACTGGTTTTCCCGGAGGAGGCGGACTGTGAGTCTGCGTACGGCGCAGCGGGCTTCGCTCGTCGACCAGGTGATCGATCAGCTCAAGGAGCAGATCACCTCAGGGTCGTGGTCGATGAACGGCAAGATCCCGACCGAGACCGTGCTCGCCGAGCAGCTCGGGGTCGGGCGCAACACCGTTCGTGAGGCCGTGCGCGCGCTCACGCACGCCGGGCTGCTGGAGTGCCGTCAGGGCGACGGCACCTACGTGCGGGCCACCAGCGAGCTGTCCGGCGCCATGCTGCGCCGGCTCAGGCAGGCCGAACAGCTGGAGATCCTGGAGGTGCGGCGTGCGCTGGAGGTCGAGTCCGCGCGGCTCGCCGCCACCCGTCGCACCGACGACGACATCGCCCGCATCGAGGCCGCCCTGGCCGAGCGGGAGCGCGCGTGGGACCTCGACGACCCCGAATACTTCGTGGAGGCCGACCTCGCCTTCCACATGGCGGTCGCGCACGCCACCCACAACCTCGTCCTCATCGACCTGTACGAGGACTTCTCCGCGGCGCTGCGGGCCAGCATCACGGCGGCCGGCACGTCGCTGAACAAGAGCTACATCCCGCACGACGCGATCGCCCGCGCCATCGCGGCCGGCGACGCGACGGCGGCCGAGCGGGCCGGTCACGCCTGCATGGAGCACATCCTCATCGCCCTCACCGAGTCCGCCGACTCCTGACGGCCCCGGAGGGGTGTGCGGTGCGCAGGAGCCGGCGTCAACGCGAGCAGCCCGACCTCGGCATCCTGTCCAGCCGGACGCTGTTCGCCCTCCAGCGTGAGCTGTTCGCCAAGCTGGGCGAGCAGGGGCATCCGCGGCTCAGGCCGCGCCACGGGGCGGTGCTCGCCTACCTCGACGTGGAGGGCAGCCGGGCCACCGAGCTGGCCGCCCAGTCGGGGCAGCACAAGCAGGTGATCGGCACCCTGGTGGACGAGCTGGTCGAGCTCGGCTACGTGGAGCGGCGGCCCGACCCGGCCGACCGCCGCGCCAAGCTCATCGTGCCCACCGAGAAGGGGTGCGACTTCCTCGCCAGGTCGGACGCCGTGCTCGCCGAGATGGAGGCGGGGCACGCGCGGGCCGTGGGCGAGCAGGCGTACGCGGAGTTCAAGCGGGTCTTCAAGCTCGTTGCCGAACGTCAGACAACCTGGCCGGGCCCGTGAGCCCGACCGGGCTCCGCTAGCTCTGCCGCAGGGACATGACGAGGTAGCGGAAGACGGGCTGCGCGTCGCCGGGGACGTCCTGGATGAGCGCGGGCCGCGTGGGCGACTCCAGGTTGATGCGGGCCAGCTCGCCCTCGATGCCCGTCAGCCCGTCGAGCAGGAACTGCGACTGGAAGGCGATCTGGATGTCGTCGCCGCGCAGCTCGCACGGCATCACCTCGGTGCCGCGGCCGACGTCGCCGCCGCCCGCCTGGATGAGCACCTGCCCCTGCGTGAACGACAGCCGGATCGCGGTGTTGCGCTCGGCCACGAGCGCCACGCGCTTGATCGCGTTGACGAACGGCCCCACCGCCACGTCGGCCCGGATCGACCAGTCGCTGGTCAGCCGGGAACGGTAGTCGATGAACTGCTCGTCGAGCAGCCGCACGGTCGTGCTGCGCCCGACGCTCTCGAACCCGGCCACCCCGTCGCCCATGGCCACCGCGACCTCGCCGCCGCGCAGCGACTTGGCCACCTCGACCAGCACCCGGGCCGGCACCATCGCCGAGACGGACACGTCGGGCGTGGCCGGGCGCCAGGTGAAGTCGCGGGCGGCGATGCGGTAGCGGTCGGTGGCCGCCATCGCGACCGACTCGCCGTCGATGTCGACCCTGATGCCGGTGAGCATCGGCAGGGTGTCGTCGCGGCTCGCCGCGGGGGCGACCTGACCGACGGCCGAGGCGAACACGCCGCCGCCCACCGCGCCGACGACCGGCGGCATCGTGGGCAGGGTCGGGAAGTCCTCGACCGGCATGGTGACCAGCCCGAACTCGGCGCTGCCGCAGGTGAGCACCGCCTCGGGCCCCTCGGTGACGATCTCGACGTCGTCGGCCGGCAGGCTGCGGCTGATCTCGGCGAGCAGCCGGCCCGGGATGAGCACGGTGCCCCCCTCGGCCACGTCGGCGTCGATCGCGGCCCGCGCGGAGACGTCGTAGTCGAACGCCGACAGCGTCAGCTCCTCGCCGGCCTCCAGCAGCAGCCCGGACAGAACGGGCACCACCGGGCGGCTGGGCAGGACTCGGGCAGCCCACGCCACCGCTTCTGCCAGAACATCGCGGTTAACCCGGATTTTCACCTGTTACACCCCTTCGTCGCCGTGCCTCTACGAAAATAGCCGAGACGACCGACAACCCCGGGCCCGCCGGGGGCCGGTGATGCGCGAGAGTCAGGTGCGGCTCTGGAGGTAGGCGAGGACCGCCAGCACCCGGCGGTTGTCGTCGTCCGAAGGGGCGAGGCCGAGCTTGGCGAAGATGTTGGCGGTGTGCTTGGCGACGGCGCTCTCGCTCAGGTAGAGCCGCTGGGAGATCGCCGCGTTGGAGCGGCCCTCCGCCATGGCCTCCAGCACCTCCCGCTCGCGCGGCGTGAGCGCGGCCAGCGGCTCGTGCCTGGCGTTGCTGGCCAGCAGCTTGGCGATGACCTCCGGGTCCATCGCGGTGCCGCCCTCGGCGACCCGGCGTACGGCGTCGACGAACTGCTCGGCGTTGAAGACGCGGTCCTTCAGCAGGTAGCCGATGCCGCCGGAGCCGTCGGCCAGCAGCTCGCGCGCGTACAGCTGCTCGACGTGCTGCGACAGCACCAGGATCGGCAGGCCGGGCACCGACTTCCTGGCCGCCAGCGCGGCCTGCAGGCCCTCGTCGGTGAACGTGGGCGGCAGGCGCACGTCCACGATCGAGACGTCCGGCCGCAGCTCCAGCAGCCCCTTGAGCAGCTCGGGGCCGCTGTCCACCGCTCCCACGACGGTGAAGCCGTGCGCCTGGAGCAGGTGCACCAGGCCGTCCCTGAGCAGGTAGAGGTCTTCGGCGATGAGCACGTTCATGGGCACCAGGGTTTGGTCGGGGTGGCTTCCATCATCCAGCGCTCCCGGTTGTGCACGGCCGGGATGCGGATGGCGATGATATGCATGGTGAGCCCGAGCGTGATCATGCCGATGATGGTCGGCCACTGCCAGGGCTCCGGCATGTACAGGGCGAGGAACCACGTTTTCTCCTCGACTCCGAAGATCTTGAAGATGGCCGCCACGAAACCCTGCGGGAAGGTCGGGCACCACGCCGTCGCCCACAACAGCCCCACGAGGATCGTCTTGTTGCGCGACAGCTTGGGCAGGTCGGTGGCACAGTGCTGGGGCAGCACCTTGGGCAGGTGCATGGTGACCGTGGTGGGGCCGCCCGGCGGGCTGTTCAGCGCGAGCACCCCGTCGAAGGCGGCCAGCCGCCGCTCGATGCCGGCCAGGCCGCTGCCCTTGGCCGGGTCGGCGCCGCCCATGCCGTCGTCGGTGACCGTGATGCGCAGGTCGGCCTCCCTGGAGCTGATGTCCACGGCCGCCGTACGGGCGTCGCCGTGCCGGGCGGCGTTGGACAGCAGCTCGCTGACCGCGAAGTAGGCCGCGGCCTCCACCGGCGCGTCCGGGCGGTGCGGCAGGTCCACGTCCACGGAGACCTGCATGGGGCTGTCCATGGCGAGGGCGCGTACGGCATCGCCGAGCCCCCGCTCGGCCAGCACCGGCGGATGGATGCCGCGGATGACCCGGCGCAGCTCGGTCAGCGTCTCCGAGGACGCCTCGCGGGCCTTGGTGAGCAGCGCCTTGGCCGCCGCCGGGTCCTGGTCCACGAGCTGCTCGACCGCGCCGAGCGTCATGCCGATGGCGACCAGCCGCGCCTGCGTGCCGTCGTGCAGGTCGCGCTCGATCCTGCGCATCTCGGCGGCCTGGGAGTCGGTGGCCAGGTTGCGGGTGCGCTGGAGGTGGGTGACCTGGTTGGCCAGGCGGCTGTTGGCGGTCGCGCCGAGCAGCAGGTCGCTCCAGAGCGCGTACAGGCGCAGCCCCTGGGCCGGGAGCAGCAGGAACACCGGCGCCAGCGTCACCTTCATCAGCGGGTCCAGCACCAGCCAGAAATCGTCGCGCCAGGTGGCCGGGTCGGTGATCAGCCACTTCCAGCGGTCGTTCCATGCGGGGATGCGCGGGGTCTTGTAGAGGGTGCGGTCGTAGCGGTAGAAGCCGTCCGCCTGCGGCACCGGGGGCGGCGGCTTCGGCAGGTAGGGGGCCTCGATGGCCAGGCCGGTCCAGCGCCGCATGAGCCGCCGGTTGAGCTCGGCCACCCCGCGCACCATGCGGACCTGCGGCGGGAACAGGAACACCATCCCCAACGCCACCGACAGCACTAGCATCACGAGGGACACGGCGATCAGCGGCACCTGGACGACGAGCAGCGCGAGCAGCGTCGCGACCCGGCCGTACCTCCTCAACATGCTCCCAGTGTGCCCAAGCCATGACCTCCGGGTCACTGCACCTAGGTACACCCTTGCCCGGCATCCAGCCGCATTCCCCGGCGGAGGCGGCGTTCCTACCGTCGTAGCCATGAAAATCATCGAGGTCAGGAACCTGCGCAAGCAGTACCCCAAACACCTGGCGGTCGACGACGTGTCGTTCGAGGTCGCCGAGGGCGAGATCTTCGGCATCCTCGGGCCCAACGGCGCCGGCAAGACCACGACGGTCGAGTGCGTGGCGGGCCTGCGGGCGCCGGACGGCGGCACCGTACGGGTGGCCGGGCTCGACCCCCGACGCGACCGCGCCGAGCTGCGCGAAGTGCTCGGCATGCAGCTCCAGAGCGCCAACCTGCCGGAGAAGATCAAGGTGTGGGAGGCCCTGGACCTGTACGCCTCCTTCTATCCCGACCCGGCCGACTGGAACGAGCTGCTGGAGCGGGTGGGGCTCGGCCACAAGCGGCACGCGACGTTCAAGAAGCTCTCCGGCGGGCAGCGCCAGCGGCTGTCCGTGGCGCTCGCGCTGGTCGGCCGGCCGCGCGTGGCCGTGCTCGACGAGCTGACCACCGGCCTCGACCCGCAGGCCCGCCGCGACACCTGGGAGCTCGTCGAGCAGATCCGCGCGTCCGGGGTGACGATCGTGCTGGTCACCCACTTCATGGAGGAGGCCGAGCGGCTCTGCGACCGCCTGGCGCTCATCGACGCCGGCAAGGTCGTCGCCACCGACACGCCCGCCGGGCTGATCCAGCAGGTCGGCGGGGAGCAACGGGTGCGCTTCCGGCCCTCCGCGCCGGTCACGGACGACGTGCTGCTCGCCCTCCCTGGGGTGCGCGCCGTCGAGCGGAACGGCGACCAGGTCGCCGTCAGCGGCGCCGGCAACCTCGCCGCCACCGTCACCCTCGCCCTGGCCCGGCAGGAGATCGTGCCCGGGGACCTGCGCATCGAGCAGGCCACGCTGGACGACGCGTTCCTCGCGCTCACCGGAAGGAAGCTGTCATGAAGAAGATGCTCCTCGTGGAGGCCAAGCTCTACCTGCGCGACTGGCCGTCGCTGGCCTTCACCATCGCGCTGCCGGTCGCCCTCCTGGTCGTGCTGGGGCTCACCATCCCCGGCATGGGCGAGGTGACCGACACCGGCGAGCGGTACGTCGACGCCCAGTGGCCGAGCCTCATGGTCCTGCTCTCGCTGCTCACGCTGGTGTGCAGCGTCCTTCCCGCGGTGCTCACCACGTACCGGGAGCAGGGCGTGCTGCGGCGGATGTCCACCACGCCGGTCAGCCCCGCGCGGATGCTGGCCGTGCAGCTCGTCATCAACCTGGCCGTCGCGGTCGTGGCCACGGCCATCCTCGTCGTCGGGACCATGCTGGTCTTCGACGCCGCGCCTCCCGGACAGTGGCCGGGCTTCGTGCTGGTGTTCCTGCTCGGCACGGCGGCGCTCATGTCGATGGGGCTGGTCATCGCCGCCCTCGCGCCCAACGGCAAGGCGGCGCCGGGGATCGGGTCGCTGGTCATGTTCCCGCTGATGTTCGTCGCGGGCATGTGGATCCCGCGCCAGGCCATGCCGGACGCCCTCCGCACCGTGAGCGACTACTCCGTGGCCGGGCCGTTCGCCCAGGCGCTCAAGGACACCTGGGCGGGCCACGCGCCGCAGCCGCTGCACCTGATCGTGATGGCCGTCGGGCTGGTGGTCTTCGGCGGGCTCGCCGTACGGCTGTTCCGGTGGGAGTGACGGCGGGCCGTCTCCGCCAAACCTCAACTAAGCTCTCGGTATGACCAAGGTCGCCTGGAACACCAAGGAGCTCACGGTCGGGCAACTGGCCGAGCGCAGCGGCGTCGCCGTCTCGGCCCTGCACTTCTACGAGGCCAAGGGCCTCATCACCAGCCGCCGCACGGCCGGCAACCAGCGCCGCTACAGCCGCGACAGCCTGCGCAGGGTCGCCTTCATCCGGCTGGCGCAGCGCATCGGCATCCCGCTCAAGACCATCAAGGACGCGCTGGACGAGCTGCCGGGCGAGCGCACCCCCACCCGCGCCGACTGGGCCCGGCTCTCGGCCGCCTGGCGCGGCGAGCTGGACGACCGCATCCTGCAGCTCCAGCGGCTGCGCGACGACCTCACCGACTGCATCGGCTGCGGCTGCCTGTCGCTCGACCTGTGCCCCGTCGCCAACCCGTACGACCGGCTCGGCGACGAGGGGCCGGGAGCCCGGCGCATCGACACCCGGCTGTCCCCGCCGCCGGGAGCCTGCTGCAACGCGGCCGGGGACGGAGCCTAGCCTCCCGCCCTCTGGGCGGGAGGGACGATGAGCGTGGGCCGCTGCGCGTGGTGCAGCACGTGGTTGGAGACGCTGCCCAGCAGCACCGAACGCACCCCGGCCAGGCCCCGCGAGCCCGTGACGATGAGCGAGGCGTCGAGCTCGTCGGCCACGTCCACGATCGTCTTCCACACGGACTCGTTGTCGGCCACGGCCCGGTGGGTCACCTCGGCGAGGCCCGACGCCACGGCCAGCTCGGCGCCCTCCCTGGCGCTCGCCTCCGCCTGGGCCCGCGCCTCGTCCTCGGCCTCGGTCGTGAGCACACCGGCGGCGAGCGGATATTTCCGCAACTGTACGAGCAGCGGCTCCCACACGGTCAGGACGACGACGGGCTCGGCGGCGAGGTGCTTGGCGGCGAACTCGATCGCGGCGCGCGCGTCGGCCGAGCCGTCGTAGGCGACGAGGATGGTCATGGCGGACTTCCCTTCACTACGGTCATCCGCTGCAGCACCGCGATGATCAGCGCCATTCCGCCGCCGCCTGTCTGCTTCGTCACAGCCCTCAGTGCTGGGCCATGTCCACGAACCGGCTGTAATGGCCCTGGAACGCCACCGTGACCGTCGCCGTGGGACCGTTTCGGTGCTTGGCCACGATCAGGTCGGCCTCGCCCGCCCGCGGCGACTCCCGCTCGTAGGCGTCCTCCCGATGCAGCAGGATGACCATGTCCGCGTCCTGCTCGATGGAGTTGTGGACGCTGATCCCGTTGGCCACGAAGTTGTGGGTGCCGAGGACGGTGGCGTCGTAGACCGGCCGCTCGCCGAGGCTCTCGACGGAGGCGACCTCGTCCCAGAACACGTCGTTCGTGGCCAGCAGCTCAAGGTCGGCGTCATCGAGGATCGCGGAGATCCGGCGCAGGCGCTCAGGACCCTGAGCGCTCTTCGTGGCGGCCCCCACCGTCAGGTGGTCGCCGACGCGGTCCCACACCTCGCGCGGAACGGCGCCGGCGCCGCTGTCGCCCACGAGCCGCCGGAGAGCCGCGGCGCACTGCTCGGCCTGCTGCCCGAACCGCTCGCCCGGCACGCCGATCTCGTCGAGGAACCGGAGCTGGTTGTCGGCTCCGGTGACCCACAGCCGATGTGCCGGCCCGACCTCTTCGATCCGCGTCATCACGTTGAACCTCAGCAGCAGCCGCGCGACGTCGTCGATCAGGCGGCGGCTCGTGGAGGTGCAGGAGAGCCGCGCCTCGCCCAGCGCGTTGTCCCACCGGACCTCACCGTCGCCCGCCCACAGGCGGCGCAGGAACAGCGCGATCTGCCGCTTGGGGAGGGAGAAGACCCCCTCAGGCACGGCTCCGTCCACCAGGATCACCTGGTCGTCCGGCCATTCCTGGAGGTCGCGGGGCGCGGAAACGTGCCGCGGCGCGGCGACGCGCGCTCCGGGGGCGAGCTCGCCCAGCGGACGCCACCCGTCGAACGTCATGAAGGGGTGGTTGGCCGTCGCCTCGATCTCCCTGCCGGAGCCGAGCCGCAGCCGGAAGACCTCTTTCGTGCCGCTGGGGAACACGTGCGTCATCGTCCGCGGGACGAGCCGCAGGTTCTCGTCCAGGGACCACACCGGGATGTCGCGCGCGCCGGACTCCAGCAGCTCGCCCAGCGTGGCCTCCGCGCCCGTGTCGGCGCGCAGGACACGGGTGGCGGCGGTGAGGCAGCCCGACTCGCGAAGGTCGCTCACCTGCGGGCGCTTGTCGGTGCGCTGCTCGGGGCCACGGTTGAGCTGGGAGATCGCGATGACCGGCACCTCCAGCTCCTTGGCCAGCAGCTTGATGGCACGCGAGATCTCCGACACCTCGTTCTGGCGGCTCTCGGTCTTCTTCGGCGAGCTCATCAGCTGGAGGTAGTCGATGACCACGAACCTGAGGTCGTTGCGCTGCTTGAGCCGGCGGCACTTGGCCCGGATCTCCATCATCGACATGTTGGGCGAGTCGTCGATGAACAGCGGCGCCTCGGCCACCTCGCTCATCCGCCTGGCCAGCCGGGTCCAGTCCTCGTCGCTCATCATGCCGGAGCGCATGGCGTGCAGCGCGACGCGGGCCTCGGCGGACAGCAGTCGCATGGTGATCTCGTTGCGAGACATCTCCAGCGAGAAGATGACGGTGGTCATGCCATTCTTGATCGCCGCAGATCGGGCGAAGTCCAGACCGAGGGTGCTGTTATGGGTGGGGATGCAGCTGCGGCCGGCAAGGTACATGTGGTCGTCGTTGTCCACCTGGACACAGCGGACCGGCCTGCTCGCGATCTCCCGCACGTCCACGATGTAGCGGAACCTGGTGTTGGGACGAGCTCCGCCGGTCTGCCGGACGGCCTTGCGTGGCAGGCGGAAGAGCTGGTCGGACGCAGTGAAGTTGATCATGTAGGCCGTGGAGGAGTCCGCGCTTCTCCCGCTGACCTGCCTGGTCCGCATGGTCGCCTTGTAGCCGAGGCTGAGGATCAGCTCGTGGACGTCGGCGGCCAGCCGCCGGTTGGTGACGGCGAACTGGATCTGGCCTCCGGTGTTGACGTAACCGTCCGAGTCGAGCAGCCCGGCCAGCAGGGCGCGCCGCTGACGCTCAGAAGCACGGAGATAGGCGGCGGGAATGTGCTTGTCGTGAAGCACGCCCAGAGTACGGAGAATGCCCTGCACGGTTCCGTGTGAGCGATGGCACGCCTGGCAGCGCCGCAACCCGCACACCACGCACGTGCGGCTGGCCGGCGAGTCCGAGGCCGGCAGCGTGAGCTGGTAGGAGATGGAGGAACCCACGCGCGTGACGCACAGACCTTCGGCTTCGAGGTTGGCGATGATCTCCGGATCGGCCGTGCTGATGCGGGCGCCCGCGCTGTGGCCGTCGCCCAGCCAGACGCCGAGCACGTACGGCGCCAGCGGCAATTCGCGCTCGTCGAGATCGAACGGCGCGGTCACCGCCACCGCGTGGTTCGGCCGCCCGTCGGAGGTGCGCAGGGTCGCGGCGATCTCCTCGGTGGTCACCGTCCGACGAGGGGCCGCGGTGATGGCGGCGTTCTTGGGCGTGGTGACCCGGGCGTGCAGAGCGGCGAAGAGGTCCACTGCCCGGTAGGCGGGAGTGCGCCACTCATGGCTGCGCATCGCGCCACCGACGGCGGCGAATACCTTGCCCGTCGTGCCCACCTGCTTCTGCACGACGTGCAGGACATGACGGAACTCCTCCCCCACGAGCTGAAGTGCCTCCTCGTGCGTGACCAGCTTCTCCGGGTCGCGGAGCGCGGACTCGTAGGCGATCCTGACCTTCTCGATGGCCTCCGGTGCCCAGTGGTAGGAGGGACCGCTCCGGCGCTGCTTGCGTTCGGCACGGGTGATGGTGCGCCACTGATGCAGGGCGTCCGCGACGATCACGGTGCCGTCACTGAACTCCACCTCGTAACAGGGACGGTCGTGCATCACCTCGGTGGCCGCCACGACCCTGGTGGGCCTGCCGTCCGCGCCGATCAGCCGGTCGCCCACCTTGACGTCGCCCATGGTCGTCCACCCCTCGGGCGTGGGCAGCGGCGTGTCGAGCGCCAGCGCCTTCCCGATCGCGGGTCGGGCGGCGACGACGATCATCTGGCCGGGGTGGAGGCCGTTGGTGAGCTGGTCGAGGTCCTGGAAGCCGGTGGGCACGCCGACCATCTGGCCGCCGCGGCTGCCGATGGCCTCCAGCTCGTCGAGGGCGCCCGGCATGATGTCGGCCAGGGGGGCGTAGTCCTCGGAGGTGCGGCGTTCGGTGACCTTGTAGATCTCGGCCTGGGCGCGGTCGACGAGGTCGTCGACCTCTTCGTTCTGGCCGCCGTAGCCGTAGGAGACGATGCGGGTGCCGGCCTCGATGAGGCGGCGGAGGATGGCCTGCTCGCGGACGATCTTGGCGTAGTAGCCGGCGTTGGCGGCCGTGGGGACGACGGCCGTCAGCGTGTGGAGGTAGGCGGCGCCGCCCACGCGGGCCATCTCGCCGCGCTTCTGCAGCTCGTCGAAGACGGTGACGGCGTCGGCGGGCTCGCCGCGGCCGTAGAGGTCGGTGATGACCTCGTAGACCATCTGGTGGGCGGGGCGGTAGAAGTCGTCGGCGCGGATGATCTCGACCACGTCGGCGATGGCGTCCTTGGACAGCAGCATGCCGCCGAGGACCGACTGCTCCGCCTCGATGTTGTGCGGCGGCGTGCGCTCGAAACCGGGCCCCGCCGGGATCTCTTCGTCAATGCTCACCGCGCCCCCTCGAACAGCCTTGCAGGCGGTCGCACCACCCCCACTTGTAGTCGACCGGTCTGACAGTTTCCCGGACCTGGGGCCCGGACGCCAACGTGGCCTGTGGACAACCCTGTGGTCAAGCTGTGTACGACGGCCCCCAACATGTGAAATGCCTGTGGATGACGCCTGGGGATAACTTCTGGGGATTTCCGCCGACGAGCCTCCGACCTGCGGAAACGTTGTCCACCGGCTGTGGAGGAAAGAAAGTTGGCGCTGCATGTCGTGTAATGGGCATAATGGATGAATGCCCATTACGTCCCGAGACAGGGAGATTCTCCGGCTGGCGATCCCGGCGTTCGGCGCGCTGGTGGCCGAGCCGCTCTTCCTGCTCGCCGACTACGCCATCGTGGGCCACGGCCTCGGCACCACGGCGGTGGGCGCGCTGGGCGTGGCGGGATCCGTGCTCGGGACGCTCATGAACCTGTGCGTCTTCCTCGCCTACGGCACCACGGCCTCCGTCGCCCGCCAGACCGGGGCGGGCCGGCACGACCAGGCCATGCGCAGCGGTGTGGACGGCGTCTGGCTGGCCCTCGCCATCGGCGTGGCGCTGATCGCGGTCGTCTGGCCGCTGGCCCCGGCCTTGGTGGGCCTGTTCGGCGCGGACTCCGGCCAGTCCGCGGAGGCGGTGACGTACCTGCGGATCAGCCTGTTCGGCGCGCCCGGGATGCTGGTCGTGCTGGCCGGCACCGGCGTGCTGCGCGGGCTCCAGGACACGGTCACGCCCCTGGCCGTGGCCGTCGGCTCGTTCGCGCTCAACGCGGCGCTGAACGCCTGGTTCGTGCTGGGGCTCGACTGGGGCATCGCCGGGTCGGCGTGGGGCACGGTGCTGGCCCAGACGCTCGGCGCGGCCGTCTACCTGGTCGTGGTGGCGAGGGGCGCGCGGCGGCTCGGCACCTCGCTCGTCCCCAGCCTGACGGGCATCAGGCAGGCGGGTACGGCCGGGCTCGCCCTCCTCGTACGCACCGTGTGCCTGCGCGTCGTGCTGGTCGCGGCCACGGTGATCGCGACCAGGATGGGCCAGGCGGAGCTGGCCGCGTACGCCATCGCCACCCAGGTGTGGACGCTGCTCGCCTTCGCCCTGGACGCCATCGCCATCGCGGGGCAGGCCATCACCGGCCGCTCGCTCGGCGCCGGGGACGTGGCCGCCACCAGGGCGGCCACCAGGCGCATGGTCCAGTGGGGCCTCTGGTCCGGGGCGGTGCTCGGCCTGCTGGTGCTGCTCGCGCGCCCGCTGGTGCCGGGGCTGTTCGACGCCGACCCTCAGGTGACCGAGCTGCTGCTGGCGCTGCTGTGGCCGGTGGCGCTGTTCCAGCCGGTGTGCGGGATCGTGTTCGTGCTGGACGGGGTGCTCATCGGCGCGGGCGACCAGCGCTATCTGGCGTGGGCGGGGGTGTGGACGACGCTGGCGTACCTGCCGGCCGCCTTCCTCGCCTCCGGGCTCGGCGTGGTGGCCCTGTGGTGCGCGCTCGGGGTGTGGATGATCGCCAGGCTCGTCACCCTCACCCGGCGGGCGGCGGGCACCGCCTGGCTGGTAACCGGGGCGTAATCGTCCCGTGCTTGCTGTTGTCCAAGTGGTGAGACAGAGTCGGAGCGTTCCCTGAGCGGGGTGTTCCTTGTCCAGTATCTTGCGACGACTGCCGCCCTCCGCGGCCACCGGGTTACGCACCGGCGCCCGGCACAGTCTTGCCGAGGTCTACCGGCCGGCCGACCTCGTCGTGCTCGGCCTCGGCGTGATGATCGGCGCCGGCATCTTCTCCGTGGCCGGGCGGCAGGCCGCGACCGCGGCCGGGCCCGGCGTGATCCTCTCCTTCATGATCGCGGGCATCGCGTGCCTGCTGGCCTGCCTGTGCTACGCCGAGCTGTCGTCCACGATCCCGGCCTCGGGCAGCGCCTACACCTTCACCTACGTCATCTTCGGCGAGGTCTGGGCCTGGGTCATCGGCTGGGCGCTGATCCTGGAGCTGCAGCTCGCCGCCGCCGTCGTGGCCCGCGCGTGGGGCGAGATCGCGGTCGGCGCGCTGGCGAACGCCGGGGTCCGTCTCCCCTCCCCCGGCCGGGTCGCCGACCTGCTCGTGCTGGCGATCCTGGTGCTGCTCACCGGCGTGGTGGCGCTCAGCGCCCGGGTCGGGCTGCGCGCGCTGTGGGTCATGGTGGCGGCCAAGCTGCTGGCCATCGGCGCGGTCATCGTCGTGGGCCTGCCGCACGTGGACGCCCGCAACTTCGGCGACTTCTACGTCCCGCCGAAGACGCTCACGACCGCCCCCGCGACCGTGCTGGAGATCGTGGTGGGCGAGAGCCACGCGTTCGGCTGGTTCGGGATCTTCTCGGCGGCCTCGGCCATCGCCTTCGCCTACATCGGCTTCGACGTGGTGGCGACCGCGGCCGAGGAGACCGTGAACGCGCAGCGGGCGGTCCCGAAGGGCATGATCCGCAGCCTGGTCGTGGCCACCGTCGTGTACGTGGTGGTGGCCGTGGTCATGGTGGGCATGGTGTCGTACACGAAGATCTCCGTGGACGCGCCGCTGGCCAGCGCGTTCCGCGCGGCCGGCGAGGGCTGGATGGCGCACGTCATCGACGTGGGGGCGCTGCTCGGGCTGACCACGGTGATCCTGGTGCTGATGGTGGGGCAGACGCGGGTGCTGTTCTCGATGGCCCGCGACGGGCTCATCCCGCGCGGGCTCGCGGCGGTCAGCCGCCGCTACCACACGCCCTCGCGGGTGACGCTGGTGATCGGGGGCGTCGCGATCGTGCTGGCGGAGTTCGTGCCGGTGCTCACGCTGCAGGAGCTCGTCGTGCTGGGGACGCTGTTCGCCTTCGGCTTCGTGGCGGCCGGGGTGATCGTGATGCGGCGGCGCATGCCGCACCTGGAGCGCGGGTTCCGGGTACCGCTGTCGCCGGTGGTGCCCGCGCTGTCGCTGGTGGCCACGTTCTGGCTCATGGTGAACCTGCGGCTGCTCACCTGGGTGTGGTTCGCGCTGTGGATGGCGTTCGGGCTGGGGGTCTATCTCGCCTACGGCCGCCGGCACAGCGTGCTCGCCCGCCCGGCCGCGCCGGTGCCCGCGCGCGGCGGCGGGCGGCACCGGCGCTAGAAGCGGCCCGAGTGCACCACGCTGCGCAGGAACTCCTTGGTCCTCGGGTGCTCCGGCGCGTCGAAGAGCTGCTCAGGCGGCCCCTTCTCGATCAGTACGCCGCCGTCGAGGAAGCACACCATGTCGGAGATGTCGCGGCAGAAGCCCATCTCGTGCGTGGTGAGGACCATCGTCATGCCGGAGTCCTTCAGCTCCCTGATGATCGTCAGCACCTCCACCACGAGCTGCGGGTCGAGCGCCGAGGTGACCTCGTCGAGCAGCATCAGCCGGGGCTGGGTGGCGAGCGCGCGAATGATCGCCACCCGCTGCTGCTGCCCGCCGGAGAGCTGGTCGGGGTAGGCCCGCGCCTTGCCCTCCAGCCCGAACCGCACCAGCAGCTCGTGCGCCTGCTCCTCCGCCTGCGCCTTGGCCACGCGGTGCACCTGGCGGGGGGCGAGGGTGATGTTGTCCAGCACGGTCATGTGCGGGAACAGGTTGAACGACTGGAAGACGATGCCGATGCGCTTGCGCACGTCGTCCACGTCGACCCGCGGGTCGGTGATGTCCTGGCCGTCGAGCAGGATCACGCCGTCGTCCACCGTCTCCAGCAGGTTGACGCAGCGCAGCAGCGTCGACTTCCCGGAGCCCGACGCGCCGATGAGGCTCACCACCTCGTGCGCGTTCACCTCCAGGTCGACGCCCCGCAGGACGCTCTGCCCGTGGAAGTGCTTCCACACCCCGTCGATGCTCAGCAGGCTCATGCGCCGCGCCTCCTTCGGGCCCGCGCCGCCAGGTGGTCGGTGAACCGGGCCAGCGGAATGGTCAGCAGCAGGAACAGCAGCGCCGACGCCAGGTAGGGCGAGTACTTGAAGCTGTGGGCGACGTGGATCTGTGCCTGCCTGAGCGTCTCCAGCGGCCCGATGACGGCCACCAGAGCGGTGTCCTTCTGCAGCGAGACGAAGTCGTTGAGCAGCGGCGGCCCCACCCGGCGGACGGCCTGCGGCAGCACCACGAAGCGCATGGTCTTGCCGTGGCTCAGCCCGAGCGAGCGCGCCGCGGCCACCTGGCTCGGATGGATCGACTCGATGCCGGAGCGGAAGACCTCGGCGACGTACGCGCCGTACGACAGCGTCAGCGCGATGATCCCCAGCGTCGCGAGGTCCGTGGGGATGCCCTGCAACCGCAGCGCAGGCAGCCCGAACCCGACCAGAAGGATCAACAGAATCGTCGGCACGCCGCGGAAGATGTCGGTGTAGAGCGTGGCGAGCGCCCTGATCGGGAAGAACGCCGGCGTCCTGATCCCCCTGGCCAGCGCCACGAGCAGGCCGAGGGCGAGGACCAGCACCTCGGTGATGAGGAACATCTTGATGTTGAGCAGGAACCCGCTCAGCACGTCGGGCAGCGCGTGGACGAACTCCTCGCCGTCCAGGAAGGTCGCCGCCACCCGGGGCCAGCCGGGCGAGCTCGTGACCGCCCACACGACGAGGACGAGGAACACGACCGTCGAGAGCGTCGCGATCGAGCCCGAGCGACGCCCGTAGGACCGGCGGATCCGTTCCCGCTCGCTCTGCCGCTCGCTCTTGACCCAGCCGTCCGGGCCCGCTGCGGGGCTGATCCGGTCGCTCATGAGAGCTCGGGCGCGCCCACCGCCGAGCCCAGCCACTCCTGCTCGATCTTGGCCAGCTCACCCTTGGACTTCAGCGCGTCCACGGCCTTGTCCACGCACGGCTTGAGCGCGCTGCCCTTCTCCATGACCAGGCCGAACTCCTCCGGCGTGCCGCCGGTCGAGCTGAACTGGCCGACGATCTGGGCATTCTCCACCTGCGCGGCTGTCACGTAGAAGGCCGTCGGCAGGTCCACGACGAGCGCGTCCACCTGCTTGTTCTTCAGCGCGTTGACGGCGTCGACCTGCTCGTTGTAGACGTTGGGGTCGGCGGACGGCTTGATCACGCTCTTGACCGCGTCGAAGGAGGTCGTGCCCACCTGCACGCCGATCTTGGCGTCCTGCAGCTCGGCGAGGGTCTTGGCGGAGGCGTACTTGCCGCCCTTGAGCGCCACCACGGCCTGCTTGACGGTGTAGTAGCCGTTGCTGAAGTCGACGACCTCGGCACGCTTGGGGGTGATCGACACCTGGTTGATGTCGAAGTCGAAGGTCTTGTCGCCCGGCGCGAACGCCGCGTCGAACTTGACCGTCGCCCACTCGATCTCGCTGCGGTCGAAGCCCAGCTCGCCGGCGACGGCGAAGGCGACCGCGCTCTCGAAGCCCTGGCCGTTGCTCGGGTCATCGTCCTTGAACCACGGCTCGTAGGCGGGCTTGTCGGTGCCGATCGTCAGCTTGCCCGCCTTGACCAGGCTGAGCTGCTCCTTCGTGCACGCCGTGGAGGCGCTGGGCGCGGCCGAGGAGGCGGTGGTCGCCTGCTCGTCCACGGGTGCGCAACCGACGAGCGCCACGGCCAGCGCGAGCAGCATGAGGGGACGGGCCATGGCCAAGCCTCCAGGGGGAACGTACCGGGGAACGAAAGGAATTGTACGTGAGCAGGCAAAAGCCCCCCACCGCAGGGTGAGGGGCTTCGTCGGGGCCGGGCTCAGCCGGCGACGACCTCGACGTCCAGCGAAGCCGACACCTCGGGGTGCAGCTTCACGGTGATGCGGTGCGAGCCGACGCTCTTGATCGGGTTGACGATCTCGATGCGGCGGCGGTCGAGGACCGGCCCGCCGGCGGCCTTGACGGCGTCGGCGACGTCGCCCGTGGTGACCGAGCCGAACAGGCGGCCGGAGTCGCCCGCGCGGGTGGCCAGGCGCACCTTGAGTGCGCCGAGCTGGCCGGCGACCTCCTTGGCGGTGCCGAGGTCACGGATCTCGCGGGCGTCGCGAGCCTTGCGGATGGTCTCGATCTGCTTCTCGGCGCCGCGCGTCCAGCGCATGGCGTAGCCGCGGGGAATGAGGTAGTTACGGCCGTAGCCGTCCTTGACCTCGACGACGTCGCCAGGGGCACCGAGGCCGGAGACCTCGTTGGTGAGGATGAGCTTCATGTCGACAGAACCTCCTTAGCGCGCGGTGCTCGTGTAGGGCAGCAGAGCCACCTCACGGGCGTTCTTGATCGCGGTGGCGACGTCGCGCTGGTGCTGGGTGCAGTTGCCCGTCACCCGGCGCGCACGGATCTTGCCACGGTCGGAGATGAACTTCCGCAGCAGGCCCGTGTCCTTGTAGTCGACGTAGGAGATCTTGTCGTGGCAGAACAGGCAAACCTTCTTCTTGGGCTTGCGCAGTGCCGGCTTGGCCATCGTGGTGCTCCTCTCAGAGCCCCGCCTTTCGGGCGGGAATGGTCTCGGACTGATGGACAGGGATTAGAAGGGAGGCTCGTCGCTGAAGTCGTTGCCGCCGCCGAAGCCGCCGCCGCTCTGCTGGCCGCCGCCGTAGCCGCCGCCACCGCCACCGCCGAAGCCGCCGCCGCCCTGCGGCGGGGCCGGGGTCGCGGAGGCCCACGGGTCGTCGGACGGGCCGCCGCCGAAGCCGCCGCCACCGCCCTGACGGGAGGTGCGGTTGACCTTGGCGGTGGCGTTGCGCAGAGACGGGCCGACCTCGTCGACCTCGACCTCGTAGACCGTGCGCTTCTCGCCTTCCTTGGTCTCGTAGGACCGCTGCTTGAGCCGCCCCTGCACGATGACCCGCATGCCGCGCTGCAGGCTCTCGGCGGCGTTCTCCGCCGCCTGCCGCCACACGTTGCAGGTCAGGAAGAGGCTTTCGCCGTCCTTCCACTCGTTGGTCTGGCGGTCCATGAACCGCGGAGTGGACGCGACGCGGAAACGAGCCACCGCTTGCCCCGTCGGGGTGAAGCGCAGCTCGGGGTCGTCGACGAGGTTGCCGACGATGGTGATTACGGTGTCGCCTGCTGCCATGGCTTGCGCTCGCCTTCCTGCACGCCTCTTCTTGGGTTACGGCTCAGACTACGGCTGCCTCCCGACAAAAAGTCGGCAGTCAGTGCACGTCGGGGCGGAGCACCTTCGTGCGCAGGATGCCCTCGTTGAGGTTCATCTGCCGGTCGAGCTCCTTGACCGTCGCGGGCTCCGCGGACAGGTCGATGACGGCGTAGATGCCTTCCGACTTCTTGTTGATGTCGTAGGCGAGCCGGCGGCGGCCCCAGACGTCGACCTTCTCCACGGTGCCGCCGTCGTTGCGGACCACGGTGAGGAACTGGTCAAGGGACGGCGCGACGGTGCGCTCGTCGAGTGAAGGGTCCAGGATGACCATTACTTCGTAACGACGCATGCGGACTCCGACCTCCTCTGGACTCTTGCGGTCACGACGCTCTGCCGTGACAGGAGGATGCTGACGCATGAACCGGGAACGCCCATTTCGGCGCCGCCGGGGCGATGGATCACCCATCACAGCGCAGCGTGTCCCAGGTTACCAGCCACCGGTACGTGGGAAGGCACCTAGCAGACAAGGGGGTGGTGGCAGTGCCACACGTGCTTCAGCCCTCCCAAGGGGAGCGGTTCAGGCTCACGCTCAACAGTGACGGGGTCTCGCACCCCACCGAGAACATCCTGTCCGTGGCCACGCTGGTGCTGGGTTTCGTGGCCTTCGTCTCGACCTTCTGGCCGGCCGCGCACGTCGTCTCGTCCTGGGCGGGCTTGCTCGGCTTCAGCGTCGGCATGTTCTCCCAGTACATCTCGGTGACCACGCCGCAGCGCTCGCTCAACGTCGTCGGGCTGGTCGGCTCGTTCGTGGGGGCCGCGCTCGGCATCGCCCACGGCGGGTTCCTCCCCTAGTGATCACTCGCAAGGCGACGGCCCCGGTCTCACCGGGGCCGTTGTTCTGTGCCGCGAGTGCTATGTCGCTCAGCCGATGTGCAGGTCGATCCCCAGCAGCACCAGGAACCAGAGGAAGACCGCCAGCAACGCCTCGGCGACGTCCCTGAGCAGACCGGGCGTGATGTAGTCGTAGACCCAGGCCACGTAGATGCCGACGATCACGTAGACCAAGACGATCAGCGCACGTAAGCGCCACCTCGACATATCGATTCTCCTCGCGTAGGGGGCCCTTGGCGACTGCCCTTTGGCGCCCGCGGCAAACGGATAGGCTCGGTGACATGGTGCGCATCGGAGCTCATGTCGATCAGGACGACCCGGCCGCCCGCGCAGGGGAGATCGGCGCGGAGGTGGTCCAGTTCTTCCTCGGCGACCCCCAGGGCTACGCCAAGCCGGTGCTGCCCGCCAAGCCGGTCGAAGGCGTGGACGTCTACATCCACGCCCCCTACCTGATCAACGTGGCGACCACCAACAACCGCATCAGGATCCCCAGCCGCAAGCTGCTGGAGCAGCATCTCAAGGCGGCCGCCGGGCTGGGCGCTAAGGGCCTGGTGGTGCACGGCGGGCACGTCAACAAGAGCGACGACCCGCAGACGGGCTTCGACAACTGGCGCAAGGTGTTCGAGCGCATGGAGTGCCCGATCCCCGTGCTGATCGAGAACACCGCGGGCGGCGGCAACGCCATGGCCCGCACGCTGGAGCGCATCGGCCGGCTCTGGGACGCCCTCGACGGCTTCGACGTCGGCTTCTGCCTCGACACCTGCCACGCGCACGCGGGCGGCGAGGAGCTGGTCGGCCTGGTCGAGCGGGTCAAGGCCATCACCGGCCGGATCGACCTCGTCCACTGCAACGACTCCCGCGACGAGTTCGGCTCCGGCGCCGACCGGCACGCCAACCTCGGTCAGGGCAGGATCGACCCCGAGCTGATCCTGGCGGTCTGCCGGGCGGCCGGCGCGCCGGTCGTGGTGGAGACGCCGGGCGACGGCCAGGCGGACGACATCGCGTTCCTGCGGAAGAACCTGTGATCTTTACACACAGGCTGTGGATAACTTCCCTGGATTACCGAGACGGGAAAACGGGTAGAGATCTCAGCCCGCCCACGCGCCGCTGAGAAAACGCATCGTGTTCAGCAGCATGAGGGGCCCGCACACCATCACATACAGCGCGATCACCCATCGCCGCCGGGTCGCCGCCTTCGCCACGAGCACCCACAGCGGGAACCACAGCAGCAGCGAACGCGGGATCGACAGGTAGTACGCCGACGTCATCAGCGCCCCCGCCTGCGCCCCCGTGTAGACCAGCTCGCTCCACCTGCGCAGCGCGAGCAGCCACACCAGCACGGCGACCGCCACCACGGCGCCGGCGATCTCCATGCGGAAGGCCACCGCGTTCTCGTCGCCGCCCATGGCCGAGCCCCACGTCGCCTGCCACGCCTCCCACGGCCAGACGAACTCCCGGCCCCACCCGGCCTCCTGCGCGTGCTTCCACGCCAGCCAGTCGCCCGAGCGGGAGTAGTGGTAGAACGAGTACGCCGCCAGCGGCAGGAACGGCACCACCAGCCACCCCGCCCGGCGCGGCGACTCCCGCCGCGCCACGAACTCCACGACCAGCGCCACCGCCAGGAACAACCCGGTGATCCGCACGCCCGACGCGCCCGCCGCGAGCAGCGCCGCCGCCGACCAGCGGCCCTGCCGGGCGGCCAGCCACGCGGGGATCGCGAAGGCCAGGAACAACGACTCGCTGTAGCCCGCCGACAGGAACACCGCCAGCGGGAAGGTCAGCAGCGCCGCCACCGCCATCCACCCGTCGGCGCCCTCCAGCTCGGCCAGCCGGGCCAGCGCCACCATCGCGACCGCGCCCGCCACCAGCGAGATCAGCAGCCCGGCCGTCTCCCAGTCGGGCACCACGAGGTGCACCGCCCGCAGCACGGCCGGCAGGCCGGGGAAGAACGCGGGCAGCCCGGCGTCGGGGGGACGCCCTGGCTCGCCGTCGTAGCCGTACTGGGCGATGGTGATGAACAGCCCGGCGTCCCACTTGCGCCACCGGTCGGCGTAGCCGGCGAACGTCGCGCCGAGCAACGTCGCCACCAGCAGCCCGGCCCGCGAGCCGAACCAGAGCAGCAGCGCGTCCCGTGCGGCGGCGCGAGTGATCATCGCAGGACGGTGGCCAGCGTGACCCGGTCGGGCGCGCCGTCGAAGACCCCGCCCGTCTGGTCGTCGAGGTCGTCCTGCCGGACCACGTCCTTGTCCGGGCGCAGGATGTCGCGCACCACGAACGCCATCATGACGGCGATCGTGATGATCCGCCCCCAGACCGCCGTGAAGTAGGTGTCATCGCCGATGCCCAGGTCGTCCCGGTCGAGCGGCGACTGCGAGAGCAGATAGAGCCAGATCGCGGCGAAATACCACAGCTCGGCGAGCTGCCACAGCGCCAGCGGCTTCCAGTTGGGCCGGGCCAGCACCGCGAACGGCACCAGCCACAGCACGAACTGCGGCGACCACACCTTGTTCGTCATCATGAACGCGGCCAGCGCCAGGAAGCAGAGCTGCGCGAGCCGCGGCCGGCGCGGCGCGGCCACCGCGAGCACCGCGATGCCCGCGCACATGACCGCCAGCGACACCATGCCGAGCGTGCTCACGTCGTTCTCGCCGAGGATGTGCCAGCCCTTGGTCTGGAAGAACAGCCACGGCGAGCCCCAGTCGACCCCGCGCTCGGCGGAGAAGACGTAGAACCGGCGCCAGCCCTCCCACGCCAGGAGCATGAAGGGCAGGTTGACCACGAGCCACGCGCCCGCCGCCGAGCCCATCGTGACCAGGAACGGCCGCCACTTCGCCGTGCGCAGGGTGAGCAGGAACAGCGCCCCGGCGAACATCAGCGGGTAGAACTTCGTGGCGATCGCCAGCCCCAGCAGCACCCCGGCGAGCACCTGCCGCTGCCTGGCCCAGGCCAGCAGCATGCCCATCGACAGCGCGCCCGCGACGAGGTCCCAGTTGATGTACGCGGCCAGCACCACGGCCGGCGAGATCGCGTACCAGAGCGCGTCCCAGCGGCGGGTGGGCCCGGCCACCGCGGCCATCAGCAGCACGCCGATCACCAGGCAGGCGCCGAGCAGGATCACGGTCAGGTCGTAGAACTTGACCGCCTGCCCGACCACGTCGTCCTCAACCCACCGGACGATCCAGCTGATCACCTGCATGACCTCGCCCAGCACCACCGGGTACTCGACCTGCTTGTCGAAGGGCACGTCGGCGAAGTAGGGGTTCTGGGTCGACAGGCTGCGGTCGAAGAACAGCGGGTAGATGTCGGTGTAGCAGAAGTTCGTGTACGTCGTGACCTGGTCGTTCCAGCCGCCGGTGCGGCAGGGCAGGCGCACGACGTACGCGAGGCTCGCCCCCAGGGCCGCGATCAGCCCCAGGGGGAGGAAGGGCACGGCACGCGCCGCCAGCGGGACGCGTGCCTCGATGCTGGTCACCAGCCCTCTCGTCCCGAGGGAGGCGGCGCGAACGCGCCACCGAACCCGCCGAACCCGTCGTTGCCGCCGTTGTCCTGGTCGGCTCCGCCGTCGTCGTTGATGCCGAAGTTGTCCTCGTCGCCGGGGCCCTGCTCGTCACAGGGCTGGACCAGGCAGTCCTGCTGATCGTTGCCGTTGTTGTTCTCGTCGCCGCCGAAGGGGTCGTCGCCGCCGTCGAACGGGTCGTCGGTCTTCGTCGGCGTCGGCGTGGGCGTCGGGCTCGGCACGATGTTCTCCGGCAGGCCCACGTCCGACTTCTGCGGGAACTGCTCGATCGGCTTGCCCTCGTGCGCGGCCAGCATGAACTTCTGCCAGGCGATGGTGGGCGGGCCGGCGCCCTCGAAGCCGAGCGAGACCTCGTACGGCCTGGTGTAGGGGTTCTTGTAGTTGTACTTCTTGTGCGGCTTGCCCCCAGGTGTGACCGGGCAGTTGGAGTGGAGCGGCGGGACGACCTTGCCGGTCTTGGTCCGGCACTCCTCGCGGTAGAACCCGACCGCGGTGGAGATCTGCGGCGTGTAGCCGACGAACCAGGCGCCGTTCTCGTCGTTGTTGGTGCCGGTCTTGCCGGCGGCCGGGCGGCTGCCGAGGCCCTTGCCCCGCGCGGTGCCGCTGCGCAGCACCTCCTGCATGGCCACGGTGGCGTCGGCGGCCACGCCGGCGTCGATGACGTTCTTCGACAACAGCTGCTCGCCGTAGACCGTCTTGTTGCCCTGCTCGACCTTCTTGAGCACGTGCCAGCGGGTGTACTTGCCGCCGTTGGCGAAGATCGAGTAGCCGGCGGCCTGCTCGACCGGCGTGACCGGGGCGCTGCCGATGGCGAACTGGTAGTGGTGCTCCTGAATGTCCTTCTTCATGTCCTCGGGGTCGAAGCCGGCCGCCTCGACGAGGTTGCGCACCTCGTCGAGCTGACCGGGCAGCTTGTACGCCATGGACACGAACGCGGTGTTGACCGACTCGGCGGTGGCCTTGACGACGTCGACCGCGACGCCGACGTTGTGGCTGTTCTTGATGCCGCCGGCCTGCTGGCCGGGCAGTTTCTCCGGCACCGTCGCGTTGCCGGGCACGTAGCTCTTGAGCGAGTAGCCGGCCTGGAGCCAGGCGGCCAGCACGTACGGCTTGAACGCCGAGGCGGCCTGCTTCTTCGATTGGAAGGGCTCGTTCCAGGGGTCGGTGACGTAGTCGGTGCCGCCGTAGAAGGCGATGACGCGGCCGTTCCTCGGGTCCACAGCGGCGAGACCGGCGTGGTACTCCTTGTTCATCGACGCCATGGTGCTGGTGACCGCCTCCTTGGCGGCCAGCATGAGCTTGCGGTCGAAGGTGGTGACGATGCGGAAGCCGCCGCTGCGGACCTCGTCCTCGCTGAGACCACGGGCCTCCAGCTCCTTCAGCACGACCTGGACCATGTAGCCCTTGAGGCCGCCCATCTCGTTGCGGGTGTCCAGCTTGACCGGCTTGGGGAACTTCGCGGTCTGCGGGAGGGTGCCGTACTTGTCCGGCCACTGCTTCGCCATGTATTCGACGACGGTCTTGAAGCGGTTCTTCAGGCCGTCCGCCTCGGGCGTCCAGGCCGGCTGCTGGATGCGGGCGGCCAGGTAGGCGGCCTGCGAGGGGGTCAGCTTCGCGGCGGTGGTGTCGAAGTACGCCTTCGCGGCGGCCTCGGCGCCGTAGGCCCGGCCGAAGGGGACGGTGTTGAGGTAGCGCTGGAGGATCTCGTCCTTGGGCAGCGTCTGGTTGAGCTTGACCGCGATGAAGATCTCGTTGACCTTGCGCTTGACCGACACCTCGCGGCTCAGGCCGTCGTAGTAGTTGCGGGCCATCTGCTGGGTGATGGTCGAGGCGCCCTGGATCTGCTGGCCGGTCGCGGTCATGTAGACGGAGCGGAAGATGCCGGAGATCGAGATGCCCGAGTCCTCGTAGAACTCGGGGTTCTCGATGGCGATCACCGCGTCGCGCAGGACGGGGGCCATCTCGGAGAGCTTCACGATCTCACGCTTCGTGCCCAGGCTGGCGATCTCCCTCTTGCCGTCGGCGTAGTAGATCGTGCTCTGCTGGGCGATCGCGTCGGCCTGGGTGCCGGTGGGCACATCGGTGTTGGCGTAGGCGACCATGATCATGCCGAACAGGCCGGCCGCGATGACGACGAAGCCGGCCACGAGGAGCTTCCAGCTCGGCAGGAACCGGCGCCAGCCGCCACGGCCGCCGCCGTCCTTCTCATCGGGCGGGCCGGGCGGGCCTGGGGGCTCGGGCGGGCCGCCCTGGGCGCGCCTGCGCGAGCGGCGCGGGCCCTCGGCCACCATGGTCTCCTGGTTGCCGACCGCGCGGGTGTCGGCACGCTCCTGCCTGGAGCGGCGCCCGGGGCGCTGCTGCGGCTGGTCGGGGGCGCCCGGGGGGAAACCCTCGCCGGGGGCGCCCGGGGGGAAGCCCTCGCGCCGCGGCGGCATGGGCTCACGCCGGGGCGGCTGCGGCTGCGCGTCATAAGGCTGGGCGTCATAACGCTGGGTGTCGTATGGCTGCGCGTCGTACTGCTGGGCGGCCATCGCGCCCGTCTGCTCGTACGCGGCTTCAGGCCGACGCGGCGGCTGCGGCTGGTTCCAGGAAGATTCGCCGGTTTGAGGTGGAGAACCTTGGGGCACAGAACGGGATGAAGTGGAACGGCGGCGCCTCCCCGGGCGGGCCGTTCCTTCATTCATGCTGTTACTCACACGTCCTCGCACTGTCGTCGGAAACAAAAGCGGCGGTTGGGCGTGAGGTTCCTCGGCGCCCTCGGTGGTGTCTCGTCACGCCTGGCCTGCGGGCTCAGGCGGTCCGTTCCCGAGGACGTACGAAACCGTCAGGTGGTTCCAGGAACAACCCTGACAGACCTCGACGACGTACACCCGGAACTCATCGTAATCATGTGCCATGGCGGCGAGCTCCGAAGCGGCCTTTGCCTGTCCGGCATGTGAGCCGAGCGAATCGCCATAGACATAGGTCACGTGGGTGACGTTCTCCCTCTCGCACACCGGGCAGAGACGTTCGGTCGGCTCGCCGAAGTGGCGTGCCGCGCGAAGGAGGTACGGCTGTGCGTCACAGACGTCACCGCGCGAAGTACGCCCGGAACGCAGGGAGCGGACGACCGCCCTTTTCGCGAGGCCGTAATCCACCACCCTTCGCTGTGACCACATGAGCGCCAGACTACGGCGTTTCAGCCGATCATCCCAACGCCTTGAAAAATCCATAGATTGCCGCGATATAGCGGAGCGACGTATCCTGGGGATGTATCGGCTCGATACATCGACGCGAGAGGAGGGCGGTTCCCATGGCCGGCGGACAGGGCAGGGTCCTGGAACTGGCCGTGCTCGGGTCGCTGCACGAGACGCCGCTCCACGGCTATGAGCTGCGCAAACGCCTCAATGCCCTGCTGGGCATGTTCCGCGCGTTCTCCTATGGCTCTCTGTATCCCTGTCTGCGATCGCTCCTGGCGCGCGGCCTCATCACGGAGGAGCAGCCGGCTCCCACCGCGATCGTCGGCGGCCGTTCAAAGATCGTTTACAGGCTGACCGCCGAGGGCAAGGAACGGCTGCAGGAGCTGCTGACGCAGGCCGGGCCCTCCGCATGGGAGGACGAGAGCTTCGGTGTGCACTTCGCGTTCTTCCGGCACACCGAGGCCGAGGTGCGGCTGCGCATTCTCGAAGGCCGGCGTAGCCGGCTTGAGGAGCGGCTCGACGCGGTGCGGACCGCGCTGGCGCGCACCAGGGAGCGTCTCGACAGTTACACGCTCGAACTGCAGCGTCATGGGCTCGAGTCGGTCGAGCGCGAGGTGCGCTGGCTCAACGAGCTGATCGCAACGGAGCGTCGGGCCTCTGAGGGGCCCGAGAGGGATACCACGTCAACTGATGAGTAAGGGAGCGAGTGCGATGGGTTCGGTCCGCGTGGCCATTGTCGGTGTCGGCAACTGCGCGTCGTCGCTGGTCCAGGGCGTTCACTATTACAAGGACGCCGACCCGGACACACGGGTTCCTGGCCTGATGCACGTGAAGTTCGGCGACTACCACGTCGGCGACGTCGAGTTCGTCGCGGCGTTCGACGTGGACGCCAAGAAGGTCGGCCGCGACCTCTCCGAGGCGATCGTCGCCAGCGAGAACAACACGATCAAGATCTGTGACGTGCCGCCCCTGGGGGTGACGGTCCAGCGCGGTCACACCTTCGACGGCCTCGGCGAGTACTACCGGGAGATCATCGAGGAGTCCGACGAGGCTCCGGTCGACGTGGTCCAGGTGCTCCGCGACAACCAGGTCGACGTCCTGGTGTCCTACCTGCCCGTGGGCTCGGAGGAGGCCGACCGCTTCTACGCGCAGTGCGCGATCGACGCCAAGGTCGCCTTCGTCAACGCGCTGCCGGTCTTCATCGCCTCCGACCCCGAGTGGGCCGAGAAGTTCACCGAGGCGGGCGTGCCGATCGTCGGCGACGACATCAAGTCGCAGGTCGGCGCCACCATCACGCACCGCGTGCTGGCCAAGCTGTTCGAGGACCGCGGGGTGGAGCTGCTGCGCACCTACCAGCTCAACTTCGGCGGCAACATGGACTTCATGAACATGCTGGAGCGCACCCGCCTCCAGTCGAAGAAGATCTCCAAGACGCAGTCGGTCACCTCGCAGATCCCGCACGAGATGGGCAAGGCCGACGTGCACATCGGGCCGTCGGACCACGTGCCGTGGCTGGACGACCGCAAGTGGGCGTACGTGCGGCTGGAGGGGCGCTCCTTCGGCGACACGCCGCTCAACCTGGAGTACAAGCTGGAGGTCTGGGACTCGCCGAACTCGGCCGGCATCATCATCGACGCCGTGCGCGCCGCCAAGATCGCCCTCGACCGGGGCGTCGGCGGGCCGATCCTGTCGGCTTCCTCCTACTTCATGAAGTCGCCGCCGAAGCAGTTCTCCGACGACGAGGCCCGCGAGTACGTCGAGAAGTTCATCCGGGGCGAGGTCGAGCGCTGACCCCGGAGAACGGCGCCGCGTCCCTGGTGGGGCGCGGCGCCGTTCGCGCCTTCAGACCCGGGCGGCCGGCGGCAGCTCGGCGGCGGAGGCCGGCTCCCAGGTCAGCGGGTCGCAGCCGAGCTCGGCGAGCAGCGGCACCTGCTCGCGGCACCACGGCGAGAGCGCCAGCAGGCCGTTCTGGGCCCCCTCGGCGAACTCCTTCCACGGCATCCACATCGTCTCCCCCACCTCCTCCGGGTTGGGCTGCGCCGGCCCCTCGACGACCACCCGGTAGACCGGGCAGAGCTCGTGCTCGACGATGCCGTTGGCCATGACGGCGCGGTAGGAGAAGCCGGGCAGCATCAGGTCGGCGCCCTCGGAGCGCAGCCCCAGCTCGTACGCCAGCCGCCGCACCACCGCCCGGCCGAGTGCCTCGCCCGGCAGCGGATGGCCGCAGCAGCTGTTGGTCCACACCCCCGGCCAGGTGACCTTGTGGTCGGCCCGCCTGGTGAGCAGCACCCGGCCTTCGCCGTCGAAGACATAACTGGAGAACGCCAGGTGAAGCGGGGTCTCCGGGCCGTGCACCGACGTCTTGGGCGCGGTGCCGAGCGCGCGTCCGTCACGGTCTACCAGCACAACGTGTTCCTCGGTCGTCACGCTTCGAAGCGTACGCAATGACGGCCACCGCGAGGAACCTCCGCACCGGGACCGGCGCGGGCTTGGCTAGGCTGACGGCGTGTCCTTCGTCGCCGATCTCCGCGTGGTCCTCCGGGGCAGAGACTTCAGGCACCTGTTCGGCACGCGGCTGGTCTCCCAGTTCTCCGACGGGATCTTCCAGTTCGCGGTGACCGGGTTCGCCTTCTTCAGCCCCGAGAGCAAGACCACCGCGTTGCAGGTGGCGGCGGGGCTCGCGGTGCTGCTGCTGCCCTACAGCATCCTCGGGCCGTTCGTCGGCGTGTTCATCGACCGGTGGCCGCGGCGGCAGGTCCTGGTGCTCGCGCCCGTGGCGCGCGGCGCGCTGCTGCTGGTGGCCGCCTGGCTGGTCGCCGCGGACGCCCCCGACCCCGCCTTCTACGCGGCGGCGCTGGCCGTGCTGGCGGTCAACCGGTTCTTCCTGGCCGCGCTCGGCGCCTCGCTCCCCCACGTCGTGCCGACCGAGCGGCTGCTGTCGGCCAACGCCGTGGTGCCGACCTCGGGCACGGTGGTCACGTTCGTCGGCGTGGGCGTCGGCTTCCTGCTGCGCGCGCTGGTCGGCGGCGACGACTCCGGCGTGGCGGTGCTGCTGGTCGCCTCCGGCGTGGTGTTCGCGTTGAGCTCGCTGATCGCCCGCCGCATGGACCGCATGCTGCTCGGCCCCTGGCCCGACCCCGACCGGCCGCAGGCCCGCGAGGCGCTGCGCAACGTGGTGGTCGGCCTGGCCGACGGCACGCGGCATCTGCTGAGTCACCGGATCGCGGCCGGCACCCTGGGCGCGATGGCCGCCCACCGCTTCTTCTACGGCATCGCGACCGCCCTCGGCATCATCCTCTACCGCTACTACTTCACCGACGGCGACCCCGACGCCGCGCTCAAGGGCATCGGCCTGGTCGTGGCCACCTCCGGCGTCGGCTACTTCGTGGCGGTGCTCATCACCCCCTACGCGACCGAGCGGTTCACCATCGAGCGCTGGGTGCCGATCGCGCTGACCGCGGCCGGCGTGCTCACCGCGGTGCTGGTGCTGCCGTTCCAGGAGTGGGGGCTCGCCGCCGCCGGGTTCGTGCTGGGGGTGGCCGGGCAGAGCGTCAAGATCTGCGCCGACACCACCGTGCAGCGCGACGTCGAGGACATCTACCGAGGCCGCGCGTTCTCCATCTACGACATGCTCTTCAACGGGATGTACGTGCTCGCCGCGGCCCTGTCGGCGGCCATCCTGCCGGCCGACGGCAAGTCGTACCTCGCGGTGGCGATCATGTCGGTGGGCTATCCGCTCGCGGCGCTCGCCTACCGGGCGATCGCCGCGCGCTCACGTCAGCGGCTGACCGAACCGCCGTCAGCCGAGCTCGGCTGACCTCGACCACTCCAGCAGCGCCTCGGTCGCGGCCTCCTTGCCGATCACGCCCTTGTCGAGCCTGAGGTCGAGCAGGAACTTGTAGGCCCTGCCCACGACCGGCCCCGGCCCGACGCCCAGCACCCGCTGGATCTCGTTGCCGTCGAGCTCGGGCCGGATCTTGGCCAGCTCCTCCTCCTCGGCCAGCCGCTCGATGCGCTCCTCCAGGTGGTCGTAGGTGCGCGAGAGCGCGGCCGCCTTGCGCTTGTTGCGCGTGGTGCAGTCGGCCCTGGTCAGCTTGTGCAGCCGGGAGAGCAGGTGACCGGCGTCGCGGACGTAGCGGCGCACCGCGCTGTCGGTCCACTCGCCGGTGCCGTAGCCGTGGAAGCGCAGGTGCAGCTCGACCAGCCGGGAGACGTCGGCCACGACGTCCTTGGGGAACTTCAGCTCGCTCATTCGCTTCTTGGTGAGCTGGGCGCCGACCACCTCGTGGTGGTGGAACGACACCCGGCCGCCCGCCTCGTGCCGGCGCGTCTTGGGCTTGCCGACGTCGTGCATGAGCGCCGCCCAGCGCAGGATGCGGTCGGCCTTGCCGTCCTCCTCCTGGGCGATGGCCTGGTCGAGCACGGTCAGCGTGTGCTCGTAGACGTCCTTGTGCCGGTGGTGCTCGTCGATCTCCAGGCGGAGCTTCGGCAGCTCGGGCAGCACGTGGGCGGCGAGGCCGGTCTCGACCAGCAGCCGCAGCCCCTCGCGGGGGTTGGCGCCGCAGATCAGCTTGTCCAGCTCGTCGCGGATGCGCTCGGCGGAGACGATCTCGATCCGCTCGGCCATCGCGGTCATCGCCGCCAGCGCGGCGGGATCGACGGCGAAGCCGAGCTGCGAGGCGAACCTGGCCGCGCGCAGCATCCGCAGCGGGTCGTCGCCGAACGAGCGCTCGGGCGGGCCGGGCGTGCGCATCACCTTCGCGGCCAGGTCGTCGAGCCCGCCGTAGGGGTCGACGAACTCGTGCCCGGGCAGGCGCACGGCCATCGCGTTGACCGCGAAGTCGCGCCGCTCCAGGTCGGCCTGCAGCGTCTCGCCGTACATGACCTCGGGCTTGCGCGACTTCGGGTCGTACGACTCGCTGCGGTAGGTGGTGATCTCGATCAGCCAACTGCCCTTGCGCAGCCCGACGGTGCCGAAGTCGATGCCGATCGTCCACACCGAGTCGGCCCAGTCACGGACGATCTCCAGCACCCGCTCGGGGCGCGCGTCGGTGGTGAGGTCGAGGTCGTTGCCGACCCGGCCGAGCAGGATGTCGCGCACCGGGCCGCCCACCAGGGCCAGCTCGTGCCCTTGCGCGGCGAACAGGCGGCCGAGCTCGTCGGCCACCGGGGCGATCTTGCGGAACAGGTCGGTCATCGCCCGCCGCTGGCCTTCGGTCAAAGTTGCATCCACCACAACCGGGTCGGTCCTTCGTCATCCGGAACATATCCCCCGAGCCACATGAGGTCCGGGTTACCGTCGGTCAAGGGACCGTCGGGGGCCATGGCAACGAGGCTAGGAGGTCTACATGAAGGACGCCCTCGCGATCCACCGCTGGCTCCTCGCCCACCAGGTCCATCATGAGATCGTACGCCTTCCGCGCCCCTTGGCTCGCGCGGAAGAGCTTCCCGGGGCGCTCTCCGCGGCCCCCGGCCGATGCCTGACGGTCACGGTGTTCGAGGTGGCCACCAGGGTCGGCGGCGAGGCCGTCGTGGCCGTCGTCGCCCCGGTGTCCGCCGGTCCGCGTCCCGGAGCCGTGGGCGGCCTGCTCGGCGCGCGCCGGGTGCGACCCGCGCCGGCCCACGTCGTCAACTCCGCCACCGACTACGCGCACGGCCTGGTCTGCCCGCTGCTGCTGCCGGCGTCCCTGCCGCTGCTCGTCGACGACCGGTTGAGCGCCGCCGCGGGGCCGATCTTCACGGCCACCGGCGAGCGTCACACGGCCCTCCGCATTCGTGCGCTCGACCTGCTGACTCTCCTGCCAGGCAAGACGGTCGACCTCCGCCTGGCACGGCCAAGAGGATCACGTGCGGCGGTCACGCGGCGGCACTGAACCCGTACCATTGCGGGCGTGCGTCGTCGTACTCCAGCCCGGGCAGCCGCGTGATCCGTAAGACCGCGCTGCTCGCCGTGCTGTCCGCCGCGTTGCTCGCCCCCACCCTGGCGGCGGCGCCGAGCACGGCTGCCACGAGCGCTCAGACCAGCAGGCAGACCCTCTCCGTCGCCATCACCGCCATCACGCCCGCCGTGCCGCGCTCCCCGACCGACGTCATCAAGATCAGCGGCACGGTGCGCAACGACACCGGCGCCGACATGGCCGGCCTCCAGGTGCGCCTGCGCTACGACGCCCAGAAGCTGCCCGACCGGGCCGCCATGGACGCCTACATGAGCGACCAGTCCACCGCGACGCTGCCGGTCAACGTCTCCACCCGCAACTCCTACATGGACCTGCAGCCGCTCGCCGCCGGCGGCACCGTCCGCTGGGAGATCCAGGCCACGCCGGTGCAACTCGGCCTGCGCGAGTTCGGCGTCTACAAGATCGCCGTGGACGTGGCGCAATACCGCGTGCCGCTCCAGGCCGAACGCACCTTCCTCACCTACGCGCCGCCGACCCCGCAGAAGCTGCCGCGCACCAGGCTCGCCGTCGCCCTGCCGGTCATCGACCAGCCCCACCGGGCCACCGACGACCCCGTGTTCGTCGACGACAAGCTGAGCCAGGCCATCGCCGGCAAGGGCCGCCTCGCCGACCTGCTCCGCATCGCCCAGTCCGCGCCCAGCAACGTGACGTGGTTCGTCGACCCCTCGCTGCTCGACGACCTCAACACCATGGTCAAGGGCTACAAGGTCAAGACCAAGGACGGCGAGCAGAGCCGGCCCGCCAACCCCGCGGCCGGTCAGTGGCTGCAGGAGCTGCGCACCGCCCTCGCCGCCGCGCCCGTCGTGGCGGTCCCGTACGCCGACCCCGACCTCACCGCGCTCACCCACCAGGGCCTCGACGACCAGCCCAACCGGGCGATCGCGCTCGGCGGCAAGAAGGCCAAGGAGCTGCTCGGCCGCGACGTCAAGACGACGATCAACTGGCCCGCCGGCGGCCTGCTCGACCCCGACGCGCTCGACCTGCTCTCGGTCAGCGACGACAAGGTGGACAAGGTCCTGCTCGACGCCGCCAACCTGCCGCCGGCGCAGCCGCTCACGGTCACGCCCGACGCCGCCTCGACCCTCGACTCGGTCCAGGGCCCGGTGACCGCGCTGGTCGCCGACCCCGGGCTGAGCCGCCTGTTCGAGCCGGAGACCAGCACGTCCCTGCTGCTCAGCACGCAGCGGTTCATCGCCGAGACCGCGATGATCGCCGCCGAGCCCGGCCAGACCCTGCCGAGGTCGCTGGTCGTCGCCCCGTCGCGGCGCTGGGACCCCAACCCCGCGCTCGTCACCGGCCTGCTCAAGACCGCGGGCCGGCTGCCCTGGCTGCAGCTCACCACGCTGGAGACGATCAAGCCGGGCAAGGCGTCCGTTCCGCGCGCCGGTCTGACCTACACCGACCAGAACCGCCGCGAGGAGCTGAGCGGCAAATACCTGGCGCCGGTGAAGGAGACCGCGGAGCGGGCCCAGCTCACCGCCCTGATCACGGCCACGCGCACGCAGTCCGTGTTCGACGCCGCGGTGCTGCGTATCGCCTCCTCGGCCTGGCGCAACAGCACCCGCATGGGCCGCTCGGTGACCAACGCGGTGAGCAAGGCCGTGACCGAGCGCGTGGACCGCGTCCAGATCACCGGCGCGGGGCCCGACCGGCCGCGCACCCTGGCGGGCAACAACGGCTTCGTCCCCATCAGCGTCAAGAACGCCAGCGGCGCCGAGATCAGGCTCTACGTCGACGTCCGGTCCGACGACCAGAAACTGCTGCAGGTCACCTTCCAGCAGGACGAGCCCCTGTCCATCGGCGCCGGGCAGAGCGGCACGGTCCAGGTGCCGATGAACGCCACGCCGGGCACCAGCGGCGACGCCACGGTGACCGTTCAGCTCAGGACCGCCGACGGCAAGGCCTACGGCAAGCCGCAACGCCTCACCATCCGCACCACCGGCTACACCGGCATCGCCTCGGTGATCGTGGGCGCGGGGCTCACCGTCATGCTGGCGGCCGTGGTCACGCGGGTGGTGCGGCGCAGGGCGGAGCGCAGGCGCGCGGCGTCCGCCAGGAAAACGGGAGAGTGAAGACCGAATGAGCCGCATGCTGCGGGCCAGCGCCCTGATGGCGGCCGGGACGATGGTGTCCCGGGTCACCGGGTTCGTACGCACCATGGTGCTCGCCTACGCCATCGGCACGGCGGCACTGGGCGACTCCTACAACGCGGCGTACGCGATCCCGTACAGCATCCTCGACCTGCTGCTGCTGGGCGTCCTGAGCAGCGTCGTGGTGCCGATGATCGTGCGGGCGCAGCAGCAGGACCCTGACGGCGGCCGGGCCTACGAGCAGCGGCTGCTGACCGTCGCGACGATGGCGCTGACCGTCGTCGCGGTGCTGGCCGTGCTCGCCGCGCCGCTGCTCATCGACCTCTACACCGACTGGGCGCCGGGCAGTCCGAAATACGAGGTCGGCGTGATGCTGGCCCGGTTCATCCTGCCGCAGCTCGCCTTCTTCGGCATCGGCGCGGTCGCGGGCGCGATACTCAACACCCGTGATCGCTTCGGCGCCCCGATGTGGGCACCGGTGATCAACAACCTGGTCGTGATCTGCGTGTTCGTCACGTACGCGCTGGTCAGCCAGGCGCGCGACAACATCGACGCGGTCACCACCGCCGACCTGGCGCTGCTCGGGCTCGGCACCACGGCCGGCATCGTGGCCCAGGCGGCCGTGCTGATCGTCGCGCTGCGCCGGGCCGGGTTCTCCTTCGTGCCCCGCTTCGACCTGCGCAACGCCCGCCTGGGCGAGATGGGCAAGGCCGGCGTCTGGACGATCGGCTACGTCGTCGTCACCCAGCTCGGCTTCCTGCTGACCACCAACCTGTCGTCCTCGGCGGGCGACCAGGTGCCCGGCCACGGCATCAGCCCCTACACGCTGGCCTTCCAGCTCTTCCAGCTCCCGTACGGCGTCGTCGGCGTCTCGGTGATCACGGCGATGCTGCCGCGCATGAGCCGGGCGGTCGGCGAGGGCCGGCTCGCCGACGTGCGTCAGGAGTTCGGCTCCAGCGTGCGGCTCATCTGCGCGCTGATGGTGCCGGTGTCGCTGCTGCTCATGGTGCTGGGGCCGGCGATCACCGTGCCCATCTACGGCCACGGCGCCAACAGCGTGGCCGACGCCGTCTACATCGGCAACGTGCTGCAGGTGTACGGGCTGGCGCTGGTGCCGTTCGCGGTCTTCCAGCTGCTGCTGCGGGTCTTCTACAGCTTCGGCGACACGCGGACGCCGGTCTACGTCGGGGCCGGGACGACCGCGGTCAACGCGGGGCTGATGGTGGTGTTCTACCTGCTGCTGCCGGCCGAGTACGCGGTCATGGGGCTGGCGCTGGCGTACGCGATCGCGTACGGGCTGGGCGCGCTGCTCGCCTGGATGCTGGCCAGCCGCCGGGTGGGCGGGCTCGACGGATGGACGGTCGGCATGGCGATGACCCGGATGTACCTCGCCTCGCTGCCCACCGCCGTGCTGGCCCTGGCCGCCGTCTGGGGGGTCACGCAGGCGTTCGGCGGGCTGCGTTTCGTCAGTTCGCTCATCGTCCTGGCGGTCGGCGGCGGGCTCGGTCTGGTGCTCTACCTCGGTGTGGCTCACAGAATGCGCATACCGGAGGTCAACTCGATCGTTGGGATGGTCGCGCGACGGGTAGGTCGGTAAAGAAACTCGGCACTACGATGGAGCCCGACACGCGCGAATGGAAGCAGGAGGGGCGTGGGCGGATCCACCCGGCATAGCGTGCCTTCGTGGGACACCACCACGCGGGCGAGTCCAACCATGTCCGATCGGCCTAGCGGAGTGAGCCTGTGAGCACGTCGGCCGTCGCCCCCGGCACCCGCCTCGCCGAGCGCTTCCGGCTTGAGGACCGCGTCAGCGAGTCCGACGGCGCGACGCTGTGGAAGGCCATCGACGAGATCCTCGCGCGGCCGGTGGCCGTGCACACGTTCGCGCCCGACTTCCCGCGCGTGCACGAGGTCGTGACGGCCGCCCGCGCGGCGAGCCGGCTCACCGACCCGCGCCTGACGCAGGTCTTCGACGCCGCCGAGGACGACAAGCACGCCTACGTCGTCAGCGAGTGGGTCACCGGTGAGACGCTGACCGACCTGCTGGCGGGCGGGCCGCTGGAGCCCGAGCGGGCGGCCGGGCTGGTGGCCGAGGCCGCCGAGGCCCTGGCCCACGCCCACGAGGCCCGCCTCTACCACCTGTGCCTGCGCCCGGCCCACCTGGTGTGGACGACCGGCAACACCGTCAAGGTGCTCGGCGTGGCCGTCGACGCCGCGATGTACGGCCTGACCACCGACCAGCCGGCGCTCGACGACGCCGAGGGCCTCGGCCGGCTGCTGTACGCGGGCCTGACCGGCCACTGGCCGGGCGACGAGGAGGAGGGCGGCCTGCCCGCCGCCCCCATGATGGACGGCCACTTCTGCACGCCGCGCCAGGTCACCGCCGGCGTGCCCGGCTACCTCGACACCGTCACGGTGCGGGCCTGCCTGCCCGAGTCGCGCAAGGGCCAGGGCGCGCTGTCCAGCCCGGCCGAGATCACCGAGGCGCTGGCCGACGTGGCCCGCCCGATGCCGATCCCGATCTCCTACCCGAGCACGCCCGCGGTGGCCTCCGCCTCGCGCTCCGAGGGCCTCGACGTGGGCCACCGCAACCAGACCACGGTCGCGCCGCTGCCTCCCGCGCCGCGGCGGCCGCAGGGCGGCGGCAGCACGCTCAACCGGGTGCTCATGACGATCGTGGTGCTGCTGGTCATCGCCGCGGTCGGCGTGGGGGCGTGGACGATCGGGCGCAGCCTCGGCAGCGGCACCGAGCCCGAAGCTCAGACGGCCACGCCGAGCGCCACCGGCTCCGCCTCCTCCACGCCGACGCAGACGGTCAAGCCGGCCAAGGCCAAGGGCTTCGACCCGCTCGGCGACGACGGCGACGAGAAGTCGGACAAGGCCGGCCTCGCGATCGACGGCAAGCCCAGCACGTACTGGGAGACCCAGGGCTACGCCACCGCCGAGCTCGGCAACCTCAAGAAGGGCGTCGGCCTGCTGCTCGACATGGGCAAGTCCGTGCAGGTCAGCGACGTGGTGGCGACGCTGGGCAGCGCCTCGGGCGCGAACGTCGAGCTGAAGGTGGGCGACGCCCCCGAGCTCGGCTCGCTGAAGACGGTCGCGACGGCGAAGGACGCCTCGGGCAAGACCACGTTGAAGCCCGATCAACCCGCAACCGGACAGTACGTTTTGATCTGGTTTACCCGTCTTCCGGCAGATGCGGGCAAGTTTCATGGCACCATCTATGAAGTAGTGGTGCACTCTCCCGGATCGGCATAATCAGGAAACTCTCTTGTGAACTCCCCACCCGAGACACCTTCAGCAGCGGATCGGCCTGCGGTCACGGACGCCGACCTGCTGACCGCGCACATCAACGGGGATCCTCACGCCTTCAGCGAGATCGTCAAACGGCACCGCGACCGCATGTGGGCGGTCGCCCTGCGCACGCTCGGTGACCCGGACGAGGCCGCCGACGCCGTGCAGGACGCCTTCGTCTCCGCCTATCGCAAGGCCGCCACGTTCCGCGGCGAGGCCGCCGTCACCACCTGGCTGCACCGCATCGTGGTCAACGCCTGTCTCGACCGCATGCGGCGCAAGTCCGTCCGGCCGGTGGCCGACGACGAGCTCATCGAGGCCGCCGAGCGCGAGACGCCGCTGCCGGACCAGACCCTGGAGCGCGAGGTCTCCATGGAGGTTTCGGCCGCTCTGAAACTGCTGCCCGCCGACCAGCGCGCGGCCCTCGTGCTCGTCGACATGATGGGCTATTCGGTCGAAGACGCAGCTCAGGTGCTGGAGGTGCCGAGCGGCACCGTGAAGAGCCGGTGCGCCCGTGGGCGCGCGAAACTTGCCCCAATTCTTTCGCATCTGCGGAACCGATCAGACCTCAATCGCGTCTCATCCGCGAAGGGAGCAGAACTTCGTGACGGGTGATACGCACTACGAACTGGAAACTCTCGCCGAGCTGGCCGAGGGTCTCCTGGACGCTGCCGAGGCACGCCAGGTCCGCGAGCATCTCGCGGTCTGCGACCCCTGCGGGGAGCTGCTGGCCGACCTCGCGGCGGTTCGCGAGGTGCTCGCGGCGACCCCCACACCGGCCATGCCGATGGGCGTCGCACTGCGCATCGACAAGGCCCTGGCGGCCGAGGCCGAGACCGGGCGCGGCGGCGTCGGGCTCGCGGAGCCACCGGACTGGGACGAGCTCATGCGGGACGCCCCCTGGGAGCGGCCGATCGCGGTCCCCGAGCCCGTGGGCTCGGTCAACGGCTCCGCGGCGGACGTCCCCGAGCCGGTACGCCTCGGGGTGGTCTCCGACGACGGCACCATCGTCCCCGCCAGGACGCGCTCGGCCAGGAAGCGGCGGTGGGCACTGCCCGCGGTGGCCGCCGCGGCGGCCGCGGCCGTGGTCGGCACGGCGGTGGTCTCGACCAACCTGCTCGCCTCGGGCGGCTCGTCGGGCGGCTCCGCGCCGGTCGCGCTGCCGTCCAGCGACGTGGCGAGGACCCCGGAGCGGGCGCCGGCGTACAAACTGACCGACAGCGGCTACAACTACAGCGACTACGCCCTCCGCCAGCCGATGGAGCAGTTCTTCGGCTTCGCGCAGGCGCAGCAGCCGCTTGGCGGCGACAACGCCGCCGCCAAGGCGGCCAAGTGCGTCGGCAAGGTGGGCGAGCGCAACGGCCTGGAGACCTTCGCGGCCGACCAGGGGCAGTACAACGGGCAGGAGGCGCTCGTCGTCGTCTCCTGGAAGGACCGGACGGCCAAGAAGATCCGCATCGACATCGTCGACCCGTTCAACTGCAAGAACCTGCGTAAGGCGGCCCTCGGGCGCTGGTAGTCCCCGTACCTGTTGAAGAGCCCGCTTCGGCGGGCTCTTCTTTTTTGTCCTGTGCACAACCTGTGGAAAAGTACGCGCAACGAGGTCCCCTCGCAGGTCACCGTACGATTCGTCGGGCCTGCGGCCGGGTCGCGGGTAGGGAGGGGAATCAGGGCGGCCTAGGATCTGTTGACGCCGGTGCAACTGCAGACGAGGAAGGCGTGGAGCGTTGAGCGACGTTCGTAACGTGATCATCATTGGATCCGGGCCAGCCGGCTACACCGCGGCCGTCTACTCCGCGCGCGCCGAGCTCAAGCCCCTGGTCTTCGAGGGCTCCGTCACCGCCGGCGGCGCGCTCATGAACACCACCGACGTGGAGAACTTCCCCGGGTTCCCCGACGGCATCATGGGGCCCGACCTCATGGACAACCTGCGCAAGCAGGCCGAGCGCTTCGGCGCCGAGCTGGTCGCGGACGACGTGGTCGAGGTGGACCTCACGGCCGAGCCCAAGGTCGTCAAGACGCACACCGACACCTACTACGCCAAGTCCGTCATCCTGGCGATGGGCTCCGGCTACCGCGAGCTCGGCCTCGAGAACGAGAAGCGCCTGTCCGGCCACGGCGTGTCCTGGTGCGCCACCTGTGACGGGTTCTTCTTCCGCAACAAGGACATCGTGGTCGTCGGCGGCGGCGACACGGCGATGGAGGAGGCCACGTTCCTCACCCGGTTCGGGCGCATGGTCACCGTGGTCCACCGCCGTGACGAGCTGCGGGCCAGCAAGATCATGCAGGACCGCGCGCTCGGCAACGACAAGATCCGCTTCGTCTGGGACTCCGAGGTCGTCGACGTGCTCGGCGACACCAAGGTCGAGGCCGTGAAGCTGCGCAACGTCAAGACCGGCGAGGAGTGCGAGCTGGCCACCGACGCGCTGTTCCTCGCGATCGGCCACGACCCGCGCACCGACCTGGTCAAGGGCCAGATCGACCTGGACGAGAACGGCTACATCAAGGTCGCCTCCCCCAGCACCGCGACCAACATCCCCGGCGTGTTCGCCGCGGGTGACGTCGTCGACCACACCTACCGCCAGGCCATCACCGCGGCCGGCACCGGCTGTGCGGCCTCGCTCGACTCCGAGCGCTGGCTCGCCGACAACGACAAGTAAGGAGCGCACCGTGAAGGCAGTCACCGACGCCACGTTCGAAGCCGAGGTACTCAAGAGCGACAAGCCCGTGCTCGTCGACTTCTGGGCGGAATGGTGCGGCCCGTGCCGTCAGGTCTCGCCCATCCTTGAGGAGATCGCCAAGGAGCACGGCGACAAGCTGGAGATCGTCAAGCTCAACATCGACGAGAACCCCGAGGTTCCGCGCCAGTACGGCGTGCTCCAGATCCCGACGATGAACGTCTACAAGGGTGGCGAGGTCGTCAAGCAGATCATCGGCGCCAAGCCGAAGGCCATGCTGCTGCGCGAGCTCGACGGCGTCATCTAGGCCGCGTCCTCCGGCGGTCCTGACGACCGTCTCTCGTGGCGCGCTTCGCCCGGCGAAAGAGCCTCCCGCGACCACGCGGGGGGCTCTCCTGCTTCCCGATGCCTCTGAACGGGTCCCAGCGGGCGCGTGCTCCCTCGGCACCTCCCGTGGGTCCCCCGCCGTGCGGCGGGCCGTCACACGGGGCGCAGGGCCCGTTCGGGGCTCATGGACCCGAGCAGCCGCTCCAGCGCGACCTCGACGTCCTCCCGCCATGACACGGCGCTCTTCAGTTCGAGCCGCAACCGCGGAAAACGCAAATGCGGACGAACAGTCTTAAATCCCACTGAAAGCAGATATTCGGCAGGAACCACGCAACTCGGCTCCTCCCACTTGAGATCCCCGAACGCCTCGATGGCTTTCACCCCGCGCCGCGTCAGGTCCTTGGCCATCCCCTGGATGAGCATCCGCCCCAGCCCGCCGCCGGAGAACTCCGGAATGATGTGCGCCGTCATCAGCAGCACCGCGTCGGCGCTCACCGGCGAGGTGGGGAACGCCACCGACCGCGGCGTGTAGAGCGGCGGGCTGTAGAGCACGAACCCGGCAGGCACTCCGTCGACGTACGCGATCTTGCCGCAGCTCCCCCACTCCAGCAGCGTGGCGGAGAGCCAGGCCTCCTTCTCCAGCCCCGGATCCCCCGAGTCCACCGCGCGCTCCCCGCTCATCGGGTCGAGCTCCCAGAACACGCACCGCCGGCACCGCCGCGGTAGATCTTCAAGATTGTCCAGGGTTATGTTGACCAGCCGGCGCGACAACTACCGCCCCTATCGTTGACCCGGAAAAGCGCGCGAAAACCGCGTCCACAGGTGGCATCGTAGCTCAGTGAAGAGAACGTCAGCGGACACCACGACGGCGTAGCCCTGTCACGTACGACATGTCCGGCTGGCGTAATCTGGTATTTCCGCCCGATATGACACCTAGGAGGTGGGCCGTGACGGAAGAGCTTGATCACGGTCAGACACCCGCGCCGGCCCAAGGGTCGCGCATCGACGCCTACGTCGATCGCTACGCCGCGCGAGCTACCGGGATGGTCGCCTCCGAGATCCGAGCTCTTTTCGCCGTCGCGTCGAGGCCCGAGGTGGTCTCGCTCGCGGGCGGCATGCCGTACGTCACCGCCCTTCCCCTCGACATGGTCGGCGAGCTCGTCTCCGAGCTCGTCACCCGGCGCGGCCCTGTCGCGCTCCAGTACGGCTCCGGCCAGGGCGACCCGCATCTGCGCGAGCAGATCTGCGACGTCATGCGCCTTGAGGGGATCCAGGCCGCGGCGGACGACGTGGTCGTCACCGTGGGTTCGCAGCAGGCGCTCGACCTGATCACCCGCATCTTCATCGACCCGGGCGACGTGGTGCTCGCCGAAGGCCCCTCGTACGTGGGGGCGCTGGGCACGTTCTCCGCCTATCAGGCCAAGGTGGTCCATATCGCCATGGACGATCAGGGCATCGTGCCCGAGTCCCTGGCCCAGACCATCTACGCGCTGGAGACCGCCGGCGCGCCCATCAAGTTCCTCTACACGATCCCCAACTTCCAGAACCCGGCCGGCGTCACCCTCAACATCGCCCGCCGCCAGCAGGTGCTCGACATCTGCCAGCGGGCCGGGGTGCTGATCATCGAGGACAACCCGTACGGGCTGCTCGGCTTCGACGGCGAGCCCATGCCCGCGCTGCGGGCCGACAACGCCGACGGGGTCGTCTACCTGGGCTCGTTCTCCAAGACACTGGCCCCGGGCTTCCGGGTCGGCTGGGCGCTCGCCCCGCACGCGATCCGCGACAAGCTCGTGCTCGCCATGGAGTCGGCGGTGCTGTCGCACTCGTCGTTCACGCAGCTCGCGGTCGGCCAATACCTCGCCACGCAGCCGTGGCGGGAGCAGATCAAGACGTTCCGCGAGCTCTACCGCGAACGCCGCGACGCGCTCCTCGACGCCCTGGAGTCGCTGATGCCGCCCGAGGTCACCTGGACCCGGCCGGGCGGCGGCTTCTTCGTCTGGGCCACCCTTCCCGAGGGGCTCGACTCGAAGGCCATCCTGCCGCGGGCCGTGGCCGAGCGCGTGGCGTTCGTCCCCGGCACCGGCTTCTTCTCCGACGGCAGCGGGGCGCGGCACATGCGCCTGTCCTACTGCTACCCCGAGCCCGACCGGATCCGCGAAGGGGTGCGCCGGCTCGCCGGGGTGATCGAGCAGGAGATGCAGCTGCGCGACACGTTCGGCACCGGCTCCGTACGCGAGCACAACGGCGTCGACACGCCCGGTCCCGACCTCGCCTGACCCCTCCGTACGGCCCGGCCACCCGCGCCGGGCCGTACAGGGCTCCGCCCGGCCGCCTCACGTACACCATTCGCCCCTCACGCCGGTACGCTCGGACAGCGTTCTGTCAGCAGAGGAGAAGTGATGAGCGAGTTGGGCCACGTGCTGGTGCTGGCCGGAGGCCTCTCCTACGAACGGGAGGTGTCCCTGCGCTCGGGCCGCCGGGTCACCGACGTGCTGCGCACCGCCGGCGTCGACGTCGAGACCCGCGACACCGACGCCTCCCTCGTGCCCTCGGTCCTCGCCGACCCTCCGGACGCGGTGTTCGTCACCCTGCACGGCGGCGCCGGCGAGGACGGCGCCATCCGCTCCGTGCTCGAACTCCTCGACGTCCCCTACGTGGGCGCCGACCCCGACGCCTGCCGGGTGGCCTTCGACAAGCCCACCGCCAAGGCGGTCGTCCGCTCCGTCGGCCTGCGCACCCCGGAGTCGGTCACGCTGCCCAAGGAGACCTTCCACGACCTCGGCGCCACGGTCGTGCTCGGCCGGATCATCGAACGGCTCGGCCTGCCCTTGTTCGTCAAGCCGGCGCGGGGCGGCTCCGCGCTGGGCGCCTCCATCGTCCGCACCGCCGAGGAGCTGCCCGCCGCGATGGTCGGCTGCTTCGCCTACGGCGACACCGCCCTCATCGAGCGCTACGTCGACGGCGTGGAGGTCGCCGTCTCGGTCGTGGACGTCGGCGACGGCCCGATCGCCCTTCCCGCCGTCGAGATCGTCCCCGACAAGGGCGTCTACGACTACGCCGCCCGCTACACCGCCGGCCACACCGAGTTCTTCGCCCCGGCCCGCCTGTCCCCCGCCGCCGCGGCCGCGTGCGCACAGACCGCCGTCACCGCCCACACGGCGCTCGGCCTGCGGGACATCTCCCGCACCGACCTCATCGTGGACGCCGACGACGTCCCGCACTTCCTGGAGGTCAACGTGGCGCCGGGGATGACGGAGACCTCACTGCTCCCGATGGCCGCCGAGGCGGCCGGCCAGGACCTCGGCGACCTCTGCCGCGCCCTCCTCCGGAACGCCGCCGCCCGCGCCCGCGCCTGACCCCGGGTCATAGCCTTACGGTGTGCTGATCGATCCGATGTACCCCAAGAGCTTTGCCAGCGACAACCACGCGGGCGTCCACCCGGACATCCTCGAAGCCATGGCGGCGGCGAACCGGGGAGACGCCCCCGCCTACGGCGGCGACACCTGGACCGCCGCCTTCGCGGAGAAGGTCAAGGAGGTGTTCGGCCCGGAGGCGGAGGGCTTCGCGGTGCTCAACGGCGCGGGCGCGAACATGGTGGGCCTCGCCCTCACCCTCCCCCGCCGCTACGACGCCATCATCTGCGCCGACAGCGCGCACATCGCGACCCACGAGGGCGGCGCCGCCGAACGCCTGCTCGGCGTGAAGCTGATGACGGTCCCCACCTCGCACGGCAAGCTCCGCCCGGCCGACATCGAGTCCCGCCTGCACGGTCTCGGCAATCCGCACGAGTCGCAGCCGGCGGTCGTCTCCATCTCGCAGGTGACGGAGCTCGGCACGTGCTACTCCCCCGACGAGATCGCGGCCCTCGCCGAGACGGCGCACGCCGCCGGCCTACGCCTCCACATGGACGGCGCCCGCCTGGCGAACGCCGCCGCCCATCTCGGCTGCGACCTGAAGGCCGTCACCACCGACGTCGGCGTGGACGTCTTCAGCTTCGGCGGCACCAAGAACGGCGCGCTCGCCGCCGAGGCCGTGGTCGTCCTCGACCCGTCCCTCGCCGAGGCCGTGCCCTTCCTGCGGCGGCAGTCCCTTCAGCTCGCCTCCAAGATGCGCTTCATCTCCGCCCAGCTCACCGCTCTGCTCTCGGACGACCTCTGGCACCACAACGCCCACCACGCCAACCAGATGGCCGCCCGCCTGGCCGCCGGCCTCACGGACGTCCCCGGAACGTCCCTCGCCTACCCTGTCGAATCCAACGCCGTCTTCGCCCAGCTCCCGCACGCCGTCGCGGAAACCCTCCGGGGCCGCTACCTCTTCCACTACTGGGACGAGCCGGCCGGCATCGTCCGCTGGATGACCGCCTTCGACACCACCCCGGAACACATCGACGACTTCCTCGCCGACCTCCACAAGACCGCATCCGCCCTCTGAAGCGCGCCCACCGGTTCCCCGCAAACCCCCGCCCATGTTTCACGTGAAACCAACCGCGCTTCGCTCGCGCCTCGCCCCGTATCGCGTCGGCTTCCGTGGCCGCGCGGCCCTAAAGCCTCGCCAGCGTGGATACCAGCCGCCGCTGTTTCACGTGAAACAGCGGCGGCCACCCCGAAGAGCCGTCAGCCCCAGTTTCCAAACGCCACGGGCGCCAGGGCTGACCACCGTCATTTCAGAAATGGCCAGCCCCGATCCCGCTCGCGGCTCACCCTGTGGTGCGCGGCTCGCCCTGTGGTGCGCTGGCCGCCCTGTGTCGCGCGGCCGCATTGCCCCGGGCGGCGTCACCTTGCCCACCACCCCCACCACCGCCGCCCCCGCACGCCGCCGCCGCCTCGTCTGACACCACACCGCCCGGCACCGCCACGGGAGCCAGGGCTGACAGCCGTCGTTCCACAAATGGCAAGCCCCGTTCGCGCTCCTAGCTCGCCCTGTGCCGCGCAGCCCGTCCTGTATCGCGCGGACCGCACTGCCCCGAGTGGCGTCACCTCGCCCGCCGCCCGCACCGCCTCGCCTCGCCTCGCCTCGCACCATACGCCGCCGCGCACACCGCCACGGGAGCCGGGGCTGACGACCGCCATTTCAGAAACGGCCAGCCCCGTTCCTGCTCGTCCTGTGTCGTACAGCCCGCCCCGTGTCGCGCGGCCACATTGCTCTGGGGCAACGTCACCTTGCCCGCCGCCCGCACCGCCTCGCCATCGCGAGACCTCCGCCGCACCGCCTGGCGCCGCACCCGCCGCGTCGCCTCGCCTAACTCCACGCCGCCCGGCGCCCGCGCCGCATGGCACCCCCGCGCTGCGGCGTCCGGGCACCGCCCAGTACCGCCTGACGCCGTCTTGATCGCCCGCCGTCCGCGCCGTCCGCGCCGTCCGCGCCGTCCGCGCCGTCCGCGCCGTCCGCGCCGTCCGCGCCGTCCGCGCCGTCCGCGCCGTCCGCGCCGTCCGCGCCGTCCGCGCCGTCCGCGCCGTCCGCGCCGTCCGCG
>NZ_BAAAMV010000005.1:741394-767166 GCF_039529455.1 Nonomuraea bangladeshensis
CGCCGAAAGGCTAGCACTCGGAAGGCAGCCGCCTATGTTTCACGTGAAACCAGTCCCTCCCTCACCCTCAACCCAACCCGACAGTCGTTGACACCATCCGCGCCTCATCCTTAAAAGCCGTCAGCCCCGACTTCCGAACGCATCGGGAGCCGGGGCTGACGACTGCGGTGTTTCACGTGAAACAGCGACAGATACAAGTGGTGGCGTCCTTACTCCTCGGCCTCGCGCATCGCCCGGACCGCCTCCGGAGCCATCGTCCCGATGATCCGCTCCAGATCGTCGATCGTGGCGAACTCGACCACGATCCGCCCCTTCCTCCGGCCGAGATCCACCTTCACCTTCGTCTCGAAGTGATCGGAGAGGCGATCGGCGAGATGGGTGAGGCCGGGAGCGGTGGGCTTGGCGACCGGACGCTCCCGGGCCGGCCCCTTCGCCGCCTTGGCGCTCCCCATGGCGACGATTTCCTCCACCGCCCGCACCGACAGGAGCTCTGCGACGATCCGCTTGGCCAGCGTGATCTGCTCCTCAGCCGAGCTGAGCCCTAGCAGCGCGCGCGCATGCCCTGCGCTGATGAGACCGGCGGCGACCTTGGGCTGGACTTCCGGCGGCAGGTTCAGGAGCCGAAGGGTGTTGGTGATATGCGAGCGCGAGCGACCCACCTTCGCGGCCAGCTGCTCGTGCGTCGCCTGGAAGTCGTCAAGCAGTTGCTGATAAGCCGCCGCCTCTTCGAGCGCGTTCAGCTGCTCCCGTTGCAGGTTCTCGATGAGGGCATCACGGAGAAGGTCGGTGTCCTGCGTGTTGCGGACGATCGCGGGTACTGAGTCGAGCCCCGCCTTCTGACACGCCCGCCAACGCCGCTCCCCCATGATGAGCTCGTACTCACCACCACCCACCGGCCGGACCACGATCGGCTGCAGCAGCCCCACTTCACGGATGGAAGCGGCCAGCTCCTCCAGCCGCTCCTCGTCGAAGACGTCACGCGGCTGACGCGGGTTGGGGACGATCGCCTTGAGCGCGACCTCCTTGAAATACGCGCCGGCGATCGGCTTCGGGCCGGCCTCACCCGCCGTGGGCGTGCCGTTGCCGTTGGCCGGGGCGGTCGCCGTCGCCATCCCGGGGCCGTCAACAATGGGACCGGTCGGGATGAGCGCCCCGAGCCCCTTGCCCAATCCCCGCCGCTGCTGACTCACTGCGTCTCCTCATCCACCCAACCGATTCCGGTCACCTCAGGAGAGGTTACCGTTGCGAGCGTCGCCGAGTGCCTCCTCGCCACACACCGTCCGGCGGATTTGCCCCAACACACCCACAAACTCGCCCAACCCTGCCCGCCCTCGCGCCACTCCCCCACCAAGCGCCTATAGGGAAGGAACGGAGAAGACTGATCGGCGCGAAGTCGGTCGCTCAGGTGGGCGAATCCTCTTGATAGCAAGCCCCCAGATCGAAGGTCGCCCGCACAGGAGAACGTCTGCGGGCCCCCAGCCATCAGAATCACACGGGGTGGGTGGTGTCCGGCGCCCTGCCGGCTGGGTGCGGTCGATGGTAGGCGGTGGGGCGGCGCCGGCGGCTGAGCTGGACGCCACCTGGCTCGATACGGCTGGGCTCGGTTCAGCTTCGCTGCTTTGGAGTCCTCTGCTCGACGGGAGCTGTAGCTCGGTCGGTGATTGAGGCCGGTTAAGCGGGCGGCGTGCGGTTGCAGGAGTCAGCGTCGCGCAGGTGCCGGTCTCAGATCGCTGACCTGATCGGGTATGTCGAGGGACGCACCTGAGGTTGTGAGGGGGCACGTCGCGGAAGGGTGAATGCGCTCCGGAGCGGCAGCGGTGGCGGCGAAGCTGACGCAGTGGTCACCTTCGACACTGCCTGCGGTGGCTGCCAGCGGAACCGGGCGCGGTGCTTCATCGGTGGGTGCGGGTCGCGATGCCCAGCCTCACCGCGAAGCGCCTCGCCGTCCGTCGTATACGAGTTCTGCCTCCTGTTGGGACGGCAACAGAGGCGAAGTGGATCCGCCCACCGATCGAGTGGCGTGGGCTGTGATGGTCGCGACGGGAGCGAGCACAGCAAGGGCTACTGACGGGATGGCACGGCACGCGACTGCGATGGCGGCTGTGAGCCTCAGAGTCGATGAGTGCGCCGACTCAGAGAATCACAGCCGACCCAACGTCACCACCCCGAACCGGCTCAGGCGCCAGGGCAAAGCATTCAGGCGACCGTAGCGCGGTAGGCGATCTCCCGGGCCGCATCCATGTAAGCCATCGCCCCACTGGACCCCGGATCGTACGTCATCACCGACTGCCCATAGCTGGGCGCCTCTGACAGCCGCACGCTCCGCGGGATCACCGTGTTCAGCACCGTCTCCCCGAAGTGGGACCGCACCTCCTCCGCCACCTGCGACGCGAGGCGGGTCCGCCCGTCGTACATCGTCAGGACGATCGTGGACAGCCGCAGCGTCGGGTTCAGGTGGACCTTGATGAGGTCGACGTTCCGGAGGAGCTGGCCGAGCCCTTCCAGCGCGTAGTACTCGCACTGGATGGGAATCATGACCTCGTCCGCGGCCACCAACGCGTTGACGGTGAGCAGGCCGAGCGACGGCGGGCAGTCGATGATGATGTAGTCCAGCTCGATCGCGTCGTACGCCGTCAGCGCCCGCCGCAGCCGTGCCTCCCGCGCGACCAGCGACACCAGCTCGATCTCGGCCCCGGCGAGATCGATGGTGGCGGGTGCGCAGTAGAGGTTGGGCATCTCGGGCACCTGCTTGACGATGTCCGCCATGGGCAGGTCGTCCACCAGCACCTGGTAAACGTCCGGCACGTCACCACGGTGCTCGGTGGCGAGGGCGGTGGAGGCGTTGCCCTGCGGGTCCAGGTCCACCACGAGCACCCGCTGGCCGTGCATCGAGAGCGCGGCCGCGATGTTCACCGACGTGGTGGTCTTGCCGACGCCGCCCTTCTGGTTGGCTACCGCGATCACCCGTGTCTTCGCCGGGCGGGGCCAGCCGGCGTCGCCCGCGCCGGGCCCGTCTCCAGCCTGAGCAGCCGTCGGGGGTGCGGATGTTTCACGTGAAACCACTGAGCTGAGCGCCTCTCGTACCAACGGCGAATCACCGGGGTTCAGGGGGGTCTGGGTCACGATGGCCATCCTTTCAACCGATGGTGTGCCGGTGCCGGGAATTTGCTGTCGCGACACGCCCATTTCGGGCCAGCCAACCCCGGTGGGACTCGAAGGCTGACGACGGTCCGGCCATCCGAGACCGCTTGACGCGACTGGCACAACCGTCACCTCCTCCGTCGCCGCCCGGCTCGCTCCGGCGCGCGACCCGCTACCACCCGAACCAGTGTTGCAGGCGGCTCGACCTTACCGCGCCCGACGGTCACAAGCTCGGCCGTTCGGGCTCCGCTGGCGCGCAATTGGGCTTCGGCCTCGGCCAGCTCACCGGCCGCCCGCTCCCCCTTCATGGCGATGAGCTCGCCGCCCTCGCGCAGCAGCGGCATCGCCCACGTCAGCAGCCGGTCGAGCGGCGCGACCGCGCGGGCGCTGGCGACGTCGAAGACGCGCTTGCCGGCCAGCTCCTCCGCCCGGCCGCGCAGCACCTCCACGTTGCCGAGCTTGAGCGTCGCGACGCTCTCCTCCAGGAACACGGTACGGCGCAGCAGCGGCTCCAGCAGCGTGACCCGGATGTCCGGCCGGACGATCGCCAGCACGAGCCCCGGCAGCCCGGCACCGGAGCCGATGTCGACCAGCTCGACGTCGGCGGGCACGGCCTCGGCGACGACCGCGCAGTTGAGCAGATGGCGGTCCCAGATCCGCGGCACCTCCCGCGGCCCCAGCAGCCCGCGGACCACGCCGGGCCCCGCCAGCAGCTCGGCGAACGCGTTGGCGCGATCCCAAGCCTCCCCGGCGAAGACGTCCCGCGCTATGTCCGGCGGCGCCGGCAGCTCATCGCTCACTGGTTGGAGGCCCTTTCTCGGGTGCTGGTGTCGTGGCCGGGCGTGACCGTCCCCGCGGGGAGCTTCCACGTCCCCAGGCTAATCGGGCGATCACAAAGGAAGACTAGCGGGCCGCTCTCAGGGTGACCTTCGAGCACGCCGCCGGCCGCGGCGGACGGACCGGCAGCATGGGGACGTACGTGCTGACATCACCGCAATGAGGCTGGCGGAGGTACGTACCAGGATAAAAGAGAACGGCCGCCTGCCGCTCGCCAGGGGGCGGGGCAGACGGCCGCGACGAAGCGGAGGATCAGGCGGGCAGAACCACCACGTAGCGGTTGGGCTCCTCGCCCTCGGACTCGCTGCTGAGCCCGGCGGCGGCCACCGCGTCGTGGACGATCTTGCGCTCGAACGGGGTCATCGGCTGCAGCGACTTGGGCTCGCCGCGCTCCTTGACCTGGTTGGCGATCTCGGTGCCGAGCTTGGTCAGCTCGGCGCGCCGGCGCTCCCGGTAGCCGCCGACGTCGAGCATCAGCCGCGAGCGCTCGCCCGTCTGGCGGTGCACGGCCAGGCGGGTCAGCTCCTGCAGCGCCTCCAGGACCTCTCCCCCGGGGCCCACCAGCTCGTTGCCCTTGAGCCCGACGACGGAGACGAGCGCGCGGTCGCCCTCGACGTCCATGTCAATGTCGCCGTCGATGTCGGCGATGTCGAGAAGCCCCTCGACGTAGTCGGCAGCGATCTCGCCCTCCTGCTCCAGGGCGGCGAGATCAGGAGCATTCTTCTGCTCGGCCTCGGTCATGGCCGGCCTCTCCTTCGTGGTCACGACTTCTTGCTGCCGGTGCGCTTGCTGCGAGGCTGGCGGCTCGGCTGCTGCCTGATGATCTTAGGCTCCGGCGGGGCCGGAGGGGCCTGCTCCTCCGGAGGCGTCTTGCGGATCTTGGCGATCAGGCCCTGCTTCGGCTCCACGGGGATCGCGTTGCCCTTGGCGTCGAACTGCGGCATCGGGTGCCGGCTGTAGAACCAGTGCTGCTGGCCGAGCGTCCACAGGTTGGTGGTGACCCAGTAGAGGATCAGGCCGAGGGGGAAGTTCAGGCTGAAGAAGGCGAACAGCGGCGAGATGTACATCAGGATCTTCTGCTGCTGCGCCATGGGGTTGTCCGGCATCTGGGCCATGGAGCGGGTCACGCTCTGCCGGACGGTGAGGAACGTGGTCAGCGAGCTGATCGCGACGAAGAAACCGATGACGACCTTCTGCATCGCCGTGGGCGCCTCGAAGAACGTCGCGGGCAGCGGGGCGCCCAGGATGAGCGCGTGCTTGGCGCTGTCGACCAGCTCCTGCGTCATGCCGAACTTCGCCTCGTCCGCCGCGATCGCCCGGAGGACGGTGAACATCGAGATGAAGATCGGGAACTGGGCGACGACGGGGAGGCAGCCGCCGAGCGGGTTGGCCCCGGCTCCCTGGTACAGCGCCATGACCTCCTGGTTCATGCGCTGCTTGTCGTTCTTGTAACGCTTGCGGAGCTCCTGGACCTTCGGCGCCAGCTCCTGCATCTTCCGCGACGACCGCATCTGCTTGAGGAACAGCGGGAAGATCAGGATCCTCATGAAGATCGTCAGCGTGATGATGGTGAGCGCCCACGTCAAGCCGCTGTTCGGATCGAGGAACGTGCTGTACGCACTGTGAATCCAGGTGATGACTTGGGCGACGGCTGTGTACAGCCAATTGAGCCAGGACAGCTCCACCGAGCTATCTCCCTTGCGTTTCGTGAGACCGGACCGGGCGTGGGGGCACCGGGTCTATACCTCCGGGATGGAATGGGTGGCACCGCCCGATGCGCCGGACAGTCAGCCAGATGCCACGCAACGCACCATGCGTGGCGATCGCCTCGAGGCCGTACGCACTGCACGACGGATAGAAACGGCAGCGCGGGCCGAGCAGCGGGCTGATGAACGCCCGATAGAACCGGATCGGGACGATCAGCACCCGAGCCGCGACGCTCGGCACCTCGTGCACCTGCTCCGTCATCTCTGTCCACCCGTCGAGGCATCGCGCCGCCTGAGCAAACGATCCAGCGCGGCGTCGAGCTCGGCGGCCAGGTGCTCGAATCGCGCGGACGCGGCCGGTGGATTGGCGCGTACCACAAGCAGGCTACCTCCCGGCAGCCGGTCAAGACGCTCCCGCATGAGGTGTCGGAGCCGTCGTTTGACCTTGTTCCGGGTGACAGCGCCGCCTACGGCCTTGCTCACCACGAAACCCACCAGGGGTGGCTCTTCCCCGGAAACGCGAAAATGCACCACCAAAGTGGGGCGACCCGCGCGCTTGCCGCGCCGCACGGCCGCCTCGAAATCCTCCCCGCGCCGCATGCGGGATTGCCTGGACAGCACCGTATATGCCTATCGCCCGCCGGCGAGATTCACCGGCGGGCCGACTATCAGGCGCGGGACGGTCAGGCCGACAGCTTCTCGCGGCCCTTGCGGCGGCGGGAGGCCAGGATGGCGCGGCCGGCCCGGGTGCGCATCCGCAGCCGGAAGCCGTGGGTCTTCGCGCGGCGACGGTTGTTCGGCTGGAAAGTACGCTTGCTCACGGGTGGGCTCCAGGTCATTGGTGCGCCCGGCGGGCGCGGTACACACACAGGATGGCCTGCCAGGAAAGCGAGGGCACGCGAAATAGCCGTCGCGTGACAAGCCGACCGTCGTACGTTACGGGCCAAGGCCCTCCCAGGTCAAACCGGGCGGGTTGTCCACCAATCCACAGGCGAGTTTTCCCCAGGCCGCACACGTCCACAGTATGTGCACTCAGGTGCCACTAGGCTGTGGACAACGCCTTGAACACAGCTGTGCACAGAGTTACTGTCGGCCCTTCTGGAGCGGCGGTAACACGGTAGCGCCACTGTGCACAACATGTGGAGATCCTGTGGAGGAACCGAGCGTGACGCTCGCCTCCCCGGCTGTGGACAAAGGCGTCCGAAGATCGTCAGCGACCGCCGGCATGTGGATGAACGACCGCGGAGGCCGCGAGAGGGAGGAGGGGGAACCGCACTGTGAGCAGTGTCGACCTCGGCACGGTATGGGCGAGGGCCCTGGGCAACTTCCTCAACGAGAACGTGCCGATCCAGCAGCGTACGTGGCTGTCGATGGTGCGCCCGATCGCCCTGGCCAACGACACGATCGTGCTCGGCGTCCCCAACGACTTCCTCAAGGACCTCATCGAGGGCAAGCTGCGCCCGCTCGTCGCGCACGCGCTGTCCCAGGAGCTCGGCCGGACGATGCGGCTGGCGGTGATGATCGACACGACGGCCCCCGAGCAGCCCGTCGTGGACGTTCATCAACAGCCTGTGGCTTCGAGTTATCCCCAAGGTGTGGAGAACCAGCCGCGTTTCACACAGCACCTTCAACCGCAGGCCCAGCAGGCTTCCGAGCCTCCGCAGTTCTATTCTCCACAGCCCGAGCCGGAGCGTTCGTCCACCGAATATCCACAGCAGGGCTTCGCTTTTGAACAGGCGCAGTCGTACGCACCGGCCGGCACACCGCCTGTGGAGAAAACGCCGGAGCCGGCGCCGAATCGGTGGGAAGCAAAGAGCAGCAAACCCAGCGAACCCGCCCGGCTCAACCAGAAGTACACATTCGAGACTTTCGTCATCGGCGCCAGCAACCGGTTCGCGCACGCGGCCGCGGTGGCCGTCGCGGAATCGCCGGCGAAGGCGTACAACCCGCTGTTCATCTACGGCGACTCGGGGCTGGGGAAGACCCACCTGCTGCACGCGATCGGGCATTACGCGCAGAGCCTCTACGACGGCGCCCGGGTGCGCTACGTGAGCTCCGAGGAGTTCACCAACGACTTCATCAACAGCATCCGCGACCACAAGGCCGACGGCTTCCGCGGCCGCTACCGGGCGATCGACATCCTGCTCGTCGACGACATCCAGTTCCTGGAGGGCAAGGAGCAGACGCAGGAGGAGTTCTTCCACACCTTCAACACCCTCCACAACGCCAACAAGCAGATCGTCATCTCCAGCGACCGCGCGCCGAAGCAGCTGATCACCCTGGAGGACCGGCTGCGCAACCGCTTCGAGTGGGGCCTGATCACCGACGTCCAGCCGCCCGAGCTGGAGACGCGCATCGCCATCCTCAGGAAGAAGGCCATCCAGGAGGGCCTGGCCGCGCCGCCCGAGGTGCTGGAGTACATCGCCAGCCGCATCTCCACCAACATCCGGGAGCTGGAGGGCGCGCTGATCAGGGTCACCGCGTTCGCCAGCCTCAACAGGCAGGGCGTCGACCTGCAGCTCGCCGAGGTGGTGCTGAAGGACCTCATCACCTCGGAGTCCGACACCGAGATCACCATCGCGGCGATCATGAGCGAGACCGCCAACTACTTCGGCATCAGCATCGACGACCTGTGCGGCACCTCGCGCAGCCGGGCGCTCGTCAACGCCCGGCAGATCGCCATGTATCTCGCGCGGGAGCTGACGGAGCTGTCGCTGCCGAAGATCGGCCAGCAGTTCGGCGGTCGTGACCACACGACGGTGATGCACGCCGAGCGGAAGATCCGGTCGCTGATCGCGGAGCGCAAGTCGATGTACAACCAGGTCAACGAGCTGACAATACGCATCAAGCAGACACAGCGCGGGTCCTGAACGTTATGCACAGCCTGTGGAAAACACTGTGGAGCAGCGGAAACGTCGATTCGAGGCCCCTCGGTGCCCGGCAATGCCGCGAAAAATCCGCCCACAAGGGCTGGGGACAAACCTGGGGACATCTGGGGGAAACCTGGGGACGGTCCGTGGATAACGTGTGGACAGCGTGTGCACAACCGATCTGGGGCCCCAGAAGGGCCTCTTCTACCCCGTGGATAACCTGTGGAAACATCGTGGATAACCCCGGGTTTCCCGTGGATGAAGCGACCATGATCTGGGGACAGCCTGTGGGCGAAGTTTCGCCGTCCCCAGGCGCCCCCAGTTACCCCCAGGCTTCACACACAGCCTCGGTGGATGAATTCAGGGCCGCTGACCAGGGCGAAGGCTGGTTGTCCACAGTTTCCACAGCCCCTAGTGTGATGACCTCTTCTATCTCTTACTAAGAAACTCAAAGACCCATAGTTGGGCTTCTCCCGGAGCGCGAGTGCGGGAGAGTGGATCCTCGAATCAACGACAGACCCAGGAGGCCGATCACCGTGATGTTCCGGATCGAGCGAGACGTACTCGCCGAGGCGGTGGCCTGGACGGCACGCAGCCTCCCGGCGCGCCCGTCGGTGCCCGTCCTCGCGGGCATGCGCCTGGAGGTCACCGACGACCAGCAGCTGAAGCTCTCCGGCTTCGACTACGAGGTCTCCGCCCAGGTGACGCTGGAGCTGCAGACCGGGGAGGCCGGTGTCGTCCTGGTCTCGGGCAAGCTGCTCGCCGAGATCACCCGCGCCCTTCCCGCACAGCCTGTGGACTTCGTGGTCGACGGCGCCAAGGCGGTCGTCACCTGTGGCAGCGCGCGGTTCACCCTCCTCACCATGCCTGTGGAGGACTACCCGTCCCTGCCGGCCATGCCGCCGGCCGCGGGCCGGGTCGGCAGCGACGTGTTCGCCTCGGCCGTGTCCCAGGTGGCCGTCGCCGCCGGGCGTGACGACACCCTGCCGATGCTCACCGGCGTCCGCATGGAGATCGACGGCGACACGGTGACCCTCGCCGCCACCGACCGCTACCGGCTCGCCGTACGCGAGCTGAAGTGGCAGCCGGACCAGCCCGACTTCTCCGCCGTCGCGATGATCCCCGGCAAGACGCTCGCCGACACCGCGAAGGCGCTCGGCAGCACCGGCGCCGAGGTCGAGATCGCGCTCAGCTCCGCCGGTGGCACCGGCGAGGGCATGATCGGCTTCTCCAGCGCCGGCCGCCGCACCACCACGCGCCTGCTCGACCCCGAGTTCCCGAAGTACCGCTCGCTGCTCCCCACCGAGTTCTCCGCGCGCGCCGACCTGTCCACAGGCCCGTTCGTCGAGGCGGTCAAGCGCGTGGCGCTCGTCGCCGAGCGCAACACCCCGGTACGGCTGGCGTTCCGCAGCGGCGAGGTCGTGCTGGAGGCCGGCAGCGGCGACGAGGCCCAGGCCGTCGAGGCCCTGCCTGTGGACTACGAGGGCGAGGAGATGAACATCGCCTTCAACCACCAGTTCCTGCTGGAGGGTCTCGGCGCGATCGACTCCGACATCGCCAGGCTCCAGATGACCACGTCCACGAAGCCCGCTATCCTCACCGGTGGCAAACCTGTGGAGGACGGCGTCACCACGGACTACCGATACCTGATCATGCCCATCCGCCTGTCAGGCTGATCCTGCCATCGGGGATGATGAAAACCTGACGAGGGGGTAGGGAAAAAGTCATGCAGATCGGCATGGTGGGACTGGGCAAGATGGGCGGCAACATGGCCGAGCGCCTGCGCCGCGGGGGTCACGACGTCGTCGGCTACGACCGTGATCCCTCGATCAGCGACGTCGAGAGCCTGAAGGGCCTCGTGGAGCGCCTGGAGACGCCACGCGTCGTCTGGGTCATGGTGCCGGCGGGCAAGCCCACACAGTCCACCGTGGACGATCTGGGCGAGCTCCTCGACGAGGGCGACATCGTCGTCGACGGCGGCAACTCCCACTATGTGGACGACCAGAAGCACGCCGCCGAGCTGGCCAAGAAGGGCATCGGCTTCGTCGACTGCGGCGTGAGCGGCGGCGTGTGGGGCCTCGAGAACGGCTACGCGCTCATGTGCGGTGGCGACAAGGAGCACGTCGACCGGCTGATGCCGATCTTCGAGACGCTCAAGCCCGAGGGCGAGGACGGCTTCGTCCACGCGGGCGACGTCGGAGCCGGCCACTTCGCGAAGATGGTCCACAACGGCATCGAATACGGCATGATGCAGGCCTTCGCCGAGGGCTGGGAGCTGCTGGAGGCCTCCGACGTCGTCAAGGACGTGCGCGGCTCCTTCTCGAGCTGGCGCACCGGCACCGTCATCCGCTCCTGGCTGCTCGACCTGCTGGTCCGGGCCCTCGACGACGACGAGCGCCTCGACCAGCTCCGCGGCTACGCCCAGGACTCCGGCGAGGGCCGCTGGACCGTCCAGGCCGCCGTCGACCACGCGGTGCCGCTGCCGGTCATCACCGCCGCCCTCTACGCCAGGTTCGCCTCGCGCCAGGACGACTCCCCCGCGATGAAGGTCGTGGCCGCGCTGCGCAACCAGTTCGGCGGCCACGCGATCACCGCGACCGAGGGCAGCACCGCCAAGGGCGCCGACGCGCCGGGCGCGGACGTCAACCCGCCCAAGGAGACCGACCGCTGAAGGCGCGCGCCTCCACAGGCCGCGCCTCCACAGGCTGTGCCTCCACAGGCTGTGCCTCCACAGGCTGTGCACGGACCTGCGTACAGGTCGGCGCACGGTCGCGCCTCCACGGGTGACCCCCCGGCGGCGGGAGGTTTTCCACAGACCGCACGCCGGTGAACCCAGCGGCGCGCGAGGCCGACTAACCTCTTTGAGGTGCACGTCGCCCACCTCTCGCTGACCGACTTCCGGTCCTACGCCTCCGTGGAGCTCGGCCTGGAGCCGGGCGTCACGGCGTTCGTGGGTCCCAACGGCCAGGGCAAGACCAACCTGGTCGAGGCCCTCGGCTACGTCGCGACGCACTCCAGCCACCGGGTGGCGACCGATGCGCCCCTCGTCCGCCAGGGGGCCGCCAGGGCGATCGTGCGCTGCGCCGTCCAGAGGGACGACCGGCGGGCGCTGATCGAGCTGGAGATCAACCCGGGCCGGGCCAACCGCGCGCGGCTCAACCGCTCGCCCGTCTCCCGGGCCCGCGACGTCGTGGGGCTGCTGCGCACGGTGCTGTTCGCCCCCGAGGACCTCGCGCTGTCCAAGGGCGACCCGTCCGAGCGCCGCCGCTTCCTCGACGACCTGCTGGTGGCCAGGGCGCCCAGGTTCGCCGGCGTGCGCGCCGACTACGACCGGGTGCTGAAGCAGCGCGGCGCCCTGCTGCGCACGGCCGCACAGGCCCGCAGGGGCAGCCGTGGCGCCCGCAGGCAGGAGAGCGACACCGCGTTCGCCGCCGCGGGCGCGGGCGACGTCCTGAGCACGCTGGAGGTGTGGGACGCCCACCTCGCCAGGCATGGGGCCGAGCTGCTGAAGGCGCGGCTGGAGCTGATCGAGGCGCTGCGTCCCCTGGTCGCCGGCTCCTATGCGGCGCTGGCCCCGTCCAGCGCCCCCGCGACGCTGGCCTATCGCAGCACGTTGTCCACAGGTGGGGACGACGACGAGGGGGGTCAGGGGGGCGAATTCCCCGGTGAGCGGGGATCTTTCGATACACAGACGTTATCCACAGACTTGGGGAAAACCCTTGAAGAGCGTCTGCGGGAGCGGCTATTGGAAGTCCGCCAGTCGGAGCTGGAGCGGGGCGTCACGCTCGTCGGCCCCCACCGCGACGACCTGGTCCTCGGCCTGGGCGAGCTGCCCGCCCGCGGCTACGCCAGCCACGGGGAGTCGTGGTCGTTCGCGCTGGCGCTGCGGCTGGCCGCCTACGACCTGCTGCGGGCCGACGGCGGCGACCCCGTGCTGATCCTCGACGACGTCTTCGCCGAGCTCGACAGCCAGCGCCGGCGCCGGCTGGCCGAGATGGTGGCGCCCGCCGAGCAGGTGCTGATCACCGCAGCCGTGCCCGACGACGTGCCCAAGGAGCTCTCGGGCGCCAGGTTCGACGTGCTGGAGGGGAGTGTGACCCGTGTCAGATGAGGACAACCCGACCGCCCGTACGGCCAGAGGGGTGGCCATGGCCAGGGAGAAGCTCGCCCAGGCCAAGGCCGACGCGGCCAAGCGCGGCCAGCTCCCCCGCCGCGAGCCCCGGCGGCGCGGGGGCGGCCCGCGCAGGGAGGCCGGCGACCCCCAGCTTTTCGGACGGGCGATAGCCGACCTGCTGGCCGACCGCGGCTGGGAGCGTTCGGCGGCCGTCGGAGGCGTGTTCGGGCGCTGGCCCGAGATCGTGGGCCCCGACCTCGCCGCCCACACCAAGCCCGACTCGTTCGAGGACGGCGAGGTGCTGATCCTGGCCGACTCGACGGCCTGGGCGACGCAGGTCCGGCTGCTCGCGCGCACCCTCGTACGCAGGCTCAACGAGGAGCTCGGCGAGGGCACGGTCACGAAGGTCAAGGTCAGGGGGCCGCAGAACGCACCGCGTCCATCAGGGGGTTTGCGGGTGACCGGAAGCCGAGGTCCGGGGGACACCTACGGTTAGGCGCCGGGGCGATCAGAAAGCCCCCAGACGCGATAAGCCCCCTTTCCGGAGGGGGGATGCTGGCCTGGGGGGCAAAACGAGCTAGAGGCGACCACAGGCGCGTTCATTGCCACCACGGGGCTCCGGAAGCGGTAGAATGAAAAAGGATTCCGGACACGTCCGCTTGCGTGTCACCCCGGCAGCAAGCCGACTCCCCTGGGTGACCGCGCATCGGGGCACTCACGACGGTGACGGGCACGGCAGGGGCAGCTTCGCAACACGATCGCCTCCCCCGCCGCGTGTCCGCGGCAGGAGGATTTCGCAGTTGTCCTACGACGCTAGCTCAATCACCGTACTCGAAGGGCTTGAGGCGGTTCGCAAGCGCCCGGGTATGTATATCGGCTCGACCGGCGAGCGCGGCCTGCACCACCTTGTCTACGAGATCGTGGACAACGCGGTGGACGAGGCCCTGGCCGGCTACGCCAACCGCATCGAGATCACGCTGCTCGCCGACAACGGCGTCCGGGTGGTCGACGACGGCCGCGGCATCCCCACGGGCATCCACCCTGTGGAGAAGCGCTCCGCGGTCGAGGTCGTGCTGACCACGCTGCACGCCGGCGGCAAGTTCGACAGCCAGGCCTACGCCGTCTCCGGCGGCCTGCACGGCGTCGGCTCGGCCGTCGTCAACGCGCTGTCGACCGCCATGGACGTCGAGATCAAGCAGAACGGCCACTACTGGCGCCAGCGTTTCGAGCACTCCAAGCCCGTCGCGCCGCTCGCCAAGGGCGAGGGCACCGACGAGACCGGCACCACGATCACGTTCTGGCCCGACCCCGACGTCTTCGAGACCACCACCTGGAACTACGAGACGCTCTCGCGGCGCTTCCAGGAGACGGCGTTCCTCAACAAGGGTCTCGTCATCACGTTCACGGACGAGCGGCCCGACCACGTCAACGGCGACGGGCCGCACACCGTCACCTACCACTACGAGGGCGGCCTGTCCGACTTCGTCAAGCACCTCAACGCCAAGAAGGAGCCGGCGCACGCGTCGATCATCGCCTTCGAGGAGGAGGGCGACGGCATCGCGGTCGAGATCGCGATGCAGTGGAACAACTCCTACTCGGAGTCGGTCTACACGTTCGCCAACATGATCAACACGGCTGAGGGCGGCACCCACGAGGAGGGCTTCCGCGCGGCGTTGACGTCCATCGTCAACCGCTACGCGCGCGAGCAGAAGTTCCTCAAGGAGGGCAAGGACGACAACCTCTCCGGCGAGGACGTCCGCGAGGGCCTGACCGCGATCATCTCGGTCAAGCTGTCCGACCCGCAGTTCGAGGGCCAGACCAAGACCAAGCTGGGCAACACCGAGGCGAAGTCGTTCGTCCAGAAGGCGTGCAACGACCACCTGCGCGACTGGCTGGAGCGCAACCCCGGCGAGGCCAAGGACATCATCAGCAAGTCGCTGCAGGCCTCGCGCGCGCGCATTGCCGCCCGCCAGGCCCGCGACCTCACCCGGCGCAAGTCGCTCCTGGAGTCCGGCAGCGGCCTGCCGGGCAAGCTGGCCGACTGCCAGTGGAACGACCCGGAGAAGTGCGAGCTGTTCATCGTCGAGGGCGACTCGGCCGGCGGCTCGGCCAAGGGCGGCCGCGACTCGCGCTTCCAGGCGATCCTGCCCATCCGCGGCAAGATCCTCAACGTCGAGAAGGCGCGGATCGACAAGGTCCTGAAGAACAACGAGGTGCAGGCGCTCATCACCGCGCTCGGCACCGGCGTGCACGACGAGTTCGACATCGGCAAGCTGCGCTACCACAAGGTCATCCTGATGGCCGACGCCGACGTCGACGGCCAGCACATCAACACGCTGCTGCTGACGCTGCTGTTCCGGTTCATGCGGCCGCTGATCGAGGCCGGGCACGTCTACCTGTCCTGCCCGCCGCTGTACAAGATCAAGTGGGACAGGAAGGGCGAGGACGCCTCCTACGCCTACTCCGACCCCGAGCGGGACGCGGTCATCGCCGAGGGCATCGCCAACGGCAAGCCCGACCCCCGGCCCCGCGACAACGTGCAGCGCTTCAAGGGCCTCGGCGAGATGAACGCCGGACAGCTCTGGGAGACCACGATGAACCCGGCGACCCGGTTGCTGCGGCTGGTCACACTCGACGACGCGGCGCAGGCCGACGACCTGTTCAGCGTGCTCATGGGCGAGGACGTGGAGGCGCGGCGCGACTTCATCATCCGAAACGCCCGTGACGTGCGCTTCCTCGACGTTTAAGGAATTTCACCTGTGACGGACGTGAACACCACTCCCCCGGCTGACCGCATCGAACCGGTGGACATCCAGTCCGAGATGCAGCGCAGCTACATGGACTACGCGATGTCGGTCATCGTGTCCAGAGCGCTGCCGGACGTGCGCGACGGCCTCAAGCCCGTTCACCGGCGGGTGCTGTACGCGATGTACGACGGGGGCTACCGCCCCGACCGCGGCTACTTCAAGTGCGCCCGCGTCGTCGGTGACGTGATGGGCACCTACCACCCCCACGGCGACACCTCCATCTACGACGCGCTGGTCCGCCTCGCCCAGTCGTGGTCGCTGCGCTACCCGCTGGTCGACGGCCAGGGCAACTTCGGCTCGCCGGGCAACGACCCCGCGGCGGCGATGCGCTACACCGAGTGCAAGCTCGCGCCCATCGCCATGGAGATGCTGCGCGACATCGACAAGGACACCGTCGACTTCCGTCCCAACTACGACGGCAAGTCCCAGGAGCCCGACGTCCTCCCGGCGCGCTTCCCGCAGCTCCTCGTCAACGGCTCGGGCGGCATCGCGGTCGGCATGGCCACCAACATCCCGCCGCACAACCTGCGCGAGGTCGCCGCGGCGGTCAAGTGGGCGCTGGAGAACCCCGAGGCCACCGACGACGAGCTGCTCGAAGCGTCGATCAGGCTGGTCAAGGGCCCCGACTTCCCCACCAAGGCGCTCATCGTCGGCCGGCGCGGCATCGAGGACGCCTACCGCACCGGCCGCGGCTCGATCACGATGCGGGCCGTGGTCGAGGTCGAGGAGGAGAAGGGCCGGCAGGCGCTGGTCGTCACCGAGCTGCCCTACCAGGTCAACCCCGACAACCTCGCGCTGAAGATCGCCGAGCTGGTCCGCGAGGGCAAGCTCACCGGCATCGCCGACGTACGCGACGAGAGCTCCTCCCGGGTCGGCCAGCGCCTGGTGATCGTCCTCAAGCGGGACGCCGTCGCCAAGGTCGTGCTCAACAACCTCTACAAGCACACCCAGCTCCAGGACACCTTCGGTGCCAACATGCTGGCCCTGGTCGACGGCGTGCCGCGCACGCTGCGCCTCGACCAGTTCATCCGGCACTACGTGGCCCACCAGATCGAGGTCATCGTCCGGCGCACCCGCTACCTCCTGCGCAAGGCCGAGGAGCGCGCCCACATCCTGCGCGGCCTGCTGAGGGCCCTGGAGCGGCTCGACGACGTCATCGCCCTCATCCGGGCCTCGGACTCCGCCGCGCACGCCCAGCAGGGCCTCATGTCGCTGCTGGAGATCGACGAGGTCCAGGCGCAGGCCATCCTCGACATGCAGCTGCGCAAGCTCGCCGCCCTGGAGCGCCAGGCGATCCAGGACGAGTACGACTCCCTCATGACGCAGATCGCCGAGTACAACGCGATCCTGGCCAGCGAGGCCCGCCAGCGGGAGATCATCAACGAGGAGCTCGCCGAGGTCGTCGGCCGCTACGGCGACGAGCGGAAGACCGAGATCATCGCCTACGACGGCGACATGTCGATCGAGGACCTCATCGCCGAGGACGAGATCGTCGTCACCATCACCCGCGGCGGCTACGCCAAGCGCACCAAGACCGACTCCTACCGCGCCCAGAAGCGGGGCGGCAAGGGCGTTCGCGGCGCTCAGCTGCGCCAGGACGACATCGTCGACCACTTCTTCGTCACGACCACCCACCACTGGCTGCTGTTCTTCACGAACAAGGGCCGGGTCTACCGGGTCAAGGCGTACGAGCTGCCCGAGGGCGCCCGTGACGCCCGGGGCATGCATCTTGCGAACCTTTTGGCCATGCAGCCCGACGAAACAGTCATGGAGGTTCTCGACCTGCGCGACTACGACGTCGCGCCCTACCTCGTCCTGGCCACCCGCAGCGGCCTGGTCAAGAAGACCCGCCTGTCGGAGTACGACTCCCCCAGGTCCGGCGGTCTGATCGCGATCAACCTGCGGGAGGACGACGAGGTCATCGGAGCCCGTCTGGTCTCCGAGACCGACGACCTGCTGCTGGTGTCCAAGGGGGCGCAGGCCATCAGGTTCACGGCCTCCGACGAGGCGCTCCGGCCCATGGGCCGGGCCACCAGCGGCGTGATCGGCATGAGGTTCCTCGAAGGCGACGAACTTCTCGCCATGAATCGCATGGCCGACGGTCAAGACGTGCTTATCGCCACGAAGGCAGGGTACGCAAAACGGACGCCAGTGGAGCAGTATCCGGTTCAAGGCCGTGGCGGTAGAGGGGTGCTGACGGCGAAGATCGTGAGTTCCCGTGGCAAGCTGGTTGGAGCCGTCATGGTCAACCCTGAGGACGAGGTCTTCGCGATCACGTCCGCCGGCGGTGTGATCCGGACGAGTGCCGGCGAGATCAAGCAGTCCGGCCGTCAGACCATGGGAGTTCGATTGATGAATCTCGCTGAAGGCGACAGCGTGGTTGCCCTCGCCCGGAACGCGGAGTCCATGGAGACTTCGGTGGACAGTGATGAAGACGGGGGAGGAGAGTAGTCCATGAGCGCCCAGGGTGGCCCCGCCAGGACCCAGGCGGCTTCGGGTAACGGACAGCAGCCGAAAAAGCCCGGAGAAACCGAGATTTTCAACCCGGTCGACGACGGTCAGGACACCACCTCGCCCGCGCAGGGCAAGGCCGTCCCGACCAAGGACGAACCACAGCAGCGCTCCCAGGCGCCCGGCGCGCCGGTCGACGGCAACCGTAACGACGGCATGCGCGCCCGCCCGTCGCTGGCCACCGAGGCTCCGCCGCAGGTGGAGCTGACGGGTGGCAAGAACAAGAAGAACTCCTCCAACTCCGGCGGCAACCGGCTGCCCCGTAAGGCCCACCTGGTCCTGCGGCGCATCGAGCCGTGGTCGGCCATGAAGTTCAGCTTCGTGGTGTCGCTGGTGTGCTTCGTGGTGCTGTTCGTGGCCGTGGCCGTGCTCTACGGCGTGCTGCAGGCCCTCGGTGTGTTCGACAGCATCGTGGACCTGGTCAACCAGCTCGGCCAGGGTGAGCAGGGCCAGAGCTCGATCCCGATCGACATCGCCTCGTGGTTCGAGCCGGTGCGCATCCTCGGCTACACGGCCCTGATCGGCGCGGTCAACGTCGTGCTGATCACCGCGCTCTCCACGCTGGGAGCGGTCATCTACAACATCTCCTCCGACCTCGTCGGGGGCGTCGAGGTGACCTTCAGCGAGGCCGAATAGCGCGTACGTGGAAGGCCGCTCGCGCCGTCCCTCCCGGGCCCGCCGGGGCCGGGGACGGCGCGAGCAGCTCTCCGGACGCGGTAAGCTTTTCCTCGTCCGCGCAACCGGTTCGCCTCCACACCATGGATGCGATACGGTTCGGTGTGCAGCGGGGCTATAGCTCAGTCGGTTAGAGCGCTTCCCTGATAAGGAAGAGGTCCCAGGTTCAAGTCCTGGTAGCCCCACCCAGTTGGTAAAGGCCGCTCTCCGATCTTCGGAGGCGGCCTTTTGCGTTGTCCGGATGTGCCGCTAGGGTTTCGTGAATCGAAGATCACAGCTTCCTGGCGATGGAGCGGACATGGGCGGCCGGACGGTGCCGGTGAAGGTGAAGGCGCTGGCCGTCGCAGCGGGAGCGCTGCTGATCATCGGGCCGCTGGGTCCGCCGGCAGGACGGGCGACCGCCGATGTCCGCCGCGCCTCCGCGCCGGCTGCGCCCCTCGGCAAACCGCTGAAAGGCCACACAGGCGCGGTCGAGACGGTGGCCGTGGGCAGGCGCAGCGACGGGACCCCGGTCATCGTCTCCGCCGGGGACGACAGGACCGTGCGGATCTGGAGCCTGGACACCGGCAAGGCTCTCGGGAAGCCCCTCAGGGGGCACAAGGGCGAGATCTACGATGTCGCCGTCGGCAGGCGCAGCGACGGGACCCCGGTCATCGTCTCCGCCGCCGCCGACGACATCCGGATCTGGAACCTCGACACGGGAAAGCCGCTCGGCAAGCCGCTCAAATCGAGCCTGGTCTATGCGGTGACGACCGGGAAGCGCACTGACGGCACCCCGGTCATCGTCTCCAGCGGCGACGCTTTGACCCGGGATGTCGAGATCTGGAACCTGGACACGGGGAAGCTCATCGGCAAACCGGCCGTGAACCCCTTCGCCTTCACGGTCACCCAGTTGGTCACCGGCAAGCGCAGCGACGGCACCCCGGTGTTCGTCACGGGCGCGACCAACGGCAGGGCGCGCATCTGGAGCATGAACACCGGCAAGCCCCTCAGCAAATCTCTCAGCCGCTGTGGCATCTGCCTGGTGGAAGGGCTTGCCCTGGGTAAACGCAGCGACGGCACTCCGGTGGCCGTCTCCGGCGACATCCCGTCCGGTCCCGACGAGGACGGCGGCACGCCACCGAGCTGGATCCGGATCTGGAACCTGGACACCGGCAGACCGATCGGCAAGTCCATCGAAACCCCGAGCCGTGGCGACGTCGAGGTGGTGGTCGGGCGGCGGGGTGACGGCTCCCCCGTCATCGTCTCCGGCGACGACGCCGGCAACCTGCTGATGTGGGACCTGGACACCGGGGAGCGCCTCGGCGAACCCGTCGCCGGGCACACCCTTCCGATCTCCGCCCTGGCGACCGGCCGACGCAGCGACGGAACCCCTGTCGTCGTCTCCAGCGGCGGGGACGGGACCATCCGGATCTGGAGCCTGGGCGCTCGAAGCTCCACCGGCTGAGCGACGAACTGCCTGAGCGGGACGCTCGATCGGCGGCGTGACGCAACCTCCCAGGGGACTTGTGCATGTAGATGGCATGAGATCCGAGACAGTCCATCCGCCGCCCGGCGCGGCCGACACGGCCGTGACGGAGTTGTTCCTCGCTCACCGCCTCGCACTGGTGCGCCTGGCGTTCCTGCTGGTCGGCGACCAGGAGACCGCCGAGGACGTGGCCCAGGACGCTTTCGCCGAGGTGTACCGCAGGTGGAGCCGGCTCGCCGACCGGGGGCAGTTGCTGCCGTACCTGCGTACGGCCGTGGTCAACGGGTGCCGGATGGTGCTGCGGCGCAGGGCGGTCGTCGGGCGGTTCCGCGGTCACCGTGAAGTTCCCTTCTGGTCGGCGGAGGCGGCGGCGTTGCTCGGGGAGACCCGGCGAGAGGTGTTCCTGGCCGTGCGGGCTCTGCCGCGACGCCAGCGCGAGGTGCTGGTGCTGCGGTTCTACCTCGACCTGTCGGAGGCGGAGATCGCCCAGGTGATGGGGGTCAGCCGCGGAACGGTCAAATCGACGGCATCCCGGGCGCTGAAGGTGCTCGCGGGGAAACTGCAGGAGGAGCGATGACCCGTAACGTCGAGGACCGCCTCCGCGACGCGTTCACCGCCGGCGCGGAGCTGGTGTCCCCGGAGAGCCTGAAGGGCGTCGCGGCTCCTGTCGTGGCCCGGCCGCGCCGGAGTTTCCTGGTGCTGCCGATGCTGGCGGCCGCCTCCGTCGCGGTGGTGCTGGGCGCGGTCGCGATCGTCCCCTCCTGGTCGCGGCAGCCCGCGGCTCCTGGAGGGTTCACCGCTGTCGTGGACGCGCTGGCGAGGCGGGTCGAGCAGCCGCGTGAATACTGGCGCAGCGAGGTGGAGACCCTGACGAGGGGACGGCCGTCCAAGCAGACGTACAACATCGAGGAGCGTGCCCGCAGGGTCTACTGGGCGACTCCCCGCGGCCCCGTCGTGGCGACCACGCCGCTCCAGACCCGGCCCGTGACGACCGCAGACGAACGGAAGTGGCGTGCGGCGGGTGCGCCCGCCCTGTGCGGTTTCGTGGTGGGTTGCACAGGCGTCGAGGACCGGCGTGGCAGGACGGACTACTGGTTCCCGAAGGACTCCGAGTTCGGCTCGGTCTCGTTGACCCGTCCTCAGCTCCTCGCGCTGCCGCAGGATCCGCAGCGGCTCGAAGCGGAGCTGCTGCGGACCCTGCGGAGCCAAGGCAGCCTGGATCCGCCCAGTCCCGGCGCTCAGGTCAACCAGCTCTCGGAGCAGGACCTGTTGTGGCTGACGGGCGAGAGGTTGCTCACACAGCTGCCCACCCCGCCCGCCGTGCGGGCGGCCGTCCTGCGCATGATGGCCGCGCTGCCTGGCGCACGGCTCGTGGACGAGGCCAAGGACGCCGAAGGGCGCAGCGGCCTGGCCGTCGTCCGCAGGATCGACCGCGACCCGCTGGAGCGGCGGCTAGTGATCGATCGCGCCAGCGGTGACGTGCTCGGGATGACGTCCCTGGTGGCCGAGCCACTGCCCGCACGCACCGGCCTGAAGGTCGGTGACCTGGCCTCTGCTGACGTGATCAGGAAGCACGGCTGGACCGGCGAGGCACCCCGGCTGCCCGAAGGGTGCGTCCAGCAGGTCGGGAAGTCCTGCCTCGGCCCGTGAGCGGGTCATTCAGGGGCTGCCGCCAGGGACAGGAGGATCTGGTCGCGTACCGGACGGGGCCGGGCGGGCAGGAGGGCGGGCAGGTCGCTCCCCCGGGCCTGGAGGTTGCCGGCGATGACGTTGGAGAAGGTCGAGAGCGTGTGCGTGACCTGGTAGGGCTCCAGGCCGAGGCCGGTCAGCGCCTCGCGGGCGGCGGACAGCGGGATCGGCCGGTAGCTGACCGGCCGGCCCAGCACGCCGGCCAGCGCCTCGGCGAGGTCGTCGCCGCCGACCGCCTCGACGCCCTCCAGCTCGTACGTCCGGCCCGCGTGCCGGCTGCAGCGGCCCGCCGTGAGGTCACCCTGGATCTCCGCCGCCACCCGGACGGCGACGTCGGCCAGGTCCTCCCGCGCCACCGCCGACATCCGCCCGGCCCCGAGCGCGGCCGCGAACACGCCGGTCTCGGCGGCCGCCGCGGCGCCCAGCATGGCCGGCCCGGCCGCGACCTCGGCGTACAGGCCGTTGCGCAGGATCGTCACCTCGAACGAGGCCGCGGCGAGGCGCGCCTCGGTCCAGCGGTGCGGCAGCGCGAGGGTCAGCAGCTCGCCCGACCCCGCGAGGCTGGTGTAGACGACGTGCCGGACGCCCGCGGCCTCGGCCGCGTCCACCACGGCGCCGTGGCGGGCGAGCACCACGTCGTCCTCGGCGTACCCGGCCGAGACGAACACGAGGACGTCCACGCCGTGGAAGCCGGCGGCGAGCGAGGCCGGGTCGTCGAAGTCGATCCGGCGGGCGGTCACCCCGTCGCCCGAGCGGGTGCCGCCCGCCACCTCAAGGCCGTCCAGGGCCGACAGGCCGCGGTGGATCAGGCCGCCGAGCCCGCCGGAGACGCCGGTCACGAGAATCATTCGGTGCTCCCCGATGTTGATCTGGATCAGAACGTGACCGATCATCCGCGCCCGGCCGCGGCACCGTAAGGAGGCACTTTCGTGTCAGTGACGAACACGGCGGTAATCCCGCAGGTCAACGGCTCAGCCCCCACCGGGCCGTGTGGCGATGACGACTGCGGGATCCGCGACGTGCTCGACCGCCTCGGCGATCGGTGGACCGTGCTGGTGCTGGTCGAGCTGGCCAAGGGAACGCGCCGCTTCCGTGAGCTGGAACGCGCGATCCCCGGCATCTCGCAGCGGATGCTCACGCTGACCACGAAACGGCTGTGCCGCGACGGGCTGGTCGAACGCACGCTCTATCCGACCGTCCCGCCGCAGACCGACTACCGGCTCACCGACATGGGGAGAAGCCTGGCGGGCATGGTGTCCGCGCTCGCCGACTGGTCCCGCGAGCACAAGGACGCCGTCGCCGCCGCCCGCACCCGCTGGGACCAGCAGCACCCGTAACGCGGCTCAGACCTCCTCCACGCTGCTCGGCTCGCGCCGGGACAGGTCGATGCCGAGCTCCTCGGCGGCGCGGAAGACGTCCTCGTCGGTGTCGCGCATCTCGATGGACCTGCCGTCGCTGGAGAGCACCTCGACGTTGAGGCACAGCGACTGCATCTCCTTGATGAGCACCTTGAAGGACTCCGGGATGCCCGGCTCGGGGACGTTCTCGCCCTTGACGATGGCCTCGTAGACCTTCACCCGGCCGACCACGTCGTCGGACTTGATCGTGAGCTGCTCCTGGAGCGCGTGGGCGGCGCCGTACGCCTCCAGCGCCCACACCTCCATCTCGCCGAAGCGCTGGCCGCCGAACTGGGCCTTACCGCCGAGCGGCTGCTGGGTGATCATGGAGTACGGGCCGGTCGAGCGGGCGTGGATCTTGTCGTCGACCAGGTGGTTCAGCTTGAGGATGTACATGTAGCCGACGGCGATGGGGTAGGGGAACGGCTCGCCGCTGCGGCCGTCGAAGAGCATGGCCTTGCCGTTCCGTCCCACCAGGCGTTCGCCGTCGCGGTTGGGCACGGTGTTGTCGAGGAGGCCGAGGATCTGCTCCTCGTGCGCGCCGTCGAAGACCGGGGTGGCGACGTTGGTGCGCGGCTCGACCTGGCCGAAGCCCTTGTCGCGCAGGTGCTCGGCCCACGCCTCCTCGACGCCGGAGAGGTCCCACCCCTGGGCGACGATCCAGCCCAGATGCGTCTCCAGCACCTGCCCGACGTTCATCCGGCCGGGGACGGCCAGCGGGTTGAGGATGATGTCGACCGGGGTGCCGTCCTCCAGGAACGGCATGTCCTCCACGGGCAGGATCTTGGAGATGACGCCCTTGTTGCCGTGCCGGCCGGCCAGCTTGTCGCCGTCGGTGATCTTGCGCTTCTGCGCGACGTAGACGCGGACCAGCTCGTTGACGCCCGGCGGAAGCTCGTCGCCCTCCTCGCGGGAGAACACCCGGACGCCGATGACCTTGCCGGACTCGCCGTGCGGCACCTTCAGCGAGGTGTCGCGCACCTCGCGGGCCTTCTCGCCGAAGATCGCGCGAAGCAGCCGCTCCTCCGGGGTCAGCTCGGTCTCGCCCTTCGGGGTGACCTTGCCGACCAGGATGTCGCCGGTCACCACGTCGGCGCCGATGCGGATGATGCCGCGCTCGTCGAGGTCGGCCAGCACCTCCTCGGAGACGTTGGGGATGTCGCGGGAGATCTCCTCGGGGCCCAGCTTGGTGTCGCGGGCGTCGACCTCGTGCTCCTCGATGTGGATCGACGACAGCACGTCGTCCTGCACCAGGCGCTGGGACAGCACGATGGCGTCCTCGTAGTTGTAGCCCTCCCACGGCATGAACGCCACCAGCAGGTTCTTGCCCAGCGCCAGCTCACCGCCCTCCGTGGAGGGGCCGTCCGCGATGACCTGGCGGGCCTCCACCCGCTCGCCCTCGTCCACGATCGGCTTCTGGTTGAAACTCGTGCCCTGGTTCGAGTGCCTGAACGTCGCCAGCCGGTACGTCGTGCCGGTGCCGTCGTCGTTCCTGACCGTGACGTAGTCGGCGCAGACCTCCTCGACCACCCCGGCCTTGGCGGCCAGCACCAGGTCACCCGTGTCCGTGGCGGCGCGGTACTCCATGCCGGTGCCGACGAACGGCGCCTCGCTCCGCAACAGCGGGACGGACTGGCGCATCATGTTCGCGCCCATGAGCGCGCGGTTGGCGTCGTCGTGCTCCAGGAACGGGATCATCGCCGTCGCCACCGACACCATCTGACGCGGCGAGACGTCCATGTAGTGCACGTCGTGGCCGCGGACGTACTCGGCCTCGCCGCCCTTCGTGCGGGCCATCACCCGCGGCTCGGCGAAGCCGCCGTCCGCCGAGAGAGGGGAGTTCGCCTGGGCGATGACGTATTTGTCCTCCTCGTCGGCGGTCAGGTAGTCGATCTGCTCGGTGACCCGGCCGTCGACGACCTTGCGGTAGGGCGTCTCGATGAAGCCGAACGCGTTGAGCCGGGCGAAACAGGCGAGGTAGCCGATGAGGCCGATGCTCGGGCCCTCGGGGGTCTCGATCGGGCACATCCGGCCGTAGTGGGACGGATGGACGTCACGCATCTCGACGCCCGCCCGTTCCTTGGACAGGCCGCCCGGTCCGATGGCGGACAGGCGCCGGCGATGCGTCAGCCCGGTCAGGGGATTGGTCTGGTCCATGAACTGCGACAGCTGCGAGGTGCCGAAGAACTCCTTCATCGACGCCACGACCGGCCGGATGTTGATCAGGGTCTGCGGCGTGATCGCCTCGACGTCCTGCGTCGTCATCCGCTCCCGGACCACCCGCTCCATGCGGGCCAGACCCAGGCGCACCTGGTTCTGGATCAGCTCCCCCACGTTCCGGACCCGCCGGTTGCCGAGATGGTCGATGTCGTCGATCTCGACGATCACCTCACCGTTGGCCCCCGGCATCGACTCCTCGCCGGCGTGCAACCGGACGATGTACTCGATCGTGGCGACGATGTCCTCTTCGGTCAGGGTGCCCTGCGTGATCTCCGCGTCGACCCCGAGCTTCTTGTTGATCTTGTAGCGGCCCACCTTCGCCAGGTCGTACCGCTTG
>NZ_BAAAMV010000006.1:0-99447 GCF_039529455.1 Nonomuraea bangladeshensis
CTGCTCGTCCGTCATCGAGCGGTCCGGCTCGACAGGCAGTTCGTTCATCGACAGCGACTCCACGGCGGTCTCGGACATCAAGCGTCTCTTCCTTGATCATCAGATCCGCCGTTAGTTTTACAGTCCCGCTTGAATTTCTTGCCGGTCACCTTTCGTTCAGAGTGTTCCTTGGCGGAGCGGTGTGTCGTTCGGGTTCATTCGTCCTGCAGGCCGGGCGGACTCTGGGGAGCCCTGGTCGGGGGTGGGGAGGTTGTGTTCGCGGCGTACGAGGTCGTCCTCGTCCGGGAAGGGCGGGTCCTGGAATGGATCGGCGTCGGCGTCGATGTGCGGGGGTTCAAGGACGGCGGAATCGGGGGCCTTGCGGTAGGAGGTCGTCTGTTTGCGGAGGCGCCAGCCGTCTGCCGCGCGTTCGATGTAGCCGGCGGCGGCGAGGCCGCCCAAGGCGCTGAGGGCGGTGCTCAAGTTCACGCCGGCCGCGACCGCTATTGAGGCGGGGCCGGCGCCTCTTCGCGTCGGTACGGCGTCCAGCACCCTCTTTGTCACGTCGTTGAGCTTGTCTCGGGCGACCGCCGGGGTGCGGGGTTGCGAGACCAGGTCATCGCCCATCACACCGACGAGGTCGATGATCTCCTCAGGAGAGGTGACGCACACCGCCTTGCGTTCGCGGAGGAGGCGGTGGCATCCGTCCGACAGGCGGGAGGTGATGGGGCCGGGCACGGCGGCCAGGTGCCGGTTGAGCGCAAGGGCGTGGGTGGCGGTGTTGAGGGCACCGCTGCGCAGGGCGGCTTCCACCACCACGGTGCCTCGCGACAGGGCTGCGATCAGGCGGTTTCTGATGAGGAAGCGGGCCCGGGTGGGGTGCACTCCCGGTGGGCATTCGCTCACGATCACGCCCTGGTCTCTGATCTTGGCGAACAAGGTGTCGTGGCTGCTCGGGTAGCAGACGTCCACACCGCAGGCCAGCACGACGACGGTCGGGGAGCCGGCGGTCAGCGCTCCCCTGTGCGCGGCACTGTCCACCCCGAAGGCGCCGCCCGACACGACCGTCCAGCCGGACTCGCCGAGGCCGACGCCGAACTCCGCCGCTATGTGCTTGCCGTAGGCAGTCGCTGAGCGGGCGCCGACCAGCGCCACGGACTTGAGGCAGGAGAAGCGGAGGTCGACCGCGCCCCACAGCCAGAGACCGAGGGGACGACTCGGGCCGAGCTGGTCGAGCTGGGTGGGCCATTCGGCGTCGCCGGGGACGATGAGGCGGGCACCGCATCTTTCGCCGTTCTCGATGTCGGCGGTGGGGTTGGAGGCGGCCAAGCGGGCGTGCCAGGCGTTCAGACGGGCTGTCAGCTCGTCGCGGGGGCGGTCTCGTAGCGTCATCTCCTGCTCGATGAACTCGGGCGGGAGGGAGCGGGCGCGGATCGCGTCGGCCGCGGTGGCCGCTCCGTGTTGGGCCACCAGGCGGCCCATGATCGGGTCGCCTACGTCTGCGGCGCGCATCAGCGCGGCGCGGGCTGCGTGCTCGGATCGAGCGGATGCGGTGGCCGGAACCCTCGTTGGTGATGCGATGGTCCGCCCCGGTGCCGGCTGGTCTCGTGGCGCGGGCGGCCGTTTCGGCTCGCATGCCTGGGGTGAGGCTGTGGTCGGCTCCGGCGCGGGCCGGTCTCGTGGCTCGGGTGACCGTGTCGGGTCACATGCCTGCGGCGGAGCTGTGGTCGGCTCCGGCGCGGGCCGGTCTCGTGGCTCGGGTGACCGTGTCGGGTCACATGCCTGCGGCGGAGCTGGTGCAGGGGCACGCTGGCGGTTCCTTTGCGATAGGAGTCGCTCTGCGGTGGCGGCACCAGGAGTTGGTTGAGACGGCTGTACCGGCTCTGATACCGATGCGGTCCGAGGGGCTGGCGCAGGCGGTCGGGCGTTTCCGGACGATGTTGATCGGATGGTCGGCGTGTGCCCGACGGTTGGCGGCTCGGTGGAGAGGGTCGGTCGGGCTGGCAGCGTCTCCTGGGGTGAGACGGCCTGCTGGGCGGGGTGGGCTGCGATGGAGGGCCTTTGCGGGTGGAGGAGGCGGGTGGGGGTGCAGGGGATGTTGCGCATCAGGATGTCGCTCCGAGCCAGAAGTGGAGGGCGGTGGTTGTTTCGTCTTCGCCGGGGTGGTCCTTGTCGGCCAGGTCGGCCAAGGTCCAGGAGACGCGGACAGCCCGGTCGAGGCCACGGGCGGTCAGGGTGCCTGAGTCCAGGCAGGCGTTCATGGGCTTCATCGCCTCGGGAGGCGGGCGGTAGTCGCTGTGCAGGACGGACGAGGGGACCTCGGCGTTGGTACGCCAAGGGGTGCCGCTGAGGCGTTTGGCGGCGCGGTCACGAGCCGCGAGCACGCGTTCGGCCACCGTTGCGCTCGATTCAGTGAACTGGCGGTCGGCCAGCAGCTCGCGCCTTGATGCCCGAGCCACGGTGACCTTCATGTCGACGCGGTCAAGGAGCGGACCCGAGAGTCTGCCGAGGTAGCGGCGTCTCGCGGTCGGGGAGCACTTGCAGGTCTCACCTTGGTCGTCGCTCTGCGCACAGGGGCACGGGTTCGCCGCCAGGACGAGCATGAATCGGGCCGGGAACGTGACCGAGCCGGCCGATCGTGACACCGTGACGCGGCCGGATTCCAAGGGCTGGCGCAGCGCGTCGAGGACATGGCGGGAGAATTCTGGAGCCTCGTCCATGAAGAGGACTCCTCTGTGGGCCAGGGAGACGGCTCCGGGGCGTACGATCGCGCTGCCGCCCCCGATGATCGCCGCCGAGGTGGCCGTGTGGTGCGGGGCCACGAACGGCGGACGGCTCAGCATGGGCGCGCTGGGCGGCAGGATGCCCGCCACCGAGTGAATGGCGGTCACTTCCAGGGCGTGGTCGAGTTCCAGGTCGGGCAGGAGCGTGGGGAGGCGTTCGGCCAGCATGGTCTTGCCGGTGCCAGGTGGACCGAGCATCCACAGGTTGTGGCCGCCGGCGGCGCACACTTCGAGAGCACGGCGGGCCACCGGCTGGCCGACAACATCCGCCAGGTCCAGGGCCGGGCTCGTGGCCGGGGTCCTGGGCTCGGTGAGCTCTTCCAGTTCGGGCTCGGGCGCCTCCTCACGGCCTTTGCGCAGCCACTCGACCAGTTGGCGCAGGCATGCCATCGGGATCACCTTGACGTCGGGGACCAGGGACGCCTCCGCGGAGTTGGCCGAGGGGACGACGACCGTGGCGTCTCCGTGGTTCGCGGCGCCCAGGACGGCGGGCAGGACGCCGCGTACCGGTCTGATGCGGCCGTCGAGGCCCAGCTCGCCCAGGAAGAACGGGTCCGCGATGCGCTCGGCCGGAACCACACCCGCGGCTCCCAAGATCGCCATCGCTATGGCGAGATCGAATTGCGAGCCACGCTTGGGGAGGGTGGCCGGGAACAGGCTGACGATGATGCGGGCGTCGGGCCACGGGTATCTGCTGTTGACGACCGCCGATCTCACTCGGTCGCGGGCCTCGCTCAGCGCCGTGTCGGGCAGTCCGATCAGGTGGATGCCCGCCAGGCCGTTGCCCACGTCGGCCTCGATCTCCACGGTACGGCCCGTCACGCCGACCAGGGCCACGCTGCGGGTGCGCGCCACGGCCATCAGATCACTCCCCGGATGTGGCGCAGGGCGAAGTCGCCGGCGAAGCGTTCTATGGCTATGACGTCCACTCGTACGGAGTCGAAGGCGCGGGCCTGGGCGGACAGCCACTTGGCGGCGAGTGCGCGGAGTTTGGAGAGCTTTCTGCGGTCCACCGACTCCAGGGCTGTGCCGTGGGACCGGCTGGAGCGGGTCTTGACCTCGACGACGACGAGCGTGGGGCCGTCCTCGGCGAGGATGTCTATTTCGCCGTGGCGGCAGCGCCAATTGCGGTCGATGATCCTCATGCCCTTGGCTTCCAGGTAGATCGCGGCCAGTTGCTCGCCCTGTTTGCCGAGTTCGTCCTTCTTGGCCATGTAGTGCCTCCGTCCGAGGTGCTGCTTTGGATGCTTCGGGCCTGACCTTGGCGGAGGCAGGGTGGGTCTCGTGCGGCCGAACGGGGTTCTGGGGATAGGGAGTGCAGAGTCTCGGGGTGACTGTGGATACCGAGGCGGCCAGCCGGTGGGCCGTTGAGGAGGCTGCTGAGCCGACCGGTGGTTGAAGGGGGGTGTAGTGCCGTACCAGCGAGAGCGACGGCGGAGTCCAAGCCCGGTTAGGAGCAGGCCTTCGCCCGCATTGATGAGGGCAGAGGGCGGCAAGCACGCCGACCTGGCGGTGTGATGACGCCGGACGTGCGATGCACAGGACTGGCGACGGGCGACGGCACTGCTTCCTGGACGCTCGCATCGCGCTGACAACTGGCGCTGGCATTCGAGAGCCTGCCGACGGGAGGCGCCGGGGTTGGAGAGCGAGGGCTCGCGCAAGGGTGAGGTGAGGCGGCGCGAGGCGCGGGGACGGGAAGCAGGGGTACGGGCGCAGAGGAAGGACGTAGGACCCGAAGAGGTGCGAGCACGTAGCGCCGGGAGCGCGAGCGCCTAGCGCCAGAGGTGAGTGCGGCAGCACAGGCGGAGAGAGGGAGCGTTGATTTGCTCGGCCGGGAGATGGCGATAAGGCGACGTCGCCGTAGCGAGTAAGGGTGATGGCCGTCGGGCCGCCGTCGGCGGTCGGGCCGCGGGGCGGCGGTCAGACCCCAGGGCAGCGGTCGATGGTCGCGCTCAGAGCCAAGGGTCAAGTCTCGGACGGGACCGGATCGCCGTCGGCGGTCGGGTCACGGGCCAGCAGTCGATGGATTGGTCGCGCTCAGGGCCGGAATCCAAGTCACGGACGGGACCGGATCGCCGTCAGCGGTCGGGCCGCGGGCCAGCGGTCGACGGATTGGTCGCGCTCAGGGCCGAAAACCCAGTCGCGATCGGACGCGAGAGTAAAAGGCCAGTCGCAGGCGGAAGCAAAGGCCGATCGGAGGCGGTAACCCGACGGTGGCGAGGACGCAGCGGAGCGGCGGCACGGGCATGATCTGAGAGGCCATCACGGACCGGATCGAGAGCGCTGTCACGGGCTGGGATCGCGGATGGCGTCGCGAGCGGGATCGAAGCGAGGATCAGTGTCGGCGCCGAACTGGGCGGCGGCGTCCCTGTACGGCCTTCAGGGCAGCGCCGACCAGGATGCAGGTGCCGGATCGGTGCGACGAGTCCGTATAGCCCGGCAAAAGCGGCCCCGCTCCAGGCATCTCCGCACCAGCCAGCGAGCCAGCCAGCCGGTCGCCCCCGCTACCCGGAGAACCCTTCCTTGGGCATCTCGAGATCGGCCTTGGCCAGTTCTTCCACGTTCACATCCTTGAACGTGACCACCCGCACGTTCTTCACGAACCGCGCCGGCCGATACATGTCCCACACCCAGGCGTCCTGCATCTTCACGTCGAAGAACACGTCGCCGTTCTCGGCGGTGCGGACGTCGAGGTCGACCGAGTTGGTCAGATAGAACCGCCGCTCGGTCTCCACAACATATGTGAACAATCCGACGACATCGCGGTATTCGCGGTAAAGCTGCAGCTCCATCTCGGTTTCGTACTTTTCGAGATCCTCTGCGCTCATCGCGGTCCTCCTGTCGTACCGGTCCCCCGGTTTGCCTGCTCAGGCAACCCCGGCCCCCATTTCATTCTCACCCATCTCCCTGGCCACCGTGACGAAGGAGTAACGGTGGTCCGGGCACGGGCCGTGCGCCGACAGCGCCAGCCGGTGCCGCGGTGTCACGTACCCCTTGTGCTCGGCGAAACCGTACTGCGGGTAGCGCTCGTCGAGCGTCACCATCAGCCGGTCCCTCGTCACCTTGGCCACGATGGACGCGGCCGCCACGCACGCGGCCACCTGGTCCCCCTTCCACACGGCCAGTGACGGCGCGGGCAGCCCCGGCACCGGGAAACCGTCCGTGAGGATGTACTCCGGGTCACAGGGCAACTGCGCGACGGCTCGCCGCATTCCTGAGACGTTGCACTTGTGCAGACCTTTGGCATCGATCTCCCCCGGCGGGATGATCACTACGCCTACGTGGGAGACGCGCACGATGCGCTCGTAGAGGTGTTCGCGCACGGCCGGAGTCAGGAGCTTGGAGTCGCCCAGGCCGTCGATCTGCCTGCGCAGGACGACGGCCGCCACCACGAGCGGACCGGCGCAGGCGCCGCGCCCGGCCTCGTCGACGCCGGCGATCGGGGTGAGGCCGCGGCGGGCCAGTGCCCGTTCGTAGGCGTAGAGTCCGGAATCGCGCCGGACGACGCTCGGTCGAGGGCGGAACGCAACTGTCATGACAGAGGCAGCGTACGCCCCATTCGCCGCAACCCGCGACCGAAAGTCCGTCTACTTGATTTTGTCGAAAGTGTCGGGACGGGCGAACAAGTAGCCCCGCGACAGCGGCCAGTAGCGCACCACGGCCTTGCCGATAACGTCGTTCTCCGAGATGAAGCCCTGGCCGGGCTCCTCCATGTGGGCCCGCGAGTCGGCCGAGGCGCTGCGGTGGTCGCCCATCAGCCACAGCTTGCCGGCCGGCACCGTGACGTCGAACTTCTCGCCCGAGGCGAAATCGCCGGGATAGAGGTAGGACGTCTCGTCCAGCGCGGTGTCGTTGACCGTGATGCGCTTCTTGGAGTCGCAGCACTTGACGTGGTCGCCGCCGACGCCGATGACCCGCTTGATGGTGTCCTCGCCGTTCCAGCCCTTGAACACCACGATGTCGCCGCGCTCCGGCTTGCCCGAGAGCTTGTTGACGAACACGCGGTCGTTGATCAGCAGCGTGTTCTCCATCGACTGCGAGGGGATGTAGAACGAGCCGACCACGAACGCCTGCAGCAGCAGCGCGATGCCCACGCCGAGGATCAGCAGCAGCAGCGTCTCGCGGAAGCCGCCCTTCTTCTTCTCTTTTGCCACGCCCTCCGCCTTCTTGGTGACGGCCATTCAGCGCCTCTTCGTACGCCGGCGCCGACGGACCAGGACCAAGGGTACGGCCAGCCCGAACCCGGCGACCAACGGGACCGCCCCGCCCAGCGCGTGGAGCGCGGGCTGCGCGAAGGTGTCGGGGATCTCCAGCACGCGGGCCCGGTCGAAGGGCCAGACGATGACGAAGGCCCGTCCGATGACCTGGCTCTCGGGGATGGAGCCGCCTCCGGGGTCACCCGTGTGGGAGCGCGAGTCGAGCGACACCGACCGGTGGTCGCCCATGACCCACAGCCGCCCGGGCGGCACGGTGACGTCGAAGAACCGGTCGGAGGGCACGTTGCCCGGATAGAGGTAGCTCTCCTCGTCGATGGGCGTGCCGTTGACCGTGATGCGGCCCTTGGGGTCGCAGCACTTGACGTGGTCGCCGCCGACGCCGATGACGCGCTTGATGTAGTCCTTCTCGCCGGGCACGATGCCGAAGGCCGTGCCGACCCACCGGAAGAACCCCTCGACCGGGTTGGACGGCTCCTCCATCTGGAACTCGCCGTCCCAGGAGTCGACGCCGGAGAAGACCACGACGTCGCCCCGCTCGATGTCGCGCGTGTGGTAGACGAGCTTGTTGACCAGCACCCGGTCGTTCTTGAGCAGGGTGTTCTCCATCGACTCCGACGGAATGTAGAACGCCTGCACCACGAACGTCTTGATGATCAGGGCGAGCACCAAGGCCACTACTACCAGAACGGGAAGTTCTTTCCAGAACGACCCCTTCTTGTCCTTCTTGCCGCCCTTGGCCGGTTTCTGAGTCTCTTCCGCGACCACGTCCACCTCGTCCTCGACAGGGCGGCGCGCCGCGCCGTGCTCCTGGCTCTCGCTAGTCATCGCTGACGAGCCTAGATGATGTACGGGCTCGACAAGCCTCGACCGACGTTACACCCACGCACGGGTCGCTCCACATAAAAGAAACGCCGCTGTAAAAACCGAAAGCCCGCGCCACAAGGGCACGGGCCACGGAAGAGACGAAGGGCGCTTACTTGGCGGCCGTGGTCTCGCGCTTCTCGCGGATGCGGGCGGCCTTGCCGCGCAGGTCGCGCATGTAGTAGAGCTTGGCGCGGCGCACGTCGCCACGGGTGACGAGCACGATCTTCTCGATCACCGGGCTGTGCACCGGGAAGGTGCGCTCGACGCCGACGCCGTAGCTGACCTTGCGGACGGTGAAGGTCTCACGGGCGCCGCTGCCCTGCCGGCGCAGCACGAAGCCCTTGAAGACCTGGATGCGGGACCGGTTGCCCTCGACGACGCGTACGTGGACCTCGAGCGTGTCACCGGGGCGGAAGTTCGGCACGTCGTCGCGCAGGCCGGCCTTGTCGAGCTCCTGGATCTTCGTGTGCATGAGAGTCATTCCTCAAAGTTCGGGGGCACGCGGAGGTCCACTCGGCCGAGCTCTCACGAACGCGGCAACGAAGCGGACACGCCTGCTGTCTTCGGTGGTCCCGGATCGGATTCCGGGCATGCGCTAGCGGCCAACATGAGTTGGGCAGCGATTCAGTTTGCCACATCTTCCCGTTCGACGCGAAACGACAGCTCCTCCAGCAGCTTCCTGTCGTGCTTGTCGAGCGTCTCCGGGTCGAGCTCCGCCGCGAGGTCGGGCCGGTTGCGCACGGTGCGCCGCAGCGCCTCGTCCCGCCGCCACCTGGCGACCTTGCCGTGGTGCCCGGACAGCAGCACGGCCGGCACCTCGTGGCCGCGCCAGACCGGCGGCTTGGTGTAGACGGGGCCCTCGACGAGGTTGCGCATGGAGCCGGGGGCGAAGGAGTCGTCGACGGCCGACTGGGCGTTGCCCAGCACGCCGGGCAGCAGCCGGCCGATGGCCTCCACCATGACCAGCACCGCGACCTCGCCGCCGGCCAGCACGTAGTCACCGATGCTGACCTCGTCGACGCGCAGCCGCTCGCCGTACTCGGCCATGACGCGGGAGTCGATGCCCTCGTAGCGGCCGCAGGCGAACAGCAGCCACGGCTCCCCTGCCAGCTCCTGCGCCAGCTCCTGCGTGAACGGCCGCCCGCTCGGCGTCGGGACCACGAGCCGCGGCGCGCCGTCGCCGATCACCGCGTCGATCGCCTCGCCCCACACCTCGGGCTTCATGACCATGCCGGGGCCGCCGCCGTAGGGGGTGTCGTCCACGGTCTTGTGCACGTCGTGGGTCCAGTCGCGCAGCTGGTGGACGCGTACGTCGAGAGTGCCCCGCTCACGCGCCTTGCCGATGAGCGAGACGTCGAGCGGCGCGAAGTACTCGGGGAAGATCGAGATGATGTCGAGCCGCATCAGAGCAGCCCCTCCGGCGGATCGACCACCAGCCGGCCGCCGGCCAGGTCGACCTCGGGCACCAGGGCCTTGACGAACGGGATGAGCGCCTCCTCCCGCCCCTCGCGGCGCACCACGAGGAGGTCCTGGCCGTGGTGCAGGACGTCCTCCACCTCGCCCACGGGCTCACCGGCGACCGTCTCGACGGCCAGGCCGATGAGCTGATGGTCGTGGAACTCGTCGGGGTCGCCGGTGGGCTCGACGTCGGCCGAGTCGATGACGAGCATGGTGCCCCGGAGGTCCTCGGCGACGTCGCGGTCCGTGACGCCCTCGAACGTCACCAGCAGGATGCCCTTGTGCCAGCGGCGCCCGGCGACGACGAGGGGCCCGGAGCCGGCCGGGTCGGTGGCGATCGACGCCCCGACGGCGAAGCGCCGCTCGGGCTCGTCGGTGCGCACCTCGACGGTGACCTCGCCGCGTACCCCGTGCGGACGGCCTATCCGGCCGACGACCAACTGCACGAACGTGCCCTTTCTAACGCGGAGCGCCCCCACCGGCGGTGAACCGGTGAGGGCGCGGAAAACCTGACGCTAACGGACTGCCTCGTGCAGGTCGAGCAGATCGACCCGCACGTACTTCCCGTCGGCCAGGGCGTTGACGACCGTGCGCAGCGCCTTGGCGGTGCGCCCGCCGCGTCCGATGACCTTGCCCAGGTCCTCGGGGTGCACCCGGACCTCCAGGACGCGCCCGCTGCGGATGCGGCGTGCGCGGACCCGGACATCGTCGGGATGTTCGACGATGCCCTTAACGAGGTGCTCGAGAGCCTCCTCGAGCACGTCAGCCCTCGCCCTCGGTCGGGGTCTCGGCGGGGGCCTCGGACTCGTCCTTCTTCTTGGACTTGCGCGGCGTGGTGGCGGCCGTGCCGGTGTCGCCACCGGACAGGGCCTCCTTGGCCGCGGCCTCGTAGATCGCGTGCCGGTCGGGCTTGGGCTCGGCGACCTTGAGGGGCGCCGGGGCGGGCTCGCCCTTGAACTTCTGCCAGTCACCGGTGAGCTTGAGCAGCTTGAGCACCGGCTCGGTCGGCTGGGCACCGACCCCCAGCCAGTAGGCCGCACGCTCGGCGTTGATCTCGATGCGCGAAGGGTCGTCCTTCGGGTGGTACAGGCCGATCTCCTCGATCGCCCGGCCGTCACGCTTGGTGCGGCTGTCGGCGACGACGATGCGGTATTGAGCGTTGCGGATCATGCCGAGCCGCTTGAGCTTGATCTTGACTGCCACGGGTGTGGTCTCTCCTGCATTAGAGCGTGGGTGAGCGGCGCCGCGCCGAGTGGGGCACGACAGGACGACGCTCCAGGGACAGGCGTGCTCAGCGGGTCGGTGAGAGGGCGCCCACCTGAACACGATGTTCCAACATGCAATTGTGCCAGATCGCCGTCACTGTCCACGACACCTCGCGGAGCCACCCCCGCAAAGCCTCGGCAACGAGGCGACCCGGCGTCAGTTCTGGCCGGGCAGCTTCAGCTTGGACGGGTCGAAGCCGGGCGGCAGCTCGATGCCCGGAGGCAGCTTGCCGTGCAGGTTGCCCAGCATGCCGCCCTGCTTGGGCTGCGCCTGGCCGTCGCCCGCGCCGGACGACGACTTCTCCAGCGCCGCCTTGCGCGGGTCGCCGCTGACGCGCCGGCCCTTCTTGTTCTTCTTCTGCGCCTTGGCCGCCTTGCCCCGGCCGCCCGGCATGCCGGGGATGCCCATGCCGCCCGCGACCCGCTTCATCATCTTCTGGGCCTCGAAGAAGCGGGTGACGAGGTTGCTGACCGCGCTGACCGTGACGCCGGAGCCGGCCGCGATGCGGGCGCGGCGGGAACCGTTGATGATCTTCGGGTCCTGGCGCTCGGCCGGGGTCATCGAGCGGATGATCGCGGCGATGCGGTCGAGGTCGCGGTCGTCGATGGCGTTGAGCTGGTCACGCATCTGGCCCATGCCGGGCATCATGCCGAGCAGGTTCTTGATGGGGCCCATCTTCTGGACCATCATCATCTGCTCGAGGAAGTCGTCCAGCGTGAAGTTCTCGCCCGAGGTGAGCTTGCCCGCCATCTTGGCGGCCTGCTCCTCGTCGAACGTCTTCTGGGCCTGCTCGATCAGGGTGAGGATGTCGCCCATGTCGAGGATGCGGGAGGCCATCCGGTCGGGGTGGAAGGCGTCGAAGTCTTCCAGCTTCTCGCCGGTGGAGGCGAACATGATCGGCCGGCCGGTGATGTGCCGCACCGACAGGGCCGCGCCGCCGCGGGCGTCGCCGTCGAGCTTGGTGAGCACGACCCCGTCGAAGCCGACGCCCTCCATGAACGCCTGCGCCGTGGTGACGGCGTCCTGGCCGATCATGGCGTCGACGACGAACAGGACCTCGTCGGGCCGCACCGCGTCGCGGATGTCGGCGGCCTGCTTCATCATCTCCTGGTCGATGCCGAGGCGACCGGCGGTGTCGATGATGACGATGTCGTGCTGCAGCCGCTTGGCCTCGTCGATCGAGTGGCGGGCCACGCCCACGGGGTCGCCGACGCCGTTGCCCGGCTCGGGCGCGTAGACGGCGACACCGGCGCGCTCGCCGACGACCTGGAGCTGCTGGACGGCGTTGGGGCGCTGCAGGTCGGCGGCGACCAGCATGGGCGCGTGGCCCTGCTCGCGCAGCCACCTGGCCAGCTTGCCCGCCAGGGTCGTCTTGCCCGCGCCCTGGAGACCCGCCAGCATGATGACGGTGGGCGGCGTCTTGGCGAGGCGGAGCCTGCGGGTCTCGCCGCCGAGGATCTCGATCAGCTCGTCATTGACGATCTTGACGACCTGCTGCGCCGGGTTGAGCGCCTGGGACACCTCGGCCCCGCGGGCGCGCTCCTTGACCTGGGCGACGAACGCCTTGACCACCGGGAGCGCGACATCGGCCTCCAGCAGCGCGATGCGGATCTCCCGGGTGGTGGCGTCGATGTCGGCATCGGACAGCCGGCCCTTGGATCGAAGGGAGGAGAAAACCGATGTGAGGCGGTCGGAAAGCGTCTCGAACACGTGGTTGGCCAGTCCTCGAAGCGAATGAACGTCTAAGACTCCAGACTATCCGCTTCCTCAGCCGCTCCAGCCTGGCACGGCCATCCGAACGGTGAGAGCGTGCTCGACGAGGTTGATCAGAGCGCTCTTGACGGAGTCCTTGGAGCGTGCGTCGAGCCGCACCATGGGGATGTGCGGGGCCAGGGTGAGGGCGTCGCGGACCTCGCCGTCGCTGTGGAGATACTGGCCGTCCCAGCCGTTGATGCCCACGATGAACGGCAGCTGCGCCTCTTCGAAGTAGTCGATGGCGGGGAAGCTGTCGGCCAGCCGGCGGGTGTCCACCAGGACCACGGCCCCGATGGCGCCGCGCACCAGGTCGTCCCACATGAACCAGAACCGGTGCTGTCCAGGCGTGCCGAACAGGTAGAGGATCAGGTCGCGGTCGAGCGAGACGCGGCCGAAGTCCATGGCCACCGTCGTGGTCGACTTCAGCGGGGTCATGCCGAGGTCGTCGATGCCGGCGGACGCGTCGGTCATGACGGCCTCGGTCGTCAACGGCATGATCTCCGACACCGCGCCGACGAACGTCGTCTTGCCGACGCCGAAGCCCCCGGCCACGACGATCTTCGTCGAGGTGAGGCCGGGGCTAGAGCCTTCGAAGTCCACTGAGCACCCTTTCCAGCAGGTTGACGTCCGGCCTACCCGCCTCGAGCTGCGGCTGGTGCACCCGCACGAGACCCTCGGCCGCCATGTCAGCGATCAGGACACGCACCACGCCGAGCGGCATCCGCAGCAGCGCGGAGACCTCCGCCACCGACCTCACCTGCAGGCAGAGCTGGCTGATCGCCTTGTACTCGGGCGTGATGTGGGAGAACTCCCGGTGCTCGGCGGTCGCCGAGGACACCAGTGCCTCCATCGCCAGCTTGACCTTCGGTGCGGTCCGCCCGCCGGTGACGGCGTACGGGCGTACCGGTGAGGCAGGGTCGGCGGCCATGGGCTGAGGCGGCGGCGGGGGCTCCCAGCCGCCGCTGTTCCACCCGCCGCTGTTCCACGTGGGGTTCGTCATTCCATCACCTGGTCTGGCTGGCACGCAGCTCCGCGCGCACAGCCGGGGTCAGCACCTGCCCGGCGCGGTCAACCATCAGCGTCATCTGGTACGCCACCAGACCCATGTCGCAGTCGGGGGCCGCGAGGACCGCCAGGCACGAGCCGTCGCTGATCGACATGATCAGCATCAGCCCGCGCTGCATCTCCACGATGGTCTGGTTGACCGCCCCGCCCTCGAACACCCTGGCCGCGCCCTGCGTCAGGCTGATCAGGCCCGACGCGATGGCGGCCAGCTGGTCGGCGCGGTCCGCCGGGAAGCCCGACGAGGCGGCCAGCGGCAACCCGTCAGAGGAGACGACCACCGCGTGGGCGACACCCGGGACGGTGCTGACGAAGTCGGTGATCAACCAATCCACCCCGCGTGCCGCGTGGCTCAGGTCGTTCACGCGCCCTCCTCCCTGCTGTCACTCCTGGGGCCGGACCCGTACGTCCTGCCCTCGCTGATGTCATCGCGTGCGGCCCGGAAGCCCTGCTGGAAGCTGGACAGGCGGCTGCGCACCCGGTCCGGCGAGACGGCGGGCATGGGCGCGACGCCCTTCGGGGCCGAGACGGTGTCGGCCGAGCCGGGCACCAGGTTGGCCTTGGGCACCCGCTTCGGCAGACCGGAGGCCGTCGCCCCGTCGCGTACCGGCTCGACCACGGCCTTGGCCGCGCTCCAGCCCTCGTCGGCCTTGCTGGAGCCCCAGGTGGCCGCGTTGCCCTCGCCGCCGTTGTCGAACCAGGCGGACTCGACGGAGGCGAAGATCGGCAGGTACTCGTCCCCTGACGTGGCCGGCTTGACGACGGGGATGGGCCCCGTGGCGGCGGACTCGGTCTCGGGGAAGTCGAAGGACGGCGCGGGACCGCCGGACGGCCGCCCGGCGGGGCGCGTCCACGGGCTCGGCTCCTCGGCGGGGGCGCGGGTCCAGGGCGAGGGCTCCTCCGGCGGGGCGGCGCCCCTGCGCGGCAGCGCCGTGGTCTCGCCGGTCGCCGGGCCGCGCGAGGAGACCCAGACGTCCGAGGAGGGCGCGGAGTTGTTCGCCATCCAGTTGCTCGCGCCGTTGCCGGCACCGCTTCCCACGCCGGCGCCCATGCCGTTGCCCATTGCGCTGTCCGTGGAGGGCCACTGCGGCGCCGAGGCCCACGGGGAGCCGGCCGCGGCGGGCTCCGCCGACGGATACGACGGGTACGACGGATGCCCGGGACCGAGCTGGTAGGACGTGGCCGGCCAGCCGGCGCCCGCGGGCTGCGGCGACGGGAACGCCTCCTCGCGGGACGGCTGCCCGGAGCCCGCGCCGGCGGGCGTGGCGGAGCCGGCGTACGAGGGGGCCTGCGCGCCGAGCAGCGACTCGGGGATGAGGACCATGGCGGTCAGGCCGCCGGAGCCGTGCGGGCGGAGCTGCACGCGGATGCCGTGGCGGTGGGCCAGGCGGGCGACCACGAACAGGCCCATGCGGCGGGACACCGACACGTCCACGGTGGGGGCGTTGGTGAGCCGGTCGTTGGCCTGGGTCAGCTCCTCGGCCGTCATGCCGATGCCGGAGTCGCTGATCGAGAGCATGATGCCGCCGCCGTCGATCCGGCTGCCCGAGACGGGGACGCGGGTCTCGCGCGGCGAGAACGACAGCGCGTTCTCGATCAGCTCGGCGAGCAGGTGGATGACGTCGTTGACGGCCTGGCCGGCGATGGAGACGCCCTCGGGCACCTCCAGCACGACCCGCTCGTAGTTCTCGACCTCGGAGAGGGAGGCGCGGGCGACGTCGACCAGCTTGACCGGCTGGCTCCAGCGGCGCGGCGGCTCCTGGCCGGCGAGCACCAGCAGGTTCTCGCTGTTGCGGCGCATACGGGTCGCCAGGTGGTCCAGCTTGAACAGGTTGCCGAGCCGCTGCTCGTCCTGCTCGCCCTGCTCCAGACCGTCGATCAGGGTGATCTGCCGCTCCACCAGCGTCTGACTGCGGCGCGAGAGGTTCACGAACATCGCGTTGACGTTGGCCCGGAGCTTGGACTCCTCGCCCGCCAGGCGGACCGCCTCGCGGTGGACCTCGTCGAAGGCCCGCGCCACTTCACCGATCTCGTCCTTGGAGTTGATCTCGATGGGCGGCACGCGGAGCTTGTCGGGGCTGACGTCCGTCTCGCGGAGCTGGCGGACCAGGTCGGGCAGGGTCTGACCGGCGATCTTGAGCGCGTCGCCGCGCAGCCGGCGCAGGGGCCGGACCAGCGAGCCCGCCATGATGGCGGTGATCACGAGGACCAGGATCAGCAGGCCGACCACGATCGCGATGTTGATCGCGGCGGTCTGCCTGTCGGCGCTCGCGACGTCGGTGGAGCGGGTCGCGACCTGCACGCCCAGGTTCTTCTGCACCTGGTGGAGGCGGTCCACGGTGTCGGAGATGGAGTCGAACCAGCGGCCCGCGTCGTCGTTGCTGCCGGTGTCGAGCCGGCGCAGGTAGCGGGTGCCGGCGACGTTGTTGCTGTTGGCGACGCCGACGGCGTTGTTGTGCAGCAGGATGGCGCGGTCGATGTAGAACTCCGCGCGGCCGATCTTGAGGTTCGCGACGGTGTCGTCGAACATCTGCCGCTGCTGGAGGGTGGCGGCGGAGCGGAAGGCCGCCCGCTCGCTGTTGCGCTTGGACCCGGCGTCGAGGAAGGCGTTGAACTCGGTCTCCTCGAACGACCCGCGCTCCAGCGCGATCGCCAGCAGGCCGCGCTGCTTGGACGCCTCCTCCTCGGCGCGCGCGACGGCGCGCAGGGCGGCGCTGGTGGAGATCAGCTGCTCGTCCGCGGCGCCCTGGGCCAGCTCGTCGTAGAGCTGCAGCAGCTCGGCGATGGTCTCGGAGTACTTCTCCATCGTCGGCAGCGGCGGGAGCTGCGTCTTGGTCACCGTGTCACGCAGCGAGCGAAGCTGGGAGAGCCGGGTCCTGGTCCGGTCGAGGGATCGGCGGCCGATCTCGGACAGGGACTCCTCGGTGGTCTTCGCGTTGGACAGCACGCGGCCCACGCTGACGTCGACGATGCGCTGCTGGCCGGTCAGCCGGTCCAGCTCGCCGTCGGAACGGCCGGAGGCGACGTAGCGGCTGGCCAGGTCGCGCTCGAGTCCGAGGTCGCGGACGAGCTCGCCGACCTGCGTGATGAGCGTGTTGACCTCGCCGACGACCTGGTACTGCTGGGCGCTGCCGATCGAGCTGGTGACGCGGAGCGCGCCCAGCACGACGGCCACGATCGTGGGGATGGCGATGAGGGCGATCAGGCGGGTGCGTACCCGCCAGTTGCGCAGCGCGAGCGGGCTGCCCGACTTGGGCAGCTGAACCTCTGGCACCTCGCCGCCCACTGGCTTTTCGGGCACGTCCGGGGCCCTACCACGACCGGTTTCGGTCGTTGTTGTCCTCACTGGTGGCAACCTCTCGCCATGGCCTGCTTTGTGGGGGTCTCAGCGGCTTCGTCTCTCGCACGAGTGATCGCAGGCAAGTTCGAGGCCCAATTTGAGCACAAACCTCATAGTTAGGCCAACGTATCGCCAGTTTTCAACCGTTCCAGATCACACATTGTTCACATGGCAAGCTCTCGACCACGGAGCGCAACCGGCACACCAATCCGGACATTCGACACATAATCGGTCTTTATCCCCATATTTACATCTATAGCCGTTTACAGTCTTATTTGACAGATAAACAGCATATACGCGGCATTGCGCCGACCTTCGGCGTTCCCTTCCGCTACGCTTCACGCCCGGTATCCTGTGCCGATCTCCAGAAGCTTCCCCCTGGTAGGAGAACCCCCCATGACACGCAAACTGCGCTGTTACGCCGTCGCACTCGGCGTCACAGTCGCTCTGACGCTTGCCGGCTGCGGTGGATCCGACGACGGCGGCGCCACCTCAGCCAACAGCAAGGGCTTGGAGAAAACCACCATTAAGGTCGGTGCTCTTCCGATCCCTGACCCTGTATCGGTTTACATCGCGCAGGCCAAGGGCTTCTTCAAGGAAGAGGGCCTGACCGTCGAGCCCACGCCCATCACCGGTGGCGCCGTGGCCGTCCCGATGATCGAGAGCGGCCAGCTCGACATCTCGCAGACGAACTACGTCTCGACCTTCGCGGCCGTCGCCGGCGGCAAGAAGATCAAGCTCGTCGCCGACATGTACCAGGCGGGCGCGAACTGCTTCGTCATCATGGTGCCGGGCAACTCGCCCATCAAGACGGTGGCCGACCTCAAGGGCAAGACGATTTTCGTCAACAACCTGAACAATGTCGCCACGCTCGCGGTGGAGACGCAGCTCAAGGTCGCCGGTCTCTCCAAGGACGACGTGAAGTTCGCGGAGAAGCCGTTCCCCGAGATGGGCAACGCGATCAAGGCGGGCCAGGCGGACGCCGGCTGGATCACCGAGCCGTTCATCACCGCCAACCAGAGCGCCAACGGCTTCCGCAAGCTGGCCGACACCATGACCGGCCAGACCGAGGACCTGCCGATCGCCGGCTGGATGGCCACCGAGGAGTGGGTGCAGAAGTACCCGAAGACCCTCGCCGCCTTCCAGCGCGCGATCGCCAAGGCCCAGCAGCTCGCCTCCAGCGACCGCAAGGAGATCGAGGCCATGCTGCCGAAGTACACCAAGATCGACGCCAAGACGGCGTCCGTGATCACGCTCGGGACCTATCCGAGTGAGCTCAACGCCAACCGCCTCCAGAAGGTGGCCGACCTCATGCTCGAGTACGGGTACCTCAAGAACTCGATCGACGTGAAGTCCGTGATCGCGGCGCCCGCCTCAAGCGGATGACCGGTGCTCGCCTGCTCCGCGGCGCCGCCGGCGCCGCGGGGTTCTTCGTCGTCGGGGAGCTGGTCATCCGCTACGGCATCGGCGATGACATGGACTTCCCTCCCCCCTCGACCATCCTGCTCGAAACCGGGCGCCTCCTGGCGGACCCCGACTTCCTCGCCGGAGTCGCCGCGACCCTCGCCAACTGGGCGCTCGGACTGCTGATCGCGATCTGTGTCGCGGTGCCGCTCGGCGTGCTGCTGGGCTCGCTGCCGCCGGTGGAGCGCGCCATCCGGCCCATCCTGGAGTTCCTGCGCCCGATCCCCTCGGTCGCCATCATCCCGCTCGCCATCCTGCTCATCCCGGTGGACGAGATGATGAAGGTCTCGGTGATCGTGTACGCCTCCCTGTGGCCGATCCTCATCAACACCCTCTACGGCATGCACGACGTGGACCCGTTGGCCAAGGAGTCCCTGCGCAGCTTCGGCTTCGGCCCGCTCGCGGTGCTCTCGCGCGTGAGCGTGCCGAGCGCGGCCCCGTTCATGGCCACCGGCGTGCGCATCGCGGCCGGCATCGCGCTGGTCCTCGCCGTGAGCGCCGAACTGGTCGCGGGCGGCGTCGCCGGCATCGGCGTGTACGTCATCCAGGCCGGCAGCGGCAACCGCATGGACCTCATGATGGCCGCGACCGTCTGGGCCGGGCTGTTCGGCGTGGCCGCCAACCTGGTGCTGCTGGCCGGCGAGCGCCGCCTGTTCCACTGGCACCGCATGCGGACGGGAGCGCAGTCGTGAAGGCACTCGCCCGGTTCTGGGTCATCCCGGTCGTGCTCGTCGCGTGGGAGCTCATCGCCCGCGCGGTGGAGGACACCGACTTCCCGCCGCCCACGACGATCGTCGCCCGGATGTACGAGCTGTGGTTCTCCGGCCCGGTCTCCCGTCTCTTCCTGACGGACGACGCGCTGGAGAACCTGCTGCCGAGCCTCGCCCGGATGTTCAGCGGCTGGGTGCTCGCCGCGGTGCTGGGCATCGTCGCGGGCGTGCTGCTCGGGCGTTCGCGCACGGCGACCGACTACGTGGACCCGCTGATCGAGTTCGGCCGGGCGATCCCGCCGCCGCTGCTGCTGCCGGTCTTCATCGTGCTGTTCCAGGCGAGCCTGCCGATGATGCTGGCGGCGATCGTGTTCGGCGTGATCTGGCCGGTGCTGCTCAACTCGATCGACGGTGTACGTGCGGTGGACCGCACCTACACCGAGACGGCCGTCGTCTTCAACCTGTCCAAGCAGCAGTACCTGCGGCTCGTGGTGCTGCCCGCCGCCTCGCCGAAGATCTTCGCGGGGCTGCGGCTGAGCCTGTCGCTGGCGCTGATCCTCATGGTCATCTCGGAGCTGTTCGGCAGCACCGACGGGATCGGCTACCAGCTGCTGCAGGCCCAGCGCAGCTTCGACGGCGCCGGGGTGTGGGCCGCGATCGTGCTGCTCGGAGTGCTCGGTTATCTCGTGAACTCCCTGTTCGTGCTGGTCGAGCGGCGTCTGCTCGTCTGGCACCGGCAGGCCACCCGTAACGCGACCTGACCTGGAAGGACGTATGCCGCATTCCGACGAGCTTCTCTGGGGAGCCGTAGGCGACATCTCCCGGCTGGCCGCCCTGCTCACCATGGCGGAGCTGGGCGTGGCCGACCACCTGGCGGACGGCCCGCTCGGCACCGCCGAGCTGGCCCGGCGCTGCGAGGCCGACGCGCCCGCGCTGCGCCGGGTCCTGCGCGAGCTGGCCGCCATGGACCTGGTCCGGCCCGCCGGTCCTGACGCCTACGACCTCGCCCCGAGAGGCACCGCGCTGCGCTCGGACGTGCCCGACTCGGTCCGCTCGTCGATCAGAATGCTCGGCGAGGAGAGCTTCTGGTACGCCATGGGCCTGCTCCCCGCCACGGTCCGCGAGGGCAGCTCGGCCTTCGTGAAACGGTACGGCCACCTCTACGACCACCTGGGTGCCGACCCGGCGCTCAGCCGCATGTTCGACGACTACATGAGGCGCCGGGCCCTGCCCTTCACCGAGGGCCTGGTCAAGGCGTACGCCTTCCCGCCGGAGGCGACGATGGTGGACGTGGCCGGCGGCAAGGGGCACATCCTGGCCTCGGTCCTGCACGCCAACCCGCGGATGCGCGGCGTCCTGCTCGACCTGGGCCACGTCACCGCGCACGCGGAGCGGACCTTCGCCGAGGAGGGGCTGACCGGGCGGACGGAGGTCGTGGCCGGCGACTTCTTCACCGGGGTGCCGGCCGGCGGCGACGTCTACCTGCTGGCCAGCGTCCTGCACAACTGGGACGACGACGACGCCGTCACCATCCTCGGCAACATCCGGCGCGCCATGAACCCGGACGGGCGGGTGCTCGTGCTGGAGGTGGTGCTGCCCGACGACGCGGCGCCGCACCTGGGCAAGGACATCGACCTGCGGATGCTGGCGATCTTCAACGGGGGCGCGGAGCGCACCCGGGAGGAGTACGCCGCGCTGCTCCGCCGGGCGGGCCTGGCCCTCTCCGAGGTCGTCGACCTGGGCTCCGGCGCGAGCCTCATCGAGGCCCTGCCCGTCTGAGCACCACCCGTCCGGGTCTGCCGCCGCCCTCCGTCACGGCGGCAGGACGCAACGGAGGGCGGGGCGGCGGATCCCTCGCGGTCAGCCGCCCCAGCCCGGCACGGCCATCCGCACCGAGAGGGCGTGCTCGACCAGCTCGATCAGCGTGTTCTTGACGGAGTCCTTCTTGCGGGCGTCGAGCCGCACCATGGGGATGTGCGGGGCCAGGGTGAGGGCGTCGCGGACCTCGCCGTCGCTGTGCGGATATTGGCCGTCCCAGCCGTTGATCCCCACGATGAAGGGCAGCTGCGCCTCTTCGAAGTAGTCGATGGCGGGGAAGCTGTCGGCCAGCCGTCGGGTGTCGACCAGCACGACCGCGCCGATCGCGCCGCGCACGAGGTCGTCCCACATGAACCAGAACCGGTGCTGTCCCGGCGTGCCGAACAGGTAGAGGATCAGGTCGCGGTCGAGCGAGACGCGGCCGAAGTCCATGGCCACGGTCGTGGTCGACTTCAGCGGGGTCATGCCGAGGTCGTCGATGCCTGCGGAGGCGTCGGTCATGACGGCTTCCGTGGTCAGCGGCATGATCTCCGACACCGCGCCGACGAACGTCGTCTTGCCCACCCCGAAGCCGCCGGCCACGACGATCTTCGTCGAGGTGAGTCCGGGGCTAGAGCCTGCGAAGTCCACTGAGCACCCTTTCGAGCAAGTTCACATCGGGCCGGCCGGCGTCCTCCAGCTGTGGCTGGTGCACGCGGACCAGTCCCTCGGCCGCCATGTCAGCGATCAGCACGCGGACCACGCCAAGGGGGATCCGGAGAAGGGCGGAGACCTCCGCGACGGACCGGACCTGCCGGCACAGTTGGCTGATCGCCTGGTACTCCGGCGTGATATGCGAGAACTCCCGGTGCTCGGCGGTCGCCGAGGACACCAGGGCCTCCATCGCCAGCTTGACCCGCGGCGCCGTCCGCCCGCCTGTCACGGCGTAGGGACGGACGGGCGATGCGGGGTCCGGGTTCAGCTGCGACTGGGGCTGGGACTGGGGCTGCGACTCCGGCGCCCACCCGCCGCTGTTCCATCTGGGGTCCGTCATTCCATCACCTGGTCTGGCTGGCACGCAGCTCCGCGCGCACAGCCGGGGTCAGCACCTGGCCCGCGCGCTCGACCATCAGCGTCATCTGGTACGCCACCAGACCCATGTCACAGTCCGGGGCGGCCAGCACCGCCAGGCACGAACCGTCACTGATCGACATGATCAGCATCAGCCCGCGCTGCATCTCCACGATCGTCTGGTTGACCGCCCCGCCCTCGAACACCCTGGCCGCCCCCTGCGTCAGGCTCACCAGACCCGACGCGATGGCGGCCAGTTGGTCGGCCCGGTCCGCCGGGAAACCTGACGAGGCGGCCAGCGGCAACCCGTCAGAAGAGACGACCACCGCGTGCGCGACACCCGGCACCGTGCTGACGAAGTCGGTGATCAACCAATCCACCCCGCGTGCCGCGTGGCTCAGGTCGTTCACGCGCCCTCCTCCCTTTCGTCGTTCCGCGAGCCGGCGGAGAACGCCCTGCCCTCGGTGATGTCGTCCCGCGCCGCCCGGTAACCCTGCTGGAAGCTGGACAGGCGGTTGCGGACCCGGTCGGGCGAGACCGACGGCATCGGCGTCACGCCCTTGGGCGCGGCCGTGGTGCCCGCCGAGCCGGGCACCAGGTTGGCCTTGGGCACCCGCTTGGGCAGGCCGGCGGCCGTCGATCCGTCACGTACCGGTTCCACCACGGCCTCCGCAGCGTTCCATCCCTCGTCCGCTTTGCTGCTGCTCCACGTCTTGTCGCGGCCGAACCAGGCGGACTCGACCGCGGCGAAGATCGGTAAGTAGTCGTCGCCGCCGGCCGCCGGAGGGACCGCCGGGATGGGCCCGGTGTCCCCGGAGTCGTCGGTGAACTCGAACCCGGGGCGCTGCGGCGGCATCGTGTCGCCGCTCCAGCCGCCGGGCGGCGGTTGCGGTGGCGTGGGCCTTCTGGGCAGGCCGCCGCCGTTCCACGCGGAGGTCCGGGGCGGCGACCAGACGTCGGAGGCGTCGAAGCCGCGCGGTTCCGGCGCCGACCAGGAGGCCGCGTCGGGCTGCCAGCCCGGCACGTTCGGCCAGCCGTTGCTCTCGGAAGGGCCGGAGGGGAAGGACGGGTGGCCGGGGCCGAGCTGGGCGGGCGGCTGCGGCCAGTCGATGGCGGGCGGGGCCGGGTGCGGGCCCGAGTAGGGCTCGTCCCCTCCCCCGCCGCCCGCGCCGGAGAAGGCGGGCGGCCGCTCGTACGGCTGGCCGAAGGACGGGTGCCCCGAGGACGGGTGCGAGGACGGCTGGTCGAAGGCCGGCGGCGGGTTGTACGACGGCGGCTGGTTGCCGGTGAACGACGGCATCCCGGCCGCGTGCGCCGGGGCCTGGGAGCCCAGCATGTTCTCGGGGATGAGCACCATGGCGGTCAGCCCGCCGGAGGCGTGCGGGCGCAGCTGCACGCGGATGCCGTGCCGGTGGGCCAGGCGGGCGACCACGAACAGGCCCATCCGCCGGGACACCGACACGTCCACGGAGGGCGCGTCGGTCAGCCGGTCGTTGGCCTGGACGAGCTCGTCCTGGGTCATGCCGATGCCGGAGTCGGTGATCGACAGCATCACGCCGCCGCCGTCGATCCGGCTGCCGGAGACCGTCACCCTGGTCTCGCGCGGCGAGAACGACAGCGCGTTCTCCACCAGCTCGGCGAGCAGGTGGATGACGTCGTTGACGGCCTGGCCCGCCACCGAGACGCCGTCGGGCACCTGGAGCACGACCCGCTCGTAGTTCTCGACCTCCGACAGGGAGGCGCGGGCCACGTCGACCAGCTTGACCGGCTGGCTCCAGCGGCGCGGCGGCTCCTGGCCGGCGAGCACCAGCAGGTTCTCGCTGTTGCGGCGCATGCGCGTGGCCAGGTGGTCCAGCTTGAACAGGTTGCCGAGCCGCTGCTCGTCCTGCTCGCCCTGCTCCAGACCGTCGATCAGGGTGATCTGCCGCTCCACCAGCGTCTGACTGCGGCGCGAGAGGTTCACGAACATCGCGTTGACGTTGCTGCGCAGCCGGGCCTCCTCGCCGGCCAGCCGGACCGCCTCGCGGTGCACCTCGTCGAAGGCGCGCGCGACCTCGCCGATCTCGTCGTGCGTGTCGACGCTGATCGGGGCGACCGGGCCCGGGCTGCCGTCGGTGCTCTCGCGCAGGGCCTTCACCGTCTCGGGCAGGCGCTGCCCGGCGATGTCGAGCGCCTCGCGGCGCAGCCGGCGCAGCGGCCGGATGAGCGAGCGGGCGATGAGCGAGATGATCGCCACCACGACGAGCAGCAGGAGCAGGATGAGGCCGCCGGAGATCATCGCCGCGCGGTTGGCGCCCTCCTCCAGGCCGCGGGCGCGCAGGATCACCGAGGAGGCGAGGTCCTTCTCCACCTCCCGCAGGGCGTCGATCTTGCCGGTGCTGACGTCGAACCAGGTCGTGACGTCCCTGCTGGGCGAGGCGCCGATGCTCAGCTCCTTGCCCTCGGACGCCTGCGCCATGGCGCGCAGCCGGAACAGGTCGGTCTGGTCCACGTCGCGGCCGACCACCGTGTTGCGGTAGAGCTCCAGCTGGTCGAGGTTCGCCAGCGTGGCGAAGAGGGTCTCCTCGCTCTCCTCGCGCGCCTTGGCGTCGGTCAGCGCGTCCAGCTCGCCGCTGTCGAAGGACTTCTTGTCCAGGGCGCTGGCGAGGATGCCGCGCTGCTTGGACGCCTGCTCCTTGGCCCGCGCGATGGCGGCCATCGCGCTCGCGCTGTGGTTGACCTGGTCGTCAACCGCGACCTGGCCGACCTGGTCGTGGAACTGCAGGAGCGCGGAGATGATCTGGGAGTACTTGTCGATCATCGGTAACGGCTGGATCTTGCCCTTGACGGCGGTGGCGCGCAGCGTCGGGATCTCCTCCAGCCGGCGCAGCACCGGCCGTACGGAGCCGCCGTGCGTGTCGGCGATGGCCTGTCCCCGCTGCCTGGCCTCGTCGATCAGCGCGTCCACGCCGCTGTAGGTGGTCTGGAGCTGCGCCTCGCGGCTGCCGGGCCGGCCCTGGGCGATGAACAGCGCGGTCTCGTCGCGTTCGAAGGCGAGCTCGTGGGTGACGGCCCCGAGCTGCTCGCTGAACTCGGCGACCTGCCGGAGGGTCTGGTAGGTGTCGGCGTCGTTGAGCGAGGTGATCACGCTGAGCCCGCCGAGCCCCACGGCCACGGCCGTGGGAACGACGATCAGCGCGATGAGGCGCGACCGCACGTGCCAGTTGCCCAGTCCGAACCTGCGTGAGGAGGGTTTGGCCGGCCGTTGCTTCTGGCGCTGCTTCTGGTGCGCGTGCGGCTCGCGGTCGGCGGAAGCTTCAGCGCTCTGCGTTCTCACTTGCCTTCGCAACCTCTCGCCCCGGGAGGGGAATTCTCGGTGACCCTGCAGGTAAATGCGCGTTGGGGCAATTTAGTACGTCAAGATAAGCGTCATTTGAGCACATGGCCCGAAGGCAGCCAACCACCGATTGTGCTCGATCGAGAAGTTTGTCCCAGAGTGTCCGAAAATTACGCCAGAATCGGTAAACAGCCGTCCATCTGCGGAAACAAGGTGTAAGAGATCGCCCCGCGGGCCTCTTCCTCACCCACAGGGGTTTCATCAGAACCGCCCCGTCAGTAACGTCGGTCTCGTTCACACCTCCATTCCCAAACTGGACAAACCTCCAGTTACTTGCCGGTCGTCAAATTTTCACGATATAGCGGCAAGCAGACATTGCAACCACAAGTGTTATCTTCTCGATAATGACCACTAATTTGGTGCTACGGTCGAGCCCTGTTGCGCGTCAGGCGCAAGAGCCGCCGGCAGCAGAAAGCCGCCCGGTCCCCCCTGGCTCCATCTGAAGGGAGTCCCTGACATGAGGCTTGGCCGTCCCGCCAGGGCCGCCATCATCGGATTCGCTTTGACCCTCGCCGCAGCCTGCAGCTCAGGCGGCGGCACGACCGCCAGCGCGCCACCGGCCGCCGCCAGTGGCGGCCTGGAGAAGACCAAGATCAAGGTCGCCACCCTGCCGGCCATCGACAGCGCCGCCCTCTACGTCGCCATCGACCAGGGGCTCTTCGAGAAGGAGGGTCTGGAGGTCACCCCGCAGGTGGTCCAGGCCGCGCCCGAGGCCATCCCCATGATGCTCAACGGCGAGATCGACGCGATGTTCGGCAACTACGTGTCGATGTTCCAGGCCCAGGACAAGGGCACGCTCAAGCTGCGCATCCTGGCCGAGGGCTCCCGCGCGGCCCCCGACTCGCTCAGCATCATGGTGCTGCCCACCTCGCCCATCAAGACGGCCAAGGACCTCGAAGGCAAGACGATCAACGTCAACGTCCTGCACAACTTCCAGGAGCTGGCCCTGACGCAGGTGCTCAAGGCCAACAACGTGGACCCGGCCTCCATCAAGTACGTGCAGGTGACGTTCCAGAACATCATGCCCTCGTGGAAGGGCGGCCAGATCGACGCCGCCTACCTCGGCGAGCCGATGGTCACCGCGGCCACCTCCACCATGGGCGCCCGCAAGATCCTCGACCCGGCCTCCGGCCCCGCCGCCGAGTTCCCGATCTCCGGCTACGTCAGCACGCAGGAGTGGTACGACAAGAACCCGCGCGTCGCGGCGGCCTTCCAACGGGCCATCCACAACGCGGCCAAGCTCATGGAGAACAACCGCGAGGTCGTCTCCAAGGTGCTGCCGACCTTCACGCAGATCGACGCGGCCACCGCGGCCACCGTCACCTTCCCCTACTTCTCCAGCAGCGACAACCCGGTGCGGTTGCAACGGGTGGCCGACTGGATGCTGGAGGCCCGCTGGCTGACCAAGGCGATCGAGGTCAAGACGCTCATGTCGCCGACCACGTCCGGGTGAGCGTGACCGCCACCGCCCTGGCCCCCGGCCGCCCGACCGGCGCCACCGCACGGTGGTCGCGGCGGGCGGCCGGGGCCCTCGCCTTCGCCGCCCTGATCGAGCTGGTCAGCCGTACCGGCCTGGCCGACCGCGAGTTCCTGCCGCCTGCGACGGAGATCGCCGCGCGGATGGGGGCGCTCGCGCTCGATCCCGCCTTCCGCGCGCACGCCCTGACCAGCCTGCTCGCCTGGGCCGTCGGGCTCGGGATCGCGGCGGTCGCCGCGGTGCCGCTCGGGCTGCTGCTCGGCAGCGTCCCCGTCGTGGACGCCGCCACCCGCTCGGTCGTGGAGTTCCTGCGGCCGATCCCGTCGGTCGCGCTGATCCCGCTGGTGGCCCTGGTCATCGGCACCGGCCTGCAACTGCGGATCTCGCTGGTGGTCTACGCCTCGCTGTGGCCGATCCTCTACAACACGATGTACGGCCTCCGTGGCGTGGACCCGCTGGCCAAGGAGTCGCTCAGGTCGTACGGCTTCGGCCCGCTGTCGGTGCTGCTGCGCGTCTCGCTGCCCTCCTCGGCGCCGTTCATCACGACCGGCGTCCGGCTGGCCGCGGGGATCGCGCTGATCCTGACCGTCAGCACCGAGATCGTGGCCGGCCGGGGCGAGGGCATGGGCGTGTTCATCTACTTCGCCGGCATCGCGGTGCCCGCCCGCATGACCGACATCCTGGCCGGGGTGTGCTGGGTCGGGCTGTTCGGCGTGGCGGTGAACGCCCTGCTGGTCGCCTTCGAGCGGCGCGCGTTCCGCTGGCACCACGCCCGGTTGGGAGAGCAGACGTGAAAGCGACAGCCGAGGTCACAGCGAAGGCCACGGCGCCGCCGCGGATCGCCCGGCGGTCCCGGGCCGCCGCCCGCAGGAGAGGCGTGCGGACGGTCGCGTTCCGCTGGCTCGTGCTCGCCGTGCTGGTGCTGCTGTGGGAGGTGGCGACCAGGGCGGCGGGCAGCGCGTTCTTCCCTACGCCCGGCACGATCGTGACGCGGATGCAGGCGATGTGGTTCTCGGGGCCGCCGCAGCGGCTGTTCCTGAGCGACGTCGCCGTCCAGAACATCCTGCCCAGCCTGGGCAGGATGGCCGCGGGGTTCGCCGGGGGCGCGCTGGCCGGGGTCGTGCTCGGGCTCGCGGTGGGGCTGTCGGCCCGCGTCTACGACTACCTCGACGGGGTGCTGCAGTTCCTGCGGGCCGTGCCGCCGCCCGCGCTGGTCACGGTGTTCCTGGTGGTGTTCGGGTTCGGGCTGCGCATGCAGCTCGCGTTCATCATGTTCAGCATCGTGTGGCCGGTGCTGCTCAACACCGCCGACGGCGCCCGCGCCGTGGAGCCGCTGCACCTGCAGACCTGCCAGGTGTTCCGGCTGTCGCGGGCCGAGCGGCTGTGGCGGGTGGTGCTGCCGTCGGCGCTGCCCAAGATGTTCGCCGGGCTGCGGCTCGCGCTGTCGCTCTCGCTCATCGTCATGGTCTTCTCCGAGCTGCTGCCGGGCACCACCAACGGGATCGGGTTCCAGCTCACGGAGGCGTACTCGATGTTCGACCTGCCCGCCATGTGGGCCGCGATCGTGCTGCTCGGGGTGCTCGGCTACCTGCTGAACGAGCTGTTCCTCGTCGTGGAGCGGCGCGTGCTCGGCTGGCACCGCGCGGCGCAGGAACCGGTCGGTTAGGGTGCCGACGGTGAGGACCATGGTCGTGGGCGGCGGCGTCGGAGGACTCGCCACCGCGTTGAGCCTGGCCGCGGCCGGGCTGGAGTGCGTGGTCGTGGAGGCCGCGCGGACGATCAGGCCGCTCGGCGTCGGCATCAACCTGCAGCCGCACGCCGTACGCGAGCTGACCGAGCTGGGGCTGGCCGGCCGCCTGGCGGCGCTCGGCGTCGAGACCAGCTCCATGACCTTCGCCGACCGGCACGGCAACGTCATCCTGGCGCTGCCGCGGGGCCGCGCGGCCGGCTACCGGTGGCCCCAGTACAGCATCCACCGCGGCGAGCTGCAGCTCGCGCTGCTCGCCGCGGTCGAGGAGCGCGGCGTCCCCGTGCGCACGGGGGTGCGCTTCGAGGACTGCGCGCAGGACGGCGACGGCGTGCTCGTCACGCTGCGCCGGGCGGACGGGCAGGTGCTGCGCGAGCGGGTGGACGTGCTCGTCGGCGCCGACGGCGTGCAGTCGGCGGTGCGAGCCCGGCTGCATCCGACCGGCGACCCGCTGCTGTGGGCGGGCATCAGGATGTGGCGCGGGGTCGCCGAGGCCGACCCCATACTCGACGGCGCGACGGTGCTGGTCGGCGGCTCCAACACGGCCGGCAAGTTCGTCACCTACCACATCTCGGCGACCAACCCCCGGCTGGTCAACTGGGTGGCCGAGGTGAAGGTGGCCGAGCCCGGCCAGGTCGGCGCGGCCGACTGGAGCAGGGAGGGCCGCCTGTCCGACGTGGCGCCGCACTTCGCGCACTGGACCTATCGCCCCGCCGACATCCGGGCCCTGCTCGCGGCCACCGGCCGCATCCTCGAATACCCGATGGTCGACAGGGAGCCGCTGCCGCGCTGGGGCGAGGGACGGGTGACGCTGCTCGGCGACGCCGCCCACCCGATGTACCCGATCGGCTCGAACGGCGGCTCCCAGGCCGTGCTCGACGCCCGGGTGCTGGCGCGGTGCCTGGCCTCGTACGACGACCCGGCCGAGGCGCTGCGCGCGTACGAGGACGAGCGTCTTCCGCCCACCTCGGCCCTGGTGCGCGCGCACCGGGCGCTGCCCGTCGAGGAGACGATCGCCCTGGTGACCGAGCGGGCGCCCGACGGCTTCCGCGACGTCGCCGACGTGCTGACCGAGGCCGAGCTGGCCGCCATGGCGGCCGCGCAGCGGGCCATCTCGGACGCCGACGTGCGGGCGCTCAACGAGCGGGAGTCGTGGAGCGTACGTGCGCCATGACAGTGCCGGTCTCCCCGAGTAAGATCACGCCCGGAAGAGGTTTACCTGACCGACTCCTCCAGCTTTGCCCGCTCCGCTAGAGTCGAATTCCGACCCTTCCGGAGTCGCGGTCCTCCTCCGCGGTCTCGCCCCCCTAGGAAGCACATTGCTCGAGATAGACAATCTCTCCCATGTGTACGGCGCCGGCACCCCCAACGAGCACCGCGCCATCGAAGGTCTCAACCTGAGCGTCGCCGAGGGCGAGCTGCTGTGCATCGTGGGGCCGTCGGGCTGCGGGAAGTCCACGCTGCTGCGCTCGATCGCCGGGCTCATCAGCCCGACCGGCGGCCAGGTCAAGGTCGAGGGCAAGCTCGTGCGCCAGACCCCCGACAACCTCGCCGTGGTGTTCCAGGACTACAGCCGCTCGCTGTTCCCCTGGATGTCGGTCGCCGACAACGTCGCGCTGCCGCTGCGCCGCAGGGGCATGGACAAGAAGGCCCGCCGCGAGGCCGCCATGGAGGCGCTGGAGTCGGTCGGCCTGTCCGCGGCCGAGCGCAAATACCCGTTCCAGCTCTCCGGCGGCATGCAGCAGCGGGTCGCGATCGCGCGGGCGCTCGCCTACCGGCCGACGCTGATGCTGATGGACGAGCCGTTCGGCTCGGTGGACGCGCAGACCAGGGAAGACCTCGAGGACCTGGTGCTCAAGGTGCGCGGCCACCACCAGATGACGATCGTGCTCATCACGCACGACATCGACGAGAGCGTCTACGTCGGCGACCGCGTGGTGGTGCTGTCCAAGGCGCCGGCGCACGTCGTGGGCGACCTCAAGGTCGACCTTCCCGGGCCGCGCGACCAGATCACCACCCGCGAGCACCCCGACTTCGTGCACCTGCGTGCCGAGGTGGGCCGCCTGGTCCGGGGCCACGCCGCGGTCGTCTGATCCGTCGCCTCCCGCGACGGAAAACCAGTTGCGCGGGCCGGGAAGATGGCGGGATGGACCGACAGCTCATCAGCGCCATCGCCCACACCGACCACCCGATCGCCGCGCCCGTCTCCGACGCCTCGCTCGACCGGCTGCTGCGGCGCGCGGCGCTGCCCGAGGGCGCGCGTGTCCTCGACCTCGGCTGCGGGTCCGGCGTGTGGGCGCTGCGCGCCCTTGAGCTGGTGCCGTCGGCCGTCGCCGACGGCGTGGACCTGTCCCCGCACGCCGTGGCGGCCGCCGAGCGCGAAGCCGAGGCCCGCGGCCTGGCCGGCCGGTTCGCGGCGCGGCTCGCCGACATCAGCGCCTTTCCCGCCGGTGAGCCGTACGACCTGGTGCTCGCCGTCGGCTCCACGCACGCCTTCGGCGGGCTGAAGGGCACGGTGGAGGCGCTCGCCAGGTTCGTCCGCCCCGGCGGGCTGGCGCTGGTGGGCGAAGGGTTCTGGGAGCGTCCGCCGACGCCGGAGCTGGTCGCGGAGATCGGCGCCTTCCCCGACCTCGCGGGCACGGTCGCGGCGGCCGAGTCCAGTGGCTGGCTCACCGTCCACGCCCACGTCAGCGACCGGGCCGAATGGGACGACTACGAGTTCTCCTGGACCGGCAGCCTCGCCCGCTGGGCCGCCGAGCACCCCGGCCCCGACGGCGACGAGGCGCTGCGGGCCGCGCGGGAGCACCGCGATATGTGGCTCAACGGCTACCGCGACCTGCTCGGCTTCGTCACGCTCCTGCTGCGCCGCTCCTGACCGGCGCGCGTTCCACCTCCGCCCGCAGTTCGGCACAGGCCGTGCGGATGACGGCGACGGCCTCGTCGATCCGGTCGCGGTGGGTGCGGTGGCTCAGGACGCACACCCGGATCATGTATCTGCCGCCGATCGTGGTGCTGGACAGCAGCACTCGCCCGGCGGCGTTGATCCGGCGCAGCAGGCGGGCGTTGAAGGCGTCGGCGTCGCCGTGCTCGGGGACCCAGCGGAAGGCCACCGTCGTGAGCCGCGGCTCCCACGGCACCTCGAACCCCGACTCCACCAGGGCGTCGTGCACCACGCGGGCCAGGTCCAGCTTCTCGTCCAGCGCCTCGCGGAAGGCGGCGAGGCCGTGCAGCTTGACCGGCAGCCACAGCCGCAGGCCGCGGAAGTCGCGGCTGAGCTCGGGCGAGTACTCGGTGAAGTTCGGGATCTCCTCCTCCGCGGCGAGGTCCTGGAGGTAGTCGGCGCGCAGGTGGTGCGCCGCGCGCAGCCGCGCACCGTCGCGGACCAGCAGCGCCCCGGTCCCGTACGGCAGGAACATCGCCTTGTGCGGGTCGAGCGTGATCGAGTCGGCCCGCTCGATGCCGCTCATGAGGGCACGGCCGCGCGCCGTGAGCTGGAACGGCCCGCCGTAGGCGGCGTCCACGTGGAACCAGAGCCCTTCGGCCCGCGCGATGCCGGCCAGCTCCGTCAGGGGGTCCATGGCGCCGGTGTTCGTCGTCCCCGCGCTGCCGATCACGAGGAACGGGCGCAGGCCCGCCGCCCGGTCGGCCGCGATCAGACCGGTCAGCGCGGCCGGGTCCATGGCGAGCGACGGCAGCGTGGGCACGGTGCGGAGGTTCGCCCGGGGCAAGCCGGCCAGCAGGGCGGCCTTGGCGGAGGAGGCGTGCGTCTGGTCGGTGACGTAGAGGACGCCGTCGAGGAAGCGTTCGCCGAGCAGCGCCGTACGCGCGGTGACGATCGCCGAGAAGTTGGCCATCGAGCCGCCGGAGGTCAGGATGCCGCGTGCCCCGTCCGGGTGGCCGAACAGGTCGCACAGCCAGCGGACGACGGTCGCCTCGATCTGGGCGCAGGCGGGCGCGAGGTCCCAGACCGCCACGTACTTGTTGAGCGCGGCGGCCAGGAAGTCGGCCAGGGCGGCGGCGTACAGCCCGCCGCCCGGCACGTACGCCAGGTAGCCCGGCCCCGCGCTCGTCCCGCCCTGCCGGGCCGCCGCGGCCACCGTCCGCAGCAGGGCGGGCAGAGGGCTGCCGTGCTCGGGGGCCGGCTCCCGCAGGCCGGCGAGCAGGCCGGCGTCGCTCGGGGCGAGGGCGGGCAGGTCCGGCAGGTCGCGCAGGAAGTCCTCGACGAGGGCCAGCGCGGCCTCGCCCATCTCACGGGTCTGCTCGGGGCCGGGTTCGAGTGGGTACGGGGTCACGTGCATGCCCGCATCCTGTCACCCGGACGGGCGCCGCCCGGGGATCCACACCCGGGAGGCGCCCGCGAAGCCGGGCTATACCGGCTCGTGCATGTGGCGGGTCAGGGCGTGCTCCACGAGGGTGATGAGGGTCGCCTTGACCGACTCGCGCTGCCGGGCGTCCAGCCGCACGATGGGGGTGTGTCCGCCGATGGACAGCGCCTCGCGGATCTCCTCCTCCTGGTGGGCGAAGTGCCCGTCCCAGCCGTTGATCCCGATGACGAACGGCAGCTTCGCCTCTTCGAAGTAGTCGATCGCGGGGAAGCTGTCGGCCAGGCGGCGGGTGTCGACCAGCACGATCGCGCCGATCGCGCCGCGCACCAGGTCGTCCCACATGAACCAGAACCGGTGCTGGCCCGGCGTGCCGAACAGATAGAGGATCAGGTCACGGTCCAGCGAGACGCGGCCGAAGTCCATCGCCACGGTCGTGGTCGTCTTGTTCGGCGTCAGCGAGACGTCGTCCACGTGGGCGGACGCGTCCGTCATGACGGCTTCCGTGGTGAGGGGGAGGATCTCCGAGACCGCACCCACGAACGTCGTCTTGCCAACGCCGAAGCCCCCCGCCACGACGATCTTCGTCGAGGTAAGGCCGGGGCTAGAGCCTTCGAAGTCCACTGAGCACCCTTTCGAGCAAGTTGAGGTCCGGCTTTCCCGCCTCCAGCGCAGGCTGGTGCACGCGGATCAGGCCCTCCGACGCCATGTCGGCGATCAGCACCCGGACCACTCCAAGGGGCTGGCGTAAAAGGGCGGAGATCTCAGCAACCGACCGCACGTTACGAGTCAGTTGGATGATCGCCTGATACTCCGGACTTAGTAGGGAAATGTCTTGGTATTCCGACGTCACGGAGGACACCAACGCCTCCATGGCGAACTTCATCCGTGGCGCAGTGCGCCCGCCGGTCACGGCGTATGGCCGTACCAACGAGCTCTTGCGCGACTGTGGCGCCGCCGGATGCGGCGGAGTGCTATCACCAGCCCAACCCTGACCTGTCACCATGATCTCCTGTCGACGCCCCCAGGCTAGCGGGGACGGGCCGCCTGCAGTTCAGCGCGTACGGCCGGCGTCAGCACCTGCCCGGCCCGCTCGACCAGCAGGGTCATCTGGTAAGCCACCAGACCCATGTCACAGTCGGGGGCGGCCAGAACCGCCAAGCAGGACCCATCACTGATGGACATGATCATCAAGAGCCCGCGCTGCATCTCGATGACGGTCTGGGTCACCATACCGCCCTCGAAGACCCGGGCGGCGCCCTGAGTCAGGCTGATCACACCGGAGGCGACGGCCGCGAGCTGGTCGGCCCGGTCCTTCGGGAAACCCTCCGAGTACGCGAGCGGCAGACCGTCCGACGAGACCACGACCGTGTGCGCCACTCCGGGCACGTTGTTCACGAAGTCAGTGATCAGCCAGCTGATGCCGCGCGCTCCCTGGCTCATCTCTCTCATTTGTCCTCCTCATTCTCTTCTCCGCGCGTGAACGCTCGGCCCTGGCGGACACCCTGCTGGAAGCTGGAGAGCCGGCTGCGCAACCGCTCGGGCGAGATCTGTGGCGGCGGAGACGTGGGCTGGGGCTCGGCGAGGCTGGCCGTGCCGGGCACCAGGTTCGCCTTGGGCACGCGGCGCGGCAGACCGGAGCTCGTGGTGCCGGCCTGCTGCGGCTGCGCGGCGGCCTGCGCGGCCTGGAAACCGGCGTCAGCGGGCGAGGACCAGCTGGCGCCGGCCCCCGACGCGCCGGGCCGGCGCTGCGGCAGCCCCGACGACCTGGACGCGCTCGCGGCCGGCGGCATGGCGGCCGGCTGGACCGGTGGCGGCGGCGCGGTGGCGTCGGCGGGGATGGCCGGGTGCACGGCGGTCACCTCGGGCTCGTCCTCCACCGGTTCGATGCGCTGCCTGACCTGCTCGGGCTCCGGCCGCCGGAACCAGTCGGAGCCGACCGAGGAGAAGATCGGCAGGAACTCCTCGCTCTGCTCCTCCAGCGGCGAGTTGCGCACGACCGGCAGCGGGCCGGTCATGTCCTGGGAGGTGTAGTTGCCGGCGCTGAAGGCCCCGAGCCCGGAGTGCCCGTTCTGCTCGTAGCGGTCGGCGGGCTTGGGGTCCTCTTCGAAGGGCGAGGCGTAGTCGGGGCCGAAGGCCGGCCGCGGCCGGTCGACCGACTCGAACAGACCCCTGCGCGGCAGCGGGTCGGCGAAGGAGGACCAGCGGGACGCCTCGTCCGGCTGCTCCTTGGGCGGCTCGGTCGCGAAGGACGGCCAGCGCGGCTCGTCGTCCTGCGCGGGCGGCGGCTGCTCGGCGAAGGACGGCCAGCGGTTCTCGGCGAACGGCTGCTGCGGCTGCTGCTGCGCGGGAGCGGGCGGCTCCTCGGCGAACGACGGCCAGCGGGAGGTCTCCTCGGAGTGCCAGCGCTCCTCCTGCCGCGCGGGAGCCGGAGGCTCCTCGGCGAAGGACGGCCAGCGCTGCTCGTCCACTCCCGGGCCGCCCGGCGTCGCCGCGGGCGGCTGGTCGAAGCCGGCGCGGTCGAACGGGCCCGGCCGGTCGCCGCCGAAGGCGGCCGGCTGCTGCTCGCCGAAGCGGGGCTGGCCGAAGGGCGACTGGCCGAAAGAGGGCTGGTCGAAGGAGGGCTGGTCGGTGGAGGGCGGGTCGAACGACGGCTGCTCGCCGAAGGACGGCCAGCTCGTGCCGGTGCTGCCCGGCGCGGGCAGCGAGCCCGGCCACTCGGTGTCGAGCACCTGGTTGACGGAGGGCTGCCCGCCGTTGGCCGAGGGCTGGTTGAACATGCTCGGGTCGAACGAGGTGAACGCCTCGTACTGGCCGCCCTGCTGGGGCACGCCGACGCCGCCGCTGATGAGCATGTCGGGCATCATCACCAGCGCGCTCAGGCCGCCGTTCTCGCGCTGGCTGAGCTGGACCCGGATGCCGTGGCGCAGGGCCAGGCGGCCGACCACGAACAGGCCCATGCGCCGCGAGACCGACACGTCCACGACCGGCGGGTTGGCCAGGCGCCAGTTGGCCTCGCCCAGCTCGTCCTGGCTCATGCCGATGCCCTGGTCGTTGATGGTGACCAGGACGCCGCCCTCGGCGGGGGTGCTGGTCACGGTGACCTTGCTCTCGCGCGGGGAGAACGAGATGGCGTTCTCGATCAGCTCGGCGAGCAGGTGGACGGCGTCGGTGACGGCCGGGCCGACGATCAGCGTGCTGGACGCGATCGAGATCTGGACCCGCTCGTAGTTCTCGACCTCCGACAGCGAGGCGCGGGCGATGTCGACCAGCGGCACCGGCTCGCTCCACTTGCGCGCGGCCTCCTGGCCGGCGAGGACCAGGAGGTTCTCGCTGTTGCGGCGCATGCGGGTGGCCAGGTGGTCGAGGCGGAACAGGTTGGCCAGTCGCTGCTCGTCCTCCTCGCCCTGCTCCAGACCTTCGATGAGCTGGAGCTGCCGTTCGACCAGCGTCTGGCTGCGGCGGGAGAGGTTGACGAACATGGAGTTGACGTTGGCGCGCAGCTTGGCCTCGTCGCCGGCCAGCCGGATCGCCTCGCGGTGGACCTCGTCGAAGGCCCGCGCCACTTCCCCGATCTCGTCGCGGGTGTTGATGCCGATGGACGGGACCTCCGGCACCTGCGCGCTCTCGCCGGACTCGCGCAGCACGCGGACGGTCTCGGGCAGCCGGGTGGTGGCCACCTGCAGCGCCTCGGCCCGGAGCCGGCGCAGCGGGCGGACCAGCGAACCGGCCACGCGGGTGGTGATGACCAGGACCAGGAGCAGCAGCACGAGGATCATCGCGCCGGAGATGATGGCGTTGCGCTGCTCGCTGTCGCTCAGCTCACGGGTGCGGGTCACGATCTTCGTGGCCAGGTTGTCCTCGACCTTGCGCATGGCGTTGGAGGTCGCCGTGGTGCTGTCGTACCAGAGGCTGAGGTCGCGGGAGGTGGTGACGTCGAGGTCGCCGAGCTTGTTGTACTCGCGCATCTGGGCGAGCGCCCGCTGGCGCATGGCGTCGGCGCGGTCGATCTGCTGGCCCCTGATGCCCTGCTGGTAGGCCTTGAGCTCCTCGGCGGACGCCTCGGCCTCGAACGAGGCCAGGGCGGCCTGCTGCTTGTCCCAGGAGCCCAGGAACTCGGTGAGGGCCTCGCCGTCCAGCTTCCGCTCGGCCAGCGCGACGATGAGCATGATCTGCTGGCGCGAGACCTCCTCCTTCATCGACTGCAGCGAGCCGAGCGACGCGATGTCCCTCTGGAGGCGGTCGTCGTTGACGCCGTCGGCCAGACCGGCCTGGATCGACGAGAAGATGCCGATCATCGTGGTGTAGGTCCGGATGGACGCCTGCGGCGGAACGTTCCCGACCATCGACGTCCGGAGGCTGTCGAGACCTTCGAGCCAGCGGGACATCTCGGCCACGCCCTCGCGGACGCGGCTGGTGTGGGAGTCGTCGATGGCCTTGGCGGCGGTCTCCACCTGCGCCTTGACCTTGTCCGTGGCCTGGCGCTGGTTCTTCAGCTGCAGCGTGCGGCCGGCCCGGTTGCCCGTGGCGACGGCCCACGCGGTGAGCGTGCGCTCCTTGGCGAGCTCGTGGTTGAGCGCGCCGACCTTCTGGACCAGCTCCGCGACCTGGGTCAGGCGCCGGTACTCGGCGCTGGTCCCGATGGCGTCGGCCAGCTGGATGCCGGCGAGGAGCACGCCCACGACCGTGGGGATGAGGATCAGAGCGACCAGCCTGGAGCGCACACGCCAGTTAGCCAGCCGGAACCTGCCGCCTGTGTACTCCCCCGACTTCGTATGCCTGGGGTTTTCCGTCCTCACTGACTCTCGCAACCTCTCGCCGGTACGTGCTCGAAAGAAATCAGACACGCGTGTGGCGCATGGGATTCCGTCCGGCTGGGTAATTGGAACACAGTCCGTACCAGATCGGCCAACCCGACATATCCCATCAAACACGCCCAAAGCTCTGCTTTAGGGTGCATTTCGCCGTACACGTTTTCAAGCGGGCCGGAACGAATCCCGCTCGGCGGGTGCCGCGTGCTTCACCATCAGATGACGCGTCACCGAATACTCCAGGACCGCCTCCTGGCTCATGTCCTTGCCGAACCCGCTGCCCTTCACCCCGCCGTGCGGCGCCTCACTGGCGATGGGAAGGTGGTCGTTCACCCAGGTCACACCCACGTCGAGACGGTGCGCCACGCGCATCGCGCGCGAGACGTCGCGCGACCACACCGACGAGGCGAGCCCGTAGCGGGTGTCGTTGGCCAGCCGGACCGCCTCGTCCTCGCCGTCGAACGGCAGCGCCACCAGGACCGGCCCGAAAAGCTCGCCCTGGACCATCTCGCTGTCCTGTGCGACATCGGTCACAAGGGTGGGCGGGTAGTAGAAGCCGGGCCCCTCGGGCAGGGCGCCGCCGTGCCGCACCCGGCCGCCGGACCGCTCCACGAACCCGTGCACGCGCTCCCGGTGCGCCGCCGAGATCAGCGGGCCGATGTCCGTGGCCGGGTCCCAGGGGTCGCCGTAGGTGATTTCGGCAAGAGTTGCCCGAAGCGCCTCCACGGCGTCGTCGTAGATCTCGCGGGCGAGGTAGACCCGGGTGGCCGCGGTGCAGTCCTGCCCGGTGTTGTACGTCGCCCCCATCGCCACGCCGTGGGCCATCTCCGCCAGGTCGGCGTCCGCGAAGACCAGCGCAGGCGCCTTGCCGCCGAGCTCCAGGTGCACCCGCTTGAGCGTGGCCGCCGCGCCGGTCATCACCGCCCGGCCGGTCTCCGTGGAGCCGGTGACGCTGACCATGTCCACGCCGGGGTCGGTGACCAGCGCCTGGCCGACCTCGGCGCCGCCGGTCACCGCCTGGACGAGCCCTTCGGGGGCGCCCGCCTTGGCGAACAGCTCGGCCAGGCGCAGCGTCGTGCGCGGCGTCTGCGGCGCCGGCTTGATCACCACGGCGTTGCCCGCGGCCACCGCGGGCCCGACCTTCCACACGGCCATGATGAACGGGAAGTTCCATGGCGAGATCGACCCCACCACCCCGACGGGGCGGCGCAGCATGACCGAGGTGTAGCCGGAGCTGAACACCCCGGCCCCCGAGCCGTCCAACGAGCGGGCGGCCCCGGCGAAGAAGCGCAGGTTGTCCACCGCGAACGGCAGCTCGCCGTCACGGAAGACCGCCGCCGGCTTGCCGGTCTCCTCCACTTCGAGCCTCGTCAGCTCCTCGGCGTCGGCCTCGACGAGGTCGGCCAGCCGCAGCAGCAGCCGGGCGCGCTCGGCCGGGGTGGTCTCGGACCACTCGGCGTAGGCGGCACGGGCGGCCGTCACGGCCGACGCCACGCCCTCCACCGGCGTGTCGGCGACTTCGGCGCACGGGAGCCCGGTGGCGGGGTTGATCAGTTCACGCATGGAAGATCTTGTCCTTACTGGCCGAGCTGCTCGATCAGGTCCGCGGCCTTGCGCAGGCCGTCGCGACGCCGGATCTCCTCGCCCGCGGCGGCGAGCCGCTCGCGCAGCTCGGTGTCGCCGAGCAGCCGGGCGATCGCCCCCGTGAGTTCGTCGTCCTCGAAGGCGTAGGTCGAGAGCCTGACACCGTAGCCCAGCTCGGAGACCCGCTGGGCGTTGTCGTACTGGTCCCAGAACAGCGGCAGCACGATCATCGGCTTGCCGAAGTGCAGGGCCTCGGTGGTCGTGTTGTTGCCGCCGTGCGTGATGACCAGATCGCACTGAGGGACGATCTTAGTCTGCGGCAGGAACTCCGCGCCCCACATGTTGTCGGCGAGCTTGATCTCCTCGTGCAGCGGGCCCTTGGAGACGATGTACTGGTGCGGGGTGGTCGCCAGCACGTCGATCACCCGCTGCATCAGGCCGACGTCGGCCGAGCCGAGCGAGCCGAGCGAGAAGTAGATCAGCGCGGTGTCCGGCCGGCGCTCGAAGGGCAGCGTGAAGTCCTCGTCGGTCTCGCGGACCGAGGAGTCGAGGCGGTGCCACGACGGGCCCAGCGGGCGGCGGTCCACGTAGTCGAGGATCTCCGGGTACACGTAGAGGTTGAGGTCGCCCTCGTGGATGAAGTCGAGGTCGGGCAGCGGCTCGGTGCCCTGCTCGACGCACCACTCGTTGTAGGCGCTCCACAGCTCGCGGTGGGTGCGGTCGTACTCGGCGCGGAAGTCGTCCCACTCGCTGCGGTCGTCGGCGGGCAGGCCCGAGAAGACCGGCGGGACGTCGGGGCCGCGCACCTCAAGGGGCTGGCAGGAGACGATCCTGACGAACTTCTTGCCGGCCGTCAGGAGCGCCGGGAAGGTGATCACGTTGTCCTCGATGATCACGTCCGGGTTTACGCGCTCTATGATGGCCTTCAGCTGCGGCTCGCAGTACTTCGCGCCGTCGATGAGCTCGCCCCAGATCGGCCTGGTGACCGTGTCGAGCTGCTCCTTGGTGCTCTTGCGGTACTCCGGGGCCGTGTCGCGGATGAAGTCCTTCCAGAACTGGCCGGCGTCCTGCTCCTCGGGGTTCTCGGGCGGCGGGGCCAGGTCGACCAGGTCCTCCTCGAAGCCCAGGGCCTCCAGCTTGCCCTTCCAGGACGACTCGGCGGCGAAGACGACGCGGTGGCCGCGGCGGCGCAGGATGTCGCCGATCCCGATGGAGTTGTTGGTCGGGCCGTACGCGCTTTCCGGCATGAACAGGAACGTGAGTGACATCGGAACTCCGAGGAGAGGGATTCGAAGAGTTGAAGGCTAATTCAAAAACGTGGCTGGCGTGATGGTCAAGTAACGGGCACTATGGTCACGGCTAACTGAACGGAAGCCCAACGAGTGAAGGTGGTGAGGGTGGCTCAGCGTAAAAGCCGGAGTGACCGGCGCATCGACTTGATCGAGGCGGCGCGCAAAGCCATCATCCGCCACGGCGTCGACGGCGTGCAGCTCTCGCACGTCGCCGAGGAGGCGGGGCTCACCTCCGGCGCCGTGCTCTACCACTACCCCGACCTCGGCGAGCTGCTGGTCGAGGCGCAGCACGCCGGCATGGAGCGCTTCTACGAGCAGCGCCTGCGCCGCCTCGCCGACTTCACCGACCCGGCCGAGAAGCTGGTCGTCACGATCCGCTCCGGGCTGCCGACCGGGCCGCTCGACCCCGACGTGCGCCTGCTCAACGAGCTGGGCGGGGCCGCCGGCCGCAACCGCGTCTACGGCGTCCTGCTCACCTCGCTCTACGACCGCCAGGTGTCGATGTACCAGGCGATCCTCGACACCGGGGCGGCCCTGGGCGTCTTCACGCTGGCCGCCGACTCGCTGTCGATCGCGCGCAACCTCGTGGCGCTGGAGGACGCCTACGGCTACCGCATCACCGCCCGGCACCCCGTGATCGGGCCCGCCGAGGCCGCCGAGCTGATCCTGTCGTACGCGCGGGCGGCGACCGGCAACGATCTGTCTCACTGAGGATCCGCCATGATGACGGCGTCCTCGGCGTTCCAGCGCACCTTCACCTTGGCCCCGGGGCGGACCGTCCCGGCCCCCTGAACGGCCGCCAGGACGGGCTTGGGGTGGCCGGGGACCTCCACGGAGACGTGCGAGACGCCGCCGTAGAAGCTGACGTCCACCACGCTGCCCGCCATGCCCCTGACGGAGCTCTCGTCGGCCAGCTCGACCCGCTCGGGCCGCACCGCGAGCAGCGCGGGCTTGTCCGCCTCCAGCTCCTCCAGCGGCGTGCCGGCCAGCATGCCGAACTCCTCGCTGCGCAGCGCGTCGAGCCCGGTGGAAAGGCCGCGGAACAGGTTGTTGGCGCCCACGAAGTCCGCCACGAACGGCGTTCTCGGCCGCTCGTAGAGCGCCACGGGCGCGTCCACCTGGCGCACCTGGCCCGTGTCGAACACCGCGATGCGGTCGGCCAGCGACATCGCCTCCTCCTGGTCGTGCGTGACGACCACGAAGGTGATGCCGACCTCGTGCTGCAGTCGCTTGAGTTCGAGCTGCATGTCGGCGCGGACCTTCTTGTCCAGGGCCGACAGCGGCTCGTCGAGCAGCAGCAGGCGGGGCCGCTTGACGATGGAACGCGCCAGCGCCACCCGCTGCCGCTGGCCGCCGGACAGCTGCGCGGGCTTGCGCCCGGCGTGCGCCGACAGCCCGACCGTCTCCAGCACCTCGCCGACCCGCTGCTTGATCTCCTGCCGCGGCAGGCGCTCGCGCTCCAGCCCGTAGGCCACGTTCTTGGCCACGGTCATGTGCGGGAACAGCGCGTACGACTGGAACATGAGGCTGATCGGCCGCCGGTTGGGCGCCTTGGACAGCAGGTCCTCGCCGTCGAGCGTGACCCGCCCGCTGTCCGGCGTCTCGAACCCGGCGATGATCCGCAGCAGCGTGGTCTTGCCGCAGCCCGAAGGGCCGAGCAGGGCGAAGAACTCGCCCTGCTCGATCTGGAGCGAGACGTCGTCCAGCGCGGTGACGCTCCCGAAGCTGCGGGTGACGCCGTCAATCTTGAGCACGTGACTCCCCGATCCTGGTCATCCGCTGACCGGCGATCACCGCGGTGAAACTCACCAGGAGCAGGATCGCGGCCAGCGCGTTGATCTTCGGGGTCACCCCGAAACGAACCATTGAGTAGATGACGATCGGCAGCGTCGGCTCGGCGTTCCCGATCGTGAAGAAGGCGATCACGAACTCGTCCAGCGACAACGTGAACGCCAGCAGCGCGCCGGCGATGATCCCGGGCGTGAGCTGCGGCAGCGTGACCTTCATGAAGGTGACAACCGGCCCGGCCCCGAGGTCGCGCGAGGCCTCCTCCAGCGAGGTGTCGGCGCCCGTGAGCCGGGTGCGCACCACCGCCGCGACGAACGCCATCGAGAACAGCGCGTGCGCGAGCGTCACCGAATACAGCCCGAGCGTGAGCTGGATGGCGCTGTAGAACACCAGCAGCCCGATGGCGAGCACCAGGTCGGGCAGCACGGCCGGCATCAGCGCGAGCGCGTCGAGCGTCTTCGACCTGGTGAAACGAGCCAGGCCGACCGCGAGCAGGGTGCCGAGCACGGTGGCGATGACGGTGGAGCCCGCGGCCACGACGAGCGTGTTGACCAGGCCGGTCCTGATGCGCTCGTCGCCGGCCAGCTCGCCGTACCACTTGAGGCTGAAGCCCTCGTAGGTGTACGCCGAGTCGCCGGAGTTGAACGACATCACGACGAGCACGACGATCGGCAGGTAGAGGAAGACGTACGTGGCCCAGAACGGGACGTACAGCAGCTTGGACCTACGCACGGCGGGCCGCCCATGCCTGCACGATCAGCAGCACGACCAGCACCGCGATGAGCGCCAGCGCCAGTGTCGAGCCGAACGGCCAGTCGCGCGCCTTGAGGAACTGGTCACGGATGAGGTTGCCCACCATGATCGTCTTGCTGCCGCCGAGCATCTCGGGGATGACGAAGTTGCCGAAGCTCGGCACGAACACGAACAGGCAGCCGGTCATGACGCCCGGCACGCTGAGCGGCAGCGTCACCTTGCGGAACGTGGTGAACGCCGAGGCGCCCAGGTTGGCCGACGCCTCGCGCAGCTGCGGGTCCAGCCGTTCGATGGCGGAGTACAGCGGCAGCACCATGAGCGGCAGGTACGAGTACAACAACCCGGTGACGATGGTCCCCTCGTGGTAGAGCAGCTCGTACGGCCCCAGCCCGAGCTTGCCGAGCGCGCTGTTCACCAGCCCTGGACCGCTCAGCAGCATGATCCAGGCGTAGACCCGGATGATGAAGTTCGTCCAGAACGGCAGCACGACCGCGACCAGCGCGAGCGTCTTCCATTTGGAGGGGAGCTGCGCGATCAGGTAGGCCGTCGGATAGCCGATCAGCAGCGCGATCAGCGTCGTCAGGGCCGCGATGCGCAGGGAGTTGCCGACCACGCCCAGGTAGAGCGGATCGATCAGGCGGGTGAAGTTCTCGGTGGTGAACTCGTACACCACGCCGCCGAAGCGCCCGCGCTGGAAGACCGTGTAGCTCAGCACCAGGCCCAGCGGCACCAGCAGCAGCACCACCAGGTAGGTCAGCCCGGGTGACAGGAAAACGAATGCGCCCAGCCGGCGGCCCCGCACGCGGGGCGCCGGCCGGGCCTTTGCCTCAGACTTCACTGCACTGACTACGACTGCGCCGTGACTTCGCTGGAAAGCCGGGTGTACTTGGTGGACGCCTGGCCGAGGTCGATGATCGACTCACCGGCGAGCAGCTCGGCCGGCTTGACGCCGAGCAGCGAGCCCTCGGGGGCCTTGACGCGCTCCATGGCGGCCTTGTTCGGCACCTTGTAGTTGATGTTCTCGGCGGCCCAGCTGTGGATCTCGGGGTCGAGGATGTAGTTGATCAGGGCGTGCGCGGCCTCCTTGTTCTTGGAGGACTTCATGATCACCATGGTGTCCACCCAGAGGTCGCTGCCCTCCTTCGGCACCGCGAACTTGATGTTCTTCTCGGTGGTCGGGCACCAGCCGTCCCACGCCTCGACCATCACGGCCTCGCCGGACTTCAGCTTCTCGCCGAACGTCGTGTCGTCGTAGGCGAGCAGGTGCGGCTTGGCCTCCAGCAGCAGCTCCTTGGCCTTGGCGATCTCCTCGTCCTTGTCGGTGTTGACCGAGAAGCCGAGGGACTTGAGCGCGGGCAGGGCCAGCCAGCGCTCGGTGGTCATCATGGTGACCTTCTTGTCGGCCCAGGCCGGGGGCTTCAGCAGATCGTTCCAACTGGTGGGCACGCTCTTCACCAGGTCGCTGCGGTAGCAGATGCCGGTGGTGCCCCAGGTGTAGGGCACGGAGTACTTGTTGCCCTTGTCGTAGGAGAGCTGGCTCGCCTCCGGGAAGAGGTTGGCCAGGTTGGGGACCAGCTCGGCGTGGATGGGCTCCAGCAGGCCCTGCTCGTTGAGCGCCTGGGCGTACTGGCCGGAGACGAAGGCCACGTCGATGCCACTGTCGCCGGAGGCGGTCAGCTTGGCCATCGCCTCCTCGTTGGTGGCGTGCAGGCCGACCTTGACCTCGGAGACCTTGAGCTTCTCCTTGGCCTTCTCGGGCAGCTCCTTCGGCGTGTAACCATCCCATACAGTGACCTGGAGCGACTGCTTCGACAGGTCGGCATTGGGCTTGAGCTGTTCTGCAGCCGCCGCGGTCGCGCCGTCTGAGCTGTTCGACGACTCACCGCCGCACGCCGCGACGGCAAGCGCGAGGCCGGCCGCCGCGACGGCGGCCGGAAGACGACGGGTGAACCGGATACGGGACACGGCCGCTACTCCTTCTTGATGTGCGATGTACGAGGGGTCGCGCGACCTTACCGGACACAGCAGACCAGGCTGAGAGTGTTGCAGCACGAATCAACATGAGCAAGACTTTTCACCACATTGCTACCTGGAAGTTTGGTCCACCAGTTGAATTGGGATTCAATAGCGCAGCGGTTGGTCTCTCTCGGTGAGAAACCCCTTACCGCACGAGATCGCGGGCTCACCGCCGCGCTTCTCACGGTGTTGGAGGGAGAGGTGCCGGCGCCCTTCAGCGTGCGCCGGTTCCTGCCGCTGCCAACCCTCTCGTACGACTTGGCACGTCCGCACATCGGGGTCCCGAGTGAAAGGGACTTCGGCGCCCATGTGGACCAGACGAACTACTCGGTGGTGGTGGCCGAGAAAGTGGTCGTGAAGTGGCTGACCCCACCCGTCCCGCTGCCCCATCCCACCCCGGAGATCCTCTCCCACCTCGTTGAGGCCGGATTCAACGACACAGCTCCCCCTTACGCGGCTCTGACCGGCCCTGTCGACGGCCGGGAGTGCCTGCTCGCCCTCGCCACCGGCTACCTTCCGGAGGCCAGGGACGGCTGGGAGTGGTGCGTGGACGAGGCCGAGGCGGGTGAGACGGCGTTCGCCGCCGACCTCGGCCGCCTGGCCGCCGACCTGCACCTCGCCCTGTCCACCCTCCCCCGCACCGCGCCGGCCACGCCGCCGTCGCCCGAGCCGCCGTCGCCCGAGCCGCCGTCACCCGAGCCGCCGTCACCCGAGCCGCCGTCACCCGAGCCGGCTGAGCTGCCGCCGCCCGCCGCCGTGCGGGCCGCTGGGGCGCTGGCCGAGGCGCTGGAGCTCACCGGCGGCGAGGACGGGCGGTGGCTGGCCGGCCGCGCCGACCGGCTCAGGCACGAGCTCGAACCCCTCGACGCCCCCATCGCCTCGCCCCTCATCCGCATCCACGGCGACCTGCACGTGGGCCAGATACTCCGGTGGCGCGACGGCTACGCGGTCATCGACTTCGACGGCAACCCCACGGTCACCGACGCCGACCCCTGGCAGCCGGCCGCCCGCGACGTCGCCCAGCTCACCACGAGCCTGGAGCACGTGGCCCAGGTCGCGATCAAGCGCCGCGGCACCCCGCCCGAGCGGGCCGCCGCCTGGGCCGAGGCCGCCCGCGCGGGCCTGCTGGCCGCCTACCGGGCCCGCCTGGCCGCGCGCGGCCGCCCCGATTTGCTGGACGAGGGCCTGATCCGCCCGTTCGAGATCGAGCAGGAGTGCCGCGAGCTGATCTACGCCGCCCGTCACCTGCCCCGCTGGCGCTACGCCCCCATGGGCGTCCTGCGCACCTGGTACACCGAGGAGAACCCGTCGTGAATCCCGAGCTCTACCTGTCCGACCTGGAGGCCAAGCCCGCCGCCCTGGAGGGCCTGGCCGCCGCGCTCGCCGCCGCCGACCCCTTCGCCGAGCTGCCCGCGAACCCGCGCCGGGTGCTGTTCCTCGGCATGGGCAGCTCCCGGTACGCGGCCGGGGTCGCGGCGCTGCGCCTGCGCGCCGCCGGCGTGGACGCCTACGCCGACTACGCCTCGGCGGCGGCGACGTACCCGGCCACCCCGGACACCCTGGTGATCCCGATCTCGGCCACCGGCGGCAGCAGGGAGACCATGGACGCCGTGGACCGCTACGCCGGCGGCCCGGCCTTCGTCGCGGCCCTCACCAACCGGCCGGACTCCGCGCTCGCCGGCCTGGCCCGCGCGACCATCCCCATGCACGCCGGCGAGGAGCGCGGCGGCGTCGCCTGCCGTACCTTCCAGCACACCCTGGCGCTGCTGCTGGCGCTGGAGAGCCGGCTCACCGGGCGGCCCCTGGACCTGGCCGGGCTGCTCGGCCGCACCGCCGAGGCCACCGCCGACCTGCTCGACCGCAGGGACGAGTGGCTGCCGCTGACCATGGAGCTGCTGGACGGCCCGCACGGCGTCTACACGATCGCCCCCGCCGAGCGGCTGTCGTCGGCCGAGCAGTCGGCGCTCATGCTGCGGGAGGGCCCGCGCCGCGCGGCCGACGCCTGCGAGAGCGGCGACTGGTCGCACGTGGACGTCTACCTCACCAAGACCCTCGACTATCGCGCCCTCCTCTTCCCCGGCTCCCGCTACGACGAGCAGGCCATGGACTGGGTGCGGCAGCGCGGCTCCACGGTGGTGAGCGTCGGCGCCGAGGTGAAGGACGCCGTGGCCGCCATCCGCTACGCGCACGACGACGACCCGGACGTGGCGCTGCTCACCGAGACGCTGGTGGCCGAGCTGGTCGCGGCCTACTGGTGGGCCGCCCAGTCCTAGCCGGCGGAGTCAGCGGGCGCGGGCGGCGAGGGCGTGCTCGACCAGCGTGATCAGGGTGCTCTTGACCGCCTGCCGCTCGCGCGCGTCGGTGCGCACGATCGGCACGTGGGCCGAGAGCGTCAGCGCCTCCCGCACCTCGTGCTCGACGTGCGGGAACTCGCCGTTCCAGCCGTTGAGCCCGACGACGAACGGCATCCCCGCCTCCTCGAAGTAGTCGATCGCGGGGAAGGCGTCGGCGAGGCGCAGGGAGTCGACCAGCACGACCGCGCCGATCGCGCCTTTCACCAGGTCGTCCCACATGAACCAGAACCGGTGCTGCCCGGGCGTGCCGAACAGGTAGAGGATCAGGTCGCGGTCCAGCGAGAGCCGGCCGAAGTCCATGGCCACCGTGGTGGTGGTCTTGCCAGGGGTGTGCGCCAGGTCGTCGATGCCCTGCGACGCCTCGGTCATCACCGCTTCGGTGGTGAGCGGCATGATCTCCGAGACCGCACCGACGAACGTGGTCTTGCCCACCCCGAAGCCGCCGGCCACCACGATCTTCGTCGAGGTGAGCCCGGCGTCAGAGCCTGCGAAGTCCACTGAGAACCCTTTCGAGCAGGCCGCGATCCGGCAGGCCCGCCTCAAGCTGCGGCTGGTAGACGCGGACCAGACCGTCCGCCTCCATGTCGGCGACCAGCACCCGTGCGACGCCGAGGGGAACACTCAGCAGAGCCGAGATCTCCGCCACGGATCTTACCTGGCGGCACAGCTCGCTGATCGCACGGTGCTCGCGGGGGTAGGTGGGGCCGAGCTGCGCCGACGTGGCAGAGGACACCAGGGCCTCCATCGCCAGGGCGCTGCGCGGGGTGGTGCGGCCGCCCGTGAGGGCGTACATGCGCACCAGCGAGCTGCGCTCAGGCTCGGCCTCACCGTTGTGCCACGATGCCACGATCGCCTCCCCCTACCACGGACGCCCGGACAGCTCCGCCCGCACCGCGGGCGTGAGCACCTGTCCCGCACGCTCCACCAGGATCGTCATCTGGTACGCCACCAGCCCCATGTCGCAGTCGGGCGCGGCCAGCACCGCCAGCGACGAGCCGTCGCTGATCGACATCACCAGCAGCAGGCCGCGTTCCATCTCGACCAGGGTCTGGGTCACGCCGCCGCCCTCGAACACGCGGGCCGAGCCAGCCGTGAGGCTGACCAGGCCGGCGGCGATGGCGGCGAGCTGGTCGGCGCGGTCCTTCGGGAACCCGCGGGAGAACGCCATGGGCAGGCCGTCGGCGGAGACGACCACGGCGTGCGCGACGCCGGGCACCTCGTCGACGAAGCTGCTCACCAGCCAGTTCATGTCCCTGGCAGCTTGACTCAGCTCCTTCATGAGTCCTCCTCAAGCTCGGACCGGCCCTTGCGCACGCCCTGCTGGTAGCTGGCCAGTCTGCTGCGTAACCGGTCGGGGGACAGCGGAGGAGCGGGAGCGGGCGGCGGTTGCGGGTTCGCGGTGCCCGGTACCAGGTTCGCTCGCGGCGTGCGCTTCGGCAAGCCGGAGCTCGTGGTCCCGCCCTGGACGGGCTCGGCGGCGGTGCCGGCGGCCTGCCAGCCGGTGTCGGCGGGCGAGGACCAGCCGGGGTCGCGCTCCCGGTGGTCGGCGGTGGGCGAGGGCTTGCTGAACCAGCTGCTCTCGTCCTCCACCGCGGCGAAGATCGGCAGGAACTCGTCCTTGGACGGCTCGGGCGGGTACGACGGCAGCGGCGTGGCGAACGACGGGTACGACCCCGTCACGTGCGGCGCCTCCAGCGAGGAGGAGCCGGTGCCCGTGTGCGGCGAGCTGAACCAGGACGACGGCTCCGGCAGCGCCGCGTCGAACGACGGGTGCCCGGCGAAGGGCGCCACCGGCGCGGCGGGCTGCCGCGGCGCCGGCGGCACGGGCGGCACGGGGGACGCGACCGGCGCGGCCGGGATCGACGTCATCGGCGGCCCGGAGGGCATGGCGGCCATCGGCGGCTGCCCGTGCTGGAGGCCGTGCTGCAGACCCTGTTGCAGGCCCTGTTGCTGGCCGTGTTGCTGGCCGTGCTGCTGGCCGTGCTGCTGGCTCTGGCCCGGCAGCGCGCCGTTCACCGCCGTGAGCAGCATCGGCGGGACGAGCACCATCGCGGTCAGCCCGCCGACGTCCTGGCGGCGGAGCTGCACCCGGATGTTGTGCCGCAGCGCCAGCCGCCCGACCACGAACAGGCCCATGCGCCGCGACACCGACACGTCCACGACGGGCGGGTTGGCCAGCCGGTGGTTGGCCTCGGCCAGCTCCTCCTGGGTCATGCTGATGCCGTTGTCGGTGACCGACAGCAGCAGCGAGCCGCCGTCGATGCGGCTGCTGGAGATGATCACCTTGGTGTCGCGGGACGAGAACGACACCGCGTTCTCCACCAGCTCGGCGAGCAGGTGCACGACGTCGGTGACGGCCTGGCCGGCGATGGCGACGTCCGACTGCACCTGGATGCTGACCCGGTCGTAGCTCTCGACCTCGCCGAGCGCGGCGCGCACGATGTCCATGACCTCGACCGGCTCGCTCCACTTGCGCGCGGCCTCCTGCCCGGCGAGCACCAGCAGGTTCTCGCTGTTGCGGCGCATGCGGGTGGCGAGGTGGTCGAGCTTGAACAGGTCGGCCAGCCGGGTGTCGTCGCGCTCGCCGCGCTCCAGCTTCTCGATGAGCGTGAGCTGCCGCTCGACCAGGGTCTGACTGCGCCGCGACAGGTTGACGAACATGGCGTTGACGTTGGAGCGCAGCCGGGCCTCGTCGCCGGCCAGCCGCACGGCCTCGCGGTGCACCTCGTCGAAGGCGCGGGCGAGCTCGCCCACCTCGTCCTTCGTGAAGATGCCGATGGGCGGGACCTCGGCCGCGATCTCGCCGTCCCGGGACTCGCGCAGGTGCTGGACGAAGGCGGGCAGCCGGTGCCCGGCGATCTCCAGGGCCTCGCTGCGCAGCCGGCGCAGCGGGCGCACCATCGAGCGGGCCACGCCGGTGGTGACCAGCAGCACGGCCACCAGCAGGGCGAGCACGGCGCCCGCGACGACCCAGGCGCTGCGGCGCTCGGCGGCGCTCAGCTCCTCGCTGCGGGCGAGGATGCCGGCGGCCTGGCGCTTCTCGACCGTGCGCATGGCGTCCACGACGGCCTTGGACGCCTCGAACCACTCCCTGGCGTCGTCCTTCTTGGACAGGTCCAGGCCGCGCAGCGGCAGGCCGTTCGTGGACCTGATGAGCACGAGTTCGCGCAGGAACAACATGCGTTCGGCGACGTTGCCGTTGACGGTCTCGTCGAAGAAGCGGCGTTCGGCGGCGGTGGCCTCGGCGGCGAAGGCCCTGCGCTCGGCGGCCTCGCCGGCTTGTTGGCCGAGGAAACGTTCCAGCTGCTCGGGGTCGAAGGCCCCTTCGGTGAGCACGACGGTGACCAGGGCCTGCTGGTAGGCGACGCTCTCCTTGACCCGGGCGAGCGCGTCGAGCATGCGGGTCTGGCGGAACAGCTCGTCGTCGGAGCTGCCCTTGATCAGCTCGTTGTGCGTGGCGAGCAGGTCGGCGATGACCGTCGTGTAGAGCTCGACGGCGGGGCCGGGCAGCAGGTTGGCCTCCAGGGCCTGCTTGCGCAGCGCGATCAGGTCGTCGAGCCGGTTGAGCAGCTGTTCGAGCTGGTCGGCGGTGCGGCCGGTGACCTCGCCGAGGAGCTCGCGGGCGATGGCGCGGACGTCCCTGGCCGCGAGGTCGCTCTCGTCCATCTGGTTCTGGACGTCGTTCAGGGCGCTGGCGGGCCGGTTGCGGGCGATGTACCAGGACATCCTGGCGCGTTCGCCGGAGACGGCGTGCGTGAGCGCGCCCAGCTCCTCCGAGAGGCGGGCGAACTGGTTCGTCCTGGCGTAGTCGCCGGCCGCGGAGGTGGAGGCGAGCACCTGGATGCCGCCCAGCAGGACGGCGGCGGCCGTGGGGATGAGAATGAGCGCCACGAGCCGTGCCCGTACCCGCCAGTTGCGCAGCCGCCAGTTGCCTTCGCCGGTCTGCCTCCTCTGGCTCAGCTGTGTAGTCACCGGAACGCACCTCGCCCGAATCGGCGTATAAGGGAGGGGCCTGTGTCCCCTGAGGAAATCAGCAAGTGCCGGTAATTGGAACACATCACGTGGCAGGGAAGCTACCCAAACATATCGCGACAAAAATCTATCTGTGTGGTACGCCGGGAAAATCTGGAGTTCCAAGTTCCGGACCGGTCCAGCCGGAAATGCACCTCCGACTCACCCGCTGTCGCTTAATGGGCGGTTTGAACGTTTCAAAGCAATAACACCCCGGAAGCACGCCGGTCTCCGGACGGTCACACCGTTGAGATCGACATTAATCACGCCATATGTTGAGCGACGGCAAACGAGGAGGCGAGTAGTGGGGGATTCTCCCGACAGCGCGGCAATCAGCGTCACGGGCCTTTGGAAGATCTTCGGATCCCGGGCGCGCAAAGTGCTGGACAGCGAGGACCGGCACCTCGAACCCGCCGCGCTGCGCGAGAAGACCGGCTGCACCGCCGCCGTACGTGACGTGAGCTTCGAGGTGCGCCCCGGCGAGGTCTTCGTGGTCATGGGCCTGTCGGGCAGCGGCAAGTCCACCCTGGTCCGGTGCCTGACCCGGCTGATCGAGCCCACGGCGGGCACGATCACGATCGGCGGCGAGGACGTCGGCCGCGCCTCGCCCGCCCGGCTCCGCGAGATCCGCCGCCACCAGGTCAGCATGGTCTTCCAGCACTTCGGCCTGCTGCCGCACCGCAAGGTGGTCGACAACGTCGCCTACGGCCTGGAGATCCAGGGCACGCCCAAGGCCGACCGGCACGCGCGGGCCGGCGAGATCCTCTCCCTCGTCGGCCTCGACGGCTACGCCGACGCCTACCCCGACCAGCTCTCCGGGGGCATGCAGCAGCGCGTCGGCCTGGCCAGGGCGCTCGCGGTGGACCCGCAGGTGATGCTGTTCGACGAGCCGTTCAGCGCGCTCGACCCGCTCATCAGGCGCGACATGCAGGCCGAGGTCATCCGCCTGCACCGCGAGGTCGGCAAGACGATGGTGTTCATCACCCACGACCTGTCCGAGGCGCTCAAGCTGGGCGAGCGGATCGCGATCATGCGGGCCGGCTCGATCGTGCAGCTCGGCACGGCCGAGGAGCTGGTGGGCGCGCCCGCCGACGACTACGTGGCCGACTTCGTCCGCGACGTGCCGCGCAGCCACGTGCTGACCCTGCGCTGGATCATGCGCTCCCCCGAGCCCGGCGAGGCGCTGGACGGGCCCGAGCTGCCGGCGACCACCCTGGTCAAGGACGCCATCGGCGTGGCCTCGGCCTCCGCCCGCCCGATCCGGGTCGTGGACGGCGGCGAGCTGGCCGGCGTCGTGGACCGCGTGGACCTGCTGACGTTCCTGTCCGGCGAGGACACGCCGGTCAAGGCGGGGGCATGAGCAGCACCACGGCGGTCGGCGCGCCCTCCAGGCTCAGGCTCCCCCGCTGGGCGGCCCCGGCCGGCGTGGCGGCGCTGATCGTCGTGGCCTACCTGGTCTTCCGCGGCACGGGCACGCTGCCGCACGACAAGGAGGCCCCGCAGTTCCTGGCCGTCACCGACCTGCGCGAGTGGATCGACGGGCACCGCAACGAGAGCCCGCTGTTCCTCTACTTCCTCAACTACGTCCGGCTCTTCGTGGGCTCGCTCTACGACCTGTTCTCCGGCGCGCTGGCGGCGCTCGGCTGGCCCGGACTGACCGGCGTGCTGGGCGGCCTGGCCTGGCTGGCCGGCGGCTGGCGGATCGGGCTGCTCGCGGTCGCGGGCGTGAGCACGTTCGGCGTGCTCGGGCTCTGGCAGTCCAGCGTGGACACCCTCGCCCTGGTCGCGGTGGCCGTGCTGCTGTCGCTGGCGATCGGCGTCCCGATCGGCGTCTGGGCGGGCCGGTCGGCACGGGTGCGGCGGGCCGTCACGCCGGTGCTGGACGTCATGCAGATCATGCCGACGTTCGCCTACCTGGCCCCGCTCGCGCTGTTCTTCCACATCGGCGCCCCGGCCGGGGCCATCGCCACGATGATCTACGCGATCCCGCCGGCCATCCGCATCACCGCGCTGGCCGTCTCGGAGGTCTCCCCCACGGCCGTCGAGGCGTCGGGGTCGCTCGGCGCCACCGGCCGCCAGACGCTGTTCAAGGTCGTCCTGCCGCTGGCCCGGCCCACGATCGCGCTGGCGGTCAACCAGACGATCATGATGGCCCTGTCCATGGTCGTCATCGCGAACCTGATCGCCGCCCCCGGGCTCGGCGGCGACATCATCCGCGGCCTGTCGCGGGCCCAGGTCGGCATCATGCTGCCGGCCGGGGTCGCCGTCGTCGTCATGGCGATCGTGCTCGACCGGATGACGACGGCGCCGGCCCGCCGGGGCCCCCACGCCCGGCTGCGCCGGCTCGACCTCGCCGCCGCGGGCGCGCTGGCCGTGGCCGGCCTCGCGCTGATCCCCGTGCTGCCGCGCGCCTGGCCGGAGGGCTGGACGCTCAACCTCACGGCCGAGATCAACGCCGCCGTGCGGTGGGCCGAGACGAGCTGGTACCCGGTCACCACGTTCGTCAAGGACCAGACCTCCGTCCTACTGCTCAACCCGCTGGAGTCGCTGCTCACCTCGGCCCCCTGGTGGCTGGTCGCGCTGACCGTGCTGGCCGTGGCCTGGCGGGTCAGCGGGCCACGGGCGGCGCTGACCGCGCTCGGCTGCCTGCTGGCGATCGCGCTGCTCGGCACGTGGGAGCACGCCATGCAGACGATGACCACGGTGGCGCTCGCGGTGCTGGTCACCCTGGTGATCGGCCTGCTGCTGGGGGTGGCCGCGGCCCGCTCGCCGCGCTGGTCCGCCGTCCAGCGCCCGTTGCTGGACGCCGCCCAGACCATGCCGGCCTTCGTCTACCTGCTGCCCGCGCTGGCGCTGTTCGGGACCACCAGGTTCACGGCCATCTTCGCCTCGGTCATCTACGCCGTGCCGCCCGTGGTGCGCCTGGTGGAGGACGGCATCAGGGCCGTGCCCGCCGAGGTCGTCGAGGCCGCCGTGTCGGCCGGCTCCACCCCGGGCCAGCTCCTGTGGAAGGTGCAGCTCCCGATGGCCCGGCGGGCCATCCTGCTGGCCGCCAACCAGGGCATCGTGATGACGCTGGCCATGGTGGTCGTCGGCGGCCTGGTCGGGGCGGGGGCGCTCGGCTACGACGTGGTGGTCGGCTTCTCCCAGCGCACCGACTTCGGGCTGGGCTTCGTGGCCGGCGTCGCGACCGTGCTGCTCGGAGTCATGCTCGACCGCATCACGCAGGGCGCGGACCGGCGCCCTTCCCCCCACAGAAGGAAAAGCACATGAAGATCCGCCTGCTCGCAGGCTTGCTCGCTCTTGGGATGGCCGCCGCGGGATGCGGCGGAGCCACGGTCGAGACCTCCCCCAGCGCCTCGGCCGGCGCCCCGCAGGGCGGCGCCGGCAGCTCGACGGGCACCGTCAAGATCGCGATCAACCCGTGGGTCGGGTACGAGGCCAGCGCGAACGTGGTGGCGTACCTGCTGAAGAACGAGCTCGGCTACACCGTGGAGCTGCCCGAGATCAAGGAGCAGCTCGCCTGGGAGGGCTTCGAGAACGGCAGCGTCGACGTCATCATCGAGAACTGGGGCCACCCCGACCTCAAGAAGTCGTTCATCGAGGAGAAGAAGGTCGCGGTCGAGGCCGGCTCCACCGGCAACAAGGGCGTGATCGGGTGGTACATCCCGAAGTGGATGGCCGACAAGTACCCCGACATCACCGACTCCAAGAACCTCAACAAGTACGCCGACCTGTTCAAGACCTCCGAGTCGGGCGACAAGGGCCAGCTGCTGTTCGGCGACCCGTCGTACGTCAGCAACGAGGACGCCCTGATCAAGAACCTCAAGCTGAACTACAAGGTCGTGGTGGGCGGCAGCGAGGCGGCCCTGATCAAGAGCGCCCAGCAGGCGCAGGAGCAGCAGAAGCCGCTGCTGTTCTACTTCTGGGACCCGCACTGGCTGTTCAACAAGACCCAGCTCGTCCGGGTGAACCTGCCCGCCTACACCGAGGGCTGCGACGCCGACCCGAAGAAGGTCGCCTGCGACTACCCGGAGATGGACCTCGACAAGATCGTCAGCAAGAAGTTCGCCGACACCGGCGGCAAGGCCTACGAGCTGGTCAAGAACTTCAACTGGACGAACGAGGACCAGAACGCCGTCGCCAACGACATGACCAACAACGGCATGACCGGCGAGCAGGCCGCCAAGAAGTGGGTCGAGGCCAACACCGCCAAGTGGCAGGCCTGGATCCCCAAGTGACCCCTTCCGGCCGCGGCCCCTCGGTCGGGCCGCGGCCCCGGAGACTCTCATGCGCTTGAAGACGCTCGCCGCGCCGCTGGCCGCGGCCGTTCTGCTCCTGACGTCCTGCTCCAGCGAGGAGCCCGGCGCCGCCACCGGCGCCAAGAAGACCGTCAACCTCGACGTCCACGCCTGGGTGGGCTACGAGGCCCAGGCCGCCGTGCTGAGCTACCTGCTGGAGCACGAGCTGGGCTACACGGTGAACACGCGGAAGATGAAAGAGGAACAGTCCTGGCGTGATTTCGAGACCGGCAAGGTCGACGTCATCATCGAGAACTGGGGCCATCCCGACCTGAAGAAGCAGTACATCGAGCAGAAGAAGGTCGCGCTGTCGGCCGGGCTCACCGGGAACAAGGGAGTGATCGGCTGGTACGTCCCCGAGTGGATGGCCAAGAAATATCCCGACATTACGGACTACCGAAACCTCAACAAGTACGCGAACCTCTTCCGGACCGAAAAAACCGGAAACGCCGGTCAGATCCTGGACGGCGATCCGACGTTCGTGACGAATGACGAGGCTCTGGTACGCAACCTCCGCCTGAATTACAAGGTCGTCTACTCGGGCAGCGAGGACGCGTTGATCAAGGCGGCCCAGGACGCGACGAAGAATCGGACGCCGCTGCTCATGTATTTCTACGAGCCGCAATGGCTGTTCACGAAGGTGAAGCTGGTCAAGATCGCGCTGCCGGCGTACGCCGTCGGCTGCGACGCCGACGCGGCCAGGGTCGCCTGCGACTATCCGCCGTACCTGCTGGACAAGATCGTCAGCCGCAGCTTCGCCGAGAAGGGTGGCCGGGCCTACGAGCTGGTCCGCAACTTCACCTGGACCAACGACGACCAGAACCGGGTCGCGAGCGCGATGATCAACGACAGCAAGACAGCCGAGCAGGCCGCCGCCGAGTGGGTGGCGGAGAACAAGATCGTGTGGAAGGACTGGATCCCCCGGTGAGGTTCGACTTCGTCATCGTGGGCGGCGGCTCGGCCGGTTGCGCCCTGGCCAACCGGCTCAGCGCCGACCCCGCCACATCGGTGCTCGTGCTGGAGGCCGGGCGCCCCGACAGCCTGTGGGACGTCTTCATCCACATGCCCGCCGCGCTGATGTTCCCCATCGGCAACAGCCGCTACGACTGGAAGTACGAGTCCGAGCCGGAGCCGCACCTGAACGACCGGCGCGTCTACCACGCGCGGGGCAAAGTGCTCGGCGGCTCCAGCAGCATCAACGGGATGATCTTCCAGCGCGGCAACCCGCTGGACTACGAACGGTGGGCGGCCGACCCTGGCATGAAGCACTGGGACTACGCCCACTGCCTGCCCTACTTCAAGCGCATGGAGAGCTGCCTCGCCGACCCGGGCACCGACTACCGCGGCGGCGAAGGGCCGCTCAAGCTGGAGCGCGGGCCGGCCGAGGGGCCGCTGTTCGAGGCGTTCTTCGCCGCCGTGCAGCAGGCCGGGCACACGCTGACCGACGACGTCAACGGCTACCGCCAGGAGGGCTTCGCCGCCTTCGACCGCAACGTGCACCGGGGCCGCAGGCTCAGCGCCGCCCGCGCCTACCTGCATCCGGCGCGCCACCGCCGCAACCTCACGGTCCGCACCCGCGCCTTCGTCGAGCGGGTGCTCTTCGAGGGCACCCGGGCGGTGGGCGTACAGGTCGGCGGCGAGCGCATCGACGCCGGCGAGGTGATCCTGTGCGGCGGCGCGATCAACTCCCCGCAGCTCCTCCAGGTCTCGGGCGTCGGGCCGCGCGCGCTGCTCGAACCTCTCGGCATCGACGTGGTGCACGACCTGCCGGGGGTCGGCGAGAACCTCCAGGACCACCTGGAGGTCTACGTCCAGCACGCCTGCCTGCGGCCGGTGTCGCAGCAGCCGTCGCTGCAGCTGTGGCGGCGGCCCTTCATCGGCGCGAACTGGCTGTTCCTGCGGCGCGGCCCCGGCGCCACGAACCACTTCGAGGCGGGCGGGTTCATCCGCTCCAACGACGACGTAACCTACCCCAACCTGATGTTCCACTTCCTGCCGCTCGCGGTCCGCTACGACGGCTCGGCCCCGGCCGGGGGGCACGGCTACCAGGTGCACATCGGCCCGATGTACTCCGACGCGCGCGGCTCGGTGCGCATCACCTCGGCCGACCCGCGGGTCAAGCCGGCGCTGCGCTTCAACTACCTGTCCACGGAGCAGGACCGGCGCGAGTGGGTGGAGGCCGTCAGGCACGCCAGGACCATCCTGTCCCAGCCCGCCTGGGACGGCCTGGACGGCGGCGAGATCTCCCCCGGCCCCGAGGTCGAGACCGACGAGGACATCCTCCGGTGGGTGGCCAAGGACGCCGAGACCGCGCTCCACCCGTCGTGCACCTGCCGGATGGGCACCGACGAGCTGTCCGTCGTGGACCCGGACACCATGCGCGTGCACGGCCTCGACGGGCTGCGCGTCGTGGACGCCTCCGCCATGCCCTACGTCACCAACGGCAACATCTATGCGCCGGTCATGATGCTCGCCGAGAAGTCCGCCGACCTCGTTCTCGGCAACACCCCGCTGCCGCCCGAGCCGGTGGAGTTCTACCGGGCTACGTAGCGCGGCGCTCGACCAGGGCCTGGATGCCGTCCAGCACCCGCTGCAGGCCGAACTCGAAGGCGTGCTCGGGGCTGTAGGCGGCGTTCATGGCCTCGCCGGCGGCCTGGCCGACGCGGGTGGCGACCGGCCAGCGCTCGGTGTCGGCGATGCGCGCGAAGAAGGGCCCGTGCGCGGCCCACCACTGCTCGTCGGTCAGGCCCGTCTGGCTCTCGACCTGGGCCGACTCGACCGCCCCCCTGGCCGTGCCGTGCACGAAGCCGGTGATCAGGGTGATCACCGCGTCCATCTCCACGTCGCTCAGGCCGATGCCGTCCACGGCGCGCAGCTCGTAGTCGTACTTGGCGGTCACGTTGGGGCCGAGCACCGGGCGGCTCGCGGCCACCTGGAGCAGCCAGGGGTGGCGCAGGTAGAGCGCGAAGTTCTCGCGGGCGATCTGCTCCAGGCGGCCCCGCCAGCCGCCGGGGACGTCGTCGGGGCGGGCGGTCTCGCCGTAGACCGTGTCGAGCATGACGTCGAACAGCTCCGGCTTGCCCGGCACGTACGTGTAGAGGGACATCGTCCCGACGCCCAGCCGCTCGGCCACGCGGCGCATGGACAGCGCCTGCAGGCCCTCGGCGTCGGCCACCTCGATCGCGGCGCGCACGATGCGCTCGACGCTCAGCTCCGGCTTTCCCTTGCGGCTGGCCCGCTCGCTGGTGCGCCAGAGGAGGGCGAGGCTGCGGGCGGGGTCGCCCTTTCCCGGGTGTTCGACGGTCACCTTCGTACGGTACACCGTACGGTTGCCCTTTTGAATCGTAGGCTGTACGGTACGGCGTACGCTTGGGAAGGAGAGCGTGATGACGGCGGTGCTGGCACGCGGGTTGCGCAAGACATACGGCGGCAAGACGGCCTTGGACGGCCTCGACCTGGACGTGGGCGAGGGCACGGTCTGCGGCCTGCTCGGCCCCAACGGCGCGGGCAAGACCACGGCCGTGCGCATCCTCACCACGCTCCTGCGCCCGTCGGGCGGCCGGGCCGAGGTGGCCGGGCACGACGTGGTGCGCCGGCCGCGCGAGGTGCGCCGCAACATCGGCCTGGTCGGCCAGCACACCGCCGTGGACGAGCTGCTGACCGGCCGGCAGAACCTGGAGCTGTTCGGCCGCCTGCACCACCTGGGCGCGGCGGCGGCACGGGCGCGGGCGGGTGAGCTGCTGGAGCGGTTCGGGCTGCGGCACGACGGCCCGGCCAAGGACTACTCGGGCGGCATGCGCCGGCGGCTCGACCTCGCCGCGAGCCTGATCCTGGCGCCGCCCGTGCTGTTCCTCGACGAGCCGACGACGGGGCTCGACCCGCGCAGCCGTACGGAGATCTGGCGCGCGGTGCGCGAGCTGGTCGCCGGCGGCACGACCGTCCTGCTGACCACGCAATACCTGGAGGAGGCCGACCGGCTCGCCGACCGGATCGCGGTCGTGGACGCGGGCCGGGTGGTGGCCGAGGGCACGCCGGACGAGCTGAAGTCCCGGCTCGGCGGCGACCGGCTGGACGTGGTGATCCATGCCCACGAGCGGCTGGCGGAGGCCGCGGGGATCGCGGCCCGCGCGGCCGGCGGGCCGGTCGAGTCCGACCCCGACGCCCGCCGCGTGTCCGCGCCCGTGGCCGACCGGGTGAAGGCCCTCACGGAGGTCCCGGCCGCGCTGGCCGCGGCCGGGATCGAGGCCGAGGACATCACCGTACGGCGGCCGACCCTCGACGAGGTCTTCCTGACCCTGACCGCCACCCCCGTGAGCACCGGAGGAGAGCACGCATGACCACGCTGCGATGGGCGCTGGCCGACGGCTGGACCGTCGCCCGGCGCGACCTGATCCACTGGCGCAACCAGCCGATGACCGTGGTCTTCGGGATCGCCTTCCCGATCATGATCACGCTGGCCTTCGGCTACCTGTTCGGCGGCGCCGTACGGGTGCCGCAGGGAGCCGGCTACTTCGATTTCCTCATGCCCGGCATGTACGGCATGACGATGCTCTTCGGCCTGAGCGCCACCATGGTCGCCGTGTCGGCCGACGCCGCCAAGGGCGTCACCGACCGGTTCCGCTCGCTGCCCATGTCACCCTCGGCCGTGCTCGTCGGCCGGGCCGTCGCCGACCTGCTCCACTCGGCGCTGATCCTCGCCGGCCTGCTGGCCTGCGGGCTCGCCGTGGGCTGGCGGCCGACCACGGCCGGCGGGGCGCTCGGCGCGGTGGGCCTGCTGCTGCTCCTGCGCTTCTCGCTGCTGTGGGCCGGGATGTATCTCGGCCTGGTGGCGCGCGAGCCGGGCGCGGCGGTGGTCGTCCAGACCCTGGAGTTCCCCGTCGGGTTCCTGTCGAACGCCTTCGTCGCCCCCGCCACCATGCCGGGCTGGCTGGGCGCGATCGCCGAGTGGAACCCGCTGTCGTCCACGGTGGCCGCGGCCCGGCAGCTCTTCGGCAACCCGGGCTGGGGCGGCGGCTCCTGGGTGGCGCAGCACCCGGTGCTCATGGCCGTGGCGTGGCCGGTGGCCATCACCGCCGTGTTCTTCGTCCTGTCGGTCCGCCGCTACCGGCTGCTGGACCGGTAGGCGCTCAGTGGACGGCGGCGCGCAGGCGTACGACGTGCTCGACGAGCGTGATCAGCGTCGCCTTGACCGACTCGCGGTTGCGGGCGTCGGTGCGGACGATCGGCGTGTGCGGCGAGAGCGCCAGCGCCTCCCTGACCTCCGGGTCGGAGTGGACGAACTGCCCGTCCCAGCCGTTGATGCCGACGACGAACGGCAGCTTCGCCTCCTCGAAGTAGTCGATGGCGGGGAAGCTGTCGGCCAACCGGCGGGTGTCGACCAGGACCACGGCCCCGATCGCGCCCTTCACCAGGTCGTCCCACATGAACCAGAACCGGTGCTGTCCGGGCGTGCCGAACAGGTAGAGGATCAGGTCCCGGTCCAGCGAGAGCCGGCCGAAGTCCATCGCCACGGTCGTGGTCTGCTTGTTCGGGGTCATCCCCAGGTCGTCGATGCCCGCGGACGCGTCGGTCATGACCGCTTCCGTGGTGAGCGGGAGGATCTCGGACACCGCCCCCACGAACGTCGTCTTGCCGACGCCGAAGCCCCCGGCCACGACGATCTTCGTCGAGGTGAGGCCGGGGCTAGAGCCTGCGTAGTCCACTGAGCACCCTTTCGAGCATGTTGAGGTCTGGCTGTCCCTGCTGGAGGCGTGGCTGGTGCAGGCGGACAAGCCCTTCGTCGGACATGTCCGCCACGAGCACCCTCGCCACGCCCAGCGGGACGCGGAGCAGGGCCGAGATCTCGGCGACCGACCGGAACGTCCTGCAGAGCTGCATGATGGCCTCCTGCTCGGGGGTGAGCAGAGCCATCTCGGCGTCCGGGATCGACATCGAGGAGATCAGGGTCTCCATCGCGAGGTGGTACCGCGGCTCGGAACGACCGCCCGTCACCGCATAGGGACGGAACAGGGGCTCTTCTTCCCCGATCCCGTCACTGCCGTACACGGCCCGCTCCCATCAGTTCCATCACATCACCGCGCCCTGGCTGCCTGCAGTTCGGCGCGCAGGGCGGGCGTGAGCGCCTGTCCCGCCCTGTCTACCAGCAGCGTCATCTGATACGCCACCAAACCCATGTCACAATCCGGACCCGCCAGCACGGTCAGCACCGAGCCGTCGCTGATGGCCATGACGATCAGCAGCCCGCGCTGCATCTCGACGACGGTCTGCGTCACCGCGCCGCCCTCGAACACCCGGGAGGCGCCCACGGTCAGGCTCAGCAGGCCCGCGGAGACCGCGGCGAGCTGGTCGGCCCGGTCCGGCGGGAACCCCTCGGAGGCCGCCAGGCAGAGCCCGTCGGCCGAGACGACCACGGCGTGCGCGACTCCGGGCGTGTTGCGGACGAAGTCGGTGATCAGCCAGTCGAAGCGGTGCGCCTCATGGCTCAGCGTAGTCACGCATCCTCCCCGGCGGGACGCTTACTCACTCTGTTCCTCCTGTCGACGTACTTCCTGGCGGCCCCGTCGCACACCCTGCTGGAAGCTGGCCATCCGGCTGCGCATCCGGTCCGCGGAGACCGGAGGCGGCGCGGGGGCCTGCGGCTGCTGCTGCGCCGGCGACGGCTGGGCGGCCGTGCCGGGCACCAGGTTGGCCTTGGGGGTCCGCTTGGGAAGCCCGGCGGCGGTGATGCCGCCGAGGCTGGGCTCGCTGGCCTTGGCCGCCGCCTGCCAACCGGCGTCGGCGGCCGTTCGCCACGATTCCTCCCCAGAGGGTACGGCTTGCGCGGACGTGGCCTCACCCCCGCCCGTCGTCTCCGACGGGGCCGGGCTTTGCTCGCCCGGCGGGCGCCGGAACCAGGCGGACTCCACCGACGCGAAGATCGGCAGATATTCCTCCTGGTCAGGCTCCATGGGCGACACGTCCACGGACGGGGCGGGGTCGGCCCTGCGCACGTCGTTGGTCGGGTACACGGGTGGCGGCGGCGTCTGGAACGCACCATTTCCCGATGCGTGGTGGACGCCGTTGACCGGCCGGGAGCCGCCGCTCGGGTACGACGGGTAGGACCCGGAGTCGAAGGAGGCGGGCGGCCGGCCGCGGTAGGAGCCGCCGTCGGTGTCGGCCGTGAAGGCGTTCACGCCCGGCTGGGCGGGGTCGGAGCCGTACGTGCCGTAGGCGTGCCTGGGCGTGCCCGGCGTGCTGTCGTAGCCACCGGGACCGGGCTGGGCGGGGCCGGGGCGGGCGGGGCCGCGCGGCACGTCCATCGACTCGAAGCTGCCGAACGACCGGAACGTCCCGTTGGGGACCGAGCCCGCCGGCCCCGAGTGCCGCCCGCCGAACCCCTGACCGGCGGCGGGGGCGGGGGCGGTGCCGCCGCCGAAGGCGGGCCGCTGCGGCAGCGGCTGCTCGCGGCCGTCGGCGATGAGCGCGGGCGGCAGCAGCACCATCGCGATGAGCCCGGCGCCGTCGCCCTTCCTGAGCTGGACCCGGATGCCGTGGCGCAGCGCCAGGCGGCCGACCACGAACAGGCCCATGCGCCGCGACACCGACACGTCCACGACGGGCGGCTCGGCGAGGCGGCGGTTGGCCTCGGCCAGCTCCTCCTCGGTCATGCTGATGCCGGTGTCGCTCACCGACAGCAGCGCGCCGCCGCCCTCGATGGGGCTGCTGGTGACGACGACGGGCGCGTTGCTCGGGGAGAACTGGATGGCGTTCTCGACCAGCTCGGCGACCAGGTGGACGAGGTCGTTGGCGCAGCTGCCGAGCACCGACGTGCCGCGGTTCACCCGCACCTGGACCCGCTCGTAGCCCTCGACCTCCGACAGCGCGGCGCGCACGACGTCGACCAGTTTGGCCGGCTGGCTGCGCCGCCTGGTGGCCTCGTGGCCGGCGAGGACCAGCAGGTTCTCGGAGTTGCGGCGCATGCGGGTGGCGAGGTGGTCGAGCTTGAACAGGTCGGCCAGCCTGGCGCCGTCCTGCTCGCCCTTCTCCAGGCCGTCGATGAGCGAGATCTGCCGCTCGACCAGCGTCTGCGTGCGGCGCGAGAGGTTGACGAACATCGAGCTGATGTTGCCGCGCAGCTCGGCCTCCTCGCCCGCGAGGCGCACGGCCTGCCGGTGCACCTGGTCGAAGGCGCGGGCCACGTCGCCGATCTCGTCGTTGCCCTCGACGCCGATGGGGCGCACCTCGCCGACCTGGGCCTCGCCGTTGACGCGGAGCTGGCGCACCACGTCGGGCAGGCGGAAGCCGGCGATCTCCAGCGCCTCGGTGCGCAGCCGGCGCAGCGGGGTGACCATGGACCGGGCGATGGCGACGGTGAGGAGCAGCACGAGCAGAAGTAGCGCTACGATCATGACACCGGCGATGATCGCGTTGCGGATCTCGGAGCTGCGCAGCTCCTGGCTGCGCAGGTTGACCTTGTCGGCGAGGTCCTTCTCGACGCCGTGCAGGACGTCGATCACGATCTGGTTCTGGTCGAACCACTCCTGCCGGCTGGCGCGGGCGGAGATCAGGTTGTCGGTGATGCGCACGCCGGGAGCCCGGCCGCTGGCCAGCGTGATCGCGCGTGACTTGGTGAGCTGGACGTTGACGTACTCGGGCTTGGCGGCCAGCGACTTGGACAGGTCGAGGCCGATCTCGGCGCCGGCCTCGGCGCCGACGGTGCTGATGTCGCTGAGCTGGCGGGCGTTGGAGGTGATGAACTGCTCGACCGTCTTGGCGTCCACCTTGGCGGTGTCGTAGCTGGCCTGCAGGAGCTGGACGCGCTGGCGGGAGACCTCCTCCTTGGCCGCGGCGAGCGCGCTGAGCGCGCGGAACTGCCCGACGGTCAGGGAGTCGTCCGACAGCAGGCCGAGCTCGTCGTGCAGGGCGAGGAGACTGTCGGTCAGGGTGTCGTACTGGGCGGTGTTGGTCTGGCCCTCGGCGCGGATGCGGGGCAGGCGGGCGAGGACGGACTTCGCCCGGTCGGCGGCCCTGACGGCGCGGGGGCCGTAGGAGTCGTCGATGGCGTCGAGATCGGTGCGCACCTGGGCGGCGAGGCCGTCGACGGCGGCCTTGCGCTGGGTGAGCGGCGTGGCGAGCGTCTTCTTCATCGCGCGGCTGGCCCCGATCCAGCCCGCGGTGTCACGCTCCAGCCCGATCGCCTGCAGCAGGTCGCGGATGTGGCCCGCCTGTTCGGCGGCGGTGGCCGTACGGTCGTAGTCGGCGATGCTCTGCACCGACTCGACCACGCGGGAGCCGCCCAGCACGACGGCGGCCACGGTCGGGACCAGGATGAGCGCCGTGAGGCGCCAGCGCACACGCCAGTTGCGCAGTCCGAAGCGCGACAGCGACCGTCCGCCGCGCTCACGCGGCGCGGCTGAGCCGCTGACGGAGTTCCCCGTAGTCACTGGTTCCGCTACCCCTCAATCATCCCGTGGTGATGTGCTCCAAAGCCGCCCAAACCATGAAGCCGGTCCACAAGGTATCCGAGCAAGTGTCACAACCGGCAATTCGGACACAATCGTTACAGTGGTGACCGACAGCCGTGCGCTGCCGGTTATCGCAGTGCGGCGAGCACGTGATCGCGGACTTGTGCCCGCTGCGCGTCGTCGCTGAGGGGGCGACCGGCGCGATCAACCACGTAGAAGACGTCCACCGCCTCCGCGCCGAGAGTCTCCACGCGAGCGGCCCGGACGTCAAGACCGCACTCCCCGAACGCCCGCCCGATCCGCCACAGCAGCCCCGGCCTGTCATGGGCCCTGACTTCCACCACGGTGGCCGTCGCGGAGGCGTCGTCGACCAGCGTCACCCGAGGTGGGGCCACCGGTACGCGGGGCGGTCGCACGGCCCGCGTGCGGCGCGCCAGCCGCTGCTCGATGTCAAGACGGCCGGCAAGGACGAGGCGGAGATCGGACTCCAGGGTCGCCGGGTCGGGAGGGGAGCCGTACTCGGGGACCACGGAGAACTCGATCACCGCCGTGGAGCCGGCGGAGGCCGACGAGGCGGAGCGCACGATGAGCCGGTGCGCGGACAGCACGCCGGCCGCGCTCCACAGCAGCCCCACCCGGTCGGGGGCGACGACGGTGACGTTGCCGCCGGCCACGCGGACCGCGCCGCCGCCGTGCCGGGCCAGCGCGGCCTGCTCGGGCGACAGGGTGGGCGGTTTCGGCGGCGGCGAGCCGGACAGCACCGACCGCACCCGGCGGACGAGGTCGGCGACGAGCCCGGCCTTCCAGGAGTTCCAGGCGGCCGGTCCTGTCGCGTTGCCGTCGGCCACGGCGAGCGCGGCCAGCAGGTCGAGCACCTCGCGGCTGCCGACGGTGGCGGCCACCTTCTCGATGGTGACCGGGTCGTCGAGGTCGCGGCGGGTGGCGGTCTCGGGCAGCAGCAGGTGGTGGCGTACGACGGTGGCCAGCGTCTCGACGTCCCGCGGCGGCAGGCCGATGCGGGTGGCGATGTCGCGCACCACGACCTCGCCGGTCGCCGAGTGGTCGCCGGGCCAGCCCTTGCCGACGTCGTGCAGGAGCGCCGCGATCAGCAGGAGGTCGGGGCGGGAGACCTCGCGGGTGTGGCCGGCGGCGTTGGCGGCGGCCTCGATGAGGTGCCGGTCGACGGTGAAGCGGTGGATCGGGTTGCGCTGCGGGCGGTGGCGTACGCGCTCCCAGTCAGGAAGCAACTTGACAATGATCCCGGCCTGGTCCAGCTCCTCCCAGACGGGCACGGCGGCGCGGCCCGCACCGAGGATCGACACCAGCGCGTCGCGGGCCTCCTCGGGCCACGGCACCGGCATGGGAGGCGACTGAGCTGCGAGAACGGACACCGTGGCGGGCGCCATCGGCAGCCCGGAGTCGGCCGCGGCGGCCGCCGCGCGCAGCACGAGGACGGGGTCCGTACGCGGGTTGACGCCCCTCGCGAGCACGACCTCGCCGCCGTGCTCGACCACACCGTCGGCGAGCGGGCGGCGGCCGCGCGGGGCCGGACCTGACAGGAGTCTGTCAACCGTGCGCCAGGTCGCGTCGAAGGCGTGGGAGACGGTGCGGCCGGCCTCGGCGAGGCGGCGCATGAGCGCCTCGGCGTCGAGCAGGCCGAGCAGCCCGGCGACGGCGTCCTGCTCCTGCAGGACCAGCCGGTCGGTGCCGCGGGCGGTGACGACGTGCAGCGCGTGGCGCACGTCGAGGATGAACTCGTGGGCCTCGCGGGCCCGGGGGCCGGGCGCGGAGGCGACCCAGGCCGCGGCCACGGCCTGCATGGCCTGGACGTCGCGGAGCCCGCCGCGGCCGTCCTTCAGGTCGGGTTCGAGCAGGAACGCCAGCTCGCCGCTGACCTGGGCGCGCTGGTCGGCGGCCTCCCGCAGCTCGCCGAGCCGGCGCCGGGAGTCGGCCCGCCATTCGGCGAGCACCGCCTCCCTGGCCTTCCTCGTCAGCTCGGGATCGCCCGCGACGTGGCGGGCCTGGATGAGGCCGAGCACGGCCTTGAGGTCCTGGCGGGCGACCGCGACGGCCTCCTCGACCGTGCGGACCGAGTGGTCGAGACCGACCGAGGAGTCCCAGATCGGGTACCAGATCCGGTCGGCGATCCTGGCGACGTCCGGGCGGCCGTTGTGGAGCAGGACCAGGTCGAGGTCGCTCCCGGGAGCCGGCTCGCCCCTTCCGAGGCTGCCGACGGCGACCAGTGAGACGTGGTCGCCGTCGCTCGCCGTGCGGAAGAGATCCTTGAGCCAGCGGTCGGTGTCCGCGGTCCGCTCCTTGCGGGCCGCGGCGTACGAACGGGCCTCTCCCCTCACCTCAGTGCCCCCTCACCTCAGTGCCCCGCCTGCCGGGCTCCGCCCGGCGAACCCTGTGTCCCGCTCCGACGCCGTTGTCGGAGCTCCTCCGGAACATCACAGGGCCTCCGGGCCCCTCTCTCCCGTGCGTACGCGGATCACGGTGTCCACGGGCACGGACCAGACCTTGCCGTCGCCGATCTTGCCGGTGTGGGCGGCCTTGACGATGACGTCGATCACGTCCTCGGCGTCGTCCTCCTCGGCGAGGACCTCCAGGCGAACCTTGGGCACCAGGTCGACCTGGTACTCGGCGCCGCGGTAGACCTCGGTGTGGCCGCGCTGGCGGCCGTAGCCGCTGGCCTCGCTGACGGTCATGCCCTTGACGCCGAACTGCTCCAGCGCGGCCTTGACGTCGTCGAGCTTGAAGGGCTTGATGATCGCGGTGATGAGCCTCATGCGTCCACCTTCTTGGGAGCGGGAGCCGTGGGACCGTTGGAGGAGGCCACGCCCGAGGCGTAGACCGTGCCGAGGTCGTACCCGGTCTCGGCGTGCGTGGTGACGTCGATGCCGGTGACCTCGTTCTCGGCGGGCACCCGGAAGCCCACCGTCTTGTCAATGATCTTGCCGATGATCCAGGTGAGGACGAAGGAGTAGCCGCCGACCGCGATCGGGCCGAGCACCTGCAGGCCGAGCTGGCCGAAGCCGCCGCCGTAGAACAGGCCCTCGCTCTGCTGGTCGAGGAAGGGGTAGGCGGCCAGGAAGCCGAGCGCGACGGCGCCGATGACGCCGCCCACCAGGTGGACGCCGACCACGTCGAGCGAGTCGTCGTAGCCGAGCTTGTACTTCAGGCCGACGGCGAAGGCGCAGATCGCGCCGGCCAGCAGGCCGATGACCATCGCGGCCCACGGGTCCACGAAACCGCACGCCGGGGTGATGGCGACCAGACCGGCGACCGCGCCGGAGGCGACGCCGAGGCTGGTGGCGTGCCCGTCGCGCAGCTTCTCGACCACGAGCCAGGCGCCGGCCGCGACCGCGGTGGCGACCTGCGTGTTCATGAAGGCCAGGGCGGCGGTGCCGTCGACGGCCAGCTCGGAGCCGGCGTTGAAGCCGAACCAGCCGAACCACAGCAGGCCCGCGCCGAGCAGGACCAGGGTGAGGTTGTGCGGCCGCATCGGCTCCTTGCGCCAGCCCTGCCGCTTGCCGATCACGAGGGCCAGGGCGAGGGCCGCCGCGCCGGCGTTGATGTGGACGACCGTGCCGCCCGCGAAGTCCTCGATGCCCATGGTGTTGAGCCAGCCGGTGCCCCAGACCCAGTGCGCCACCGGGAAGTACACCACCGTGGCCCACACGACGGTGAAGAGGATCCACGCGCCGAACTTCGCCCGGTCCGCGATCGCGCCGCTGATCAGGGCGACCGTGATGATGGCGAACGTCATCTGGAAGGCGGAGAAGATGAGGCTCGGCATGCCGGTGCCGTCGTCCTTGGTGGCGGTGTCCACCAGGCTCTGCAGACCCAGTGCGTCGAATCCGCCGACGAAGTTGTTGAGTGCCGAGCTGGGGTTGTCGGTGAACGCGAGCGAGTGACCGAACAGCATCCAGGTGATGGACACGGTGATGATGGCGCCGAACGACATCATCATCATGTTCAGGACGCTCTTGGCCCTGGTCATGCCGCCGTAGAAGAACGCGAGGCCGGGAGTCATCAGCAACACCATGGCGGTGGCGACGATCATCCAGGCAGTGGTGCCGCCGTCGATCTTCACGAAGCGACCCTCCTTACGTGTGACGTGTGGCCACAGCGTGTTCGCCCGGGGTTTCGTGCCACGACCAGGTGTGTTTCACATCTGTGAAACTCGCCACACAGGTGTTTCCGCCGCGTTTCGGACGTCTCACCTGTTTGAAAAGGGAGATGCGCAATCGGCGGTCAGCCGAGGCGTACGGGGTCGCCCTTCCTGATCCGGCCGGGGTGCGCCACGCGGGCGTACACGCCGGCGCAGGGCTGCGGGTCCGTGCCGAACACCGGCACCCGGTTGTGCCTGGCGACCGTGCGCAGCGCGTCGGGATCGCGTTCCAGCGCGCCGTGCGCGAGCGTGGGCACGGCGCAGCGCGGGCTGGCGACGATGACCTCCAGCACCACGTCCGCGCCGACGCGCAGCCGCCGGCCCACCCAGTCGTTCTCGGGGAAGCCCTCTCCCTCGGTCGCGATGACGAGGTTGGGCCGGTAACGGGCGGCCTCGACCCGTCCGCGCGGGCCGAGCGCGCCGATCCTGTCCAGGGCGGCGGTCGTGATCAGGTGGATCGGCGCGAAGTCGAAGAACGTGCCGGGGGGCGCGCCCGCGCCCAGCGTGCCCACCGTGTACGGGACCTCCGCCTCGATGCCCTCGGCCAGCACCCGCTCCGGCACCGACCGCTCCAGCTCGGCGCCCTCCGGCGGCACGTCGATCAGCCGCACCTCGCGCCCGAGCAGCCGCGACAGCTCCTCGTCGCCGGGCGGGGCCGCGCCGTCCAGGGTGAGCAGGTCCCGCCAGAGCCGGGGGTTCTTGGCGCTGGCGATCTTGCCGGTGGCGACGTCGAGCACCGCCCGCGCCCGGTCGCCCGCCAGGCCGCGCTCGTCCACCTCGCTCTCCGCGAGCTCCTCGCCGAGCAGCGATTTGACCGGATAGCGGCGCAAAGTCTGGAGGTGCACGCGACCCAGCCTAGGGCCCGGCCCCCATCAGGAAGCCGGGCACGACCGTCACCGGATCAGGTGGCCGTCAGGCCGAGGTGGCCGTCAGGCGGCGGCGGGTCAGGCGGCGGGTCAGGCGGCGGGTCAGGCGGCGGCGGTCGCCATCTTGCGCAGGCGGGCCAGGGCGTCGCGCTCGATGCGGCGGGCCCGGTCACGGCCGATGCCGTAACGCTCCCCCACCTCGGTCAGCGTGTGCTCGCGGCCGTCGACCAGGCCGTAACGCCAGCGCAGCATCTCGCTCGTCGGCCCCTCCAGCCCGGTGAGCCACTGGTCCAGCCGCTCGCGCTCCAGGATGTCGATGGCCTGCTGCTCGGGGTCGGCCCACGTCTCGTCGGCGATCATGTCGCCCAGCTCGGTCTCGTCCTCGTCGCCCACGCCGAGCTGCAGCGACACCGGGTCGGAGGCCCAGCGGCGCAGCTCGCGCACCCGCTCGATCGGCAGTTCGAGGATGTCGGCGAGGTCGTCGTCGGTCGGCTCGACGTCGAACTCGGCGAGCATGTCACGCCGCACCCGCATGAGCCGGGTCATCTGCTCCCCCGCGTGCGTGGGCAGCCGCACCGGCCGCGCCTGCTCGTGGATGGCCCGCCCCACCGACTGCCTGATCCACCACGTGGCGTAGGTGGAGAACTTGTAGCCCCGCCGGTAGTCGAACTTCTCCACCGCCCGCACCAGGCCCAGATTGCCCTCCTGGACCAGGTCGATCAGCGGCATCCCCCGGCCGGAGTACTTCCGCGCCACCGCCACCACCAGGCGCAGGTTGGCCTGGATGAACTCGTCCTTGGCGCGCCGGCCCGAGATGGCCAGCCGCTCCAGCTCCTCGTCCGCCGCGTCCCCGATGCGCGGCTCCGAGCCCCCGCTGTCGAGCAGGTGCTCCGCGAACAGTCCCGCCTCGATCCGCTTGGCGAGCTCCACCTCTTCCTCCGCGGTGAGCAGCGGGACGCGGCCGATCTCGGCCAGGTACGTCCCCAGCAGATCGCGGTCCGCGACGTGCTGCTCCTGCGTGCGACTCCCCGTAGGCCTTGCCATCCCCTGGCACCTCGTTCCGCAGCTGCGTCCTATACCCGGCCAACGAGCGGCACCGGGCAAAGATTCCCTAAAGCGCTACGACCGAGGGAGGGTTCTGGATGTCCTCCTGAAGGAGGAGACCACCCTGGAAGACCTGGTGGACCAGGGGGACGCCGGGACGGTAGGCCAGGTGGACGTAGGACGGGGCGTCGAGCACGACCAGGTCGGCGCGGGCGCCGGGACGCAACCAGCCTACGTCCGTGCGCCGCAGCGCGCGCGCCCCGCCGTACGTGGCCGCCCGGATCGCCTCCAGCGGCGTCATCCGCATCTCGCGCACCGCGAGCGCCACGCAGAACGCCATCGACGAGGTGTAGGACGACCCCGGGTTGCAGTCGGTGGCGAGCGCCACGGTCACCCCGGCGTCGAGCAGCCGGCGCGCGTCAGGGTACGGCGAGCGCGTCGAGAACTCCGCCCCCGGCAGCAGCGTCGCCACCGTCCCCGACCCGGCGAGCGCGTCCACGTCGGCCGCCGTGAGGTGCGTGCAGTGGTCGGCCGAGGCCGCGCCCAGCTCGCAGGCGATGCGCACCCCCGGCCCCTCGCCGAGCTGGTTGGCGTGCACCCGCACGCCGAGCCCGGCCCGCCGGCCGGCGGTCAGGATCTCCCGCGTCTGGTCGCCGTCGAAGGCCCCGCGCTCGCAGAAGACGTCCACCCACCGCGCGAACGGCGCGCACGCCGTCAGCATCTCCCCGGCGACCAGCCGTGTGTAGTCGTCGGCGTCCACGCCCTCCGGCACGACGTGCGCGCCGAGGAAGGTGGTCTCGTCGGTGAGCGCGGTGGCGAGCTCCAGGGAGCGGCGCTCGTCCTCGACGGTCAGGCCGTAGCCGCTCTTGATCTCGACCGTGGTGGTGCCCTGCCTCGCCATCTCGCGGACCAGCGCGAGGGCGTGCGTGGCCAGCTCGGCGTCCCCGGCGCGGCGGGTGGCGGCGACGGTGGTCCTGATGCCGCCGCCGGTGTACGGCTCGCCGGACATGCGGGCCTGGAACTCGGCCGTGCGGTCGCCCGCGAAGATCAGGTGGGCGTGGGAGTCGACGAAGCCGGGGATGACGGCCCGCCCGGCCACGTCCACGCGCTCGTCGGCGCCTCCCGGGGCCTCGGCCGCCGGGCCCAGCCAGGTGACCGCGCCGTCCTCGACGAGCAGCGCCGCGTCCTGGATCTCCTCGCGTTCGGGGTCGCCGGTGTAGAGCAGCCCGATCCCGTCGAACAGGGTCGCGGTCATGGCAGGGCTCCGATTCTCGATGGGTCGGGTTCTCGATGGGTCGGGTGTGGTCAGCGCAGGGCTCTGATGGCCTCGGACAGCAGCGCGCCGGCGTCGCCGAGCACGTGCCGTCCCTCGGTAACCACCCGCCGCCCGCCGGAGACGACGGAGTGCACGTCGGCGGCCGTGGCCGCGAACACCACGGCCTCCAGCCCGGTCGCGCCCGCCGTGCGCACGCTGTCGAGGCGTACGGACACGAGGTCGGCCCAGGCGCCCGGGACGAGCAGGCCCGCGTCGGGGAAGCCGAGCGAGATGTGGCCCGCGCAGGTCGCGGCGGACAGCAGGTCGGCGGCGCTCCAGTGGCCGCGCCGGCCGCTCGCGAGGCGCTGGTCCAGCTCGACCGCCCTGGCCTCCTCGAACAGGTCGACGACGGCGTGGCTGTCGGAGCCGAGGGTGATCGCCGCGCCCCGGTCGGCGAGCTCGCGGGCCGGGCCGATGCCGTCGGCGAGGTCGCGCTCGGTCGTGGGGCACATGCACACCGCCGTGCCCGACTGGGCGAGCAGCTCCACGTCCACGTCGGTGAGGTGGGTCGCGTGCACGGCGGTCGAGCGCGGCCCGAGGACGCCGTGCTCGTGCAGCACGCCGACCGGGGTCGCGGCGTACATCTCGACGCAGGCCGCGTTCTCGGCCCGCTGCTCGGAGACGTGCGCGTGCAGCGGCGCGGCGTGGTGGCGGGAGAACTCGGCGACGTGCGGCATCTGCTCGGGCGGCACCGCGCGGACCGAGTGCACGGCCGCGCCGATCTCCACGTCGGGCTGCCCCTCGTAGGCGGCGGCGAGTGCGTCCGCGCGGGCCGCCCAGCGCTCGGCGTCGCCGTCGCCGAAGCGGACCTGCGGGCCGGACAGGGGGGCGCCGATGCCGCCGGTCAGGTAGCAGGTGTCGAGCAGCGTCACGCGCAGCCCGGCCGCGCGGGCGGCCTGGACGAGGGCGTGGCCCATCGCGTTGGGGTCGTCGTACGGCGTGCCGTCCGGCCCGTGGTGCAGGTAGTGGAACTCGCCCACGCAGGTCACCCCCGCCAGCGCCATCTCGGCGTAGACGGCGGTGGCGAGGCGCAGGTAGGAGTCGGGGTCGAGGCGGGCGGCCACCTCGTACATGCGCTCGCGCCAGGTCCAGAAGTCGCCCTTGCCCTCCTGCGCGACGCCGCGCAGCGCCCGGTGGAAGGCGTGGGAGTGGGCGTTGGCCAGGCCGGGGACGGTGAGCCCGGCCAGCCGCTCGGCCCCGGGCGGCGGCGGCCCCTGGCCGATCCTGGTGATGCGGTCGCCCTCGACGACGACGAGCACGCCCTCGGCGACGCCGTCGGGCAGCCATGCCTGCTCGCACCAGTACGTCAGCGACACAGATCCTCCAGCACGTCCGCCAGCGCCACCACTCCCGCCTCGCAGTCTGCCTGCTCGGCATGCTCCTCAGGGCTGTGGGACACGCCGGTGGGATTGCGGACGAACAACATCCCGGCCGGCACCCCCGCCGCCGCCAGGATGCCCGCGTCGTGCCCGGCCCCCGTGGGCAGGACGGGCGCGGGCGTGCCGCCGCCGCCCACCACCCGGGCCAGGCGGTCCCTGAGCGCCGGGTCGAAGCCGACGACCGGCGTCCAGGACTCCTCGCTCACCTCGTGGCCCCCGGCCAGCTCGGCCAGCTCGGCCACCAGGGCGCGGACGTCGTCCTCGGCCGGGCCGCGGGCGTCCAGCCAGGCGGCGACGTGGCCGGGGACGGCGTTGGCGTTGCCGGGACGGACGCGTACCTTGCCGACCGTCGCCACCACCCCCCGCCGCTCGGCGGCCGCCCGGGCGGCCAGCACCATGCGGGCGAACGGCAGCATCGGGTCGTCGCGGTCGGCGAGCCTGGTGGTGCCCGCGTGGTCGGCCCGGCCCCGGAAGTCGAAGCGCCAGCGGCCGTGCGGCCAGATGGCGGCGGCCACGCCCACCGGGCGTCCGTGGGCGACCAGGCCGCGGCCCTGCTCGACGTGGAGCTCCACGTACGCGCCGACGCCGGCCAGCGTCTCGTCGTCGCGGCCGACCGACTCCGGCCTGCGCCCCGCCCTCTTCAGGACGTCGGCGAGGGTGTCGCCGTCGTCGTCGGTGAGCGCCAGCGCCCGTTCCGGCCTGATCGCCCCGGTGAGCAGCCGCGACCCCATGCACGGCACGCCGAACCTGGCGCCCTCCTCGTCGGTGAAGCACACCACGCCGAGCGGCCTGCCTGGGGTCCCGCACTCTTTGAACAGGCCGCGCTCCCTCAGCAGGTCGAGGGCGGCGAAGGCGGAGACGATCCCGAGCGGGCCGTCGTACGCGCCGCCCTGGCGCACCGAGTCGAGATGGCTGCCGGTCACGACGCCGGGGCTCCGCGACGGGTCGCCCCACCAGGCCCACAGGTTGCCGTTGCGGTCCTCCCGCAGGTCGAGGCCGCGCCGGGCGGCCTCACCCGCGAACCACTCCCGGAGCTCCATGTCCGCCGGCGACCAGGCGTCCCTGACGTAGCCGCCGGTCGCCGCGTCTCGTCCTATGTGCGTGAGTGGTTCGAGCATGGCCCCACTGTAGTGAATGGATCCATTCAGTTGACCGGGCCGGCCGCGGGACGCAGCGTCAGCTCGGTGAGATGGGCGTCCGGCCCGGCGTTGACCGCGGCCATCACGGCACGCGCCACGCTCTCGGCGGTCAGGTATTTGTCGGCCTCGAACGGGCCGCCCTCGTACGCGCGGACCTGGTGCTGCATGTCGGTGGCGATCCGGCCCGGGTAGACGGTCGTGACCCGCACGTCGCGCTCCTCCTGCCGCAGCGCGTCGGCGAACGCCTTCAGCGCGAACTTGCTGGCCGCGTACGCCGCCCAGTGCGGGTTCGCGCGCTGGCCCGCGCCGGAGTTGACGCACACCACCTGCCCCTTGGCGCGCCGCAGCGCGGGCAGCAGCAGCCGGGTCAGCTCGGCGACGGCGACGACGTTGACCTCGAACATCTCCCGCCACACGGCGGCCGGCTGCTCGGCGATCAGCCCCATGCGGGTGATCGCGGCGCTGTGCACGAGCAGGTCCAGCCGCTCGACGCCGGCCACGTCGGCCTCGGTGACCCCGGTCAGCTCCACCGGCCACGGCCGCGCGTCGGGCAGCTCCGCCGCCACGGCGGCCAGCGCGCTCTCGTCCCGGCCGCCCAGGATGACGTGGTGAGTGGGCCCGAGAGCCCTGGCGACGGCCGCGCCGACACCTCGGGAAGCGCCGGTGACCAGCGCCGTCGGTCGTTCAGTCATGGAGATCAGCATATTGACCCGCCCGCCCGCCGGCCGCGCCTCCCGTGCGGCCGGCGGCGGGTCATCCGGTGAGGTGCCCGTCGCTGCCCGCGAGGGGCGGTGGCGGGTCGCCGGGGAGGAACGTGCCGGTCTCGTCGGTCATGCGTTCGTACTCCTCCAGGCGGGCCCTGGTGCGCAGCGGCGCCGCGTCGGCCATGGCCTCCACCAGGGCCATCGCCAGCAGCAGCGGGGCCGCGTGCGAGTCGAACACGAGCCGGTCGCCGACGGGCGCGTCCAGCACCACCTCCGCGGGGAAGCCGGGCTTGTCGGTGATCGCGGCCACCCGGTAGCCGAGCTTCTCGGCGTATTCGAGGGCCTGCACGGCCTCGCGCGGGTAGCGCGGCAGCACCACGGCCACCAGCCATTCCGCGCCCGCGCGGCGGCAGGCGTGCAGGCCGTCGGCCAGCTCGGAGCCGCCGTGCGTGAGCAGGCGTACGTCGGGGTGGATGCGGCGGGCGTAGTCGGCGAAGGTGGTGGCCAGGCCGCACGAGACGCGCAGCCCGACCACCGGCAGCGGCTCGGTGGCGGCCAGCTGCTCGCCCAGCTCCTTCAGCGGGAACGCGCTCAGGCGCTCGCGCACGACGGCGAGGTTGCGGATCTCGACGTCGATCGCGCCGCGCAGCAGGCTCTCCTGCGGCTCTCCCGTGCCGGTGCTGCCCAGCACGAGCGGGCGCAGCGCCTGGCGCAGCTCCGGGTAGCCGCCGAAGCCGAGGACCATGGCGAACCTGGTGACCGACGGCTGGCTGACGCCGGCCCGTTCGGCCAGCTCGACGCTGGACAGGAAGATGGCCTCGTCGAGGTTCTCGCTGAGGTAGTGGGCGATCCTGCGCTGCACCGGGGACAGCCTGCGGCCGTTGAGCAGCACGTCGAGTCCGCCGAGATATCCGTCCGCCACGCCTCCTCCAACGTCTCCCGCCCTTCGTTCTCATCCCGCAGGGCTCATTCCGCGGGGCTCATTCCACGGGAGGGCCCGGGTCAGGACTCGCGCATGGGGATGCGGACGCCGCGGGTGTCGGCGACCTCGGCGGCGCGCTCGTAGCCGGCGTCCACGTGCCGCATCACCCCCGTGCCCGGGTCGTTGGTGAGGACGCGGCTCAGTTTCTCCCGCCCCAGGGCCGTGCCGTCGGCCACCGTCACCTGGCCGGAGTGGATGGAGCGCCCGATGCCGACGCCGCCCCCGTGGTGGATGGACACCCAGGCGGCCCCGGAGGCGGTGTTGAGCAGGGCGTTGAGCAGCGGCCAGTCGGCGATCGCGTCGGAGCCGTCGGCCATCGCCTCGGTCTCGCGGTAGGGGGAGGCCACCGATCCGCTGTCCAGGTGGTCGCGGCCGATGACGATCGGCGCCCGCAGCTCGCCCGACGCCACCATGTCGTTGAAGCGCTCGCCCGCGAGGTTGCGCTCGCCGTAGCCGAGCCAGCAGATGCGCGCCGGCAGCCCCTGGAAGCGCACCTTCTCCCCCGCCGTACGGATCCACCGGGCGAGCGGCTCGTTGTCGGGGAACAGCTCCAGGATCGCCCGGTCCGTCGCGGCGATGTCGGCCGGGTCGCCGCTCAGCGCCGCCCACCGGAACGGGCCCTTGCCCTCGCAGAACAGCGGCCTGATGTAGGCGGGCACGAACCCGGGGAAGTCGAAGGCCCGCTCGTAGCCGGCCAGCCGCGCCTCGCCCCTGATGGAGTTGCCGTAGTCGAAGACCTCGGCCCCCGCGTCCTTGAAGCCGACCATGGCGGCCACGTGGCGGGCCATCGACTCCCGCGCGCGCCGGGTGAAGCCGGCCGGGTCCTTGTCGCGTTCGGCGGCCATGTCCTCGAAGGCGACGCCGGCCGGAAGGTACATCAGCGGGTCGTGCGCCGAGGTCTGGTCGGTGACGATGTCGATCTCGGCGCCGCGGGCCAGCACCTCGGGCAGGACGTCGGCGGCGTTGCCGACCAGCCCGATGGACAGCGGCCGGCGGGCGGCCCGCGCCTCCTCGGCCAGGCGCAGCGCCTCGTCCAGAGTGGCGGCCTCGACGTCGAGGTAGCGGTGCTCGATGCGGCGGGCGACCGAGCGCGGGTCGCAGTCGACGCAGATGGCGACGCCGCCGTTCATGGTGACCGCGAGCGGCTGCGCGCCGCCCATGCCGCCGAGACCGGCGGTGAGCGTGACGGTGCCGGCCAGCGAGCCGCCGAAGCGCTTGGCGGCGACCGCGGCGAACGTCTCGTACGTGCCCTGGAGGATGCCCTGCGTGCCGATGTAGATCCACGACCCGGCGGTCATCTGCCCGTACATGGTGAGCCCGGCCGCCTCCAGGCGGCGGAACTCCTCCCAGTTCGCCCAGTCGGGCACCAGGTTGGAGTTGGCGATGAGCACCCGGGGCGCCCACTCGTGGGTGCGGAAGACGCCGACGGGCCGCCCCGACTGCACGAGCAGGGTCTCGTCGCCCTCCAGCGTGGTGAGCGTCCTGACGAGCGCGTCGTACGACGCCCAGTCACGCGCCGCCCGTCCGGACCCGCCGTAGACGACGAGCTGCTCCGGATGCTCGGCGACCTCGGGATCGAGGTTGTTCTGGAGCATCCGGAGCGCCGCCTCCTGCGGCCAGCCCTTGGCGGTGATCGTCGTGCCTCGCGGCGCGCGCACGCTGCGGCCCATCGTGACCCTCCTGAATGAACACATTCATCTTTGTCACCCGCAGACTACAACGCAGCGGCGCGCGTCACCCCACGAGGAACTGGGTGGCCGCCAGCTCCCGGTAGAGGTCGTCCTCGCCGACCAGGTCGGCGTGCGTGCCGACGGCCCGTACGCCGCCCGCCTCCATCACCACGATCCGGTCGGCGCCCGTGACCGTGGAGAGCCGGTGGGCGATGACCAGCACGGTCGTCTCCCGCGCGACCTCGGCGATGACCTCGCGCAGCCGCAGCTCGTTGACCGCGTCGAGCTGCGAGGTGGCCTCGTCGAGCAGCAGCAGCCGGGGCCTGCGCAGCAGCGCGCGGGCGATGGCGACGCGCTGGCGCTCGCCGCCGGACAGCAGCACGCCGCGGTGCCCGACCGGCGTCTCCAGGCCGTCGGGAAGGCGGGACACCAGGTCGTCGAGGCGGGTGCGGGCGATGGCGCGGGCCAGCTCGTCCTCGGTGACGTCGTGGGCGGCGAAGAGCAGGTTCTCGCGGAGGGTGCCGGCGAGCACGGGGGCGTCCTGCTCGACGTAGCCGAGCGCGGCCCGCAGCTCGCCGAGCGGCCAGTCGCGGATGTCCCTGCCGCCCACGGTGATCGTGCCGCCCTGGTGCTCGTAGAAGCGCTCGATGAGGCCGAACACGGTGGACTTGCCCGCCCCCGACGGCCCGACCAGCGCGGTGAGGCCGCCGGGCGGCACCTCGAAGGTGACCCCGTCGTGGACGAGCGGGCGGTCCTCGCCGTAGCGGAACACCACGTCCTGGAAGGTGACGCCGACCGGCTCGCGGCCGTCGCCGGTCGGCTCGGCGGGCTCGGCGGGCTCGGCCGGCAGCCCCTCGATCTCCTTGATCCGCTGCATCGCGGCCAGACCCTGCTGAAGTTGCACGCCGCCCTGGACGAGCTGCCCGATCGGCGAGACCAGGTAGAACAGGTAGAGCAGGAACGCGATCAGCGACGAGACCTCCAGCGCCCCCGAGGAGACCCGGGCCCCGCCGACCCCCAGCACGGCGAGGAAGGCGATCTGCACCGCCATGAAGGTCGCGACCCCGGCGAGCGAGGTCCAGACGGCGACCTGCAGCCCCCGGTCGCGGGCCCGGGTGGCGGCCTCGCCGACCTCGGCGATCTCCCGGTCCTCCGCGCCGCTCGCCTTGACCGTCCGGTACGCCTGCAGCGCCCGGTCCAGCACGGACCCCATCTCGCCCACGGCCTCCTGGGCCTGCGCCTGGGCCCGCTGGATGCGCGGCATGATCAGCGCCACGAGCCCGCCGACGACCACGATGACGCCGAGCGTGACGAGCAGCAGCACGCCGTCCATGGTCGCCATCATGACGATGGCCCCGACCAGCATGAACACCGCGCTGATGGACTCGACGATGCCGTTGGTGAGCACCGCGCGCAGCAGCGTGGTGTCGCCGGTCACCCGCGAGAGCAGGTCGCCGGGCTTGAGCCGGTCGACGTCGGCGACCTTGAGCCGGAGCATCCGGTCCACGAGCTTGCGGCGGGCGCCGAGCACGATGCCCTCGCCGGTGCGCTCCATCAGGTAGCTGCCGCTCGCCGAGACGACCGCGCCGACCAGCACCGCGGCGGTCAACCCGAGCAGCGGCCCGGCCATCGACCCGTTCGAGCCGAAGGCGTCCACGACGTATTTGGCCAGCAGCGGCATCGCGAGCCCCGCGACCGAGCCGATCAGCCCCAGGAACCCGCCGAGGAACAGGATCCTCCGGTACGGGCGGACGTAGGCCAATAACTCCTTGAGCACGGCATCCCCCTCCATGAACTTTCCACTGTGCGCAACGAACGAAGCGGCGCGATCCGCACCGCCCGGGCAGGGTCAACCTAAATTGACGACCTAAGTATGTCAACTTCGGTTGACTTCTCCTCCTTGAGGAGGAGAAGGAACTCGTGACATCCGCGCGCACCCGGCGGACGAATAGGCCGTCGAGGAACCCGGCCGGACCTCGCAGCACCGGAACAGCACCGAACCAGCACCGGAACAGCAACCGGTTCAGCACCGGAACAGCACCTGCGAAAGGACCACCATGGAGCTCCGGATCACCCGGCGCGCTCTGGTCGGACTCGGCCTCGCCGCAGCGGTCGCCGCGTCGTCGATGGCCGCGCTCCGCACCGACCCCGGCACCGCCTCCTCGCACCGGGAGGCCCCGAAGATCCTGGGGATGCCCCAGGTCGACAACACCGACGTGTACGCGTTCGTCAGCCCCGACAAGCCGGGCACCGTGACGCTGCTGGCCAACTGGATCCCGTTCCAGGAGCCCCACGGCGGCCCGAACTTCTACCCCTGGGACACCGCCGCCCGCTACAACATCAAGATCGACAACGACGGCGACGCCAGGACCGACATCACCTACCAGTGGACGTTCCGCGACGAGGACAGACGCGGCAACGACACCTTCCTCGCCAACAAGGGCCCCGTCACCTCGCTGAACGACCCGGACCTGCTCTACCGCCAGCGCTACACGCTGAAGCGCGTCACGCCCCACGGCACCAGGACCCTGGTCTCGAACGGCATCGCCGCGCCCAGCAACCTCGGCCCCGCCTCGATGCCCGACTACGGCGCCCTGCGCGCCCAGTCCATCGCCGGCGTGCCGGGCGGCGGCCGGACGTTCGCCGGCCAGTCGGACGAGGCGTTCTTCCTCGACCTGCGCGTGTTCGACTTCCTCTACGGCGGCGACCTGTCGGAGGTCGGCCAGGACACCACCCGCGGCTACAACGTCAACACGATCGGCATCCAGGTGCCCCAGAAGGACCTGGCGCTCAAGGGCGACCCCGAGCGCAACCCGGTCATCGGCGTCTGCTCGACCACCGACAAGTTCAACGGCCACAAGTACGTGCAGGTCTCGCGCCTGTGCAACCCGCTGGTGAACGAGGTCGTCGCGCCCGCCGGGCTCAAGGACGCCTACAACGCCCTCGACCCGTCCGGCGACGCCGACGTGGCTCCGCTGGTCAAGCGGGTCAACGACCCGGAGGTGGCCCGGCTGCTCCAGGCCGTCTACGGCATCAAGGCCCCCGCCACCCCGCGCGACGACCTGTTCCAGATCTTCCTGACCGGCGTCGCCAAGCGGACCGGCCCCATCAAGGCCGACCTGAACTCGCAGGTGCTGAACAAGGACGCCGGCCGGCTGCGGCCGTCCGAGATGCTGCGACTCAACATGTCGATCCCGCCCAGCAAGGACCCGAACCGGCTCGGCGTGCTCGGCGGCGACCTCCAGGGCTTCCCGAACGGCCGCCGGCTCATCGACGACGTCGTCGACATCGAGCTGCAGGCCGTGGCGGGCGCCGCGCTGAGCGGCAAGCTCGTGCCCGGCCTGACGGACAAAGTGGACAGGAACGACAAGCCGTCGCTGCAGACGTTCCCGTACATCCCGTTGCCCTCCAACGGGGCCGTCAACCAGCGATGAGTCCCCGACCGGCCGGCACCCTCCCCGAGCCGGCCGGCCGTCCGGGGCGGCGGGCTCCTCTCCCGTCGTCCGCCGCCCTCGCGGGCCGGCCGGCCGCGCTCCCCGTCACGGCCGGCCGGCCCGCACCGTCCGACCCCGGAGCTGCCGTCATGCGCACGTTTTTCGCCGGTCTCGTCCTCCTCGGGACGATGATCTTCACGATCGCCTCCTTCTCCGCGGCCCCGTCCGCCGCGCCACCCGCCACGGCCGCGCAGCCGCTCGAAACCCTCCAGGAACGGCTCAAGCGCCTCCCCCGCGACCACCGGGGCTGGGCCGAGCTCGCCTCCCAGTACGTCGACCAGGCCCGCGTCACCGGCGATCCCTCCTACTACGTCAAGGCGGAGGGCGCCGCCCGCACCGCGACCGGGCTGGCCCCCGACGACGACGCCGTGCTCACCGCGCGCGCCGCCCTCGCCGCGGGCCGGCACGAGTTCGCCGAGGCGGCGCGGCTGGCGGGGAAGGCGGTCGCGGCGAACCCGTACAGCGCGGCGGCCCACGGCGTGCTGGCCGACGCCCGCACCCAGCTCGGCGACCTGAAGGGGGCCGCGCGGGCCGTGGACCGGATGCTGGAGCTGCAGCCGGGGGTGGCGGCGTTCGCCCGCGCGTCGTACGCGGCCGAGCTGCGCGGCGACCAGGAGGGCGCCCGCCGCTACCTGGAGTACGCGCACGAGGACGCCTGGCTGCCCGCCGACCTCGCCTACGTCCGCCACTACCTGGGCGAGCTGGCCCTCCACACGGGCGACCTCGCCACCGCCAGGAGCTGGTACGCCCGCGCCCTCCAGGCCGACCCCTCCTTCACCCCGGCGCTCGCCGGCCAGGCCAGGGCGAGCGCGCTCGGCGGCGACCTCCGCCAGGCGCTCGACCTCTACCAGCGGGTCGTCACCCGCCTGCCGCTCCCCCAGTACCTGGTCGAGCAGGGCGAGGTCCAGCTCAAGGCCGGGCTGCGGCCGGACTGGACGCTGCTCGACGCCCAGCGGCGGCTGCTCGCGGCGGCCGGGGTGGGCGACGACCTGACGGCGGCCGAGTTCGAGGCCGACCACCGCGACCCGGAGCGGGCCGTCCGGTACGCGCGGGCCGAGTACGCCCGCCACCCCAACCTCGTCGCCGCCGACGCCCTCGCCTGGGCGCTGTTCCGGGCCGGTGAGCCGAAGGAGGCGCTGAAGTACGCGGAGCGGGCCACCGCGACCGGCTGGAACAACCCGCTCATCCGCTATCACCGGGCCCGCATCGAGCGCGCCCTCGGCCGGCCCGCGCGCGTGGACCCCGGCTTCGACCCGTCCCTGCCGTCCCTCGCGAGGCTCTCATGAAGGCGATCCGCTCCAGGGTGATCCGCTTCGTCCTGCTGTCCGCGCTGGCGGGCCTGCTGCTGCCGGCGCTGTTCGCGGGGCCGGCCGCGGCGCACCCGCTGGGCAACTTCACCGTCAACCACTACAACGGGCTGGTGGTCACGCCCGGCGGGATCGGCAACCTCGCCGTCGTCGACCTGGCCGAGCTGCCGACCCTGCAGGCCGGTCCCGCCGTGGACGCCGGCTACGCGGGCCGCCGCTGCGCCGCGCTGGCCGCCGCGCAACGCCTGGTCGTGGCGGGGACGGCGGTGCCGTGGCGGGTGTCGGAGGCCGGGTTCGCGTACGCGCCCGGCCTGGGCGGGCTGCGGACCAGCCGCCTGACCTGCCGCCTCACGGCCGCCGTCCGGGCCTCGGGCCCGGTGGAGTTCACCGACGCCTTCGAGCAGGACAGGATCGGCTGGCGGGAGATCAGCGCGGCGGGCGACGGCGTACGGCTGAGCGGCTCCACGGTGCCGGCCGCGAGCGTCAGCGACGAGCTGCGCGCCTACCCGGAGGACCTGCTGTCCGGCCCGCTCGACCAGCGGACGGCCACGTTCACGGCCTCGGCGGGCGGGCCCGCCACGGGCGGGAGCGGCACCGCGCCCGGCGGCCTCGCGACCGGCGGGCCCGTCGGGGAGGCGTTCGCCGCCCTGGACCGGACGTTCACCGGCCTGATCGGCTCGGACGCGCTGACGCTCCCGCTCGGGCTGCTCGCCGTCGGGCTGGCCGTGGTGCTGGGGGCCGGGCACGCGCTGATCCCCGGGCACGGGAAGACGGTGATGGCGGCGTACCTGGCGGGACGCCGTGGCCGGCCGCGCGACGCGGTCGTGGTGGGGGCCACCGTGACGGCCACGCACACGGCCGGGGTGCTGGTGGTGGGGCTGGCGCTGACGGCCTTCACCACCCTCGCCGGGGAGACGGTGCTGTCCTGGCTGGGAGTGGCCGGCGGCGCGCTGATCGCCGTCATCGGTGTCCGCCTCCTCCTGAACGCCCGCCGCCCCCGCACTGGGCACGGGCACGGACACGATCACGGACATGGACACGGGCACGGACACGGACACGGGCACGGGCACGGTCATGGGCGGCGGGCCGGGCTCGTGGGGCTCGGGGTGGCGGGCGGCCTGGTGCCGAGCCCGTCGGCGCTGATCGTGCTGCTCGGCGCGATCGCCCTCGGCCGCACCTGGTTCGGCGTCGCGCTGGTGACGGCGTACGGCGTCGGCATGGCCGCCACCCTCACCGTCACCGGCCTCCTGCTGGTCAAGCTGGTGGACCGCCTGGAACGCCGGGCCGCCTCGGGACGCCTGGCCGCCCGCGTGTCCGGCCTGGCCCCGCTGGGCACCGCCGCGATGGTCGTGCTGCTCGGCGCGGGCCTCGCGCTCCGCTCGGCCGTCGCGCTCTGAGCGGGTCACAGGGTCGAGGTGAGCCCTTCCGCGATCCTCCTCAGCTCGGCGTCGACGGCCTCGGCGCCGGAGAACTCCTTGACGTACGAGGGACTGAACATGATCTCGGCGCGCTGCCGGTCGCCCATCCTGAGGAAGAGCGTGGGGGTGCCCTTCATGCCGTCCTCGCCCACCTCCTGGACGACGAGGTAGCCGGTGCGGTCGCCGATGGTCACCTCCTCGCCGTCGCCCTCGTCGCGGAGCCGCTGGATCCGCTCGTCGAGCTCCTGGACGGCGGCGTCCTCGTACATGTAGATCTGGACGCAGTAGAAGCCGTTCTTGTCGCCGTCGAAGTTGTACGAAGTCGAATAGCTGTCGCCGAAGTCCACCGACCAGTGCGACCATCTCAGCCCGTCGGGCAGATATCCCACCTTGACGTGCCTGAACGCCTTCCCGTCCCCCAGGTCGCCGAGCTCCGGCGGGTCGGAGGGGATCGGCGGGGTGTCGTCGATGGCGGGCGGCTCCAGCGTCGTGGCGGTCGTGGGCTCCACCACCGCCGGGGGCTCGCCGCTCGTGGCCGTCGAACCCAAGGTCACGTACCCGATGGGCGCGGCGGCGATGACGGCGGCCGTCGCGGCCAGCGCCACGCCCCTGATCCTCGTCCGCCTGCCGCCGGCGGCGCGCATGACCCGCTCCGCCAGGTCGGGCGCGGCGTGCAGTCTCGCGGTCTCGTCCGCCATGATCTGGCGGAGCTCCTCCTCAAGCGCGGGCATTCCTGATCACTCCTTCCGCTGCTTCGCGGCCGAGCGCCGAACGGAGCTTGGCCATGGCCTTCGACGCCTGGCTCTTGACGGTGCCGACCGAGCACCCGAGCACCTCGGCGGTCTCCGCCTCGCTGAGGTCCTCCCAGTACCGCAGGACGACCACCGCGCGCTGCCGGGGCGGCAGGGCGCGCAGCGCCTCCATGAGCACGTGGCGCAGGTCGACGTCGGTGACGCGGGCCGGTCGCTCCGGCGGCCGGTGCGTCGGGATGATGCTGAGGATCGCCCGGCGGCGGGCGCGGCTGATGGCCGCGTTGACAATGACGCGGCGTACGTAGGGCTCGGGGTTGTCGTAGCGCACCCGGTCCCAGCTCCTGTACGTGCGTTCCAGCGCCGTCTGCAGCAGGTCCTCGGCCTCTGTCTCGTCGCCGCAGGCGAGATAGGCGACCCGCAGCAGACTTGTGGCACGCGCGGCCACGAAGGCGCTGAAGTCGCGCTCCGCGCCGCTCATGGCTGTCTGTCCGATTTCACGCCTCCTAATACGCCCCGGCCGTCCCCGGCGTTGCCCGCCGGCGAAGAAAGTCTCGCGGGCAACGTTCTGGCGGTCCCAGGCGTATTGGAGATCATCACGTCGAATTCACGGAGGATCCCTATGAAGCTCGCGACCGCGCCGATCCGGCCGCTGGTCTCCCTGGGCGTCGGCCTGGCCATGGGCGCCACCGCCCTCCTGGGCGCGCCGGGGGCGGCCGCGGCGGCTCCGCCCGAGGGCGCCTACTGGCACTCCAGGTCGCTGATGACGCTCACCCACCCTTGGCGGTTCGGCTCCAAATCGGATTCCTACGCGCTGGTCCAGCGGCGGGTCTCGGAGACCTGGCAGGCGCCCGACGGCAAAACGTGGTACGGGTACCGGGAGCTCGGGGCGCTGCCGAAGAGCGCGGCGGACAGGAAGGCGTGGCAGCGTGACGGCTCCCCGTCCAAGTGGAGCGAGTCGATCGACGGCAAGACCGTGAAGCTGTCCGCCGCGCCCGCCAAGGGCAGCACGGGCCCCGTACGGGATCAGAACTACTTCTTCCTCGGGGGGCAGCACCTGACGTACGACGAGGTCCAGCGCCTGCCCGCGGACCCGGCAGTTCTGAAGGACTGGCTCAGAAGGGCGGGCCAGGCCAGCCGCGTGCCGGACTACGCCCTCGACGGCTGGGTCGCGGGGACCCTGCCGTACCTCCTGCACTCCCTTCCCGTCACGAAGGAGGTCCGCGCCGCCGCCTACCAGGCGCTGCTGACGATGCCGGGCGTCCGCGCGGACGGCCTCGCGAAGGACACGCTGGGCAGATCCGGCGCCGTGGTCCTGATCGACAGGGCGGACAAGAAGACCAAGTCCTCGGCCAGGACCAGGCTGATCGTGGACACCGGCACGATGCTGCTGCTGTCGCGGGAGCAGAAGGCACTGAACGACGGCAAGCAGGTCCCGGGCAAGGAGCACACCGAGACCCTGGTGAAGGTCGGCTGGACCAACGACCCGCCCGCCGTCCCCGCCCTGCCCTAGCGTCACGCGCCCGCCCTGCCTATAGTCATGCCCATGACTACTCATGGGCATGAGTGACGATGGCCCTCCGCCATGCCGTCCTCGCCGCCCTCCTCAGCGGCGAGCACAGCGGCTACCAGCTCACCAAGATCTTCGACGTCGGCGTCGCCGACTTCTGGTACGCCTCCCCCCAGCAGCTCTACGCCGAGCTGGCCAAGCTGGAGGCCGACGGCCTGGTGGCGGGCCGCGAGGTCGTCCAGCGGGGCCGCCCCAACAAGCGGGTGTTCAGCGTCACCGGCGCCGGCCTCGACGAGCTGGCCGCCTTCGCCGCCGCCCCGCCCAAGCCGCTGCTGCTCCGCGACGACCTGGTGGTGCGGGTGCACGCCGTGGACGCCCTCGACCCCGCCCCCGTCATCGCCCAGCTCCGCGAGCGGGCCGCGGCGGCCGCCGCCAAGCTGGCCCTGTTCGAGCGCACGCTGCTGCACTTCCGCGGCGACCTGGACGAGGAGACGTTCCTGCGCGAGGGCGAGCGCGTCGGGCCCTACCTCTCGTGCCTGGCGGGCTGCAGGCTGGAGCGGGAGATCCGCGACTGGTCTCTCGACACCGCCCGCGCGCTGGAGGAGCGCGCCGCCCGCGTCAGGAAGGAGCAGCCCTGATGTACGCCCGTTACGTCGCCCTCGGCGACAGCCAGACCGAGGGGCTCGGCGACGGCGACGACCTGCGCGGCCACCGCGGCTGGGCCGACCGCCTGGCCGAGATCCTGGCCGGCGCGAACCCGGAGCTGCGCTACGCCAACCTCGCCGTCCGGGGCAGGCTGGCCGGCCAGATCCGCGACGAGCAGTTGCCGGCCGCCCTCGCGCTGCGGCCCGACCTGGCCACGGTCATGGCCGGCATGAACGACATCATCCGGCCGGGCTTCGACCCCGCGCGGGTGGCGCAGGCGCTGGAGGAGATGTTCGCGGCCCTGACCGCCGCCGGGGCCCGGGTGGTCAGCGTGACCTTCCCCGACATCGGCGCGATCATGCCGCTGGCCCGTCCGCTGCTGCCGCGCGTCCTCGCGCTGAACGCGCGGATCAGGGACGCCGCCGCCCGGCACGGGGTGACGCTGGTGGACACCTTCGGGATGCGGTTCGTCGAGGACGCCCGGATGTGGAGCCCCGACCGGCTGCACGCCAGCCCGGAGGGGCACGCCCGCATCGCCGCCTCCGTGGCCCACGCCCTGGAGCTGCCGGGCAGCGACGGCACGTGGATGGACCCGTTCCCGCTCCTGCCGGCGGTGCCGGCCTGGCGGACGGCGGCGGAGCAGGCCCGCTGGCTGGGCGCGTTCGCGGGGCCGTGGATCGGCCGGCGCCTGCGCGGCCGTTCCTCGGGCGACGGCCGCACCGCCAAGCGGCCCCTGCTCACCCCGGTGGATCAGTCGACGCCGGGGACGTCCTCGGCGTCGTAGTCCACGTCGCCGTCGTCGGCCCGGCGCAGCCTGATGTCCTCCAGCCACTCCCTGGCGAAGCGCCGGACCGCCCGCACGCCCTCCTCGTCCAGCCCGTACGCCTCGAACTCCTCGTCGGCGATGAGCTCGGCGAACTCCAGCCGGTCGGCCAGCTCGTGCACGGAGAAGGATTCGAGGTGCCGCCTGCCGAGGCTTTCCAGCTCTCGGAAGGAGCAGAGGGGGCGTGCGGCGGCGACCTCGACGAGGTCGCCCGCGTGGCCGCGCTCGTGCAGCGCCCGCACCGCGAGCCCGATCTCGTCCGCGTTCACGTGCGCCGGCGTGCGCGTCGCGTGGACGGCAGGTCGTGCCGCCCGGACAGGAACTCCTGGAAGGCGATCTTGGCCCGGATCGCCGGCCGCCGCCACTTCTCCTCCCTGCGCAGGGCCCGCGCCATCTTGCGCGGCGAGCGCCGGGCGAAGACCCAGCGCGCCCACGGCGACCCCGGCCGGGCCAGCCGGATCGCGCCCACCAGCAGCATGGGCGGCACGAACAGCCCGGCCATGCCGGTCCAGATCTTCCCCTTGAGCAGGGTGATCACGGCCAGCACCAGGTTGCCCACGATGAGCACGGCCGGATTGACGAGAGGCGTCCCGTAGTCCCAGGTGAGCGGCCGGAGGCCGATGAGCAGCAGGCCGGTGACGGCGACCGCGATGAAGACCGCGTCCACCGAGGTCCGCCCCTCCTCCTCCCAGTACACGTCGTGCAGGTGCAGGATCAGCGCGAACTCGTCCAGGACCAGCGCCGAGCCGACCCCGAAGACGCCCGCCGCCACCGCGTGCCCGACCTGCGAGGTGGGCGCGAGGACGATCTGCGTGACGCCGCCGACGAGCATCAGCACGACGCCGAAGACGACGTGGTGGATGTGCATCTCGCCCACGTTGACGTCACGGAACCAGCCGACCTTGGCCCTGATCAGCCGGACGTTGATGCGGGTCGCGATGAACGCCACGATGAGCATGACGAAGAAACAGAACAGCGAGAGCCGTCCCGTGGCGACGATGGTGTGCTGAAACCAATCCCCCATAACCTTAAAACGATGGTACGAGGCGATCGCCCCTACCGTGACGCGTCTTCCGTCATGCCAGGAACGCCCGCAGCAACGCGGCCGTGCCCTCCAGGTGCTCGGTCATGGCGCGGCGGGCCGCTTCGGGGTCGCCCGCGAGGATGGCGTCCACGATGGCCCGGTGCTGGACGGCGGCGTGGTCCAGGTTGACCTGGAGCATCGGGATGGCGTTGAGCAGGTCGCTGACCCGGGAGCGGGCGTCGGCGCAGGCCGTGGCGAGCAGCGCAGAGCCGGTCAGCTCGGCGATGGACAGGTGGAAGGCCGTGTCGAGGCGGCGGTAGTCCTCCAGTGACGCCTCGTTGAGCTCGGCGAGCCGACGCAGGAGCAGGGCGCGCCGCTCGCCGGCGAGCTCCATGCCGGCCAGCACCTGGGCGGCGCCGCACTCGACGGCCAGGCGGAAGGTCAGGGCGTCGGCGAGGTCGTCGTGGCCCATCTCGGCGACGGCCTGGCGCAGCTCGCGGGCGTCGGGGGCGGGCGGCTCGTAGGTGACGAACGCGCCGCCGTAGCGGCCCCTGCGCACGTCGAGGTAGCCGGCGTCGGACAGGGCGCGGATCGCCTCACGCAGGGTGACCCGGCTGATGCCGAGCCGCACGGCGAGCTCGCGCTCCGGGGGCAGCTTGCCGCCCGGCGGCACCACGCCCAGCTTGATGGCCTGGAGCAGCCGTTCCACGGTCTCCTCGAAGGCGTTGCCGGCCCGGACCGGGCGCAGCACCGTCATCAGTCGCGCCGACTCGTCCAACATGTCCTCGGGTCTTGACAGACGATCCACCATGCACATCAATGGTCTGAGACTAGCCCAATCAACGGGAAAGCGCCTCAGGCCAGATCGGAGCGACCTGAACGTGCACGAAGGCTTCCTGAGCGTGGACGAGCTGCGCGACGAGGTGAGCGCGGGCCGGATCGACACGGTGCTCCTCGCCATCGCCGACATGCAGGGCAGGTTGCAGGGCAAGCGGCTCTCGGCGCGTTACTTCCTGGACGAGGTGCTGCACCACGGCTCCGAGGGCTGCAACTACCTGCTCGCCGTGGACGTCGACATGAACACGGTCTCCGGCTACGCCATGTCGTCCTGGGACCGGGGCTACGGCGACTTCGTCATGAAGCCGGATCTCGCGACCCTGCGCCGGGTGCCCTGGCAGGAGGGGACCGCGATGCTGATGGCGGACCTGGCCTGGGAGGACGGCGGCGACGTGACCGCCTCGCCCCGCCAGATCCTGCGCCGCCAGCTCGCCCGCCTGGCCGAGCGGGACCTGGTCGCCTACGTCGGGACCGAGCTGGAGTTCGTCGTCTACGACCACTCCTACGAGGACGCCTGGAAACGCGCCTACCGCGATCTCACCCCCGCCAACCTCTACAACGTGGACTACTCGCTCCTCGGCACCGCCCGCGTCGAGCCCCTGCTGCGCCGCATCAGGCGCGACATGGAGGGCGCCGGCATGTACGTCGAGTCCGCCAAGGGCGAGTGCAACCTGGGCCAGCACGAGATCGCCTTCCGCTACGACGAGGCGCTCAGGACCTGCGACAACCACGCGATCTACAAGAACGGCGCCAAGGAGATCGCCGCCCAGGAGGGCCGGGCGATCACCTTCATGGCCAAGCCGAACCAGCGCGAGGGCAACTCCTGCCACATCCACATCTCGCTCCGCTCCACGAGCGGCGAGCCGGTGATGGCCGGCGAGGGGCCGCACGGCCTGTCGCGGCTCGGCGCCCGCTTCATCGCCGGCCAGCTCGCCTGCCTGCGCGAGCTGACCCTCCTGCTCGCCCCCAACGTCAACTCCTACAAGCGCTTCGTCCCCGGCAGCTTCGCGCCGACGGCCGTCAAGTGGGGCCTGGACAACCGGACGTGCGCGCTGCGCCTGGTCGGCCACGGGCTCTCGCTGCGCATCGAGAACCGGGTGCCGGGCGGCGACGTCAACCCGTACCTCGCGGTCGCCGCGCTGGTCGCGGCCGGGCTGCACGGCATCGACGGCGAGCTGGCGCTGGAGGACCCGTACGCGGGCAACGCCTACGACTCCGGCGCCGACACCGTGCCGGCGACGCTGCGCGACGCGCTGGCCCTGTTCGAGGGGTCGAAGCCGGCGCGTGAGGCGTTCGGCGAGGACGTGGTCGGGCACTACGCGAACAACGCGCGGGTGGAGCTGGCCGCCTACGACGCGGCGGTGACCGACTGGGAGCTGTTCCGCGGTTTCGAACGGATGTGAGCATGAAGATCGTCAATCCGGCGACGGAGGACGTCATCACCGACGTCGAGTTCGCCGACGCGGCCGAGGTCGACCGGGCCGTGGAGCGTGCCAGGAAGGCGTACCCGTCCTGGCGCGCGGTGGCACCCGGCGACCGGGCGCGGCTGCTGCGGCGCTTCGCCGACCTGGTGGGCGAGCACGCCGAGGAACTGGCCAGGCTGGAGGTGGACAACGCCGGGCACACCATCGGCAACGCCCGCTGGGAGGCCGGCGCGGTCCGCGACGTGCTGCACTTCTACGCCGCCGCGCCCGAGCGCAACCACGGCAAGCAGATCCCGGTGCCCGGCGGCGTGGACGTCACCTTCCAGGAGCCGCTGGGCGTGGTGGGCGTGATTGTGCCGTGGAACTTCCCCATGCTCATCCTGTCGTGGGGCGTGGCCCCCGCGCTGGCCGCGGGCAACACCGTCGTCGTCAAGCCCGCGGAGCAGACCCCGCTGACCGCGCTGCGGCTGGCCGAGCTGGCCCTGGCGGCGGGCCTCCCCGAGGGGGTGCTCCAGGTGCTGCCTGGGGCAGGGGAGGTCGCGGGGGCCCGGCTGGTGGAGCACCCGCACGTCGCCAAGATCGTGTTCACCGGCTCGACCGAGGTCGGCAAGGAGATCGCGGCCAAGGCGGCGGCCCAGGTCAAGCGGGTGACGCTGGAGCTGGGCGGCAAGTCGGCGAACATCGTCTTCGCCGACGCCGACCTCGCCAAAGCGGCCGCGGCGGCGCCGTACGCGGTGTTCGACAACGCCGGCCAGGACTGCTGCGCCCGCTCCCGGCTGCTGGTGCAGGCCGAGGTGTACGACGAGTTCATGGCGCTGCTCGCCCCCGCCGTACGCGCCGTCCGGGTCGGCGACCCGCTCGACGAGGCCACCGAGATGGGCCCGCTGATCAGCGCCGAGCACCGGGAACGGGTCCGCGGGTTCGTCTCCGACCCCTGGCTCCAGGGCGAGTGCCCGGCGGGCAAGGGCTACTGGTTCCCCGCCACCGTGCTGACGCCCGAGGTGACCGATCCCGCGTTCACCGAGGAGATCTTCGGTCCCGTCGTGTCGGTGGCCCGCTTCACGGACGAGGCCGACGCGATCCGCGTCGCCAACGACACGCCGTACGGGCTGAGCGGCTCGATCTGGACCCGCGACGTCGGGCGGGCGCTGCGCGTGGCGCGCGCGGTCGAGTCGGGCGCGCTGTCGGTCAACTCGAACTCGTCGGTCCGCTACTGGACCCCGTTCGGCGGTTTCAAGCAGTCCGGCCTCGGCCGGGAGCTCGGCCCGGACGCCCTCGCGGCGTTCACCGAGACCAAGAACGTCTTCATCTCCTGGGAGTGAGCAAGTGCAGCGGTTGCAGGATCGGGTCGCGGTCATCACCGGCGCGGGCAGCGGCATCGGGCTCGCCACGGCCCGCAGGTTCGCCGAGGAGGGGGCGCGGGTCGTCTGCGTGGACATCGACGCGGCGGCGGGCGTCAAGGCCGCGGACGAGGTCGGCGGCCTGTTCGTCGAGGCGGACGTGACCCGCGAGGACGACGTCGAGCGGGTGTTCGCCACGGCGCACGAGACCTACGGCAGTGTGGACGTCGCCTTCAACAACGCCGGCATCTCGCCGCCCGACGACGACTCCATCCTGGAGACCGGGCTCGACGCCTGGCGCCGGGTCCAGGAGGTCAACCTCACCAGCGTCTACCTGTGCTGCAAGCACGCGATCCCGTACATGCGGCGGCAGGGCAAGGGCTCGATCATCAACACCGCGTCGTTCGTGGCCGTGATGGGCTCGGCGACCTCGCAGATCTCCTACACCGCCTCCAAGGGCGGGGTGCTGGCGATGTCGCGGGAGCTCGGCGTGCAGTTCGCCCGCGAGGGCATCAGGGTCAACGCGCTCTGCCCCGGACCGGTGAACACGCCGCTGCTCCAGGAGCTGTTCGCCAAGGACCCGGAGCGGGCGCAGCGGCGGCTGGTGCACGTGCCGCTCGGGCGCTTCGCCGAGGCGTCGGAGATCGCGGCGGCCGTCGCCTTCCTGGCCAGTGACGACTCCTCCTTCATCACGGCCAGCCAGTTCCTGGTGGACGGCGGCATCAGCGGCGCCTACGTGACGCCGCTCTAGGGGGTCCGTCGTGCGTCGCCCGTTGATCGGGATCACCTCCTACGTGGAGCCCGCCACGTTCACGGTCTGGACGGACGTGACCGTGGCGCTGCTGCCGTACCTGTACGTCGAGCAGGTCGTGCGGGCCGGCGGCCAGCCCGTCGTGCTGCCGCCGGCCGGCGAGCCCGCCGGGGCGCTGCGCGGTCTCGACGGGCTCGTCCTGGCCGGCGGCGGCGACATCGACCCGGCCAGGTACGGCGCCCGGCCGCACGAGCGCACCGGCTACGTCCGCGCTTTCCGCGACGAGGCGGAGTTCGCGCTGCTGGCGGGGGCGCTGGACGCCGGGCTGCCGTACCTGGGGGTCTGCCGTGGCCTTCAGGTGCTCAACGTGGCTCTCGGCGGCACCCTCCACCAGCACCTGCCGGACGTGGCGGGGCACACGGGGCACGCGCCGGGGCCGGGCGTGTTCGGCCATCTGCCGGTGACGCCGGTGCCCGGCAGCCGCCTGGCCAAGGCGCTCGGCACGGAGCCGGTGACGGTCCCGCACTACCACCACCAGGCCGTGGACCGGCTCGCCCCCGGCCTGACCGTGACCGCGACCGCCGAGGACGGCACGGTCGAGGCGGTGGAGCTGGAGGGGGCGGCGTTCGCGATGGCCGTGCAGTGGCATCCGGAGGAGGCCGAGGACGGCGCGCTGTTCGAGGCGCTGGTCGCGGCCTGCTGAGACCCGTAGGCGACAAATGCCCCGTACCCCCACTAGGCTGGCGGACATCACCGTCGAAACCGTGCGGGAGAGCACTCTGACAGCCGGTCAGGGTCCCTGAAGGAGCAAGCCCTCCCCGCGAACCTCTCAAGGCAAAGGACCGCACGGACGAGGTGGCCTCTGGAAAGCAGGCTCTTGGCCTCGCCGAAGGTGAAAGTCCGGCAAAAATCGGGCGAAGCTCTCAGGCATCGATGACAGAGGGGGAGGATGCTGGCATCCACTCCTGTCCTGAGGTGCGACACATGTCCCGACCGACACCGCTACGCGACGTCCACGAGAGCCTGGGCGCCACCCTCACCGACTTCGCCGGCTGGCTCATGCCCCTCCGGTACGGCAGCGAGTCCGCCGAGCACAAGGCCGTGCGCGAGGCGGCCGGGCTGTTCGACCTCTCCCACATGGGCGAGATCTTCGTGACCGGCCCGCAGGCCGCCGAGGCGCTGGACTACGCGCTGGTCGGCCACCTGTCCGCGCTCGCCACCGGCCGGGCCAGGTACACCATGATCGTCGACGAGCGGGGCGGGGTGCTCGACGACCTCATCGTCTACCGGCTCGGTGACGAGGAGTTCATGGTCGTCGCCAACGCCTCGAACTACCAGAAGGTCGCCCAGGAGCTCCAGGAGCGGGCCAAGGCGTACGACGCGGCGGTCGAGGACCGCTCCGACCGCTACGCGCTCATCGCCGTCCAGGGCCCCCGCGCGCAGGAGATCCTGGCCACGCTGACCGACGCCGACCTCGCCGGGCTCAAGTACTACGCCGGCCTGCCCGGCCTGGTCGACGGCCGCGAGGCGCTGATCGCCCGCACCGGCTACACCGGCGAGGACGGCTTCGAGCTCTTCGTCGCCAACCAGGACGCCGTGCCGCTCTGGAACGCGCTCACCGCCGCCGGGGAGCCGTACGGGCTCGCGCCCGCGGGCCTGTCCGCCCGCGACACGCTCCGGCTGGAGGCCGGCATGCCGCTGTACGGCAACGAGCTCGGCGCGGAGCTGACCCCGTTCGACGCGGGACTGGGCAGAGTGGTGAAATTCGACAAGCCCGGCGATTTCGTCGGACGAGCGGCGCTGGAGGCGGTCAAGGACGACCAGCCGGGACGCCGCCTCGTCGGCCTGGTCGCGCGGGGCCGCCGGGTGCCGCGGCACGGCTACCCGGTGACGCAGGACGGCGCCGTCGTCGGCGAGGTCACCAGCGGCGCGCCTTCCCACACCCTGGGCAAGCCCATCGCGATGGCCTACGTCGACACCGGCGCGAGTGAAGGCCTGGCAGTGGACATCCGGGGCAGCCAAGAACCCGTGGACCTCGTAGAGCTGCCCTTTTACAGGAGGAAGAAGTGAGCAACATCCCTGACGAGCTGAGCTACACCAAGGAACACGAGTGGGTGGCCGGGCTGGACGACGGCCTGACCGTCACCGTGGGCATCACCGATTTCGCCGTCGAGGCCCTGGGTGAGGTCGTCTACGTGCAGCTCCCCGAGGTCGGCGCGAGCGTCGCGGCCGGCGACTCGATCGGCGAGGTGGAGTCCACCAAGTCCGTCAGCGAGATCTACTCGCCCGTGGGCGGCGAGGTGGTCGAGGTCAACCAGAACGTGGCCGACACCCCGGCCCTGGTGAACAGCGACCCCTACGGGGAAGGGTGGATGTTCCGGGTGCGCATCGAGGGCGAGCCCGAGGACCTGCTTTCTGCCGAGGAGTACACCGCCCTCACCTCCGGCGAGTCCTGATTTCCCCGCCGGGGCCCCGCCCGGGCCCCGGCTTCCGTCCCATGAAGGGCGCACATCAATGGCGATCAGCGTCTTCGACCTCTTCAAGATCGGCATCGGGCCCTCCAGCTCGCACACGGGCGGCCCGATGGCGGCCGCGCACAAGTTCGCCCGGGGCCTGCACGAGGACGGCCTGCTGGAGCGGGTGGCCCGCGTCGAGGCCATCCTGTACGGCTCGCTCGGCCTGACCGGCAAGGGCCACGGCAGCGACAAGGCCGTCCTGCTGGGCCTGTCCGGGGAGAAGCCGGAGCTGGTGGACGTCGACACCGTCGACGAGCGCCTGACCGCCATGCGCGCCTCCGGCACCGTCCATCTCTACGGCCGCCGCGAGATCCCGTTCGTCGTGGGCGAGGATCTCGTCTTCGAACGCAAGATCTCCCTCCCCGAGCACCCCAACGGCATGCGCTTCACCGCCTACGACGCGGACGGCGGAACCGTGCGGGAGAAGGTCTACTTCTCGGTCGGCGGCGGCTTCGTCGTGGACGAGAACGCCACCGGCGCCGACCGCATCAAGCCCGACGACACCGTGCTGCCCTACCCGTTCACCACGGGCGAGGAGCTGCTCAAGCACTGCTCCAACACCGGCCTGTCGATCTCCGCGCTGATGATGGAGAACGAGAAGGCGTTCGGCCGCACCGAGGAGGAGATCCGCGCGGGCGTGCTCAACCTGTGGCGGGTCATGCAGGAGTGCGTGCGCAGAGGCATCTCCCGCGAGGGCGTGCTGCCTGGCGGGCTCAAGGTCAAGCGCCGCGCCAACCAGCTCCACCGCCGCCTCCAGGCCGAGTCGCCCGAGAAGGACCCGCTCCAGGCGATGGACTGGGTGACGCTGTTCGCGCTGGCGGTCAACGAGGAGAACGCCGCCGGGGGCCGCATCGTCACCGCCCCCACCAACGGCGCGGCCGGCATCATCCCGGCCGTGCTCACCTACTACACCCGCTTCGTCCCGCAGGCCGACGACGAGGGCGTGATCCGCTTCCTGCTGACGGCCGCCGCGATCGGCGTGCTGTTCAAGGAGAACGCCTCCATCTCCGGGGCCGAGGTCGGCTGCCAGGGCGAGGTGGGCTCGGCCTGCTCGATGGCCTCCGCCGGGCTGACCGAGGTCATGGGCGGCACACCGGAGCAGGTGGAGAACGCCGCCGAGATCGGCATCGAGCACAACCTGGGCCTCACCTGCGACCCGATCGGCGGCCTCGTGCAGATCCCGTGCATCGAGCGCAACGCCGTCGCCTCCAACAAGGCCATCACCGCGGCCCGCATCGCCCTGCGCGGCGACGGCCGCCACTACGTGGCCCTGGACAAGGCCATCAAGACCATGCGCGACACCGGCCGCGACATGCTCGACAAGTACAAGGAGACCTCCCGCGGCGGCCTCGCCGTCAACGTCATCGAGTGCTGACGACCTCTGAGTGGTACCGTAAAGCTGTACCACTCAGAGGGAGGGTCATGTCCATCACCGCCAGCGAGGCCCGCCGACGCCTGTTCCCGCTCATCGAAGAGGTCAACAACGACCGCACCGCCGTGGAGATCGTGTCCAAGAGCGGAAACGCCTACTTGGTCGCCGCCGAGGAATACGAGGCGCTCCGGGAGACGGCCTACCTGCTTCGCTCGCCGGCCAACGCCCGTCGACTGATCGAGTCGTACCAGGAGGCTCTCGCGGGCCGCCACGAGAGGCACGAACTGCTGGACGACGAGGGCTCCCGGTGAAGGTCGCCTTCACGGGGAGGGGCTGGGAGGACTACGTCCACTGGCAGACGGCCGATCGGCAAATCCTCAAGCGGATCAACCGGCTGATCGAGGACGCCTTGCGTGATCCCTTCGAGGGCATCGGCAAGCCCGAGCCGCTGAAGTACGCCCTGACGGGCGCGTGGTCGCGGCGCATCACCGAAGAGCACAGACTGGTCTACCTGCCCATGGACGACGAGGTCGTCATCCTGCAGGCCCGCTACCACTACGAATAGGAGACCTGACCAGCGGAACTTTGCACTTTCCCCCTCCGTTCCGTGACGACCCATCTACGATCGGTGGTCGAAGGGATGACAGGAGGCAGGCCGTGTTCCGCGAGCGCAAGCCGAGTGTCCGTTGGGTCCTCCCCGAAGGGCGGTACAACCCCGTCGTCGCCGACGGGGTGCGGTGGCTCGACTACGAGCGGGCCGCCGAGCTGGACGAGCACGCGCCGGCCCCCGGCGAGCAGGACCTTTTCGGGGCCGGCGAGGACTCGCCCGGTGTCGGTGAGGAGCCACGGGCGAGGCCGGAGGGCGACGGGGACGACTGGTTCGACCGGCCGCACCGGCCGCCGCCGCTCGCCGAGTGCCGGCCGTACGACGTGCCCGGCGGGCTGGCAAGGCCCGATCCGCAGGCGGAGCGCGACCTCATGGAGGCCCTGCCCCCGGGGGCGCGGTTCCCCGACCCGCGCGGCACCTGGATCAGGCTGATCAACGGCTGCGGCCCCGCCGACGACCCGTTCCGCGCCGCCAACGCCGCAGACTGCGCGCTCGCCGTGCTGTCCACCTGGCACGGCGAGCCGGCCACGGCCGCGGCGCGGGTGCCCGAGCACGACCGCATCGGCCGGCCCGTGCTCACCGGCGAGCGCGGCAGCACGGCCAGGATCGAACGCTGGGTCGGGCAGCGGCTGGAGTACACCGGGCAGGGGCGGCACGCCTACCCGATGATCGCGCGGCGGCTGACGGAGGCCGGCCACGGGGCGAGCGCGGTGATCGTGGTGCGCTGGCCCGGCGGCGGCAGCCACGCCTACAACGCGGTCAACGCCGAGGGCGAGGTCATCTGGATCGACGCCCAGCGGGGGCACATGTCGGTGGAGCCCCCTTACCTGACGGTGACCGGGGTGTTCTGCGTGGTCCTCGACCGGCACGGGAGGCCGCAGTGAACCTGGACCAGGCCAGGGCGCTGGCCGAGGAGTACGTCAACGGGGCGCTGCCGGCGGAGGAGGCCGTCTCCGTCGGCGTGTACGGCTTCCACGACGGCTACGTCGCCTGGATCCGCGACCTCGAACCCGACGACCCGGCCCGGCTGCCGGAGACGATCGGCGGCGCGTGTGTCGTCATCGACGAGACGACCGGCGAGGTGGCCCCCCGGCCGCTCCTCGACCCGGAGACGGTCGCCGAGCTCTGGCCCGGCCCCATCCCCCGCTGAGTCGCGCCACGGCTCGGCACGGCCATCGCTCACTGAGTCGCGCCACGGCTCGGCGCGACCACCCCCCCGCCGAGTCGCGCCACGGCTCGAAGCCGCCATCCTCTGCGAGTCGCCGGCGCGGCCCCCACCGGGGGCCGCGCCGCCCCCGCGCAGCCGCGGGTGCGCC
>NZ_BAAAMV010000006.1:99457-760611 GCF_039529455.1 Nonomuraea bangladeshensis
CCATGCCGATCCCCATGGCGAGCATGCCGGCCAAGATGGACCCCCCACCGGGGGCCGCGCCGCCCCCTCTCAGCCGCGTGAGAGCCGGGCGCCGCCCCCATGAGACGCCCGGCCCTCGCGCGCATGCGCTCTCTATCCGCACATGACGGGTTTATGCCATTTCAAGACCCTTTACCCGACTTGACGGTCACCCGGCAGCGAGCGCCCCGGCGATCGACGCCCGCGCCGCCCGCCGCGCCGGCAGCAGCGAGGCCACCACCCCCGCCACCCCCGACAGCACCACGAACAGCACGACCTGTCCGACGGGCACCGACAGGACCGCCCCGTCCAGCATCGCCAGCACCGCCACCCAGCCGTACAGCCCGCCGAGCACCACCCCGACCAGCGCGCCGATCAGCCCGAGCACCAGCGCCTCGACCGAGAGCATCCGCCGCAGCTGCGGCCGGGTCAGCCCGAGCGCCCGCAGCAGCGCCGACTCCCGCGAGCGCTCGTGCACCGAAAGCGACAGCGTGTTCGCGATGCCCAGCAGCGAGATCAGGATCGCGAGCCCGAGCAGCCCTCCGACGATCATGAGGAGCATGTCGAGCGTCTCGTCGAACTCGCCGCGCACCTCGGTCGAGCTGCTGAGCCGTACGGTCGGATAGGCGGCGACGGCCTCCCTGACCACGGCCCTCGCCTGGTCGGCGGACACCCCGTCCTTGATGGTGATCAGCACCCGGGCGTCGGGCAGCGCCCCGGCGTAGCGGTCGAACGCGCTCTCGGCGACGGTGAGCGTCGGCAGCGCCGAGCCGTCCCCGTCGAGCACGGCGACGACCCGCAACGGCACGCTTTCCGCGCGCCCCTTGGCCCGCACGCTGACCTGCACGGTGTCGCCGACCCGTACGCCCAGCTCGTTCGCGGCCCGGTCGAGCAGCGCCACCTGGCCCTCCGACAGCCCGGCGGCCATCGAACCCGCGACCACCTCGGGGACGACCGGCCCGTGGAAGGCGCCCAGATCGTACGTCCGAGCCCCGCCCGTCCGCCCCGTGACCTTGGCCGGCGTCTCGCGGACCTGCAGCACCGAGCCCAGCTCCGGCGCCCGTCGCAGCTCCTCGCCCACCGAACGCGGCACCGCGGCCTCGCCGCCCTGCGCGGACAGCAGGTAGTCCACCGGGAACTGCTCGTCCAGCTTGTCCGTCACGGTCGCCCGGGTCGAGGCGCTGAGCACCGAGATCACCGTCATGAGCGTCACCCCGATCGTCAGGGCGACGGTCGTGGTCGCGGCCCTGCGCGGGTTGCGCGCCGTGTTGTCCAGCGCCAGCCGTCCCGGCACCCCGGCCAGCCGGGCGGGGAGTCGCCCCACGACCGCGCTCAGCGGCCGGACCAGCGCCGGCCCGAGGATCAGCACGGCCAGGAAGGTCAGCATGCCGCCGACCATGACCACGACCAGCGTGGCCGTGCCCCCTGGCGGCATCCTCCACACGCCGAACCCGGTCGCGCCGAACCCGGCCACCAGGAACAGCGCGGCGGCGCCCCAGCGCGCCGCGCCCATGCGGAACGCCTGCTCGTCGGCCTGCGTACGCAGCGCCGCGACCGGCGGCACCCGCGTGGCCGACCGGGCGGGCAGCAGCGCCGCGCCCACGGTGACGACGAGGCCCACGGCCGCCCCGACGGCGATCGTGAGGGGGGTGAGCGCCACGGAGGCGCCCGTGGGCAGCGGGGCGTCGAACGCGGCCAGCAGGGCGAGCGCGAGCGCCGCGAGCCCGTACCCGGCCGCGAGGCCGAGCGCCGAGGCGACCAGGCCGACCACGCCCGACTCCAGCAGGACCGAGCCGAACACCTGCCCCCGCGTGGCCCCGATGCAGCGCAGCAACGCCAGCTCGCGGCCGCGCTGCGCGACGAGGATGGTGAAGGTGTTGTAGATGACGAGCGCGGCCACCATCATCGCCACGACCCCGAACAGCAGCAGGCCCACGGTCAGCGTCCGCATCTCCAGCCCGGCCGCGGCGGCGAGGTCGGCGGCCAGCTCGTCGCCGGTCTTCACCGTCGCCCCCGGCCCCGCGGCGGCGGCCACGGCCTGCTCCAGGCCGGGCGCGCCACCCGCGACGTCGATCTCGTGGTAGCCCTTCGCGCCGGTCATCCGCAGGGCGGCGGAGGTGGTGAGGCCGACCGCGCCGGTGAAGGCGAGCTCCTGGTCCACGCCGGGGTCGAGGAGCCCGACGAGCTTGAAGGTGTGCCGCTCCCCCTCCGGGTCGAGCACCACGAGGTCCTCGCCGAGCCGGAAGCCGTTGACGCGGGCGGTGTTCTCGTCGAGCACGGCGGCCCGGTCGTCCGTGCCGGGTCCGGTGCCGGCGACGATCGTGGTGCGCTGCAGCGGGCCGCGTACGACGGAGATCGCCGTGGTGGGCAGGTCGCCGACCACCTTGCCGTCCTTGCCGAGCAGCCGCGCGGGCCCGCGCACCAGGCCCTGCGCGTCGGCGACGCCCGTGACCGCGCGCACCCGGCGCAGGACGTCCTCGGCGAGCACGCCGTCCCCGGCCAGCACCGCCACGTCCACCTTGCCGGCGTCGGCGGTCACCCGCTGGGAGAAACCCGCCTGTACGGTGTCGTTCAGGACCAACGTGCCCGCGATGAACCCCACCCCCAGCACGATCGCCAGGGACGTCAGCAGCAACCGCAGCCGGTACGCGCGCAGCCCGGCCAGCGCCGTCCTCAGCACCTCACGCCTCCAGCTTCACGAGCGTGTCCAGCACGGTCTGCGGCGTGGGCGCGGTCACCTCGGTGACCAGCTCGCCGTCGCGCAGGAACACCACGCGGTCGGCGTACGAGGCCGCGACCGGGTCGTGCGTCACCATGACGATGGTCTGGCCCAGCTCGCGCACGGAGGTGCGCAGGAAGGACAGCACCTCGGCGCCGCTGCGCGAGTCCAGGTTGCCGGTCGGCTCGTCGGCGAAGATGACCTGCGGCTTGCTGATCAGCGCCCGGGCCACGGCCACCCGCTGCTGCTGGCCGCCGGACAGCTCGGACGGGCGGTGCCCGAGCCGGTCTCGCAGCCCGACGGTGTCGATCACCCGGTCGTACAGCGCCTGGTCGGGCTGGCGGGCGGCGATGTCGAGCGGCAGGCGGATGTTCTGCTCGGCGGTCAGCGTGGGCAGCAGGTTGAACGCCTGGAAGACGAAGCCGATGCGCTCGCGGCGCAGCAGCGTGAGCCGCCGGTCGCTCAGCCCGGTCAGCTCGGCCTCGCCGACGTGTACGGTGCCGGAGGTGGCGGTGTCGAGCCCGGCCAGGCAGTGCATGAGCGTGGACTTGCCGGAGCCGGACGGCCCCATGATCGCGGTGAAGGCCCCGGTGTGGAAGGCCACGGAGACGCCGCGCAGCGCGTGCACGGCGGCGTCGCCGTGTCCGTAGGTCTTGGTCAGGTTCGTGGCCACCACGGCGGGCGGGGCCTGGGTGCGGGTCACTCGTCGCTCCTTGTCGCGCTTTTTCAACGCGACCAACGCTAGAAGCGGAAATGTCGCCTGCTCTGGGCCCTGAGGAGGGACTTCGGCTGCGACTCCGGACGACCCCGGTCAGCCTTTCGGCCGATGGGCGGGCACGATCAGCCCGGCCTCGTAGGCGTACACCACGACCTGGGCGCGGTCCCGCAGCCCGAGCTTGGCCAGCACCCGGCCGAGGTGCGTCTTGACCGTCGCCTCGGCGACCTCCAGCCGGGCCGCGATCTCGGCGTTGGACAGGCCGCGCGCCACCGAGAGCAGCACCTCGCGCTCGCGCGGCGTCAGCTCGGCCGCCGTGACCGGCTCCTGCGCCGGGAGCTGGGCGGCGAAGCGGTCCAGCATGCGCCGCAGCGTGGTGGGCGCGACCACGGAGTCGCCCGCGTGCACGTGCCGGATGGCGCTCAGCAGGTCGTCCGGCGGCACGTCCTTGAGCAGGAAACCGGCCGCGCCCGCCTTGATGGCGGCGAAGGCGTACTCGTCGAGGTCGAACGTGGTCAGGATGAGCACCTTCGGCCCGTCGATGCGGCGGGTGGCCTCGACGCCGTCCATGTGGGGCATGCGCACGTCCATGAGGACGACGTCCACCTCGGTCGTGGCGAGCAGCTCCAGCGCGGCGGCGCCGTCGGCGGCCTCCGCGACCACCTCGATGTCCGGCTGCGCGCCCAGCACCATGCGGAAGCCCGCCCGCAGCAGCTCCTGGTCGTCGACCAGCATCACCCGTATCACCGGGGCCGCCTCCCTCACGCCGCCCTGGCCATGGGCAGCCGGGCCAGCACCTCGTAGCCGCCTCCCGGGCGGGGGCCGGCCGTCACCGCGCCGCCGTACATGCCGACGCGCTCGCGCATCCCGATGAGGCCGTGGCCGCCGTCGCCGCGGGGCGCCGCCCCGCCCCTGCCGTCGTCGGTGACGCGCACGACCAGCTCGGGGCCGTCGAAGTCGAGCTCGACCAGGGCGCGGGCGCCGGGGCCGCCGTGCTTGAGCGCGTTCGTCAGCGCCTCCTGGACGATGCGGTAGACGGCGAGCTGCTGGCCCTCGGGCAGCTCGCCGGGCGCGCCGGCCACCACCAGCCTGGCCGGCACGCCCGAGCCGCGCACCAGCTCCTCCAGCTGGTCCAGGCCCGGCTGCGGGGTGTAGTCGGTGTCGGGGTGCTCGTCGTCGCGCAGCACGCCGACCAGCCGGCGCATCTCGGCCAGCGCGGCCCTGCCGGTCTTGGAGATGGCCCGTACGGCCTGGCGGGCCTGCTCGGGATCGCGGTCGAGGGCGTAGCCCGCGCCGTCGGCCTGGACCACCATGACGCTGACGTTGTGCGCGACGACGTCGTGCAGCTCCCTCGCGATGCGGGCGCGCTCGGCCGAGGCCGCCATCCGCGCCTGCTGGTCCCGCTCGCGCTCGGCCCGTTCCGCGCGCTCCTCCAGGCCCTCCAGGTAGCGGTGGCGGGTGCCGGCGTACAGGCCGAACAGCCAGATCGTGACCACGAACACCGACCCGCCGAAGAACGTCCCGAACGACGGCGACTCCCAGTTGACCAGCGCCAGGAGGATCCCCAGCTCGGCCACCAGCATCGCGGCCAGCCCCCAGCGGAACGAGCACCGGTAGGCGACCACCCAGAGCGCGACCAGCACGGCGAGGTTGGCGGGCAGCGGGTCCAGGCCCGCGAGCCACTGCCAGAAGCTGATCAGCGCGATCAGCGCGTACGACGGGACCGGCCGCGCCAGCCACAGCAGCGGCGCCAGCAGCGCCGCCGACAGCGCCAGGTAACCGGCCACGCCGAGCATCAGGCCGGCGCCGACCGGGGTGTAGGACGCGTACGGCACGGCGAACAGCCCGCACAGCGCCGCGAGGGGAGCGACCCGCAGGGCGCTCGCCAGCTTCTCGTGGCCGCGGGACCACGACCGTACCCTGCCGAACACATCCTCACGATATGCAGGCCCGGACCGGGGTTGGTCCGCCTGGAGGTGGAAGTCCGCCTACGACCCAGGTCGCACATCGAGGAGGTCTTACACAGGGCTTACGCCCTTTGCGGCACTCTTGTCTCTGGGAGCGCCCCTTCAGTGGGCGAGTAAAGGGAGATCGTGATGGCGGATCATGATCGCGATGCCGGGTCGCGCGGCGATGAGGAAGCGCCGCGCGACCCTGACCCTCACGCCGATCCCCGTTGAGCGCCCCGGTCTGAAGTCCGGCCGGCTTTCGCCCGACCCCTCCGCCCACGGTCACGGTCATGGCGGCCCGAGTACCGTGGACGATTGTCCTCCGGGACACCTGGGACCTGGAGCCCCATGACAGCCGTCCACCCCTCGCGGCTTTCCCGGACCTGCTGCCGCTCCTGGTGGCCGCGCGCCTGCTGATCGCCGAAATTGCGGGCGACCGAGCCGCGCCCACCGCGCCCATACGAGGCCGGCCGCATCGTCTGGGTTCAGTCGTTCGCCCCTGACCTGAAATTCCGCCGTCGCCCTCGGACACGTACGGAGTGAAAGCCCGCAACGTTCGGAAGGTCTGACGAGGATGGCGCGTGAGTGAACAAGACGACCGGTCCCGGTTCGAGGCGGTGTACCGAAGGACCTATGAGCAGATTCTCGGCTACGCCGTGCGGCGGTGTTCCTCGCCCGAGGACGCCGCCGACGTCGTGGCCGAGACCTATGTGATCGCCTGGCGTCGGATGACCGAGCTCCCCGACGGTGACGCCGGCAGGCTCTGGCTGTACGGCGTGGCCCGCCGGGTCCTGGCCAACCACCGCCGGAGCGAGCGGCGCAGGCTCACCCGGCACACCGAACTCACCGACGAGATCGACAAGCTTTACGCCGTCCCCTTTCCCAACGGTGAGCCGCACGGCGTGGACGATGCCATGGACCTGCTCGCCGACAGCGATCGTGAGCTGCTGGCCCTGGCTCTCTGGGAGGGGCTCGACCCCGGCGAGATCGCCACCGTGCTGGGCTGCTCCCGTAACGCCGCCCGTATCCGCCTGCACCGGGCGCGCAAGCGCTTCGCCAAGGCCCTGGAGAAGACCCGTCCATCGGCCGCCGGCTTGGCGGTACGGCCGCTCATCGAGAAGAGGTCAAGGTGAACAACGACCAGATTTTCAAGGACCGGGCACGAGTGCGGGACGAGGATCTGGCCGGCCGGGCGTCCACCACGGGGGCGGACGCGCTGCTGGCGGAGATCGTCTCGATGGAGCACCCGGCACGACGGCGGCTCCCGCGCTTTCCTGGCCGCGCTCTGCTGCGGCCAGGCCGCGCTCTGCTCGGCCTGGCCGCGGCCGCCACCGCGGTGGCGGTCATCACCCCCGCGATGCTGTCCGGCAACACGATCTCCGTCGCGCCTCAGCCCGGCACGTCGGCGTCCGCGACGGCCGAACCGACCGCCCGGCAGATCCTGCTCGCGGCCGCCGTCGCCGCGGAGCAGGCCCCCGCGAGCGGCGATTACTGGCGTTACAAGGGGGTCACCCGGTGGATGTTGACCGATCCCACGCGCAGCTACGTGCTCGAGGAGGCGCGATCTGGAGAGGTATGGCTGGCCGGGCGAACGGGCCTGCGGAGCTGGCGCATCGGCCAGGATCTCGGCGTCAGGCCCGCGACCCCGCAGGACGAGGTGGCGTGGCGGGCCGCGGGGTCGCCTACCAGCTGGCGGTACCCCAAGGACATGAAGACGGAGAACCTGTTCGCCGTCCCGTTCGGGCCGCTGAAGGCGGCGGCGGGTGAGCGAACCGCCGAACGGCTGCGCTGGAAGACGGTCGGTGACCTGGCCGGGGAATCGTTGACCTGGAAGGAGCTGCGCGCGGTCCCGGGCGAGCCCGAGACGCTCCGGAGCTACCTGGAAGAGCGCATCGGCCGGTTGGATCTGACCGGATCCGGGATGGACGTGGAGGAGGCGAGGAAGCACATCCTTCTCCGGGACTGTGTGGACATCATCAGTACCCTGCCGGCCTCGCCCGAGACCCGTGCGTCCGCGTACCGGATCCTCGCGTCCCTGCCCGCCATACGGGCTGTCGGGGAGACGACGGATCCGCTGGGCCGGCGTGGGCAGTTGCTCAGCTACCAGGAGGAGATCGAGCCGGGTCTGTTCTCCGAGGTTCGGCTCGTGGTCGATCCCAGCACCGGCCTGCTTCTCTCCGAAGTGAGGGCGAACACCACCGAGCTCGCTGACGGGCGGCAGGCAGAGCTTCGTGTCTCCTCCTCGTTCCAGGAGATCGGCTGGACCGACGAACGCCCGCAACTGCCCACGCCGCCCGGGTGAACGATGAAAGTTTCCCCAGCCGCGGCTCCCCCACCAGCGCCGTTGGCCGGCGGCTGTCGCCGTCCGTGTTCCCCTCCGCAGCGGATGGCGTACCGTACTCCCGCTCACCCACATCCCCAGCGCAAGGGAGTCCTCGTGCGTGCATGGCTGGCCGGTGTCGTCGCGTCCGTCCTGATGGTGCCGCTGACGGCCCATGCCGCCTCGGCCGGGACGGACCCGCGTACGTGCGCGAAGGCGAGCCTGCTGTTCTGTGAGGACTTCCAGGCCGTGCCGGCGGGCGGCGCGAGCAGTCTCCGCTGGGGCGTCGACACCAAGCACGGCACGCTCACCGTCGAGCGCGACGGACGGCGCGGGCAGAAGGTGCTGCGCGTGCACACCGAGGGCAACGGCCGCGCGTTCCTGAAGGTGGACGACTTCGCCGCGCCGGGCAACAGCTTCTACGGCCGGGTGCGGCTGCGGGCCGCCGCGTTCCCGACCGCGCCCGACTGGGCGCACTACACGCTCGTCGAGGCGACCGGCGACGGGCCCGAGGTCGTCCGTCCGCTCGGCGGCCAGTACGCCCCTCCGCCCCACGGGGGAGCCGCGTACTGGGGCGTCGGCGCGGACGGCGGCCCCACCGGGGACTGGACGAACTGGCGGGCCACCGCCCCCTCCGTCGCCGGGAGGTGGACCTGCGTGGAGTGGCACATGGACGCCGCCGACAACCGGATCTCGTTGTGGTTCGACGGGGTGGCCAAGCCGGAGCTCACCGTGTCCACCCGCGAGCACGGCGGCAACCCGGTGGACTTCGTCTTCCCGCGGTTCGACACGGTCAAGCTGGGCTGGCAGCTCTACCAGGCGAACCCGACCCCCGCCGGCTACGACGTGTGGCTGGACGACATCGCGCTGAGCAGCCGGCGGGTGGGCTGCTAGACCGCTGTCACGGGTTGCCGGAGCGGCACGTGGGCGACCTGCTGAACTCGACGGACGCCCCGGTCGCGTCGCTGATCACGGCGCGGATGTCGTACCTGAAGGTGGGCTGACAGCCGATCGACACGAAGGTCTTGTCGTTGTACGAGGGCACGTTGGAGCCGTTGACGTACCAGCGCACGGCGACCGGCGCGACGCCGCCGCTGAAGGAGACCTCGCAGAGGAACCGCCGCGCGAGCGGTTCGCACCCGCCTCCGGTCAGGGTCAAGCTTGCCGCCGCCGAGGCGGAGGACGACGCGAGCAGGCCCGGGGCGGCGAGCAGACCTGCGGCGAGCACGACAGGTAAGGCCATCTTGTACGACTTGCGCATTCCTGTCTCCTTGTGAGGACGATGAGAGGGAACGTCCACCCAGACTTCTGCCGGCTTGACTCTGCCGTTACGTCAATATCTAGCGTCACGAGGGAGCCGGAAGATCCGGCCTGGTGAACGGTACGGGGACGGTGAGCAGGCAATGGCGTGGTCGATCGCCGAGGTGGCGCGGATGTCGGGAGTGACGTCGAGGACGCTGCGCCACTATCACGAGATCGGGCTGCTGGAGCCCGCCCGGATCGGCGGCAACGGCTACCGCCACTACGAGGAGGACCAGCTGCTGCGGCTGCAGCAGATCCTCGTGCTGCGGGAGATGGGCCTCGGCCTCGCCGAGATCAAGGAGATCGTCGACCGGCACACCGACCCCCTGGCCGCCCTGCGCGAGCATCACCAGCGCGTGCTCCAGGAGCGCGACCGACTGGACGCGGTGGCGCGCATGGTGGCCAGAACCATCACCGAGCTTGAGAACAGCGAAGGGAAGGACGGTATGCCCAGAATCAGCAGGCCGGAGAACCTGTTCGAGGGATTCGACAGTGCCCGCTACAGCGAGCAGGCCCGCGAGCAGTGGCCCGGGCACTGGGAGCAGTCCGGGCAGCAGGAGCTCCTGGACAGCCTGGCCCCCGAGGAGCTCGGCCGGATGCAGCAGGAGGCGACGGCGGGGATGATCCGGATGGCCGAGCTCATGGCCGCGGGAACCCCGGTGGACGACCCCGCGGTGCTCGCCGAGCTCGACGTCCACTACCGGCAGCTGAGCCGATTTTGGACGCCGACCGCCGAGCAGTATGCCCACCTGGGCCGGATGCAGGTCGATGACGAGCGGTTCAGGGAGAACTACGAGCGGATCGCCGACGGGCTGGCCGCGTATATGCGGGACGCCATGGCCGCGTACGCGCAGGCCCGGCTGAGCTGAACGCCCTGAAACCGGGAGATGGCCGCTCCGGCGTCCATCTCCCGAGGGAAATCCGCTGACCGTGGGGCCGGTGGGATTCGAACCCACACTGACAGCCACCTAAAGACTGCGCCTCTGCCATTGGGCTACGACCCCTGGTGAACTGCCCGCCCCGGCAGTCCGGCCAATCTTACACGGGTCAGGCCAGGCCGAGCTTCTTCTTCAGCGAGGCCACGTGCCCGGTCGCCTTGACGTTGTAGAGGGCCTGCTCGACCTTGCCGTCGCCGTCGATGACGAACGTCGAGCGGATGACGCCCTCCACCTCCTTGCCGTAGAGCTTCTTGAGCCCGTACGCCGCGTACGCCTTGTGCACGGTCAACTCGGGGTCCGACAGCAGCGGGAAGGTCAGCCCGTCGCGCTCGGCGAACTGGGCCAGCTTCGCCGGCTTGTCCTTGGACACCCCGAGCACCACGAACCCCTCGGCGGTCAGCCGGCCCAGACTGTCACGGAAATCACAGGCCTGCTTGGTGCAACCGGGCGTCATCGCGGCAGGGTAGAAATAGAGGATCACCCGCTTGCCGCGGTAGTCCTCCAGCGAGACGGCGCCGCCGGCGGCGGTGGGTAGCGTGAACTCGGGCGCGGCGTCGCCGGGCGCGAGCTTGGTTTCGGTCATGTGGCCCTCCTCGAGTTCTTCTCGCCAACCTACCGGCCCGGCCGGCGTGCCGTACCGCACGCGGACCTGACAGACTGATCACGACCGGGCGCACGGTCGAGAGGAGAGCCATGGCTGACACCGATCCCGACGAGCTGGAGCGACGCATCGCGCGGGCACGCGCGGAGCTGGCGCAGACGGTCGACGCCATCGCCGACCGGGTGAACCCCAAGCGGGTCGCCGAGCGCACGGTCGCCGACGTCAAGACCCGGGCCGGGCACTTCGTGGCGTCCGTGGGCGACGCGCTCGGGGTCGCGCCGCGGCCGGTCGAGTACACCGACGACCCCGCCCAGGTGTGGGAGGACGACCGCCCCAGCCTGGCGCCGGTGCTCATCGGGGTGGGCGCGGTGCTGGTCGTGGGCGCGGCCATCGCGCTCCTGCGGCGCCGCCGTCGCCGCTGACGGGCGCCGGCCGTCACAGGAAGGTGCGGCCCTCACCCCGGTACGTCGGCACCGTCTCCACGACCTTGTCCCCCTCCACGAGGTGCAGCGCGTCGAACCGCTCGCACAGCTCCCCCGCCTTCGCGTGCCTGAACCACACCCGGTCACCGGTCCGCAGGTCCTGCGCCGCCTGCCCGAGCAGCGGCGTCTGCACCTCGCCCGCTCCCTCGTCGGGGGCGTAGCGCAGGCCCGCGGGCAGATACGGCTGCGGCAGCCGACTCGGCCCCGCCGACCCCGAGGCCGGATAGCCGCCGCCGAGCACCGTGACCACGTCGGGCCGGGGCCGGCGCACCACCGGCAGCGCGAAGAGCGCGGCCGGGCGGCCGGTGAAGCGGCGGTAGAAGTCGAACAACCGGGGATGGAACAGCCCGGACCCGGCGGCCACCTCCGTGATCGCCTTCTCCCGCACCGTCAGCTCGATGCTGCCGGTGCCGCCGCCGTTGACGAACTCCAGCTCGGCGAACTGCCGCACGGCGTTGACCACGCGCCCGCGCCGGACGATCAGCTCGCGGGCCGAGCGCGCCTGCATGAGCCGGATGGCGCGCGCGTAGGCGGCCTGTCCCCGCGGCGCGTCGCCCACGCCCGCGATCTGGGCCTCGTACGCCAGCAGCCCCACCAGCCGCAGCCCCGGCCGTTTGGCGATCTCGGCGGCCAGGTCGGCGGCCTCCTCGGGCTGGCGGATCGGCGAGCGCAGCGCGCCCGCGCGGAACCTGCCGCCGAGCGCGATGTACCCGGCGTCGACGTCGAGGCAGAGCCGGAGCTCGGCCTTGGGCCCCTGTACGGCGTGCTCGATGAAGTCCAGGTGGGCGACGGAGTCGACGGTCACCGTGATCCGCCGGGCGGCCTCGGCGTCGGCCGCGAGGGCGGCGAGCGCGTGCCGGTCGGCCGTCGGGTAGGCGACCAGGATGTCGGTGAAGCCGTGCCCGGCCAGCCACAGCGCCTCGGGCAGCGTGAACGCCATGACGCCGCGGAAGCCGTCCATGGCGAGGACGCGTTCGAGCACGGGACGGCTGCGGATCGACTTGCTGGCCACCCGGATCGGCTTGCCTGCCGCCCTCCGGACGAGGTCGGCCGCGTTGGCGCGCATGGCCGCCAGGTCGAGGATGGCGAAGGGAGGCTCCAGCTCAGCGGTGGCATGGTCGTAACGCCGGCGGTCGTCCATATGAGCAGCGTAACGACATACGGAACAAATGAATATGAGTGCTGTTCGTGTTCGGTCGGCTTCCCGTAAGGATCCGGCAAACCGGCGGCGAGGCCGGAGCGCCCCCGGCCCGGCCCCCGTGTACGTCTGGTGCTCGTGATGACCACGCTCCAGCGGCAACGCTCCCCCGGTGCGCCCGCCGCTCCGCGGCAGAGCACGCTGCGCCGGGCGCGGCGGGCGCTCAGGCCGGCGCGTACCCTGCCGGGCGCCGTCGTGTCGCTCACGCTGGCCGGCGGGCTCGGGGCGAGCGCCGCCGAAGTGGTCTCGGCGCTGCTCGGGCATCCGCTCGGCTGGGTTCCGCTGAACGAACTGGCCGAGCTGGCGGGCCGCACCCCGTGGCCCGAGACGTCCACGACGGCCCTGGCCCTCGCCGGGACGGGCACGCTGATGCTGCTGCTCGCCGCCGTCCCCGGCCGCTCCCGGCTCGTGCCGGTGGAGACCGCCGACCCGCTCATCGTCATCGGCATCACCCGCAGCGGCCTGCGCCGCACCCTGCGGGCCGCCGCCCAGCAGGTGCCCGGCGTGCAGCGGGCCCACGTACGGCTGCGCCGCCGCACCATCGAGGTCACCGTCGTGACGGAGGCCGAGAGCTCGGGCGCGATGCTCCGCCAGGTCGGCACCGCCGTCGGCGACCGCCTGGCCGGGCTCGGCACGTTCGGCGCCGGCGAGGTCGTCGTCCGGCTGCTCGGGAAGGGCGGCTGACAGCCGACATGCGCCAGTACAGAGGCAACCGCATCGGCCTCGCCGTCGTGGGCGGCACGCTGGCCACGGCCGGCGTCTACGCCTGGCTCCGCGGCCACGGCCGCTTCCTCGGCCTGCCGCCGAACGCCAAGGTCCTGCCCGCGCACACCGCCCGCGCCCTGACCGACGCCGCCTGGCCCCTCTGGGCGCTCGCCCTCGTCCTGCTCCTGCTCGCGCTGACCGCGCTGCGCTGGCTGCTGCTCTGCCTCGGCTGGGGCCGCCGCGGCGCCCACAACGGCACCGGCACCGCCATGCTGTACGTCGGGCTCAAGAACGTGGACGGGCTGAGCAAGGCCAAGGTGCGGCTGGGACCCGACGGCCTGCGCCTCGCGCTCACCTGCCCGGCGGCCGCGGACCTCGGGGCGGTGGCGGGCAAGCTCGACCAGGACGTCATCGGCCGGATCCGCCGCGAGCTCAGCGACGACGAGACCCCGGCGCTGGCCCGCCTGCACGTACGCCGGTAGCCCAAAAGGGGTCAGGCCACGCTGACCGTGATCGTGTGCCAGCCGGTCGCGCCGTCCGGGGCCGGCGGGGCCACCTGCTCGGTCTGGGTGTAGCCGGTGGTGTCGGTGGCGCGTACCTGGAGGGTGTGGGAGCCGGGCGTCGCGTCCCAGTCCAGCGACCACTGCCGCCAGGTGTCCGGGCCGGGCACGTCGGCCAGCTTCGCCTCCCGCCACGCGCCGCCGTCCACCCGCACCTCGACGGCCGCCACGCCCTTGTGCTGGGCCCATGCCACGCCGGCGATCGTCGTACGGCCCGGCTTGAGCGAGGCGCCCGAGCCCGGCACGTCGATGCGGGACTGCGTCTTGATCGGGCCCTTGGCCGCCCAGCCGCGCGGCGTCCAGTAGGCCTCGTCCCGGTCGAACCTGGTCACCTTGACGTCCACCACCCACTTCGTGGCCGACACGTAGCCGTACAGGCCGGGCACCACCTGGCGCACCGGGAACCCGTGCTCGACCGGCAGCGGTTCGCCGTTCATCGCGATCGCGAAGAGCGCCTCCCGACCGTCCATGACGACGTCCGCCGGGGTGCCGCAGGTGAAGCCGTCGGCGGAGGTGGACAGCAACATGTCGGCATCGGCGTGCAGACCAGCGCGGCGCAGGATCTCCGACATCCGGACCCCGAGCCAGCGGGCGTTGCCGACAAGCCGCCCGCCCACCTCGTTGGAAACGCAGGTGAGCGTGACATCGGCCTCGGTCAGCGGCATCCGCAGCAGATCGGTGTACGTGATCTCGACGGGCCGGTCCACCATGCCGTGGATCCGCAGCTTCCACGATTCGGGATCGACCTGGGGGACGACGAGGGCCGTGTCGACCCGGTAGAAGTCCCGATTCGGGGTGACGAAGGACGACAACCCGCCGATGCGCAGGTCCGCGCCGGCGGGGATCGGCTTGGCCGGGGTGGCCGGCGCGGGCAGCGCCACGTTCACCCGCGCGATGTCCACCGCCCGGGACCCGGCCAGCCGGCTCCCGGCCACGGCCCCCACCCCGGCCACCACCACTCCCCCGGCGACCCCGGTCAGCAGCCGCCGCCGATCGAAGGTCGACGGCTCACCGCTCCCCCGCATGACGGCAGGCCGCTCGGCCTCGCCGGAAGGGGCCTCCGAGACGGCGGGGACGGTGGCCCGGCGAAGCAGCCACGCGAGCGTCCACATCCCGGCGACGGCCCCCGCGAGCGTCGGCAGAATGTCCACGACCGAGGCGCCCGGACGGGTGACGACAGCGACCAGCCCCACCACCGCGAACGCCGCCAACCCCGCCATCCCGTACGCGAGCCGCCGCCGCGCCAGCACCCCGATGACCGCCGCCACGACGGCGAGCAGCACCAGAACACCCCAGACGAGCACCGTCTTGTCGTTCTCGCCGAAGGTCGTGATCGCGAAGTCCTTGACCGGCGCGGGCGTCAGGTCGACAACGCCGTCACCCACGGCGATGACGGGCGAGGTCTGCGGCCCGAAGAGCCCCGCCACGAGCTGCGCCAGCCCGAGGGCCACGCCACCGGCTGTCAATCCGGCCAGCGCACCCGCCCAGGCGGGCACCGAGATGTACTTCTGCACACTGCCGACGCTACGCCCTGGGCCACCACCCGGTTCTTACGCGATGGTTACGAGATCCCCAGCCCCTGGCAGGCCGGCCTCCGGCGAGGGCCGATGGGCGTCTGGGGGGTGTCGAGCCAGAGCCGCTGCCCCTCACGATCGACCGACATGCCGAACCGCTCCAGCCCCGGCTCCCCCAGGCTCACCCACTGGAAGTACGCGCGGGTCACCTCCTCCCAGAGGTGGCGGTCGCCGAGCTCGTACACCCATGACTCGCCGTCGGGCTCGTAGATGGCGACACCCCACCGTCCGGGGTCGCCGGGGTCGAGGAGGAACATCCGGTCGTCGTCGTCCAGGCGCATGCACAACCCGGTCAGGGCCGAGATCACCAGATCAGCGCCCGCCGGCGCGTAGGTGATCGTGCGGGGATCCAGCTCGGTGGTGAACCGCCGGCCGCTGCCGTCGTCCGGGTCGCCCGGGGTGGTGGCGCTTTGGGAACGCATCATCATGTACCGGGTGTCGCAGGGGAATCTCCCGATGGCGCTGCCGTCCGGTGTGGTGACCAGCCGCAGGCAGTGGTCGGAGTCGAATCCGGGCGAGTACGGGGTGACGATGACCGCGCCGGGGCGGCACTGCTCGACCCAGGCGTAGGGAACGGTGTGGACCGCGCAGGTCACGTGCACGCGGTCGTACGGTGCGCCCTCCGGCCGGCCGTCCGCGCCGTCGCCCACGATCAGGCGCGGGTGCACGCCGACCGCCGCGAGGTTCTTCGCCGCCTGCTCGGCGACGGCCGGGTCCACTTCGACGGACGTGACCCGGGACGCGTCGCCGACGAGGTGGGCCAGCAGCGCGGCCGTCCATCCGGTGCCGGTGCCGACTTCGAGTACACGGTGTCCGGGCTCGGGGTGGAGTTGCGTGAGCAGGTCGACCACCGTGCCCGGCGAGGAGTTGGAGGAGGTGTAGCGGCCTTCCACGTCGCGGATGTCCGTCGCGCCCATGTCGAGCTGCGTCACGATGGCGGACAGCCCGTACACGGTCGCCCACCACGCTTCAGGGTCGCTGTCGCGGTCGATGAGCCGGGGGCCGGCCTCGGTCAGAGCGACCCCTACCTGGGGGACGAACCGGTGCCTCGGCACGGCACGCAGCGCGTCGATGATCGCGTCAGCGATCGGGGCGCGGGTCTCGCTGATCGCGTCGATCATGCCGTCGATGGCCAGGTCGAGGTCAGGTGTCACTTCTTCGGACCGCCGCCGTGCGAGCCTCCCTTGCCGCCGTCACTGTCGCCTTCGTTCTTGCCGGGCGCGGGCGGCTGGAACGGCTTCAGCTTGGACTCGTCGCCCTTGTGCTTGCCCATGTGATGTCCTCCTACAACTAGACGTATGCTTTCCGCCACCATACGACTACCGTCAGTCATCCACAAGTCGTCGTCGAGCCGCTCGTGCATAAGATCGGCGGGGTGCAGCGCCTCGCTCTCTTCGACCTCGACCGAACCCTCGTCGACCTCGACACCGCGTTCCGCAGTTGGGCCAGGGAGTTCGCAGAGCGACGACGCTTGGGCCCCGAGGGACTGGCGTGGCTGATCGCCCTGGATCGGGAAACGCACCCGCGTCGCGACATCTTCTTCAGCAGGGTGCGCGACCACTTCGCGCTGGCGGAGCCGGTCGAGGAGCTATGGGCCGGCTACCGGCAACGCATGCCACACCTCGTGCGGTGCTATCCGGGCGTCCTGGCAGGCATAGCCGACCTGCGAAGCGCCGGCTGGCTGGTGGGGATCGTCACCAACGGCATGGCGGACAACCAGCTCGGCAAGCTCCGCCGTACCGGCCTCGCCGATGCGGTCGACGGCTACGCCGTTCCGGAGCCGAGGGCATCCGGAAGCCGGAGCGCGGCCTGTTCGAGATCGCCGCTCAGCGGTGCGGGGCCGGCCTCGCCGAGGGCGGATGGATGGTCGGCGACAGCCTCGTCGCCGACGTCGAAGGAGGGCAGGCCGCCGGGCTCCGCACCATCTGGATCGACCGGGGAACGTGGCCGGATCACAGACACCACGCCGACCATGTGATCGCCGATATCTCGGAGGCATTCGTCATCATGCGGGACGCACCCTGACGACGGTGTCGTCGCGCTCGGTGGTGCGCCGGTCGCTGTCGTAGGCGATGCCGGAAGTGCCGGGAGCCTGCGAAGATCGCAGCGTGCCGATCTTCCGTGTCGTCCTGGTCGCCATCGCCGTGCTGGTCGCCGCCGTCCTGGCCTTCCCTCAGTGGGTGCCGAACGGGGTCGGGCGCCTCGGCAGCCTGGTCGAGACGTTCCTGCCGTGGCTGGCGCTGGCCGTTCCCGTGCTGCTCGGCCTGGCCTGGTGGCGGCGTTCCACGGCGGGCGCGCTGGCCGCGCTGCTGCCGCTCGCCGCCTGGCTCACCCAGTTCGGCGGGCATCTGCCGCCCCGAGGGGAGCAGCCACCTCACCTGGTTGCCGTGCAGCACAACGTCAGTGACGAGAACGCCGACCCGGCCGGCACGGCGCGCACGCTGATCGCGGCCCGGCCGGATGTGATCGGCCTGGAGGAACTCCTGCCGGCGGCCCTGCCGGCCTGGGAGGACGCGCTGCGCGCCGACTATCCGTATCGGACGGTGCACGGCACCGTCGGCCTCTGGTCCCGCCACCCCCTCGCGGAAGCCGCGCCGGTGGACATCCGCCCACCCGGCGTCGGCCCGGACTGGAACCGCGGGCTGCGCGCCGTCGCCCGCACCCCGCACGGCGACATCGCGGTCTACGTCGCCCACCTGCCCTCCGTACGCATCGGCCTGGAAGGGTTCGACGCCGTACGCCGGGACGAGAGCGCCCGCCGGCTCGGCGCGGTGCTGGCCGCCGAACCGCTCGGCCGCGTCCTGCTGCTGGGCGACCTCAACAGCACCGTCGAGGATCGCGGGTTGCGTCCGGTCCTCTCGCTGATGACGGCCCCGCCGAGCGATTTCGCCTTCAGCTGGCCGGCTCGCGTCCCGCTGGCGCGCATCGACCAGATCCTGGCCCGCGCGATGACGGTGACCGAGATCCACTCGCTGCCGAGGACGGGCAGCGACCACCTGCCGATCGCCGCCCGCATCCGCCTGTGACTCCACAGGAGCCCGGTCAGAGGCCCCTCACACCCCAGACGCGCTTCACGCCAGGGCCGGCAGCGACGCCGATCAGCGCAGAGACGATCAGGTGGCGAGCAGGTCGCGCACCAGCGGCGCGAGCGCCCGGAAGGCCCGCCCTCGGTGGCTGATGGCGTCCTTCTCCTCGGGGGCCAGCTCGGCGGTCGTGCGCTGCTCGCCCTCGGGTACGAAGATCGGGTCGTAGCCGAAGCCGTGCTCGCCGCGCGGCGTCCTCACCAGGTGCCCCGGCAGCGTGCCCTCGACCACGCGCTGCTCGCCGGACGGCAGCGCCAGCGCCGCGACGCACGCGAAGTGGGCGCTCAGCTTGTCGTCGGGCACGTCGGAGACCTGGGCGAGCAGCAGGTCGAGGTTGGCGCGGTCGTCGCCGTGCCGCCCGGCCCAGCGGGCGGAGAAAACGCCCGGCATGCCGTTGAGCACGTCGACGCAGAGCCCGGAGTCGTCGGCGACGGCGGGCAGGCCCGAGCCCTGGGCGACGGCGTGCGCCTTGAGCAGGGCGTTGTCCTCGAAGGTGACGCCGGTCTCGGCGACGTCGCCGATCTCGGGGAACTCCTCCAGCCCGACGATGTCGAAGCCCGACAGGATGCGGCGCAGCTCGGCGATCTTGCCAGGGTTGCGGGTGGCGAGGACGATCCTCATGACTGCAGGGCCTCCTGCTGGATGAGCGTCAGCTCCTCGCACCCGGCCACGGCGAGGTCGAGCAGCCGGTCGAGCAGGGCGCGGTCGAACGGGGCGCCCTCGGCGGTGCCCTGCACCTCGACGAAGCTGCCCTCGCCGGTCATGACGACGTTCATGTCGGTCTCGGCGGCGACGTCCTCGGTGTAGCAGAGGTCGAGCATCGGCACCGAGCCGACCACCCCGACGGAGACGGCGGAGACCGAGCCGATCAGCGGGTCGCCGGGGCACATGCGGCGCTCGCGCATCCAGGCGACGGCGTCGGCCAGCGCGACGTAGGCGCCGGTGATCGCGGCCGTACGGGTGCCGCCGTCGGCCTGCAGCACGTCGCAGTCGAGCAGCACGGAGTTCTCCCCGAGCGCCTTGTAGTCGACGCAGGCGCGCAGCGAGCGGCCGATCAGGCGGGAGATCTCGTGGGTGCGCCCGCCGATCTTGCCGCGGACCGATTCGCGGTCGTTACGGGTGTTGGTCGCCCGCGGCAGCATCGCGTATTCGGCCGTGACCCAGCCCTGGCCGCTGCCCCGCCGCCAGCGCGGCACGCTGTCCTGGACGGAGGCCGCGCAGAGCACCCGCGTGCCACCGAACTCGACCAGCACCGAACCTTCGGCGTGCGCCAGCCAGTTGCGGGTGATCGTGATGGGACGGAGCTGGTCAGGGTTGCGGCCATCCTGTCGGGACATGCAGATCACCCTATCTCCGCCCCACGACGCTCTTGACCAAATGTGTCGGCCACATGGATCCTTACGCAATGACAACGGGGGTGTTGCGCAACCCTGACTTCCTCCGGTTCCTCAGCTCACATCTGGCCAGCGAACTCGGGGCGAACATCTCCCGGGTCGCGCTTCCACTGGTGGCCGTACTCGTGTTGCATGCCGGGCCGGCCGAGGTCGGCCTGCTCACGGCGTTGCAGACCACCGCCTATCTGGTGATCGGCCTGCCCGCGGGGGTGTGGGTCGACCGGATGCGCAGGCGGCGCGTGATGATGGCGTCCGACCTGGCCAGGTTCGTGCTGGTCGGGAGCGTTCCGGTGGCGGCGGAGCTGGGTGTGCTGACGATGCCGATGTTATGCGTGGTCGCGCTGCTCGCGGGCACCGCTCAGGTGTTCAACGACGTGGCCGACCAGACGTACCTGCCGAGACTCGTACGAGGACCGCAGCTCGCCGACGGCAACGCGAAGCTGGAGACCGTGCGCGCGGCGTCGTTCCTGTCCGGGCCCGCGATCGGGGGCGCGCTGGTGGAACTGGTCGGCGCCTCGCGCACGATCGCGGCCACCGCGCTCGGCTCGCTCGCCTCGATGCTGTTCCTGACCACCATCAGGACGCCGGACGAGCCGCGCCGGGCGGACGGGCGCGAGCCGCTGCTCCGGGGCATCCGCGAGGGGCTGGCCTTCCTGTGGCAGGACCGGCTGATGCGGATGTTCACGGCGTCGTCCGCCATCAGCAACCTGTCGGTGAGCGGCGTGCTCGGCCTGTCGGTGCTGTTCCTCGCCGACGTGGTCAGGCTGGAGCCCGGCCTGCTCGGCGCGCTGCTCACCGCCGGCGGCGTCGGCGGCATGGTGGGCGGGCTGAGCGCGGGGCGGCTGTCGCGGCGGCTGGGGGCGGCGCGGGTGACCTGGCTGGCCGCCGTGATCGTCCCGCCGTTCTGCCTGCTGCTGCCGATGACGCAGGCGGACTGGCGGGCGTCGTTCTTCGCGGTCACCTCGTTCGCGATCTCGTACGCGGCGGCGATGAGCAACATCGGCCAGCTCACCTACCGGCAGACCGTGACCCCCGAGCACCTGCTCGGCCGGGTCAACGGCTCGGTGCGCTTCCTGGTGTGGGGCACGATGCCGGTGGGCGCGCTGCTCGGCGGGCTCATCGCCGCGCAGCTCGGCGTCCGTCAGGCGCTGTGGATCCTGCTGACGGGCCGGGCGCTGGCGTTCGTGCCGCTGCTGTTCTCGCCGCTGCCGCGGATGCGGGAGTTCGACGAGGCGGGCGAGGTTCAGGCGAGGTCGTAGACCGCGCCGCTGCGGGCCAGCTCGATCGGGCCGCCGTAGCCGCCGCGGCCGGCCTCGGCGAGCACCTCGGCCTGGTCGTTCCACGGCACGAGGTGGGTGAGGACGAGCCGGCCGACGCCGGCCGCGGCGGCGTGCTCGGCGGCCTGGCGGCCGGTCATGTGCAGGCCGGCCGGCAGGTCGGGCCGCTCGACGAACGACGCCTCGCACAGCAGCAGGTCGGCGTTCTTGGCCAGCGTGACCAGCTCCTCGCACTCGCCGGTGTCGCCCGAGTACGCGACCACGCGCCCGTTCGCGGCCACCCGGAAGCCGTACGCCTCCACGGGGTGGTTGACCAGCCCCGCGGTGACCGTGAACGGGCCGAGCTCGAAGCTGCGCGGCTCCAGCGGCACGAAGTCGAACGCCGTCTCCAGGCCGGGCTCGTCCGGCATGCCGTACGCGGCCGCCAGCCGGGCGGGCGCGTCGGCCGGCGCGTGCACCGGCAGCACCGGGTAGGGCGCCCGCGGCCCGTAGGTGCGGGCGACGTGGTAGCCGCAGAGGTCCAGGCAGTGGTCGGCGTGCAGGTGGGAGAGGCAGATCGCGTCCACGTCGTACAGCCCGATGTGGCGCTGGAGCGCGCCGAGCGCCCCGCTGCCGAGGTCGAGCAGCAGCCGGAAGCCGTCGGCTTCGAGCAGGTAGCAGGACGCGGGGCTGTCGGGGCCCGGGTAGCTTCCGGAGCAGCCGACGACGGTCACCTTCATGTGGGCTCCTTCTCGTTGCGACGCTCGGCGGCGTCGCGGCTCGGCCGCGCGGCTCGGGCGTCCAGCACCCCCCAGCCGCCGCCGAGAGCGGCCAGCGGCGCGGGCGCCGGACGGGCCGGGCGGCCGTTCACGGTGGTACCCCCCACGGGTGCGACTTCGACCGCGTCGATCTCGGGCCCCAGGAACCGCCGCCCGAGGCGGGCGAAGAGCCGGGGGTCGCCGGTGGCGAGGAAGCGGTGCCGGGGGGTGGTCCCGCCTCCTGACGCCAGGCCGCGGTCGTGCAGGATCCGGTAGACGTCCTTGGCCGTCTCGTCGGCGCTGGAGACCAGCGTGACCTCCTCGCCGGCGACGTACGAGATCGCGCCGGCGAGCAGCGGATAGTGGGTGCAGCCGAGGATGAGAGTGTCGCACCCGGCGGCCCTGACGGGCTCCAGGTAGTCGCGTACGACCTCGATGAGCTCGCCGCTCATCGTCTCGCCTCGTTCGACGTACTCCACCAGGCGTGGGGCGGCCACGCCGGTGAGCTGCACGTCGGGAGCCGCGGTGAAGGCGTCGTGATAGGCCATGGACTCGATGGTGGCCCTGGTGGCGATCACGCCGACCCTGCCGTTGCGGGTCGCCCGCACGGCGCGCCTGGTGGCGGGGTGGATCACCTCGACGACGGGCACGTCATAGCGCTCGCGGGCGTCGCGGAGCACGGCGGCGCTGGCGCTGTTGCACGCGATCACCAGCATTTTGACGTCGAGCTCGACGAGGTGGTCCATCACCTCCAGCGCGCAGGCGCGGACCTCGGGGATGCTCTTCGGCCCGTACGGCTGCCGGGCCGTGTCGGCCACGTAGGTGATGGACTCGTGGGGAAGCTGGTCGATGATCGCGCGGGCGACCGTCAGGCCGCCGACCCCGCTGTCGAATATCCCGATGCTCGTGTCCGGCACGCTTCAGAGGGTAGGCGACCTGGGCGATCAACACTGCGTAAGAATGCTCACATGTGCGACTCGTGAGCAGGATGCGATGTCGCCTTGGTCACATCCGTACCCTTCGCCGCCGGTCAGCCCCTGCCCACCCGGGCGAGCTGGCGGGACTGCGCGACCAGGCGGCCGGTGGAGTCACGCACCTCGACCTCCTCGTCGAACCAGCCGTCGGAGATCATCCGGCCGCCGCCGATGAGCGTGAGCCAGCCGGGGGCGGGCAGGGCGCGCAGGTGCCAGGTGAGGTCCACGGTCGGCGCCCAGCCGCGCGCCCCGGCCGAGAAGACCACGGGGGGCAGGGCGTCCACGGCGAGCGCCAGCACGTACGGGTCCGGGTCCTGCGGCTCGGCCATGCGGAAGTAGGCGCGCGACTCGGGGCGGCCGGTCGGCTCGCCCTTGAGCCAGCCGATCGTGGGCGGGTCGAAGCGCAGGTCCATCTGGGCGTTCAGCGTCATGCCGGACTCGGGCTTGGGGTCGGGGAGCCTGAGGCAGTCCTCGACGGGCGGCATGGGGTGGACCTCGTCGTCCTGGTAGTCGGGGGTCGCGCCGCTGAGCGTGGCGGTGGTGATCAGTCCCTCGATCTTGGCCGTGCCGTCCTGGACGAGCGTGACACGGGCGAACGCGGCCGTCCGGCCCGCCTTCAGCGGCTCCACCCGCACCTGCGCGGGCCCGGGGACGGGCGCCTTGAGGAACTGCGCGGTGGTGCTCACGGGGTGCTCGAACGGCGAGGCGTCGACCGCCGCGCGCAGGATCACGGCCATGAGGTAGCCGCCGTTGAGCGGGCCGCCGATCGAGTAGCCGGTGTCGAGGCACACGTCGTACGTGGTGTCGTCGATCTTGATCGCCTGCGTTGCCTCGTCGAACTTCGTCATCCGCCTCACCCGTGAAGTCTGGAACTATGTTCTAGTCGCCCCATACTCTACGGCATCCCCACATCCGCGCGCCTACCTGGGGAAACGTGATCGGACTGAGACAGTTTGATCATGGCAACTGTTACCCATCTCATCGGCCAGGCCGTCTGGGACGCCAACGGGGTGTGGGTCGGGCACGTGGTCGACATCCGGGTGGTCCGGCACAAGGGCGAGCTCCAGCAGAGTCACACGGTCTACGGGCTCGTGGTCTCCCAGGTCCGCGCCCCGCTCCTGCTCGGGCTCACCCGCGAGCGCGAGGGGCGTTCGCCCTGGGTGTCGAAGGCGCTCGCGCGGGTGCTGTACGCCGGATGCGCGTTCGTCCCCTGGGCGCACGTGGAGGACTACGGCGGGGGCGAGGTGCACATCAGCGTCTTGAAGGGCGAGCTTGACCGCGTGTAAGGGCGGGATCCAGCGTTCTGCAAGCGCCTGATAAGCAGCAGGCACTATGTTCCGATGTGGCCAGAAGTCCACATTGTGAGTGAAGTGATGTCTGCGAATAACCCCCCTTACGGTGCTGGGCAGGATCCCGACCGCACCCAGGCATACAACTGGAACCAGGGCCAGCCCTATCCGCCACAGCAGGGCCAGCCGTCGCCCCAGCAGCAGCTTCCTCAGGGCGGCTGGCAGCAGGAGCAGATCCAACAGGGCCAGTACGGCCCCCAACACGGTCAGCAGCAGTACGGGCAGCAGGGCCAGTCCGGCCAGCAGCAGTACGGGCAGCAGCAGTACGGGCAGCAGCCCCAGTACGGCCAGCCGGGCCAGTACACCCAGCCCCAGTACGCCCAGCAGGGCGCCTACGCCCAGCAGGACCTCTACGGCCAGCAGCAGGGCTGGCAGCAGCAACAGCAGCCGCCCGCGCAACCCCCGAAGAAGGGCCGCAAGAGCTGGCTCGTCGCGGGCGCCGCGGCCCTCGCCGTGGTGGTGCTCGGCGGCGGCGCGGTCTGGGCCGTGGGCGCGCTCGGCGGCGGCGGCACGCAGCCGGCCGACGTCCTGCCCGCCAACGCGATCGCCTACGCCCGCCTCGACCTGGACCCCGCCGCCAACCAGAAGCTGGCGCTGTTTCAGCTCGCCAGGAAGTTCACGGTCACCAAGGACGCCTTCTCCGGCGAGGACCCGCGCAAGGCGCTGTTCGACACCCTGAACAAGGACTCGGACGGCAAGCTCGACTTCGCGAAGGACGTCGACCCGTGGCTGGGCAGCAGGGTCGGCTTCGCCGCCGTGCCCTCGGGCAAGGCCGAGCCCGACTTCGCGGTGGCCGTCCAGGTCAAGGACCAGGAGCAGGCCAAGGCCGGCATCGCCAAGCTGATGGAGGGCGACAAGTACGGCATCGCCTTCCGCGACGACTACGCCCTGCTCACCCCGACCCAGGCGCTGGCCGACAAGTACGCGCGCGCCGACGGCAGCCTGGCCGACAACGCCGAGTTCAGCGACGACATGGGCGCCGTCGGCGAGCAGGGCGTGCTGTCGTTCTGGACCGACATGGGGGGCCTCATCGACCTGGCCGGCAAGGAGATCCCCGCCGACCAGCGCGCGGCGGTCGAGCAGGCCAAGGACGCCCGCTTCGCCGGCGCGCTCCGCTTCGACAGCTCCTACGTCGAGCTGGCCGGCACCGTGCGCGGGGCCAAGGGCATGACGCCGGAGGGCGACCTGCCGCAGGCGAACCTCGGCACGTTGCCCGCCTCCACCGCGGGCGCCCTGTCGATCTCCGGCCTCGACCAGGTGGTCACCAAGCAGTGGGCGGAGATCGAGAAGCAGGCCACGGCGACCGGCTCGGCCGAGATCACGCAGCTCCTCCAGCAGGCCAAGACCAAGTACGGCCTCAGCCTGCCCGGCGACCTCGCCACGCTGCTCGGCAAGAACCTCACGGTCGCGGTCGACTCCGAGGGCCTGAGCGGCGACCAGCTCAAGGCGGGCGTGCGCATCGCCACCGACCCGGCCAAGGCGCAGGCCGTCTTCGAGAAGGTGCAGCAGGCGATGACGGCGAGCGGCCAGCCCGCCCCGAAGATCGCCAAGGTCACCGGCGACGGCGTCTTCACGGTGGCGACCAGCGACGCCTACGCCAAGTCGCTGTCGGAGGAGGGCACGCTCGGCGACTCTGAGACGTACAAGACCGCGGTCGCGGACGGCGACGAGGCCAACTACGCGCTCTTCGTGGACCTCGACAAGGTCGAGAGCCTCTACCTGGAGTCCATGGACGGCGACGACAAGGCCAACCTGCAGGTGCTGCGGGCCGTGGGGCTGAGCGGCAAGATGACCGACTCGGAGGCGACGTTCTCGCTCCGGGTGCTGTTCAACTGACCCTCGCGTGATGAAGGGCGGCCCTTCGGGGCCGCCCTTTCTCGTGCGCTCAGGCCCAGAGCTGGCCTTCGAGGCGTTCCTCGGCCTCGTCCAGGGTGCCTTCGTAGGCGCCCGTGGACAGGTATTTCCAGCCGCCGTCGGCCACCACGAAGACGACGTCGGCCCGCTCGCCGGCCTGGACCGCCTTCTTCGCCACGCCGAGCGCGGCGTGCAGCGCGGCCCCGGTCGAGACGCCGGCGAAGATGCCCTCGGCGGCCAGCAGCTCGCGGGTGCGCCGCAGCGCGTCGGCCGAGCCGACCGAGAAGCGCGTGGTCAGCACCGACTCGTCGTAGAGCTCGGGGATGAAGCCCTCGTCCACGTTGCGCAGGCCGTAGACCAGCTCGCCGTACCGCGGCTCGGCGGCCACGATCCGCACGTCGGGCACCCGCTCGCGCAGGAAGCGGCCGACGCCCATGAGCGTGCCCGTGGTGCCGAGCCCGGCCACGAAGTGCGTGACGGTGGGCAGGTCGGCGAGGATCTCGGGGCCCGTGGTCTCGTAGTGGGAGCGCCAGTTGGCCGGGTTGCCGTACTGGTAGAGCATGACCCACGACGGGTTGTCCGCGGCGAGCTGCTTGGCGACCCGGACCGCCTCGTTGGAGCCGCCGGCGGCGGGCGAGGAGATGATCTCCGCGCCCCACATGCGCAGGAGCTGGCGGCGCTCCTCCGAGGTGTTCTCCGGCATGACGCAGATCAGCTTGTAGCCCTTGAGCTTGGCCGACATGGCGAGCGAGATGCCGGTGTTGCCGCTCGTGGGCTCCAGGATCGTGCAGCCGGGCGTGAGCAGGCCGTCCTTCTCGGCCTGCTCGACCATCCAGAGCGCGGGCCGGTCCTTGATGGAGCCGGTCGGGTTGCGGTCCTCCAGCTTGGCCCAGATCCGTACGTCATCGGACGGCGACAACCTCGGCAGGCCGACGAGCGGCGTGCGGCCCACCGAGTCGATCAGCGATTCGAAACGCATGTCATCCGCCGGCGACGGCGGGGAGGACGGTCACCGTGTCACCGTCGGACACCGGGGTGCCGAGCCCGCCGAGGAAGCGCACGTCCTCGTCGTTGAGGTAGACGTTGACGAAGCGGCGCAGGCCGCCGGCCTCGTCCACCAGGCGGTTCTTGATGCCCGGGTGGTTGGTCTCCAGGTTGGTGATCAGCTCGTCCAGGGTCGCGCCCTCGGCGTTCACGGCCTTCGCGCCGTCGGTGTAGTTGCGAAGGATCGTCGGAATGCGAACCTCGATGGCCATCGCGGTCAGTCTCCTCATGAGTGGTCTGTCGTCGTCCAACGGGCGTCAACGCCCAGGGTGTGGCAGGTGTTCCACGCTCAGCGACAGTCGTAGACGACGACGGCCGGAGTGTGCGCGAAGAGGAAGCTCTGCACAGGCCGGACCATCATGGGAGGAACTCTACCTCTTCCTCCGTTACCACCCCATCGAGGATGCGGAAGGAGCGGAACTCCGTCTCGCCCTCCTCGCGCGTCGAGACCAGCACGTAGTGGGTGTCGGGCTCGGAGGCGTAGGCGATGTCGGTGCGCGACGGGTAGGCCTCGGTGGCCGTGTGCGAGTGGTAGATCACGACGGGCGTCTCGTCGCGGTCGTCCATCTCGCGCCAGACGCGGAACTGTTCCTTGGAGTCGAAGCGGTAGAAGGTCGGCGAACGCTCGGCGTTCTCCATCGGGATGAACCGCTCGGGCACACCATTGCGGCCGGCGATCACCCCGCACGCCTCGTCGGGATGGTCGGCCCGGGCATGGGCGACGATCTTGTCAGCGAGTTCCTGCGCGATCGACAGCATGGCCCGGAAGTTACCAGAGGGCCCGGACCAGGCTGTCCTGGAGGTAGGTCAGCCAGTCGTAGGTCACGTACGCCGGGTAGCGGGGGTCGTCCTCGGACATCATCGCGATCTCGTCGTGCACCTCCTCGGTCACCTCCAGCTTGGTGCCGAGCGTGAGGCGGACGTCGTTGAGCGCGCGCAGCCACGCCTGCGCCTGCTCCGGGGTCAGCTCGAAGCGGCCGGGAGCGGCGGTGTCGTGGACGGTCTGGGCGTCGGCCCGCTTGCCCTCGCGCAGCGTCGCCTCGGTGTAGCGGCGGAACTCGGAGGCGTCCTTCTCGTCCTCGTACGCCGAGGGGAACAGCCGCGCCAGCACCGGGTCCGACGGCGCCTCGCCCCCGCCGATGCCGAGCGCCCGCTCCAGCGGATCGTCGCTGGTCTCCCCCGGCGGCACGAGGCCGAGCATCATCGACACCAGCGAGCGCAGCAGGGAGATCTCCGCGGTCTCGAACCGCGCGACCACCCGCCCGCCCTCCCCCGGCGAGAACCCCGAACTCACCCGCACCTCTTCACGCGCGTCGAGAGCGTCATACGCCCTACTTGACCGAATCCGGCTGGAGCGTCGCCCACAAGCCGTAGGAGTGGAGAATCTGCACATCGCGCTCCATCTCTTCGCGCGTGCCGCTGGACACCACGGCCTTGCCCTTGTGGTGCACGTCCAGCATGAGTTTTTCGGCCTTCTCCCTGGTGTAGCCGAAGACCGTCTGGAAGACGTAGGTCACGTAGGACATCAGGTTGACAGGGTCGTTCCACACGATGGTTACCCAGGGCAGATCGGGCCGGACGTCCGATGACGGACGCTCGACGGCGATTGGAGCGGTGGTACCCACATCCGCAAGTCTGCCCTATCTGAGTCGTAGTCTTCGAGTCGTGACAATGACCATGAGCACTGCGTTGCTCACAGATCACTATGAGCTGACGATGCTGCAGGCGGCCCTGCGCAGCGGCGCGGCGCACCGGCGCGCGGTCTTCGAGGTGTTCGCCCGCCACCTGCCGGGCGGCCGCAGGTACGGAGTCGTCGCGGGCACCGGGCGTGTCCTCGACGAGCTCGAACGCTTCCGTTTCGGTGACGAGGAACTCACCTTCCTGCGCGATCACCGGGTCGTCGACGAGGCCACCCTGGCGTTCCTGGCCGACTACCGGTTCACCGGCAACATCTGCGGCTACCAGGAGGGCGACCTCTACTTCCCCGCCTCCCCCATCCTCGTCGTCGAGGGGACCTTCGCCGAGGCCGTGCTGCTGGAGACGCTGATCCTGTCGATACTCAACCACGACTGCGCGATCGCCTCGGCGGCCTCCCGCATGGCGAACGCGGCCGGCGAGCGGCCCCTCATCGAGATGGGCTCGCGGCGTACGCACGAGGACGCGGCCGTGGCGGCGGCCCGCGCGGCCTACATCGCGGGCTTCGCCTCGACCTCCAACCTCATGGCCGGCCACCGGTACGGCATCCCCACCGCGGGCACCGCCGCCCACGCCTTCACGCTGCTGCACGACAGCGAGCGGGCGGCCTTCGAGGCGCAGATCGCCTCGCTCGGCGCCGCCACCACCCTGCTGGTGGACACCTACGACGTGGCCGAGGCGGTGCGCACGGCGGTCGAGCTGGCCGGGCCCGAGCTGGGCGCGGTCCGCATCGACTCCGGCGACCTCGCCGCCGCGGCCCAGGAGGTACGCCGGCAGCTCGACGCGCTCGGCGCCTTCGACACCCGCATCCTCGTCACCTCCGACCTGGACGAGTACGCCATCGCCGCCCTCGCCGCCGCCCCCGTGGACGGTTACGGCGTCGGCACCTCGCTGGTGACCGGCTCCGGGGTGCCGACGGCGGCGCTGGTGTACAAGCTGGTGGCGCGCGAGACCGCGAGCGGCGAGCTGGAGGCCGTGGCCAAGCGCTCGGTGGGCAAGCCGTCGCGGGGCGGGCGCAAGGACGCGTACCGGCTGCTCGACGACTCCGGACACATCGAGACCGAGCTCATCACCACCGGCGGCCCTGCTCCCGCGGGCGGCATACCCCTGCTGCGCGACCTGGTGCGCGACGGCAAGGTGATCGGCAGGGAGTCCCTGGACGAGGCCCGCGAGCGCCACCGGCGCGCGGTCTCCACCCTCCCCCTGGAGGCCCTGCACCTGGGCAGGGGGTACGCGGCCATCCCGACCGAGTTCGCGTGACGTATCGTGCTCTTATGGGCACCGCGCTGATCATCGTCGATGTGCAGAACGACTTCTGCGAGGGTGGCAGTCTCCCCGTGGCCGGCGGCTCGGCCGTGGCGGCGGCGATCACCCGCCACGTGAGCGAGCACGGCTACGACCACGTGGTGGCCACCCGCGACTACCACGTCTCCCCCGGCGAGCACTTCGCCGAGTCCCCCGACTACGTCTCCTCCTGGCCCGCCCATTGCGTGGCGGGCACGCCGGGCGCCGACTTCCACCCGTCGTTCGACGTCTCGGCGGTGGAGGAGGTCTTCAGCAAGGGCGCGTACACCGCGGCCTACAGCGGCTTCGAGGGCGAGAGCGGCGACGGCGTCACGCTGATCGACTGGCTGCGCGAGCGCGGGGTGGACGAGGTGGACGTCGTCGGCATCGCCACCGACCACTGCGTGCGCGCCACCGCACTCGACGCCATGAAGCACGGGCTCACCGTGCGGGTGCTGCTCGACCTCACGGCGGGGGTGTCGCCGGAGACGACCGAGGCCACGAGGGCGGAGCTGGAGCGGGCGGGCGCCACGCTGACGGGGGCTCCCGTTACGGGCTGACCGCAACCGCCGTTCACGTTGCGTACGCGCTTCGCAACGCAGCGGTCATGTGATAATCAAGAGGATGAACCCTCTCCGGAGCCGCAGTAGTACGGAGAGTGACACATGATCCTCTATCTCGAAGGTTTCCCATGCTGGCCCTCTCACTCGGGGCGGCCTGGCTGCTCCTCGCTCCGCTGAGCCTCTGGCTCCTGTTCCGAGGCCGTCCGCTGGAGCGAGCGGGCGCGATCGTGACCCTGCTGCTGCTGGAGGCCGGCACGATCGTCATGGGCCGGCTCGCCGCGCCGCAGGCGACCCCCGACCACACGGTCGTGGCCCACGACGTCCCGCCGGCGGAGGCGTCCTGCGCGGGGCGCGCCCCCACCCCGCGCTCGGCCCGGCTGGGCACGAGCCTCGTGCTGACCTGGGCGGCCCGCCGCCACGAGTGCGACACGGCGGAGGTCGCGATGCGCTCGCAGGGCCGGCGGCTGCTGGTCTGGCTGCACACCGGCCACGCTGCCCCGACCGGCGGCGGGCGGCTCGCCTACACCCTGCCGGTGCACGTCAAGGGCCGCACCGCGGCGGTCACGGTGCCGCTGCCGAAGGACGCCGCCCGCGTCCCGGTCGACGGCCGCAACGGCCGTCGCATCCCGCCGCCGCGCGGCTGAGCGACGTCAGGGAGCCGCGACCGCGAGCCGCAGCGCGTCGTCGAACTGCGCGAACACCTCGAACGCGTGCCGCAGCCCCGTGATCGACAACACCCGCGCCATCACGCCCTGCACCCCGCCGAGCAGCAGCCGGGTGCCCCGGGCCTCGCAGCGCTGCATGACGCCGACGAGCTCGTTCATGCCCATCGAGTCGCAGAACTGCACCTCGGCGAGATCGAGGATGAGAAACGGCGGCGGCGGCAGCTCCCAGACGAGCTCCAGGTGCTCCCGCAGCAGAGGCACCGCGTTGACGTCGAGCTCGCCTTCGAGCCGAAGGATCACGGCGTTGCGCGAGAGGCCGGAAGAGACGTTGAGCGTCGATTTTCGGTTGGCCTCATATGACATGGGCGGGAGTCCTTCTGCGCATCAACGCGAGCCAAGAGAGTTGTTGCCGCTTCTGCCGGGTCTCTAACGGAAGGTCACTGCTCTGTGGCCAAATGCGTATGGTTCAGACCCGGCGGGTGCGAGGCGGCCGAATGACACCTCTTACGTCAGCCCGCTGACGACGAGGTAGGCGAGGACCAGCACGACGAGGAACACGAGCAGGACGGCGGTGCCGCTGATCACCACCAGCACCCGGGTCCGCCGGGCCGTCCAGCGGATGGCGGCCACCACGGAGGTGATCAGCATGGTCAGGAGCAGCAGGGAGACGCCTCTGCTGCCGGCGGTCTGGAGAGCGGTCAGGACAAGGGAGGAAGCCGAGAACATCATGAGGTGATCCCTGTACGGAGACGAGAAACTGGGTGAGGGGGCCGCTCCGGGGTGGGGTGTGGGAGGAGTCGTCAGCTCGCGGCCTGAACCATCTCACCTCCATTCAGTTAACTTCAGTTTATTAACCGCGAACTTATTGCTTGAATGATTCCCTGGCTGAAGCCGGGCATTCCTTCCCATCGGTGAGAGATGTCTGGCTAGACTGTTGTCTTTCGTGCGCGACGTTTCCCTGCGTAGCTCACGTGTTTGGGCCTAGCTGCGAGTTCTCTGCAGATTTCGCGGTGAGGTGTATGTTCACTAGAAATTGCTGAAGTTGAATGAGGCAGGCATGAGCGGCGACGATTCCGCGCGGACCGCGCTGGCCCGGCGTCTGCGTGAGCTCCGCGACAGCCACTGGCCGGACCTGCGGGTCACCCAGGCGCAGCTGCGGGAGGCGTTCGGGGTCAGCGTCCCGCTGATCTCCTCCTGGGAGTCCGCCACCACGGCCAAGATCCCTCCCCTGCACCGCCTGGAGAAGTACGCCGCCTTCTTCGCGACCCGGCGCTCGCTCGCGGGCGGCGTCGCCCGCGTGCCGTCGCTGTCCGAGCTGACCTCCGACGAGCTGGACGAGCACAAGAAGCTGCTGGCCGAGCTGACCCGGCTGCGCCAGGCGGCCCTTCGCCACCAGGTCGCGGCGGAGGGCGGCGGTGCGGGCGGGACCGGCGACGCCCTGCTGGCCGGCCCCTGGCACTTCCCGGAGGGCGAGCCGATCACGATCATCTGCTCGCAGGTCCCGGAGGAGGAGCGGGCCAGGATCCCGTTCGCCGTCCCGACCCAGGGCGACTACATCGAGCTCTACAAATACTCCGACCTCGACTCCTTGTTTGAGTTATGGGGGCATCTGCGGGCCGCCAACCCGCACAGCCAGGTGACCCTGCGCGCCACCGAGGATCTGCGCTCCGACGACCTGACCACGCACGTCGCGCTGCTCGGCGGCGTCGACTACAACGAGGTCACCGCTTCCACGCTGGCCCGCATGTCCGACCTGCCGGTGCGGCAGGTGTCCGACTGGGACGGCGAGCGGGGGCCGTACTTCGAGGTCGGCGAAGGGGGCGACACGCGCAGGCACCACCCCGTGACCGTGCGCAACGGCGATAGTGTACGACTGCTCGAAGACGTCGCCTTCTTCTACCGCGGCGTCAACCCGGACAACCACGAGCGCACCTTGACCATCTGCAACGGCATGTACGCCAGAGGCGTCTACGGCGCGGTCCGCGCGCTCACCGACGCGCGCTTCCGCGACCGCAACGCCGCCTACCTGCGCGACCGCTTCGGCGACGCGCAGTCCTACAGCATCCTCATGCGCGTCAGGATCGAGGGCCGGGCCGTGGTCACACCCGACTGGACCCAGGAGTCGTACCGGCTGCACGAGTGGCCGGACGCCCGTGAGGCATGACAGGCCGCGCGGCGGCACCGAGCACCACCACGGCTCGCACCGGCACCTCATCGACATTTTCGAAGCCGGCGAGGAGCCGGCGCACGGCCGGGGCGCCATCGACGCGATCATCGTCCCGACGATCCGGCATCCGCGCTGGCTGACGTACGCGACCCGGCTCGCCCTCGACCTCGGCTGCCACCTGGTGTCGCTGCACAGCCGCAACTGGAGCCGGGCCAGGGAGGCGGCCCAGGCCATGCCGGACGGCCTGCGCTACATCAGCGCCGACGTCGACCACGTGGACCGGCTGCGGCTGCCCGACTTCGAGACCACGGCCGTGCTGCGGGACACCCCGTTCGCGCGGACGACCGACCTCAGCGCCAAGCGGAACACCGGGCTGCTGCTGGCCCGGCTGCTCGGCTGGCGGCGGATCGTCTTCCTGGACGACGACATCGAGGTGGGCCGCCAGGCGGACGTCGAACGGGCCGCGGCGCTGCTCGACACGTACGACGTCGTCGGCATGCACATCGGCGGCTATCCGGACAACTCGGTGGTGTGCCACGCGCATCGCCTCACCGGCGGGCACCAGGAGTCGTTCGTGGGCGGGGGCGCGCTGGCCGTCGCCGTCGATCCGGGGCGCACGCCCTCCTTCTTCCCCAACGTCTACAACGAGGACTGGTTCTACCTGCTGGGCGAGCGGAGACTGCGCCGCCTCGCGGTGGCCGGGCAGGTCAGGCAGCGGCCGTACGACCCGTTCGACCGGCCGGTGCGGGCGCGCGACCAGGAGTTCGGCGATGTGCTGGCCGAAGGCGTCTACTGGCTGCTGGACGGGGATCCGACGGCCGAATGGGGCGCGGCGGCCGACGCCGCGTACTGGAGGGACTTCCTCGCCAGGCGGCAGCGCTTCGTCGAGGACGTGCTGAGCCGGGTACGCCGCCTGCCCCCGGGGCCCCGGCACAACCGGCACGCGATGGAGAACTCCCTGCTCGCCGCGCTCGGCCGGCTGCGCCGCATCGAGCCGGAGCTGTGCGCAGGCTACCTGAAGGCGTGGGCCGTCGACCGCGAGCGCTGGGCGGCGCACCTCGACGAGCTCCCGCACCTGGAGTTCGCCGCCGCGGACGCGGTCAAGTGGCTGGTGAAGGACGGCGAGCGCGGACTGCATTGGTACGGTTCCGTGGCGGGTTGACCGGTTTCGGCAAGATTCGTGGCACCGCCCTCCGGGAACGTGTGCTTCCGTGGGCGCCCCCGACATCCGCCAAGCCGTCCGTGCGGACCTGAGTCCCCTCGTCCGCTCGCTTGGGCAGGAGCACTACTTCCACGACCGGCTGGCCCTGCAGGACGCCGGGCACGGCTTCCTCCTCGTGGCCTGGGAGCGGGAGGTGGCGGTCGGCGACGTGTACGTGTGGCTGGCGCCCGCCGAGGAACCCGAGTTGCGCGCGCACTTACCCGGCGTGGCGCTGCTCACCCACCTGGAGGTGGCCGCGCCACGCCGCAACCAGGGCATCGGGACCGAGTTGCTGTGGGCGGCCGAGGAGCGGCTGCACGCCGAGGGCCACGACCGCGTCGCCCTCGGCGTGGACCTGGACAATCTCGACGCGCAGCGGTTGTACCGCCGCCGCGGCTACGCCGAATGGCCCCACGGGCCGGTCGCCACGACGGAGGTCGTCTATCACGCCGACGGGACCCGCGAACGCCGCCCCGAGGTCTGCCGCATCATGATCCGCCACCTCGGCCACAACCGCTACCGCTGACCGAGGGCCTGCGGGAGGTCAACGGCGTTGGGTGGCCCAGCGGCGGATCATGTCGATGCGTTCCTGGATCTGCTCCGACGTCGCCTGCGCGATCGGCGGGCCGCCGCAGACGCGGCGCAGCTCGGCGTGGATGACGCCGTGCGGCTGCCCGGTGCGGTGGTTCCAGGCGCCGACGAGGCCGTTGAGCTCGCGGCGCAGCTCGGCGACCTGCTCGTGCGGGGCCAGGGCCGGGGCGGCCGGCTCGGCCGATTCCTGCTTGCGCCTGGCCGCCTGCTGGTCCGACTGACGCTTGCGCAGCAGGGTGGCCACCTGGTCGGGCTCCAGCAGGCCGGGCAGGCCGAGGAAGTCCTCCTCCTCGGCGGAGCCGATCGCGGCCCCGGTGCCGAACTCGCCGCCGTCGAAGAGCACCCGGTCGAACGTGGCCGAGGTCTCCATCGTCTCGAACGGCAGCTCGTCGCCAAGGACGTCGGGATTGTCCTGCTTGCGGTTGGCCTGCTCCAGCAGCGAGTCGTCGAGCCCGTCCTCCGGCGGCCGCTTGTTGAGCACGTGGTCGCGCTCGACCTCCATCTCGTTGGCCAGCCCCATGAGCATGGGCACCGAGGGGAGGAAGACCGAGGCCGTCTCGCCGCGCTTGCGGGCGCGGACGAACCGCCCCACCGCCTGCGCGAAGAAGAGCGGCGTGGAGGTGGAGGTGGCGTAGACGCCGACGCACAGACGCGGGATGTCGACGCCTTCCGAGACCATCCGGACGGCGACCAGCCACCGATCCTGCGACGCCGCGAACTGCTTGATCTTCTTCGAGGCGCCGGGATCGTCGGACAGGACCACGGTGGCGCCCTCGCCGGTGATGTTGCGCAGGTGCCTGGCGTAGGCGCGGGCGGTCTCGTGATCGGTGGCGATGACCAGGCCGCCCGCGTCGGTGACGCCCCGGCGCACCTCGGTCAGCCGCCGGTCGGCGGCCTGCATGACCTGGCGGATCCAGTCGCCCTTGGGGTCGAGCGCGGCCCGCCACGCCTGGGAGAGCTGGTCCTTCGTGAGCGGGGTGCCGAGGGTGGCGGCCAGCTCGTCGCCGGCCCGCGTGCGCCACTTCATCTCGCCGCTGTAGGCGAGGAAGATCACCGGGCGGACGACGCCGTCGTCGAGCGCGGGGCCGTAGCCGTAGGAGTAGTCGGCGACGCTGCGCTTGAGGCCCTCGGCGTCCTCTTCGTACGCGACGAAGGGGATCGGGTTGTCGTCGGAACGGAACGGGGTGCCGGTGAGCTGGAGGCGTCGGGCGGCCGGCTCGAACGCCTCGCGCACGCCGTCGCCCCACGACTTGGCGTCGCCCGCGTGGTGGATCTCGTCGAAGATGACCAGCGTCTTGCGCGCCTCGGTGCGCGCCCTGTGCAGCGCCGGGTGCATCGCGACCTGCGCGTAGGTCACCGCGACGCCGGTGTAGTCGCGCGAGGTGGTGCCCTGGCTGTTCTTGAACTCGGGGTCGATGCCGATGCCGACCCGCGCCGCGGCGTCGGCCCACTGACGCTTGAGGTGCTCGGTCGGGGTGACGATGGTGACGGCCCTGATCACCCCGCGGGACAGGAGCTCGCTGGCGATGCGCAGGGCGTAGGTCGTCTTGCCCGCGCCCGGCGTCGCCACGGTGAGGAAGTCACGCGGCTCGCGCCGGAAGTAGAGGTCGAACGCCTCCTGCTGCCAGGCGCGCAGCTTGGGAGCGGTGCCCCACGCGGCCCGGTCGGGATAGGAAGGAGACAGGTGGGACGCGGCGAAGGTGCTCACCGCATCACCTCTGGGGTTCGTGTGCTTCGCTCTCTCACAGTGACCCAAGAGTAATCGGGCCCACTGACAAGACGTGCCGTGAGCCGTGGATTCTGGCCAAGGTCGTCCTCACGTGCTATGCGGCTTATCGGAGGCTCGTCAGCACCGTGTCGAGAGCCTGTCTGCTTGGGGTTTGCTCGGGTTGCAGCAGGCCGAGCAGGAGCACGCTCCGCTCGCCCCGCGTGAGGAGCATCACTCTCAGGTACGCGGGCCGGTTGACCACGTCACGGTACTCCGCGCGCAGCGCCCGCGTGTGCCCGCCGGGGATCTGCCGGTCCTCGACGACCTTGACGCGGTCGCCCTTGAGCAGCAGCCGGGAGTACAGCTCGGCGGCCTCGGCCGTGGCCTCCTTGGCGTCCGCGACGGGTTCGGGGAGAGGGCGGGCCATCACCAGGCCGCCGGCTCCGTCCCTGGCCACCGAGGTGAAGCCGGACACGGGGGGCACGGGCGCGACGTACCAGCCGTCCGGCAGGGTCGCGGCCACCCCGGCCAGGCCGTCGATCAGCCTGCCCGTCCCGGCCTCCGGCCCGGGCTGAGGCGCGACGAGGCGCGGCGCCAGGTTGATCGCCACCGCCACGAGCGCCGCGCCGGTCAGGAGCGCCGCCAGCGCGAACGCCAGGCGGCGCGGCATCCCTGCGGGGGCCGTACGCGTGCCGGGGGCGGCGGGGGTGCCGTAGAGGCGGGCGGAGGGCGGCAGGGCCTCCGTGGAGCTCTCCCTGGACGCGGGGGACGGGATCAACCGGAACGGCGACCGCCAGGAGACCGGCTCAGGGTCCGACGACGACTCGCCCCAGAACTCGGCGTCCGGGTCGTCGTCGGTGGCGATGGACGGACTGCCACCGCTCTTGAGACTGCCCGTGTCGGCGTCCCTGCCGCCGTCCTTCAAAGCGCCCCAGCCGACGTCTCCGTCATCGTCCTCCACGCCGCCCCAGCCGGCGTTCCTGTCGTCGTCCCTGGACGCACCCCAGCCGGCGTCTCCGCCGCCGGGCTTCAAAGCGCCCCAGCCGGCGTCCCTGCCATTGTCGTCCTCTACGGCGCCCCAGCCGACGTCCCTGTCGTCCCCGGACGTGCCCCAGCCGGTCTGCCCGTCCACGTCATCGTCGACATCCCCACCGGCGTCCCTGCGGGTGGTCGTCGCGTCCGGGTACGGGCTCCGGCCCGACCGCGGATGGGCGGCGCGGGGAGTGGTGCGCCGGATGCGCGGGTTCCAGGGCTCGTCGAGCTCCACGGTCTCCCCCGGCTCCAGGTCCAGCGGATGCCCGCGCCGGCGGCCCACGAGCTCCTCCGGGGGCGCGGCCTCCCGCTCGTCGCCGTCCGTCGGAGGACTGCGGCGGTGCCTGGCCCCCGGCGGGAGAGGCGGCCAGACCCGGTGATCATCCTCCATGAACACCTCCTCGCCCGCTGTCCTATCACTCCTTGCGACGGAGATCAGGCGATCCGTGATCGCTGGGACGGGAGGGACGGAATTCACCTCATGCGACCGGCCAGCACCGCCCCGCTCCCCCCGACCACCGCCATGAGGAGGCAGATGACCAGGAACCCGGTGGCGATCTGGGACGGCGCGTGCCCGATCAGGTTGACCAGCGCGCCCCCGGCCCCGATGGCGAGCGCCGAGCCCAGCATGTCCGTGACGTTGAGCGCCGCCGAGTTGGCGCCCTGCTCGTTCTCCGGCGACTGCTTGAGCGTGGTGACGCTGACGGTGGCCATGCCGACCCCCATGCCGAGCCCGGCCACGATCCAGGCCGGCACCGCGACCCATCCCGTCACCCCGGGCAGGACGGCGAGCAGCGCCAGCAGCACGCCCACGGTGACGCAGGACGCCGCGAACCTGATCCGCAGGTGCGGCTCCCCGGCCTGGCGGCTCTGCAGGTACGACCCCGCCGACCAGCCGAGCGCCCCCGTGGTGAGCGCGATCCCCGCCTCCCTGACGCCGAACCCCTTCACTTCCTGGAGCGCCAGCGGGATGAAGGAGTTGACCCCGAAGAAGGTGGCCGACAGGAAGCCACGCATGAGCACGGTCGTGGGCAGCCCGCGGGCGAAGCGCAACGCGCCGGGGGGCAGCAGCCGGTAGAGGCCGTACAGCAGGAAGGCGAGCCCCACGACGGTCTCGGCGACGCCCATGACGGGCGCCTGGTGCAGCCGGTCGACGCCGTGCAGCAGCACGCCGGCCCCGCACGCGGCGGCGGCCGCGGCCAGCGTCATGGCGAGCGGGCGCGAACGCGGCCCGTCGGGCAGCTGCTCGGCGGCGGCCGAGCGCTTCAGCGACGGGAGCAGCATGAGCAGCGCGGGCACGACCAGCGGGATGATGCCGTAGAAGACGTACCGCCAGCCCCACTGCCCGGCCACGGAGCCGGCGATGGCGGGGCCGACCATGGACGGCACGACCCAGGCGGCCGAGACCGCCGCGAACGCCTTGGGCCGCATGTCGACCGGGTAGACCCGGGCGATCATCACCAGCAGCGCCACGAACGAGGCTCCGGCCCCGAGCCCCTGCACGGCCCGCGCCGACAGGAACAGCACCGACGTGTTCGCCGCGCCGGCCAGCGCCATGCCGGTCACGAACAGCGCCAGCCCCACCACGAACGGCACCGCGAACCCCCGCCGGTCCGCGAAGAGCCCGGCCACCACGTTCGCGAACAGGCTGGAGACCAGGAAGGCGGAGAAGCTCAGCCCGTAGAGGTCGAGGGCGTCCAGGTCGCGGGCGACGTCCGGCATGACGACCCCGACCGACATGCCCTCGAAGGCGACGAGGGTGACGACGAGCAGGATGCCGAAGGTGGCGATGCGGTAGTCGGCGCCGAAGAGCCGAGGGGGTTGGTGGGGGGCGTCGAGTGCTTTTGGTGCTGTCACCTGCACATCGTAATTTGTCGCACCTTTGACGGTGCCGGGGTGTGCTGGTGCGCATGCCGACGAGACGGCGGTCGCGTGCCGGGGCAGCTGTGCGGCACGCGATTACCGCTCGGCCGCGCTCACTGCTTGTCGCCGCCCTTGTCGTCGCCGCCGCCCGCCGGCAGGCCCTCGTAGATCTCCTTGCACTCCGGGCACACCGGGTATTTCTTCGGGTCGCGGCTGGGCACCCAGATTTTCCCGCACAGGGCGCGGATGGGCGTGCCGGTGACCATGCTCTCAGTGATCTTGTGCTTGTCCGCGTAGTGGGCGAACCGCTCGTGATCGCCGTCGCCGTGCGACGTCTGTGGCGTGGTTTCCTGCTTCGGAAGGATCTTCGTGCTCACCCCATCGAGTTTATGCCCGCCCGCCCGCGGCCCGCGCCTCCCCAGGACAGCGAGAACGGCCCCCGCCGCCTGGCGGGGGCCGTTCAGGAAACAGGGGGTCAGCCCACGTGCACGGGCGCGCCCTCGGTCTTGCGGCCGGCCTTCACGAACATCGTGAGGGCCGCGGTCAGGACCGCGACGCAGGTGCTCACCACGAAGGCGAGGTGCATGCCGTCCATGAACGAGTTGTGGACGGCGTTCGTGACCACCTCGGGCAGCCCGGGCGGCGCGACGCCGAACGCGGCGGCCGCCTCCAGCCCGGCCATCTGCTCCGGCGGCAGCGCCTGAGCCGCCGGGCCGAGGTAGCCGGGCAGCCGGTCGGAGATCTCACCGGCCATGACGGCGCCGAGGATCGCGGTGCCGAGCGCGCCGCCGACCTGCATCGCCGACTGCTGCAGGCCGCCCGCGACGCCGCTCAGGTCGAGCGGGGCGTTGCCCACGATGATCTCGGTGGCGCCCACGAACACCGGCGACAGGCCGAAGGCCAGCAGCACGAACGGGATCGCGGTGTCGACGAACGAGGCGTCGATGCCGAGCCGGGACATGAGGAACATGGCGCAGGCGGTGATGAGCAGGCCGCCGGCCATCGTGATCTTCGGCCCCAGCTTCCCGATCGCCATGCCGGCGAGCGGCGAGGCGAAGATCATGCCGGCGCTCATCGGCAGCATGCGCAGACCGGCCTCCAGCGGCGTCAGCCCGTGCACGCCCTGGAAGAAGAAGCCCAGGAAGAACATGGCGCCGAACATGGCGAAGGCCACCATCATCATCAGGAACGTGCCGATGGAGATGGACGGGTTGGCGAACAGCGACAGCGGCACCAGCGGCTGGCCGCCGCGCTTCTTGAGCAGGTGCTGCCAGAGGACGAACGCCCCGATCAGCACCGCGAAGCCGCCGAGGAAGCCCAGCGTGGTGCTGTCGCCCCAGCCCCACTCGGGGGCCTTGATGATGGTCCACACCAGCGCGAACATCGCGCCGGACAGCAGCAGCACGCCCAGCCAGTCGATGCGCGCGAACGTCTTGGCCCGGCTGTCCTTGATCAGGATGACGCCCAGGATCAACGCGATGACGCCGACGGGCGCGTTGATGAAGAAGACCGACTCCCAGCTCACCTTCTCGACCAGCACGCCGCCGACGATCGGTCCGGCTGCGCTGGACAGGCCGATGATCGCGCCCCACGCGCCCATGGCCTGGTTGAGCTTCTCCCCCGGGAACGCGCTGCGCAGCAGCGCCAGCGCGGCGGGCTGGAGCAGCGCGCCGAACAGACCCTGGAGCACCCGCAGGCCGATCAGCGCGCCGACCGGCGTGATGCCGGGAATGATGTCGGCCAGCTCGGCGCTGAGTCCGATGCCGACCGACGTGACGGCGAATCCGGCCACACCGATCAGGAAGACCCTCTTGTGCCCGAACAGGTCACCGAGCTTGCCCGCGGTGATCAGGAACACCGCCAGGGCCAGCAGATAGCCGCTGGTCACCCACTGCAGGTCGGACAGCGACGCCTTGAGGTCGACCTGGATCACCGGGTTGGCGATGCCGACGACGGTGCCGTCCAGCATCACCATGATCACACCAAGGCTGACCGCCAGCAGCACGAGCCACGGATTCCCCCCGGCCCCCGTCTTCGCCACCTCGGGCGAGGACGGCGCGTCCACCGCCTTCGCGTTCGCCATGAAGCCCCCTAGTTCACATACGCCCCACACCAGGGCGGAAGTCTCTTAAGCCTCCGGTAATCTATGACAGGCGATGACGTCTGACAAACGACTTTTAAAAGGCAGCGGATGACTTCTGTCACACTGTGACAGCAAGGTTTCGAGGGAGTGACGGCAGTGGGTCTCCGCGAACGCAAGAAGGAGAAGACGCGCCTGGCGATCCTCGACGCGGCGCTCGACCTGTTCCTCGAACAAGGATACGAGTCGACCACCGTCGAGCAGATCGCGGGGGCCGTCGAGGTGTCCCCCCGCACGTTCTTCCGCTACTTCACCGGCAAGGACCATCTGGTGCTGTGGTTCCACGACCAGGGCGAGGAGATCCTGCTGGAGACGATGGCGGCCAGGCCGCCGGACGAGCCGCCGTTCACCGCGCTCATGCACGCCCTGCGCGCCATGCTGGCCGACATCGAGGACTCGACGCCGCAGGAGCACGAGCGTTTCCTCAAGCTGCGCCGCATCCTGGACGAGAACCCGCGCCTGGTCGGCCAGTCGGTGGCGCGGGGCACGGAGACCGAGCGCCGCCTCGCCGAGGTGGTGGCCGCGCGGCGCGGCGTCAAGGCCGACGAGGACCAGCTCTCCCACCTGATCGTGGCCTTCGCGATGTCAACCATGCGGGTGGGCTTCGAGTGCCCGCGCAGCGACGGGAGCCTGCCCGAGATCACCGGCCGGATGGCGGAGAGCATCGAGCTGGCCGAGCGTTCCCTGCGCCCCGGCTGGGACGTCTGAGGGGTCAGTTCATCGAAGGGTCGTCCGGGCAGGTGGCGACGAAGGCCAGCTCGCCCGGCTGGCGCCGCAGCACGTGCCGCCACAGCGACCCGGGGTCGGCGTGGAAGGTGTCGCCCACCTCGGAGTCCACGACGTACCAGGCGCCTTCGGCGATCTCGCTCTCCAGCTGGCCGGAGGACCAGCCGGCGTAACCGGCGAAGATCCGCATCTGGGCGATCTCGCCCTGCAGGATCTCGGGCGGGGCGTCGAGGTCGACCGTGCCGAGCCGGGACACCGCGGGCGTCCCCGCGTGCAGCCTGCGCCAGCCGAGCGGCTCCTGCCCGCTCGGCACCGCCGCCAGCGCCAGCGCGCTGTCGGTCTGCACCGGCCCGCCCTCGAAGAGCACCGAAGGCCCGGTGACCAGCGGGTCCCAGACCGGGAGCACCTGGGTCACCGAGATGTCGCTGGGCCGGTTGAGCACGACGCCGAGGGTGCCCCCGTCGCGGTCGTGTTCGAGGATCAGCACCACGCTACGCCGGAAGTTGGGGTCGTCGAGAAGCGGCGTCGCCACCAACAAACCGCCGACGTAGATCGCTTCCGCCATACCTCCATCATGAAGGGTGCAGGGGGGTGCGCGCTGCCCCAGAGCGCTCATGTTACTTTTCGTGTTCACAAAGACACTTCGGGTAGCAAAGATCACGACGTGTGGACCTTGGGGGAGCTCATGCGCATCGGTACCCGTCTGGCCCTGGCCGCCCTGGCGGTGGGCGCCGCGGCCTCCGGCCCGGCATCCGCGTCGGCCTGGCCGGGGGCCTCCGATCCCGGGGACGCGTTCACGATGACCGTGGACGACGTCAGCTGCCGCTCGGGGCGGGCGAAGGTGACGCTGCGCAACCAGACCCGGCAGGCGGTCCGCTTCGACCTGAAGTCCGACGCGGTCAGCGTGGCCAGCGGCTCGATCGCGGCCCGCAAGAGCGTCGTGCGGCAGGTGCCGGTCCACAAGGGCAGCCGCGCGGAGATCGAGGCGTACCAGGTCGTCGAGCACCAGCCGGAGACCCTCATCGACTCCACCCGGGTGGAGAACGACTGCCCCTGGGGTCACCGCACCGGGCAGCTCCCCTTCACCGGGCCGCCCGCCGACCTCATGGCCAAGCTGGCGACCGCGGGCGGGCTGGTCGTGATGGGCGGGATCTTCTGGTGGTACGGCTCCGTCTGGCCCCGCCGGCCCGACCTGCCCAAGGGGTGCCCGACCTCGCCTACGAAATGAAGGCTACGAAATGAAGGCGCCCGCCTTCGCGGCGGCGAGCGCGCGGCGTACGGACCGCTCGGCGGCCTCCGCGGTCACCGGCTCGCGGGTGACGACGAGCAGGTAGTAGAGCGGGGCCGAGACCGCCCGGATCACCTCCGTGGCGTCCGTGCCCTGCGGCAGCTCGCCGCGCCCGACCGCGAGCTCCACCACGCCCGCCCATTCCTCGATGCGCCGCAGGTAGAACGCGCGCAGCGCGGCGGCCGCCTGCTCGTCGCAGGTCGCGGCGGCGATCATCGCCTGGAACGTGGCCCCGAGCCGCCCGTCGTTGACCGCCTCGACCACGGCCAGGGCGTTGGCGCGCAGGTCGCCCTCGATCGAGCCGGTGTCGGCGTGCGGGGAGGACTGCTCGGCCAGCTCGACCATGAGATCGGTGACCAGGCCCGCTGGGCTGCCCCAGCGCCGGTAGAGCGTGGTCTTGCCCACGCCGGCCCGGATCGCCACCTGGTCCATGGTCAGGCCGTGGAAGCCGTGCTCGACCAGCTCGTCCTGGGCGGCCTGGAGCACGGCCGCGCGGACCCGGGCGGTGCGGCCGCCCGGCCGCACGGTTCCCGCGACGCGGGCGGGTGAGTCCATCTGTCTCCTCGTCCCTCGGGGCACGCACGGTCGCCGGGACGGGGTGTCCCGGTGCGTGCGAAGGGTGGCGGCGCCTGCAGGCCCGCTGAGCGTCCGCTGCGAGATTGCTTACCGCTTGCGCAAATTGTAGAGCCGCACGGGGCGGGCGTCGGCAGGGCGATCGCCGTTCGGCGATATCGAACGACCCTGCGCTACAGTGCCGATCGTGGGAGAGACCATCCAGTCCGTCGAGCGGGCGGCCGCGATCCTGCGGCTGCTGGCCTCCGGCCCCCGCCAGCTCGGGGTGGCCGAGCTGGCCCGGGGCCTCGGCCTGCCGAAGGGCACGCTGCACGGCATCCTGCGCACGCTGGTGCGGGTCGGCTTCGTCGAGCAGGACCCGGCCACGGGCAAGTACCGCCTCGGCGCCACGCTGCTCCACCTCGGCAGCAGCTACCTCGACGTCAACGAGCTGCGCGCGAGGGCCATCAACTGGGCCGACGCGCTGGCCGGGCGGAGCAGGGAGAGCGCCTGGATCGGCACGCTGCACGAGGGCCACGTCCTGGTGATCCACCACGTCTTCCGCCCCGACGACAGCATGCAGACGCTCCAGGTCGGCACCTATCTGCCGGTGCACGCCAGCGCGCTCGGCAAGGTGCTGCTCGCGCACGACCCGTACGGCGAGCCGGCCGCGCCGCTGCCCCCGTACACCGGCGCGACGATCACTGACCCAGGGCGGCTGGGGGCGGAGCTGGAGCTGGTCCGCGCCCGCGGCTGGGCCGCCGAGATGGAGGAGCTGACCGAGGGCGAGGTGGCCTACGCCGCGCCGATCAAGGACTCGCGTGGCATCGTGGTCGGCGCCATCGGCATCAGGGGCGCGATGGAGCGCCTGGCGACGGAGGGCGGGCCGCGCATGGAGTTCGTCTCGTACGTGAGGGACGCGGCCCGCGCGATCACCCGCGACCTGGCCCGCTGACCCCGACCAGTTGCCCGACCAGTTGAACGCCTCCCGCGGAACCGAATACCATTCCTCATGTCGTTCGACATTGTCGAACCCCGAGCTAGCGAGGATCCGCCAGTGCCTCGACCGACCTACATCGCCGCCATCGACCAGGGCACCACGTCCAGCCGGTGCATCGTCTTCGACCGGACCGGCAATATCATCTCCGTCGCCCAGCGCGAGCACCGCCAGATCTTCCCCAGGCCCGGCTGGGTCGAGCACGACGCGGAGGAGATCTGGGAGTCGGTCCAGCTCGTCCTCGCCGAGGCCGTCGGCGGCGTGGACGGCGACATCGCCGCGCTCGGCATCACCAACCAGCGCGAGACCACGGTGCTGTGGGAGCGCGACACCGGCCGGCCCGTCTGCCCGGCGATCGTCTGGCAGGACACCCGCACGGCTCCGCTGACGCACGCGCTGGCCGAGCACGAGGCGCTGTTCAAGGCGCGGGCGGGGCTGCCGCTCGCCACCTACTTCTCCGGGCCGAAGATCCGCTGGCTGCTGGACGAGCACCCGGGGCTGCGCGAGCGGGCCGAGCGCGGCGAGGTGCTGTTCGGCACCATGGACAGCTGGCTGCTGTGGAACCTGACCGGCCGGCACGTCACCGACGTCACCAACGCCAGCCGTACGATGCTCATGAACATCCACACCCTGGCCTGGGACGACGACCTGCTGGCCGCGCTCGGCGTGCCGCGCGCGATGCTGCCGGAGATCCGCCCGTCCGCCGAGGTCTACGGCCGCACCGCGGGCGGCGTGCCGGTGGCGGCCGCGCTCGGCGACCAGCAGGCGGCGCTGTTCGGCCAGACCTGCTTCGACCCCGGCGAGACCAAGAGCACCTACGGCTCGGGCAGCTTCCTGCTCATGAACACCGGTGACCGGCCGGTCGTCTCCAAGCACGGCCTGCTCACCACGGTCGGCTACCAGCTCGGCGACACGCCGGCCACGTACGCGCTGGAGGGCGCGATCGCGGTCACCGGCTCGCTGGTGCAGTGGCTGCGCGACAACCTCGGCCTGATCTCCAGCGCCGCCGAGATCGAGACGCTGGCGAAGACGGTCCCCGACAACGGCGGCTGCTACTTCGTGCCGGCGTTCTCCGGCCTGTTCGCGCCGCACTGGCGCTCCGACGCGCGCGGCGTGATCGCGGGGCTGACCGGGTTCGTCACGAAGGGGCACCTCGCGCGGGCCGTCCTGGAGGCCACCGCGTGGCAGACCCGCGAGGTCGTCGACGCGATGAACGCCGACGCCGGGCTCGGGCTCACCACGCTGCGCGCCGACGGCGGCATGACCGCCGACAACCTGCTCATGCAGACCCTCGCCGACGTGCTCGCGGTGCCGGTGATCCGGCCGATGGTGGCCGAGACCACGGCGCTCGGGGCGGCGTACGCGGCCGGCCTCGCCACCGGCTACTGGCCGGACCTCGACAGCCTGCGCGCCAACTGGCACAAGGCGGCCGAGTGGCGGCCGGAGATCGACGAGGCGGCCCGCGAGCGCGAATACCGCAACTGGAGGAAGGCCGTGGCCCGCACCCTCGACTGGGTCGACGATCAGGAGTTCCAGCAATGATGATCAGTACGGGGACCGAGCGCGCGGAGACCAGGGAGGAGTTGTCCACCACCGCCTACGACCTGCTGGTCATCGGCGGCGGCATCCTCGGCACGTCCGTGACCTGGATGGCCGCCCAGGCCGGCCTGCGGGTGGCGATGGTGGACGCGGGCGACTTCGCCGGCGCCACTTCCAGCGCCTCGTCCAAGCTGGTCCACGGCGGCCTGCGCTACCTGCAGACCGGCAACGTCCGGTTGGTCGCCGAGAACCACAGGGAGCGCCGCGCGCTCGCCGCCGACATCGCCCCTCACCTGGTCAAGCCGCTGACGTTCCTGGTGCCGATCTACAAGGGCGGCCCGCACGGGGCGGCCAAGCTGGGTGCGGGGGTGTTCCTGTACTCGGCGCTGTCGGTGTTCGGCGACGGCATGGGCCGGGTCGTCACGCCGCACCAGGCCCTCGCCAAGGTGCCCGCGCTGCGCGCCGAGGGGCTGCGCGCCGCCGCCGTCTACGGCGACCACCAGATGAACGACAGCCGCGTCGCGGTCATGACCGTACGGGCGGCCGTGGACGCCGGCGCGACCGTGCTCAACCACGCCGAGGTCGTCGGGCTGCGCAAGAGCGGCGGCACGGTGACCGGCGCCGAGCTGCGCGACCGGCTGGAGGGCGCCGAGTTCGGGGTGAGCGCCCGCCTCGTGCTCAACGCCACCGGCCCGTGGGTGGACCACCTGCGGCGCATGGAGGACCCGGGCGCGGCCCCCAGCATCCGCCTGTCCAAGGGCGCCCACCTGGTGCTGCGCCGGCACGAGCCGTGGAAGGCGGCGCTGACCACGCCGATCGACAAGTACCGGGTGTCGTTCGCCATCCCGTGGGAGGACCACCTGCTGCTCGGCACGACGGACGAGGCGTACGAGGGCGATCCCGCCGACGTGCGGCCCACCGAGGCCGACATCGCGCAGATCCTCGACGAGGCCGGTCACGCGGTGCGCGACGCGCAGCTCCGGCGCGAGGACATCACCTACGCCTTCGCCGGGCTGCGCGTGCTGCCCGGCGGGCCCGGCGAGGTGACGGCGGCCAAGCGGGAGACCGTGGTGACGCGCGGCGCGGGCGGCATGCTGTCGGTGGCGGGCGGCAAGTGGACGACCTACCGGCACATCGGCCGCACCGTCCTCGACACCCTCGCCCACCTGCCCGGCCGGCCGCTCGGCGACGACCTGGCCGACATCCTGCCCGCCGTGCCGCTGCCCGGCCTGGCCAGCCCCGACGCGGTGGCCCTGCGCCTGTGGACCGACCGCGAGCGCGGCGCCCGCATGGACCCGCTGGTGGCCCGGCACCTGGCGACGCACTACGGGTCGATCGCGTTCGACCTGGCCCGGCTGATCAGGGACGACCCGGCGCTCGGCGAGCGCATCCACCCGGAGGGGCCGGACATCTGGGCGCAGGCCGTCTACGCGCGCGACCGCGAGTGGGCGGCGACCGTGGACGACGTCGTCCGCCGCCGCACCACGCTGACCGTACGCGGGCTCGACACGCCCGAGGTGCGCGCCAGGATCGCCGAGCTCCTGGGCTGAGCCCGGCGGGAGGTGGCTGGAGCCGCTGGCGGGGAAGGGGGCAGGCATGCGCACTCCCATCAACGAAGCCCTGCTCCGCCACTTCCGCGACCTGCGGGACGGCGTACACGGCCAGGCCGTCTCCCGGGAGGACAAGGAGCGTCTGTTCGCCACGGCGGTCGAGCTGCTCGACCCCGTGGCGCGGCGGGTGCTGGCGGAGCTCGACGCCGACCTGCTGCTCGGGACGGGCGAGGTGGTGGCCAGCGGCCTCACCCGCTCCAAGGAGGGCGGGCTGAACGCGATGTGGTCGCTGACCTGGCCGGAGCAGCGGGCCGCCCAGGAGCAGCCCATCGCCGTCGTCGCCCACTACGGCGCCGGCTTCCACCACCCGCACCTGCGCGGGAACACGGTGGGCGACTGGCCGATGAACGTCTTCGACGCCGCCGACGCCGAGGCGCAGGCCGACACGCTGCGCGTCATCGCCGCCGGCGACGCCCACAACCTGGTCTTCCAGGAGTCCTACCGTCTGATGCCCGCCCTCACCCGCCCCGAGTCCGCCGACCGGCACTGAGGGCGCCGGAGGACACCCCGGTCGTGCCTTGGCGAAGCGCCAGATCTTGGCGAACCGTCAGACCTCGGCGAACCGTCAGGCCTCGGTGAAGCCGCGGGCGCGGCCGCCGGCGGACTCGCGGACCGCCGCCGCCACCGCACCCGCCACGTCCGGGTGGAACACGCTCGGGATGATGTAGTTGGGGCCCAGCTCCTCGGGCGTGACCACGGCGGCCAGCGCGTTGGCCGCCGCCAGCAGCATCTCCTGCGTCACCCCCGCCGCCTGCGCGTCGAGCAGCCCGCGGAACACGCCGGGGAAGGCCAGCACGTTGTTGATCTGGTTGGGGTAGTCGGAGCGGCCGGTGGCCACCACGGTCGCGTGCTCGCGGGCGTCGTCGGGCGACACCTCGGGCTCGGGGTTGGCCAGCGCGAACACCACGGCGTCCTTGGCCATGGTCGCGATGTCGTCGCCGGTGAGGATGCCCGGCGCGGACACGCCCACGAAGACGTCGGCGTCCTTGAGCGCGCCGCGCAGGTCTCCTGCGTAGCCCTCGGCGTTGGTGTGGTCGGCGATCCAGCGCAGCGACTCGTCGAGGTCGTCGCGGCCGTTGTGCACGGCTCCGAGGTAGTCGCAGACGACGACGTTGCGCGCCCCGGCGGCGAGCAGCAGCCGCAGCACGGCGTTGCCGGCCGCGCCCGCGCCCGCCATCGTGATCTTGACGTTCTCCAGGCTCTTGTCGACGACCCGCAGCGCGTTCTGGAGCGCCGCCAGCACGCAGATCGCGGTGCCGTGCTGGTCGTCGTGGAAGACCGGGATGTCGAGCAGCTCGCGCAGCCGCCGCTCCACCTCGAAGCAGCGCGGCGCGCCGATGTCCTCCAGGTTGATGCCGCCGAAGCCGGGCGCGATGACCTGGACGGTGCGCACGATCTCGTCGACGTCCTGGGTGTCGAGGCAGATCGGCCAGGCGTCGATGCCGGCGAAGCGCTTGAACAGCGCCGCCTTGCCCTCCATGACCGGCAGCGCCGCCTCGGGGCCGATGTTGCCGAGCCCCAGCACGGCCGAGCCGTCGGTGACGACGGCCACGGTGTTGCGCTTGATGGTCAGGCGGCGCGCGTCCTCCTTGTTGCGCGCGATCGCCATCGACACCCGCGCCACGCCCGGCGTGTAGGCCATCGACAGCTCGTCGCGGTTGCGCAGCGGCACCTTCGACTGCATCTCGATCTTGCCGCCGAGGTGCATGAGGAACGTACGGTCGGACACCTTGTGGATGACGACGCTCTCGACGGCCTCGAGCTGGTCGACGATCGCCTGGGCGTGGTCGGTGTCGCGGGCGGCGCAGGTCACGTCGATGCGGAGCTTCTCGTGGCCCGCGTTGGTGACGTCGAGTGCGGTCACCACCCCCCCGGCCGACTCTACGGCGTGGGTGAGCTGGCTGACGGCCTTGCCGCCGGCCGGCACCTCGAGACGCACGGTGATGGAGTACGACACACTCGGGACGGTCGCCACGTCAATCGCTCCTTCGGGACTGACCAAGAAGTCCTCCCATGTTAGGGGGCGTTCGGTCAGTCGAGTGCCGCGGAAGCCAGGACGATCAGCTCGACGCAGGCGGGAACGGGAATCGTGGTGCTGTCGACGACCAGGTGGTAGTGGCGCGGGTCGGCAGGATCCGCCCGGTAGAAGTGCCGCCAGTAGGCCGCGCGGGCGCGGTCGTTGTCGTCGACGACGCGCCGGGCCTCGTCCTCGTCCGTCCCGGCGAGCACGGCGGCCCGGCGGACCCTGCGCGGGAGCGGGGCGTCGAGCCGGACGTGCAGGGCGCCGGGCTCGCCGGCGAGGACCAGGGCGCCGGCCCTGCCGAGGAAGACGCCGCCCCGCTCGCGGGCGGTCTCGCGCATCACCCGCTCGGCGTGGCGCACGAACTCCTCCGGGGCGTGCGGCATCGCGCCCGGGACGTACATGTCGACGCCGCCGAAGGCGACGGTGGGCAGCCGCATCGCCCCGAAGATCAGCCGGCCCAGCCCTCGCTCGGCGCGGTCGTCGTGGGCCAGCGCCTCCTCCAGCGTGCAGCCGAGCTGCCTGGCGACGGCGCTCGGGATGGCGCGGTCGACGAAGGGCAGGCCCAGGCGCTCGGCCACGGCCGGGCCTATCTCACCGCCGGCCGTGCCGTATGTCGCCGAGATGGTGACGACCCGCATGCCCCCAGGCTAGAACAGGGCGCTCGCCAAAGCTCTGCGCGCTTTCGCCAGAGAAGGGTCATCGCTCGGCAAGGTGTCGAACAGGCCGAGCAGGTGCCGCCGCGCCCGGTCGCGGTCGTCGCCCGAGGTGCGCTTGACCACGGCGATGACCCGGCTGAACGCCTCGTCGACGGCGCCCGACAGCATCTCGAGGTCGGCGGCCAGCAGGTGGGCGTCGAGGTCGGCGGGGTCCTGCAGGCGGCGCTGGAGGTCGCCGGGGTCGACGCCCTCCGTGCGCTTGATGAGGGTGACGCCGGCCAGGCCCATCTTGGCGTCCTCGTGGCCAGGGACGCGGGCCAGCAGCCGCTGGTAGGCCTCGGCGGCGGCGTCGAGGTCGCCGCGCTCGACGGCCTCCTCGGCCGCCGCGAGGTCGGGGTCGGTGGGCGGGCCCGCCGGGGCCTCCTCGCCGCCCTCGGCCGCGGGCGGCCGGGCGGCCGGGTTGGCCTGGTAGAACTGCTCGACGGCGGCCATCAGCTCGTCGAGCCAGCGGCGCACCTCCTGCTCGGGCAGCACCTGCTGGAAGCCCGTGACGGCCTGGCCCTGGAAGATCGCCAGCACGGTGGGCACGGCCTGCACGCGCAGCGCGGCCGCGATCTGCGGGCTGGCGTCGACGTTGACCCTGGCCAGCACGGCCCGGCCGGCGAGGTCGCCGACCACCTTCTCCAGCACCGGCCCGAGCTGCGCGGAGGCCGGCGCGCGGGGGGACCAGAGATCGAGGACGACCGGCACCTGCATGGAGCGGTCGACGACATCGGTCGTGAACGTCTCCTCGGTCACCTCGACGACCGAGGCCGACGCGGCCTGAGGACCTGCGGCCTCCCGCCGGGCCTGCGCCTCCAGTGCCTGCTTGCGAGCGCCCAGATCGATCGCCCCGTAGAGCGACCCGGGCCTAGAGAAGTCCGCCATGCCCTTCATCTTGCCGCATGGACGAGCCCTCGAAGTCACCCGCCGCCACCCGCAACGTGCGCAACTGGTCGAACAGGCCGTGGAGTTCGTCCTCGGCGTACATCGCCAGGCCGAACTCGGCGTCCATCAGGTCGCGGGTGGCGCGGCGGACGACGTCGCGGCCGGCGTCGGTGATCTCGGCGAGCACGCCGCGGCCGTCGCGCGGATTGGGCAACCGGCGGACGTAACCGGACTTCTCCAGCCTGTCCACCGTGTTCGTGACGCTGGTGGGGTGGACCATCAGCCGCTCGCCGATCTTCGACAGCGGCAGCGCGCCGGTCTTGCTGAACGTCAGCAGCACGAGCCCCTCGTAACGCGCGAAGGTCAGCCCGTACGGCTTCAGCAGGCCGTCGAGCTGCGACAGCAGGATCTGGTGCGCTCGCATGATGGAGGTCACGGCCGCCATGGCGGCGGAGGGCCCGAAGTGGGCGCGCCAGCTCTCCGCGGCGCGGTCGATGGGGTCGAACGGCAGGTTGAGCGGCTTCTGCTGTGACACGCAGCTACCGTAGCGCGCCTCTCGTCCCGGTTCGTCGGGCGATCTGGAGCGACAGGCGATCCTCCTTGACCAAGAATCCGGACGTCAATCATCACGCTCAGTTATGGTTCTCGTACGTATGGTGACGCGGAAGCCAAGTCCATCAGCCTGTGGGGACCGGCCCGGACTTGGCTCTTCCGTCTTGCCGAGGGGCACGGGGGGTGCTTGATGGACGTCAACGGGGCAAAGGGTGCGTGAGCACGCGGGCGTTTCACGGGAGGAGCTGAAGCAGAGCGCGGCCGTCACGGTTGCCGTGCTGCTCGCTGTCGGCTTGATCGCGGCGTGGAACGTCCTGATACCGGGCGTGGACGCCTGGGAGAACATCGTGGCCGCGGTCATCGGCTCGCTCCGGCTGACCGGCCCGGTGGCGGCGGCCTTCGCCGCCTGGGTGGCGCTGCGCAAGCGCCGCGCGCTGCGCGGCCGGTCGCTCACCACCTGGCGGGCGTTGAAGGCGCCACTGGCGATCGTGGTGGTGGTGCTGGGGTCGTTCGCGGCGACGGTGCTGGTGCTGGCGGTCAAGACGGTCCTCACCGACCAGGCGGGCCGGCTGAGCCTGCCCGGGCTGGGGATGGGCATGGCGGGGCTGGCGCTCTACTCGGTCATCGGCTGGGTGGCCGGGTGGGTGCTGCCGAAGGCGTTCACGCCGCCGCTGGCCGGGCTGGCCTGCTACGCGGCGTTCTCGTGGCTGGCCGACGACCGGGGCTGGGCGGACAAGCTGGCGCCCGGCACCGGCGAGCCGTACGACCTGTTCCAGGAGCTGAGCGGGGCCGCGTTCTTCGACCAGACGATCTGGCTGCTCGGGCTCACGGCGGCGCTGCTGCTCGGCTGGGCGGCCACGGTGACGCGGCAGGCGCTGGTGCTGGCGTGCGCGCTGCTGTCGGTGCTGGCGGCGGGCATGGGCGTGTCGCGGGTGCTGGCCCAGACCCGGCCGGCCGCCGCCGAGGACATCGCCTACGCCTGCCAGGACTGGCCGATCACGGTGTGCGTGCATCCGGGGATGCGGGCCGGGCTGACCGAGCTGGGGGCGGTGTTCACGCAGATCGCCATGCGGCTCGACGGCACGCCTGCGGCGTTCAAGCGGGTGGAGCAGCGGCCCCTGGGGGAGAAGCTGCGGCCCTCGCTCGGTCTCGCGCCGATCCACGTTCCCGACCTTTCGGCCGGGTTCGCGGAGAAGGCGGCGTACGAGTACATCGAGGCGCTGTCCGACCCCTGCCCCGGCATCGTCGCGGAGGGTTACCGGGAGATCGTCATGGTCTGGCTGCGCGGCGAGCCGCCGGCGGGCGGGCCGCTCGCCGAGCACCAGTACGCCACGTCGTGGTTCTCCTGGCTGAGCGAGCACCAGCGGCGCGAGTGGCTGCGCATGTTCTACAGCGACTTCCGCAACTGCCGGCTGTCGAGCACGCACTTCGGCGGCAGCCCGGCCCGGCCGCAGCTCGTGCCGCAGTCGGTGCAGCCGTCGCCCGACTCCACGCACGTCTACCCGGTCTACCCCGACCCGGCCGCCACGCCGGCCGCCCCGCCCACGTCGTACGGCACGCCGGGCACGTCCGGCACCGCCCCTTCCCTGGGCTACGCCCCCGAGCCCGCGCCCGGCTGGGTGGCGGCGGGCCCGCCCACCTGGTCCACGGCGGGCGCCGCCACCGAGCCCGGCCGGGGGTACGGCGGCCACCCCGGCCGGGGGCCGTTCGGCTGGGCCTCCCACGACCACTGGAACGGCCAGGGCTGGGACCGGCGGGGCGGCACGACAGCCGGGCAGCCGGCCACCGGTCCGCGGGGCGGCACGACGACCGAGCAGCCCGCAGCCGGTCCGCGAGGCGGCGGGACGACCGAGCAGTCCACGACCGGCGACGTGCCGACCCCGCGCCCCACCTCCCCCGCCGCCACCACGTCCCCTGGTTCATCCGGCCGCGGCCCGCTCGGCCACGGCTCCTCCGGGAACGGCCCCTGGGCCCACGGAGCCTCGCACACCGGAACAACAACGCGAACCGGCACACCGCGCATCGGGGACTCCCGCACCGGAGCCCCGCGCGCTGGAGGCCCACGTTCTGAAGCACCGCGCACTGGAGACCCACGCACCGCGAGCTCGCGCACAAGAGACTCCCGCACGGGAGCCGGGCGCGCGTGGGCCCACGGCAGGACCGACACTCACGGGTCTCGCGGCGAAGGATGGCGCGGCCACTGGTCCGCCAGCGAGGCGACTCCCGGCGACCGGCCTTACGCCGCCGGAACCCAGAGCATTCGGAGCCAGGGTGCCCGTGGTCAGGGCGCTCAGGCTCAGGGCGTCCAGAGTCAGGGCCAAAGGACGCCCGGGGACAGGGCATAGAGCGACCGGACAGCCGGGAGTCGACGCAGAAGGTCGGAGCGCGCCGACGTGAAGCTTCCCGACTCGACCAGCGGATGGACGCCAGAGGGCGGTGGGCGCGCGGGCGTGACAAGCGACGCCTCGCTATCGCGCCACCCGCAGAGCGGCACCCCGCCGGCTGTCGGCACCAGGACTTACGGCAGCGCACGCCCTCAGGACGCGTCCCGAGGGCGTCCCGCCTTGCCCCCCGCGACGCACGCCAGGACACACCCGGCACCTCCACTCCCCCGCGCATACAACCGCGCATGCCAGGACACGCCCGGCACCTCCCATCTCGCCCTCTCTCTCGCGCACTACGGCGCACGTCACAACGCGCCCGGCACGTCCCGCGTCGCCCTCCCTCGCGCACACGCCAGGACACGTCCGGTGCGTCCTGCCTGGCCCCGCCCACACGTACGATCGCGCACGTCAGGAGGCGTCCCGTGTCGCCCTTCCCTCACCCCGTACCAGGCGCCCGACCAGGGTGAGCGGCGGTCCTGGGCGCAGCGGGCGTAAGCGGGCGGAATCGGAGATGTCACCCTGGGGCTGGCACTGATGATCGCTGTGCGGGTAGTCATGCCACCATGACGACTTCCCGTACGACGCCACCGGAGGTCACCCCCGTACGGCGTCGCTGGTGGCGATACGCGGCGGGCCTGCTGGTCCTGGCGGTCCTGCTGGTGGTGGCCGGGCGGCTGGCCTGGACGTACCTGGACCCCAGGGGCGAGCGGACCATTGACCGCAGTCAGCCGGTCCTCCTGGAGTCCATCAAGGACCTCAGCCGCTTCGAGGCGGCGACCGGCACCTTCCAGGTGGTCGTGGACCTGGAGAAGGACGCGAACTTCCTGCCCGACGCGATCAAGGGCACCAGGACGTTGTTCGTCGGCGCGGGCGGCGTGGACGCCTACGTGGACTTCTCCTCCATCGCGACGAACGCGATCACGGTCTCGGAGGACCGTACGGAGGCGACGGTCCGTCTCCCCCACGCCCAGCTGGAGAAGCCGAACCTCGACAACGACCGCTCGTACGTCTTCGCCCAGCAGCGCGGCCTGTTCGACCGCGTCTCGGACTTCCTGTCGGGCTCCCCCGGCGACCAGCGCGAGCTCTATCTGCTGGCGGAGAAGAAGATCACCGAGGCGGCCGTGGCGAGCGACCTGCGGACCCGCGCCGACGCCAACACCAAGGCGATGATGACGGGCCTGCTGAAGTCGCTCGGCTTCACGAAGGTCTCCGTCAAGTTCACCGACGAGCCCTGAGGCGCCGGGTCCTAAGTACCTACCTAGGACTCCTACGCCCAGAGATAAGGCATAAGCCCGATGTGCCGGGGAGGGCCTTAGGAGCAATCTTGAGAGTGCAGACGACAGGCAGCGCGAAAAAGCCCAGAGGAGCACTCGAATGAACGCCGAACTCGAATACAGCGTCATGCAGCACCACGCCTCCGAACTCCGTCAGGCCGCCGCCGAGCAGCGGCGCGTACGGGAGGCGCTGCGCGGGCCGCGGGCCGAGCGCCGCCACCGCTCGGTCTTCGCCCGCTTCCGTTCCGCGTGACCGCCCACAAGCAGCCCGGCCGCCGCCTCCCTCGCGGCCGGGCTGAACAGCCCCCATAAGGGGTGTCCGGAGCATTCCTGGTCGACGGCTCCGGGAACGTACGCGAAGCCCCGGTCCATCCTGGTCGGACCGGGGCATCGCGCTGTCCGGGCACGGGTCCCGGCGGCTCACACCGTGATGACGAGCTTGCCGCGCGCGTGCCCCTTCTCCAGCTCGCGGATCGCCTCGGGCACCCGCTCCAGCGGGTACGTCGCGCTGACGACCGGCGTGATCGCCCCGTTCCCCGCCAGCTCGGCCAACGTCAGCAGGTCGGCCTCCCGGGGGAAGGCGAAGAACATCCGGGGCCGCTTGCGGGTGAACGGCCCGTACAGGGCGGTCCGCAGCTGCCGGTCCAGCCCGGCGAACCACCGGCCGCCGCCCTCCCCGCCCACGATGACGTACGTGCCGCGCGGCGTGAGCGCCCGCCGCAGGTGGGCCAGCGGGCGAAGTCCCGCGATGTCCACGATGAGGTCGAAGGCGGGCCGGCTGCCGTCCGTGAAGTCCTCGCGCGTGTAGTCGATGACGTCGTCCGCGCCGATCGAGCGGACGAGCTCCTCCTTCGCCCCGGAGCACACACCGGTGACGTGCGCCCCGAACGTCTTGGCGAGCTGCACGGCGAACGTCCCGACGCCGCCGCCCGCGCCGGTGATGAGCACGCGCTGCCCGCGCCGCACCCGGCCGGAGTCGCGCAGCGCACGCAGCGCGGTCATGCCCGAGGTGGGGATGGCGGCGGCCTGCTCGTACGACAGGTTCGCGGGCATCGGCGCGAGCCGGTCGGCGCGGGCGCAGGCGTGCTCGGCGTAGGCCGCGCCGCAGGTGCCGAAGACGCGGTCGCCGGGCTTGAACGCGGTGACGCCGGCCCCGACCGCCGTCACCTCGCCCGCCACGTCGGCCCCGAGCCAGGGGCTCCTGGGGCGGCGCGGGCCGATGCCGAGCCGCATGACGTACGGGATGCCGGTGAGCATGTGCCACACGCCCTGGTCGACGCCCGCCGCGTGGACCCGTAACCGCACCTCGCCGTCGCCTGGCTCGGGCTCGGGGACCTCGGCGAGGCCGAGGACGCGGGGCGGGCCGTACACGCTTCTGGTGATCGCCTTCATCAGTGGTCTCCGTCCGGGTACTGGAACACGTCGTCGAGCGGGACGCCGAAGACCCGCGCGATCTGGAAGGCCACCTCCAGGGACGGTGAGTACCGGCCCTGCTCGATGGCGATGATCGTCTGCCTCGTGACGCCGATGCGGTCGGCGAGCTCCGCCTGGGTCATCTCGCCGTGCGTGAAGCGCAGGGCGCGGATCGTGTTGGTGACCTTCGTGGGCTTCACCATCCCGGCAGCCCCCGCCGGTAGGCGACGATCTTGAGCGTGGACCCGAGGACGGCCGACAGGACGAACCCCAGGTAGAGCACGTTGGCGATCCAGAAGTACGGGAGCTCGGCCATCGCCATGACCAGGGCGGCCACCGCGCCGGCGACGAGGAACCACTGCCCGGTGTACTCGCCGTAGCGGTGGATCTCGCGGTCGCGCTGGTCCTTCTTGCCGACCTCGGCGGGCGCGGTGGTGCTCACCGCGATGAACAGCACCATCGAGGCCAGGAACGCCCCGCCGATGCTCCACAGCAGCGGCGCCACGTAGGGCACTTCGGTCAGCGGCACGGCGCCCGCCCGGCCGAGGACCGTGGCGACGTAGACGCCGTACGCCACGACCGTGACCACCAGCATGACCCAGGCGCGTTTCTCTTCGGAAGCCATACTTGAAATGTAAAGCAGAGCGGACACCGTGTCTAGTATTCTTTACATCGCGACACGGAGTGACGCGGTGATCGCAGACACGAGAACGGCCCGGTGATGGTCAGAAGCGACCATCACCGGGCCGATGAGCCAGTGATCAGAAGAAGGACGGGGTCAGGACTTCGGGACGCTGATGAGCAGGGCGTCGCCCTGGCCGCCGCCGCCGCAGAGCCCGGCCGCGCCGAGCCCGCCGCCCCGGCGCTTCAGCTCGTGGGCGAGGGTGAGCACGATGCGCGCGCCGGAGGCCCCGATCGGGTGCCCGAGCGCGATGCCGCCCCCGTTGACGTTGACCTTGTCCAGCGGCACGCCCAGCTCCTTGGCCGACTGGACCACCACGCTGGCGAACGCCTCGTTGATCTCGACCAGGTCGAGGTCGTCGGCGCTCACGCCCTGCTTGGCCATGGCCTGCTTGATGGCGTTGGCCGGCTGGGACTGCAGGGAGGCGTCGGGCCCGGCGACGTTGCCGTGCCTGCCGATCTCGGCCAGCCACTCCAGGCCCAGCTCCTCGGCCTTGGCCTTGGACATGACGACCACCGCGCAGGCGCCGTCGGAGATCTGGGACGCCGAGCCGGCCGTGATGGTGCCGTCGGCGGCGAAGGCCGGGCGGAGCTTGGCGAGCGTCTCCGCCGTGGTGTCGCCGCGTACGCCCTCGTCCTCCTTGACCAGCACCGGCTCGCCGCGCCGCTGCGGGATCGGCACCGGGACGATCTCGTCGTCGAAGACGCCGTTCTTGATGGCGGCGGCCGCGAGCTGGTGGGAGCGGGCCGAGACTGCGTCCTGCTCCTCGCGGCCGATGCCGAGGCGGCTGTTGTGACGCTCGGTGGACTCGCCCATCGCGCACTGGTCGAAGGCGCAGAACAGGCCGTCGTGCGCCATCGAGTCGACGACCTCGGAGCCGCCGTACTTGACGCCCTTGCGCAGGCCCGGCAGCAGGTGGGGGGCGTTGGTCATGGACTCCATGCCGCCGGCCACCACGATGTCGAACTCGCCGGCCCTGATGAGCTGGTCGGCCAGCGCGATCGCGTCGAGACCGGACAGGCAGACCTTGTTGATGGTGATGGAGGGGACGGTCATCGGGATGCCGGCCTTGACGGCGGCCTGGCGGGACGGGATCTGCCCGGCGCCGGCCTGGAGCACCTGGCCCATGATCACGTACTCGACGGCCTCGGGGGCGACGCCGGCGCGCTCCAGAGCGGCCTTGATCGCGATGCCGCCCAGCTCGACGGCCGACAGGCCGGACAGGGCGCCGAGCAGTTTCCCGATGGGGGTGCGAGCTCCGGCGACAATGACGGACCTGGACATGACAACGGCCTCCTGTGCTCGCGCGTCGGGTCTTTGACACGATACCCACGGGTACAACGTCGCTCGCCATGGAGGTAGACCACACATGTTCATGCGGATCGACCACATAGGGATCGCCTGCCACGACCTTGAGGAGAAGATCCGCTTCTTCTCGGAGACCTTCGAGCTCACGGTGGTCGCCCGTGAGGTCAACGAGGAGCAGGGGGTGAAGGAGGCCATGCTGCACATCGCCGACGGCGAGGGCGGGGGCTCCTACATCCAGCTCCTGGAGCCGCTCTCCGAGGACTCACCCGTGGGGAAATTCCTCGCCAAGCGGGGCGAGGGCGTGCATCATGTCGCGTTCGGTGTACGCGACGTCACCGAAACCATGGCTAAGATCGGCGCAAAGGGTGTGAGGCTGCTGGACGAGCGTCCCAGGCACGGTTCCATGGATTCGCGGATCGCCTTCCTGCATCCCAAGGATGTGGGCGGAATGCTGACGGAGCTGGTCCAAGCTGCCGATCCCGACAAATCGTAAAAGAAGCTCATATGTAACTAGTCACGCAGAAAATTGGACGGGGCTTCGCGGGTGGCACCAGCGGAGTACGCTGGTCCTCCCAACCGGACAGGGAGCCTGCCGCGAGGCACAGGCTCCCGGATCGGATGCCCCGAACCCCCCGTCCGGCACGTGTAGCCGTCTCGACAACCCAGGATCGAGCCTCCATGCAGTCCGACATCGACGCCCAGCTCAACAATTTCTTCGAGGACGCACCCGCACGCGAATTCGATGTGGTGCTTCGCGGTTACGACCGGCATCAGGTCCACGACCACCTCAAGCAGCTCGACCAGGAGATTCGCCAGGCGCGCGAGCAGATCACCGGCCTGCAGCGCGACCTGTCCGACTCCCAGCGCCAGCTCCAGGAGCAGGAGCGCCCGACCTACTCCGGTCTCGGCGCCCGCATCGAGCAGCTGCTCCGGCTGGCCGAGGAGCAGGCCACCGAGCTCGTCCAGGCCGCCAGGTCCGAGGCCAACGAGATCAAGGCCGCGGCCAAGGTCGAGGCCGCCGACCTGCGCGCCGCCGCCGAGGCCGAGGCCGCCGAGAAGCGCGCCCAGGCCACGCGCGAGAGCGACGAGATGCGCTCCGCCGCCGAGCGCGACGCCGAGGAGATCCGGGGCACCGCCCGCCGCGAGGCCGACGAGCTGACCAACACCACCGAGCGTGAGGTCGCCAAGCTCCGGGCCACGGCCGACCACGAGGTGGCCGAGAAGCGCGCCGACGCCGAGCGCGAGATCGCCAAGCTGCGCACCACGACCGAGCGCGAGGTCGCCCAGCTGCGGGCCTCGACCAAGCGTGAGCGCGACGAGGTGCTGACCACCGCCAAGCGCCAGGCCGACGAGATGCGCGCCCAGGCCCAGCGGGTGCTGGAGGAGTCGGAGGCCAAGCGGGCCCAGGACGAGGCGGAGTTCGAGATCCAGCTCGCCTCCCGCCGGGAGGAGGCCGAGCGCCAGGAGGCCGAGCGCCACGCCACCGCCCAGGCCGCCACGCAGAAGCTGGTCGCCGAGGCCGAGCAGCGCGCCGCCACCGCCGAGTCGCGGGCCACGAAGGCGACCCAGCAGGCCGAGCAGACCCGCCGCGAGGCCGACCTGCACGCCAAGCAGCTCGTCGCCAACGCCCGCAAGAACTCCGAGTCCATCGTGGCCGAGGCGAAGTCGAGCGCCGAGACCATCGTCACCGAGGCGAAGACCGAGGCCGAGCGCACCCGTACGGCGATGCAGCGCCAGGTCGACGAGCTGACCCGCCAGCGGGACAGCATCACCAGCCACCTGGCCCAGCTCCGTCAGCTCCTCGGCGGCGCGGCGCTGCCGGGCATGGAGCCGGAGCCCGCGGTCACCGCGGCTCCGCCGAAGCCCGCGATCCCGGCGCCCGCGCCGGTGGTCGAGGCGCCGGCCACCACGCCCGCGGCCAAGATCGAGGCCAAGTCCGACGACGACGCGGAGTGGTGGCAGGAGTAACGATTCACCGCACCGGGGCTGTTTGACGGCTGGGAGAGAGCCTGGCGATCACTGGATCGCTAGGCTCTCTCTGTGTTTTCGGCCCGATATGGGAGGAGTTGCTGGTAAGTGTCCGCGAATGCCGAGACCGCCACAGGGCCTGAGGCCGGTGGTCCCACGCCTGAGGCAGGGCCCAAGAACGAGGACGGGCCCAAGGCCGAGGACGGGGCGGGCAACGGCGGCCCGGCGCAGCCGTACGGCCTGCCGGGCAAGCCGCTCGCCCGCGGCCCGTTCCTGTTCGGGCTGGTCGGCGGCCTGGGGGTGCTGACCGCGATCGCGATCGCGCAGATGGTCGTCAACTCGCTGAGCACGATCATCCTGGTCGTGGTGGCGATGTTCCTGGCCGTCGGGCTCAATCCGGCCGTCGAGGCGTTGCAGCGGCGCGGGCTCGTCAGAAGGGCCGCGATCTCCATCGTGTTCATCGGGGTGATCGTGGCGTTCGTGCTGTTCGGGCTGGCGATCGTGCCGCCGGTGGGGCGGGAGCTCGCCGACTTCATCGCGGCGGTGCCTGGCCACGTCAACGAGTTGCGTGACCATCCGGCGCTGCGGCAGCTCGACGCCGACTACCAGATCATCTCGCAGGTCGCCACGTTCGTGACCACCGTGCTGGGGCCGTCGCTCGCGACCGGCATCATGGGCGCGAGCCTGGTGGTGCTGGACGGCGTGTTCACCACGGTGACGCTGCTGGTGCTCATGCTCTACTTCCTCGGCTCGCTGCACACGATCAAGGCGTACCTGCTGAAGCTGGTGCCGGCCTCGCGCAGGGAGCGGACCAGCGCGATCAGCGAGGAGATCCTGACCGGGATCGGCGGCTACGTCGCCGGCAACGTGCTCATCTCGGTCATCGCGGGCGTCGTGACCTGGATCTTCCTGTCCATCGTGGACGTCAGGTACGCGCTCGCGCTCGCCCTCATCGTCGCACTGACGGACCTGATCCCGCTGGTGGGCGCCACGATCGGCGCGGTGGTGGTCTCGGCCGTGGCGCTGCTGCAGTCGGTGCCCGCCGGCATCGCCTGCGCCGTCTTCTTCATCGTCTACCAGCAGATCGAGAACTACCTCATCTACCCGAGGGTGATGAAGCGCTCGGTGGACGTGACGCCGGCCGTGACGGTGATCGCCGCGTTGTTCGGCGGGGCGCTGCTCGGCATCGTCGGCGCGCTGCTCGCGATCCCGGTGGCCGCCGCCATCGCGCTGATCATCCGCGAGGTGGTGATCCCCCGGCAGGCCCGCGCCTGAGCGGGCCGCTCATCGGCGCGCGGCGCCCAGCTCGGTCTGCAGGAACTCCGACACGGCCGCGTTGAACGCCTCCGGCTGCTCGACCGCGCTGAGGTGGCCGGCCTTCGGGATGACCTCCAGCCGCGCGCCCGGCACCGCCGCCGCCATGGCCTCGGCCTCGGCGGGCGGCGTCAGGTCGTCCTCCTCGCCCACCACGACCAGCAGGGGGACCTTCAGCGCCGCGAGCGTGCCGGTGGAGTCCGGCCGCCCGGCCATCGCGCGCTGCGCCCAGGCGACCGCGCCCGGCGGGGCGGACTGCACCAGCCCCTTGACCCGCCCGAACACCATGGCCCGCCGCTCCCTGGTCGTGGGCCCGATGAGCCCCGGCAGCACCTCGCTGACCAGCACGTCGCTGCCCTCGGACAGCACGGCCTGAGCGATGCGCTCCCTGTTGTCCCGCGCGGGAGCCGGGTCGGGGACGGCCTTGGTGTCGGCGAGGATCGCGCCGAGCAGCCGGTCGGGGTGCCTGCGGCAGAACGCCAGCGTGACGTAGCCGCCCATGGACAGCCCGCCGACCACCGCCCGCTCGATGCCCTCGTCGTCGAGCAGCCTGGCGACGTCGTCGGCCATGAGGTCGAGCGACGGGTCGTCCTCGCCCAGCCGCGAGCCGCCGAAGCCGCGCAGGTCGGGGGTGATGACCCGGCAGACCTTGGCCAGTCCTTCCCGCTGGGCCAGCCACATGGCCGACGACAGCGGGAACGCGTGAAGCAGCACAACCGGGAGCCCGGTCCCGGACGATCTCGTGTAGAGCTGCACGGCCCCCACGGTAACGCGGATCACGCTGATGAGCACACGATGTCGCATGCCGATATGCCGCAAAGCGCGCGACCGCTTTCGTCCGGCCCGCTGGACAGCAGGTCAGACGGCGGTGGCCCCGCCGTCGATGAAAAGGACCTGCCCGGTCATGTACGCCGACGCCCCGCTCGCCAGGAAGATCGCCGGCTGGGCCATCTCCTCGGCGGTCCCCCAGCGCCGCATGGGCACGGTGGCGACCGTGGCCGCCCCGCCGCTCTCGTCGTCCCAGAGGTTGCGGTTGAGCTCGGTGGCCGTCCAGCCGGGGCACAGGGCGTTGACCCGCACGCCGGCCCGCGCCCACTCCAGGGCCAGCGTCTTGGTGAGCGCGACCAGTCCGGCCTTGGCGGCCGCGTACGGTGCCAGGAACGGCGCGCCGAGCGCCGCGACGGAGGCCACGTTGATGACCGACCCGCTCCCCCGCTCCAGCAGGTGGGGCGCGACCGCGTGACAGACGACCATGGCCGAGTCGAGGTTGAGCCGCATGAGCTTGTCCCAGCCGGACAGCCGCAAATCCTTGAACTCGACCATGAAGTTCGAGCCGCCCGCGTTGTTGACCACGATGTCGAGGTGGCCGAGCCCGTCGATCGCGGCGGCCACCGTGCTCGCGGCGGCGTCGCGGTCGGTGAGGTCGGCGGGCAGCACGACGGCCCGGCGGCCGAGCGCCTCGACCTCTCTGGCGACCTCGGCGAGCGCGTCGGCGGACCGGGACACCAGGGCCACGTCGGCGCCGGCCGCCGCGTAGGCGAGCGCGATGGCCCGCCCGATGCCCTTCGACGCCCCCGTGACCAGGGCCTGCTTACCGTTGAGATCGAACGCGCCCACGCCGCCTCCTCCGTTGCGTGCCAGCCGAACCGAACAAGATTCTATGGGTGTCCGCCGGGAACGCGGGAGCCCCCGCCCCGGACGGGTGTCCGTCCGGAACGGGGGCTCGATGCGTCCTTTCGCTGAGCTGACTCCTGATCAGTTCGGGGGGATGGCCGGCGGCCGGAAGATCTCCCAGATGCGGTAGATCACCGTCGGCATCTTCGAGCGCGGCGTCTCCGACGAGTACGCCTTGCCCGCCGGGCCCCACCCGGTGCCCTGGTGGGCGATGCTGTCCGACTCCCTGGGAGCCGCCCGCGTGTGCGAACCCGTGGGCCGCACCCGTCCGAGCTGCTCGTCGATCGACTTCTTCTGCGCCTCGCTCAGCCCGCGCGGCTGCGAGGAGTTCGGCGGTGTGCGCTGAGCCTTGGGCGGCGACTGTCGCTGAACCGCCTTACGGCTGGTCGGGCGGACGGCGGGACGATGCCGGACCGTGGCCTTGGACGGCCTGCTGGCCCGCCTGGTCACCGCCCTGCGCGCGGCCGCCGGGCGCGGCCGGGCCGCGTCGGCCCGCCGTGCCGCTGCCGCCGCCCGGCGCAGGGCCGCCGCCTCGGCGGCCCGCTGCCTGGCCCGCGCCGCCTTCCTCCTGGCCACGGCGGCCGCCCGCTTCTTGGCGGCCTCCGCAGCCCTCTTCCTGGCCTCGGCGGCCGCCCGCTTCTTGGCGGCCTCCGCGGCCCGTCGCTTGGCCGCCTCGATGGCACGCTTCCTGGCCAGCGCGGCCGCCCTGCGCCGGGCCGCGGCGAGCGCCGCCCGCCTGGCCGCCGCCGCTGCCGCCCGCCGCGCCGCGGCCTGGGCCAGCTTCTTGGCCAGCTGGCGCGCCGCGATCCGCGCCGCGATGCCGACCACGAACCAGAAGAGCTGGCCGTCGGGGTCGCTCATCGTGACGGGGCTGTTGTTGGCGTAGGAGTAGGCGTTGAGCTGCTGCGGCTCTCCCTCGTCGATGATCGGGTCCACCGAGAGGAAGCGGCCGTTGGCGGGGTCGTACTCGCGGGCGCCGAGGTGCACGAGCCCGGTGGTGGCGTCCTTGGTGCCGCCGACGAAGCCGCGCTGTCCCGGCCACCAGGGTGGTGGTGTCCCGCGGTCCTCGCCGAACGGGGTCTGCCTGCGGATCGCCACGTCACCGGTGCCGGCGTTCACCATGGCCTGTGCCGTGCCCTGGTGGTCGTTGGCCACGAAGTAGACCTGGTTGTCCGGCGTGCGCACCGCGATGGCCTCGCCGCCGATGGTGTAGTAGCGGGTCTGCTCGACGGTGTTCTTGGCGTAGTCGAGCCGCAGCTCCATGTCGTCGATGTAGAGGGTGGCGTCCGTGGGCGTCTTGCGCAGCAGCCGGTCGCCGTCGGCGTCGTAGACGAACGAGGTCGTCTTGCCGGCCTCGGTCACCGACTCCAGGTTGCCTTCGGCGTCCCAGGTCAGGGTCTGGTCGGCGTTGCCGACCTTGCGCCTGGTGGTGTTGCCGGCGGCGTCGTAGCCGAACAGGTCGGCGCCGACGCTCTGCAGCGCGTGCGGCTGCTTGCCGCCGGCCGCCGGGTAGGTGTAGGTGCGCACCTGCTCGTTGGCGCCGCCCCAGGCGTGCTTGGTCTCCTTCGTCCGGTTGCCGGTGACGTCGTAGGCGTAGCTGACCGCGTACGGGGCCACGCCGCCGATCTTGCTTGACTGCGGGGCGCCGCTCGCGCAGTCGTCGGTGGCCGTCCACGCGGAGGTCAGCCGGCGCAGATGGTCGTGGGTGAAGCACTGGGTGTCCTGGACGGCCCGGTCGGCGATCTTGGTGACGTTGCCGGCCGCGTCGTAGGTGTAGGACAGGTCCAGGTCACTGGCGGGCGCGCCGGCCCGGTCCAGCCGCATGCCGGTGAGCCTGCGGGTGCCCTCGTCGTGGGTGTAGGTCAGCCAGGTCTTCTTGCTGCCCTCGCCCAGCTCGTACTGGAGGGTCTCGCCGAGCTTGCTGTAGCGGGCCGCGCTCACGTAGGCCGACAGGCCGGTGACCTTGACCGGCTGGTTCAGCCCGTCGTAGCTGTAGACGACCGACTCCTCGGCCAGGCCGCCGCCCGCCGGGAAGCTGATCGACTGGACCTGGTCGTCGAGCGTGTAGCGGGTGTTGAGCTGGTAGGAACCCGCCAGCTTGCCCTCCCGCGCCGGGATGGTCACGGTCTGGCGGAGCGTGCGGTAGTCGGAGTCGATGGCGTTGATCTCGGCGGTGTACGCCTGCCCGTCCACGTACCGGATGGCGGCGTGCATGTGGCCCTTGGCCAGCGCGTCGTACTTCCATTCGGCCAGCAGCGTGCCGGTCGCCGAGCCCTCGCGCAGCTCCGTCTTGCGGCCGAGGGCGTCGTAGCCGTACCAGAGGGTCCGGCCGCGCGCGTCGGTGGTGGTGACGATCTCGTCGGCGTCGTTGTACGTGGTGGTCGTGACGCCCTTGTCGGGGTCCTCCGTCCTGATCTCACGGCCGCGCAGGTCGTAGTGGTGCCGCCAGACGTTGCCCGCCGCGTCGGTCACCGTCGCCAGCCGGCCGGCCTTGTCGTAGGTGTACTTGGTGGATTCGTACTCGCCGGTCGGGGTCGAGCCCTTGTACTGGCGCAGCTCGACGAGCCGGTCCTGCGCGTCGCCGATCCTGGTGGTGGCGGTGTCGCCCGGCAGCGGCGTGACGTCTAGCCGGTCGCCCTGGTCCTTGGCCGCGACGCGGTACTTCTCCACGCCCTTGACCTTGAAGACCTCGGCGTTGGCCTCACCCGCGCCGTCGAACAGCGTGACGACCTGGGTGGGGACCGCGGCGTCGGCCACCCCGAACAGCTCGGTGGACGGCTTGCCGGTGGCGAAGTAGCCGGTGTTGGCCTTGTACTCCTCGCCCTGCGAGTTGTAGAAGGTGTCGGTGATCGTGCGCCCGTCGCGCAGCTCCGGATCCTGCGTCTGGTCGTCGACGGGGGCCGGTTCCTGGGTCTGGCGCTCGCGCATCAGACCGTCGAACAGCTCGTGACTGGTGGTGTAGGTGCCGTCGGCGTTCAGCGTCTTGGTCGTGACGACGCTGGGGCCGTCGTTGCGCACCTGGTAGGAGAACTCGGTGCTGGGCGACTGGCCGGCGGCCTTGCTGCGGTCCGGCTGCCAGACCTTGATCAGCCGGCCGAGCGCGTCGTACTCCATGTCCACGCGCCGGCCCGCGGCGTCGACCTCGGCGGTCGGCTCGCCCCACGCCGGCTCGAGCATGGTGCGCTCGGTGTGGCCGAGCTGGTTGGTCTCGGTGGTCTCCGTCGGCAGGGCGCCGGAGGCCGGGACGTAGGTGGTGACGGACTTGGTGCCGACCGGGTCGGTCTCGCTGGTCTCGCGGCCGTAGGCGTCGTACGTGTGGGCGCTGCCGGTGATCGTCTGGCCCTCGGCCGAGACGAGCTCCTGCACCGCGGTCACGTCGCCCTTGGTCGGGGCCTGGCCGTTCGACTGGCCGTCGTACTGGATCTTCTCGTCGGCGAGGATCTCGTCGGCGGCCAGCTTGGCCACCCCGGTGGTGCAGGCCGCCGCGACCTTCTGCACCCTGCTGGGGAAGTCGAGCATCCAGCTCGTGTCGTTGCGGGCGTAGGTGTAACGGGTGCACTGGTCGTCGTCGGCGGTGGCCAGGTCGCCCTTCTCCTCGACCTGCAGCAGCAGGCCCTTGGTGTCGTACGTGCGGTCCTCGCCGGTACGCCGCCACTTGCCGCCCGACACCGCGGTGCGGGTGACCATGGACGTGGGCTGCACCATGTACGCGGTCTTGGTGACGCCGCCCTGCGTGGACTCGGCCGTCTTGGCCGACCAGGCGTCCTGCACGGTCGAGGTCAGCACCGCGCCGCCGTCACCGTCGAAGAGGGTCTCCTCCCGCTCGAACCCGGCGAGCTGGTCGAGGTCGTCGCGCTTGACGCCCTCGGAGTCCTCCACCTGGACGCTGCGCTTGGAGCCGTCGGCCAGCCTGTCGCCGTGCATGCCGCGGAAGTAGCGGAACTCCGTCAGCGTGCGCTTGCCGTCCTGCCCGTCGCCCTCGCGGACGCGGACCCGGCCGTAGCCGCGGTAGTCGGCCCACGTGCGGTGCTCGGGCTTGACCAGGATGTTGTCGGCGTAGTGCCAGGCGGCGCCGTCGAGGTACTCGTAGTCGGTGACCACGTTCGGCGAGCCGGCCACCCGGTCCACCTCGATGGTCTGGGCCACCAGGTACTTGTGGAACCAGTCGGTGACCTCGGCCTCGTTCGGCGGGGCCCAGCGCTGCGGGAAGCAGCGCCTGGTGTTCTTGTCGGCCGCGGGCACGTCGCCCGGCTTGCAGTCGGCCGCCGAGTAGTTGATGCGCAGCTCGCCGCCGTACTCGTTGTTGATGGCCTGCACCCGCCACTTGACCAGCGGGGCCCGGCCCTCGTTCGCGTCGACCCTGTTGGGCAGCTGCACGCCGATGAACGTCACCGGCGGCAACGTGATCGTGCCGCCCACGTGGCCGGTCTGCCGGATCGAGGCCAGCCACAGCGCCGGGCTCATGCCGTCACCGGAGGCGGGGAACTGGTGCGTCAGCGCCCACGAGTCCACCGGGGTGAACTGGCCGGCCGCGTTGCGCACCTGCGTGGTGACCTTGACCAGCCGCTTGCGGGTGAAGAACGTCGGCGCGAGGCGGTCGGTGCACTTCACCCCGCTGTCGCAGATCTGGTCGAACGGCACGTCCGGCCAGTGGCTCGCGGTCTCCTTCTTGAGCTGCTCGGGCGCGCAGGTGACCGTGCCGCTGGGCAGGCAGCGCTCGGCCACGTCGAACACCACGCGGGCGGCCGGCTGCTTGGTGAACAGCTCGTTGCTCAGGTAGCCGTAGTCGATGCGGGTGAGGTACGCGCCGCGCACGTACTGGGTGCCCTGCTCCGGCTTCATGTTGCGGCCGTAGTAGTTGGTCTCGCGCTCGTACCAGTACGTGGTGGCGTTGCCGTGCGTGTCCACCTCGTAGTCGAGGTTCCACCGGTAGGCCTGCTGGCACCAGGCGTTGGCCGGGGTGCTGTTGTAGCAGGGCTCGCCGCTGTTGTTGCCGAACACCGGCACGGTCTGCACCGACTTGGTCTCGGCCTTGCCGCTGGCCCAGCCGGGCAGCCGGTTCAGGCCGAAGGTGTACTGGTTGCCGTCCGGCGTGGTGACCCGCCAGTACTCGCCGTTGTTGTCGCCGTTGGTGGCGCCGGTGAGGTACTCGATCCTGGTGCCGTCGTCGCGCTTGGGCCGCCACTGCTTGGTCGTGGCGTCCTTGATCAGCTCGACCGACGAGTCGCCGAGCGACATGATGGCGTTGTCCTGGTCCCAGCACAGGTCGCCGGTCTTCTTGCCGTCGAGCATGCACGACTTGTACCGGCGCTCGATGAAGCCGCCGGGGTTCAGCTCGAAGCCCTCACCGGCCCAGGACGTCTGGTTGTTGGTGGAGACGGTGCGCCCGTCCACGCTCTGCGAGGAGTAGCCGAGCGAGATCTCCGGCTCCTCACCGCCCAGCGACGGCGGCACGCGCATCTCGTAGCCCCAGCTGAAGTCGCCGGACTGGGTGCCGACGCTCCAGTCGGAGGCCGCCGACAGGGAGGTGGCGGCGTGGTCGCCCGACGGGCCCGAGGCGGCGGCGGTCACCGCGTACAGGCCGGCCGTCTCGACCTCGGCGGTCACCGTGCCGTCGGCGGCGTTGTTCTCGCTCTTGACCGGCGTGGGCTGCGGGCAGTCCGCGGCGCCGGTGAGCGCGCACTCCTCCAGCTTGACCACGCGCAGGCGGGCGCCGTAGTCGCCGCCGTAGGCGTAGCGGAAACCGGAGTAGTCGATCTGGAGCCGGGTCGTCGTCGCCTTGCCGGCCGAGCGGGCCGCCACCCCGTTCCCGCTCGGGGAGACGCGCATCGTCAGGCCGAGCCGGTCCGACTTGGCGGGGTCGAGCAGTTCGACCTTGACGGGGGTCACCGCCTCCGCCGCCTCCGCCGCGTCGGCGGACTTGGCGTTCTTCGCGGCCTTCTGCGGCGGGGCCAGCCTGACCGGGAAGTCGCCGGCGGCGAGGGTCCGCGCCGCGGCGTCCGTGCCGCCCAGCTCGGCGGTCTGCGGCTTCGGCCAGCTCACGCCGGGCGGGGCCGTCCAGACCTGCTTGGCGACCGGGTTGTCCAGCGGCGGCAGGACCGGGACCTTGGTGCCCTTGACCGGGGTCTCCTTCCGCACCTGGGGAGCGGGGCGGGGGGCGGCCTCGGCGGGCATGGCGTACGCCATGGGAACGATGAGGATGACGGACAGCATCGTCGCCAGGCGGCGCGGCCAGGGGGATTCGGGCTTCGGGTGGAGGAAGCGGTTCCAGTAGGGGTCGGGGGCGTCGGCGAACTCCGGGGTTTCCGGAGGGCGATTCCATCGGGATTCGGGCAGCTCTAACTCACTCGGCAGATCCATGACTCTCCCAGTCGGGTGGTGCTGCTCTTCGAGGGGGTGTACTGGGCGAAAAGAAGGGATTATTGGGCGGCGAGTGCGGCGATCTGATCGGCGTTGAGCACGCCGTCGTAGGTGCGGACGTCGTCGACGGTGCCCGGCCAGTAGCCGGTCAGGGCGCCCGCGCTCTTGGTGCGGCCCAGCTGCAGCGGTCCGGTGGCGTTCCAGGTGCTGGTGTGGCCGGTGACCGTGGTGGCGGACAGGCGGCCGTTGACGTAGATGCGGAGCTGGCCGGTCAGGGAGTCGTACACACCGGCCAGGTGGGTCCACTCCATCGGGTTGGCGAGGGAGTCGGAGCGGGTCCGTACGAGGGTCGCGGTGTCGGTGTCGGCCGAGGCCATCCCGAACACCCAGCGCTGCTGCGCGGTGTCGTAGCCGAGCTGGAACCCGGCGGCCCGGTTGCCCGTCTGGGACACGGCGGCGACGTCCTTGGTGGGCAGGTAGTCGAGCTGGGTCCACAGGGCGACCGTGAAGCCGGTGGCGGTGGAGACCGCGGGCTTGGTGGTCTGGGCCGCGCCGGTGACGCCGTCGAGCGCGAGCGCGCCGTCCAGCCAGCCGGAGGTCCAGGAGGCGGCCCCGGCGAGCGTGGCGGGCGTGGCCCGGCCGGAGGAGTCGGCGGCGGCGGTGCCGCTCTCCTCGTCCAGCGTCCAGTGGCCGACCAGCGTGGACGCGCTGTTGATCAGGTCGGCGATCTCGTCGGCGAACACGGCCCGGCCGTAGGCGCGCACGTCGTCCACGTCGCCCGGCCAGAACTCGGCCGCCGCTCCCGCGACCTTGCCGCGGCCGGCGACGAACGGGCCGGCGGCGTTCCACGGCTGGGTGAAGGCGACCGTGGACTCCAGGCGGCCGTTGACGTAGAGCGAGAGCTGCCGGGACGCCGTGTCGTAGACGCCGGCCAGGTGGGTCCACTCGTTCAGCCGGGGCGCGGCGGCCGACAGGGCGCGGGTGGTCGCCGCGCCGTCGGCGTCGGCGGCGGTGCGGGTGAACGCCCAGCGGTCGTCGCTCTTGGAGTACTGCAGGGCGAACCCGCCGGTCCTGCCGCCCTCCTGGGTGAGCAGGGTCGCGGTGGCGGCGTTGGAGGTCAGGCGGGCCCAGGCGGCGACGGCGAAGTTGCGGCTCGTGTCGAGGACCGGGCCGGAGGTCTGCGCCGAGCCGCTGGCCAGGCGCAGCGCCGAGCCGGTGCGGCCGCTCGTCCACGTCGCGCCGGTCAGGGTCGCGGGGTGGGTGCCCCCCGCGTCGGCGGCGGTGCCGCCCTGGCCCTCGTCGAGCGGCCAGTGCCCGGCCGGCGGGCGGCCGGAGTTGACGTTGAAGACGTACGTGCGGATCGGGCCGAGCTGCCCGGCGCGGTCCTTGCTGCGGACCGACAGCACGTTGGGGCCGTCGTGCCGCGGGGTGATCTGGACCGTCGCCTTGCCTTCCTCGCCCGCCGCGACCACCGTGGTGGGGCTAGTGTCGAGCCCGTAGAGGTAGGAGGCCACGTCGGTGACGCCGTTGGGGCCGAAGCCGAACGTCCCGGCCAGGCCGAGGCCGTCGGACCAGCTGTTCTCCGGGTATTCGGAGGAGATGATCGTGGGCTGCTGGCCGGGCGCGGTGGCGTCCACCGTGGCCTCGCACCAGGGGCTCCAGGCGCTGTTGGCCTTGCCGTCCTCGGCGCGTACCCGCCAGCGGACCAGTGCGCCGTCGGCGTACAGGCTGGTCGGGACGGTGGCGGCGAAGGCGGTGCCGGAGGAGCCGGTGGCGGTGACGTACTCGCCGGCCTTCACGCCGGCGGCGTTGTACCACTCGAAGCGGCCCTTGACCGAGTTGTCGGCGTCCTTGAGCTTGGCCCACAGCTTGGGCGTGGCCGTGCTGATGATGGGCCGGTCGTCGCCGGAGACGCAGGGACCGCCCGGGTCCGACCAGACGTCGGCGGCGACCGGGTCGTTGGGGATGGAGTTGTACTCGATGACCGCGGTCGGGTTGTTCTTGAACTTCTTCCAGGCGTACACGTCGGTCTCGCTGGTGGCCCGGAGGCCGACGGTCATCTGGTTCCACTTCTTGGCCGCGGCGTCGGCGGCCCAGGAGGTGATGTCGAACTCGACGCCGCCGGGCAGGCAGGAGGCGCCCCAGCCCTTGGCCACGTTCACCGTGCTCAGCAGCCTGGTCCAGGTCGGCTGCTTGTTCCAGGTGGTGCTGGAGCTGATCGCGCCGGTGCCCCACGCCTCGACCTTGCGGGCGCTGCAGGAGTAGGACCACGTCTCGTACGTCCGCAGCGTCGCCTTGATGATCTGCTTGCCGTGGATGGTCGCGCCGGTCGCCATCTGGAAGAACGAGCGGTTCTTCTGCGACTCGACGTGCCCCACCCGGGCGACGTCGCTGGAGTTGAGGTAGTTGGAGTTCGGCCAGTTGCTCCAGACCGCGGTCCACGAGCCGCGCGAGGCCGAGAAGTAGGGGTCGAGGTAGACGGGGAACTGGGTCTCCGGGTCCGTCAGCATCGCGCGGTCCGGCTTGAGCCGCAGCTCGCGGCCCTTGACCGCGACGCCCATCGTGGCCTCGCGGGCCTCGGGCGAGCGGCCTTCCCTGAGCGCCTTCGGGCTGGTCAGGCCCTCGGAGTCCCACATCTTGGGCGTGGGGGCGAGGAAGAGCGCGCCGCCTGCCTCGTCGAGCGCCCGCAGGTTGCCCGCCGCGTCGGTCTTCACCGACAGGCCCTCGGCGGCCAGCGGGTACGCCAGCTCGGTCAGGGCCTGCGCGGCTTCCCGCGTCTTGACCACGAGCAGGTGCGAGAAGCCGTCCACGTCGGCCGTGACCTGGAGGTCGACGCCCGGCCTGACCTCGGCGTAGGTGGCGGTGTCGCCGTTCAGCGTGGGTTTGGGCAGCGGGCCGGTCCAGCCCAGCTCCAGGGTCTTGCCGCCGCGTGACAGGCGGGCCAGCGGGCCGTCGCCGCCGCCGGAGAAGGTGACGCCGACCGCGGCGGCGACCGGCTCGATCGCGCCGTCCGGGCGCAGGCGGAGCGTGGTGTCCACGGGCACCCAGCCGCCGTCCCTGCGGACCTGGATCGGGCGTACGTACTGCTCCAGCGTGAACGTGCCGTCGGGTTTGGCGTAGACGCGGCGGGTCTCGCCGCGCATGGACTCGATCTCGACGGTGCGGTTGTCCCGCCGGGCCAGGGCCGCCGCCTGCCGCTCCGCGCCCTCCTGGCCGGGCGGCCCGGCCTGCTCCGGCGGCGCCGCGGCATACGCCGCCGGAGGGGTCTCGGCCGCGGCGGACGGTGCCTGTGTCAGGACCACCGCCACCATCGGAAACGCCATCGCCGCCGCACCAAGTAAACGCACGACCCGCATTTGTCCTCGCCCATGCTGAGCAGGGGTTACGCGCGGAACGGACACCGCCCGGCGTCTCCACGATCTTCGATTGACGCTCGGATTGTCACCCTGTGTCAGACGTGGAGTCCAGAGTTCTGCTCATTATGTTCACGAAAAGCTTCAAAGCTCGCGTCCGCGCGCAAATCCTCGTCAGACCTCGGTGGGCAGCGGATAGGCGGCCGGGTTGACCCGTTTGACGATCTCGTCGAGCACGATCCGCACGTACGGCTCCCCCACCCACAGGTGCTTGGCCCCGTCGACGCCGACGACCTCGGCCTGCGGCACCCGCGCGAAGCGCTCGCGCGCCTCCTCCGGCCGCAGGTAGTCGTCGAACTCCGGCACCAGCGCGGTCAGCGGCCGGCCGAAGGCCGCCCAGGCGTCGAGGTCGTCGTCGGTGGCCCGGTGCAGCGGCGGCGAGAGCAGGATGGCGCCCTGCACCAGCGGGTCGTGCCCCCACTTCAGCGCCAGCTCGGTGCCGAACGACCAACCGACCACCCACACCCGCGGCAGGTCGTGGAACTCGGCGTACTCCAGCGCGGCGGCCACGTCGAAGCGCTCGCCCTCGCCCCCGTCGAAGGCCCCTTGCGAGGTGCCGCGGTCCGAGGAGGTGCCGCGCGTGTTGAAGCGCAGCACCGCCAGGTCGGCGAGGGCCGGCAGCCGGTTGGCGGCCTTCTTGTAGAGGTGGCTGTCCATGAAGCCGCCGTGGGTCGGCAGCGGGTGCAGGGTCACCAGCGTCGCGACCGGGGCCCGCTCTGCCGGCAGGGCCAGCTCGCCGACCAGGGTCAGGCCGTCGGCCGTGTGCAGCTCGATCGGCTCCCGCCGGGCCGGCAGCTCCGTCGCCGCGCGAATCTCCACCATCGTTCCTTTCGGGGGCCAGTAACGGGGGCTGGTAACGGGGGCTAGTAACGGCTGCGGCCGGGGCCGCGGTCGAGCCTCTTGCGCCAGCAGGGCTGGTGCCAGTGGCGGCGTTCCTCGTCGCCGCCCGACCAGGCGGGCCAGGACACCAGGTGCGGCTGACCGGGGCGGATCTCCTGGTCGCAGCCGGGGCAGCGGTAGTTCTTCACCGACGCGGCGCCCGTGAGCATGCGGACCTTCCACTCGCCGTCCGGCCACTCCTCCACCTTGTCGAGGCCGGTCGGGAAGCCGAAGGGGCGGGAGGACTCCCTGCGGCGGGCCCGTCGCGGGCTCATCCCGTGCCGCCTCCGGACCCGCGCAACGTCATGCCCCCGTCGATCGCCATGCCCCCAGTTTTCCAGAGCCGCTAAGGTGGGTCGTCATGCGGCTGGTCATCGCGCGATGCAGCGTGGATTACGTAGGACGGCTCACGGCTCACCTGCCGATGGCGCCGAGGCTCGTGCTCATCAAGGCGGACGGCAGCGTGAGCATCCACGCCGACGACCGCGCGTTCAAGCCGCTCAACTGGATGAACCCGCCGTGCAAGCTCAAGGAGGACGGCGGCACCTGGACGGTCACCCACGGCAAGACCGGCGAGAAGCTGGTCCTGACCATGGCCGAGATCCTCCACGACTCCAGCCACGAGCTGGGCGTCGATCCCGGGCTCATCAAGGACGGCGTGGAGGCCCATCTGCAGGAGCTGCTCGCCGAGCACATCACGACGCTGGGCGAGGGCTGGTCGCTGATCCGCCGCGAGTACATGACGGCCATCGGCCCCGTCGACATCCTCTGCCGCGACGGCCTCGGCGCGACCGTGGCCGTGGAGATCAAGCGGCGTGGCGAGATCGACGGCGTCGAGCAGCTCACCCGCTATCTGGAGCTGCTCAACCGCGATCCGCTGCTCGCGCCGGTCCGCGGCGTCTTCGCCGCCCAGGAGATCAAGCCGCAGGCCCGGGTGCTCGCCACCGACCGCGGCATCGACTGCGTCACCCTCGACTACGACGCGCTGCGCGGCATCGAGCCGGAGAACCCCACGCTGTTCTGAGCCGCCTTTCCGACGCGCCGCAGGTCGTCACGCCCACCTTGCCCTAGTAAGCGATGGCTTACCGGATTATCGTGACGCCATGACCACAGTGACGTTCGACTCACTGAACCCGGCCACCGGCGCGATCGTCGGCAGCCACCCGAAGCAGGGCCCGGAGGCCGTCCGCGAGGCGGTCGGCCGGGCCGACGCGGCCGCCGCCTGGTGGGCGGGCCTGGGGCACGCCGAGCGCCGGCGCCGGCTGCTCGACTACAAGGCGGTCGTCACCCGCGACCTGCGGGAGCTCGCCCGGCTCGTCCACGACGAGACCGGCAAGCCGGTCGGCGACGCCACGCTGGAGATCGTGCTGGCGATCACGCACATCGACTGGGCCGCGCGCAACGCCCACAAGGTGCTGGGCCGCCGCCGGGTCGCGACCGGCATGATCGGCCTCAACCTGGCCGCCACGCTCGAATACCTCCCGCTCGGGGTCGTCGGCGTGATCGGCCCCTGGAACTATCCGGTATTCACGCCTATGGGCTCCATCGCGTACGCGCTGGCCGCCGGCAACGCCGTGGTGTTCAAGCCGAGCGAGTTCACCCCCGGCGTCGGGGTACGGCTGGCGGAGCTGTTCGCCGAGGCGGTGCCCGAGCACCCGGTGTTCCAGGCGGTGACCGGCCTGGGCGAGACCGGCGCGGCCCTGGCCGCCGACCCGCGCGTCCGCAAGATCGCCTTCACCGGCTCGACGGCCACGGCCAAGCGCGTCATGGCGGCCTGCGCCGAGAACCTCACGCCGATCGTGGCCGAGTGCGGGGGCAAGGACGCCTTCATCGTCGACGCCGACGCCGACCTCGGCGCCGCCGCCGACGCCTGCCTGTGGGGCGCGATGTCGAACGCCGGCCAGACCTGCGTGGGCGTCGAGCGCGTCTACGTCGTGGACGCGGTCTACGACGGGTTCATGCGCGAGCTGTCCGAGCGGGTGACCAAGGTGCGCGCCGGTGAGGACTACGGGCCGATCACCATGCCCGCCCAGGTCGAGGTCATCAAGCGGCACATCGACGACGCCGCCAAGGCGGGCCGGGTGGTGACCGGCGGGCCCGGGTCGGTGCGGCCGCCGTTCGTGGACCCGGTCATCGTCGAGGACGTGCCCGAGGACTCCGCGGCCGTGCGCGAGGAGACGTTCGGCCCCACGATCACCGTGCGGCGCACCCGCGACGCGCAGGAGGCGCTGGAGCTGGCCAACGCCTCGTCGTACGGGCTCGGCGGGACGGTGTTCTCCAGGAACGCGCGCCGGGCGACCGAGCTGGCCCGCCTCATGCGGACCGGCATGACGGCGATCAACTCGGTCATCTCGTTCGCCGGGGTGCCGTCCCTGCCGTTCGGCGGCGTCGGCGACTCGGGCTTCGGGCGCATCCACGGGGCCGACGGCCTGCGCGAGTTCAGCAGGCCCAAAGCGATCTCGCGACAGCGTTTCGCGATGCCCGGGATGAACCTGACCTCGTTCTCCCGAGGGCCCGCCGAGCTTGAGCGGCTGATCAGGCTTGTCACGTTCTTGCACGGCCGACGTAAAAGATAATCTTCGTACTCTTTCCCTTAACGGATCATCCGTCCATAATTGTGTGCTCTGGGGGCCACGATCATGTTGGACGGGTGGAATGTGAACCGGTCTTACCGGGGAATGTCGGCTGAGCAAAGGCTGGCGGACAGACGGGAGCGGCTGATGACGGCCGCCTACACGCTATACGCGAAGCCGGGATTCGCGGCGACGACGATCGAAAGGTTGTGCTCGGAGGCGCGGATCTCGAACCGCGCCTTCTACGAATGTTTCGGCGGGCGAGAGGAGCTGCTTCAGGCGCTGCACCAGCGCTGCGTGGAGGAAAGCCTGAGCGTCGTGGCCAAAGCGTTACAGGAGGCCCCGGACACCCTCGAAGGGCGGGTGCGGGCGGGGATTCGCGCCTATATCGAGTTCGCCACGGCCGACTGGCGCCGCGCCCGCATCATGCACGTCGAGGTGCGCAGATCGGGCGACGTGCTGTCAATGTCGCGCCAGCGGGCCATAGAGTCCTTCGCCCGCATCATCCAGGAGGCCGCCGCGGATTTTCCGCAGGATCCGCACGTGAATCGGCGGCTGCTGGCACTCGGCGCCATTGGGGCGTTGCAGGAGTTGCTCATCGAATGGCTGCTGGCCGAGCCGCAGCCGGCCATCGACGATCTCGTGGCGACCGCGGTGCACATCTTCATGCGCAGCCTCGCGGCGCCCTGGTCCGGGACGGTCCCGGGATAAATCCCGCGGTATTCCGTGCGCATAGGGATGCGCACCATCCGTAATCCGGATTTTGTCTAAGTGAGAAAGAGCGGGCGGCGGCTGATCGCCGCCCGCCGCTATATGTCCTCAGGCCACCGCGGCCGCCGGAACCTCCACGAGCAGGACCCGATTCAGCCGGGTCACCGCGAGGATCCGCATGATCCGCGGTGGCACCCCCCGTAGGACGAGGCGGCGTTGCGCGCCCATCGCGCGCCGATGCGCCCCCACGAGCACGCCGAGACCGGTCGCGTCGATCATCTCCAGCTCGGAGAGATCGAGGATCAGGTCGCCCTCGCCGGCGTCGAGAGCGTCGTGCAGCCGCTCGCGCACCCCCGCAGACGTGCCGGCGTCGAGCCTGGCCCCGATCCGCACCACTTGAGCTCTCGGATTGCCTCGGACGCGCATGCCACCTCCTCAGTCACGCGCACAGCCGGTCGCGCCGCGCGCACAGATGCGCGGAACGGACCTCCTGCATGTCATCCCTACCCAGCCACAGGCAGCGACACGACAGCTTCGAGCAGGAACTCGCCATCCTCCGTTGGCCGGGCGCGCACCGCGCCGCCCACGGCGGCCAGCCGCTCCGCCATGCCGGTGAGCCCGCTGCCCAGGTCTGCGGCCTGCCTCCGGGCGACCCCGTCGTTGCGTACGGACAGCTCCGCCTGCTCGGGGGTGAACCTGATCGAGATGTCGCAGAACGTCGCCGTGCTGTGCTTCAGCACGTTGGTGACCGCCTCGCGCACCGCGAAGGCGAAGACGGGGGCCAGCCCGGCGGGGAGCTCACGATAGGGCAGGCGCACCTCGCAGCGGACCCCGGCCGCTTCGAGCACTCCCTTCACGCTATCCAGCTCGGCCGTCAAGTCAAGCTCGCGATAGCCGCGCACGGCCTCGCGCAGCTCGCGCAGGGCCTTCCGGGTGAGTGTGTTGATCTCGGTCAGCTCGGCCTTCGCCGCCGCGGGATCGGCCTCCGACAGGCGCCTGGCCAGCTCGGTCTTGACCGCGATGGCCGAGAGCTGGTGGCCCACCAGGTCGTGCAGGTCGCGGGCGAAGCGCAGGCGCTCCTCGGCCAGCGCGAGCCGCGTGTACGCCTCCCTGCCCTGGTGCGCCTGCTCCGCCAATGTCCAGATCCACAACCACAGCCGGCCGGACGGGGGCAGGGAGGCGCACCAGACGCCGTAGACCCCGACGTAGAAGAGCACGGCCTCCGGCAGGCTCAGGTCCGCGCCGGTCACCCCGGTGTCGGTCACCACCCCGAGCAGGCCGAGCCCCACGGCGACCACGAGGGCCCCCGCCGACTGCAGGACCGCCGTGCGCTTGGAGACCCGCAGCGTGGCGGTGTAGACCCAGACCATGATGAGGAAGCCCCAGCCGAAGGGGTCTCCCCCGCCCGCCGCCGCTCCGATGACCGCGAGGACCGCGCTCACCACGATCTCGCGGAGGGGATAGCGGCCGGCCATCACGGCGTCGATGGCCCGCCAGGCGAGCCAGGTGAAGCCCGCCGCCGCCGCGAACGCGGGCACGGCGCGCCACCAGGGGAACCTCCCCTCGCCGAACAGCACCACGCTGCCCATCGCGAGGATGATCCACAACATGACGAGACCGGCGATCAACGTGATCCACGTGATGCGCCGGGCCCGTTGGAGCGCTTCCATGCTGCCGCCGTCCGCCTACCCGGCGCGCAGCACTTCGGTGAGCTTGATCCGCGCTCCTGTGCGCAGCACCGCCCGGCGGTACACCCCGGCGCCGAACGACAGCACCGCGAGCACCGCCAGCACCATGGCCGCCATGGACGCGCCCACCTGCCACAGCGGCACCTCGGTCGCCGCCATCCGCACGGGCATGACCATGGACGAGAACGGCGGCACGTACGACATGACCGTGGCCAGCGTGCCCGTGGGGTCGGTGGTGGCGTAGAAGGCCACGAAGTACGTGAGCATGATGGTCATGGTCAGCGGCATGATCACGCTGCCCACCTCCTCCTGGCGGGAGACGAGCGAGGCGAACGCGGCCGACAGCGTCGCGAAGAACGCGTAGCCGAGCACGAACCACACCAGCACCCCGGCCACGAGCCCGGCAATGCCGGGCGGGAAGTTCGCGGCGGCGCCGGAGGCGGCCGCGGCGCCGAGGCCGACGGCCAGGATCGCCACCAGGTTGATCAGGCCGAGCACGCCCAGGCCGATGATCTTGCCGGCGAGCAGCTGCCAGGGCCGGATCGAGGAGAGCAGGATCTCCACGATCCGGCTGCCCTTCTCCTCGACGACGCCCATCGCCACCGTCGACACCTGGCCGATGATCAGCATGAACAGCACCAGCACGAGCACCACGGCGATCCCGGTGCGGGCCGAGTCGTACCGCGCGTCCTCGCCCACGGTCTCCATCTGGAGCGGCGGGATCGACACGCCCGCCGCGCCGAGCTTGACCTCGCGGTTCACGCTCTGCAGCAGCACGCCGAGCTCGTCGTCGAGCTGGCCGTCGGCGAGCACCTTGGTCCCGCCGACCACCACGGCGTCCACGTCGCCGTCGAGCACGGCCTGCCGGGCCATGGCCTCGTCGGCGAACTCCTTCCACTCGAACTTCGCCTCCGGCGCCGCCCGGTCCAGCGGCAGCCGCTCGCTGTTCACGGTGCCGATGGTGTAGGAGTCGGGGCGGTCCATGAGCTTGGGCGCGAACGAGACCGCCGCCACCAGGAGAGCCGTCACCAGCAGGCCGATGACGAACCCCTTCGTGCGGATCTGCGTCATCACCTCTCTGCGGGCGACCAGCATCACACCGTTCACGCCACGGCCTCCTTGAAGATCTCGGTGAGGGTCGGCTGCTCGACGCCGAAGTGCTCGACGCGGCCCGCCTTGATCGCGCGGCGCAGGACCTCCTGGTCGTCCGCGTTCGTCGTGCGCAGGATGTGCCGGTCGCCGCGCACGGTGACCGTGCCGGGCAGGCCGTCGGCCCATCCGGGGGCGGGGTCGCGGACCTCCACGCGCAGCGTGTCACCCTCGGCGGCACGCAGCTCGGCCACGGTGCCGGAGGCCACCATGCGCCCGCGCGCGACGATGCCGACCGCGTCGCACAGCCGCTCGACCAGCTCGAGCTGGTGGCTGGAGAAGATCACCGGTACGCCGCCCCTGCACCGCTCCTGGAGGGTGCCGGCCAGCGCGTCCACGGCGATCGGGTCCAGGCCGGAGAACGGCTCGTCCAGCACCAGCACCTCGGGGTCGTGCACCAGCGCGACCGCGAGCTGCACGCGCTGCTGGTTGCCCAGCGAGAGCGCCTGCACGGCCTCGTTCCTGCGCTCGGCGATGCCCAGCCGCTCCATCAGCTCCTCGGTGGCCTTCTGCGCGGCCGGCGCGCTGAGCCCGTGCAGGCGGCCGAAGTACTCGATCTGCTCGGCGACCCGCATCTTCTGGTACAGCCCGCGCTCCTCCGGCATGTAGCCGAAGCGGCGCCGCATGTCGTAGTCGAGCGGGCGGCCCTGCCAGCTCACCGAGCCGGAGTCGGCCTGGAGCACGCCCATGACGATCCGCATGGTGGTCGTCTTGCCGGCGCCGTTCGCGCCCACGAACCCGTACATCTCCCCAGGCCGCACGCTGAAGCCCACGCCGTCCAGCGCGACCTTTCCGCCGGGGGCGTCGGGGCCGCCCGCGAAGCGCTTGCGCAGCTCGCTTATCTCCAGCATCAGGTCCTCTCCTTCGTCATGGGTCAATAGTGGCGTTCGCACCGTTCGCCCAGGTAGTCACCGAAATCACGGGCCGGACATGCATCCCGCGTCCGATCGGGATGACTTTTGTCATTACGCTGAGCGCATGACGCGTGCCGACAAGGACAAACCGGTCGTTCTCTCTCGCATTTACACCCGTGCCGGCGACGACGGCACCACCAGGCTGAGCGACATGAGCACGACCGCCAAGACCGATCCGCGGCTGGCCGCGTACGCCGACGTGGAGGAGGCCAACGCCCACCTCGGGCTGGCCCTGTCGTTCGGCACCCTGCCGGGCGAGCTGGCCGAGCTGCTGACCCGCCTGCAGAACGAGCTCTTCGACGTCGGCGCCGACCTCGCCACACCGGTCACGGACAACCCTGAGTACCCGCCGCTGCGGGTCGAGCAGTCCTACGTGGACCGGCTGGAGGAGCAGTGCGACCGGCTCAACGAGGGACTGAAGCCGCTGCGCAGCTTCATCCTGCCGGGCGGCGACCCCGCGACGGCGGCGCTGCACGTGGCCCGCGTGACCGTACGCAGGGCCGAGCGCACCACGTGGGCCGCCCTGCAGGTCCACGACGACATGAACCCGCTGACCGCGAAATATCTCAACCGGCTGTCGGACCTGCTGTTCATCGCCTGCCGCGTGGCCCACGCCGGCCAGGAGATCCTGTGGAAGCCGGGCGGCACCCGCTGAACACCCCCGGGGCGGCGCTCAGGCCCGCGCTGCGGCCCCGTCAGGCCACGTCGAGGTAGGCGCTGGGCGGCGCGGACTCCAGCCACGCCAGGAAGCCCGTGAGCGCGTCGGCGCTCATCGCCAGCGAGATGCCCCGCGTGCTGCCGCTGCAGTCCACCGCGTAGAGGCCGTCGCCGAGCTCGCGACGGGCGGAAACGACGAGGCCGCGCCTCGCGATCGCGTGGCGCGGCCTCAGTCGGACGCCCAGGAGCGGGATCCAGTGGAGTTCCCCGTCGGCATAGCGGGCCACCCCGCTGCGCCAGCCGCGGTCACCGGCCCGCAACCGACAGGGTACGTTGCCGCGCGAGCGCAGCATGAACACGCGCGGCACCACGAGGGCGGCGAGCAGCACTACGAGAACCACAACCGTCGCCACCATGCCGCCCCCTGACAGCTCTGTTATACGTCTTCCCCCGCCGCGCGGAGCCGGGCCCTGGCACGCTTGGCCTCGATCGCCGCGTCGGCGTCTTCCTGGTTGGCCTCGATGGAGGCCTGAGCGCGGTCGAGCGCGTCACGGGCAGCCGCGACGTCGACCTCCGACCCGAGCTCGGCGACCTCGGCGAGCACGGACACCTCATTGTCGGCCACGGAGATGAACCCGCCGTGAACAGCCGCCACGAGGTCGACCTCGCCCTCCCGCTTCACGCGCAGCACACCGCCCTCGACGAGAACGCCGAGCACAGGTGCATGTTGCGGCATAATACCGATCTCGCCGTCCACGGTCTTGGCAATCACCATGTCGGCCTCGCCAGACCAGATCTCACGCTCGGGTGAGACAACCCCTACGCGTAGCTTCGCCACTTGTGCAGGTTCCTTTCCGATCAGGTGGCGGCGCGGGACCATGCCCGGGCCGCCACCGTATGGCGATTAGCGACGCTGGAGTTCCTTGGCCTTGGCCACGGCCTGCTCGATGCCGCCGACCATGAAGAACGCCTGCTCGGGCAGGTGGTCGTACTCACCCGCGCAGAGGCCCTTGAAGGAGGCGATGGTCTCGTCGAGCGGCACGGTCTCGCCCGGCTGGCCGGTGAAGGCCTCGGCCGCGTACATCGGGTGCGACAGGAAGCGCTCGATGCGGCGGGCCCGCTGGACGGTGACCTTGTCCTCCTCGGACAGCTCGTCGATGCCGAGGATCGCGATGATGTCCTGGAGCTCGCGGTACTTCTGCAGGATCCGCTTGGTCTCCTGGGCCACCCGGTAGTGCTCCTCGCCCACGATCTGCGGGTCGAGGATCCGGGAGGAGGAGTCGAGCGGGTCCACCGCGGGGTAGATGCCCTTCTCCGAGATCGGCCGCGACAGAACGGTCTGCGCGTCGAGGTGCGCGAACGCGTTGTGCGGGGCCGGGTCGGTGATGTCGTCCGCGGGGACGTAGATCGCCTGCATGGAGGTGATCGAGTGACCGCGGGTCGAGGTGATGCGCTCCTGGAGCACGCCCATCTCGTCGGCCAGCGTGGGCTGGTAACCCACGGCCGACGGCATGCGGCCGAGCAGGGTGGAGACCTCGGAACCGGCCTGCGTGAAGCGGAAGATGTTGTCGATGAAGAGCAGCACGTCCTGCTTCTGCACGTCGCGGAAGTACTCTGCCATGGTCAGCGCCGTCAGCGCGACCCGCAGACGGGTGCCCGGCGGCTCGTCCATCTGGCCGAAGACGAGCGCGGTGTCCTTGAGGACGTCCGCCTCCTCCATCTCCAGCCAGAGGTCGTTGCCCTCACGGGTGCGCTCGCCCACGCCGGCGAAGCACGAGGTGCCGCCGAAGTTGCGGGCGACACGGCGGATCATCTCCTGGATGAGGACCGTCTTGCCCACGCCGGCGCCGCCGAACAGGCCGATCTTGCCACCCTGCACGTACGGGGTGAGCAGGTCGATGACCTTGATGCCGGTGACGAGCAGCTCGGTGCGGGACTCGAGCTGGTCGAAGGCCGGGGCCGGACGGTGGATGCCCCACCGCTCGGTGATCTTCAGCGACGAGGTCGGGACGTCCAGCGTCTCGCCCAGCGCGTTCCACACGTGGCCCTTGACGACGTCGCCGACGGGCACCGAGATCGGCGCGCCGGTGTCCTGGACCGCCTGGCCGCGGACCAGGCCGTCGGTGGGCTGCATGGAGATGGCGCGGACCAGGTTGTCGCCGAGGTGCTGGGCGACCTCCAGGGTCAGCGTCTTGGTCTCGCCGCCGAGGGTGACCTCGACCTTGAGCGCGTTATAGATGTCGGGCATCGCGTCGACGCCGAACTCCACGTCGACGACGGCGCCGGTGACGCGCGCCACACGGCCGGTGCCGGCCGCGGCGGCTTCTACAGTTTCAACAGCCTCTGCAGTCATTTCACTCTTTCCCCGCTGCGGCGTCAGCGAGCGCGTTGGCGCCACCGACGATCTCGCTGATTTCCTGGGTGATCTCGGCCTGGCGAGCCTGGTTCATCTGCTGGGTGAGCACCCGCATCAGCTCGTTGGCGTTGTCGGTCGCCGACTTCATGGCACGCCGCCTGGCGGCCTCCTCGGAGGCCGCCGACTGCAGCAGCGCGGTGAAGATCCGGGATTCCACGTAACGCGGAAGCAGCGACTCCAGCACGTCGCCGGCGGTCGGCTCGAACTCGAAGTACGGCGGAATCTGGGTGGACTCCGTGGCCTCGGTCTCCTCGACCTCCAGCGGCAGAACGCGCTTGACGACGACGTTCTGGGTCAGCATGGAGATGAACTCGGTCGAGACGATGTGGATCTCGTCGATGCCGTTCTCGTCCTTGAACGAGTCGATGAGGACACCCGCGATCTCCTTGGCGTCGGCGTAAGCCGGCTTCCTGGAGAAGCCGACCCACTCGCCGCCCATCGTCCGGCCGCGGAAGGAGTGCCAGGTGACACCCTTGCGCCCGGTGACGAACGGCACGACCTCAAGGCCACGGCTCTCCAGCAGCCCGCGCAGGGCCTCGGCCTCACGCAGCACGTTGGCGTTGAAGCCGCCGCAGAACCCGCTGTCGCTCGTGACGATCAGGACGCCCGCCTTGGCGGGGTTGTCCTTCGCCACGGTCAGCGGATGGTCGACGCTGGCCGCGTTGCTGACGACGCCGGTGACGGCGCGGATGATCTCGCGCTCGTACGGCAGCGCCGCCTGCATCCGTTGCTGCGCCCGCACGATCCGTGAGGAGGCGATGAGCTCCTGGGCGCGCGTGATCTTCGCGGTCGACTTGACCGAGTTGATCCGCCGCCGCAGCAGCCTGAGCTGGGCACCCATGGACTACTTCTCCGTCGCCGGGCGGACGACCTTCTTGATCTTCTCCTGGCCGACCTCGCCGGCCTCCAGCGGAGCGACCGGCTCGTCCTTCACCAGCAGCTCGCCCGAGGAGGTGGTGAAGCCCTTCTTGAACTCCGTGATGGCGTCCTTGAGGGTGGTGACGGTGTCGTCGCCCATGTCCTTCGTCTCGCGGATGGTGTCGAAGACGCCCTTGTGCGAGGACTGCAGGTAGTCGAGGAACTCGGCCTCGAACCGGCGGATGTCCTCGACCGGCACCTCGTCCAGCTCACCGGTGGTGCCGGCCCACACCGACACGACCTGGCGCTCCACGGGGAACGGGGAGTACTGGGGCTGCTTGAGCAGCTCGACCAGCCGCTGACCGCGCTCCAGCTGGGCACGGGAGGCGGCGTCGAGGTCGGAGGCGAACGAGGCGAACGCCTCCAGGTCGCGGTACTGGGACAGCGACAGCTTCAGCGTGCCGGCGACCTTGCGCATGGCCTTGACCTGCGCCGAACCGCCGACTCGGGAGACGGAGATGCCGACGTTGATGGCCGGGCGGACGCCGGCGTTGAACAGGTCGGTCTCCAGGAAGCACTGGCCGTCGGTGATGGAGATGACGTTGGTCGGGATGAACGCCGACACGTCGTTGCCCTTGGTCTCGATGATCGGCAGACCCGTCATCGAGCCGCCGCCCATGTCGTCCGAGAGCCTGGCGCAACGCTCCAGGAGCCGGGAGTGGAGGTAGAAGACGTCGCCGGGGAAGGCCTCACGGCCCGGCGGGCGACGCAGCAGCAGGGACACGGCGCGGTAGGCGTCGGCCTGCTTGGTCAGGTCGTCGAAGACGATGAGGACGTGCTTGCCCTGGTACATCCAGTGCTGGCCGATGGCCGAACCGGTGTAGGGGGCGAGGTACTTGTAGCCGGCCGGGTCGGAGGCGGGAGCGGCGACGATGGTGGTGTACTCCATCGCGCCGGCCTCCTCGAGCCGGGCCTTGACCTGCGCGATCGTCGAGCCCTTCTGGCCGACCGCGACGTAGACGCAGCGGACCTGCTGCGCCGGGTCGCCGGAGGCCCAGGCCTCGCGCTGGTTGAGGATGGTGTCGACGGCGATCGCGGTCTTGCCCGTGCCGCGGTCACCGATGATCAGCTGGCGCTGGCCACGGCCGATCGGCGTCATGGCGTCGATCGCCTTGATGCCGGTCTGCAGCGGCTGCTTCACCGGCTGCCGCTGGACGACCGAGGGGGCCTGCAGCTCAAGGGCACGCGTGCCCTCGGCGGTGATGGCGCCCTTGCCGTCGAGGGGGTTGCCCAGGGGGTCGACCACACGGCCGAGGAAGTCGTCGCCGACGGGCACGGACAGGACCTCGCCCGTCCTGCGGACCGTCTGGCCCTCCTCGATGCCGCTGAAGTCGCCCAGGATCACGACACCGATCTCACGGGTGTCGAGGTTGAGCGCCAGGCCGCGCGTGCCGTTCTCGAACTCGAGCAGCTCGTTCGCCATCGCCGAGGGCAGGCCGGAGACATGGGCGATGCCGTCGCCGGCGTCGACGACGGTCCCGATCTCCTCGCGCGCGGCGCCTTCCGGTTCGTACGCCTGGACGAAGCGCTCAAGCGCGTCCCGGATCTCGTCCGGCCGGATCGTAAGCTCCGCCATCTCTACTCTGTCTCCCTATTTCGCCTAGCCGGCCAACCGGCGGCGGACTTCTTCGATTCGTCCCACGATGGTGGTGTCGATGATCTCGTCGCCGACGCGGACCGAGAACCCACCGAGCACTCGCTTGTCCACCTCGACATTCAGGTGCACGTCACGCCCGTACGAGGTGCGCAGCCACGACGACAGGCGCCGCTTCTGTGCCTCGGTCAGCTCGACGGCGCTGCGCACCACCGCCACGAGGCGCTGGCGCTGCTGGGCCACGAGCTGGCCGAACTCCTCGAGCCCTGCTTCCAGGCTACGTCCTCGCGGGTGCAGAACCACCTGCGTGATGAGGCGCAGGCTGGTGGGCGCCACCTTGCCGCTGAGCAGGTCGCTCAGCAGCTGCCGCTTGCCCTCGGCGGGGCCCGCGGTGTCGGCGAGCGCGCGGCGCAGGTCGGGGTTGGCGGCCACGACGCGTCCGAAGCGGAAGAGCTCGTCCTCCACGTCGTCGAGCCGCGACTGGCTCTCCGCCTCCGCGGCCGCGGCGACCACGCCGAGCCGTTCGAGCACGTCGGCGAGGTCGCCGGCGCGTGACCAGCGAGCGGCGACCGCGCTCTCGACGGTGGTCAGCGCGGCCGCGCCGACCTTGCCCTCCAGCAGCGCGCGCGCGGTGCGCGTCTTGACCTCCGCCGGCCTGGCCTGGTCGGACAGGGCGCGGCGCAGGCCGTGCTCGCGGTCGAGCAGATCCGCGACCGCGAACAGCTCGTCGGAGAGCGTCCCGAGGTCGGCACTGCCGGCGACCGCGTTGAACCGCTCCTCGACCTCGGCCAGCGACGTCCTGCTCAGACCGCGCATCAGCGCACCGCCTGCGCGTTGGAGCTCTCCAGCTCGTCGAGGAACCGGTCGACGATGCGGCTCTGACGGGCCTCGTCCTCCAGCGACTCGCCCACGATGCGGCCCGCGAGCTCGGTCGACAGGCGGCCGATCTCGGTGCGGAGCTGCGCGAAGGCGGCCTGACGGTCGGCCTCGATCTGCGCGTGAGCAGCCTCGACGAGGCGGCGGGCCTCGGCCTGCGCCTCCTCGCGGAGCTCGGCCTTGATCTGCGACGCCTGCTCGCGGGCCTCCTCGCGGAGCCTGGCGGCCTCGCGCCTGGCCTCCTCGAGGTTGGCCGCGTACTGGCGCTGCAGCTCCTGGGCCTGGGCCTGGGCCTCTTCGGCCCGCTTGATGCCGCCCTCGATCGCGTCCGTCCGCTCGGCCAGCGTCTTCTGGATACGCGGCACGAGCATGCGCCCGACGACGAGGAAGACGACGAGGAACGCGAAGATACCGACGACGAGCTCGTACGTGTGCGGGATGAGGGGGTTGCCACCCTCCTCCGCCGCAAGGAGCGTAGCTGCCTTAACAATCATGTTGCAGCCTTCCGTCAGTTAGGGACGATTTAGAGGTTCGAGAAGATGAACGGCGCCACCAGGCCGATCAGGGCGAGGGCCTCGGTGAGGACGAAGCCGAGGAGCATGTTCTGGCGGATCAGGCCGTAAGCCTCGGGCTGGCGCGCGATGGCCTGCACGCCCTGACCGAAGATGATGCCGACGCCGATGCCGGGGCCGATGGCGGCGAGACCGTAACCGATGGCGGTGACGTTGCCGGAGACCTCAGCGAGAACGCTCATTGTTGTTATTCCTTTACTTAACGGCCGATGACGTGGGTATCACCGGTCATGGACATTCCGTGTGGTGTGCGTGGGACTCAGTGCTCAGGGTGCAGCGAGCCGCCGATGTACATGGCGGCCAGCATCGCGAACAGGAAGGCCTGCAGGAACTGGATGAACATCTCGAAGCCGGTCAGGATGATGGTCATCACCACGCCCACGACGCCGACGGGAGCGCCCAGCGGGGTCAGCTTCTCGAACAGGAACCAGAAGCCGACCATGCTGAAGAAGGCCAGAAGCATGTGACCCGCGAACATGTTCGCGAAGAGTCGGACCGCGTGCGTGAAGGGGGCGATGATCAGGTTCGACAGGAACTCGATCGGCGCGAGCAGCACGTAGATGAACTTGGGCAGGCCGGGCGGGAACATCATGTTCTTGAAGTAGCCGACCGGGCCCTGGTGCTTCATGCCGAGGTAGATCTTGAGGATGTAGATCAGGGCGGCGAGCACCACGGGGAAGGCGATGTGCGAGGCGACCGGGAACTGCAGCACGGGGACGACGCCCATGAAGTTCCACAGGAGGACCACGAAGAAGATCGAGACCAGCAGGCCCATCCACTGGTCGGCGTCCTTGCCCAGGAAGGGCCGGGCGACCTGGTCGCGGACGAACATGTAGCCGTACTCGACGACGTTCTGGAGGCCCCTCGGCACCAGCTTGGGCTTGGCGAAGGCGCCCCAGCACAGCGCGATCACCACGACCGAGGTGAGCAGGGCGAGCAGGACCGGCTTGGTGAACCAGTCCACCCCCGGGATGATCGGGGGCAGGTTGAACAGCTCTTCAGGCGTAGGCGCCCCGAACTGATCGCCATGAGGAGCGAGGACCGTCAGCGCACTCACGCGGCGTTCCCTTCAACGTCGTAGTGGATCACAAGAGTTACCTCGGCGGAGTGATCGCTGCGCCGGGCTAGCGACCGAACTTCCGGTAGGCCAGGTAGCCGGCGAGCACAACCCCCAAGACCACGCCTATGGGGAAGAACGCGGACATGTCCAACCACCGGTCCAGCAACCACCCGAGACCGCCGTAGAAGGCCATCCCTGCGAGCAGATAGCTGGGGACTGACCACATGGCGTCGGCGAAGTCGCGACCGTCTGTCTCCGGTCGGCGTTCCTGTGCGCTCATCGCGGCCCCGACGATAGCAGGCGAGTAGAGGACTAGTCATATCGGGCCCCGCCCAGAGGGACGGCCTCATGAGTCACCCTGTCCGGGGACCTTGGCCTCGGGGTCGACGTACAGCATCTTGGTCTTCATGAAGGCGCGGACCTCGAACCCGGTCCACACGAGCGTGCAGATCACGACCGACCAAGCGAAAGCGAGGGTGTTCCAGATCGTGGTGTCGCGGAACGCGTTGAGCACGATCATGATGACGACGACCTTGACGAGATAGCTCCCCATCGCCGCCATCGCCATCACCTGCGGGGAGATACGGGCGGCGTAGGAGACCGCCACCACACTGACGCTGAAGAAGACCCCGACCAGCAGGGTGCCGAGGGCGGCGCCCAGCGCGCCCTTGCCGCCGGCGGTCAGAAGAGCGACGACCACCGCGGCCACCCCGACCGCGAGGGTCGGAATCGCGGCGCTCTTGAGTACGCGCACGTCGTTGGCCTGCATCGGTGCTCCATCAGCGAGTTATCAAGCGAGCGTTTGCTACCCCGCGGACAAGTGCGTCGGGGGTCCCTGCTCGTGAAAGATATCACAAGCTCACGGAAGACCGCTTTTACCTGCCGTTTCTAGTTCGCGATCAAGAACGGCTCGGAAATGCTGGAATGACCGGATTGCCGTCGGCGGCCGCGCGCTGCGCGCCCGGCCCGTCAGGCGGCTGCTGCATCCGCCGCCTGACCTCGGGCTCCGGCGGGATCGGCGGCATCGGGCCGGTGGGCGGGCCGTCGTCGTCGGGCTGCTTGCCGCGCGAGGCCGCGTGCGTGCCGCCCCGGCCCCGCCAGCGCGGCAGCGCCATCAGCACGAGCACCGCCAGCGCGAACACGATGACCACGGGGAACAGCAGGACCGGCACGCCGATCGTGGACATGCCGACGATGCCGAAGGCGAACAGGAACGCCCAGGCGTACATGATGAGCACCGACCTGCGGTGCGAGTGGCCGATGTCCATCAGCCGGTGGTGCAGGTGGCCGCGGTCGGGCGCGAACGGCGACAGCCCCCGCGAGGTGCGCCGCACGACCGCCGTGATGAGGTCGACCAGCGGCAGGATCAGCACCGCCGCCGGCAGCAGCAGCGGCAGCAGCACCGGCACCTTGTTCATGCCCTCGATGATCCCCGGGTCGACCGGGGTCACCGTGACGATGGACGAGGCCAGCACGAGCCCGATGAGCATCGCCCCGGTGTCGCCCATGAAGATCTTCGCCGGGTGGAAGTTGTGCGGCAGGAAGCCGAGGCAGGTGCCGATGAGGATGGCCGCGATGGCGGCCGTCGTGGTGATGCGCCCGCCGCTGATGTTGACGGCCAGGAAGATCGAGTAGGCCCAGGTCGCCATGCCGGCGATGCAGACGATCCCGGCCGCGAGGCCGTCGAGGCCGTCGACGAAGTTGACCGCGTTGATCGTCACCACCACGACCATGATGGTGATCACGGTGCTGAGCGTGAGGTCGAGGCTGACCGACCCGCCCCAGTCCTGCGGCAGCGGGATGTAGAGCAGGCGCATGTCGAAGAAGGCCAGCACGCCCGCCGCCGCGACCTGGCCGCCGAGCTTGATGAAGGCGTCCATGCCCCACCAGTCGTCGAGGAACCCGGTCAGCGTGATCAGCCCGCCGGCCACGATGAGCGCCGTGACCGCGTTGCCGTCGGTCTCGTTGAGCGCCTTGCCGGTGTGCGTGAGCTGGCTGGCGACCAGCAGCCCCGCCACCAGTCCGCCGTACATCGCCAGACCGCCCAGGCGGGGCGTCGGCGTGGTGTGCACGTCGCGGTCACGAACCTCCGGCATGGCGCCGATGCGGATCGCGAAGCGCCGCACGAGCGGGACCAGCAGATAGGTCACCGCCGCCGCGATGAGCGCCATGAACAGGTATTCGCGCACGACCCTAGTTTCCCGGATGTCCCGGCCAGGTGTGACCGGAAAACGACACAGACCAGCTTAATATTCGCTGAGATATGGCCGATAGATGGTCAGCAGCGCCGTGACTCTCTCCCTGACCTCCTCGGCGGCGCCGGGATCGCGGACCGCGGCTGCCACGAGTTTCCCGACCTCCACCAGCTCTTCCGGCCCCAGCCCCTGCGTGGTGACGCAGGGCGTCCCCACCCGGATGCCCGAGGTGACCGCCGGGGGCTCGGGATCGTACGGGATGGCGTTGCGGTTGAGCGTGATGCCCGCCGCCGCGCACCGCCGCTCGGCCTCCGCCCCCGTCACGCCCGTGTCGCGCAGGTCGACCAGCGCCAGGTGCGTGTCGGTGCCGCCCGAGACCGCCCGCATCCCCTCCGCGCCCAGCGCCGCGGCGAGCGCCTGCGCGTTGGCGACCACCCGGCGCGCGTAACCGGCGAACTCCGGCCGCAGCGCCTCGCCGAACGCCACCGCCTTGGCCGCCACCACGTGCATGAGCGGCCCGCCCTGAAGGAACGGGAACACCGCCCGGTCGATCCTGGCGGCCAGCTCGGCGGTGCACAGGATCGCGCCGCCGCGCGGCCCACGCAGCGTCTTGTGGGTGGTGAACGTCACGATGTCCGCGTACGGGACCGGCGACGGGATCGCCCCGCCCGCCATCAGCCCGATCGGATGGGCCGCGTCCACCAGCAGCCACGCCCCCACCTCGTCGGCGACGCCGCGGAAGGCCGCGTAGTCGATCAGCCTCGGGTACGCCGTGGCGCCGCACACGATGACCTTCGGCCGGTGCCGCAGCGCCAGGTCCCGCACCTCGTCGTAGTCGATCAGCTCGGTGTCCCTGCGCACCCCGTACGGCACGACGTCGAACCACCGTCCCGAGAAGTTCACCTTCGAGCCGTGCGTGAGATGGCCGCCGTGCGGCAGGGCCATCGCCAGCATCGTGTCGCCGGGCTGGAGGAGCGCGGCGTACGCGGCCAGGTTCGCCGAGGCCCCTGAATGGGGCTGGACGTTGGCGTGCTCGGCGCCGAACAGCCGCGTCGCGCGCTCGACGGCCAGCCGCTCGGCGCGGTCCACCACCTCGCAGCCGCCGTAGTAGCGGCGGCCCGGGTAGCCCTCGGCGTACTTGTTCGTCAGGGTCGAGCCCAGGGCGGCGAGGACGGCGGGCGAGGTGAAGTTCTCGCTCGCGATGAGCTGCAGGCCGCGGCGCTCGCGGGCCAGCTCGTCGAGCAGCACCTCGGCGAGCTCAGGATCGTTCCGCCGCAGCAGCCCGAAGTCCGGGCCGTAGTAGGGTTGCGCACCCATTCCCCCACTGTACGACCCGGTGTCCGGTTCTCCGAGGAGCGGGTCCGCCGCGCGTCAGGGGAACGCGTGGGGGGCGCTCGTCTTCACCGGGATCCAGCGGGGCGTGTCGTGAGCCTCGTCACTGATCGCCGTCAGCACCGCGTGCCGGTAGACGGCCAGCCTGGTGCGCCACTCGCGGATGTCCTGGACGTACCGCTCGCCGACCGGGGCGTCCCACGTCTGGGGGCTCCTGGCCAGGTTGAACGCCTTGTCCAGGGTCGTCCTGAGTGACTCCAGCTGGGGCAGGACGGTCTGCCAGGCGACCACCAGGCGTTGGTACTCCGGGTTGAACTCCCAGGCGGCGGGCTGGTCGTCCAGGGGGCCTGTGGAGGTGGCCGGGGGGCGTTCGTCCACGGCTTTGGGGCGGGGGGCCGGTGGGTCGGCGTACATCACGCGGTCCTTTCCGGCGTCTCGGGATTTCGGGGGTTCGGCCGGTCAGGATCGATCGTGCCTGGGGGGCCGTCAGGTCGGATGTCGTGGGCGGGCCGGGCGTCGGTGCCGTGGTCGCCGGGCTCGCCGGGCGGGATGCGTACGGACGGGATGTCCTGGGGGTGGGCGGCCCGCGGGACGTCCTGATCGGGGGTCGTCGGCCCGAAGGACACCACGTCACCGCCGTTCCCGGCCCACCCGGGGATCTCTCCCCCAGCGGTGATCCGCACCTGCGCACCACCGTGAGCCTCGCCGCCCTCCGCGCCGGCACCGCCGTACCCGTGGGCGACCACCGAGACGCCGGGGTCGTCCATGAGCCTTATCCCCGAACCTCCCGAGCCGGCCCCGCCACCAGCCGCCGCCTCATAACCCGACCCTGGCGCGGTGCCCTGGCCGGACCCTGGCGTGGCGTCCCCGCCGGTTGCCGGTGGCGTGGGGGCACCATTGCCTCCGGTCGCGCCCTCGCCGCCTCCTCCTGGTGCGGTGCCTGCCGCCCCTGCGCCGCCGCCGTCGGCCGCCGGGGGTGTCGGCGGGATGACCACCCCTTGGTTTCCGCCCGAGGCCGAACCGCTGTCACCGCGAGCCGTGCCGGTGTCGCCCGGCGTCGCACGTTCGCCGCTCGGCGTCGTCGTGCCGGTGTCGCCCGGCGTCGTACGTTCGCCGCTCGGCGTCGTCGTACCGGCGTCGCCCGGCGTCGTACGTTCGCCGCTCGGCGTCGTCGTACCGGCGTCGCCCGGCGTCGCACGTTCCCCACTCGGCGTCGTCGTGCCGGTGTCGCCGCGCGCGGATCCTGCGCCGTCCGGGCTGGAGCCGCCACCGGGTGGCGTGGGATCCGCGCCACCTGACTCCGAGCCGATGCCGCCAGCGGTCGCGCCCGTGCCGGCCGAGGGGGCGCCGGCGTCCCCCTTACCTGTGCCCTCGGGTGTCGTGTTGTTGCCGCCTGGGGTGCGGTCGGTGGTGGAGTCGCAGCCTGGGTCCGTGCCTGTGCCCGGGTTCGAGGGCTTGTCGTCGATCGGTGTGATGGTCGTCGCGCTGCTGTCGTCCCGCGGGTAGGCGGCTTCGACGGTGCCGCCGTCCGGTGGCGGGGTGGTGGAGGAGGGGTCGTTCGGGTTGATGGAGCCAGGGGTGCCGTCGGGGCGGATGTCGCGTCCGGCCCATTCGCCCTTGCCGTACTCGCCTGCCGGCGTCTCGACGCTCGGCATGTCCTGGGGTGGGATGTCGCTCGTGCCGGGGGTCGCTGGTGCGCCGGGGTCGGTCGTGGATGGCTTAGGCATTTCGGCGGGTTGGGTCTGGTCGGCGTTCCTGAGCATGTTCTCGACTTGCTCGGCCGTGGGCGGGTCCAGGGGGATCTGGAGGACTTTGACCCCGTCTACTTCGACGACATGCGGTTTTGTGGCTGCTGTGTCGTCGGGGTGGTTCTTGGCGGGGGTGTCGGTGACGCCGTTGTCGTCCCTTCTCGTCCCCGCGCCCGTGTCGGTGCCTGTGTCCTTCCCGGTCCCGGTGTTCTTGTCCCCGGTGCCGTCACAGGACTTACCGTCAGCGTCGGGCTTCCCGTCGGAGCCCTTCTTCCCGTCGGATTCGGTCTTGCCGTCAGCGCCCGTCTTGCCGTCAGCGTCAGGCTTCCCATCGGAATCGGTCTTGCCGTCCGACCCCGTCTTCCCGTCGGACCCCTTTTTCCCGTCAGAGTCGGTCTTACCGTCAGCGCCCGTCTTGCCATCAGCGTCGGGCTTTCCGTCGGAGCCCTTCTTGCCGTCAGAGTCCGTCTTGCCGTCGGCGTCGGTCTTCGGGGTTTCCTGGGCGGGTCTGTCGCCCCCGCGTACGTCCTTCGCCCCTTCGTCGTCCCCCGGCCGCCTGCCGGGCGACACCGGATCAGCCGGGCGGGTGGTGTCGGACTTGTCGGGCTGCTCGGCCCGTTTCTCCAGCACCGCGAGCCGCCCGTTCACGTCCTTGACCATGGCGTCGACGGCCTCGGCGACCTGGACGGGGCGGTGCGTGGCCCGCACCGACACCCCGGCGCGGCCCAGCGCGGAGCGGACGCGGTCCTCGACCGCCCGCATCTCCGTGGCCGCGTGCTTCGCCTCGGACAGCAGCTCGCGCACGAGCTTGGGATCCATGCCGTCGTACTTGCCCATGGGCCACTCCCCGACGTCTCGCCGCTCCGGGCCTCACCGTAATCACGGCCGGAGCGCCACCGCAGCCGGGATAAGCAGACGGTATACGTCGAGCGGCAGGTCATCCCGCCCGGAGCGTCAGTCGTCGGTGGCGACGTACCCGATGATGCCGCGCAGCTTCTGGACCGGGATGGCCCCGCGCCGCAGCAGCCGGGGCACGGCGGTGGTGAGGTCGAGGATGGTGGAGGGCGTGTCGTCGGTGGTCTTGCCGCCGTCGAGGTAGACCGCGACCGACTCGCCGAGCTGCGTCTCCGCGTCCTCCGCCGTCGTGGCGGCCGGAGCGCCGGAACGGTTGGCGCTGGAGACGGCCATGGGGCCGGTCTCCTTGAGCAGTTCGAGCGCCACCGGGTGGAGCGGCATGCGGACGGCGACCGTCCCCTTGGTGTCGCCCAGGTCCCAGGAAAGGGCCCTGTTGGCCTTGCAGACGAGCGTGAGCGGCCCCGGCCAGAAGGCGTCGATGAGATCCTGCCCGTACGGCCCCAGGTCGTCCACGAGCGCTGTGGCGGCTCGTACGGTGCCCACGAGCACCGGCGGCGGCATGTCGCGCCCGCGCCCCTTGGCGTCGAGCAGGGCGGTGACGGCGGCCGGGGTGAAGGCGTCGGCGCCGATGCCGTAGACGGTGTCGGTGGGCAGCACCACGAGCTCGCCCCTGCGTACGGCCTCGGTGGCCTCCTTCAGCCCCTCGGCCTTCTGCTCGGGGTCCGAGCAGTCAAAGCGTCGTCCCACGGATAGCTCCTCGGTGGTGACTCAGTCCTGGCCCAGCCGGGCCGTGACGAAGCGGTCCCTTCTGGTGAGGTCCTGGCGCAGGCGCACGTCGCGCCAGCCGTTGTCCTCGGGGAAGGTCAGGTAGACGGCCCGGCCCTGCTGGTCGGCGTGCTCGACGGCCACCCAGCCGCCCGGCCGCAGCAGCCGCCGGGCGGTGCGCTCGACCGCGCGGACCTCCTCGAGGCCGTCGTCGCCCGAGCCGTAGAGCGCGCGGGCGGGATCGTAGTCGCGGACCTCCGGGTCGCGCGGGATCGCGCCGGGCGGGATGTAAGGCGGGTTGGAGATGACCAGGTCGACCTTGCCGTCGAGCTCGGGCAGCGCCTCGGCGAGGTCTTCCGGGTGCAGGTGGGTGCGGCCCTGGCCGAGCTCGGTGATGTTGCGCTTGGCCCAGGTGTAGGCCGCGGGATCGACCTCCACGGCGTGCACCTCGGCCAGCGCGACCTCCTGGGCGATCGACAGCGCGATGGCCCCCGAGCCGGTGCCGAGGTCCACCACGAGCGGCGCGTTGACGTCCATCTCGCGCAGCCGTTCGATGGCCCAGCCGGTCATGACCTCGGTCTCGGGGCGCGGCACGAACACGCCGGGCCCGACCGCGAGCTCCAGATAGCGGAAGTAGGCGTGGCCGGTGATGTGCTGCAGCGGCTCGCGGGCCTCGCGCCGCGCGACGCCCTCCCAGAACAGCGCGTCGAAGTCGGCGTCCTTGACGGTGTGGAGCTCGCTTCTGCGCACGCCGTGGACGAACGCCGCGATCTCCTCCGCGTCCGTGCGCGGTGAGGGCACGCCTGCCTCAGCCAACCGGGCGGTGGCGAGGGCGATCTCGTCCAGCAGCAGACTCATGAGTGTTGTGCGAGCTTCTCCGCCATCTCGGCGTCGATGAGGGACTGGGTGACGGCGTTGAGCTCACCGTCGAGCACCTGGTCGAGGTTATACGCCTTGAAGCCGACGCGGTGGTCGGAGATGCGGTTTTCCGGGAAGTTGTAGGTGCGGACGCGCTCCGAGCGGTCGACCGTGCGGACCTGCGACTTGCGCTCGGCCTGCGCCGCGGCCTCGGCCTCCTCCTGGGCGATGGCCAGCAGCCGGGCGCGCAGGATGCGCATCGCCGACTCCTTGTTCTGGAGCTGGCTCTTCTCGTTCTGGCAGGAGACGACGACGCCGGTCGGCAGGTGGGTGATGCGGACCGCGGAGTCGGTGGTGTTGACGCTCTGGCCGCCGGGGCCGCTGGAGCGGTAGACGTCGATGCGCAGGTCGTTGGGGTCGATCTGGACCTCGACGTCCTCCGCCTCGGGGTAGACGAGCACGCCTGCGGCGCTGGTGTGGATGCGGCCCTGCGACTCGGTGACGGGCACCCGCTGCACGCGGTGGACGCCGCCCTCGAACTTGAGCCTGGACCACACGCCCTCGTCGCCCTTGGCCTTGATGGCGACCGTGACGTCCTTGTAGCCGCCGAGGTCGGACGGCTGGGAGTCGATGACCTCGGTCTTCCAGCCGAGCCGCTCGGCGTAGCGGAGGTACATCCGCAGCAGGTCGCCGGCGAACAACGCGGACTCCTCGCCGCCCTCGCCCGCCTTGATCTCCATGATGATGTCCTTGTCATCATTGGGATCGCGCGGGATGAGCAGGTGCTTGAGCCGCTCCTCCAGCTGCGGGACGCGCGCTTCGAGCTCGGTGGCCTCGGCCGCGAACGACTCGTCCTCGCCGGCGAGCTCCTTGGCCGCGCTCAGATCCTCGCGGACCGTGGCCAGCTCCCGATAGGTGGTCACGATCGGGGTGAGCTGGGAGTAGCGGCGGCCCAGGGTGCGGGCCTTGGACTGGTCGGCGTGCACGGCGGGGTCGGCGAGCTGCAGCTCCAGCTCGGAATACTCCTTGAGCAACTCGTCGAGGTTCACCGTGGGTCCTTGAGGTGTGTGGATCGGCCAGGGGCGTGGTGTCGCTTACCGACAACGCCGACCCGGCGCACGCGGATGTGCGGCCGGGCCGGCGTGTGGTGAGCTACTTGCCCGCGGCCTTCTTGCCGAAGCGCTTCTCGAAGCGCGCCACCCGGCCGCCGGTGTCCAGGATCTTCTGCTTGCCCGTGTAGAACGGGTGGCAGGCGGAGCAGACGTCGGCGTGGATCACGCCGTTCTTGGCGGTGCTGCGGGTGGTGAAGGTGTTACCGCAGGAGCAGGAGACCTGCGTCACGTGGTAATCGGGGTGGATGTCGCGCTTCATCGCTGTCCTTTCGGGCTGCGGCCGCCGGGTCGCCGCTAGGCATGGCGTGAACCGGAACCGCAAAATGGTCAGCTACCAGTGTGCCAGATCGTGCAACCATCCCAGGCCATCGTGCATTCCCGCGCACCGCCCCCGCACTCCGCGCGTCGCCGCAATAGGCTCCTTTGCACCATCCCTCACTCTTGTTAGGAACTCCGGATGAGAAGAAGGCTGAGGTCGCTGCTCGCGACCGCCATGGGGGCCGCCGTTCTCCTGGGAGGCACCGGCACGAGCGTCGCCGCCGCGACCGGCCGCACGGCCGCGGGCGACTTCACGGGCGAGGCGTCGGCCAGCGCCTCCGTCCCGCTGCAGAACGAGGTCGAGGGCACCGTGACGCTCAACCTCAAGAACCCCGCCCAGGTCACGGGCGTGACCGGCGGCATCGAGGCGCCGGGCGGAGCCGCGCGTACGGTGACGTTCGACTTCCGGCCCGGCGACGCCTCGGCCACGCAGCGGATCACCGGCAGGTGGCGGATCGCCGCGGACGACCCGGCGGGCGAGTGGAAGCTCAACGTCGCCGTCACCCGCGACGGCGGCACGAGCAACACGCCGTTCGTCGTACAGGTGGCCGGCAAGCAGGGCATCACGGCCGCCAAGGTCACCCCGGATCCGGTGAGACTCGTCACCGGCAAGGACGTGAAGGTCACGGTCGAGGCGAGCGTGAAGGACGCCTCGAAGGTGTCGGCCAAGCTGGTCAGCGCGGGCGGCGGCGAGTTCTACGACCTGGGCGACCTCGCCAGGGAGTCGGACGGCAAGTACCGCGGCACCACCTACTTCGCCGACGACACCGCGCCGGGCGACTGGACGCTGGAGGTGTACGCGCACAAGGGCGGCCAGACGCTCAAGGGCGTGGCCGGCTTCACCGTCGCCGAGCCCGTGAACGGCGCCTCCAAGAAGGCGCGGTCGAGGGTCACGATCTCGGCCCCGGCCAAGGTCACGGCGGGCAAGAAGGTCAAGGTGTCGGGGAAGGTCTACCGCGGCTCGAAGGCGTACCCTCGCAAGATCGTCGAGGTGTACTTCAAGGTCAAGGGGACCAAGACGTACAAGCTGCTCGGCTTCGCGAAGACCACCTCGACCGGCAGGTACGCCAAGACGTACACGGCCCGCAAGGACGGCTACTACCGCGTCAGGGTGCCCGGCACGAAGACCACCAGCGCCTCGCTGTCGCCCCAGGAGTTCGTGGACGTCCGCTGACTCATCGGCCCAGGTAGGTGAGCACGGCGAGCACCCGCCGATGGTCCTCGGGCGCCGGCCCGAGGGCCAGCTTGGCGAAGATGCCGGAGATGTGCTTCTCGACCGCGCCCTCGGTGACGACGAGCCGCGCGGCGATGGCGGTGTTGGAGCGGCCCTCCGCCATGAGGGCCAGCACCTCGCGCTCGCGCGGGGAGAGCGAGTCGAGCGGCGCGCCGCGGCGCTGCCTGCTGAGGAGCTGCACGACGACCTCGGGGTCGATGACGGTGCCGCCCGCCGCCACCTGGCGCACCGCCTCCAGGAACTCGGTCACGTCGGCCACCCGCTCCTTCAGCAGGTAGCCGACGGCCCGGCCGATGAGGTCGCCCGCGTAGCGCTCCTCGACGTACTGCGACAGGACGAGGATCGGGAAGTCGGGACGCTCGGCGCGCACCCGCAGCGCCGCCCGCAGGCCCTCGTCGGTGTGCGTGGGCGGCATGCGTACGTCGACGATGGCCAGGTCGGGCCGGTGCGCGCGGACGGCGGCCTCCAGCGCAGGCCCGTCGGCGACGGCCGCGACCGTGTCGATGCCGCCGTCGGCCAGCAGCCGGGCGAGCCCTTCGCGCAGGAGTACGGAGTCCTCGGCGATCACCACGCGCATGGCCCCATGCCTACCACTCGCAGGGCAGCTCCGCGCGCACGATGGTGGGGCCGCCGACGGGGCTGTGCACGACGAGCACGCCGTCGATGGTGGCCGCCCGGTCCGCCAGCCCCGCCAGGCCGCCGCCGGGGGTGACGAGGGCGCCGCCGACGCCGTTGTCCCACACGTCCACGACCACGGCCGCCCGTTCCCTGAACACCGACACCGACGCCTCCGTGGCGACCGCGTGCTTGGCCATGTTGGCCAGCGCCTCGGCGACGATGAAGTACGCGATGCTCTCCACCGCGGCGGGCGGCCGCTCGGTCAGCTCGACCGTGACGTCCACGCGGACGGGGGCCCGCGCGGCCAGCCCCGACAGCGCGGCGTCGAGCCCGCGGTCGCTGAGGATGGCCGGATGGATGCCCCTCGCGAGGTCGCGCAGCTCGGCGATGGCGGCCTTCGTGCCCGCGTGGGCCTGGACGATGAGCTCGCGCGCCGTCTCGGGGTCGGTGTCGAACTTGGCCTGCGCCCGCCCGAGGTCCACCGCCACCGACAGCAGCCGCTGCTGCGCGCCGTCGTGCAGATCGCGTTCGATCCTGCGCCGCTCGGCCTCGGCCGCGTCCACCCCCCGGGCACGGCTGACCCGCAGCCGCTCCTCCTCGGGTGCGCCGAGCAGCACGGTCGCGAGCGTCCCGTGCAGCCAGCCCATCGCGCGGGCGAGGTAGGCGGTCAGCACGAGCAGCACGAGCCCGGCGGGCACGCACAGCCAGGCGCCGACGTGGTCCTCCACCGCGTACGTCTGGCCCTCGGCCACGCTCGCCCAAAGGATCGCCGGCGCGAGGAGCAGCACCGCCGTCGACACCCACAGCCCGAACGACACCACCGTCTCGACCGCGCCGAGCGGCAGCAGCATGAGCAGGTAGCCCAGGTCCTTCCAGGTCGCGGGGTCGGTGACGAGCCACTGGAGGTACGCCGCCACCCCGCCCTCCGGCCGCCGACGGTACGGGTCCGCGATGCGCACCCCGAACGCCGCCCGCAGCACCCGCCGCTCCAGCATCGCCCCGCCGCGCCACATGAGCACGGTCGCCATGGCCAGCGGCACGCCCACCCACACCACCGCCAGCGTGAGCGAGACCGGCACCGCGAACGACGACAGCAGGAACCAGCCGAGCCCGATCACCCCGCTGACCAGCAGGTACGCCGCCGCCCGCCACGTCATGGGATCGGCCAGCACTCCCAGCGGCCCTCTGGGTCCCCAGGGCACCCGGTCCTTCAACGCCACGGATCGCATGCCCTCAAGCCTGCACCGCCCGCCTCCGCGCCGGAATGGAGCTGCCTCGTGTCCTGGGGTGGGGCTAGCCCCCGTATCGGCCCCGTGAACGCGGAAAGGGCGGCAGGTGAGTCACCTGCCGCCCTTCGCCGTCGCGGTCGCTAGTCGCGGTCGCTGCTCACCGTGGTCTTCTGGACCTGCAGGAGGAACTCCGCGTTGGACTTGGTCTCCTTCATCTTCTCCAGGAGCAGCTCCAGCGCCTGCTGCATGTCGAGCGCGTGCAGCACCCGGCGCAGCTTCCAGACGATCTGGAGCTCTTCCCTGGCCATGAGGATCTCTTCCTTACGGGTGCCGGACGCGTCGACGTCCACCGCGGGGAAGATGCGCTTGTCGGCGAGGGAGCGGTTGAGCTTGAGCTCCATGTTGCCGGTGCCCTTGAACTCCTCGAAGATGACCTCGTCCATCTTGGACCCGGTCTCGACCAGGGCCGTGGCGAGGATCGTCAGCGAGCCGCCGTTCTCGATGTTGCGGGCGGCGCCGAAGAAGCGCTTGGGCGGGTAGAGGGCCGTGGAGTCGACACCACCCGACAGGATGCGCCCGGACGCCGGCGCCGCCAGGTTGTAGGCGCGGCCGAGACGGGTGATCGAGTCGAGCAGGACGACCACGTCGTGGCCCAGCTCCACCAGGCGCTTGGCGCGCTCGATGGCGAGCTCGGCGACCGTGGTGTGGTCCTCGGCGGGACGGTCGAAGGTCGAGTGGATGACCTCGCCCTTCACCGACCGCTGCATGTCGGTGACCTCTTCAGGCCGCTCGTCCACGAGCACGACCATCAGGTGGCACTCGGGGTTGTTGCGGGTGATCGCGTTGGCGATGGCCTGCAGCACCATCGTCTTGCCGGCCTTGGGCGGCGAGACGATGAGGCCGCGCTGGCCCTTGCCGATCGGGGAGACGAGGTCGATGATCCTCGTGGTGAGGATGTTGGGCTCGGTCTCCAGGCGCAGGCGCTCCTGCGGGTAGAGCGGCGTCAGCTTGTTGAAGTCGGGCCGGTTGCGGGCCTGGTCCGGGTCCATGCCGTTGACGGTGTCGAGGCGGACCAGGGCGTTGAACTTCTCGCGCCGCTCGCCCTCGCGGGGCTGGCGGACCGCGCCGGTGATGACGTCGCCCTTGCGCAGGCCGTTGCGGCGGATCTGGGCGAGCGAGACGTAGACGTCGTTGCTGCCCGGCAGGTAGCCGCTGGTCCTGACGAAGGCGTAGTTGTCGAGGATGTCGAGGATGCCGGCGATCGGGATGAGCACGTCGTCGTCGCCGATGACGGGCTCGCCCGCCTCGAAGCGCTCGCGGCCACGGCCACGGTTGCGCTCCCTGAAGCGGCCACGGCGGCCACGGCCACCGCGCTCGTCGTCGTCGGCGCCGCCGCCCCGCTGGTCGCCGCGCTGGTCGCGCTGGTCACCCCGCTGGTCGCCGCGGCTGCCCGCGTCGGCGGCGCGACCGTCGGCCCTGCCGTCGGTACGGCCGTCGGTGCGGCCACCCTCGCCGCGGTCACCGCGGTCACCGCGCTCGCCCCGGTCACCGCGCTCGCCGCGGTCGGAGGAGCGCTCGGAGGAACGGTCTGCGGAACGGTCGGAGGAACGCTCGCCGCGCTCACGGCGCTCGCCGCGGCTGCGGCGCTCCCTGCGGCTCTCGCCGCGCTCGGCGCGCGACTCGCCCTGGCCGCCGTCGGCGGCCTGGGCCTGCTCGACGACGGTCTCGGCGGGCGCGGCCACGGGCTCGGGCGCCTGGGCCACGGGCTCCGGCGCGGCGGCCACGGGCTGCGGCGCGGGCTCCTCGACCACGGTCTTGGCGCGGGAACGTTCCCTGCGTGCCCGGGTGGGCCGCTCGGCCGCGGGGGCCGTCTCGGCCACGGGGGCGGGCGCCTCCGCGGCGGCCGCGGGGGCCGGCGCGGCGTCGCCCGTGCCGCCACCCTGCTTCTCCTGGATGGCCGCGATCAGCTGGCTCTTCCGCATGCGCCCCGTCCCGCTGATGCCCAGCTCAGCTGCGATCTTCTGCAGCTCGGGCAGCACCTTGGCGGACAGGCCGGTGCCGGAGCGACGCGCACGGGGCTTGGCCGCGGCGCGAGTGGGGGTGTCGCCGGACGCGGGCTCAGCGCCTGGTGCGTCGGAGAGGAGTTCGGTGGTGTCGCTCAACTAAAAGGTCCTTCCCAGGGGTCGGGCGCCGGTTTTGTTCTGCCGGGCGTCCCGGAGGTGCTTGCGATCCGGCGGGACAGACCGGGTCGGGGTGCACTTTGCAGTCTTCGGCTGTCGCTGGAGACGGCCGCCACTCTTGGAGAGGGGTTGGTCACGCCGCCGCTGGGCCGTGGCGCGTGCCTGACACCCCCCAGATTGCTGTCGCCAGCCAGATGTCGATTGGATTCGAATGCGCAGATCCCCGTCGTCAACGCCTCGGTTCGGGCCAACCGGGTGTGGGCCAACCGGAGGCGACTAATTCCGGGGAGACAGCCGCGCTGCCCACGCCTCGCGACGTGAAGCATGATGCAGCGATGTGTGGCTGACAAGCACGCACCCACCAAGGGGGCATCTGGTGCGGCTATCAGCCTAACATCACCAGCGCACACGGCTATTCCCTGAAGGTCTAAAGAGGCATCAGCGTGTCTCGGGGAACTGAACGTTCGCACCAACCGGGTCGACGTCCATTTGCTGGATGTGCCAGTCATTACCCACTTCTGGCGCGATCAAATCCTGCGTATCCGATGTCGAAAACGCAAGAACCGTGGGACCCGCTCCCGAAACGACCGCGGGCACGCCCACTGCACGCAGACGTTCTACCAGAGCCGCGCTCTGCGGCATCGCAGGCGCGCGGTAGTGCTGATGGAGCCGATCTTCCGTGGCGGCGAGCAGGAGCCCCGTCTCGGGCCGCTGGGTCAGCGCGGCTATCAGCAACGCGGCCCGGCCGGCGTTGAAGGAGGCGTCCTTGTGGGGCACGTCCTTCGGCAGCAGCCCCCGGGCGGTCTCCGTCGCCAGCCGCGCGGACGGAATCAGGACGACGGGACGGACCCGCTGGTCGGGAGCCAGTTTCACCATATGCGGCGCCCCCGCGTGGTCGGACCAGGCGACGGTGAGACCGCCGGCCAGGCACGGCGCCACGTTGTCGGGATGGCCCTCCATCTCGGTGGCCAGCGCGAACACCTCGTCGTCCGGCCACTCGACCCCCGCGAGCGCGCGGGCCGCGAGCAGCCCGGCGCACACGGCGGCCGACGACGAGCCGAGGCCGCGGGCGTGCGGGATGCGGTTGCGGCAGCGCAGGCGGATGCCCGCGGGTTGCGCGACCCCCATGCGGCCGAACGCCTCGCGCATGGCGCGCACGACCAGGTGGCGCTCGCCGCGGTCGACCTCACCCGCGCCCTCGCCGCTCACGCTGACCTCGACGCCGCGCTCGCCGGTGAGACCGGCCTCGACCTCGTCGTACAGGCTCAGCGCGAGGCCGAGGGCGTCGAAACCCGGGCCGAGGTTCGCCGAGGTGGCGGGCACGCGGATGTCAACGGTCCTCATTCACGCATCAGATCCTCACTCCCCGTGACCTCCGTCAGGCGAGGTTGAGCGCCGCCGCGGCGGCGTGGACGTCGATGGGGATCACCGTCGGCGCCGGCGCTCCCGAGATGGCCCAGTCAGGGTCCTTCAGCCCGTTGCCGGTGACGGTGCAGACGATGCGCTGCCCCGGCTCGACCAGGCCCTGCTCGTGCGCCTGGAGCAGGCCGGCGACGCTCGCCGCCGAGGCCAGCTCCACGAACACGCCCTCTTCCTGGGCCAGCAGTTTGTACGCCGCCGCGATCTGCCGGTCGGTCACCGACTGGATGACGCCGCCGGACTCGTCGCGGGCCGCCGTGGCGAGCGACCAGGAGGCCGGGTTGCCGATGCGGATGGCCGTGGCGATGGTGTGCGGGCGGGTCACCGGCGCGCCCTGGACGATCGGGGCGGCGCCGCTCGCCTGAAAGCCGAACATGCGCGGCTTCCGCGTCGCGAGGCCGTCGGTGAAGTATTCCTGGTAGCCCATCCAGTAGGCCGAGATGTTGCCCGCGTTGCCCACCGGGATGCAGTGGATGTCGGGCGCGTCGCCGAGCGTGTCGACGATCTCGAACGCGGCCGTCTTCTGCCCCTGCAGCCGGTAGGGGTTGACCGAGTTGACCAGCGCGATCGGGTAGCTGGACGACAGCTTGCGGGTCATCTCCAGGCAGTCGTCGAACGACCCCTCGACCTGCAGCAGCGTGGCCCCGTGCACGAGCGCCTGGGCGAGCTTGCCCATGGCGATCTTCCCGCGCGGCACCAGGACGGCGCAGGTCAGCCCGGCGCGCACGGCATAGGCCGCCGCGGAGGCCGAGGTGTTGCCGGTGGAGGCGCAGATGACCGCCTTGGCTCCCTCCTCGACCGCCTTGCTGATGGCCATCGTCATGCCGCGGTCCTTGAAGCTGCCGGTCGGGTTGGCCCCCTCGACCTTCAGGTAGACGTCGCACCCGGTGAGGGCGGAGACGCGGTGCGCGGGCACCAGCGGCGTGCCGCCTTCGAGCAGCGTGATGACCGGCGTCTTCGTCGTCACGGGAAGACGCTCGCGGTATTCCTCGATGAGGCCACGCCACGACCTGCTCATGATGACTCCCTACCTGCGGTGTTGGTCACAGAGTGTACGGGGTGCGGGCGACCGCATCGGATTCGCGTCCATGAATCGGACACAGGGTCGGACACGGGCTCGGACACAGCTCGGACACGGGTCGGACGTATGGGTTGGACAGCGACGCTATTGAGGAAATTCTCAGCATCTCCCGATAAGGTCTCGCCAGGGGGTCACGACCATGAACGCGCGTCCTGCTCTGAGGCAGAACGACTATTCGCCGATCGAGGCGCCGCCGCTGGGCGCCTGGTCACCCGCCCTTTCCGTGAGCGTGGTGATACCCGCGCACGGCGGGCAGGACAAGCTCGACCTGACGCTGGCGGCGCTGGCGGCACAGACGTACCCGGACCGGCTGATGGAGGTCCTCGTCGTCGACGACGGCAGCGAGCCGCCCATCCGGCTGCCCGAGCTGCGGCCGGTCAACACGCGTGTCGTGCGGGTGCGTGACGGCTGGGGCATCTCCAACGCCGTCAACACCGGCGCCAACGCCGCCGACGGCGAGATCATCCAGCGGCTCGACTCCGACATGGTGGCCTGCCGCGAGCACATCGAGGCGCTGGCCCGCTGGCACCACGTGACGGACTACCTGGTCACGATCGGGATGAAGAAGTTCGTCGAGCCGCCGGCCGTCACGCCCAGGCAGGTCTTCCAGGCCCGGCGCCTGGACGAGGTGTTCGCGCTGGAGGAGGCCGTCTCCAGCTCCACCGAGGCGACGATCGCCAAGACCGACGGGCTGCGCGCGAGCCGCAACCCGTACCACGTGTGCACGGGGCCGACGTTCGCCCTGCCGCGCGAGGTCTTCCACGCGGTGGGCGGTCTCGACCCGACCGTGGCGCGGGGTGAGGACACCGAGTTCGCCTACCGGCTGGCCATGCACGGCGTGGTGTTCGTCCCCGACCTGGAGGCGCAGGCCGTCCACCTGGGGCTGCCGGCGCAGCACCGCGACCGGGAGCGGGCGGTGCGGGCGGTCGAGCCCTATCTGGCGCACCGCATCCCGCTGCGCAGGGACCTGCGCAAGGATCCGGGGCGGCGGTGGCTGGTGCCGTACGTGGAGGTCGTGCTCGACGTCACCGACACCTCCGAGTCGGTGGTGCGGCAGGCCGTCGCGGCGGCGCTCGGCGGCAAGCTGCAGGACGTCGTGGTGACGCTGGTGGGGCCGTGGTCGCGGCTGCGGGACGGGCGGCGTTCCGTGCTCGGCGACCCGTGCTTCGAGCTGCGGCTGATGCGCGATTTGTTCGCGCACGACGAACGCATCAGGCTCATCGACGAGGCCGCGCCGACGCCCGCGCCGTGCCCGTTCCGCTACCGGGGGCCGGTGGACGTGCCGCTGCACCGGGCGACGCTGGAGCGCATGGTCGAGTCGGCGCAGAAGGACCTGACGGGCGTGCTGGTCGTGGACCTGCCGGACGGGCGGACGGCCCGGCTGGAGCGTACGTCGGCGCTGGGACGCGCGGTCCTGCTCACCGAGCCCGGCGCGGGCCCCGCCGACGTGGACGCGGTCATCGCGGCCACGCACGGCGTACGGCACGAGCCGCCGGACCGCTACTGGCCGGCCCCGAAGCAGCCCGAGCCGGTCACCATCCCCGCCCCGGAGCCGGTGACGGTGCCCGCCGCCGACGAGCGCTCCTTGCTCGGCCGGCTGAAGTCCGCCCTGCGCCCCAACTGACCCGGGGCGGGGGCGGAGCGCTCAGTCGCGGGGGCGGCGGAGGGCGCGGCGCATGGTGGTGGAGACGACCGTGCGGAGGCTCTGCTGGGCCACTCGGTTGGCGGCCGCGAGCTCGCGCCGCAGGGTGCCGACCTCGCGCCGGAGCTCGACCGCCGACTTGCGCCAGCGGCCGGCCTCCTCCTTCCACTTGCCGACCTGCGCCCGCAGCCGCTCGTTCTCCTTGGCGAGCCGGGCCGCCTCGGCCTGGGCCTCGGCCCGCGCCCGGTATGCGCTCCGCCGCCCCACCGGCGCCGAAGCCTCGGTGGTGAACCCGTACGTCTCGCCGTCCACCCACGTGACGCCGGACACCTCGTCCACCACGTCGTCCAGGTCCTCGCCGGGCCCGGCCACGAGGCGGGCCCTGGCGAAGGCGGAGAGGCGTTCGAGCCGGGCCGCGACGACGCCCTCGGCCGACTCGCTCAGCAGCACGTTGACCAGCCCCAGCCCCTCGTCGCGGGCCAGGTCGAGCAGCCGGGCCAGGCTGTCCTCGCCGGGGACCCAGCCGGCGGGCAGCCGCAGCACGTACGGCACCGCGGGGTCCACGTCCTCGGCGGCGGCGAGGCGCACCCGGCCGTCGTACCGGTAGTGGCCCTCGACCAGCACCAGGTCCAGGGCGGGATCGCGGAGCGGGGCGCGGCGCTCGCGGCGCAGGGTGTCCCAGGGCCCGACGACCAGCACCGACAGGTCCGGCACGGTGCCGGCGAGCAGCGCGTCCACGCTCGCCCGCACCTCGTCGTAACCCGCCGTGCCGTCCACGACGGCCGTCACGTACGGGATCTTCCACTGCCGCCCCGGATGCCCGCGCAGCCACCGGTAGGCGGGGACGCGGTCGGCCACGAACGCGTGGCTCACCCGGTCGATGGCCGGCTTGTCGCGCATCCGCATGGTGGGCCCGAGGTGGTAGGCGCGGGCGGCCGGCTCGGGCACGAAGACCGCGCCGGCCTGGCTCAGCCGGTAGCCCATCTCGGTGTCCTGGCCGAGGACCAGGTCGTCGTCCATCGGCCCGGCCGCCGCGATCAGCCGCGCGTGGACCGAGGTGGCACCGCCGACGTGCAGGCTGAAGGGCCGCTGCGGGTTGTCGGTGAGCCCGCCGGTGCGCTCGACGAGATCGACGATCCAGGTGTGCGGCTCGGCCGGCTCGAAGGAGGTCTCCAGGTCGTCGGGCAGCTCGGCGGGCGGCTCGGCCTCGGTGAACCTGATGTAGCCGGTGACGACGAGGTAGGGCGCCGTGTGGTGCCAGCGCATGTGGGCCTCGATCGCGCCGGGCGTGAGCACCACGTCGGAGTCGAGCCAGTGGACGACCTCGCCGGTGGCCTCGGCGAGGCCGGCGTTGCGCGCGGCGGCCCGGCCGGGCTCGGGGCAGCGGATCAGCCGGGCGCCCTTGGGGGCGGTCCCGGGCAGGCGCAGCGGCGGCTCGCTGCCGTTGTCGACGACGATCACCTCGGTGAGCTCCGCCGGGTACGTCTGCCGGGCGAGCGCCGCCAGCACGAGGTCGAGCTTGTCCTGCCCGCCGTACGCGGGGACGACGACGCTGACCGTCAGCTCGGGCGTGAAGCCGGCCTCCGGGCGCAGCGTCCGGTAGTCGTTGCCGCGTACGCGGGCGATCGGGCCGGTCACGCGGCCTCCATGAGCAGACTCGGGCGGAAGCCGCGCCACTGGTTGGCGGCCACCTTGACGAAGTGGGCGAGCGGGAGCTGCCAGGTGTGGTCGCCGCTCAGCCCGCGGCGCAGGACGTAGCCGAGACCGTGCGTACGGTAGATCTTCGCGCCCGCCCCCGAGGCCGCCTTGAGGAATTCGAGGTCCACGGCCCGCGCGACCGGCGGGAATCCGCCCAGCTCCCTGAACCGCGCCAGCGGCACCATGATCGTGCCGCCGGCCACGTGGTCGGAGTAGACCTCGCTCGGATAGCGGGCGCCGCTGGCGAACGTCGTCCGCCTGATCGTGGCCTTCAGCGGCTCCAGGTAGAAGAACTCGGCGGTCGTGCCCACGATGTCGGCCTCGGCGTAGGCGCGGGCCATGTACAGGTCGGACAGGTGGTGCGGGCCGTACCAGTCGTCGTCGTCCCACTTGGCGAGGAGGTCGCCGCCGGCCGCCGCCGCCGCCCGGTTGAGCACCTCGCCGAACGGCACCGACTCCGCGACCTCGACCCACCGCACCGGCAGCGCGCACGCCTCGACCGCCTGGCGTACGTGCTCGAACGGCACGCCGTGCAACCCCAGCACGACCTCGGCCGTCACGCCGCGCTGCCGCTCCATCTGCGCCAGCGCCGCGCCGACCAGGGCGGGCCGCTTGGTGGCCATGACGATGCTGACGCTGGGCGGGGTCTGCGGCGCGGGGTGCGCGAGGCGGCGCAGGCGTACGCTGTGCTCCTCCCGCCGCAGGTCGGCGAGGCTACGCGCGGTGCCGTCGGCGGCGTGGCCGAGCCAGTCGCGGTCGGTGAGCAGCGCCGCGAGGCCGGCGGGCACCCAGCCGGGGGCCCGCTCGGCGGTCAGCGGGACGCCGGCCGCGGCCAGCTCCATGAGCCCGTCGAGGGGCACCGGGCCGTCCGGCCACTCGATCTCCAGGCCGCGCAGCGGGCGCAGCTCGGGCACGGCGGGCGGGCGGCCGTCGACCGCCCATCCGCCGCCCGCCCAGTGCAGGCGGGCCGGCCCTTTCTCCGGCGTGCGCAGGAAACCGCACGGGGTGACGGACATGAAATGGGTGCTCCTCGACCGCGGGGATTCAGTCGGCGCCTACCTTACGCCCGTTTCGCGGCCCCTCAGACGCTAGTCGTCGCCCTCGACGCGCATCACACCGGCCACGGCCCGCACGATGTCGAGCTCCCGCAGCCCCTCCAGCGTCGCGGTGAGCGCGGCGTCGGTGGCGCGGTGGGTGACGATGACGAGCTGGGCGTCGTCGCCGTGCCCCTCCTGGCGGACGGTCTGGATGGACACGTCGTGCTTGGCGAACAGCTCGGCCACCCTGGCCAGCACGCCCGGCTTGTCGGCCACGTCGAGCGCCATGTGGAGGCGCGTGACGGTCTCGCCCATCGGGTGGGCGTTCAGGTCGGCGTAGGTGGACTCCTCGGGGCCGCGGGTGCCCGCCAGGCGGTTGCGGGCCACCGCCACGAGGTCGCCGAGCACGGCCGAGGCCGTGGGCGCGCCGCCCGCGCCCTTGCCGTAGAACATGAGCTGCCCGGCCGACCCGGCCTCCACGAAGACCGCGTTGTACGCCTCGCGCACGCCCGCGAGCGGGTGCGTACGCGGGATCATCGCCGGGTGCACCCGCACGCCGAACGAGCGGCCGTCGTCGGAGCGGGCGCAGATGGCCAGCAGCTTGATGACGTAGCCCATGGCCTTGGCGGAGGCCACGTCGGTGGCGGTGATCTCGGTGATGCCCTCGCGGTGCACGTCGGCGGCCGTCACCCGGCTGTGGAAGGCGAGCCCGGCGAGGATGGCGGCCTTGGCGGCGGCGTCGAAGCCCTCGACGTCGGCCGTGGGGTCGGCTTCGGCGTAGCCGAGCGTCTGGGCCTCCTCCAGGGCGTCGGTGAAGGACGCGCCCGTGGAGTCCATCTTGTCGAGGATGTAGTTGGTGGTGCCGTTGACGATGCCGAGCACGCGGTTGACGTGGTCGCCGGCCAGCGACTCGCGGAGGGGCCGCAGCAGCGGGATCGCGCCCGCCACGCTGGCCTCGAAGTAGAGGTCGCCGTTGCCGGCCCGCGCCGCCTCGTGCAGGGTGGCGCCGTCCTCGGCCAGCAGCGCCTTGTTGGCCGTGACGACGGACTTGCCGCGCGACAGCGCCGAGACGATGAGGCCGCGGGCGGGCTCGATGCCGCCGATGACCTCGACGACGATGTCGACGTCGTCGCGGGCGACCAGCGCCTCGGCGTCGGTGGTCAGCAGCGCGGGATCGACCTCGACGTCACGCTTGCGGCCGAGCCGGCGCACGGCCACTCCGGCCAGCTCCAGCGGCGCGCCCACGCGGGCGGCCAGGTCATCGGCCTGCTCGTGCAGGAGCCGGATGACCTGCGAGCCCACGACCCCGCAGCCCAGCAGAGCCACTTTCAGCGGTTTCACAGCTGCCCCCTCAACAGGTCGTCCTCGGTCTCGCCCCGTACGATCACCCGGGCCTTGCCGCCCGAGACGGCCACCACGGCCGGCTTGGGCAGGTAGTTGTAGTTGCTGGCCAGCGACCGGCAGTAGGCGCCGGTCGAGGAGACCGCCACCAGGTCGCCGGGCGCGAGGTCGGCCGGGAAGTAGCAGTCGCGCACGAGGATGTCGCCGCTCTCGCAGTGCTTGCCGACCAGGCGGCTCAGCATGGGCGCGGCGTCGCTCGCGCGGCTGGCCAGCACCGCGGTGTAGTCGGCGCCGTAGAGCGCGGTGCGGACGTTGTCGCTCATGCCGCCGTCGACGCTCACGTACGTGCGCAGCCCCTCGACGTCCTTGACCGTGCCGACCTCGTAGAGGGTGATGCCGCCGGGCCCGACGATCCCGCGGCCGGGCTCGACGGTGAGCCGGGGCACCGGCAGGCCCGCGTCCACGCAGACCTTGGTGACGATCTCGCGCAGGCCGTCGGCCAGCACCTTGATGTCGGGCGCGTCGTCGCCCTCGACGTAGGCGATGCCGTAGCCGCCGCCGAGGTCGAGCTCGGGCAGCACCACGCCGTGCTCGTCCTTGATCTCCACCAGCAGCCTGGCCAGCCGCCGCGCGGCCACCTCGAACCCGCCGGTGTCGACGATCTGGGAGCCGATGTGGGAGTGCAGGCCGACGAGTTCGAGCTGCGGCAGCGCGAGCACGCGGCGTACGGCCTCGGCCGCGGCGCCGTGGCCGAGCGAGAGGCCGAACTTCTGGTCGTCGTGCGCGGTCGCGATGAACTCGTGGGTGTGGGCCTCGACGCCGGTGGTGACCCGGATCATGACCTTGGGCCGCTTGCCCAGCTGCTCGGCGAGGTAGCCGAGCCTGGCGATCTCCTCGAAGGAGTCGACCACGACGTGCCCGACGCCGGCCTCAAGGGCCCTGGTCAGCTCGGCGACGGACTTGTTGTTGCCGTGGACGGTGATGCGCTCGGGCGGGAAGCCGACGCTGAGCGCCACCGCCAGCTCGCCGCCGCTGGCCACGTCGAGGCCGAGCCCCTCGTCCTGGAGCCAGCGCACGATCTCCTTGCACAGGAACGCCTTGCCGGCGTAGTGGACCTCGGAGCCGGCGAAGGCGCTCGCGTAGTCGCGCATGCGCGAGCGCACGTCGTCCTCGTCGAGGACGTAGAGCGGGGTGCCGAAGTCGCGGGCGAGGTCGCGCACGTCCACGCCGCCGACCGTGAGCGCGCCATCGGTCCGGGTCGACGTTCGGGGCCAGATCGCGGGCTGGATCCGGTTGAGGTCGGCGGGCGCCTGCGGCGGGCGCTCCTGGGGCAGCATCTCAGCGTGCCGGTCCCCGGCGGGATGGACGAATCGACTCACCCGATCGAGGCTATCGGAACCGCCACTCCACCATGACCTGGTGACCACGTATCGAGACGGGATCGGGCTCCACGTGGGATTTTTTTACGCTTTTTCGCGGTTTGGCCGGATATTTTGCGATCAATCACAGCCGTTCCGGACCCATCAGCACCTGTCCCACCGCCACCGCCAGCCGCACCCGCGCCGTGTGCACCGGCCGCGCGGGCTCGTCGCCGCGCGGCACCGCGGGCGCGCGCTCGTGCGCGTCATGGAAGGCCAGGGCCAGCCGCACGAGGTACGCCTCCCACCCCGGCTCCCTGCTCAACGCCCGGCCCGGCAGCTCGGCCAGCGCCCGCAGCACGGCCCGGTCCCAGGGGCCGTCCAGCGCCGCCGGGTCGAAACCGTCGCCTGGCACCCCGAGCGCGCGGGCCCACCGCGTGACCGCCCGCGCCCGCGCGTGGCCGTACCTGACCACGAAGCCGGGGTTGTCCCAGGTGCGCGGGAAGTCCGGCCAGCCCGGCTCCGGGATCGGCGGGACCTCCAGCGACTCCAGCAGCGTGCCGGGCACGCCTACCTCGATCTCCAGGAGCCCGTTCGCGCGGGCCGCGACGGCCGCCACGCCGGGCACCGCGCGGACCCGCCCGGCCAGCTCCGCCACGGGCACCCGCCGCCGGAGCGCCGCCGCCGAGACGAGCAGCGCCCGGCGCTCCCAGGTCCCCTCGGGCGCGGGCGGCTCCCCCAGCGCCTCGGCCAGCTCCGGGAACGTCACGGCGACGACTTTAGATGAGCGCGTGGGGCTCGGCGGAGCCGTACTCCACCAGGTGGGCGGCGCCGAGGAGCCAGCGGTCCTCGTCGCGCACCCGTACATATCCGAACCTGTCGGCCGAGAACACCTTGATCCCGTCGGTGCGGCACTGCCGCATCATGACCTCGTCCCAGCCCTCGCTGAGGTCGGCGAAGCCGATCTCGCGCAGGGCGTTCCTGCGGGCGAGCAGGGTCGCGCCGGCGATCTCCGGCAGGTAGGCGTACTCGGCCTCGGGCTGCTTGAGCAGCGTGGCCTGGGGCTTGCGCAGGTGGGCGTAGTAGGCGGCCTTGCCGACGATGTCGGCGGTGCTGAACAGGAACGCCCTGCGCAGGTCGGCCAGGTAGTGGGGGCCGTAGACGTCGCGCGGGTCCATGACCGCCACCAGGTCGGCCTCGCACAGGTCGAGCCCGGCGGCGAGCATCGCGCCCTCGCTCATGGACGGCTGCGGCCTGCGGTGGACGACGTCGAGGTCCGGCAGCACGTCGCGGGCGCGCAGCTCGGCCTCGGGCGGCCCGATGACGATCACCTGGGCCACGCCGGTCTGCTTGGCGACCTGGGCGAGCCCGTGCTCCATGAGGTGCGGGTCGGTGATCGGCAGCAGCACGGACGTCTCCAGCGTGGCGCGGGCGCTGGGCAGCCCGACGGTCTCCAGCATCTCGTCCACGCGCTCGGTCATCGTCCCCATCTGGTACGCCCGCCGCAGCGCCACGTGCGCCCGCCGCGAGTCGGCCTCGGTGCCGATGGGCGTGCCGCAGGCCGCGATCTCGGCCAGCCGCCACTGGGGCGTGCCGGGCGGGCAGTCGGCGGCGGCCGGCCACCGGTAGGAGGTGAGCACGTCGGGGTAGGTCAGGTGGCCCGGCAGGAGCTGGTCGAGCGTGAGCACCCGGTCGATGCGCCCGCCGGCCAGGGGCAGCGGGTTGTGGACGCGCGGCTGGACGCCGTACTGCAGCCGCGGCCAGGGCACGGACAGGTCGTTGGTGAAGCGGTGCTCGAAGAGCTGCGCGGTGGCGGCGTAGGCGTCGACGGGGCCCTTGGTGTGCCAGAACACGGTGCGGATGCCGCGCTCGGCGCACCAGGCCAGCAGCGCGCGGATGCCCTCGCCCGGCTCGCCGGTGATCTCCTCGGCCCACGGGCCCTCGGTGACCGACTCGACCACGAGCAGGTGGGGCACCTCCAGCGGGAGCACCCGGGCGAAGTCGCGGGGCGTGAAGCCGGTGGTCTGGCGCCACTCGTAGCGGAGCAGGGCCTCGGCGTGCGGGTCGGCGATCACCGCCGCGGTGATGTGCGGCCTGGTGTTCGGCCCGGTCGGCACCCGGAACGGCTTGAGCTTGAACGACGCGCCGCCGAGCGTGCGGGTGGAGGTCGTCGCCTGGTACGCGGCCCCGGGCCGCTCCTCCTTGCCGGCGACGGGGGTGACGGGCTTGCGCTTGGGCGCGCTCGGCCGCTTGACCGGCTTGGCGGCCGTCCGCAGGCCCTTGGCGAGCCGGACCGGGTTGCTCTTGCCGCTCTTGATTGCGTCACCGAGCCGGTTCCAGCGGGCGACCTTGATCGACGACAGCTTCCAGTTGGCCACCTCGGCCTGGAAGCGCTGCTCGGCCAGCTCCCTGCGGAGCTTGTCGGCGGCGGCCCGCTCGGCCTCCAGCGCGGCCTCGGCCTCGCTCAGCCGCTCGGCGAGCGCCCTGGCCTCCTCGACGCTGCGCTCGGCCTCGGCGAGCCGTGCCTGGGCGGCGTCGAGCAGCCTCGCCAGCTCGGCGGCGCGCTCGGCCTGCGCCACCGCGTCTCGCAGTGCCCGGCGCGTGCTCTCAAGCTCAGTGGACAAGTCGACCTCCGCTTCCTCAGCCTGGCAAAGGATACTCTTTTGCGAGAAGCGGCTCGAAGGGATGAGATCCGGTGCAGTTCAACGTGCGGCCCTACGTCTGCGGCGCTCTCGGCCGGATCGACACCGCCATAGTGGGCAAGCTCACCGGGGCGGGCCCGCGGGTGCGGCCGGCGCTCCAGACGCCCGAGGCCGCGCTGTTCAGCTCGGCGCCGCTGCCGCCTTATCACCGCGCGGCCGACGCGTACGCCTTCGCCTGGGGCGAGCGCCGCCCGCCGGCCGCCGACGACTGGATGACGGTGGCCGAGACGTACGAGACGCCCGGCCTCATCGGCGACGGCCACCAGGTGACCCTGCACACGGGGGCGCTCGGGCTGGTGGACCTCTACTACGTGCGCCTCGGCGAGGCGGTCTACTTCTCCTCGCTGATCCAGCCGCTGCTCTCCCTGGTGCCGATCGCGATCGACTGGTCGGCCTGGGCCTCGATACTCCAGGTGACGTTCCCGCTGGGTGAGGCGACGCCGTACACCGAGGTCAAACGGCTGCCGGGGTCGAGCGCGCTGGTGTGGCGGCACGACCGGGTTTCGGTCGAGCGGCGGCTACCGCGCTGGCTGCGCACCGAGCCGTACGAGGCGTGGACCAGCCCCGCCGAGATCGTCGAGCTGCTGCACCACGTCTACGCCGAGTACGACGGCCGCAAGCTGCTCGTGCCGGTCAGCGGCGGCTACGACTCCCGCCTGCTGGCGAGCGTGGCCAAGGCCCGCGGCGCGGACGTCGAGTCGTGGACCACGAGCCCCGACGACGGCACCGACACCGACATCGCCTTCGCCCGCGCGATCACCAAGGAGCTGGGCATCCCGCACCGGGTGATCACCCAGGACCCGGCCGACTACCCGGCAGACGCCGTCGAGGTGGCCCGCAGGCTGGAGTACCTCACCCCGCACCACGCCTGGTACGCCCCCTTCGCCAAGGAGGTGCACGGCGCGGGCCGCATCCTGGTGGACGGCCTGGCCGGCGGGCCGCTGCTGAAGAACTTCATGGTGAGCGGGGCCGCGCTGGAGGCGCGGACGCAGGCCGAGCGGTCGGCGGCGGTGCTGGGGTCGCTGTCGCTGGGCGCGCCCTCGCGGCCGTTCCTGTCGAAGGCGGCGGCGGAGTGGATGGAGGAGAGCGTGCGCGAGCAGTTCGCGGCGGCCACCTCCATGCTCCACGGCCACCGGGCCGAGCTGCCGCTGTCGGTGCTGCACACGAGGACGGTGCGGGGCATCGCGCGCTCGGCGGTGAACCTGGTGGGGCCGGAGGCGTCGTTCGCCGCGCCGTTCATCCACCCGGACTTCTTCGACGCGGCGCTCTCCGTCGGGGTGGCCCGCAAGGACAAGGGGCGCTTCTACCGCGAGGTGCTGTACGCGGCGAATCCGCGGGTGGCGGCCCTCCCTTCCACGAACGTCGTCAAGCAGCCGCTCCAGCGGGTGCCGCTGCGTTCCACGGCGGCACCGGCCCGAAACTATGCGCACAGCATGCTGGAGACGCTGGTGAGCCGGGTTCCGGGGCTGTTGTCGGAGGAGCTGCACGAGGTGGTGGCGGGAGGCCCGGACGCACTCACCAGGTTCAATGGCTGGAACGACCGCTTCTGGGTGCGTGGATTGGTACTCTTCGGACTCTGGCTGAGCGACTTCGAAAACGACCTCGCCGACCTGGTCCCACCTTTCTCATGAACTCTCGGTAACAACGTGGTTACATACGGATCTCGTGGGTATTACACCCGGCACAGCAGAAGCGGGTTCCGGAAAGCCGACGGGCTGGTAGTGTTCGGCCCGTAAGCGCCGCACAAACGGGCAGCGGATCACAAATCCGGTCTCGTTCGAGGGCATGGAGTTCGCAGGGATGACGACTCCAGGCGGCGCGGTCACCAATTGAGAACGCCGGGGAACCGGTGACTTCGTCCTGCCCACATCTCTTCCTGTGAGCGACATATGATCAACGCATCCCCAACGCCGGAGCCGATCTCCGAGGCATTCGTCTCCGAAGATCCAGCCTGGTACAAGCGGGCGGTGTTCTACGAGGTCCTCGTACGGGGGTTCAAGGACTCCAACGGCGACGGCACCGGCGACCTTCGCGGGCTCATCGAGAAGCTCGGCTATCTCGAATGGCTCGGCGTCGACTGCCTGTGGCTGCTGCCGTTGTACGAGTCGCCGCTGCGTGACGGCGGCTATGACATCTCCGACTACATGAAGATCCTTCCTGACTTCGGAGATCTCGGGGACTTCATCCAGCTGATCGAGGCCGCCCACGAGCGGGGCCTGCGGATCATCACGGACCTCGTGATGAACCACACCAGCGACAAGCATCCCTGGTTCCAGGCCTCGCGGCACGACCCCGAGGGCCCGTACGGCGATTTCTACGTGTGGTCGGACGATCCCACCGGATATCCCGACGCGCCGATCATCTTCATCGGCGCCGAGGAGTCCAACTGGACCTACGACCCGGTGCGCAAGCAGTACTACTGGCACCGCTTCTTCCACCACCAGCCGGACCTCAACTATGACAACCCGGCGGTGCAGGAGGCCATGCTGGAGGTGCTGCGCTTCTGGCTGGACCTCGGCATCGACGGCTTCCGCCTGGACGCGGTCCCCTACCTGTTCGAGCGGGAGGGCACCGCCTGCTCCGGCCTGCCGGAGACGCATCAATACCTCAAGCGCATCCGCTCCGAGGTCGACCGGCTCTACCCCGACCGGGTGCTGCTGGCCGAGGCCAACGGCTGGCCCGAGGACGTCGTCGAGTACTTCGGCGACCCCACCACGGGCGGCGACGAGTGCCACATGGCCTTCCACTTCCCGCTGATGCCGCGCATCTACATGGCGGTGAAGAAGGAGACCCGCGAGCCGATCTCCGAGATCATGTCGCGCACTCCCAAGCTGCCCGAGCACGCCCAGTGGGGCATCTTCCTGCGCAACCACGACGAGCTCACGCTCGAGACGGTGACCGAGGAAGAGCGCGACTACATGCACAGCGAGTACGCCAAGGACCCGCGCATGCGCGCCTACCTCGGCATCCGCCGCCGCCTCGCGCCGCTCCTCGACAACGACCGCGACCGGATCGAGCTGTTCACCGCCCTGCTGCTGTCGCTGCCCGGCTCGCCGATCATCTACTACGGCGACGAGATCGGCATGGGCGACAACATCTGGCTGGAGGACCGCGACGCGGTCCGCACGCCGATGCAGTGGAGCCCCGACCGCAACGCGGGCTTCTCCACGGCCGACCCCGGGCGGCTCTACCTGCCGGCCGTCATGGACCCGATCTACGGCTTCCAGGCGGTCAATGTGGAGGCCCAGCAGCGCCACGAGGGCTCCCTGCTGCACTTCACCCGCAGGATGCTGCAGATCCGGCGCAAGCACTCGGTGTTCGGCACCGGCGCCTACACGGAAATGTGGTCGTCCAACCCGTCGGTGCTCACGTTCATCCGCGAGGAGCGCGACGACGTGATGCTGTGCGTCAACAACCTGTCGAAGTACCCGCAGCCGGTCGAGCTCGACCTGCGCAGGTTCGAGGGGATGACGCCGGTCGAGGCGCGCGGCGGCGTGCAGTTCCCGACGATCGGCGAGCTGCCCTACCTGCTGACGCTGCCCGGCCACGGCTTCTACTGGTTCAGCCTCAAGCGCGGCGCGGCCGCCCGCAGGGAGTCCGCGGAGGTCGTCAGCGAGAGGTGACGGGCACCTGGGCACGGGCCGCGCGGCGGGCGGGGATGAGCGCGACCGCGAGGGCCGTGCCCACGGCCGTCAGCACGGCGATCGTCAGGGTCAGAGCGGAGGGGGCGCGGCCGATGCCCGCCCCCACCCCGCTCGTGTGACCCTGCAGATCGATCAGGCTCGTCACCACCGACATCCCCGCCGCCGCGCCCGCGCCGACCCCCAGCACCACCAGCAGGCCCGTGGCGGTCACCAGCGTCGCCATGACCTGGCGCGGCGTCAGCCCCATCGCCTTCAGCACGGCCAGGTCGAAGGCGTGGTCACGCAGGCCGAGCGCGCTCGCGGTGAGCAGGTTGGCCAGCCCGATGAGGGCCAGCACCCCGATCAGCGCCACGATGATCACCCGGATCACCGCCAGCCGGTCGGCCGGGTTGACCGCCTCCTGCACCTCCAGGCCCTCGCCCGACTCGGCCAGCAGCCTGCCCCGCACCTCCGCGGTGTCCGCGCCCGGCTTGAGGGCCAGCGCGTAGAACTCCGGCGGCACCGCGTCCTTGGCCGCCAGGCTGTCCAGCCCGACCGACAGCACCTCGCCGTCCTGGTCGGGCTCGACGTTGCGGCCGACGATGCGCACGATCAGCGGCGTGCCGCCCACGGTGAGCCGCACCCGGTCGCCGATCTCGACGCCCAGCAGGTCGAGCAGGCCCTGCCCGGCCACGGCCTCGCCGGGACGGCCGTACATCCGCCCCTCGACCACCGGGAACGGGTACGGCGTTGACGAGGCGCCGATCGCCCGCACCCGTACGGACCGGGCCTCGCCGGGCGACAGAGCGTTGACCTCCGTGCCCGGGTAGACGGCGGCCACGCCGGGGTCGCTCTCGGCGATGCGCCTGGCCTCGGCGGGCTCGACCTTGCCAGGGCGGACGTACAGCGAGGCGTGCTGGCCCACCTGCTCGGGATGGTCGGCGAAGTCGTCCAGCGTGGCCCACACGCCGAGCCCGATGGTGATCATCATCATCGGCACGGCCAGCCCGAACGCGGTCAGGAACGCCGGCATCCGCCGGGTGAAGGCGTCGCGGGTGCCGAGCACGAGCGCGGGCGGCAGCCGTACGAGGAGGGCCAGGCGCGCCAGCCGCGACAGGCGGCCCCGCGGCGGCGCGGTCGGCACGTCGGGGATCGGCGGCGTGCGCCCGCCGCGCCAGGCGGGCACTCCCACGGCGGCGAGCACGACCAGCGCCGTGCCGCCCACGATGGCCAGCATCGGCGCGGGGGCGACGGAGGTCGAGCCCAGCATCAGCGCCATCACGCCCCAGCCGGCGACCGCGCCGGCCACGACGCCGAGCAGGCCGAGCGCGCCGTGCTCGACGAGCAGCAGCAGCGCCACCTGTCCCCTGGTGAAGCCCAGGGACTTCAGCGTGGCCAGGTCGCGGAGCTGGGCGAGCACCCGGCCGCCGGCCGCGTTGGCGAGCGCCAGCGCGGCGGCCACCATCCCGACCGCGCCGAACAGCGCGAGCAGCGTGCCCAGCAGCCGGTTGTCCAGCTCCATCGCGGCCCTGACCTCACGCCAGGTGTAGACCCGCTGGAGCCTGTCCTCCAGCATCACCACCACGCGCTGCGAGACGACCTGCGTGGCGTCGGGATCGGCCAGGCGCAGCCCGGTGACCCACTCGCTGCGGCCCAGCATCGGCTCGATCCGGTCGAGCATGAGGGGCAGCACGTACGCCAGGCCGGGCGTCCACTGCGGGTAGAAGCCCTGCTCGGCGGAGTCGGCGATGCCGCGTACGTAGAGGGTGTGCCGCCCGCCGCTCAGCGCGATGATCGTGAACGACGCGCCCACCCGGAGCCGCAGCGACTCGGCGAAGGACCGCTCGACCACGACCCCGTCCGGCTGGGACGGGTCCAGCCAGCGGCCCTCGGCCACGACCGGATGCGCCACCCCCGGCGGCGTGGCGGGCATCGCGCGCAGCGCCGCGGGCTCCTTCTTGCCGTCCTGGGCCACGGTGACGGGCGCCGACCGGTAGGGGCCCGCGACCTGCGTCACGCCGTCGATGCCGGTCAGCGAGACGTCGGGGCGGTCGTCGGTGTAGAGCCAGACGTGGGCGCCGTCGGTCCTGGCGAACAGGCTCCGCCAGGGGTTGGTGCCCTCTTCCAGGAGGGTCGCCGCGGTGATCAGCGCGGCCACGATCCCGGCCACGGCCAGCACGGTGAGCACGGCCTGGCCCTTCCTGGCCCGCAGGTCGGCCTTGATCCACCGGCTCCCCGCGAGTGCGGCGCTCATCTGAGGTCGATCACCTCGCCGGCCGTGCCGGTGCGGCGGCGGGCGATGCGGCCGTCGTCGACGATCTCGCCGTCGAACAGGGAGACCACCCGGTCGGCCAGGCTGGCCACGCGGGCGTCGTGGGTGACCATGACGATGGTCTGGCCCTCCTTGTGCACGGTGCCGAGCAGGCGCAGCACGTCGCGGGTGTTGCGGCTGTCGAGGTTGCCGGTGGGCTCGTCGGCCAGCAGCAGGGCGGGCTGGTTGGCGAGCGCCCTGGCCAGCGCGACGCGCTGCTGCTCGCCGCCGGAGAGCTGGGCGGGCGCGGCGTCGGCGCGGTCGGTGAGGTTGAGCGCGGCGAGCAGGCTCTCGCGCCGCTCGCGGGCCACCTTGGGCGAGGCCCCGGCGAGCAGCGCGGGCAGCTCGACGTTGTCGCCCACGGTCATGTTGGCGACCAGGTTGAAGAACTGGAAGACGAAGCCGATGCGCCGGCGGCGCAGCACCGCCCAGGCGCTCTCGGAGAGCGTGTCGACGCGCTTGCCGTCGAGCCAGATCTCGCCGCTCGTCCTGGTGTCGAGGCCGCCGAGGAGGTGGACGAGGGTGGACTTGCCGGACCCGGAGGGGCCCATGACGGCCACGAACTCACCCGGCTCGACCTGCAGGTCCACACCGCGTACGGCGGGCACGGGCAGGGCGCCGTCCTGGTAGATTTTGACCAAATTGACCGTTTTGATGACGGAGGTCATGCCAGATCCTCCTGGCACCGTTCGAGCCAGTCAAGGTCCGCCTGCAGGTGGAGCATGGCCCCCTCGATGAGCAGCAGGGCCACCCGGTCGGTCGGGGGCGTGCGGGACAGCAGGTCGTTGAGGTCGCTCATGAGCCCGAGATAGTGACGCCGCTGGCGGCTGATCAGCGCCATCCGGTCGGCGATGCCGGTGAGCGGCGCGAGCACGAGCTTCATGAAGAACTCGTCGCGCACGCGGGGGCCCTCGGTGGGCTCGTCCACCCAGATCTCGAGCAGTTCGCGGCCCTTGGCGGTCAGGTAGTAGACCTTCTTGTTGGGCCGGTTGGACTGCTCGACGTCGACGGCCCTGACCAGGCCGTCCTTCTCCAGCCTGCCCAGCGTGACGTATATCTGCCCGATGTTCGGGGAGGGGTAGGCGCTGCCGAAGGTCTGCTCCAGCGCTTGTTTCAGCTCGTAGCCGTGAGCCGGCTCCTTGGCCAGAAGCGCCAGCAGGTGAAGCCGCACGCCTCACCTCCCCGGGCGTATGGGAACGCGTGTTACGAACGCGTTACGCGGTTATCCATTGACCTTCAGATTACAGGTGTGCATAACATGAATGCATCTACCTAACACGTATGTAACCCCGTTGAACACGGAGGAAACAGAGTGCTCCGTCCGCTTCCGCTCATGCTGGCCGTGCTCCTGGCGTCGGCCGGCTGCGCGGCGGCGGGCGACACGGGCGGCGGCGAGTCGGCGACGGGCGGAACCGGGCCCATCACCTTCGCCACCGGACGCGACACCACGGCGTACCTGCAACCCCTGCTGGACCGCTGGAACCAGGCCCACCCGGCCGAGAAGGTGACGCTGCTGGAGCTGCCCGAGGCCGCCGACGAGCAGCGCGCTCAGATGGTGGCCAACCTCCAGGCCCAGAGCAGCCGCTACGACGTGCTCGGGCTCGACGTGGTGTGGACTGCCGAGTTCGCGGAGAACGGCTGGATCATCCCCCTGGAGCGCGGGCTCTTCCCGCTCGACAGGTTCCTGCCGCCCGTCGTGGAGACGGCCGTCTACAAGAACAAGCTGTGGGCGGTCCCGTACACGAGCAACGCGGGACTGCTCTACTACCGGACCGACCTGGTCAAGAAGCCGCCGAGAACGTGGGCCGAGCTCCGCGACCAGGCACGGAAGATCACCGAGAAGCACGACGTCAAGGGCTACGCCGGGCAGTTCCTCGCCTACGAGGGGCTGACCGTCAACTTCTCCGAGGCCCTGCAGTCGGCCGGCGGTCAGATACTCAACCGCGACGGGACCGGGGTGACCCTCGACCCGGCCAAGGCGGAGACCGCGCTCGGCTTCCTGCTCCAGGGGCTGCGGGAGGGCTGGATCCCCAAGGAGTCGCTGAGCTACAAGGAGGAGGAGACCCGCCTCGCCTTCCAGGAGGGACGGCTGGCCTTCGCCCGCAACTGGCCCCACGCCTACGGCCCGGCCCGGGTCGAGCTGGGCGACAAGATCGCGGTCACCAGGCTGCCCGGACTCGACGGGCCCGGCTCCAGCACGCTCGGCGGCGCCAACCTCGCCGTCAGCGCCTTCTCCCGGCACCAGCAGACCGCCCAGGAGTTCATCCGCTACTTCACCAGCCTGGAGAACGAGCGCCGCGTCCTGACCGAGGGGTCCTTCCCGCCGGTGTGGACCGAGCTCTACGACGACCCCGACCTGATCAAGCGCTTTCCGTATCTGCCGGTGCTCAAGGAGAGCATCCTCGCCGCCAAGGCACGTCCGGTGAGCGCCAACTACAACCAGCTGAGCTTGGTGATCGCGAGTTCGGTCGCCAAGGCCCTCGGCACCCCCACCCCTGAGTCCGCGGCCGACGCCGCGGTCTCGATGAAATCCGAACTCGACGAGATCATCAGAACCCAGTGAGGCACACCATGCGCACAGCCAGAGCAGCAGCAGTCCTGGCCGGGCTCGCGATAGCCGTCGCCGCGTGCGGCAACGCGCCCTCCACGACGGAGCCCGCCGCGTCGGGGTCCGCCCCGGCGAGCGCCGCCGGCGGCGACAAGCCGCTCAAGGGCGTCAAGCTCGAGGTCGCGGCCAAGTGGACCGGCGCCGAGCAGAAGAACTTCGAGCAGGTGCTGAAGGCGTTCACCGACAAGACCGGCGCCGAGGTCACCTACGCCTCCACCGGCGAGGACACCGGCGCCTACCTCGGCCCGCGCATCCAGGGCAACAACCCGCCGGACGTCGCCATCCTGCCGCAGCCCGGCCTGGTCCAGCAGTACGCCGACCAGAACGCGCTGAAGCCGCTGGGCGCCGAGGTCATCAAGGAGATCGACACCAACTACACGCCGTACTGGAAGGAGCTCGGCTCCGCCGGCGGCCAGGTCTACGGCGTTCTCATCAAGGCGGCGCACAAGTCGCTGGTGTGGTACCGCGCCCCCGCCTTCGACGACGCCGGCGTGCAGCCCGCGACCACCTGGGACGAGCTGGTCAAGAACGCCCAGACGATCGCCGACTCCGGCACGGCCCCGTTCTCGCTCTGCGGCGCCTCCGGCTGGACCCTCACCGACCTCTTCGAGAACGTCTACCTGTCCTCGGCGGGCCCGGAGAACTACGACAAGCTCTCCAAGCACGAGATCCCCTGGACCGACCCGACCGTGAAGGTGGCCCTGGAGAAGATCGCGCAGATCGTCAGCAAGCAGGAGTTCCTGGTCGACGGCACCTCCGGCACCATGCAGACGGACTTCCCGACCTGCGTGAGCAAGGTCTACAGCAACAAGAAGGCCGCGATGGTCATCGAGGCCGACTTCGTGGCCGTCGAGGCGGTCAACTCCGGCGCCAAGGTCGGCGAGGACGCCAAGTACTTCCCCTTCCCCAAGGCCGGTGACACCGCCCCCGTCGTCCTCGGCGGCGACGTCGCGGTGGCCATGAAGGACTCCCCCGGCGCCCAGGCGCTGCTGCAGTTCCTGGCCTCCAAGGAGGGCGGCGAGGTCTGGGCCAAGCTCCCCGGCTACCTCTCGCCGAACAAGAACGTCTCCCCCGACAACTACCCCGACGAGCTGACCCGCCAGCTCGGCCAGACCATCGTCTCGGCCGGTGACGCCGTCCGCTACGACATGTCCGACCTGGCCCCCAGCGCCTTCGGCGGCACCGACGGCAAGGGCGAGTGGAAGATCCTTCAGGACTTCGTGCGCAAGCCGAGCGACGTCAAGGGCGCCCAGGAGGCGCTCGAAGCCGAGGCCAAGAAGGCCTGGAAGTAAAGAGGTAAGGCCGTGACCGAACGGTTGGACGGCCCGAAGGTCCCGCCCGCGACGACCGCGGGCGGGGCCGCCACCGGACCGGCTGATACCCCCCCAACGAAACGACGCCTCGGCCCCTCGCCGGCGGTCGCGATCGCCTTCCTCCTCCCGGCGGCGCTGCTGCTCGGGATCTGGGTGGTCTACCCGATCGTCTACTCGATCATCCGCAGCCTGTTCGACGCCAAGGGCTCCGGGTTCGTCGGGCTCGGCAACTACGCGACGATCTTCACCGACAGCGGGATGCTGACGACGATCCGCAACAACCTCATCTGGGTCGTCGTCGCGCCGATCATCGTCACCACGATCGGCCTGATCTTCGCGGTGCTGACCGAGCGCATCAAGTGGGCGACGGCGTTCAAGCTGATCGTGTTCATGCCGATGGCGGTCTCGCTCATGGCCGCCGGCGTGATCTTCCGCCTGGTGTACGAGCAGAGCCCCGACAAGGGCCTGGCCAACGCCATCCTGACGACCGTGCACGACACGTTCTCCTCCTCGCAGGGCTATCCCGAGGCCCGGCCGCGCGAGGGCGACCAGTCCCCGGTCGCCGCCGACCAGGGCGGCGCCGTCGTCACCAAGCAGCCCGCCCAGGCGGGCCAGCCGGTGCTGATCCCCATCGTGGGCGTCAAGCCCGCGGTCATGCCGTCGAACGCGGCGCCGGCGAAGGCCCCGCAGCCGGGCAACGCGCTGTCGGGCGTCGTGTGGTTCGACTTCACGGCGGGCGGCGGCGGCACGAGCGGCCAGGTGGACGGCACCGAGAAGGGCCTGCCCGGCATGACCGTCGAGGCCGTGCGCGGCAACGAGGTGGCCGGCACCGCCACGACCGCCGAGGACGGCTCGTTCCGCTTCGAGGGCCTGCCGGCCGGCTCCTACACGGTGCGGCTGCCGAAGGCGAACTTCGAGGCGGCCTACGGCGGGCTCTCCTGGCTCGGCCCGACCCTCATCACGCCGGCCATCATCGGGGCCTTCGTGTGGGTGTGGGCAGGTTTCGCGATGGTCCTGCTGGCGGCCGGTCTCGCGGCGATCCCGCGTGACGCGCTGGAGGCGGCCCGCATGGACGGCGCGACGGAGTGGCAGGTGTTCCGCAAGATCACCGTGCCGCTGCTCTCGCCGGTGCTGCTCGTCGTCTTCGTGACGATGATCATCAATACGCTGAAGGTGTTCGACCTTGTGTTCATCATCGCGCCGGCCTCGGTCCAGCCACAGGCGAACGTGGTCGCGCTGGAGATGTGGCGGGTGTCCTTCGGCGGCGGCAACAACCAGGGGCTCGGCAGCGCGCTGGCCATCTTCCTGCTGGTTCTGGTCCTTCCCTTCATGATCATGAACATCCGCAGGTTCAGGAGGGAGAACACATGACCACCGCCACCGCGAGCGCGCCGTCCGGCGCCACGTCGAGCCTGGGGGCCGGCGCGCCCCGCCGGGGCATCGCCAGTAAGATCGTCGACCGCCTGGGCAGCGGTGCCGTCCAGGTCGTCATGGTGATCCTCGGCCTGTTCTGGCTGGTGCCGACGCTGGGCCTGATGGTGGTCTCGCTGCGGACCAACCAGGTCAACAGCGCCGAGGGCTGGTGGACGATCTTCACCAAGCCGGCCGAGCTGACCATCGACAGCTACAAGAACCTGCTGAGCGGCGGCTTCTCCGCCTCCTTCTGGAACACCGTGCTCATCACGGTGCCGACCACGGTCCTCGTGATCGGCATCGCGGCGATGGCGGCCTACGCCTTCGCCTGGATGGAGTTCCCCGGCAGGGACACCGCGTTCCTCGTCGTGGTGGGCCTGCTCATCGTGCCGATCCAGATCGCGCTGATCCCCATCGCCGTGCTCTACGGCAACGTCGGGATCTTCGGCTCGATCCCGGGCGTGGTGCTCTTCCACGTGGCGTTCGGCCTGCCGTTCGCGATCTTCCTGCTGCGGAACTTCTTCGTCGGCATCCCGGCCTCGCTGCTGGAGGCCGCGCGCATGGACGGTGCCTCGGAGTGGAAGATCTTCGCGTCCGTGGTGTTCCCGCTGGGCAAGCCGGCGATCGCCTCGCTGGGCATCTTCCAGTTCCTGTGGGTGTGGAACGACATGCTCATCGCGCTGGTCTTCGCCGACACCGGGAACCAGCCGATGACCAAGTACCTGCAGTCGCAGATGCGGCAGTTCGGCTCGAACATGGACATTCTCTCGTCCGGTGCGTTCCTGTCGCTGATCATCCCGCTGATCCTGTTCTTCGCGTTCCAGCGGTACTTCGTCCAGGGCATGATGTCCGGCTCCGTCAAGTGACGGACCTTCACGGGCGCCCGCCACGGGGGCGGGCGCCCGTGATCATTCCGGGCGTTCGGCTCACAAGGCGTACCAGACCTAGATAAGCTCAACGGCCATGGCCGGTCGTCCACTCAATGAAATCGTCGAAGCCGGATGGGCTGCGGCGCTCGAACCCGTCGCCGAGCAGATCGCCCTGATGGGCGAGTTCCTGCGCAAGGAGCTCGCCGAGGGCAGGCAATACCTCCCCGCGGGGAGCGACGTGCTCCGCGCGTTCAGTCAGCCCTTCGACGACGTCAAGGTGCTCATCGTCGGCCAGGACCCCTACCCGACGCCCGGCCACCCGGTCGGGCTGTCGTTCTCGGTGGCCCCCGACGTGCGGCCGCTGCCGGGGAGCCTGGTCAACATCTACAAGGAGATGGAGAGCGACCTCGGCCTGCCCCGTCCGTCCAACGGCGACCTCACGCCGTGGGCCGACCAGGGCGTGCTGCTGCTCAACAGGGTCCTCACCGTCATGCCCGGCAAGCCCGCCTCGCACCGCGGCAAGGGCTGGGAGCAGGTCACCGAGCAGGCCATCCGCGCCCTGGTGGCGCGGAACAAGCCGATGGTCGCCATCCTCTGGGGCCGCGACGCCCGCAACCTCGCCCCCATGCTCGGCGAGGTGCCGCGCGTCGAGTCCGCCCACCCCTCCCCGCTGTCGGCGCGTAGCGGCTTCTTCGGCTCCCGGCCGTTCAGCCGCGCCAATGAGCTGCTGGTCAGGCAAGGCGCGGCGCCCGTCGAGTGGAAGCTGCCCTAGAGTCGTCGCCATGACTGATGAAGAACCGAAGTACCTCCGCCTCACGGTCGAGCTGACCGTCGAGGTGCTCGACATGAACGCCCTCCAGGCCGCGGCGCTCGCCGAGATCCGCCACCCGGACGCCGACCTCACCGAGGAGGAGCGCACGGAGCAGGCCGAGCTGGTCAACGCCGACGACACCGGCGCCTCGGCGCTGCAGTGGCTGATCGAGCCGGACCACGTGCTGGCGCTGGTCGACCACATCGCGGAGATCGAGCCGCGGGAGGCCGTGCTCGGCGTGGAGCCCTCCGAGGGGCTCAGTGACGAAGAGGACGAGGAGCACGACCACGACCACGGGTGACCGTGCCGGGGTGAGCGGTGGGCCACGACGTTCGACGGCGTCGTGGCTTTTCGCTTCTCCCGGCCTTTCTCCTGCTCAGCTAGGATCAGCTTCGTGATCGTCGCATTCTCCATCACCCCGCTGGGCGTCGGCGAAGGGGTCGCCGAGCCGGTGGCCCGCGCCGTCAAGGTGGTCCGCGACAGCGGCCTGCCCAACCGCACGGACGCCATGTTCACCACGATCGAGGGCGAGTGGGACGAGGTCATGGCCGTGGTCAAGCGGGCCGTGGACGCCGTCGCCGAGGTCGCGCCCCGGGTGAGCCTGGTGCTCAAGGCCGACCTGCGCGAAGGGGTCACGGACGGCATGACGACCAAGATCGAGTCCCTGGAACGCCACCTGTCCTGACGCTCGGTCCCAGGGGTCGTGCGGCTCGCGCGGCCGGATGCCGGGTGCCGTGCGGCTCGCGCGGTCAGGCGCCGGGTGCCGCGCGCGGCTCGCGCGGCCAGGTGCCGGGTGCCGTGCGGCTCGCGCGGTCAGGTGCCAGGCGCCGTGCGGCTCGCGCGATGGCGGCGTACGGCGTCGCGGTTGGCGCACCGCGGCGAGCAGTAGCGCTGCCGGCCGGTGCGCGAGGTGTCGGCGAAGATCGCCGCGCACTCGCCGACCGCGCACCGCCTGAGCCGGTGCATGCCCCGTCCCACCAGGTGCAGCGCGGTGCCCACGGAGATGAGCGCGAACAGCACCGCGCCGAGCGGCTGCCGGTCGTCACGGTAGTGCAGGTGCCAGTCGCCCGCGTGGTCGGTCATGCGGGGGTAGGCGGCCGACTCCGCCAGCATGCGGTTGACCAGCGTGGCACGCTCGTGCTCGTCGCCGGTGTCGACGACCTTCTCCCAGGCGTCCAGGACCGCGTGCACGCGGACCAGATCATCCGGCGTGACCGGGCGCTCCAGCACCATGCCCGCCTCGCGGCAGCGGCCGGCCAGCTCCGCGGGCGTCGCGGGGCGGCGGTTGGCCAGGTCGGCGGCCAGCTTGACGGCATCCTCGCCGTAAGGGTTGAGATGCATAAGGCCATTACATCAGGCTGACGCCATGACACACCACACCGGCAGACGGACCCACCGGCCTGCCCGTCCGGCACCTTGCCTGGTATCGGGCTCGCGTGCATGACGAAGCCCGCGCCCACTGACCCACCCGCCGGCTCCTCCCCCACTCCCGCCCTGGCCTCCCGTGAGACGGTCGACGCTGGAGGTGCCGGGTGGCATGCCGGGCGGTACCGGTGGGTGGTGCTGGCCGCCGCCACGTTCACCCAGGCCGCCTCCGGCTTCTTCGTCCAGGGCATCGGGGCGATGGGCGTACACCTGCGGGACGACCTGGACCTGAGCACCGCCCAGCTCGGCCTTCTCCTCTCGGCCGCCCAACTGGCGCCGCTGGCGGGCCTGCTGGTCGCCGGAGAACTGCTGGACCGCTACGACGAACGCTGGGTCGTCGGGGCGGGCGCGTGCGTGGTGGCCGCGAGCCTGGCGGCGGGAAGCCTCGCGCCCGGGTACGCGGCCCTGCTGCTCGTCCTCCTGGTCGTGGGCGCGGGATACAGCACCGTCCAGCCCGGGGGCAGCAAGTCGGTGGCGTCCTGGTTCGACACGTCCCGGCGGGGTCTCGCCATGGGCATCCGGCAGGCGGGCCTGCCGCTGGGGGGTGTGCTCGCGGCGGCCGTACTGCCCGCGCTGGCCGCCTCGGCCGGGTGGCGGGCGACGCTGGCGGCGGGGGCGGCGGTCGCGTCCCTGGGCGCGATCACCTTCACAGCCTTCTGCCGCCGCCCACCCCTCCCCCCGACCAACCCCCAAACCGACACCCCCACTGACATCCGCCCTCACGCTGACACCCACATCGACACCCACGCGCGCACGGACGCTGCCACCGAAGCCCGCGCCGGCACGAGCACCAGCACCGGTGATGGCACCAGCACCAGCGCCGGCGATCTTCCCCCGCCGCCACCCGAACCGCAGCCCGGCCCACGCCACCGCCCCACAGGGCAGCCCGGATCGCGGTCCCGCGCGTCCGAGTCCTCTGCGCGGCTGCGTCTGCTGCGGGAGCCGGCCATGGTCAGGATCCTGGTGTCCGGGACGAGCCTGGTGGCGGTGCACAGCGGCATCGGCGCTCTGACCGTGCTGCACCTGCACGAGACGGCGTCCCTCGCACCCGGCACGGCGGCCCTCGTCTTCGTGGCCGTGCAGGCGGCGGGCGCGGCCGGCCGGATCTGCCTGGCCGCCTGGAGCGACCGCAGCCGATCCGGCACCTCCGCCGACCGCCACCGCCGATTCAGCCGATCCGGCCGCTACTCCTCGGTGCTGGCCTGCTTGGTCGCGGTGATCGTGGGCCTGGTCGCGCTCGCCACCCCCGCCGGGCAATCCCCAGTCGCGGCTTCCCTCCTGTTCGTCTGGCTCGGGTTCTTCGGCATCGGCTGGTACGGCCCCTGGGTCGCCCACCTGGCCGAGTCGGCGCCGCCGGGCAGGACCGGGTTCGCCCTCGGCTTCGCGATGGCCGTCAACCAGATCGCCATCATCCTCACCCCACCCGCTCTCGGCCTGCTCAAGGACGTCTCCCACGGGTTCGCGCCGTCGTGGGGCCTGCTCGCCGCTCTGTCGGCGGTCGCCCTGGCCCTCACGGTCCGCTCCCCGACTCCGCGGCCCCGCCCGTAGCGGCCGTACGAAGACCTCACTCCCCAGTTTCGCGATATGTCTTGACCGGCTTCGCGGACGCGACATATCGTGTCGCTCGCCACAAACGCGATAGTACGCGTCACCGGAGGTGGAGAGCAATGGAGCAGGAGCGAGTGCCGGTCCTTGTGGTCGGCGGGGGATACGCGGGGCTGAGTGCGGCGATGCTCCTGGCCTGGCGGGAGGTGCCGGTCATGTTGGTCGAACGGCATCCGAGCACGTCCATCCAGCCCAAGGCGTTCGGCGTGGGCCCGCGCGCCGTGGAGCTGCTGCGTCCCGTGCCGGGCGTGGAGGAAGCCCTGTCCGGCATCTGGGCCGGCATCGGCGACGACATGCGCATCGCCATCGCCAAGAGCCTGACCGACCCCGCCCCTCACATGATCATGGCCAGCGAGGACGAGGACATGAGCTTCCTCGCCAAGGTCACCCCGGCCGCCCAGATCGGCGCGCCCCAGGCCGAGATCGAGCGCGTGCTCCGTCACGCCGCCGAGGAGCTGGGCGCCGACCTGCGCTTCTCCACCGAGCTCAGCTCCCTCGACCAGGACGAGGACGGCGTCACCGCCCGCATCCGCACCGGCGACGGGGAGGAACGGCTCGTCCGCGCCGACTACGTGGTGGCCGCCGACGGCTACCGCAGCCCCCTACGCCGCGCCCTCGGCGTGCCCACCTCGGGCAAGGGCGAGCTGGGCCAGATGTGCTCGATCATGTTCGACGCCGACCTCGGCGGCCTGGTGCGCGAGCGCGAGGTCACCCTCTGGTATCTCCAGAACGACGTCTTCACCGGCGTCATCGTGACCGGCACCGGCGTCGGCGCGCACGTCCTCGGCGTCAACCTGACCGATGGCCAGACCGAGGCCGACTTCACCGACGAGCGCTGCGTCGAGCTCGTCCGCGTCGCGACCGGCCGTCCCGGCCTCGACGTGCGGCTGCTGGACCGTACGACGTTCGGGCTGGCCCACATCCTGGCCGACACCTACCGCGCCGGCCGGGTCTTCTTCGCCGGGGACGCCGCCCACACCATGCCGCCCACCGGCGGCCAGGGCGGCAGCACCGCCCTCCAGGACGGCGCCGACCTCGCCTGGCGGCTGTGGCTCGTCGTCACCGGCCAGGCCGGACCGGGCTTCCTCGACACGTACGACGCCGAGCGCCGCCCCATCGGCGCGCTGACCGCCGACGCGCAACTCGCCAACCTCGGCGTACGCATGCCGCCGGCGGCCCGCGTCGGCTACCCGGAGCCGCTCGCCGACCCGGTCGGCGCCCTGATCGGGCACCGCTACCACTCCACGGCGATCCTGGACGAGCCCGGCGACGACGGCTCCATCATGGAGGACCCCCGCGTACCGAACGGCCGGCCCGGCAGCCGGGCACCGCACGTGATCCTCGACTGGGAGGGCCAGCGCATCTCCACCATCGACCTGTTCGGCTCGGGCTTCGTCCTGATGGCCGACAGGCAGGGCGGTCACGCCTGGATGGACGCCGGGCGCATGGCGAAGGAACGGCTCGGGGTGCAACTGACCCGCCTGCTGGTGGGCGAGGAACTGCGGGACGTGGAGGGGTGCTGGCGGGAGCGGTACGGCGTCAACGGGGACGGCGCCGTCCTGGTCCGCCCGGACGGGTACGTCGCCTGGCGATCCCCGTCCATGGCGGACGACCCCCTGGCCACGCTGGAGCAGGTCCTGCGCACCATCCTCAGCCGCTGATCCCACCCAGCGGCGGCGGTCGGCCGTCCTTGAAACGCCGTCCAGCCACTCCACTTCAGGCCGCAACGCTGATCCCTCGGTAGCCCGGTGATCCTCATGCGGATGACGCGGCCAGCACGGCGGGTGGGTCACTCAGGGTTTCGCCCGGGCGGTGATAGGCGAGGACAGCTTCTCGGGGCGGGTGCGTGCGCCGCAGCTCCCCGCGGCGGGTGCGCAGTAACCCCCGCGGCAGGTGCGCAGCACCTCCTCACAGCGGGTGGGCAGCTCCTCGCGGGCAGGTGTGCAGCAGCTCCTCACAGCGGGTGCGCAGCTCCCCGCGGGCAGGTGTGCAGCAGCTCCTCACAGCGGGTGCGCAGCAGCTCCTCGGAGCCGGTGCGCAGCGGCTCCTCGCGGCGGGTTACGAGCTGAACCGACCTCGGGCAGGATCAGGCGGCGGCCAGGGTGGGGGTGGAGGTGAGCGTGGCGTGGTGGGCGCCTCGGGTGGCGCAGAGCCAGGCGTTGACCGAGCCGGTGAAGCCCGAGGGTGGGCCGACCTTGAGGCGGGTGACCTGCCCTGCGCCAGGGGCCGGGCCGACCTTGAGGCGGCGGATGCTGCCGGTGCGGCCGAGCTCGCCCTGATCCGCGTCGTACGGGGTCAGTCGGACGCCGAACGGCGCGCCCGTGCCCTCCGGCCGGATGTGGAGGAAGTCGTCGAGGCGGCGGTGCGGGGCGCCGGGATGGGCCGCGAGGTAGGCGAGCTGGTCGGCGACCAGGTGGTGGGCGACCGTGCGCAGGAGGTGGGTGGCGCACAGGCTATGGGCGCAGGCCGCGCCGTCGAGGGTGATCTCGGGCAGCGCGAACCTGCGCAGGCCGCGGGAGGTCATCCGGAGGCAGTCGCAGCCGGCCGTGTCGGCGGGGTCCCACGGCGGGCAGGTGGCGGCGTCGTGCACCTGGACGTCCCAGCCGAGCCAGTCGTCGCCAAGGTCGAAGCGTGGCGGCTCGTCGGCGCGCCGTCCGCGGGTTGGTACGTAGGCGCCGGTCAGAGGGTCGATCAGGACGCCGTCGCAGGCGTCGGCGAGGGCCCTGGCGACCGCGCGGGCCGTCTGCGCGATGGCGGGCAGGCGGTGCGGAGGCGCGGTGGCGGCGACCACGAGGTGGGCCATGGTGCGGCGCAGGCGCCGCAGGTGGTCGGCGGGGAGCGTCGCCCCTGCCGGTCTCCAGGGGGTGGCGTGCCGGGTGATGGTCAGGAGGCCGGCGCCCATCGCGGTGAGCGCCGCCCTGCGATGCGCCGGCGCGATCCGCCAGGGCACGAGCGAGCCGGGGTCCGCCGGAAGCCGGGCCACGGCGATGACGAACCGGGATGTCAGGGTGCGGGGCAGCGGAAGGACGATCTTCATGGGGTGGCCTCCGTGGCTCATGGTCGTGGTCGTGGTCCTCGGATCGGGTTCCCTGCGGGTGATTGCGGGACCCAGGATCGGGGACGGAGGCCGGGCCGCGGGGCGGCGAACGGGATTCTGTGGATGACGGTGGCATCGCGGCCCCAGCCTGTGGACAGGCGAGAGACTCCACAACCGCATGTGCGGGGCCCGCGCCCCAGGCGGCCCTACGTGCGCGCGTGAGCAACCCAGGTCGAGGGCCCAGGTCAGGAGGCCGGATCGGGGCCAGAGTCAGGCCCCAGGTCTGGGGCCCAGGTCCGGGATCCAGACCGTGGGCCCAGGTCCGGGATCCAGGTCCGGGATCCAGGTCCGGGATCCAGGGCTGGGATCCAGGTCCGGGATCCAGGTCCGGGATCCAGGGCTGGGATCCAGGGCTGGGATCCAGGGCTGGGATCCAGGGCTGGGATCCAAAGCCAAGGTCCCAGCTCAGCGGCCCAGCTCCGTCTCCGGACAAAAGACAGCTGGCACCAGGCTCAGGACGTATCGGGTCAGGCCGTGTCGGGGCGGGTGATGGTCAGGGACTGGCCCGGGAGGTGTAGGCGGCCGTCCTCGTCCGCTCGCACCGGATCGTCCGACGCCAGCAGCACCGCCCCCGCCGCCACCGGCACGCTCACCGCCTCCTCCGCGAAGTTCACGCTGACCGCCAGCTCCCCCCGCCGCATGACCAGCCACTTCCCGCCCGGATCGACGTCCACCCTGACCCGCTCCAGCCGCGGGTCCGACAGCTCGGGCAGGGCCTTGCGCAGGGCGATGAGGTCGCGGTACCAGCACAGCAGCGACCAGTGCGCCTCCTCCTTGAGCTCGGTCCAGTCCAGCTTGGACCGCAGGAACGTCTCCTCGTCCGACGGGTCGGGCGCGTCCCACACGTACCCGAACCCGTCGAACTCGCGCTCCCGCCGCTCCGCCTCGCGCTCCCGGAGCCGGGGCTCAACGTGGTCGGAGAAGAACAGGAACGGGGAGCGCGCACCCCACTCCTCCCCCATGAACAGCATCGGCGTGAAGGGCGAGGTCAGCAGCAGCCCGGCCCCCAGCTTCAGTGCCGCGACGGGGAGCCGGTCGCCGCGCGGCCGGTTGCCGATCTGGTCGTGGTTCTGCAGGCAGGCCACCAGCCGGTGGCCGGGCACGCCCGCGTACGACCGCCCGTGGGAGCGCCCGCGGAAGCTGGAGTACGTCCCGTCGTGCAGCACCCCGCCCGTCAGCACCTTGGCCAGCGCGGGCAGCCCCGCGAAGTCCTCGTAGTAGCCGTGGCTCTCGCCGCTGACCGCGCAGTGCAGCGCGTGGTGGACGTCGTCGTCCCATTGCGCGTTCATGCCGAGCCCGCCCGCCTCCAGCGGCAGCACCATGCGCGGGTCGTTGAGGTCGGACTCGGCGATCAGCGTCAGCGGCCGGCCGGCGGCGCAGGCCAGCGCGTCCACCTCGGCTGCCAGCTCGGCCAGCAGGTGCGTGGCGCGGGCGTCGTGCAGCGCGTGCACGGCGTCGAGCCGCAGCCCGTCCACGTGGTAGTCGCGCAGCCACTGGAGCGCGTTGCCGATGAAGTAGCGCCGCACCTCGTCGGAGCCTGGCCCGTCCAGGTTGACCGCCTCGCCCCAGTAGCTGCCGGGGAAGCCGGCGAAGTACGGTCCGAACGGGCGCAGGAAGTTCCCCGACGGCCCCAGGTGGTTGTGGACGACGTCGAGGATCACGCCGAGCCCCGCCCGGTGGCAGGCGTCCACGAACGACTTGAGCCCGTCGGGCCCCCCGTACGTCTCGTTCACCGCGTAGAGGTCGACCCCGTCGTACCCCCAGTTGCGCCCGCCGGGCACCGGCGCGACCGGCATGATCTCCACGAGATCGACGCACAGCTCGACGAGGTGGTCCAGCTTCTCGATCGCCGCGTGGAACGTGCCCTCCGGCGTGAACGTCCCGACGTGCAGCTCGTAGATGACGGAACCGCGCAGGTCCCGCCCCTTCCAGTCGTGGTCCGACCAGGTGAACCTGGCGTGGTCGTAGACCGCGCTCGGCCCGAAGACGCCGTCCGGCTGCCGGCGCGAGCGCGGGTCGGGGTAGGGCCCGTCGCCGTCCACCATGAACGCGTACGCAGTGCCGTGCTCCGCCCCCTCGACCTCCGCCGACCACCAGCCGCCGGCCCCGGGGGACATCGGCCGGCGTGAGCCCCGCACGTCCACCTCGACCGTCGTGGCGTCCGGCGCCCAGACCTCAAAGATCATGTCTCTCCAGCAGTGCGACCGGATACTGACCGAGCAGGTGCGCGAGCGGGACGCGGCCGGTGTGGACGGCGCCGGTGAGCAGGTCGCGCCATGTCCCCGGGGGCAGGGAGAGCGTCGTGCCGCCCCACCCCGTACGGGCCAGCCGCACCGGCAGCCGGGTGGCGACGGCGACCGCCCGGGGCAGCCCGCGCTCGTCCTCGCCGCGGGCGAAGGCGACCGCGTGCTCCGCCGCCGGCCCGTCCGCCTCCAACGGCAGGTACGCCGCCCCTCCCCCGAGCCGCCGCCGCAGCCGCAGCGCCTGCCGGGTGAGCAGCAGCTTGGCCTCGTCCCATCGGGTGGCGGGCTCGGCGGGGAAGCCGACGGGACGCCGGTTGTCCGGGTCGACCAGCGAGAAGTCGCTCTTCTCGTTGCCCTGGTAGACGTCGGGCACGCCGGGCATCATGAGCTGCACGAGCTTGGCGCCCAGCGAGTTCGACATCGCATGCGGCTCGATGCGCTCGGTGAACTTGCCGATCGGCAGCCGCACCGCCGCCTCGGCGAACTCGCGCAGCCCCCGCTCGTACGCCGGGTCGGGAGCGACCCACGAGATCCTGGTCTTGGCCTCCCGTGCCGCCTTGAGCAGGTAGTCCGTGAACCTTTCGGCCGAGATCGGCCAGGCGGCCATGAGGTTCTGCCAGGCCAGGTAGTCGAGGTGGGGGTCGAAGCTGACGGCCGCCGACCACTGCCCGACCGCGTCGGCCCACTCCTCCGGCAGCTCCGACAGCACCGACAGCCGCGCCCTGACGTCCTCGGAGCGTTTGGTGTCGTGCGTGGAGAGCGTCGTCATCGTGTACGGCTGCATCCCGGCGCAGAACTCGTGGAACTCCTCCACGGACGTCCCGAACACGTCCGGCTCCCCGCCCACCTCGTTGAGGCAGGCCAGCGGGAACCACCGGTAGAGCGCGGTGTCCTCCACACCCTTGGCCATGACGGGGCCGCACGCCTGCTGGAAGCGGGTGATCGTCTCCGCCGAGCCGTACAGCACCTCGTGGACCAGCGGCCCGACGTCTTCCGCCGAGCAGGACGCGGCGGCCAGCTCGACGATCTCGACGGACTCGGGGGGCGGCGGCTCGCCGGGCACCACGTACGCGCGGTAGACCGGCATCGCGGCCAGCAGCTCGCGCACCGCCTCGGGCGCGCAGCCCGCCGACCTGGCCAGCCGCTCGACCTCGGGGCGGAAGAACAGCTCCAGCACCTCGCGCTTGGACTCCTGCATGACCCGCCGGTAGTCGGCGGGCTGCCCGGTCAGCTCGGTGAACAGCCGGACCAGCGCCTCCCCGCCTTCCGGATCGACGAACAGGCCGTTGACCCGGTTGAGCACCTCGTAGCCGGTGGTGCCGTCGCAGGGCCAGTCGGCGGGCAGCCGCTCGGGGCCGATGAGGATCTTCTCGACGACCGTCCAGGTCTTCTCGCCGGTACGGGCGCGCAGCCGCTCCAGGTAGCCGCGCGGGTCGGCGAGGCCGTCGGGGTGGTCGATCCGCAGCCCGTCCACCAGCCCCTCGTCGAGCAGCCAGAAGATCACCTCGTGCGTGGCGAACAGCACCGCCGGGTCCTCGACGCGCAGCCCGATGAGCGTCGAGACGTCGAAGAAGCGCCGGTAGCCGGGGCCCTGCCGCCAGTCGACCAGCCGGTAGTGGCCAGGGTGGGGGAAGGTGTGCTCGTGGTAGCGCAGCACGTCGCCGTCCACGACCGGCTCGGTGTCGTCGCCCAGCACCGGCAGCGCGACCTTGCCGTCCTCGTCCCACGCGACGTCGAACCAGGCGGCGTACGGCGAGTCGCGGCCGTCCTTGAGCACCGACCAGAACGCGGGGTTCTCCGTGTTCATGTGGTTGGGGACGATGTCGACCACCACCCCCAGGTCGTGCGCGGCGAGCACCTGCGCCATCTCCCTGAACCCGCTCGCCCCGCCGAACGCCTCCCGGATCCTGGAGTGGTCGGTGACGTCGTAGCCGTGCCGCGACCCCTCCGCCGCCTCCAGCACGGGCGACAGGTAGACGTGGCTGACGCCCAGGTCGCGCAGGTAGCCGGCGATCCCCGCCACCTCCGCGAAGCCGAAGTCGGGGGTCAGCTGCAGCCGGTACGTCGAGGTCGGCCGCCTAGACACGGCGCAGCACCCGTACGCTCCGGCCGGGGACCTCGATCGCCTCGCCGCCGCGGCAGATCCGCACGTCGAGCATGATCGGCATCGCCGTGTCGATCTCCGTGTGCCACATCTCGCCGTAGTCCTTGGGGATCGTGAACTTGATGGTGTCGTGGTGGGCGTTGAACAGCAGGAGGAAGGAGTCGTCGCGGATCGGCCGGCCGCGCCGGTCGGGCTCGGTGATGGCCTCGCCGTTGAGGAAGACCGCGAGCGACTTGGCGTAGCCGACGTTCCAGTCGCCGTCCGTCATCTCCTCCCCTGACGGGGTGAGCCAGGCGATGTCGTTGAGGCCGCGTACCGGCTTGCCGTAGAAGAACCTCCTGCGGCGGAAGACCGGGTGCTTCTTGCGCAGCTCGGCGAGCCGCTGGGTGAACTCCAGCAGCAGCCAGTTCTCGCGCACGTCCGACCAGTCGACCCAGGTCAGCTCGTTGTCCTGGCAGTAGCCGTTGTTGTTGCCCTTCTGGGTGCGGCCCAGCTCGTCGCCGTGGGAGAGCATCGGGACGCCCTGCGACAGGAACAGCGTGGTGAGGAAGTTGCGCTTCTGCTGCTCGCGCAGCGCCTCGACGGCGATGCCCGCCGCGCCCTCCTCGCCGCAGTTCCAGGACCTGTTGTCGTCGGTGCCGTCGCGGTTGCCCTCCTTGTTCGCCTCGTTGTGCTTGTGGTTGTACGAGACGAGGTCCTGGAGGGTGAAGCCGTCGTGGCAGGTGACGAAGTTGATCGAGGCGGCCGGGCGGCGGCTGTCGTCCTGGTAGAGGTCGCTGGAGCCGGTGAAGCGGGAGCCGAACTCCGGCAGCGTGGCCGGCTGCCCCCGCCACAGGTCGCGGATGGTGTCGCGGTAGCGGCCGTTCCACTCCGTCCAGCGGGAGGGGAAGTTGCCGACCTGGTAGCCGCCGGGGCCGACGTCCCACGGCTCGGCGATCAGCTTGACCTGCGACAGCACCGGGTCCTGCTGGACCAGGTCGAAGAAGGCGCTCAGCCGGTCGACCTCGTGCAGCTCCCTGGCGAGGGTGGAGGCGAGGTCGAAGCGGAAGCCGTCGACGTGCATCTCGATGACCCAGTAGCGCAGCGAGTCCATGATCATCTGGAGCACGTGCGGCGAGCGCATGAGCAGGCTGTTGCCGGTGCCCGTGGTGTCCATGTAGTAGCGCTTGTCGTCGTCCACGGTGCGGTAGTAGTTGACGTTGTCGATCCCGCGGAAGCCCAGCGTGGGGCCCAGGTGGTTGCCCTCGGCCGTGTGGTTGTAGACCACGTCGAGGATCACCTCGATGCCCGCCTCGTGCAGCGCCCGCACCATCGCCTTGAACTCCAGCACCTGGCCGCCGCGCTGCCCCTGGCTGGAGTAGCGGTTGTGCGGGGCGAAGAAGCCGATCGAGTTGTAGCCCCAGTAGTTGGACAGCCCGCGATCCTCCAGGATGTGGTCCGTCACGAACTGGTGCACCGGCATCAGCTCCAGCGCGGTCACGCCGAGCTTGGTGAGGTGGTCGAGGATCTCCGGGTGACCGAGGGCGGCGTACGTGCCGCGCAGGTGCTCCGGGATCTTCGGGTGGCTGATCGTCAGCCCGCGCACGTGCGCCTCGTAGATCACCGTGTCGTGGTACGGCGTCGCGGGCGGCCGGTCGTGGCCCCATCCGAAGAACGGGTTGATGACGATCGAGCGCTGGACGTAAGGGGCCGAGTCCATGTCGTTGCGGGTGTCGGGGCTGCCGAAGCGGTAGCCGTACACCGCCTCGTGCCACTTCACGTCGCCCTCGATGGCCATCGCGTACGGGTCGAGCAGCAGCTTGTTCGGATTGCAGCGCAGGCCGTGCTGCGGTTCGTACGGCCCGTGGACCCGGTAGCCGTAGCGCTGCCCCGGCCCGATGCCCGGCAGGTAGCCGTGCCAGATGAACCCGTCCACCTCGGTGAGCGGCACCCGCGACTCGACGTTGTCGTCGTCGAACAGGCACAGCTCGACCTTGTCGGCGACCTCGGTGTAGAGGGAGAAGTTCGTCCCCGCGCCGTCATAGGTCGCCCCGAGCGGATATGGGTCTCCCGGCCAGACTTCGATCATCGAGGCTCCCTTGCGGTCTCTCCCCATGTTCTGTTCCCCCCGCGTCACCCGACAAGCAGCCGGGCCAGCACTGCCCGATCCCGGACATTCCAGTCATCCCAGTCATCCACTGTCCTCTCGGGCTGTCCTCTTCGGGCGCGACCCGGACATGAGTGAGCCGCCTCCGGCGGCGCGGTTGCCGGAGGCGGCTCACTTTCACAGCCCACCCCAGGCGGGCCCCCTACCCCGGCGGCCTCTCGACTGGCGCCTGGTGGTAGCACCCAGGGCAGACTGCGGACTCGGCCGGAGACGGACCCCGTCGTCCGCCTCCGCCGCTCATCGGGCCCTCGTACGCCCCCCGCGGGCATACGCACCCGGACTCACGCGGGTGAACGTCACCGGCGAATTGTCGGTCAAGTTGCTAAAATCGGAGGGAGATCATCCAGTGCTCTGGCAGGAGCGGATGATCGCTGACTGGGAAACGCGGCAAGTCACGTCCCAGCCCGGCGTCCCGGGCGGCTCTCATGGGTCGTCCGGGACAAATGTGGTCGCGGCATTTTCGAGAAGCTGCTTCTGATCTTCGTCATCGCCCCTTCCTGGTAAGCCCGCTGAAGGTTTACCCTGCTTCGGCCAGAAAGCCACCTGCAGATGGCAATTGCCATACGAACGTGCCGGTGACGTTTACCTAACGTTGGATCATGAAAACGGTGGGTATGATCGCGGTAAAACCCTCCGCCGCTTCTCGGAGCTGCTCCTCGAAAGGGGTGCGATGGCCTTCCCGAACCCCACGCTCAGGCAGCGCCAGCTGGCCATGCGCCTGCGCGAGCTGCGCCACGAGAAGGGGCTCAGCGCGGCGGAGGTCGCCGAACAGCTGCTCTGCTCCCCCACCAAGATCAGCAGGATCGAGCGCGGCCAGCGTCCCGCCAGCCTGCGCGACGTCCGGGACCTGTGCCGGCTCTACGGCCTGGCCGAGCCCAAGATGACCGAGCTGATGACCCTGGCCAGGGAGGCCCGCCAGAAGGAATGGTGGCAGACGCTCGAAGACGTCAAGTTCGCGCCCATGCTGGGCCTGGAGGCGGGCGCGACGGCGATCACCGAGTACGTCATCCAGCTGGTGCCGGGGCCGATGCAGACCGAGGACTACGCGCGGGCGGTCATCCGCGGCTGGCTGCCGCGCATCGCGCCCGACATCCTGGAGGAGCGGGTCCAGGCGCGCGGGAAACGCAAGAGCGAGCTGCTGTTCAGGGCCGACCCGCCACGCTACTGGGTGCTCCTCGACGAATCGGTGCTCCACCGCAACGTCGGCAACGGGCAGGTCATGCGGGCCCAGCTCCAGCACATTCTCGAGCTCGCGGAGCTGCCCCACGTCCGCATCCAGGTCATCCCCTTCACCTCGGGGGCGCACATGGGCTTCGACAGCCCGTTCCGTTTCCTGGAATTCGGCCGAAACTCCGACATCGCAGACACCGTCTTCGTAGAGCACCAAATGGGTCTTTTCTACCTCGAAAGCGACAAAACGATTAGGCATTTCGAGGAAGTCATCGACCACTTGAGGGCCGAGGCGCTGGGTTTCCAGGAGTCCTTGAACCGCGTCGCAGAAATGCTGACAAAGTTCTCATAGAACCATATAACGGTCCAACTCGAAACTCCTTGCCCGCGCTCCTCTGGCAATTGTCAGACGGAAGTGCCACTCTATGCATGACACTTGAGACGCCTAAGGGCGTCTTCCTTACCGCGTACTGGTCGTGCCCGAAATTATTCGGAACGTCGCAGCGCTCTTGATAGTGCACGGAGGAGAGAATGTCCACCCGGCCACACTCTGACGCAATCCGCCATTGGCGAGCTTCGTCTTTCTGCAACGGTGGTAGTTGTGTCGAGGTAGCCCTGCTCTCCGCCGACACCGTAGGCGTCCGCGACAACAAAAACCCTGATGGCCCGGTCATTGTCTTCGAGACGAGCGCCTGGAACGCCTTCCTCGGACGCATCAAGGGAACGCATCAGGGCTGAGAGCGCGATATCACCGGGCGGTCACCTCAGGGGTGGCCGCCCGTCACTTTTGACACCCGTCCCCACTCCCGGTCACCGGCCCATGAATTCGCCTCCCTTATTCGGGGTAAAATGCCCGACGGCGCAATACCTCTACAGCCGACCCCCAGGAGGTAGTGCATGACTCGCTCGCCTGCTCTCGACCATGCCTACTGGCACAGTTGCAACGGCGGCCAATGCGTCGAAGTCGCCGTGCTGGACGGCAAGGTCTGGGTGCGGGGCAGCCAGGACGCCAACGGCGCCGTCCTGCCGTTCTCGGTCGACGAATGGTCCGACTTCATCCGCGGGGTGAAGGACGGGCGCTTCGACCTCGAACGGCTCGCCCCCGGGGCCTGACCGGCCTCGACGTTCTCACGGACCCGAATCCGGGGCGATCGGGTTTCAGCTCGCGCACCCGGGCAATATGCCGACCTCATGGGCGGTTTCAAGCAATTCTTACTCCGTGGCAACATCGTCGAGCTGGCGGTGGCGGTGATCGTCGGCGCCACCTTCAGCGGGCTCGTCCAGGCGCTGGTCACCGACCTGATCACCCCACTGATCGGCGCCATCACCGGCGGCAGGCAGCCGAACTTCGCCAACTACTCCTTCACCGTCAACGGCAGCGTGTTCAAGTACGGCGACTTCCTCAACCACCTCATCACGTTCCTGATCATCGCGGCGATCGTGTACTGGCTGGTGGTGGCGCCGATGACGCGGCTGATCCGATGGGTGGAGCGGGACAAGAAGTCCTCGACGAAGGAGTGCCCCGAGTGCCTCAGCGAGATCCCCGTGGAGGCGCGGCGGTGCGCCAACTGCACCGTGGAGTTGGTGCCGAACTCGGAAAAACCGGTGTAGCCGCGCGCGGGCCGCGAAGCGGGTCCGACAAGATGGACAGATGAGCGTTGAGTTGATGGTCTGGGACGAGCCGGAGCCGATCGGCAGGGATCAGGCCCGCGCCACCTACCTGGCGGTCAAGCGCGCCGAGCCCGGCGACGGATCAGGCGTGGTGCCCGAGGTCGTCAAGGAGCTGCCCGGTGAGGTCCGGCTCTACCCGGACGGTCACGTGCTCGTGTCCATGGACCTCGACAGCATGGACGAGGTGTCCGCACAGGTCTTCGCGATCGCGCGGGCGCACGGCCTGGTGTGTTACGACCCGCAGCGCGACCTCGTGCACAACGTCGCGCCGCTCGGCGTGTACGAGGGCATGCAGCTGCACACCGGCGACGGGATGATCGTGCACGATCCGGACCTGGGGCTGGTCGACGACGTGCTGGGCACGCTGTCGGCGCAGAACCCGTTCGCCGCACTGGTGAACTTCGGGCGGCACTTCATCCAGGTGTCGCCCGGCTACGAGCTGGAGTACAAGGAAGGGACGCTGGTCAGGACGACGGTGGCCGAGCTGGAGGAGGTGCGCCGGGCCTTCCGCGAGTACGCGACCGGCGACCGGTCCTTCCTGACCCGCCACGAGTGGGCCCAGTAGAAGTGGGCCCAGTAGCGGATGCGGCAGGATCAGAGCCCATGAGAACCCTGTACCCGCCCATCGAACCCTACGACTCCGGACTGCTCGACGTCGGCGACGGCAACCAGATCTACTGGGAGACCTGCGGAAACCCGGACGGCAAGCCGGCCGTGATGCTGCACGGCGGGCCGGGCGGCGGGTGCAGCGCCAAGCACCGGCGGCAGTGGGACCCCGAGCGCTACCGGATCGTCCTGTTCGACCAGCGCAACTGCGGCCGCAGCACGCCGCACGCGAGCGACCCGGCCACCGACCTGTCGGCCAACACCACCTGGCACCTGGTGGCCGACATGGAGCGGCTGCGCGAGCACCTCGGGATCGAGCGGTGGCAGGTGTTCGGCGGCTCGTGGGGCAGCGCGCTGGCGCTCGCCTACGCGGAGACGCATCCGGAGCGGGTGAGCGAGCTGGTGCTGCGCGGCATCTTCACGCTGCGCCCGCAGGAGCTGCGCTGGTTCTACCAGGAGGGGGCCGGCTTCCTGTTCCCCGACCTCTGGCAGCGTTATCTGGCCCCGATCCCTGAGGAGGAGCGCGGCGATCTCCTCGCGGCCTTCCGCAGGCGGCTGGAGGGCGACGACGACGCGGCCCGGCTCGCGGCGGCCAAGGCCTGGGCCCAGTGGGAGGCCGGGACGATCACGCTGCGGCCCGACCCCGCCCTGGTGACCGAGTTCGGCGAGGACCGGTTGGCGGTCGCCTTCGCCAGGATCGAGAACCACTACTTCAGCCACGGCGGCTGGTTCGGCCCCGAACAGCTCATCCGGGACGTGGACAAGATCCGCCACATCCCCGCGGTGATCGTCCAGGGCCGCTACGACGCCTGCACCCCCATGGCCACCGCCTGGGACCTGCACCAGGCGTGGCCGGAGGCCGAGTTCCACGTGGTGGACGACGCCGGGCACGCCTACACCGAGCCCGGCATCCTGGACCGGCTCATCGCGGCGACAGACGCGTTCGCACCAGACGTACGGCAGGGGTGAACGCCCCCACCACCAGCAGGGCGAACAGCGGCGCGAGCGCGGCCCCGAGCAGGAAGCCCGCGATCACGTCGTGCGGGTAGTGCACCCCCACGAACACCCGCGAGAACGCCATGACGACGGCCAGCGGGACGACCAGCCACGCGAGGGCGCGCCAGACGAGCACGAGCGTGGCCGCCGCGCCCGCCGCGATCACCGAGTGGTTGCTGGGAAAGGACCAGTCGGTGGCCGGCGGGCAGGCCGCGATGGTCGTGGTCACGCCCCGGCAGGGCCGGTCCTCGCGTACGAGGACCTTGACGACCTCGCTCAGCACGTACGCCAGCACGATCCCGACCGGCCCGGCGATCACCAGGGCCAGATCACGCGCGGGCGCCCGCCACGCGCGCAGGAACGCCAGCACGAACAGCGCCGCGAACAGGAATAACCCCGCGTCGGTCCCTACCTCGGCGAGCGTGTGCAGCCACGCGGGCGTGCTGGAGGCGAAGTCGACGATGTCGCGGTACACCAGTGTCCAATCCGTGAACGGGCAGTGGACACGACCTTAAGGACTCCGGTGGTCGAGCGCCTCGACCTTATGGCGGAATGTTGGGAAAAAGTCAGCAAGCTCAGCTGAGGAGCAGGCTTGTGAGCTGCGCCTGGCGGCTCTCCAGCTCGCCCCGGGTGATCAGCCCGCGGTCGAAGGCCTCGGTGGTGGCGTCGCGCTCGGCCACGTAGTAGGCGGCCATGATCTCGCTGCGGAGCGGCGTGAACCCGCGCTCCACGCAGCGGGCGAACACGGTCACCTTGCGCTCGACGGCGTCGGCGGGGACGGTGCAGGCGAGGTCGCGTTCCCGGAGCTGCTGAACCGCTTGACTGAGGGTGACCTGACCGAGTGACCCGTTGAACGTGGTGTCAAGAGTGATCTTCACTTTCTTTGCGCCTCCACAGGTTTACAACGTTCCGCACGATGCCGCGTATTCCCTGCTCAAAGCGGGTAAGAGGGCATTCATGATCGGAGAGCACGTGATCGTCGGCTACACCGGCGAGCCGGGCGGGCGGGAGGCTCTGGCCCTGGGCGCGGCGATCACGCGGGTGACCGGCGGCGAGCTCACGGTGGCGACGATCTACCCGCCCGGGAGCCCCGGGCTGGCCGTGGAGGCGCAGGCCAACCTGGCGCACGCGGCCGAGGAGCTGGGGGACGCCCCCGCCGGATACCTCGCCTACGAGAGCCGGGGCAGCGGGCGCGGCCTCGCCGTGCTGGCCAGCCGGATGCGCGCCGACCTCGTGGTGGTCGGCTCGGCGGGCGGCGGGCAGCACGGGCGCATCGCCGTCGGCACCACCGCCGACCACCTGCTCCACCTGTCGCCGGAGGCGGTCATGGTGACGCCCGCCCAGTACGCCCCGCCCGAGGAGCCCGGCCGGCTCACCCTCGCGTACGTGCACCGGCCGCAGTGCGACGCCGCCGTCGAACGGGTGGCGCAGGCGGCGCTGCGGCTCGGGGTGCCGCTGCGGCTGATCACGTTCGACCTGCGTACCGAGGACCAGAGCAGGCTCAGGGACGACCTCGCGCTCGCCGTCCGGCTGGCGTGGGAGAGCACCGGCATCGAGGCGGAGGCGGAGGTGGCCGAGGGCCACGACGTGGCGGCGGCGATGGCCGGCGTCGAGTGGCTGCCCGGCGAGCTGCTGGTCTGCGCGGCCAGCGAGGACGCCCAGCCGCACCGGGTGTTCCTGGGCGAGCTGGCCATGAAGATGCTGCGCGCCTCCCCCTGCCCCGTCACCGTGCTGCCGCGGGGTTTCTCCTAGGCTGCTGCCCGTGCTTGTCGCGCGGGTGATCGTCGTCGCGGTGCTGGCCGCTTTGTCCAGCGTGTACGTCCTGGCGGGCGCGCCGGGGACGGCGCTGGTCTTCGCCGTGCAGTGCCTGCTCACCTTCTGGTCGCGGTCCTGGTGGCTGGTGGCCGTGCAGGCCGCGCTGGTCTGCTGGGTGACGCTGGGCTCCGGGGCGTCGGTCGTGGTGTTCGGCTTCCTGGCCGGGTCGCTGCTGGTCACCCGGCTGTGGGCGGCCGCGCCGCTGGTGGTGTTCGGCGCGGTGGTGATCGCGTACGCGCGGACCGGCGACGTGCCGCGCACGCTCGACCTGGCGGTCACCACGGTGCTGATGACGTTGATCGTCCCCGGGCTCATCCGGCTGGTGCAGCGGGTGGACGAGCTGCACGGCACCCGCCCGGCGCTGGCCGCGGCGGCCGTGGGCGAGGAGCGGCTGCGCATCGCGGCCGAGCTCAACGACGGTCTGGGCCGCGGCCTGGCGGCGATCATCGCGGGCGTGCGGCGGGCCGTGGCGGCGCCGGCCGGGGCGGGTGAGGTGCTGGGCGCGGTGGTGGCGGAGGCGCGGCGGTCGCTGGCGGAGGCGCGCTCGGCGGCGGCCGGCTACCGGGCGATGTCGCTCGGGCCCGAGCTGACGACGGCCAGGGGCATGCTGGAGGCCGCCGGGGTGGCGGTGGAGGTGCGGGCCGGGCACGAGGAGCCGCTCGGGCCGGCCGGGGCGCTGCTCGCCGCGGTGCTGCGGGAGGCGGTCACGGACGTGGTCCGGCGCGGGGCGGCCCGTACGTGCGTGATCGAGACCGCCGAGGAGGGCGGCCGGGTGCTGCTGCGCGTCCGCGACGACGGCCGCCGCACGGCCGAGGACGGCGACGGGCTGGCGGACCTGACCGCCCAGGTGCGGGCCGCGGGCGGCGAGCTGACGAGCGACCTGTCCCCGCAGGGCCACTACACCGTACGGGCCGCGCTCCCCGCCCCCGAGGCGGGCGGTCCCGACCGGGCCGGGCTGGGCCTCGCGTCGGTGGACGTGTCGGTGTGGCTGCTGGCGGCGGTGCTCGTCGGGTTCAGCGTCAAGGCGCTGCTCCTGATCCCGCCGCACCTGCTGCTCCCGGCCGCCGCGACGCTGGCCGTGATCGTGGTGATGCAGCTCAGGTCGGTGTCCGGTCGGCACATGGCGGCCCTGTCCGTGATGGCGGTGCTCACCTTCGCGCCGATCCCGGTCTTCGGCCCGGTGTGGCTGGGCGTGGGCGGGTTCCTGGCGGGCCCGGTGCTGCTGGCCTTCCGCCCCTGGATGGCCTGGCCGCTGGCCGGGGCGGTCGTCGCGGCCACGGGCGCCGTCACCGTCCACCTAGCCCTTCCGCTGCCCGAGGCGGTGAACGTCACGGTGAGCAACGTCGTCACCGGCCTGGTGGTCTACAGCCTGCTCCGCCTGGCCCAGCTCGCCAGGGAGCTGGAGGCGGCGAGGGAGAGCCTCGCCCGTTCCGCGGTCGTCGAGGAGCGCCTGCGCGCGGCCCGCGACCTGCACGACCTCCTGGGCCACAGCCTGGCCGCGATCCTGCTCAAGTGCGAGCTGGCCCGCCGCCTGCCGCCGGAGCGGGCGCGGGCGGAGCTGGCGGACGTCCTCGCCATGGCCGAACGCGCCGAGCACGACCTGCGCGCCGTCTCCGGCGAGCACCGCGACCTGTCGCTCGCCGCCGAGGCGGACGCGGCGCGGGCGACCCTGGCCGCGGCCGGCGTCGAGGTCACGGCCGAGCTGGCCCACCCGCCGCTGCCGCCGGAGGTGGAGACCGCGCTGAGCGCGGTGCTGCGCGAGGCGGTGACGAACGTCCTGCGGCACAGCCCGGCCGCCCGTCACTGCTCGATCGTCACCACCGGTGACGGCGGCCTGGTCCGGCTCACCGTACGCAACGACGGCGCGCGGGCCGCTCCGGCCCGTCGCGGCTCCTCCGGCCTCGGCAATCTGACCACCCGCCTGGCCGCGCTCGGCGGCCACCTCAGCACGGGCGTCGAGGACGGCCGGTTCGTCCTGGAGGCCCGGGTGCGGGCGTCAGATCCAGCCGCTCTCGGTGGCGATGCGCACGGCGTCGGTACGGTTGCGCGCGTTTAGCTTGGCCACGATCGCCGTGAGGTAGTTCCGCACGGTGCCGGGCGTCAGGTGGAGCCGGGCGGCGATGTCCGGCGCGTCGGCCCCGTCCGCCGCCAGCCGCAGCACGTCGGCCTCGCGCGGCGTGAGCGGGTTGTCGGCGAGGTCCCAGGCGGTGACCGCGAGGGCCTTGTCCAGCACCCGCTCGCCCCGGGCCACCGCCCGGATGGCGGCGACCAGCTCCTCCGGCGGGGCCGTCTTCAGCAGGAACCCGCCGACCTGCGCCGCGAGCGCCCGTTTGAGGTGCCCCGGCTTGCCGTAGCCGGTCAGCATGAGGGTGCGGCAGGCGGGCACCCGGGCCCTGATCTCGGCGGCGGCGGCCAGCCCGTCGAGCGCGCCCGGCATGTCGATGTCGAGGACGGCCACGTCGGGCCGCCCGACGGCGGCCGCGTCCACGGCGGCCTGCCCCGACTCGACCGCGGACACCACCTCCAGGTCCTCCTCCAGGTCGAGCAGGGCCGCGAGGGCGCCGCGGATCACCGCCTGGTCCTCGGCCAGCAGTACACGAATCACGGCACACCAATGTAGGGGTGTCCGGTTCATGACGACGTCATGGGTGATCGGTGACGGTGTCTCTGGGACGCGCCGCGTCCCGCCGACAGGCTTGAGCACATGACGGACGTGGTGCGGCTGGACGCCGTGAGCAAGGTGTACGGCAAGGGACAGGGCGCGGTGGCGGCCCTGCGCGAGGTGACGACGGGCATCCCACGCGGGACGTTCACCGCGGTGATGGGCCCTTCCGGATCGGGCAAGAGCACGTTCCTGCACTGCGCGGCCGGCCTGGACGTGCCGTCGTCGGGCTCGGTGCGCCTCGGCGGCACGGAGCTGGCGGGCATGGGCGAGACGGAGCTGACCGAGCTGCGCAGGCGCCGGGTCGGCTTCGTGTTCCAGTCGTTCAACCTGATCCCCGCGCTGGACGTGGTGGAGAACATCACCTTGCCCCTCCGCCTGGCGGGCGCCCGCGTGGACCGGGAGTGGCTGGCGGAGATCCTGCGCAGGGTCGGGCTGGAGGGCCGCGCCGGACACCGGCCCGCCCAGTTGTCCGGCGGCCAGCAGCAGCGGGTCGCGATCGCGCGGGCGCTGGTGACGCGGCCGGAGGTGGTGTTCGGTGACGAGCCGACCGGGGCGCTCGACACGATGACCGCCCGCGAGGTGCTGGGCCTGCTGCGCGAGGTGGTGGAGACCATGGGCCAGACCGTGGTGATGGTGACGCACGACCCGGTGGCGGCCTCGTACGCGGGGACCGTGCTGTTCCTCGCCGACGGCCGGATCGTGGACGCGATGAGCGCGCCGACCGCCGACAAGGTGGCCGAGCGCATGACGAGGATGGGGGCGTACGCGTGATCGGCCTCGCGATCAGGACCCTGCGGCACCGCAAGGGCGCCTTCGCGGGCGCGTTCGTGGCGTTGCTGTGCGCGGCGGCGCTGGTGTGCGCCTGCCTCATGCTGCTGGAGACCGGCCTGCGCGGCGCGGTCGCCCCCGAACGGTACGCGGGCACCCCGCTCGTCGTGGCCGCCGACCAGTACGTCAGGGAGAGCGTCGACAAGGGGAAGGGCAGGACGAAGACGAAGGCCAAGCCGCTGACCGAGCGCGCCTGGCTGCCCGTCTCGGCCGCCGCCGAGCTGCGCCGCGCGCCCGGCGTGACCAAGGTGATCACGGAGGTGACGTTCCCCTTCGGCGGGTTCACCGGGCACGGCTGGGAGTCCGCGGGGCTCACGCCGTTCACGATCGCGCAGGGGCGTGAGCCGCGGGCGGCCGGCGAGGTCGTGGTGGACGCGCGCGCCGGGCTGGCGGTCGGCGACAGCCTGCGCGGCCGGCGCGTGGTGGGCGTGACCGCGCAGGCCCTGCCGAGCCAGGACACGGTCTTCCTCAGCACCGCCGAGGCCCGCAGGCTCGCGGGCCGGCCGGACCTGGTGAGCGCGATCGGCGTCTTCGCCTCGGGCGACGTGCCCCTCCCGCGGGGCGCGGTGGCCTACGCCGGTGACGAGCGCGGGCGGCTGGAGTTCCTGGACGCCGAGCAGGCCAGGGTGTCGCTGATCAGCATGGGCGGCGCGCTGGCCGGGACGTCGCTGCTGGTGGCGATCCTCGTCGTGGTCGGCACGTTCGCGCTGTCGGTGCAGCAGCGGCACCGCGAGCTGGCCCTGCTGCGGGCCGTCGCCGCGACCCCGAAGCAGGTCCGCGAGCTGGTGACCGGCGAGGCGCTGCTGGTGGGCGTGGCCGCCGGGGCGCTCGGGGCGGGCGCGGGCATGGGGCTCGGCGTGTGGCTGCACGCCACGTTCGTGGCGCTCGGGACCACTCCGGCGAACCTGCGGCTGGTCGTCAGCCCGTTCCCGCCGCTGGTGGCGTTCGTGGCCACGCTCGGGGCCGCGCTGGCGGCGGCGCGGGTGTCGGCCCGGCGGATCGCGCGCATCCGTCCGGTGGAGGCGCTCGGCGAGGCCGCGCTGGACCGGGGGCGGCTCCCGTGGTGGCGGGCCGTCGTGGGGCTGGCCTGCCTGGCGGGCGGGGTGGTGCTGGCGCTGGTGCTGTCGGGGCTGCGGACCGAGGCCGCGGCCACGCCCGTGACGATGCTGACGGCGCTGCTGTGGACGGTCGCCGTGACGCTGCTCGGGCCGCTGCTCGCGCGGGCGGCCGCGCGGGTGCTGCCGCTGCGGGCGGCCGGGGTGAGCGGCTTCCTGGCCGCGCGCAACCTGCGGGCCACGCCCCAGGGGCTGGCCTCGGTGCTGTCGCCGCTGACCCTGCTGGTGGCCATGACGTGCACGATCCTGTTCGCCCCCGCCACGGTGGGGCAGGCGGCGCTGGAGCAGGCCGGCGCGGGGCTGCGGGCCGGCTACGTGGTCGTGGGCGCCGACGCAGCGGCGCTCGCCGAGGTGCCCGGCGTCGAGGCGGCCACCCCGGTGCTGCGCACGACGGTCCGGGTCGGGCTGGACAAGTTCTCGGCGCAGGCGCTCGCCTACGACCCGCGCACCGTGGACCTGGGCGTCACCGAGGGCTCGATGGACGGCTTCGGCGCGAAGGACGTCGCGGTCAGCACGTCGGCCGCCGCCCGGCTCGGGATCGGCGTCGGCGACCCCCTGCGGCTCACGCTCGGCGACGGCACCCCCGCGCGGCTCGCGGTGGCCGCGCTCTACGCCCGCGGGCTCGGATTCGGCGAGCTCACCCTGCCGTACGAGCTGGTCCCCCGGCACGTGGACGACCCCTCGGGCGTCGTGCTCGTGTCGGCCCCCACGCTGGGCGCGGGCGCGCTCGCGGCGGCGCTGCCGGACGGCGCGGAGCTGTCCGGCGCCTCCGGGAACGCCGCGCCGGGCGGCGGCGCGAACCAGCAGGCCACGCTCGTCGCGCTCGGGCTGATCATCGCCTTCACCGCGATCGCCGTGGTCAACACCGTGGCCATGGCGACCTCGGGGCGGGTCAGGGAGCTGGCGGCGCTGCGCCTGGCGGGCACGACGAAGCGGCAGGTGCTGCGCATGCTGCGACTGGAGACGCTGGGCGCGGCGCTGGTGGCGGCGGCGCTCGGGACGGGGATCGCGCTGGTCACGCTGGCGGCGTTCGGGGCGGGCATGACGGGGTCGGCGGCGCCGTACGTGCCGGTGGGGACGTACGCGCTGGTGATCGCCGCCGCGACCGGCCTGGCCCTGCTCGCCACCTCCGTCCCGGCGCGGCTGGCGCTGCGGGTGCGGCCGGCCGCCGCCGTGGCGTCCCGCTGAAGGGCCGCGAGAGCGGCCCTTCAGCGGCGTCAGGCCCCGCGCAGGACCCGCTCGTACAGCTCCAGGTAGCGCTCGCCCATCACCGACGGCGAGAAGCGGCGGCGGGCCTCCGCGCGGCACTCCTCGGGATCGATCTCGTCGATCCGCAGCAGCCACTCGGCCAGCTCCTCCTCGGTGTCGGCGAGGAAGCCGGTGCGGCCGTGGTCGATGATCTCCGGCAGGCAGCCCCGGCGCAGCCCGACGGGCGGCACGCCGAGCGCCAGCGCCTCGACGACGGCGGTGCCGCCCGGCTCGTCCCACTGGATGGGGAAGAGCGCGGCCCGCGCCGAGGCGTAGAGCCGGTCGCGCTCCTCGCCGCCCACCGCGCCGACCCACTTCACGAGGTCGTGGTCCAGGTACGGGGTCACCTGGTCGAGGTGGTAGCGCACGTCGGGGTGGCCGTGCAGCGGGTGGTCGGGGTCCTGGGCCACGGCGTCCAGCTCGGCCTGGCTGTCCCGGCCGCTGACCGGCCCGGCCAGCACCAGCGGCAGCCCGAGCTTCTGGCAGACGCGGGCCGCCACGTGCTGTCCCTTGAGCCCGCAGACCCGGCCCATGACGATGAGGTGCTCGCCGCGCTCGGCCTCGACCCGCCGATCGGCGAGCGGCGTGGCCAGGTGGATCGCGCCGAGCGAGGCGGCGCGCAGGGCCTCGGGGGCGCGGGCGAGCTGCGACTCCGAGACGCCGTTCACCTTGATCGAGGACGGGAACGCGCCGTAGAAGTGCGGATGTTTGCGCAGGTCCCAGTGCAGGGTGTGGAGGACGGGCGGCCCGCCGTACGCCGCCAGCACCGCCGGGCCCACCACCTCCAGATGGTCGTGGACGAGGTCGATGTCGTCGCGCCCGCGCAGCTCGGCGACGATCCGCGCCTGGTGGGCGTGCGCGATGCCCATGACCTGGTTGTACGGCTTCTGCAGCTCGCCGAACTGACCGTCGTCGAAGACGCTGATCAGCTCGTCCACCTCCAGGTCGCTGCTCCCGACGGAGGCGAGGACCACCTGCACGCCGCGCTCGCGCAGCGCGGGCACCAGCGTGGCGACGACGTTCTCGATCCCTCCGTAGCCGGGGGGCGGGACGGTGAGCCACGGGCCCGCGTTCATGAGGATCTTCACGCCGGATCCTCCTCAAGGACGGAGGCGAGCGGGGGGCGCTCGGCCACGGCCACGTCCACCAGGCCGGCGTCGCCGTCGAGGCCCCACTGCAGCAGCGTGTGGGCGGGCGGCTCGGAGGCCATCACCCGGCCCTGCCGCTCCAGGCGGGACCAGGCGGTGTGCATGATCTGCCCGGCCATCCGGCCGAGGGCGCTCATGTCCTGGTGGGTGTGGGTACGGTGACCGAGGTCGACCTGGGCCATGGCGTCCAGCCCGACGAGGTCGAGCAGGTCCACCAGCAGACCGAACTCGACGCCGTACTCGGTGACGAAGGGCACCTGTTCGAGCACGGCGCGGCGGGCGGCGTACTCGCCGCCGAGCGGCTGCGCGAACCCGGCCAGCTCGGGCCAGAACATGTTGATGAGCGGCCGGGCGACCAGCTCGGTGACGCGGCCGCCGCCGCCCCGCTGGGGGACGCCGTCCGCGCCGATGTAGGGCCGCTCGTAGGTGGCCTTGACGAAGTGGACGCCGGAGTCGACCAGCAGCGGCCCGACCAGGCCCGCGACGTAGTGCGGGCCGAAGCTGCGCAGGTCGGCGTCCACGAACACGACGATGTCGCCGCTGCTGGCGGCGAGCCCCTTCCACAGGGCCTCGCCCTTGCCGGTCAGCGGCGGCAGGTGGGAGAGCACGTCGTTCTGCGCCACGACGCGGGCGCCCGCCGCGCGGGCCCGCTCGGCGGTCGCGTCGGTGGAGTTGGAGTCGACGACGAGGATCTCGTCGACGAGGGGCACGCGCTCGGCGAGCTCCCTGCGGATGACGGTGACGATGTCGCCGACCGTGCTCTCCTCGTCGCGAGCAGGCAGCACGACACTCACCGTGGTGGTTCCCTTGGCCAGCATCAAGGCGTCGACGGGCCATTCGGCGGCAGTGCTCGAATGGGGGCCGTACCACTCCTGGGCTCTGGACAAGGCTCGCACATCTGTCTTCATGCAGTCAGCCCCGTTCTCATGAGGACCCGCAAACTGCCCGTTCTATGCGCTTTCGAACATCTTTGTTTGATAGCAGCTGACCGTGGCATATGCGGGGTTGTGTCCCCACTGACCCGAATCGGCATCGTAGGTGCCGGAAATGTCGCCGCCCGTCACGCAGACGTCCTGTCCGGGTTCTCCGATGTCACGATCGCCGGGATCGCCGACACGGATCTCGCGAAGGCCGAGGCTCTCGCCTCACGGCATGGCTCCCCCGCCTATGGCAGCCACGCGGACCTGCTCAGTGCCGGCCGTCTCGATGCGGTCTATGTTTGCGTGCCTCCTTTCGCGCACGGTAACCCCGAACTGGACGTTTTGTCGTCCGACCTCCCGCTTTTCGTGGAAAAACCACTGTCTTTGGACCTCCGAACCGCGGAAACCATCGCGGCCGAAATCGACCGCAGGTCCCTTCCGTCCGCGGTCGGCCATCACTGGCGTTATCTCGACCTCCTCGACCGGGCCACGGAACTGCTGGCCGGCCGCCCCGTACGGCTCGCGATCGGCCACTGGCTGGACAAGGTCCCGCCGGTCGGCTGGTGGCTGCGGCGCGACCTGTCCGGCGGCCAGGTCGTCGAGCAGGCCGTCCACGTCCTGGACCTGGCGCGGGTGCTGGTCGGCGAGGTCACGATGGTGCACGCGGTCGCCTCGGGCGACGCCCCCGACGGCGAGGTGGACCGGGCGTCCGCCGCCGTCCTCCGCTTCGCCGGCGGCGCGGCCGGGATGCTCGCCACCTCCTGCCTGCTCACCCGCAAGCACCGGGTGGGGCTGGAGGTCTGCGCCGACGGCATCGCGCTGGAGCTCACCGAGACCCACCTGGTCGTGGACGGCGAGCGGGTGATCGAGGACGACGGCCGCGCGAAGACCCGCGTGGACCGCGAGTTCATCGACGCCGTGCAGGGCAAGGACGCGGACGTGCGGGCCACGTACCGCGAGGCCCTGCGGACCCACCGCCTGGCCCTGGCCCTCGCTCAGTCCGCCGCCGAGGGAGGGCCGGTGACGCTCGATGGGTGAGGTGCTCACGATCGAGGCTCCCGGCAAGGTCTCGCTCGTCGAGGAGAAGCTGCCCGAGCTCCCCGAGGGCGGGTTCAGGGTGGCGACGACGCACAGCGGCGTCTCCGCCGGGACCGAGCTGACCTACGTCAAGGGCGACAACCCCTATCTGAACGCCACCTTCGACCGCGAGCTCGGCCTGTTCGTGCCGGGCACGCCGTCGATCGAGTACCCGGTCCGCGGCATCGGCTACATGCAGGTCGGCCTGGTGGTGGAGACCAGGACCGCGGCCGTGCGCGAGGGCGCGCGGGTCGCCATGGCGTACGGGCACCGCACCGCGTACGTCGCCGACCCGCTCGCCGACCGTTTCGTCGAGCTGCCCGACGACCTCGACCCGCTGCTCGGCATCTACGTCGCCCACATGGGCCCCATCTGCGCCAACGGCCTGCTGCACGCCGCCCACGACCTGTACGGCCCGGCCGCGCGGCAGCTCGGCGACGGCGTGCGCGGCCGCCGGGTCGTGGTCGTGGGCGCGGGCGTGGTCGGCCTGCTGGTGGCCTGCTTCGCGATGCACGGCGGCGCGGCCGAGGTCGTGGTCGTGGACGAGACCCCGGCCAGGCTGGAGGTCGCCACGGCCCTCGGCGCGGACGTCCTGGCCACGGATGATGACCCGGCCGTCACGTTGAAGCGGCGCTGGCGGCACGCCCCGCAGGACCGGGGCGCGGACGTGGTGTTCCAGTGCCGCGGCCGGGCCCGCGCGCTCGCCCTCGGGCTGCGCCTGCTGCGCCCCCAGGGCACGCTGGTGGACCTGGCCTTCTACACCGAGGGCGCGGACGAGGTGCGGCTCGGCGAGGAGTTCCACCACAACGGCCTGTCGGTGCGCTGCGCGCAGATCGGCAGGGTGCCGCGCGGGCTGGCGCACGCCTGGGACAGGGAGCGGCTGTCGTACGAGACGATCGGCCTGCTCAGTGAGTGGGGCCCCCTGCTACGCCGGCACCTGGTCACCGATGTCGTCGGCTTCCGTGACGCTCCCCAGCTCCTCGGCGACCTCGCCGCCCGCCGGCGTCAGAGCCTCCAGGCCGTACTCCGCCACGAGGTCGAGGAGGAGGGCCGCTGACCAGCTGAAGTCCGAGCAGCCGTGGCCGCGCAGCGTGAACGGGTCGAAGTACTCCCGAAAGCCCGACCTGGTGATCACCCGGACGATTCCCTCGGCGACCGGCCGGGCCAGCTCGGGGCGGTGCTCGCTGAGCCCCTGCCAGATCAGCCAGCTCAGGTTGACCCAGCTCGGCCCGCGCCAGTAGCGCACCGGGTCGAAGCCGGGCGCGGCCGGCGAGAAGCTGGGCAGCACGCCGTCCTTGAGCGCGAACCGGTCGAGCGCGGTCGAGATCAGTCTCTCGACCACGTCGCCCGGCAGGCCGGGCAGCAGGAGCGGGGTGAGGCCGGCGGCGCTGTCTGAGCGGATGACCTGGCCGGCGACCAGGTCGCGGGGCTGGAAGAGCGCGCCGTCCCACAGGTGCTCGACCATGGCGGCGGTGACGGCGGCGGCCTCGCGCCGGTGCGGCCCGGGGTCGAGGCCGAGCTCGGCGGCGATCAGCGCGAGCACGTGCTCGGCCTGGCCGTAGGCGGCGTTGAACAGTGGGTCCTCGACCTGGAACGCGCCGGGCGTGCGGTAGCCGGAGTCGCGGTAGGCCCTGGCGAGGGCGACGTAACGCTCGTAGTCGCGGTCGGTGGGGCGCTCGTCGGCGTCGACGGTGCTGAGGTCGCGCCGGACGTAGCCGGTCGGGCGGTCGTGCACGGCCCGCAGCGGCTGGTCCCAGGCCGGGCTGTTGTCCATGCCCGACTCCCACGGGTGCACGATCGAGATCAGGCCCTCGGGCGAGCGCCGGGCCGTGCGCAGGAACTCCTGCTGGGCCACGAGCTTGGGGTAGACGCGGCGCAGGAACGCCGGGTCGGGCTCGGCCAGGTGGGTCTTCCACGCGGCCAGCGCGTGCACCGGCGGCTGCACGATGCCGGAGGTCGCGGTGCCGGACGGCGCGCGGACCTGCCAGAAGTCGGGGCCGGGGAAGTAGGCGCCGTCGGACACCCGGGGGTTGAACACGATGTGCGGCACCCGGCCGTCGCGCCACTGCGCGCCGAGGAGGCTGAGCAGCTCGGCCCGGCCGCGCCGCGGCGACCAGCGCGAATGGCCGATGGCGATGAAGGCGGAGTCCCAGCTCCACTGGTGGGGGTACAGGCGGCGGGAGGGGACCGTGTGGTTGCCGTCCCAGTTCGACACCAGGACGCGCACGGCCTCGCGCGGGATCACAGGAACTTCCGCACGAACGCGGCGGTCTGCGGGAGCACGACCTCGGGCTCGCCGCGCAGGCGGCATTCGAGCGCGAGGTAGCCGTCGTAGCCGTAGGCGTCGAGGGTGGCGAGCTGGGCGCCCCAGTCGAGGTGGCCGGTGCCCGGCTGGTGCCGGTTGGACTCGCTGATCTGCATGTGGGCGAGGTAGGGGGCGGCCTCGGCCAGCGCGCGGCAGGGGTCGTCCTCCTCGATGTTCATGTGGTAGGTGTCGCCGACGACCCTGATGGAGTCCATGGCGCAGTACGAGACCGCGTCGGCGAGGGTGTTGACCATGTGGTTCTCGTACCGGTTGAGCGGTTCGAGCATGATCAGGACGCCGTTGCGCTGCGCGTGCTCGCCGAGGACGCCGAGCGCCTCGGTCAGCACCTCGCGGTCCTGCTCGGCGTTGCGCGGCGGCTCGAACGGCGGCAGCCGGAGCGAGAACTGGCCCCAGGAGGCGGGGGTCATGACGCCGATGCCGCCGAGCTCGCCGATGACGGTGAGCTGCGAGCGGAGCTGCTGGATCGCGTCCTTGCGCTTGGCGGGGTCGAAGTCGCCGATGAAGTGCGGCATGTCCACGCAGACCGTCGGCATGACGACGCCGTCGGCCAGCGCCCGCTTGAGCTCGGTGAGGCGGCCGGCGAAGTGGAAGTCGCCCTTGCCACGCAGCTCGATCGCGTCGAAGCCGGCCTCGACGGCGAAGGCGAACTTCTCCTGAAGGGAGCGGCCGGGCAAGAGTTGCTCCTGGACGGCGAGCTTCACGGTCACTCCTCGAATCGGAAGATGAGCTGGAGCACCTCGGACTGGTGCTTGTCGAGCAGGTCGAACGCCTCGGCGGCCCGCTCGACGGGGACGACGTGGGTGATCAGCCCGGCGACCTCGACCTCGCCGCGGTGCACGAGCTCCATGAAGGTGCGCTGGAGGCGTTCGACGTCCCAGCGGTGGCTGAGCCACGAGGCGACGCCGCCGATCTGGGAGGAGACGAGCTGGACCTGGTTGTGGTGGAACTCCTCGCCGAGCCGCAGCCCGACGCCGTCGCCCTGGTAGAAGCCGGCGGCCACGACCCGGCCGCCCTTGCGTACGGTCCTGATGGCCTCGTGCAGGCCGAGGTGGGTGCCGCTGAGCTCGATGACGGTGTCGGCGCCCGCGAGGCGCTTGCGGGTGAACTCGGCGACGGAGCCGGCGCGCACGTCGAAGGTCTCGGCCGCGCCGAACTTCCTGGCCAGCTCCAGCCGGTCGGGGATGGCGTCGGCGGCGACCACGCGGGCGCCGCTGAGCACGGCGAGGCGGGTGGCCAGCAGGCCGATGACGCCCTGGCCGAAGATCGCGACCTGGTCGCCGAGGTGGATGTCGGCGGCGTGCACGGCGTTGAGCGCGATGGCGCCGACGCGGGCGAAGACGCCGCCGAGCGGGTCGGCGCCGGGCGGCAGCACGTGGCCGACCAGCTTCTCGGCGGGGACGACGGCCTCGGCCCGGTGGCCCCAGATGCCCCAGACGAGGCTGCCGACGGGCGGGTCGGCGACGTCGGGCGCCGCCTCCACCACCTCGCCGACCTCCTGGTAGCCCCAGCCGCTCAGGGGGTAGGCGTGCGTGCTGCCCTCGACGAAGAGGCGGCGCTCGGTGTCCCACTTGCGATTGAGGTAGGGGTTGGTTCCGCGGTAGGCGGTGAGCTCGGTGCCTGCCGAGACGCCTGAGTAGATCGTCCGGACCCGGACGGAGCCGGGGACGATTTCGGCGGGAGCTTCCAGGCCGACGCGGACACGGCCCGGCTCCTCGAACGTGATGACGCGCATTCCCCACACTTACGCTTAATGATCAAACAGAAGTAGAAGATTTATTGGTCTTTTGCACACGATAGTTGCGCCCGTAACCGGCGTAAGTCTACGGCTTCCGCGCGATGCGGCTGAGGTAATTGGGGTTTCTGACCGCGTGTCTTGTGGAAAGCGACCTTACCGGTCCGGCGTGGCCTGGCGGACGTTGCGGCACCTGCTCCCGGGGTAAGGGCGGCATATCCCCGAACGGAGGAGCGTGCAATGCCGAAGAAGGTTACCGCCGTCCTCTCCGCCGCCCTGCTGGTGACCGCCACGCTGACCGCCTGCGGCGACGGCGGCGGCGAGGAGGAGCAGGGCGCGGCCCCCAAGATCACGGTGTGGACCGAGGAGAACCTTGAGGACCGCATGGCGGTGCAGAGACAGATCATCGCCGAGTTCACCAGGAAGACCGGCGTCCAGGTGGAGCTGGTGGGCGTCGCCGAGGACCAGTTCAGCCAGACCGTGACCGCCGCGGCCGCCGCCGACGACCTGCCCGACGTCATCGGGGCGCTGCCCCTCGCGTCGGTACGGGAGCTGGAGGCCAACGACCTGCTCGACACCGAGACCCCCGGCAGGATCGTGGACCGGCTCGGACGGGACACCTTCTCCCCCCGCGCCCTGGAGCTCGACACGGCGAACGGCAAGCTGCTGGCCGTGCCGAGCGACGGATGGGCGCAGTTGATCCTCTACCGCAAGGACCTGTTCGAGAAGGCCGGGCTGCGACCGCCGGACACGTACGAGGCGCTGGAGGCCGCCGCGCGGAAGCTGAACACCGGCGGGACGGCCGGGATCACGCTGGCGATCGCGCCGAAGGACTCGTTCACGGCGCAGAGTTTCGAGCACGTGGCGCTGGCGAACGGTTGCCAACTGGTCGACAATTCCGGAAATGTCGTTCTTAATTCGCCGCCATGCGTCAAAGCATTCGAGTTCTATGCGAACCTGGCCAAAAATTACTCGGTCAAGGGCAAACAGGACGTCGACACCACGAGAGCCACGTACTTCTCCGGCAAGGCGGCCATGATGATCTGGTCGTCGTTCATCCTGGACGAGCTGGCCGGGCTCAGGAAGGACGCGCTGCCGAGCTGCCCGGAATGCCGTAAGGACCCGGAGTGGCTGGCCAAGAACACCGGCATCGTCACCGCGCTCAAGGGCCCCGACGGGAGCGCCCCCGCCCAGTACGGCGAGATCGTCTCGTGGGCGATCACCCGTGACGCGGCCAAGGAGCCGGCGAGCGCGTTCGTGACGTACATGATGGACGAGGGCTACGCGCGCTGGCTCGGCATGGCCCCCGAGGGCAAGTTCCCCACCAGGACGAATTTCGCCGAGCAGTGGGACAAGCTGCCCGCCGGCGTCGACACCAAGAAGCCGCTGTCGGAGATCTACCCGGCCGACGTGCTCACCACCCTGCGCGAGAGCCCCGACACCTTCGCCCGCTGGGGCATCCCCCAGGGCCAGGGCAAGCTGGTCGGCGCCACCATGGGCGAGCTGCCGGTGCCGAAGGCGCTGAGCGCGCTGGTCGACGGCTCGCTCACCCCGCAGGCCGCCGCCGACCAGGCCAAGGCCGACGTCGAGTCCATCAAGCGCGGGATCAGAGAGTGAGCCGGACTCCTGCCCGCACCCTGCGGCAGCAGGAGGGCCGGGCCGGACTGTCGCTGATCTCGCCGACGCTCGTCATCACGCTGGTCGTGGTGGTGCTGCCGCTGCTGTGGGCGATCATGCTGGCGTTCCAGGACGCCCGGCTGATCAACATCCGGCGGACCGGAATCTTCGGCCACTACACGCTGGAGAACTTCGGCTACGTCGTCTCCGAGCCGGGCTTCTGGTCGTCGCTGGTCAACACGCTCGTCTACACGGTGGCGGGCACCGGGCTGTCCATCGTGATCGGGCTGGTGGCGGCGCTGGCGCTGCGCGACAGGTTCCGGGGGCGGACGCTGGTGCGGGCCTCGATCCTCATCCCGTACGTGGCGCCCGTCGTGGCCGTGGCGTTCCTGTGGGAGACGATGCTCAACCCGCAGTACGGCATCGTCAACACCTGGCTGCGCGAGCCGATCGCCTTCCTCACCCAGGCCAAGGGCGAGTTCCTGGGCGTGCAGGTGCCGGTGGCGCTGCTCACGGTGATCGCGTTCGAGGCGTGGCGGTACTTCCCGTTCGCGTTCCTGTTCATCCTGGCCCGCCTCCAGGCGCTGCCGGCCGAGCTGGACGAGGCCGCGGTCGTGGACGGCGCGACGCCGACCCAGCGCTTCCGTTACGTGATCATGCCGCAGCTCTGGCGTACGATCGCGCTGCTGTCGGTGCTGCGCTTCGTGTTCACCTTCACCAAGTTCGACGACGTCTACCTGCTGACCGGCGGCGGGGCCGGCACCGAGGTGGTCAGCGTACGGGTCTACAACTTCCTGACCTCGCGCGACGACATCGGGGCCGCGGCCGCGCAGGCCCTCGTCCTCGCCGTGTTCCTGGTCGTCTTCCTGGCCATCTACCTGCGGTTCTTCGCGGGAGGCGAACGTGAGCAGAGATAGGTTCGAGCGCGGGCTGCTGCGGGTGCTGAAGCCGGTGGTGATCCTGGTGCTCTTCCTGGCCACCGCCTTCCCGTTCCTCTACATGGTGACGCTGTCGGTCCGCGACATCCAGGAGCTCATCCTGGACCCTGGCTCGATCTGGCCGGAACGGTTCACCCTCGACACCTACGTGGACGTCCTGACCAGGCAGGGCTTCCTGACGTTCATGCGCAACAGCGCGATCGTGGCGGTCGCGTCGGTGGCGGTCACGCTGCTGATCTCGATCCCGGGGGCGTACGCGGTGGCGCGGCTGAGCTTCTTCGGCCGGCGGCAGGTGCACTTCCTGTTCCTCGCGGTGTACCTGTTCCCGGCGATCGTGCTGGCCATCCCGCTGTTCGTGCTCTTCACCATGCTCGGGCTGCGCGGGTCACTGGTGGGCCTGATCCTCGTGTATATCGCGCAAACGGTGCCCGTCACGGTATACATGCTCCGCAACTACTTCGAGACCGTGCCGCAGAGCGTGGAGGAGGCGGCCGCGATCGACGGGTGCACGAGACTGTCGACCATCTGGCGCGTGGTGCTGCCGCTGTCGAAGCCCGCGCTGATGGCCACGGGACTCTATGTCTTCATGATCGCCTGGAACGAGTTCCTGTTCGCCCTGCTCTTCCTGGTGGACAAGCGCGAGAGCTGGACGGTCTCCCTCGGGCTGTCCCAGCTCGCGGGGAGCATCGAGATCCCGACGACGGTGCTGATGGCGGGGTCGGTGGTCCTCACGCTGCCGATCGTGATCGTGTTCTTCGCCAGTGAACGCCTGCTGACCGAAGGGCTGACGGCTGGAGCAGAGAAGGGATAGCACGCATGCTGACGGCGGGGCAGATCCTCCAGTTCATCCGGAACGGCACCTGCCGGACACGCAAGGAACTCATCGAGCACACCGGCCTGTCCCGTTCGACCATCACCGACCGGGTCGATCGGCTCATCGACGCCGGCTACATCCACGAGTCCGGCGTCGGGGCGTCCGGGGGCGGGCGACCGCCCTCGGTCCTCGACGTGGACGCGGGGCGGCGCCTGATGCTCGTCGCCGACCTCGGCGCCATCCACGCGCGGGTGGCGCTCACCGACCTGGCGGCCCGCCCGCTCGGCGAGGAGAGCGCCGGCCTGCGCATCGACCTCGGCCCCGAGGCGGTGCTGTCGTGGGTGCGCGAGAGCTTCCAGCGGTTACTGGACCGGGCCGGCCGGCCGCGGAGCGACGTGTGCGGCATCGGGATCGACCTGCCCGGCTCCGTCGACCACATCGGCGGGCGGGTGATCCGCTCCTTCCTCATGCCCGGCTGGGACGACTTCCCGGTGAGCGAGGCCGTCGGCGCGGGCTACGACGTGCCGATCCTGGTCGAGAACGACGCCAACGCGATGGCGCTGGGCGAGTGGTGGGCGTCCTGGCGGGAGAGCCACGCGCTGGTCCTCGTCAAGGTCTCGACCGGCATCGGCACCGGCATCGTGCTCGACGGCCAGGTCTACCGGGGCGTCGAGGAGGCCGCGGGCAACATCGGGCACGTCCGCATCCGTGAGGGCGACGACCGCGTGTGCACCTGCGGCTCGCGCGGCTGCGTGGCCTCGCTGGCGAGCGGGCGGGCCCTCGCCGCCGACCTCGGCCAGGAGTCCAGCCTGGACGTGGTCCGGCTGGTGCAGGCGGGCGACCCGACGGCCATCGCCCGCACCCAGGAGGCCGGGCGCACGCTCGGCGTGGTGCTGGCCACGGCGGTCAGCCTGCTCAACCCGGCCGTGCTGGTGCTGGCCGGGGACATGGCCGAGACGCGGGAGCACTATCTGACCGGGATCCGCGAGGTCGTCTACCGGCGGAGCCTGCCGTACACGACGAGGAACCTGGAGATCGTCACCTCGTCGCTGGGCGGCCGGGCGGGCGTCACCGGGATGGCGGTGATCGTGATGGAGCACGTGCTCTCCGCCGCCGCCGTGGACGCCGCCCTGCGGCCCAAGCCGGCCTAGCCGACGCCCAGCGCGCGCGGGAGCGCGCGGGCGGCCTCGGTCAGCGACGGGCCGTACCACGTGAGCAGCCGCCCGCTGACCAGCGCGCAGTCGAGGCCGGGGAAGCACTCGGGGCCGTCGTCCGCGGCGAAGGCGTAGGGCTCGTCGGGCAGGACCACGAGGCCGGGCCGGCGCGCCACCAGCTCGGCGAGCGTGATCTTGGGATAGCGCTCGGCGTGACCGGCGTAGAGGTTGTCCACGCCGAGGCGGCGGAGCACGTCGCCGGCGAAGGTGTCGCGGCCGACCACCATCCAGGGCCGCCGCCAGATCGGCACGATCGCCGTGCGCCGGCCGGCCGGGGGCGGCAGCCGCCAGGCGTCCTCCGCCGCGTCCAGCCAGGCCGGGCGGGCGGTGCGGCAGGCGTACAGGAACATCCGCTCCAGCGAGGCGAACGCCTGCTCCAGCGTCTCGATCCTGGTGACCCACACGGCGAGCCCGGCCGCGCGCAGCGCCTCCAGGTCGGCCGGGCGGTTCTCCTCCTCGTTGGCCAGCACCACGTCGGGCCGGAGCCGGACGATCGCCTCCACGTCGGGGTTCTTGGTGCCGCGCACCCTCGCCACGTCGAGGTCGGCGGGGTGTGAGCACCAGTCGGTCGCGCCCACCAGGGCGCCGGGCACGGTCGCCGCCACGGCCTCGGTCAGCGACGGCACCAGGGACACGATCCGCCGCACGGTCTCCGGAACCGTCACCGGGACGCCGATGTCATCCACAAGGCTCCCTTTCTGTCGGCGGATGTCCGTAGAATCGGGACCGATGATGATCAACTCCTGATCGGGGGTACGGCGGTTGGACCAGAAGTCCCTCGGCTTCGATCCGCACACGCCCAACGTAGCCCGGCTCTACGACTACTACCTCGGGGGCAAGGACCACTTCCCGGCCGACCGCGAGGCGGCCGAGCGGGTCCTCCGGGTGGCTCCGGAGACGCGGGCCGCGGCGCGGGCCAACCGCGCCTTCCTGGGCCGGGCGGTGCGCCACCTCGCCGAGGCGGGCATCCGGCAGTTCCTGGACATCGGCACGGGGCTGCCGGCGCAGGACAGCGTGGACCAGGTCGCCGCCAAGGTGGCCCCGGACTCGCGGGTCGTCTACGTCGATCTCGACCCGGTCGTGCTGGTGCACGCGCGGGCGCTGCTGTGCGGCCGGCCCGGCACCGTCGTGGTGCAGGGCGACCTGCGCAAGCCCCGCGACATCATCGACCATCCCGAGGTGCTCGGGGCGATCGACTTCAGCCGGCCGGTGGGCGTGCTGCTGGTGGCGGTCATGCACTTCGTGGCCGAGGCCGACCGGCCGCGGGAGATCCTCGCGACCCTGCGCGAGGCGATGGCCCCCGGCAGCTACCTCGTGCTCTCCCACGGGGTCCTCGACGCCTCCGGCCCCCGGCGCGCCGCCGCGCAGCGGGCCACCGAGGTCTACGAACGCTCGAACGCGCCGCTCACGCTGCGCGAACGGGGGCGCATCCTGGAGTTGTTCGACGGGTTCGCGCTGGAGGACCCCGGCCTGGTCTGGCTCCCCGAGTGGCATCCGGAGCCGGCCGACACCGTCGACTTCGTGGCGGCCCCCGACTCCTCGCTCACCCTGTGCGGCGTCGCCAGGAAGCTCTAGGACGCCGCACCGGGTGAGCACGCCCGCCTACTTCAGCGCGGCGAGCGCGCCGTCGTAGTCGGGCTCCTGCGTGATCTCCGGCACGAGCTCGGAGTAGACCACCTTGTTGTCGCCGTCGAGCACGACGACCGCGCGGGCGGCGAGGCCCGCGAGCGGCCCCGACTCCTGCGCCACGCCGTAGTCCCGCAGGAACTCGCGGCCGCGCATGAGCGACAGCATGGTCACGTTGTCCAGCCCCTCCGCGCCGCAGAACCGCTTCTGCGCGAACGGCAGGTCGGCCGAGACGCACAGCACCTTCACGTCCGGGTGCTCGGCGGCCACCTCGTTGAAGCGGCGCACCGAGGCGGCGCAGACGCCGGTGTCGACGCTCGGGAAGATGTTGAGCACCTTGGTCGACGCGCCGAGGTCGGCCAGCGACAGCTCGGCGAGGTCGCCGCCGACCAGCCGGAAGTCAGGGGCGCTGTCGCCCGGCTTCGGGAAGGTGCCTCCCACGGTGATCGGGTTGCCCTTGAAGGTGACGTCGGACATGAAAAAGCCTCCTGAATACCGATGTTTCCCCGATCGCCGATCCTACGACGGCTCACACGTTGCGCCGGTATTGGCCACCCGCCTCGAACAGGGCCTCGGTGATCTGCCCGAGCGAGCAGTGCCTGGCCGCCTCCATGAGGACCGCGAAGGCGTTCTCGTCCGACATCGCAGCCTCGCGCAGCCGGGCGAGCTGCCGCGGGGCCTCCTCCCGATGGCGCTCGTGGAAGGCGCGCAGCCGGTCGAGCTGCGACTGCTTCTCCTCCTCGGTGCCTCGGGCCAGCTCCAGCTGGTGCGGCACGGGCTCGTCGCCGTCGTCCTTCGTGAAGGTGTTGACGCCGACGATCGGCAGCGAGCCGTCGTGCTTGCGCATCTCGTACAGCATGGACTCGTCCTGGATGCGGCCGCGCTGGTAGCCGGTCTCCATCGCGCCGAGCACGCCGCCGCGGTCCGACAGCCGCTCGAACTCGGCCAGCACCGCCTCCTCCACCAGGTCCGTCAGCTCCTCGACGATGAACGAGCCCTGCAGCGGGTTCTCGTTGCGCGCCAGGCCCCATTCGCGGTTGATGATGAGCTGGATCGCCATCGCGCGGCGGACCGAGTCGGCCGACGGGGTGGTGACGGCCTCGTCGAAGGCGTTGGTGTGCAGGCTGTTGCAGTTGTCGTAGATCGCGATGAGCGCCTGCAGGGTGGTGCGGATGTCGTTGAAGTTCATCTCCTGGGCGTGCAGCGACCGGCCCGAGGTCTGGATGTGGTACTTGAGCTTCTGCGAGCGCTCGCCGGCGCCGTAGCGCTCGCGCATGGCGATCGCCCAGACGCGGCGGGCCACCCGGCCGAGCACGCTGTACTCGGGGTCCATGCCGTTGGAGAAGAAGAACGACAGGTTCGGCGCGAAGTCGTCCACCTTCATGCCCCTCGCCAGGTACGCCTCCACGTAGGTGAAGCCGTTGGCGAGGGTGAAGGCGAGCTGGCTGATCGGGTTCGCCCCGGCCTCGGCGATGTGGTAGCCGGAGATCGAGACCGAGTAGAAGTTGCGCACGCCGTTGCGGATGAACCACTCCTGGATGTCGGCCATCATCCGCAGGCTGAACTCGGTGGAGAAGATGCAGGTGTTCTGGCCCTGGTCCTCCTTCAGGATGTCGGCCTGCACCGTGCCGCGCACGGTGGCGAACGTGCGCGCGCCGAGCTCCCGGTCCTCGCGCTCGTCGGGCTCGCGGCCGTGCTCGGCCCGGAAGCGCGCCCTGACCTGGTCGAGCGCGGTGTTGAGGTAGAACGCGAGGATCGTCGGGGCGGGGCCGTTGATGGTCATCGACACCGACGTGTCGGGCGCCGTCAGGTCGAAGCCGTCGTAGAGCGCCTTCATGTCGTCGAGCGTGGCGATCGACACGCCCGAGGTGCCGACCTTGCCGTAGATGTCCGGGCGCGGGTCGGGGTCGTTGCCGTAGAGGGTGACCGAGTCGAACGCGGTGGACAGGCGGGTCGCGGGCTGGCCGGCCGACAGCAGCTTGAAGCGCCGGTTGGTGCGGAACGGGTCGCCCTCGCCGGCGAACATCCGGGTCGGGTCCTCGTCGTCGCGTTTGAACGGGAACACCCCGGCGGTGAACGGGAACGCCCCCGGCAGGTTCTCCGCGCGCAGGAAGCGCAGCAGGTCGCCGTGGTCGCTGTAGCGGGGCAGGGCCACGCGCGGGATGCGGTTGCCGGACAGCGTCTCGCGCCACAGCGGGGTGTGGATCTCCTTGTCGCGGACCTTGACCACCAGCTCGTCGGCCCGGTAGCGCTCGACCGTCGCGGGCCAGGCGGCGAGCAGCGCGCGGCTCTCCTCGGTCAGCTCGCGCTCGGCGCGATCCTGGAGGTCCCGCAGCCGCTCGTCGTCCCCTGTCAGGAGGTCGCGGACGGCCGCGAGCTGCTGGCGGCGGCGGACCGCCTCGGCCTGGGCCAGCGTCTCGGCGTGGTAGCCGCGTACGGTCTCGGCGATCTCGGCGAGGTAGCGGGCGCGGGCGGGCGGGACGATCGCGGCCGACGCCTGCGAGGTGCGGCCGGCGACCTTCGGCAGCAGGCCGGGGCCGGGCTCCGGCAGCAGCAGGCCCCTGAGGTGGTGGTAGAGGGCCGTGACGCCGGCGTCGTTGTAGCGGGAGGCGATGGTGCCGAAGACCGGCATGTCGTCGGGCCGGGCGGAGAACGCCTCGCGGTTGCGGACGAGCTGGCGGCGGACGTCGCGCAGGGCGTCCTCGGCGCCGCGGCGCTCGTACTTGTTGATCACCACGGCCTCGGCGAAGTCCAGCATGTCGATCTTCTCCAGCTGGGAGGCCGCGCCGAACTCGGGCGTCATCACGTAGATGGGCACGTCCACGTGCGGGACGATGCCGGCGTCGCCCTGGCCGATGCCCGGCGTCTCGACGATCACCAGGTCGTACCCGGCGGCGCGGCAGGCGGCGATCACGTCGTCGAGGCAGGTGGGCACCTCGTTGGGCGCGCCGCGGGTGGCCAGGGAGCGGAAGTAGACCTGGGGGCCCAGGCTGTTCATCCTGATGCGGTCGCCGAGCAGGGCGCCGCCGCCGCGCCGGCGGGTGGGGTCGATGGCGACGATCGCGATGCGCAGCTTGTCGTCGTTGTCCACGCGGAAGCGGCGTACCAGCTCGTCGGTCAGCGAGGACTTGCCTGAGCCGCCCGTACCGGTGATGCCGAGCACCGGCGCGCGCCGCTCGCCCGCGGCGCGCCTGAGCGCGTCGGTCAGCGGCTCGGGAGCGCGGCCCGACTCGATGAGCGTGATCGCGCGGGCCAGCGCCGCCTGGTCGCCGGAGAGCACGGCCTCCGGCGCGGGCGGATCGCCCAGCTCGTGGTCGCAGTCCTCGATCAGCTTGTTGATCATGCCGGGCAGGCCGTAGCGCTGGCCGTCCTCCGGCGAGAAGATGCGGGTGACGCCGCGCGAGTGCAGCAGCTCGATCTCCTCGGGGACGATCACGCCCCCGCCGCCGCCGAACACCTTGACGTGCCCGGCGCCGCGCTCGCGCAGCAGCTCCACCAGGTAGGTGAAGAACTCGACGTGCCCGCCCTGGTACGAGCTGATCGCCACGCCCTGGACGTCCTCCTGGATGGCGGCGGTGACGATCTCGTCGACCGACCGGTTGTGCCCGAGGTGGATCACCTCGGCGCCTTGCGACTGCAGGATGCGCCGCATGATGTTGATCGCCGCGTCATGGCCGTCGAACAGGGCCGCGGCGGTCACGAAACGCACGGGGTTCACCGGGACGTGCACGCCTGATCACTCCTTTGTGAGGGGCTCTCCTCCCAAGATACTAGGACGTCCTACTATTTCCCAGGAACCTGTGGGGTAGGGGACCCGGCGAGGAGGTGGGGCCGATGCGCGCACTGACGTTCGCGCCGGGAAAACGGGGCACGCTGGAGGTCACGGACCTGCCAGAACCCACGCCAGGTCCGGGCGAGTTGCTCGTCGAAGGGCTCGCGCTCGGCATCTGCGGCACCGACAGGGAGCTGGCGGCGGCCGAGTACGGCTGGCCCCCGACCGGCCGGGAGCGCATGGTCATCGGGCACGAGTCGTTCGGGCGGGTCCTTGAGGCCCCTGACGACTCCTCGTTCTCGGCGGGCGACCTCGTCGTCGGCGTCGTACGCCGCCCCGACCCCGTGCCGTGCGGCGCGTGCGCGCGCGGCGAGTTCGACATGTGCCGCAACGGCCAGTACACCGAGCGCGGCATCAAGGAGCGCGACGGCTACGCGAGCGAGCGCTGGACCGTCGAGGCCGAGTACGCGGTGCGCCTGGACCCGTCGCTGGAGCACGTCGGCGTGCTGACCGAGCCCGCGTCCGTGGTGGCCAAGGCGTGGGACCAGATCTGGCGGATCGGCTCGCGGGCCTACTTCGAGCCCGCCAAGCTGCTGGTGACCGGCGCGGGGCCGATCGGGCTGCTGGCCGCCATGATGGGACGGCAGCGCGGCCTGGAGCTGCACGTCGTGGACCGCTCACCCAAGGGGCTCAAGTCCGAGCTGGTGGAGGCGCTCGGCGGGACCTACCACTCCGACTCCTCGCTCGCGCCGCTGGCCCGGCTCCAGCCCGACATCATCATCGAGTGCACCGGGGCGGGGCAGCTCGTCATCGACGCGATGACGGCCACGGCGGCCAGCGGGATCGTCTGCCTGTGCGGGCTCGCGGCGGGCGGGCGTACGCACCGGGTGGACGCGGGCGTGATCAACCGGGACATCGTGCTGGAGAACGACGTGGTCTTCGGCACCGTCAACGCCAACCAGCACCACTTCGCGGCCGCGGCCGAGTCCCTGGCCAAGGCGGAGCTGGGGTGGCTGGAGCGGCTGATCACGCGGCGGGTGCCGCTGGAGCGGGCCACGCAGGCGTTCGAGCCGGCCCAGGGGGACGTGAAGGTGGTGGTCGAGCTCAACGCCTCCTGAGGGGCGGAGCGGGCTTCAGCGGGGATCGTACGGTTTGCGGCGGGACGGGGTGGAGTGACGGGCGACGGCCGCGCCGGTGTCCTTCTGGGCCTTCTGGGCCTTCGCCTCCGGGCCCGGCCCTCCGCCGACGCGGACCGGCTCGCGCTCCCTGGCGCCGGCCGTCTCGCGCTCCCTGGCGCCGGCCGTCTCGCGCTCCCTGGCGCCGGCCGTCTCGCGCTCCCTGGCGCGGGCCGTCTCGGGCTCTCTGCCGCGGGGCTGCTCGGGCTCCTCCGGGCGTCCGCCCGGGCGGGAGGGCTTTCGCTGCTGTCTCGGGACGGGCGGGGCGCCGACGCGGGTGAGCTTGCCGCGGAAGGTCTCGGGGATCGGCGCGGGGCGCCGGGCCTCCGCCTCCTCGGTCCCGCCGGGCCCGTCCGGCTCGTTCCACGGCCACGCGACCGGCCACGGCCAGGTGAAGCGGCGGTGGATGCCGCGTCGGCGGGTGAAACGTAAGGACAGCAGGACGGTGGCCAGCACCATCGCGGCCAGCAGCGCGGGCGGCGTGCCCAGGAAGTCCAGCGGCGAGCTCACGCCCGTGGCGGACTGCGGGGGCCGCACGAACGGCTGCTCGGTGCCGGGGATCTCGCCGGCCCGGTCGGCGTTGGCCTTGACCAGGCGCGGGACGCCGTACCCGACGACCTTGTCGGTCTCGCGGACCTTGCGCTTGAGCCAGACCCCGTCCACGTTCGCCTCGATCGTGTGGATCTTCTTACCCTTGACCCGCTCGACGATCCCGACGTGGTCGATGCCCTTGTAGGACTTGCCGCCGCGCCAGTCGTAGAAGACCAGGGCTCCCGGCTCGGGCCGCTGACTCCAGGCGCCCTGCTTCATGAACCAGGCGGCGTGCGAGGGGGTCCAGGCGAACTCACCGACGTAGGGGGTGAGGCCCGATTTGTCCGCCGCCCAGGCGAGGAACATGTCGCACCAGGGCGCGTTGCGGAACTGGTTGTCCTGGACGCGATCCGCGTACCACTGGCCGAACTTGGTGAACTGGCCGCTCTTCTCCTTGTAGCCGAGTTCCTGCCGTACCGTCTCCAGCAGCCTCTGGGCGATCGGGTCCAGGGTGACTCCTCCGGGGAAAACCGACAAAACCACGATGGACTGTAATAGCGTCATCGGGAAATTGCGCGGGCCACCCGGAAAGTGTCTTGCTATGAGATGAAATATCGGCTAAGTGACTGGTGTGACCGGTGAGCCAGGAGGGCCCTCACGCGCCCGCGCCGACGCGGTAGACCGCGACGTCGCCCGCTCCCTGCGCGACCACGTCCGCCACGATCACGGTCACGTTGTCCGGCGAGCCGCCCTCGTTGGCCAGGTCGATGAGCCGCTGCACCGCCACGACGGGATCGGCGACGGTGGTCAGCACCTCGTGCAGCATCTCGGGGCCGAGCACGGCGGTCAGCCCGTCGGAGCACAGGAGATAGCGGTCGTCCGGCTCGGCCTCGCGCAGCGCCATGTCGGGCTCGGCCCGCCCCTCGCTGCCCAGCACCCGCAGCACCATGGAGCGGCGGGGGTGCACCGCGGCCTGGTCCTCCGTTATCCGGCCTTCGTCCACCATCGACTGCACAAGTGTGTGATCCTTGGTCATCTGATAAAGAGCGCCGTCGCGCAGCAGATAACCGCGGGAGTCACCGAGATGGGCCAAGGCGAAACGGTAGCCGTCGAACAGCATGGCGGTCACCGTGGTGCCCATCCCCCGGCGCGCCGGGTCGATGTCGGCCAGCTCGACCAGCCGGCGGCCCGCCTCGGCCACCGCGCTCTCCAGTGCGGCCTCCAGGTCGGCGCCCGTCTCGGGAAGCGTGGCATCCAGCTCGCGCATGACCGCGATGGCGGCCGAGCTCGCCAGCTCGCCCGCCGCGTGACCGCCCATCCCGTCGGCCACCACGAGCAACCGGCCGCTCGCGTAGCCGGAGTCCTCGTTCTGCTCCCTGCGACGGCCCACATCTGATCCGGCGGCATAGCGGATGTTGTGCTTCATACACCGCAGTAAATCATTGGTTGAAAGACTTCACAAGCAGATGCGCTGAAGACTCTTGTGACGTACTGTGGGCACCATGAGCCACGACCCGACCGTCAACGCCGGGGACATCGCCCGGCTCGCCGGTGTCGGGCGTGCCGCGGTCAGCAACTGGCGCCGCCGCCACGACGATTTTCCCCAACCGGTGGGCGGCACCGCCAATCAGCCGCTGTTCTCCCTGCCCCAGATCGAGTCCTGGCTGCGCCGCTATGGGAAGTCCTACCAGGTCTCCCTGGGAGATCGGGTATGGCAACGCCTGAAAGCCGCGGGTGATTTGCGGCTGGGCGAGCTGGTGGCCCAGGCGGGCGTCCTGCTCACCGGCCACCACACCCCCACGGGCGGTGGGCTCGACGGTGAGCTCGCCGGGCTCGTCACCGAGCTGGCCGAGCGGCACGAGCCGCTGACCGCGTACGAGTTCCTGTGCGAGCGCTACCTGGAGGCCCACTCGAGGCAGCTCTCCGTCACCCGCGACGACGTGGCCGAGCTCATGGTCCGGCTGGTCCGCGCCGAGGGCGGCACGCTGCTCGACCCGGCCTGCGGCGTCGGAACGCTCCTGCTGGCCCTCGACCGCACCCCGCGACCCGGCGGCGAGGCCCCCCGCCGCCCGGCCAAGGTGCTCGGCCAGGAGCTGAGCGAGACCTCGGCGGCCATCACCGCGGCCCGGCTCCGGCTGCGCGGCCTCGACGCCGAGGTCGTGGCCGGTGACGCCATGCGCGCCGACGCCTTCCCCGGCCTGCGGGCCGACGCCGTCGTGTGCGACCCGCCGTTCAACGAGCGGGCCTGGGGCTACGAGGAGCTGACCGGCGACCCGCGCTGGGAGTACGGCCTGCCGCCGCGCGGCGAGCCCGAGCTCGCCTGGGTCCAGCACTGCCTCACGCACGTCAAGCCCGGCGGCGCGGTCGCCATCCTCATGCCCCCGGCCGCCGCCAGCCGCAAGGCGGGCCGCCGCATCCGGGCCAACCTGCTGCGCGCGGGCGCCCTGCGGGCCGTCGTCGCGCTGCCCGGCGCCGACCTGTGGCTGCTGCGCCGGCCCAGGCCGGGCGAGCGGCCCCCGTCCGAGGTGCTGATCCTCGACGCCGCCGGCGACCTGGAGCTCGTCGAGCCGGCCTGGCGGGCCTACCTGGAGGACCGTTCCGACCAGACCGTACGCATCATCGACCTGCTGGCCGACGAGGTCGACATGACCCCGGCCCGCCACCAGCGCCGCGACGACGTGGGCAAGGCGTTCGCCGAGGTCCGTGACCGGTTCCTGGCCGCGAGCGCGTCGCCGCCCGACCTGAAGGTGCTGGAGCAGCCGCTCGACCAGCCCGCCATCACGCTCGGCGACCTGATCAAGGAGGGCCTGGTGACCATGATCCAGGCTCCGGCGAAGATGGTCGCCGACGGCGGCGAGGTGCCCGTGCTGACCGCCGACGACGTGCTCAGCGGCAGCCCGCCCTCCGGCTCGGCGGCCGCCCAGCAGGGCCTGGTCACGCTGCGGTCCGGCGACGTCGTGGCGTCCTACTCCAGCGTGCGCGTGATCGCCGAGGGCGGGGCGGCGCTGGGCCCCCACCTGACCCTCTACCGGGTGGACGGCCGGCGGCTCGACCCCGACTTCCTGGCCGGCTACCTGCGTGCCGCGGGCGGGCGAGCGACCACCGGCTCCAGCAGGTTCGACGTGCGCCGCACCCGGCTGCCCCGGCTGCCGCTGAAGGAGCAGAAGGCGTACGGCGAGGCCTTCCGTCAGCTCGCCGTGCTGGAGGACGCCATCCGCGAGACCTCCACCCTCGGCCACACCCTCATCAGACTGGGCCTCGACGGCTTGGCCGACGGCCACCTCCACCCTGCTGACGGCCTCACTCCGTGAGGCAGGCGCGTGCCCATGGCCTCGCTCCGCGAGGCGCGCTCGGTCGCCCTACGCCATCGCCTTCCCCCGCTCTGGTCGCTACGCTCCCGCCGCTCCTCCAGGCGACGGCGCTCCCTCGCCGTCCTGACGGTGTAGTTTTTCTCGCAAAGGTGGGAGGGAGGGGCTATGGTCATCGGCGACCGGTATGTGCTCGACGACCTCCCTCTCGGTACGGGCGGCATGGGGGCGGTCTACGCGGGGCACGACCGGCACCTCGACCGCCGGGTCGCGGTCAAGCTGCTGCGCCTGCCGAGCGGCCCCGATCACGAGCTGGAGCGGCGCTTCATCCGTGAGGCCCGCATCCTGGCCAGGCTGGAGCACCCCGGCGCGCCCGTCCTCTACGACTTCGGCACCCACGAGCAGCGGCTCTTCCAGGTGATGCAGTTCATCGAGGGCGTCACCGTGGCCGACGTGGTGAGCGAGCACGGCCCGCTGCCGGTGCCGTGGGCGGCGGCCATCGCGGCGCAGGCGTGCGCGGTGCTGTCGGCGGCCCACGCCCTCGCGATCTGCCATCGCGACCTCAAGCCGACCAATCTCATGCTCTGCCCTGACGGCAGCGTGAAGGTGCTCGACTTCGGCCTCGCGCTGCTGCGGGACGCCGACGTCACCACGTTCACCAGGATCGGGCAGATCCTGGGCACGCCCGCGTACATGGCGCCCGAGCAGATCCAGCACGGGGTGGCCGAGCCGCGCAGCGACCTCTACTCGCTGGGCTGCGTGCTGCACGAGATGCTGACCGGCCGCCAGCTCTTCACCGGGCCGACCGACTACGTGGTCTTCGAGAAGCAGGTCAAGGAGCAGCCGCCGGCCGTGCCCGGCCTGCCGCCCGGCCTCGCGGCGCTGCTGGCGCAGCTGCTGGAGAAGCAGCCCGAGGACCGGCCCGCGGACGCGAACGAGCTGTACGAGCGGCTCGACCCGTTCGCGGTGGGCCTGCCCCAGTTGCCGGGTTTCCTGGCGCCCGCGCCGAGCCCCGGCGGCATGTACGCCCGCATGGCGGGCCGCGTCCTCGGCGGCTGACCCCCGGTCGGTGTGCGCGGCGGGGGCGGGCGCGGCGCCCGTGGCGGGAGGGAGCGGGGGTCTCGTTCGTGCATCCGGGGCAGCCTAACCCAGCCCGCAGGCAGACTGAAACATTTCGGGGAACGCTCTCTCGGGTAACGGCGATCGTTATCTAACCCCGGTTGACACAGGCAGGTGAGCCGCACGACTCTCTGAGAGAGCGCTCTCTCACCTGTCCCCCACGCACAACCCAGGAGGGTTCCATGACCCCTCGGATCCGTCTTGCCGTCCCCCTGCTCGCCGCGGCCCTGCTCAGCGCCGCGTGCGGCGGCGGAGGCGGAGGGAACGCCGCCGCACCGGCGAGCGCGCAGCCGGGCGAGAAGATCAAGCTCACCGTCGGGCTCTTCGGCGACTTCGGCTTCAAGCCCCTCTACGAGGAGTACAAGAAGACCCACCCGAACATCGAGATCGTCGAGAACGTCACGCAGTTCAACGACCACCACAACAACCTGGTCAAGCGGCTGGCCACCAACGCCGGCGCGGGGGACGTCGAAGCGGTCGAGGTCGGCTACATCAGCACCTTCACGGCCCAGCCGAACAAGTTCGTCGACCTCAAGCAGTTCGGCCTCGACAAGCGCCAGTCCGACTACCTCGACTGGAAGTGGCAGCAGGGCCTCAGCAAGGACGGCGGGCAGGTCCTCGGCCTCGGCACCGACGTCGGCGGCCTGGCCATGTGCTACCGCAAGGACCTGTTCAAGAAGGCCGGCCTGCCCACCGACCGCGCCGAGGTCGCGGCCCTGTGGCCGACATGGGAGCAGTACATCGCGACCGGCAAGAAGTTCGCCGCGGCCGACGTGGCGGGCGCGAAGTTCACCGACTCCCCCGGCGAGATCTTCCGCGCGATGGTCAACCAGGCCCCGACCGGCCTGTACGACGCCCAGGACAACATCATCGTCGCGTCCAACCCCGACGTGAAGAAGGCCTGGGACCTGTCCAACCAGCTCACCCAGGAGGGCCTGACCGCCAAGCTCGCGGCCTTCTCCCCGCCGTGGAACACGGGCTTCGCCAAGGGCTCGTTCGCCACGATCATCTGCCCGGCCTGGATGACCGGCTTCATCCAGGAGCAGGCCAAGGACGCGACCGGCAAGTGGGACATCGCCACTGTTCCCGGCGGCTCGGGCAACAGCGGCGGCTCGCACCTCATGGTGCCCAAGCAGAGCAAGCACCCCAAGGAGGCCGCCGAGCTGATCGACTTCCTGACCTCCAAGGACAACCAGGCCAAGGTGTTCAAGGAGGAGGGCACGTTCCCGTCGATCCCGTCGCTCTACGACGACCCGTCGATCCAGAACTTCACCAAGCCGTTCTTCGGTGACGCCCCCATCGGCAAGATCTACTCCGACGCCGCCAAGGCGCTCAAGCCGCAGCACCTCGGCCCGAAGGAGGCCGACGTCCGGGTGGCGATCGGCAACGGCCTCGGCCGCGTCGAGCAGGGCAAGCAGACGCCGGACGAGGCGTGGGCCCAGGTCCTTCAGGACGTACAGAAGATCAAATGAGCACCTACCCCCTCGCGGCGACGCGGCGGCGTAGGCGCAGCGTGCGGCACACCCTCGACATGAGGGTGTCGCCGTACGCCTACGTCGCGCCCTTCTTCCTGCTGTTCTGCGCGTTCGGCCTGTTCCCGCTGATCTACACGGCCTGGGTCAGCCTGCACGAGTGGACGCTGCTGTCGGACACCCAGGAGTTCGTCGGCCTCGGCAACTACTCGACGCTGCTGGCCGACGGCTACTTCTGGAACGCCACCTTCAACACGCTGTCCATCGGCGTGCTGTCCACCGCCCCCCAGCTCCTGCTCGCCATCTGGCTGGCGCACCTGCTGAACCGGCGGCTGCGCCTGCAGACGCTGTTCCGGATCTCGCTGCTGCTGCCGAACGTCACCAGCGTGGTGGCGGTCGTGGTGATCTTCAGCCAGCTCTTCGGCCGCGACTTCGGCCTGATCAACTGGATGCTGTCGTGGTTCGGGGTCGGCAACATCGACTGGGCGGCCGGCACCGCCACCTCGCACGTCGCCCTGTCCGTCATGATCATGTGGCGGTGGACCGGCTACAACGCGCTGATCTTCCTGGCCGCCATGCAGGCCGTGCCGCGCGAGCTGTACGAGGCCGCCACCCTGGACGGCGCGAGCAGCTTCCGGCAGCTGCGCAGCGTCACGCTGCCGATGATCCGCCCGACGATCATCTTCGTCGTCATCGTCTCCACGATCGGCGCCATGCAGATCATCGCCGAGCCCATGCTCTTCGCGCAGAGCACCGGCAGCGGGGGCGGCACCTTCGCCACCGGCGGCCCCGACCGCCAGTTCCAGACCCTGGCGCTGTACGTCTACGAGCAGGCCTTCGCCAACTCGACCTTCGACTTCGGCTACGCCTCGGCCGCGTCCTGGCTGATGTTCCTGGCCGTGGTGATCGTCTCCGGCGTCAACTTCCTCATCACCCGCAGGGCGAAGGGAGGGATCGTATGAGGCTGCGCTACCTGACCCTGACGGCCGTGGCGTTCTTCTCGGCGTTCCCGCTGTACTACAGCGTCGTCGTGGCCTCGCGGCACAACTCGGCGCTCGCGCAGGTGCCGCCGCCGCTGATCCCCGGCGGGAACTTCTTCGCCAACGTCTCCCGGGTCTTCGACACCGTGCCGTTCGGGCTGGCGCTGGTCAACTCCCTGATCGTGGCGGGGTCGATCTCGATCGCGGTGATGTTCTTCTCCACGCTCGCCGGGTTCGCCTTCGCCAAGCTGAGGTTCCGCGGCAGGAACGCGATGCTGGTCATCACCGTCGCCACCATGATGGTCCCGGCGCAGCTCGGCATCATCCCGCTCTACATGCTCATGGTGAAGCTGGAGTGGACCGGCACCAACTACGCGCTGATCGTGCCCGCGCTGGTCAACGCCTTCGGCGTGTTCTTCATGACCCAGTACCTGTCGCGGGCGCTGCCCACCGAGCTGCTGGAGGCCGGGCGGGTGGACGGCTGCACCACGTGGGGGCTGTTCTGGCACGTCGTGCTGCCCGCGGCTCGGCCGGCGGCGGCCGTGCTCGGCATGCTCACCTTCATGTCGGCCTGGAACGACTACTTCTGGCCGCTGGTCGTGCTCAATCCGGACAATCCGACGGTCCAGGTGGCGTTGTCCTCCCTGGCCAGCGGCTACGTCAACGACTACGTGCTCGGCCTGGCCGGCACGGCGGTCGGCACGCTGCCGCTGGTGGCCGTCTTCGTGCTGTTCGGCAAGCAAATCATCGGCGGAATCATGCAAGGAGCTGTGAAGGGATGATCTTTCCCGAGGACTTCGTCTGGGGCGCCGCCACGGCCTCGTACCAGATCGAGGGGGCGGTCAAGGAGGACGGGCGGGGACAGTCCATCTGGGACACCTTCTCCCACACCCCGGGGAACGTGGCGGGCGACGACACCGGCGACGTGGCCTGCGACCACTACCACCGCTACCGGGACGACGTCGCCCTGATGCGGGAGCTGCGCCTGGCGGCGTACCGGTTCTCGATCGCCTGGCCGCGCGTCCAGCCGGACGGCTCGGGCCCGGTCAACCCGCGCGGCGTCGCCTTCTACGACCGGCTCGTGGACGAGCTGCTGGCCGCGGGCATCACGCCCTACGTCACCCTCTACCACTGGGACCTCCCGCAGACCCTGGAGGAGCGCGGCGGCTGGACCGACCGCGACACCGCGCACCGCTTCGCCGACTACGCCGAGGCCGTGCACGCCCGGCTCGGCGACCGGGTCACCAACTGGGCGACGCTGAACGAGCCCTGGGTGGCCGCCTACCTCGGCTACGGCAACGGCGTGCACGCGCCGGGCCGCCGCGACGCCGCGAGCGCGCTGCGCTCGGCCCACCACCTGCTGCTCGGCCACGGCCTGGCGGCCAGGCGGCTGCGGCCCGGCAGCGTGATGCTGGTGGTCAACTCCTCGCCCGTGCTCACCCCGGCGCAGGTGAACGACCCGGCGGCGGTGCCCGGCGAGGCCGACGCGGCGGCCGTCGACCGCATCCACGCGCTGCTCACCCGGCAGTTCCTCGACCCGGCCGTGTACGGGACGTACCCGGAGGAGGTGCTGGCGGCGGCCCGGCGCAACGGCGGCACGGACCACATCCGCGACGGCGACCTCGACACCATCAGGGCGCCCATCGACCTGATCGGCGTCAACTACTACAACCCGTGCGTCGTCGAGGCCGGCCCCGGCCTGCCCGCCGACGCCGCCTGGCCGGGGTCGGAGGACGTGCGCTTCGCCACCGCCGACGCCCCCACCACGGCGATGGGCTGGCCGATCGTGCCGGACGGCCTGTCGCGCCTGCTGGTCCGGCTCTCGCAGGACTATCCGCAGGTCGGCCTCATGGTCACGGAGAACGGCGCGGCCTTCGACGACGTCGTGGAGAACGGGCGGGTGCACGACGCGGACCGGGTGGCGTACCTGGACGGGCACCTGCGCGAGGTGTGGCGGGCCGTCGAGGCGGGCGCGGACCTGCGCGGCTACCTCGTGTGGTCGCTGCTGGACAACTTCGAGTGGGCGGAGGGCTACCGGCGGCGGTTCGGGATCGTGCACGTGGACTACGCGACGCAGAACCGCACCCTCAAGGACAGCGCTCTGTGGTACCGCGACGTCATCGCCAGAAACGGCCTGTAGATTTTTTACGTGCTCTCCCTTCTGGTGCAGTCATGAGACGCCCGACCCTGGAGGCGGTCGCCGCCCGGGCGGGTGTCTCGCGGGCCACCGCCTCCCGCGTCGTCAACGGGCAGACGACGGTGGCGCCCCACATCCGCGACGCCGTGCTGCAGGCCATCGACGAGCTGGGCTACGTCCCCAACTCGGCCGCGCGCAGCCTGGTCACCCAGCGCACCGACTCGATCGCGCTGGTCATCAGCGAGCCCGGCACCCGGGTCTTCTCCGAGGACCCGCTGTTCTCCACGGTGATCAGGTCGGCGTCGATGGAGCTCGAGTCGGCCAACAAACAGGTCGTGCTCATGCTGGCGTCCAACGCCAAGAGCCACGCCCGGGTCGAGCGCTACATCTCGGGCGGGCACGTGGACGGCGTCATGCTCATCTCCATGCACGGCGCCGACCCGCTGCCGTCCGCGCTGTCGCGGCTGCGCGTGCCGGTGGTGTCGTACGGGCGGCCCGCCGTGCCGGTGGACATCCCGTTCGTGGACAACGACAACGTGGGCGGCGCGGAGGCGGGCGTGCGCCATCTGGTGGAGATCGGCCGGCGCCGCATCGCGACCATCGCGGGGCCGCAGGACATGATCGCCGGCCAGGACCGCCTGGCCGGCTACCGCAACGTCCTGCGCGACTCCGACCGCCGCTCGATCGTCGCGGTCGGCGACTTCACCCGCGAGTCGGGGGCGATCGCGATGCGCCAGCTCCTCGGCGACGACCCCGGCCTCGACGCCGTCTTCGTGGCCAACGACCTGATGGCCGTGGGAGCGCTCCAGTCGCTGCGCCAGGCCGGTCGCCGGGTGCCCGACGACGTGGCCGTGGTCGGCTTCGACGACATCGAGGCGGCCAAGTACACCGAGCCGCCGCTGACCACGCTGCGCCACCCGGTGACGGACCAGGCGACGGCGATGGTCCACCTGCTGCTCGGCCTGTTCGAAGGCGGGCCGGGCGACCCGGTCATCCTGCCCACCGAGCTGGTGATCCGCGAGTCGGCGTGACGACGGCCTCCGCCGTGGCGGCCGCGGTCGCCGTGGCCCGTGCGCACGGCGTGCTGGTGGAGGAGCCGGTGCTGCTCCACGACTCCTTCAACCTGCGCGTCCACCTGCGGCCCGCGCCGGTCGTGGCGCGCGTGCCGACCGTCACCGCGATGGGGCGCGCGCGGCCGGACGAGGTGCTGCGGCGCGAGCTGGAGGTGGTGACCCACCTGCACCGCGCGGGCGCCCCGGTGGTGCCGCCGAGCGACCTGCTGCCGCCGGGGCCGCACCTGCGGGACGGCTTCGTGGTGACGTTCTGGACGTACGCCGAGCACGACCCGGAGCGGGTGATCTCGCCCGAGGAGGCCGGGCAGGGGCTGGCCGGGCTGCACGAGGCCCTGCGCGGCTTCCCGGGCGAGCTGCCGGTCCTGTGGCCGGCGCTGGACGAGCCCGCTCGGCTGCTCGACGTCGTGGACGGCCGGATCGATCCCGGCGCCCACGCCCGGCTGCGCGCCGGTCACGAGGAGCTGGCCGGGCGGCTGCCCCGGGACGGCGGGCAGGCCGTGCACGGCGACGCGCATCCCGGCAACCTGCTGGCCACGCCGCGCGGGCTGCTCTGGAACGACTTCGAGGAGTGCATGACCGCCCCGGCCGCGTGGGACCTCGCCGTGCTGGGGCGCACGCTGACCGCCTGGCTCCGCGACCCCAGCGGGGCCAGGCGGTGAGACGAGGCCGCTAGGCGAGCCAGGCCGTGGTGTCGGCGGGGAGCGCGCCGTCCTCCAGCGGGCCGCTGGCCAGCAGGAGCCGGCCCTCGGGCAGCGGCATCGGGCCGGGCCCGAGGTTGGTGACGCAGGTCAGGCCCGAGTCGCGGCGGAAGGCAAGCACGTCGCCGTCGAGCGGCAGCCAGGTCAGGGTGCCGTCGCCGAGCGACTCGGCCCGGATGCGCAGCCCCTCGCGGTACAGGTTGAGCATCGAGCCGAGGTCCGTGAGCTGGGCCTCGGCGGTCAGCTTGCGCCAGTTGTCCGGCTGGGGCAGCCACGGCGTGCCCGTGCCGAAGCCGAACGGCGGCTCCTCCCCCGACCACGGCAGCGGGACGCGGCAGCCGTCGCGGCCGGGGTTCGTGCCGCCCGACCTGGCGTACATCGGGTCCTGCCGCCGCTCGTCCGGCAGGTCCTCGACCTCGGGCAGGCCCAGCTCCTCGCCCTGGTAGACGTAGACCGAGCCGGGCAGCGCCATCGCCAGCAGCGCCGCCGCCCGCGCCCGCCGGTGGCCGAGCTCCAGGTCGGACGGCGTGCCGTGGAGCCGCCCGCCGTGCTCGAAGGTGGTGTCGGCGCGGCCGTAGCGGGTGACCGGGCGGGTGACGTCGTGGTTGGACAGCACCCAGGTCGGGGGCGCGCCGATCGGGGTGTGCGTGGCGAGCGTCAGGTCGATGACCCGGCGCAGCTCGGCGGCCTCCCACGGGCAGGACAGGAAGTCGAAGTTGAACGCCGTGTGCAGCTCGTCGGGGCGCAGGTAGCGGGCGAAGCGCTCCTGGTCGGGCAGCCAGACCTCGCCGATGAGGACGCGCTCGCCGTACTCGTCGGCGATCTCGCGCCAGCGCCGGTAGACGTCGTGGACGCCGTCGAGGTCCTCGTACGCGGTGTCCGACTTGAACAGCAGCGCCGCCGAGTCGATGCGGAAGCCGTCCACGCCGCGCTCGAACCAGAAGCGCAGCACGTCCTCGAACTCCTGGTGGACCTCGGGGTTCGCCCAGTTGAAGTCCGGCTGCCCCGGGTCGAACAGGTGCAGGTACCACTGCCCGTCCGGCACCTGCGTCCAGGCGGAGCCGCCGAAGATGGACTGCCAGTCGTTGAGCGGCCGGTCGGCGAACCAGAACCGGTCGCGGGCCGCCGGGTCCGCCAGCGCCTCCTTGAACCATGCGCTCTCGGTGGAGCTGTGGTTGGGCACGACGTCGATGATGACCTTGATGTCGAGCTCGTGCGCCTCCTCGATGAACGCCTCGGCCTCGGCGAGCGTGCCGAAGACCGGCTCGATGTCCCGGTAGTCGGCGACGTCGTAGCCGCCGTCGGCCATCGGCGAGGGATACCACGGGTTGAGCCAGATGGCGTCGATCCCCAGGTCCTTCAGGTACGGCAGGCGGGATCGCAGGCCGGCGAGGTCGCCCACGCCGTCGCCGTTCCCGTCGGCGAAACTACGCAGGTAGACCTGGTAGATCGCGGCCCCCCGCCACCACGTTTTCGACATGCGATTATCCCTTGATGCTTCCGGCGGTGAGGCCCGCCATGATGTGTCGTTGGAAGACGAAGAAGACGATGATCATGGGAATGCCGGCGATCACCAGGCCGGCCATGACCTGGTTCTGGGTGACCGCCCCTGCGGTCTGCGACAGCCCCACGCTGATCGGCATCTTCTCGCTGTCGGTCATCACCAGCAGCGGCAGGACGAAGTCCTTGAAGGCGGTGACGATCGTGAAGATGGACACCACGCCGAGGATGGGCCGGGAGACCGGCAGCACCACGGACCAGAGCGTGCGCACCGGCCCGGCGCCGTCGATCTGCGCCGCCTCGATGAGCTCGCGCGGGATCGAGTCGAAGAAGCGTTTGAGCAGGAAGATGTTGAACCCGTTGGCCGCCGCCGGGAACCACAGCCCCCACGGGTTGTTCAGCAGCCCGAGGTCCACGATCGTCACGTAGAGCGGGATGAGGATCACCATCGGCGGGATCATCAGCGTGGCCAGCATCGCGCCGAGGATCACGTTGCCGAACACCGGGCGCAGCTTCGACAGCGCGTACGCCGCCGACACGTCCACCACCATGGAGAACAGCCAGGCCCCGAAGGCGTAGTACGCGGTGTTCGCCAGCAGCGTGCCGATGTCGAACAGGTCCCACGCCTCGACGAAGTTGTCCAGCGTCGGGTCCCGGGGCACCGGTGTGGGCGGCATCTCGGCGATCTCGTCCGGCGTCTTCATGGCGCCGGTGACCATCCAGTAGAGCGGGAAGACGAAGGCCAGGGTGAACAGCAGGACGACGGAGACCAGCACCAGCCAGTAGATCCGCCGCCCCCACCGGCTGTTGAGCTGGTGGGGCGAGACGATCGTCCTGAACTGCACCTGCATCGGCTTCGGACGCCTTCCGGCGCCACGCCTGCCCTTCCGGCCGGCCGTGCCCGCGCCGACGGCGATCATGCCTGGTCCTCCCGGGTGGTGCGCAGCTGGAAGGCGGCGAAGACGAGCAGCGCGAGCATGAGCATCATGCCGAGCGCCCCGGCCTGGCCGTAGTTCATCTGCGAGAAGGCGAACTGGTACATCAGGTAGGCCACGCTGACGGTGGCGTTCTCCGGGCCGCCGCCGGTCAGCATGTACGGCTCGATGAACACCTGCATGGTCGCCACGATCTGCAGCATGAGCATGAGCAGCAGGATCAGCCGCGTCTGCGGGATCGTGACGTGCCGGATGCGCTTGACGATCCCGGCGCCGTCGAGCTCGGCGGCCTCGTACAGCTCGGGCGGGATGTTCTGCAGCGCGGCCAGGTAGATCAGGGTCGCGCTGCCCATGTTCATCCAGGTCGAGACGATGACCAGCGAGATCAGCGCCGTGGAGGAGCTGTCCAGCCAGGCGAGCGTCGGCAGGTGGAAGAAGTCGAGTATCTGGTTGAACAGCCCGGGCCCGGGATCGTAGAACCACCGGAACAGCAGCACCGCGACGATCGGCGGCAGCATGACCGGCAGGTAGACCACGAACCTGAGGTAGGCCCGGGCGTGGCGCAGCTCGTTCAGCACGAGCGCGACGGCGAACGGGACGGCGTAGCCGCACAGCAGCGCCAGGGCGGTGAACTCCACGGTGTTCAGCCAGGCCTCGCCGAAGGCCGGGTCGGCGACGGCCGCCTTGAAGTTGTCCAGCCCCACCCACTCGGGCGGGTTGATCAGGTCGGTCCGCTGGAAGCTCAGGATGAACTCCCTGACCATCGGATACCAGGCGAACACCGTGAAGCAGAACAACGCCGCGCAGAGGAACCCGTAGGCCGTCAGATTGCGCCTCAAGATCCGCATCAGGGTCAGCCCTTGGCCGCCAGCATCGCGTTGGCCTTGGTCTCGGCGTCCGCCAGGAGCTCGTCCACGCTCGCGTCCTTACGGCTCAGCACGCCGGACATCGCCACGTCGAGGATGGCGTACAGCTCCTGCGCGTGCGGGGGCTCGGCCTTCGGCGGGACGGTCGCGGCGGCGTCCACGTACGTCTGGTAGTTCTCCACGGGCAGCGAGGCGTTCTTCACCCGCTCCTCCTGGAGGGCCTTGCCGGTGGGCGAGTCGCCGTAGACGGCGTTGTCGGGGACGCCGACCGGGTTGCCGATGGCCTTGCCGCGGGCGAAGTCGAAGCGGCCCTTGCCGACGGTGTTGAAGCGGAAGTCGATCCACTCCATGCCGGCCTTGGCCTGCTCGGGCGTGGCCTTCGGGTTGATCATGTACGCCTCGCCGCCGCTCAGCGACGCCTTGGCCTCGGGGAAGCCGGTGATGCCGTAGTCGTCGACGTTGCCCTTGAACTTGGTGACCACGTCGGTGACCACGTCGGGCGCGCCGAGCATCATGCCGACCTTGCCGCTGCCCATGGCCATCATGAGCGACTCCCAGCCGACCAGGAGCTTGCTGCCCATGCTGTTGTCGACCCAGCGCATGTCGTGCAGGTTCTGCAGCACGGCCTTGCCCTCGGGCGAGTTGAACGCGGCCTTCTTGCCGTCGTCGGTCAGGATGCTGCCGCCCCGGCCGTAGATGGCCTGGGTGAAGTGCCAGCCGCCGGTGTTGCCGCCGGAGTACTCGCCGTAGCCGACGTAGCCGGCGCCGAGGCCGGCGATCTTCTTGGCGGCCTCGCGCACCTCGGCCCAGGTCTTCGGCGGGGTGTTGGGGTCGAGGCCGGCCTTGGTGAACAGGGCGCGGTTGTAGACCAGGCCGACGCTGTAGTGCACGTTGGGGACGCCGTAGACCTTGCCGTCCTTGGTGAGCAGCTCGCGATGGTCGGGGCGCAGGTCGTTCCAGTTCTTGACCGAGCGGGTGTACTGCGTGATGTCGAGGGCCTGGCCCTGCGCGATGACGTCGTCGTAGTTCGTCATGGGCACCACGAAGACGGTCTCCATCTGGCCGCCCGCCAGCTTGGGCCCGAAGGTCTTGGGGTCGAAGCACGGCTGCTGGTCCGTGCTCTTCACCGTCACGCCGGGGTGCGCCTTCATGAACGCGGCGACGTCCTCGTCCCATGCCTTGCGGTCCTGGGGGGCGGTCTTGGCGGGCTGGCAGGCGACCGTGATCGACACGTTCGCCGCCCCGCCGGAGGCCGCGGGCTGCGGCGACTCGCCGGAGCCACAGGCGGTCGCCGAGAGGCCGAGCGCGGTTACGAGCAAGAGTCCGGTGGATCTCCGCATGGTCTGACCCTTCTGATGCGAGGTGCCCACACCATAGGATCAGCGACACACGGACGCAATATTTCGACGCTCTATTGCAAGATAACGACTGTGTTACGCAGGGCAGCGCGCCGTGGAGGCCCGTACCACCAGCTCGGGCTCGAACAGCAGCTCGTCGGCCGGGACCACCGCCTTGTCGATCTGCGCGACCAGCAGGTCCACGGCGGCCCGGCCCATCGCGTCGATCGGCTGGCGGACCGTGGTGAGCGGCGGCTCGGTGCAGTTCATGAGCGCGGAGTCGTCGAAGCCGATCACCGAGATGTCGCCGGGAACCGAGAGCCCGGCGCGGCGCGCGGCCCGCACGGTGCCGAGCGCCAGCAGGTCGCTCGCGCACACCACGCCGGTCACCCCGCGCCTGACCAGCCGGGCGGCGGCCGCGTGCCCGCCCTCCAGCGAGAACATCGTGTGCTCGACCAGCTCGGCGTCGCCGCCCCCCGCGAGGAACGTCTCCAGCTTGCGCCGCGAGGGCATGTGGTCCTTCGGCCCGAGCACCATGCCGACGCGCTCGTGGCCGAGCGCGCGCAGGTGGGCCACCGCCATCTCGGCCGCCACGGCGTCGTCGCAGGAGACCTGGGGGAAGTCGAGGTGCCGGACGGCCGCGTTGACGAGGACGGTCGGGAGCTTGCGCTCGTGCAGCAGCTCGTAGTGGCCGTGCGCGGCGTCGGCCTGGGCGTACAGGCCGCCGGCGAAGACCACGCCGCTGACCTGCTGCTGGAGCAGGAGGTCGACGTAGTCGGCCTCCGAGACGCCGCCGACCGTGCGGGTGCACAGCACCGAGGTGAACCCCTGCTGGGCGAGCGCCCCGCCGACCACCTCCGCGAAGGCGGGGAAGATCGGGTTCTGCAGCTCGGGCAGCACCAGGCCGACCAGCCTGGCCCGGTCGCCGCGGAGCTGGGTGGGGCGTTCGTAGCCGAGCACGTCGAGAGCGGTCAGCACGGCCTCGCGGGTCGCGTCGGAGACCCCCGGCTTGCCGTTGAGCACGCGGCTGACGGTCGCCTCGCTCACCCCGACCTTCTTGGCCACCTCTGCGAGTCGTCGTGTCATGCGCAAACTATACGGCCTGCAGCGCAAGCGCTTGCAAGGAATTACGTGGATCGGACGACGCCGCTTGCAGCGTGCCCGTATGGATTTCCGGCCCACCACCTGGTGTTGACCAGCTCCGACGGCCGTTCCGCGCCGACTTCAGTCAGTCATCCCTTTGCGAAATACAGTCGAAATATTGCGGCCATCTGCTCGACATCCTATGGTTCGGCCAACTAGCCTCCGCCGAAGGGCCACCCCCATGAGAGCTGTCCTAGCCGCCCTTTCGTTAGCCATCGGACTCCTCGCCGCCCCGGCCACCGCCGCACAGGCCGCGGCCGACACCAACCTCGCCGCCGGCAAGGCCGCCACCGCGAGCAGCTTCACCGACGTCTACCCGGCCGCCAACGTCACCGACGGGAACCAGGCCACCTACTGGGAGTCGGCCAACAACGCCTTCCCGCAGTGGATCCAGGTGGACCTCGGCACCAGCGCGAGCGTCAACCGGCTGGTGCTCAAGCTGCCGTCCGGCTGGCCGAGCCGGACGCAGACGCTGACCGTCCAGGGCAGCGCCACCGGCTCCTCCCCGTTCACCACGATCGCCGCCTCGGCCACCTACACCTTCAACCCGACGGCCACCATCACCTTCCCCGCGACCACCACCCGGTACGTGCGCGTCCAGATCACCGGCAACACCGGCTGGCCCGCCGGCCAGCTCTCGGAGTTCGAGGTCTGGGGCACCGCCGACGACGGCCCGCCGCCGCCCGGGACGAACCTGGCGCTCGGCAGGCCGATCACCGAGTCCTCGCACACGCACACGTACGTCGCCGCCAACGCCAACGACGGGAACCTGGGGACGTACTGGGAGAGCGCCGCCTACCCGGGGCAGCTCACCGTCCAGCTCGGCGCCAACGCCGACCTCACCTCGATCACCGTGAAGCTCGACCCGGCCCAGGCGTGGGGCCGGCGCACGCAGACGTTCCAGGTCCTCGGCCGCGAGCAGAGCGCCGGCTCCTTCACCGGCCTGGTGGCCTCGGCGACCTACACCTTCGACCCGGCGACGGGCAACTCGGTGACCATCCCGGTGACCGGCAAGGCGGCCGACGTCCGGCTGCAGTTCACCGCCAACTCGGGCGCGCCCGGCGGGCAGGTCGCCGAGTTCCAGGTGTTCGGCACGCCGTCGGCCAACCCCGACCTCACCGTGGCGAACCTGACCTCCAGCCCGGCGTCGCCGGTCGAGACCGACGCGGTCACGCTGTCGGCCACGGTCAGGAACGCGGGCACCGCCGGCTCGGCCGCCACCTCCGTCACCTTCTACGCGGGCACCGCCAAGGTCGGCACCGCCGCCGTGGGCGCGCTGGCCGCGGGGGCGTCGGCGACCGTGTCGGCGAACATCGGGGCGCGGGACGCGGGGACGTACCAGCTGTCCGCCAAGGTGGACGAGGACAACAAGGTCACCGAGCTCAACGAGGCCAACAACACCACCACGGGCACGCTCACCGTGCGGCCGGTCGACACCGCCGACCTGGTCGCCGCGCCCGTCGCCTGGACGCCGGGCAACCCGGCCGCGGGCGGCACGGTGACGTTCAGCGTGGCGATCAGGAACCAGGGCACGGTCGCCTCCAGCTCGGCCGCGCACGGCGTCACGCTGACCGTCGTCGACGCCGGCGGCACGGTCGTGCGCACCCTGACCGGCTCGGTGAGCGGCGCCATCGCGGCCGGCGCGACCACCGCGCCGATCACCCTCGGCACCTGGACGGCTGCCAACGGCAGGTACACCGTCAGGACCGTGCTCGCCGACGACGCGGGCGAGCTGCCGGTCAAGCGCGCCAACAACACCAGCGAGCTGCCGCTGTTCGTGGGCCGCGGCGCGAACATGCCCTACGACACCTACGAGGCCGAGGACGCCGTGCTCGGCGGCGGCGCGGCCCGGGTCGGCCCGAGCAGGGACGTCGGCACGCTCGCCGGCGAGGCGTCCGGCCGCCGCGCGGTCACGCTCAACCAGACCGGCGCCTACGTCGAGTTCACCACCCGTGCCGACACCAACACCCTCGTCACCCGCTTCTCGATCCCCGACGCCCCGGGCGGCGGCGGCATCGACTCGACGCTCAACGTCTACGTCAACGGCACGCTGCTCAAGGCGATCCCGCTGACCTCCCGCCACGCCTGGCTGTACGGCGCGGAGCACCAGCCCACCAACAGCCCCGGCTCCGGCCCGCCCCGGCACATCTACGACGAGGCGAACCTGATGCTCGGCACCACCGTCCCGAAGGGCAGCAAGATCCGCCTGCAGAAGGACGCCGCCAACACCAGCACGTACGCCATCGACTTCATCGACCTGGAACAGGCGACCGCGGTCGCCAACCCCGACCCGGCCAAGTACGCCGTCCCCGCCGGCTTCACCCACCAGGACGTCCAGAACGCCCTGGACAAGGCCCGCATGGACAGCAGCCTGACCGGCGTCTACCTGCCCGCCGGCGACTACCAGACGGGCTCGAAGTTCCAGGTCTACGGCAAGGCCATCAAGATCGTCGGCGCGGGCCCGTGGTTCACCCGCTTCCGCCCGCCCTCCGGCCAGGAGAACACCGACATCGGCTTCCGCGCCGACGCCACCGCCAACGGCACGACGTTCCAGGGCTTCGCCTACTTCGGCAACTACACGGCCCGCATCGACGGCCCCGGCAAGGTCTTCGACTTCTCGAACGTGGCCAACATCACGATCGACAACATCTGGGTCGAGCACCAGGTCTGCATGTACTGGGGCACCAACACCGACGACATGACGCTGAAGAACTCCCGGATCAGGAACACCTTCGCCGACGGGCTCAACTTCACCAACGGCAGCACCGGCAACCACGTCACCAACATCGAGACCCGCGCCACGGGCGACGACAGCTTCGCGCTGTTCTCGGCCACCGACAACAACCCCGGCGAGCAGCACGGCAACGTCTTCGAGAACCTCAGCTCGCTGCTCACCTGGCGGGCCGCGGGCGTGGCCGTCTACGGCGGCTACGACAACACCTTCAGGAACATCTACGTGGCCGACACGCTCGTCTACTCGGGCGTGACGATCAGCTCGCTCGACTTCGGCTACCCGATGCACGGCTTCGGCGCGAGCCCGCCCACCGTGTTCGACAACATCTCGCTGGTCAGGGCGGGCGGCCACTTCTGGGGGCAGCAGACGTTCCCGGCGCTGTGGGTGTTCTCCTCCTCCAAGGTGTTCCAGGGCATAAGGGTCAGCAACCTGGACATCGTGGACCCGACCTACAGCGGGATCATGTTCCAGACCGGCTACTCCAGCCCGACGACGCCGCTCAACCCGGTGAAGGACACGACCTTCACCAACGTCTCGATCAGCGGCGCCCAGAAGAGCGGCGACGCCTTCGACGCCAAGTCCGGCTTCGGGATCTGGGTGAACGAGCTGCCCGAGCCCGGTCAGGGCCCGGCGGTCGGGTCGGCCACGTTCACCGGCCTGCGCTTCAGCGGCAACGCGCAGAACATCAGGAACACGACCTCGACGTTCACCCTCACGATCAACTGACCGTCACAGCTCGGCCCTGGTGGGCAACCCCTGCCAGTCGCTGACGCCCGTCACCGCGGCGGCGCTCAACAGCGCCCCGCGGTACAGGCGTTCCTGCGGGGTGAGGCCGTCGAGCGCGGCGCTGATGTAGCCGGCCGCGAACGCCTCCCCCGCGCCCGACGGATCCACCACCGGCACCTGCCAGCCCTGGACGTCGTAGCGCATCCGGTCGGCGCGCACGGTGGCGCCCTTCGCGCCGCGGTTCACGACGACCTCGCGCTCCGGGGTGAGGGCGGGCTTGACCAGGTCGAGCTCGTCCTGGCGGAGGAAGAGCAGGTGGGAGGCGCAGGCCAGCTCGCTCAGCACCTCCTCGGCCTCGCGGACCGACGGCCACAGCTCCGGGACGTACTCGACGGCGAAGGAGATCACCACGTCGGCGTTGCGCGCGGCGCTGACGGCGGCGCGCACGGCGTCCTGGGCGTCGATGCCGAGCGCGGCCGTCAGACCGGTGACGTGCAGCATCTTGGCCGCGCCCACCCGGTCGATGGGGACGTTGCCCGGCGACAGGCGCGAGCCGGCCGACCCGGTGCGGTAGTGCGCCGTGCGCGGCTCGCGGCCCACACGGCTCTCCCTGAGCAGCAGGCCCGTCGGCAGCCCCTCCGACACCCGCATGTCCGTCACGTCCACGCCCTCGCCGCGCAGGACGGTCAGGACCCGCGCGCCGAGCTCGTCGCCGCCCACTTTGCCCAGGTAGGCGCACTCGTGGCCGAGCCTGGCCAGCGCCACGGCCAGCGTGAACTCCGGCCCGCAGACGTCGAGCCTGGCCTCCCCGTCGTGGCGGACCCGGCCGCTCGTGACCACGCCGAGGGGCTCGCCGAGCGTGTAGACGTCCGTCATGGCACAGACTGTAGTAGGTCATCCAGCCCGAAAAAGAATTTGGGTCGCATAAGTGCTGGTTAAAGCCGTGATCAAAAATTTCTCGTAACTTTAGCGAACCTTTGCCCCTTTTCGTGCCTCACAGTAGTAGAGGGAGTCCGGCCACCCCGGGCCGGCTCTGAAGCGATACGGGGAGAGGAATCAGCACCCTCATGAGAAAGATCGCACTGGGTTTCGTCTCCGCCCTCGTGGGCGGGGCCATGCTCGTCACGGGGGCGGGGGCCGCCTCCGCCAGCACCGCCACCAAGGCGGACACCCGCCTGTTCATCCGCAGCATCACGCCGAACCCTGTCGTGGTGAAGAAGGGTGAGGAGAGCACCGCGTTCATCCACGTCCGGGCCGGCTCGGACGTCAAGAAGGTCGAAGTGAGCGTCGCTCCGGTCGACGGCGTCCGGACGCTGCGCGCCAAGGACGTCAAGCCGCTGGAGAGCTGGCGCTTCTCGGTCGGCTTCTCCGACGGCGACCAGCCCGGCAAGTGGAAGGCCACGGCCGTGGCGTTCGACGACGCCGGCAAGGAAGTGGCGAAGGACGACGCGTACTTCGCGGTCGAGCTCGCCAAGACCAAGGCCGACACGCGCGTCTCGCGCTTCGAGGCCGAGCCGTACAAGGTCCGCAAGGGCAAGTCGATCTACTTCTCCGGTCGGCTCCAGGCCGATGACCACCGGTGGAAGGGCGTCCGCGGCGAGAAGGTGAACATCTTCTACCGCGCCAACGGCCACAGCGCCTGGAAGTGGGTCACTTCCACCACGACGAAGTGGGACGGCAAGTTCTTCGCCAAGACCAAGGCGTACAAGAGCGGCTGGTTCCGCGCTTCGTTCGCCGGGAACGACGAGCTCAACAGCTCGACGAGCCGCGCCGACTACGTGCGCGTCTACGGTTCCTGGTGGCGTCGCTGAGCAAGCACCACTCCGGAGGCCCGGTCCCCTTACGGGGGCCGGGCCTCCGGCTTTTCAGCAGGTTTTACCTGGGCAGGGGTTTAGCGATCAGCTGATCGCCGCATGGTAGGTCGCACCGCCGCGCCCCCCCAGGGAAGGAGCCCCCCGCATGCCGCACTCCCTCGCCGCTCTGGCCCTGAGCATGGTGAGCGCGCTGGGAGCGGCCCCCACGCCGTCCCCTCCGGCCGCCTCGCCTCCCGCCGTACGGTACGAGCCCGCCGGGTCCGAGCGCGCGGAGCAGGCCCGCCGGCTGCTCAAGGAGAGCGGCGCGCTGCGTACGAAGATCAGGCTGCCGCGGGCGGTCGAGGTCGTCGCCCGCGACTGCGACGGGCGCTCCGCCCCCTGGGACGCCCGCGAGCGCCGCATCACGGTCTGCTACTCCCTGGTCGACCGGCTGGAGAGCACGCTGACCGGCATCTCCGAGACCGAGGAGGCCGACGCCCGCGCCATCGGCCGCCGCGTCGAGGCCGCGCTGACCGCGTTCTTCCACCACGAGCTCGGTCACGCCCTGGGCACGCTGGAGGGCCTGCCGGACGCCGAGGACCAGGCCGACCGGCTCGCCGCGCTCACGCTGGCCGCCGACCGGCCGGAGCAGGCGGTCGCCGCCGCCGAGGCCCGCCATCTGCTCGCCGCCGGGCACGCCGGCCTCGGCCGTCTGGCCGGGGAGGAGGAGTCGGCCACGTTCGCCTGCCTGCTCTACGGCGCCGACCCGGCCCGGAACGCCGCCATCGCCAAGGGCGGCTGGGTGCCCGCCGAGCGCGCGCCCTCGTGCGCCGCCGAATACCAGCAGGCCAAGTCGGCCGCCGGGCCACTGATCGTCAAGGGTCCGTGAAAGGCGGGACATCACGGGTAGCGTCCGGAGTATGGCTGAGGACGACCCGCTGCGTGACTTCGACCCGTTCGACATCTTCGACGCCGAGGCGGCCAGGCTGGACCGGTTCTTCGCCGGGCTGGACGAGAGGGGCTGGCTGCGGCCGTCCCACTGCGCGGGCTGGACGGTCCGCGACGTGCTGGCGCACCTGGCGGGCGAGGAGATGTACAACCACGCGGTCCTCGACGGGACCGTTTCCGAGCTGATGAGCCGGATGTCCGCCGAGGGCATCGGCGGCTACGAGGACTTCAACGAGTGGTGCGTACGGCAGCGCCGCGACCTGCCGGTCGAGGACGTGCTGCGGGAGTGGCGCGAGAAGAACGGCGAGACCCGGCGGCGCATGCGCGAGCTGGGTCAGGACGCCGTGCTGGAGACGATGGCCGGGCCCTACCTCAACGGGCGCCAGGCCTTCCACTACGACTCCGAGTACGCCACCCACGCCGACGACGTCGAGGCGCCGGTCGCGGCGGACGAGGCCGACGACCGGACGTTGTGGCGGATCGCGGTCGGCCGCTTCGCGCTGGCGGAGAGCGACTCGAAGGTGCAGGTCGAGCAGACGGCCGATGAGATCTGGGTGGCGCTGGACGGGGTGACGGCGACGCTGTCCTACCCGGAGTTCGTGGCGGCGACGGTGGGCCGGCTGCCCGCCTCCCACGGGCTCGACCCGCGCCTGGCCAGCGCCCTGAGATGCCTGGCCTGACCGACTCGGGCCGGAAAGGGGGCGATCATGTGGCTACGTGACCGTACGGGCACGGAGCCCACGACCGCGCGCAGCCCGCTGCGGGCGCGCCGGATCCTGTCGATGGTGGCGCTGGTGCTCGCCGTCGCCGCAGCGGTGTTCTTCGCGATCCGCGCCATGAGCACGGGCGAGGAGGTGTGGCGGTGGGAGGCGGCCATCGCGGCGGTCGTGGCGGTCGTCGCCGCCGTCGACCTGCTGGTGATCCGGCACCGCCGCTCCGGCGGCGGCCGGCCCGGCTCAGGTGGCCGGCCCGGCTCAGGTGGCCGGCCCGGCTCAGGTGGCCAGGACCGCTATCAGCAGTGACACGATCACCAGCGCGGCCGCCACGACGATCACCCACCAGTGGGTCAGCGCCCACAGGCGCGCCCGGTCCCCGTAGGGCCGCTCCGGCAGGCCGCCGACCGCCTCGATCCTGTTGATGGCCGCGACGCGCCGGGCCAACTCGGGATCCTCTCGCTCCAGGGCCTGCTCAATCTGGGCGAGTATGCGGCGTTCCCTTCCAGAGAGACCCATTCGCTCCACCACTGCTGCTCTCACGCCGGTGGAGAACTTTTACCCGCCGGTAGTTCCGGCATGCCCGCCTCTTGGGCGGGCCTTGATCACTTCTTGCCGTAACGCTGGTTGAACCGCTCGACGCGGCCGGCGGAGTCGATGACCCGGCCGCGACCGGTGTAGAAGGGGTGGCTGGCGGACGAGACGTCCACGTCGACGACCGGGTAGGTCCGGCCGTCCTCCCACTCGATGGTCGCCGTGCTCGTACGGGTCGAGCGGGTGAGGAAGGCGAAGCCCACGCTGGGGTCGCGGAAGACGACGGGACGGTACGCGGGGTGCAGGTTCTTTCGCATGTCCCGATCAACCAGATGGCAACGGTTTTCATTCCCTGGCTTCGGGGTCGAGCCCGAGCACCGTACGCCCGCCGTCCACGGGCACGGTCGCGCCGTTGACGAACGCCGCGTCGTCCGACAGCAGGTACGCCACGACGGCCGCCACCTCGGCCGGCTCCGCCGCCCGCCCGATGGGATGCAGCACCGCGATCTGCTCCTCCACGGCCGCCGCCGCCTCCTCGCCCAGCCCGGCCAGGAACGCCAGGTAACGCTCGGTCGCCACCGTGCCGGGCGCGACGGCGTTGACCCGGATGCCACGCCTGCCGTACTCGACGGCCAGCGACCTGGTCAGCCCCTCGACGGCGGCCTTGGCCGTCGCGTACGGCAGCCCGCCCGGCACCGCCCGGGTCGCCTGGTGCGAGGTGACGTTGACGATCGCCCCCGGACCGCCGGCGGCGAGAAAGGCGCGGACGGCGGTGGCGCAGCCGACCACGGCCAGGTCCAGGTTCGCCGCGATCAACGCCCTGACCTCGGAGATCGGCGAGGCGTGCACGGAGGCGTCACGGAAGACGGCCGCGTTGTTGACCCAGCCGCGCAGCGTGCCGTGCTCCTGGGCGAGGGCGGCGGCCCGCGCGGCCACCTGCTCGTCCGCCGCGTCGCCGACCACCGGCACGACGCCGTCGAGGCCGTCGAGGGCGTCCAGGGCGGCGGCGTCGTGCTCGATGACGACGACCGCGCCGCCGCCGGCCAGCAGCCGCTCGGTCACCGCCCGTCCGATGCCGCGCCCGCCGCCGGTCACCACATGAGAGGGAGTCATGATCCGACGCTACCCACGGGGTTAGGCTCTATGGGGTGATCGAGGATCTTCCTCCGGGTGCGCGGGCCCGCATGGTGGCCGCGCTCGCGATCACCCAGACCGCCGGCTACGGCGTGCTTTATTACGCTTTCTCGGTGTTCATCCCGCCGATGGCGCGCGACCTGGACGCCGGGGTCACCGTGCTGACCGGGGCCATCACCCTGTCCGTCCTCGTCTCCGGGGTGGCGGCGCCCGCCGTCGGACGCCTGCTGGACCGGCGCGGCGGGCGCGGCCTGATGACGGCCGGGTCGCTGCTCGGCGCGGCGGCCGTGCTGGCCTGGTCGCAGGTCCGCTCCGTGGCCGAGCTGTACGCGGTGTGCGCCGTGCTGGGCCTCGCGTCGGCCGCGGTGCTGTACGAGGCCGCGTTCGCGGTGATCGTCGCCTGGTTCGACCCGGCGCGGCGGGCACGGGCGCTGCTCACGGTCACCGTGGTCGCCGGGTTCGCCTCCAGCGTCTTCCTGCCGCTGACCGGGTTCCTGGTGGACCGGTACGGCTGGCGGCAGGCCCTGATGGTGCTCGCCGCCGGTTACGCGCTGACCGCCGTGCCGCTGCACGCCCTCACGGTGCGCGACCGGCCGGGGCCGTCCCGCGTCGACCGGGGCGCGATCGTCGGCGACGCGCTGCGGGAGCGGCCGTTCTGGCTGCTCGCGGCCGGGTTCCTCGCCCAGACCGGGGCGGTGTCGGTCATGGGGGTGCTGCTGGTGACGTACCTGATCACGCTCGGGCACCCGCCGGTGTTCGCGGCGAGCGTGGCGGGGCTGCTCGGAGTGCTGTCGGTCACCGGCCGGCTGGTCACCACGGGGCTGCAGGCCCGCTGGCGGGTGGCGCTGATCACGGCGGCGATGTTCGGGCTGCAGGGGCTCGCGGCGGTGCTGCTGCCGCTGGCCGGGCGCAGCACCGGCGGGGCCGTGGCGGCGGTGGTGCTGTTCGGGCTGGGGTTCGGGGTGGCCACGATCGCGCGGCCCGCGCTCATCGCCGACCGGTACGGCACGGCCGCGTTCGCGTCGCTGAGCGGCGCGCTGGCGCTGCCCATCACGGTGGCCAAGGCGCTCGCGCCGCTGGCGGCGGCCGGGATCGCGGAGGTCGCCGGGTTCCCGGCGGTCATGGGGGCGGTGGCGGCGGCCTGCGCGACCGGAGCGCTGGCACTCGTGGCCTACGATCGGCAAGGGACCGTCGGCGGCGCCCCGGCCCCCTGACGACCGCACGCGCGCGTGGTCCTTCGTCGGCGGCGGCGCGCCGGTGGTTCCGCACCGGGGGCTCCCGCTCGCCCTCGGCGAACTTCACTCATCGTCCGCCCGCGAACACGTAAGGTAGCCGCATGGATACCCCCTCCGAGGTTCTGCACCGCGTGTTCGGCTACGACTCGTTCCGGCCGGGGCAGCAGGAGATCATCGACCAGGTCGTGGGCGGCGGCGACGCGCTCGTCCTCATGCCGACCGGGGGCGGCAAGTCGCTCTGCTACCAGATCCCGGCCCTGGTGCGTCCCGGCGTCGGGGTGGTCATCTCCCCGCTCATCGCGCTGATGCAGGACCAGGTCGACGCGCTGCGGGCGCTCGGCGTGCGGGCCGGTTTCCTCAACTCCACGCAGGACTTCGGCGAGCGCCAGCTCGTCGAAGCCGAGTTCCTGGCCGGCGAGCTCGACCTGCTCTACCTCGCCCCCGAGCGGCTGCGGGTGGACGCCACGATGCGGCTGCTGGCCAAGGGCGACATCTCGGTGTTCGCGATCGACGAGGCCCACTGCGTGGCGCAGTGGGGCCACGACTTCCGCCCCGACTACCTCGCGCTGTCGGAGCTGCGCGAGCGCTGGCCGGACGTGCCGCGCATCGCGCTCACGGCCACCGCGACCCCCGCCACGCACGCCGAGATCTCCTCGCGGCTCGGCCTCGACCAGGCCCGCCACTTCGTGGCCGGCTTCGACCGGCCCAACATCCACTACCGGATCACGCCGAAGGCCGAGCCGAAGAAGCAGCTGCTGGAGTTCCTGCGCACCGAGCATCCCGGCGACTCCGGCATCGTCTACTGCCTGTCGCGCTCCTCGGTGGAGAAGATCGCCGAGTTCCTGGTCGAGCACGGCATCGCGGCGGTGCCCTACCACGCGGGGCTCGACGCCCGCACCCGCGCCGCCCACCAGGCCCGTTTCCTGCGCGAGGACGGGCTCATCGTGGTCGCCACCATCGCCTTCGGCATGGGCATCGACAAGCCCGACGTGCGCTTCGTGGCCCATCTCGACCTGCCCAAGTCGGTGGAGGGCTACTACCAGGAGACCGGGCGGGCGGGCCGCGACGGGCTGCCGGCGACCGCGTGGATGGCCTACGGCCTGCAGGACGTCATCCAGCACCGCCGCCTCGCCATGGAGGGCGACGACGCCCACCGCCGCCGCCAGGTGATGCACCTCGACGCCATGCTGGCGCTGTGCGAGACCGCCGGCTGCCGCCGCGTGATGCTGCTCGACTACTTCGGCCAGCAGGGGGCCGAGCCGTGCGGCAACTGCGACACCTGCCAGTCGCCGCCCGAGACCTGGGACGGCACGGTCGCCGCCCAGAAGGTGCTGTCCGCCGTGTTCCGGCTGGCCAAGGAGCGGCGGCAGAAGTTCGGCGTGGGCCAGATCGTCGACATCCTGCTCGGCAAGACCACCGCCAAGGTGCTGCAGCACGGCCACGACTCGCTCACCGTCTTCGGGGTCGGCACCGAGCTGGGCAACCAGGAGTGGCACAGCGTGGTGCGGCAGCTGCTGGCGCAGGGGCTGCTCGCGGTCGAGTCCGACTACGGGGCGCTGGTGCTCACCGACGCCAGCGCCGAGGTGCTGCGCGGCAACCACGAGGTCCTGCTGCGCCGCGACACCCTCCGCCCGGCCCGCACGCGCAGCGGCTCCGGCGGCGGCTCGGGGTCTGGTTCCGGGTCGGGGAAGTCGCGGCCTGCGGTCGAGCTTCCCGCCGAAGCGGCCCCGCTCTTCGAACGCCTGCGCGCCTGGCGGGCCACGGTGGCCAAGGAGCAGGGTGTTCCGGCTTACGTCATCTTCCACGACGCCACGCTCCGCGAGATCGCCACCCTCCGCCCCACCACGTCGGCCGAGCTGAGCACGGTCAACGGCGTCGGCGAGAACAAGCTGGCGAAATACGGCGACCAGGTCCTGGAGGTCCTGGCCGCCGACCCCGCATAGCCACCGCCACCGGCGCAAGAACGGAGCGCAACGGCCCGCCGACGGGAAGCCGACGCACCCGTTCAGCGCGTGAGGGTGCCGGCACCGCGAGGGACGAGATCCGTGGACGGCATCCAGGTGCTGCACCGTCCACAATCGCATCGGCCATTTTCCGCAAAGCGCCGCAGGACAATCCACGCGATTAATGCGGCCTCCGGTTACGACTTCCGATAAATCGCTTGAGGTTCCACCGGGTGGAAGGTGCAGATTCGCGTCATGGACGACGTGACGGATTTCTACACGATCGGGGAGTTGGCCCGGCGTACGGGGCTGCGGGCGCGCACGATCCGTTTCTGGTCCGACAGCGGCGTCGTGCCGCCGGTCCAGAGGTCGGAGGGCGGATACCGGCTGTATGACGCGGAGGCGGTCGCGCGGCTGGACCTGGTCCGGACGCTTCGCGATCTCGGGCTCGGCCTCGACGCCGTCCAGCAGGTGCTGGAGAGGCGCGTCACGCTGCGCGAAGTGGCGGACCTGCACGTCAAAGCGCTCGACGCCGAGATCCGCACCCTGAAGATCCGCCGGTCCGTCCTGCGTGTTCTCACCGAGCGAGACAGCTCTACGAAGGAGATCGCCTTGATCAACGCACTGGCCCGGCTCTCGGCGCGGGAACGCCGGCAGATCATCGACGACTTCGTCGACCACGTGTTCGCCGACGTCGTCGATGAGGACGCGGCGCTGGTCGGAGGATGGATGCGGGACCTTCCCGCCGAGCTCCCTGAGGACCCGACCTCCGGACAGGTCGGCGCGTGGGTGGAGCTGGCCGAGCTGGCGGGCGATGAGAGCTTCCGGCAGACGGTCCGGCGGATGGTCCTCAGCGGCGAGGGGGACAACCGCCTGGAGTACGGTCTCGACCTCCGGCCCCTGGTGCTGGAGCACGCGGGGGCCGCTCTGTCGCGCGGACTCGCCCCGGAGGCGGACGAGGCGAAGCCGGTCCTGACGCGGATCATCCCCGGCGACCTGCCCGCGCAGGAGGTCGCCGCCCTGATCGACTGGCTGGAGATGGTCGCCGAGCCCAGGGTTGAGCGGTATTGGCAGCTTTTGAGCATCCTCAGAGGTCAGGAACCATCCCCACCGGCGGTCCCGGCCTTCCGGTGGGTGCTGGCCGCGCTGCGCGCACACCGATGATCCGTCCCCGCGGCATCCGACCCTCCCCACCGGTTCGCCGGGGGGCGGTCACCGGCCGCTGAGCCTTCGTACGGATTCGGGGGAAGCGGGAGTGGTGGCGACGGCCGCACGAAGAACGGTCGTCCCCACCACGTTGGTCGGCCTGGATCCGGCGCTGCGTGCCCCCCGCCGCCGCCGGACCGGCCGGACGTGTTTCGGCCCCGAACGATGGGTGTGTGCCCAGTTACGATCTTCTCATCCGATTGCCCGGTCAGGTGCCGGTTTCGCGGGATGTCGTACAGGGCGATCGTACGGTGTCGGCGCGCGGCGCGCGGGACCGGGTCAGATGGAGTGGCCGTTCGGGTAGGGCCGCCGGCCGGCGGCGGCCGGGTCCCGTCCCAGGTAGGCCAGGAGGCGGTCGTCGGCGGGGGCGTCCAGGGGGACGGGGCGCGGCGCGGCGAACCGGTGCGGCCGGTCGGCGGGCGTCACGAACAGGTGGGCCAGGTCCAGCAGCTCGTCCGCCAGCAGGGCCGGGATGGGGCGGGGCTCGCCGCACGCGGTGGCGATGTCCCAGCCGTGTACGGCGATCTCGATCGCGCCCACGGCGGCCACCATGGGGCTGGTCAGGTGGCGGTCACCGATCGAGACCAGCTCGCCGGTGAGCGTGGCCGCCCAGGTGCCGAGGAGTTCGGTGGCGTCGTCCCGTACGAGGAGGGCCGGGTTGTCGTGGCGGTTGAGCCGCCGGGCGGTGCGCAGGTGGTCGAGCGCCTTCGTGCCGAGGGTGACGGTGCCGGTGGCGGCCTCGTTCAGGGCGCGGAGAGAGTCGGTGACGTGGGCCAGCAGCCGTTCCATGGTCCAGCCTGCGCAGGGGGTCGCGCGGCAGAGCATGGGCGGGGTCACGATGCGCAGACTGCCGAGCGTGTAGTCGATCGCCCGTTCCAGCAGGGCCACGCCCGCTGTCAGGACCCGTTCTCGTTCACCGTTCATGGATGGCCTCCTCGGATGTGCTGACCGGAGGGGCGGCAGGAAGTCATCGGTGTGGATCTCGGAACCTTTCGCCGCCGGGCGGTGTAAGGGGGGCGAGGAGGATGATCGATGAGGTGGATGGTGGTGTCGCTCGTGGCGGTGCTTGCGGTGGCGGTTGGTTGTGGCGCCGGTGGTGGTACGGCACCCGGGACGGCGGGCACGCCGGGGACGGCGACTCCGGGGACGGCGACTCCGGGGACGGCGACTCCGGGGACGGCGACTCCGGGGACGGGCACGCCGCAGACCGGTGATACGCCGCAGACCGGTGGCACGCAGCCGGGGGCTGAGGGTACGCCCGGCGCGGCCGATGCCACCGGGACCGTGAGCCCCGTTCCGGTGGTGACCATTGACGGGGCCGGGTGTCGCGGGACGGCGGTGTCGCAAGGGGACGGCTTTCCCGAGGTGCGGGGCACGGGCGAGGGGGTGGAGTTGTGGGGGCTGCTGTTCGGGGAGGTGCCGGTGCGGCGCGGCGTGGAGGTCAAGATCGTATGGCGGATGACCGGGGAGGGCCCGCTGCGCAAGGTCGAGGCGACGCTTCCGGACGGCACGCGCGCCCGGCTCGCCTGGGGCCCCGAGGAGCACGGCGGGTCGAACTGGCGGCGTCCCGGGCAGGAGTGGGGCACGGGCTTCGTCTTTCCCGAGCGCGGCTGCTGGAAGGTCGAGCTGACCCGCGACCACGGCAAGGGACACGTCTGGCTGCGGGTCCGCTGACGACTCCAGGCTGACGACTGAAGGCCCACTTCACGAGGCTGGTGTACGGAGAGGTTGGCGTCACACGGCGAACGCCGCGAGGCCGGCGTTCAAGAGTTTGGCGTCGCGAGGCGGACGTAGGCCAACGTCCGAAAGCCTGGCTTCACGCGATGGGTGTCGCCTTGCCTCCGCAGCCGCGAAACGGCCCCCACCCAGGCGGCGTCTGAAGGTGATCGGAAGGGGATCGTAAGGTCGGTCCGGCAGGGTGGTGTCCATTGACGACGGCTTCGAAGGGAAACTCGACCCCATGCGCAAACTGCTGCTCCAGGTCCAGGTCAGCGCCGACGGCTACATGGCCGGTCCGAACGGCGAGATGGACTGGCTGACCTTCCCCTGGACCGACGACGTCGGCGAGCACATCAACGCCCTCACCGCGAACGTCGACACCATCATCCTCGGCCGCAGGCTCGCCGAGGGGTTCATCCCGGCGTGGGCCGCCGGGCCGCCCGGCGAGGACAAGGAGTCGATCGACTGGATGAACCGCACCCCCAAGGTCGTGATCTCCCGCACGCTCACGGAGTCGCCGTGGGAGAACGCGACCGTCGCCGGCGGCGAGCTGGCCGAGACGGTCAACGGGCTGAAGGCGAGGCCGGGCGGGGACCTCATCGTGTACGGCGGCGGGACGCTGGTCGCGAGCCTGGCCGAAGCCGATCTCATCGACGAGTACCACCTGTTCGTCAACCCGACGGCGATCGGCGGCGGGATGCCGGTCTTCCCCGGCCGCCGGAAGCTGCGCCGGGTCTCGGCTCAGCCGTTCGGGTGCGGCGTCACGGCGATGCACTACGAGCCCGTGAGGTAGGACATCACCCCTGCGCGGACAGGGCGCGGTCGAGGAAGGCGATGACGTCGTCCAGCACCTCGTCCTGGTTGGTCTCGTTGAAGACCTCGTGCCGCGCGCCCGGGTAGACGCGTTCGGTGAGGTCCGTGCCGCGTACGGCCTCGATGCCCGCCCGGCTCGGCCCGAGCGGCACGAGCTGGTCGTCCTCGCCGTGCACCCACAGCGTGGGCAGGTCGCCGAACGTGCCGCCCTTGCCGATCGCGGCCAGCGTGGCGGCGAACGCCTCCAGCGTGGCCCGCTTGAACGGCCCGTGCCAGACCAGCGGGTCGGCCGCGTACGCGGCGCCCACGGCCGGGTCGCGGGAGAGCGTGGCCGGGTCGATGGGGAGGTCGGGCAGCTCGTCGAGGGCGAGCAGCGCGGGCACCGCCTCCCACTCACCGATCACCGGCCCGGACAGGACGAGCGCGGCCAGCCCCGCGCCGTGGAGCTGGGCGTACCGGGCGGCGATCATGCCGCCCATGGAGTGGCCGATCGCCACGACGGGGACGCCGGGGTGCGCGGCCCGTGCCTGCTCCTCGACGGTGTGGACGTCGGCGACGACGTCCTCGAAGTCCTCGATGAGCACCCGCTCGCCCTCCGACCGGCCGTGCCCGGCGTGGTCGACGCCGTAGACGGCGGCGCCGTGGCGGACCAGCCGGTCGGCGACGTGCTCGTAGCGGCCTGTGTGCTCGCCGTACCCGTGGATCAGCAGGACGACGTAGCGGGGGTCGTCATGCGGCCATTCGCGGACGGTGCGGGCGCCGTGCACGCCGGCGAAGACGTGCTCACGGGACTCGGCCATGCTTCACACTCCTCGGGTTCGAGCTGCGGCGAGCGTACGTCGGCCGCTCCCGCCCTCACAACCGCGTCGTAGGCTGGGTGACGATGATCCCGCTGCCGATGAGGGAGATCGCGCCGGGCGCGGTCCACGTTCCTGGCTGGTTGTCGATGGACGAGCAGCGCCACCTCGTCCGCGCCTGCCGCGCGTGGGCCACGGGGCCGGTGCCGATGCGGCACACCCGGCTGCCCGGGGGCGGCGTGATGTCGGTCCAGACGGTGTGCGTGGGCTGGCACTGGCAGCCCTACCGCTACACGCGCCTGGCCCACGACGTCAACGGCCGCAAGGTCGCCGACTTCCCCGGCTGGCTCGCCGACCTGGGCCGCCGCGCGGTGGCCGAGGCGTACGGCCGCCCGGCCGACGACTACGCCCCCGACACGGCCCTGGTCAACTTCTACGACGCCGATGCCCGGATGGGCATGCACCAGGACAAGGACGAGAGGTCGCCCGCCCCGGTGGTCTCGTTGAGCATCGGCGACACGTGCCGGTTCAGGTTCGGCAACACCGAGACGCGCGGCAGGCCGTACACGGACGTGGAGCTGGCCTCGGGTGACCTGTTCGTGTTCGGGGGGCCGTCGCGGCTCGCCTACCACGGCGTGCTGAAGGTCCTGCCCGGCACCGGCGATCCGGCCACCGGTCTCGCCGCCGGCCGGCTCAACGTCACGCTGCGGGTCACCGGCCTCCGGTGACGCACCGAGGTCACCGGCCTCCGGTGACGTAGTCGAAGTCGTCGTCGGAGAGGGTGCGCCGCAGCGTCCGCAGCACCTTGTTCGCGTCGTCGCCCGGCTGCTCCAGGTAGAACGGCTTGCCGTCGCGGCCGAACGTGATCGCCGAGCCGCCCTCCCACTTGCCGAGCGCGTCGGCGACCGGCCCGAAGTCCTCGTGCGGCTCGAACCCGAGGGTGCGGGCGTAGTCGACCGAGCCCAGCACCAGGTGCCTGGCCAGCTCGTACGGCGCCTCCTGCCAGCCCGCGTACTCGCCGAAGAAGTACTCGCGGAAGCGCGCCAGCTCCCGGTCGTCCATGATCTGCGGGCCGATGGCGTTGCGCACGCCGAGGCAGAACACGTCGGCGAGGTAGCCGGAGACCTCCATGCGGTCCCAGGAGTGGCGGCGGGCGACGAGCACGCACACCATGCCGTCGGCGCCGGACTCCGGCGCCTCGTCGCTCCAGCCGAGCGCGGGGTCGATGCCGAGGCCGGCGCTCCAGCCGACGTTGATCCAGCATCCGACCACGTCGGGGGTGTCGCCACCAGTGGTGGTCCCCGTGGCGAGCTCTGTGGCGATCTCCCTCACCAGCGGCGCCACGACGGACGGCGGCACCTTGAGCGCGCGGGCGATCTCCTTAGGAGAACGCCCCTGCGCACGAAGTTCGCGTACCTGGTCCTTCAATTCCGCTTTGTCCACGCGGGCAGCCTAGCCGTTCCGCTCCGACAGCCGCCGCGCGAGCCAGGCGAGGGCGAGCGGGTAGCGGTACTCGATGCCGCCGTGCCCCGCGTCGAACAGCTCGAAGTGGACCCGCTCGTCCGGCACGCCCGCCGCCGCCACCGCGCGGCGGAACGCGACCGCGGCGAAGTCCAGGAAGTACTCGTCCCGGTGCCCGGCGTCCACCCAGATGCCCCGCATCGAGCGCAGCGCCTCGGCGTAGCGGGGCTCGCCCGCCATGACCACCGGGTCGTGCGCCAGCCAGCGCCGCCACACCTCCGGCACCGGCGCCCCCGTGTCGTCGAACGGCATCCGCACCGTGCCGTCCTCGTCGGCCGAGTACGCCGCCGCGTAGGCGTACATCTCCAGCAGCTCCAGATCGCCCTCTCGCGTCCCGGCCAGCCGGGAGCGGAAGTCGGCGAGGAAGGCGTCGTAGGAGCCGCCGTACATGTCGCGCAGCCGCCGCGCCAACCCCGGGAACGCGTGCCGCATGCTGACCTCGAACAGCGCGTCCCCGGCGTGGGTGGCGAGAGCGCCGAAGACGTGCGGGGCGAGCATGGCGGTCACCATGGCGCCGTAGCCGCCGCTGGACTTGCCGGTGACCGCCCGGTGGTCGCGGCCGGGGAGGGTGCGGTAGTGGGCGTCCACCCAGGGGACGACCTCCTCGCACAGGTACGAGTGGTAGCGGCCGGTGGCCGGCGAGTCGAGGTACTGGCTGCCGCCGAGCGCGGTCCAGGCGTCGACGTACACGACGATCGCGGGCGGCGCCTCCCCCGCGGCGAACATGGCGTCGGCCAGCTCGGGGAACGGCCGGCGGAACGGCGCCCTGTTGAGCCACATGGCGACGTGGCCGGTGTAGCCGAGCAGCACGTACAGGGAGGGGTAGCGGCGCTCGGGCTCGTCGTCGTAGCCCGGCGGCACGTACACCAGCAGCGGCCGCTCGTGCGGGTCGCCCAGCGGGTTGCCGCGCAGCAGGGTGCTGTCGATCACGCGGTGGTCGAGACGGCCGGCCAGCTCGGCGGACCAGGGCAGCATGCGAACTCCTTCAACGGTCTCAGAGAGAGGAGGTGACCGTGTCCACGCCGGTCTGCGTGACGGCCCGCCCGCCGACCAGGACGAGCACGAGCTCGCGCAGGTCGGAGATGCGGCGGAGCGGGTCGCCGCGCACCGCGATCAGGTCGGCCCGCTTGCCGGTCTCGACGGTCCCGGTCACCGCGCCGACCCCGCAGGCGTCGGCGGCCCGCGCCGTGGCCAGCTCGATCACCTCGGCGTTGCCGAACCCGGCCCCCGCGAACACCTCCAGCCCCGCCACGTAGCCGTCGGTGCGGTTGCCGACGCCCGCGGCGGCGAAGCCGGAGTCGGTGCCGGCGATGAGGCGCACCCCGGCGTCCCGCAGGGCGACGATCCCGTGCAGCCAGTCGTCGAGCATCTCGGGGCCGAGCGTGTCGCGCAGCCGCCAGTAGACGCCGTGCAGGGTGGGGCATACGTACGTGCCGCTCTCGGCGACCAGGTCGGCCAGCTCCGGGTCGTAGCGGTGGCCGGAGGGCGTGAAGAACGAGCAGTGCTCGATCGTGGCCACCCCGGCCTCGACCGCGCTGCGGATGGCCGCGTGCGCGTGGGCGTGCGCGGCCACGCCCTTGCCGCGGGCGCCGGCCTCCTCCACGACGGCGCGGATCTCCTCGGTGGAGTACTGCTGGACCCAGCTCGGCGCCGCGCTCGGCGTCATCTGCCCGCCGGAGGCCATGATCTTGAGGCAGTCGGCGCCGGCCCGCAGGTTCTCCCTGGCCACGCGGCGGATGGCGGGCAGGTCGTCGGCCTCGCCGCCCATGTACCAGCAGTGGCCGCCGGTGGGCGTGATGGGCCGGGTCGCGGCGATCAGGTGGGGGCCGACGGCCAGCCCCTCCTCGATCGCGTCGCGCAGCGCCAGGTCGAGGAAGCCGCGCGCGCCGAGGTCGCGGGCGGTGGTGACGCCGGCGGAGACGAGCTTGCGGGCGTTCTCGGCCATGCGCAGCAGCAGGTGGCGGTCGCTCTCGGGGCTCTGCCCGGTCACCGGGTCGACCTTGTCGTCGAAGCCCAGGTGCACGTGCGCGTCGATGAGCCCCGGCAGCAGGGTGCAGCCGGGCAGGTCGACGACCTCGTCGGCGTCGCCCGGCTCGCCGGCGCCGCCGCGCGACCCCGCGAAGGCGATCACGGCGCCGTCCACGGCCACCTCGCCGTTCGGGATCACCTCGCCGGGGCGGCCGGTGAGCACCTGCGCGGCGCGAAGGATGCGCATGCCCCCAAGGGTGCCACAACGGGTCTTAAGGGCACAGGAAGGCGTTCGTAAGGGCGGCGCGCGACCGTGAAGGTGTTCCACCCAGAAACTCGCGAACCCGCCCCAGGAGGACCCGATGCCGCAGACCGCCGAATACACCATCACCCGCCGCTTCGCCGCCCCGCGCCACCGCGTCTGGGCCGCCTGGACGGACCCGGAGCGCTTCTCGCGGTGGTTCGGGCCGCGCGGGATGGCCACGCCGCTCGGCCGGATCACCCTGGACGCCGTGCCCGGCGGGGTCTGGCGGGCCACGCTGGTCGGCGAGGAGGGGTTCGAGGTGACGCTGGACGGCCGCTACCGCGAGGTGCGCGCGCCCGGCCGGCTGGTGTTCACGACCGGCGACCCCGACGCCCCCGGAGACGGCCCGGCGTCGGTGGTGACCGTGGACCTCGCCGCGACCGGCGACCGCACCGAGATGCGCTTCCACCAGTACGGCGTCAACACCGACCCCGAGCACGCCGAGCAGGCGAAGGAGGGCTGGGTCGAGTTCTTCGACCGGCTCGCCGAGCACGTCGAGCGCGCCCCGCGGGGGTGAGCGTCAGAGCAGGTCCTGGACCTCGTCGAGCTTGCGGGCCGCGCCCTCGGCGTACGCCTCCGCGTACGCCTGCGCGCCGATGCCGTCGCGCACCCGTGCCGCGATGCGGTCGAACTCCTCCTGCTCCGCAGGACCTGCGGGCAGGTCGAGCCGCTCCCTGTTGGCCGCGGCCAGCCCCAGCAGCCGCGCGGCCCGCGTGCTCGCCCCGCAGGCGGAGGCCGCGCCGACCACGGCCCACGTCAGCGTCCGCGGGTCGCCGATCCTGCGGGCCGCGACGATGGCCTCCTCCTGCAGGGCCAGGGCGGCGGCCTGGTCGCCGCGCGCCTCGCGTACGTGGCCCAGCTCGGTCAGCACGTCGGCCACGTGCACGGCGGGCTCGACGTCGGGATCGCGCGGCACGCCCTCCAGGAGCCGGAGCAGGTGCCGCTCGGCCAGGTCGAGCCGGCCGGCGCGGCGGGCGGCGAAGGCGACGCCCATCTCGCCCATGCTCTCGCCCTCCCGGTAACCCTGGTCGGCGGCCATCTTCCTGGCGCGCTCGCACAGCTCGATGGCGCGCTCGTACGCGCCGCTCTCCAGGGCGACCCAGCCGAGCCAGGCGGTGTGGGTGGCGACCTCCGGCCACAGGCCGAGGTCCTCGGCCATCCGCAGGCCCTCGCCGAAGAGCCGGTTCGCGCGCTCGGTGTCGCGGCTCATCTCGGCGGCCGAGGCCAGCCACTCCGTGGCCCGCAGCAGGCCCCAGCGGTCGCCCAGCGCGGTGAAGATCCGTACGCTCTCGCCGGCGCAGCGGTCGAGCGCCTCGTGGTCGCGCCGGGTGAAGGCGTCCCTGGCCTGGCAGGCGAGGGCCGCCGCCTCGCCCCACCGGTCGCCGACGGCGCGGAAGGCGGCCAGCGCCCGCTCGTTGAGCTCCTGGCCGGTCGGCATGTCCCTGACGTGCATGCCGACGAACAGCTCGGCCCTCGCCCGCTGCCCGGGATCGGCGACGGCGGCGAGCACCGGCCGCCAGTCGACCTGCTCACCCAGCATCATGGCGAACCCGGCGTGCCAGGCGGCCACCCGCGCCCGTTCCGGGGAGTCCGGGCCGGGCACCGACAGGGCGGCGGCCAGCGAGCGCCGGCCCTCGGCCAGCCGGCCGCGCAGGAACCAGTACCAGGCCAGGGCGTTCACCAGCCGCGCCGCGCTCGCGGCGTCGCCGGTGCCGACGGCGGTGTCGAGGGCGGCGCGCAGGTTGGCGGCCTCGGCGTCGAGGCGCAGCAGGCGGTCGCGCTGCTCGTGGCCGTACAGGCCCGGCTCGCACTCCTCGGCGAGCGCCAGGTAGTGGCGCAGGTGGGCGCGGCGGACCGCGTCGAGCTCGCCCGCCTCCCCCAGCCTCGCCAGGCAGTACGCCGCCACCGACTCCAGCAGCCGGTAGCGCACCCCGGCCGGGGAGCCGGCGACGACCACGAGCGAGCGGTCCACCAGCCGGGGCAGCAGGTCGAGCACGTCCAGCGCCGGATCGCCGTCGGCGGACCCAGCCTCGGTGGACACGGCCTCGGCGGCCTCCAGCGTGCAGCCCTCGGCGTGCACCGCCAGGCGGCGCAGCACCCGCCGCTCCTCCTCGGAGAGCAGGTCCCAGCTCCAGTCGATGACCGCGGTCAGCGTCTGCTGGCGGGCCGGCGCGCCGCGCGACCCGGCGGCGAGCAGCCGGAACCGGTCGTCCAGCCGGGAGGCCACCCCGTGCACGCCGAGCGCGCGCACCCGGGTCGCGGCCAGCTCCAGCGCCAGCGGGATGCCGTCGAGGCGGCGGCAGAGCTGCGCGACCGCCTGGGCGTTGCCCGCATCCAGGGCGAAGCCGCGCGCGGAGGCGGCGGCGCGGGTCACGAACAGCCGGACCGCGTCCGAGCGGGCCATCACGGCGAGGTCCGTGCCGGCGGGCAGCTCCAGCGGGGGGACGCTCCACAGCACCTCGCCGGCCACGGACAGGGGCTCCCTGCTGGTGGCCAGCACCCGCAGGTCGGGGCAGGAGCGCAGGAGCAGCTCGGTCAGCTCGGCGACCTCCGCCACGACGTGCTCGCAGTTGTCGAGGACGAGCAGGGCGTGGCGGTGCCGCAGCGCCTCGGCGAGCTGCCCGGCCACGTCGGCGGAGTCGGCGTACTCGCGGATGTCCAGCGCGGCCATGACGGCCTCGGCCACCGTCCGCGGCCCCGCCGTCCCGCCCACCGGGGATGCGCCCGATGCCGCCCCACGCGCCGGGGATGCGCCCGCTGCGGACGCGTCCCCCGCCGCCCCGCCCGTGACGGAGGCGTCCCGGCCCGCGTCGTGGAGGCCGGTCCGTACGGCCTGGTCCAGCTCGACCAGCCAGGCGCCGTCGGCGAAGCCGTCGAGGAGCCGGTCGGCGGCGGCCAGCGCCAGCCGGGTCTTGCCGACCCCGCCGCTGCCGGTGAGCGTGACCAGCCGCTCCTCCCCGACCAGGCCGCACACCTCACTCAGGGCCTCGTCGCGGCCGATCAGCTTGCTGACGGCGGCGGGCAGGTTCGTGAGCGGGCGCCCGGCCGGGAGGCTGAGCGCCGGGTCCTGGCCGAGTATCGCCTGGTGCAGCGCCACGAGCTCGGGCCCGGGATCGAGGCCGAGCTCGTCGGCCAGCCGCTCGCGCAGCTCGGCGTAGCCGGCGAGGGCCTCGCTCTGGCGGCCCGCCCGGTACAGCGCCCGCATGTGCACCGCCCGCAGCCGCTCCCTGAGCGGGTGGCGGGTCACGAGGTCACCGAGCTCGCCCACGAGCAGCGCGTGCTCGCCCAGCTCCAGCCGGGCCTCGGCGTGCTGCTCCAGCGCCGACAGCCGCTGCTCCTCCAGGCGCAGGATCGCGGCGCGGGTGTACTCCTCGTCGGCGAAGTCCGCGTACGCCGGGCCGCGCCACAGCGCCAGCGCCTCCCCCAGCAGGCCGGCCCTGGTCCGCGGGCTGCCCGCGGCCTCGGCCCTTGCCAGCAGCTCCGCGAACCGCCCGGCGTCCACCGCGCCGGCGTCGGGCCGCAGCAGGTAGCCGGGGGCGCGCGAGACCACCAGGTTCTTGCCGCCCGCCTCGGCGTCCTCCAGCGCCTTGCGCAGCTGGGACACCCGGACCTGGAGCGCGGCGGCCGGGTTGCCCGGCGGCTCCTCGCCCCACAGGTCGTCGACCAGCCGGTCCACCGAGACCGGGTGGCCCTCGTGGACGAGCAGGTCCACGAGCAGCGCCCGCACCTTGAAGCCGGGGATCGTCACGGCCTCGCCGGCGTCGGTCCACACGGCCAGCGGCCCCAGCACTCCGAAACGCATGTTCGACAGCCTATGCGGGGGTTCGTACCCACGAGAAGATCGCGGGCGCCCCTTACGGCGGGGCCTTGCGGGCCGAGCCCCGGTAGCGGTCGGCGTCGTAGCGGCGCTCGTTGTCGGCCAGTTTGTCCGTGGCCGCCGCCAGCAGGTCGACGCCCAGCACGTCGGCGAGGCGTACCAGGTAGAGGGTCACGTCCCCCAGCTCGGTGCGCATGCGGGCCAGCGCCTCGGGGCCGGGGTCCGCGGACTCGGCGGCCGTGAGCCACTGGAACTCCGCCACCAGCTCCCCCACCTCGCCGGCCAGCGCCATCGCCAGGTTCTTCGGCGTGTGGAACTGCTCCCAGTCGCGGGCGCGGGCGAACTCCCGCAGGCGGCCGGCCAGGTCCTCCAGGTCCGTCGTCACGCCGCACGACCTTATCCCTTTCCTGCCGGTAGGTTGCTGACCGTGAATGGCGTCGAGTTGTTCCTGCTGGGCCGCGCCCTGATGAAGATCGGCGAGGAGGCGATGCCGGTCGAGGGCATCGGCGAGCACTCGACGAGCGTGCGCACGGTGCTGATCGTGGTGAGCGATCTGCGCGGCCATCCCGGCACCACGGTCGGGGAGATCGCGGCGCGCACCGGCCTGCCGCAGAGCGCGGTGTCGGCGGCCGTGGCGCGGCTGCGTACGGCGGGGGCGGTCCTCGCCGACACCGACCCCAGGGACCGCCGCCGGACGATCATCCGTGAGGCCCCGGAGACGTCGGACCGGGTGACCCGCGTCCGCGACACCCCGGTGGACGACGCCGTCGCCGCCGTCCTGGGCACGGACGACGGCGAGCAGGTCCGCGAGGTCGTCGAGGCCCTGGAGAAGCTGGCCGACCGCCTGCTCCCCGGCCTCCGCCGCTGAATAATCCATCAGACTTGATACATCAGAATTGATGGATTAGGGTCGTCGGCATGCCCACCATCACCATCCCCGGCGGCTCACTCCACTACGAGCTGCGCGGCACCGGCCCCCTCCTGCTGATCTCCCAGAGCGGCGAGGGCGACGCCGACCGCACCGCCGACCTCGTCGGCCACCTCGCCGACTCCCGCACCGTGATCACCTACGACCGCCGCGGCCTCGGCCGCAGCACGATCCCGGACACGACCGTGAGCGTCAGGGAGCACGCCGACGACGTCCACCACCTGCTCGCCCGCCTCACGGACGAGCCCGTCGTCATGCTCGGCCAGAGCCTCGGCGCCTCCATCGGGCTCCATCTGGCCGCCGACCACCCCGACCAGATCGGCCTGCTCATCGCGCACGAGCCCGTCTCCCCGTGGCTGCTCCCCGAGTCGGAGCGGGCCCACCACCGCGCCGAGCTGGCCGCGATCCGCGACCTCTATCTCGCCACCGACCTGCCCACGGCGCTCAAGGAGGTGACCCGCGTGCTCGGCATCACGCCCGGCGGCGACGCCGAGCCCGGCCTGACCCCGTTCCCCATGACGGCCGAGCGCGAGGCCGCCTTCGACTTCTTCATCCGGCACGACTTCCAGGCCGTCATCGACGACCCCGGCCCCGGCGACCCCGCCGCCTGCCGCGTGCCGGTGCTCCCGGCGGCCGGCGAGCGGACCCCGGCCGCCGTCTTCGACCGCCGGTGCGCCGACCGGCTCGCCGAGCTCACCGGCGTGCCGCTCGCGGTGTTCCCCGGCGGCCACAACGGCAACCTCAGCCACCCCCGCGCCTACGCGGCCCGCCTCCGCGAGGTCCTCGCCGCCCCTGTCACTGAGTGGACTCCTTGAGCAGCCACCGCAGCCGCTCCACCGGCGCGCCGTCGCCGCCGAAGGTCAGCCCCGTCCCGTCCTGCCGTCCCCACAGCCAGAGCAGGACGTCCTGCGGCGCTCCCGCGACCGACGCGGCCCCGCTCGCGCGCTCGCCCCGCGCGACCTCCACCCCGGCGGGCGTGGCCCGCACCAGCCAGCGCTCCTCCCCCGCCGCGATCGAGACCGGCCGCCCGTCGGCCTGGGCGAGCCCGTCGCCGAACTCGGCCGCGCTCGTGGTGGTCTCGTAGGCCAGCATCACCGTCAGGATCTCGTCCACGCCGTCGGCGGCGAGGTCGTCGGGCACCGGCGTGACGGGCGTGCCGGCCGCCTGCTCGGCGTCGATCCGGTGCACCACGGTCTCCAGCGCCATCCTGCGGATCCAGAACCCGACCGTCTGGTCCGGGTCGTACCAGGTGAGCGCGGCCTCGCCGGGCTCGCGGGCGGCGAACTCGGCGCGCAGCTCCGCGTAGGACCGGTCGAGGCGGTGCAGCGGGCCCGCGGGGTCGGGCTCCGGCGGCCACGGCTCCGGCCAGGCGCCGAGGCGCATGGTCTCCGCCTTGTGCAGGTAGACCTCGCCCACGTGGCCGACCAGGTCGGCGAGCGTCCATCCCGGACAGGACGGCACGGGCGCGGCGAGATCGGCGGCCCCGGCGGCTCGCAGCCGCCGGTGGTCCTCCTCCAGCAAAGCCAGGTAACGAGCGGAATTCAGCACACCCCACTAAAGCAGCCCGGCGGTACGGCTGCTACGGGTGGCGGGCGGTGCTCTCGCGGACGATGAGCTCGGTGGCGAGCTCCACGCGTTTGGTCTCGGGGACCTCGCCGCGCCCCATGGCCAGGACCGTACGCGTCGCCAGCGCGGCCATCTCCTGCAACGGCTGGCGGACGGTGGTCAGCGGCGGCCAGGCGGACTTGGAGAGGGGCAGGTCGTCGAAGCCGACCACGCTGAGGTCCTCCGGCACGCGCAGCCCGCGCTGCCGGGCGGCCTCGAAGACGCCGAAGGCCATCAGGTCGCTGCCCGCGAAGATCGCCGTCGGCGGCTCGGCCAGGTCGAGCAGGGCGTGACCCTCGTCGTGGCCGGAGTCGACGAGGAAGGTGCCCCGCCGGACCAGCTCGGGCACGAGCGGGACGCCGGCGGTCTCCAGCGCGGCCCGGTAGCCGTCGATGCGGGCCTGGCTGCAGAGCATGTCGGCCGGGCCGCTGATCATGCCGATCCGGCGGTGGCCCAGCTCCAGCAGGTGGCGGGTGGCGGCCAGGCCGCCGTTCCAGTTGGTGGCGCCGACCGAGATCACGCCGGGCGCGGGCTCGCCCTCGGGGTCCACCACCGCGAACGGCAGCGCGCGGGCGCCGAGCTGCGCCTGGATGCCGGTGGACAGCCGGGAGGCGACGATCACCACCCCGTCGGTGCGCCGGGCGGCCAGGCGTTCGAGCCAGTCGCGGCCGGGCCCGGCGTGGGTGTGCAGGACCGAGATGACGACGCTGGCCCCCGCCTCGCGGGCCGCGCTCTCCGCGCCCCGGACGATCTCCATCGCCCACGGCGACTCGATCTCGGCGAACACCAGGTCGATCAGCCCGGCCGGGGTGTCGTCCTGGCTGACGCGGCGCTGGTAGCCGCGCTCCTGGAGCAGCCGCTCCACCTTGTGGCGGGTGGCAGGGGCTACTTCCGGGCGCCCGTTGATGACCTTCGAGACCGTGGGGATGGAGACCCCCGCCTCTTCCGCGATCAGTGCGATCGTGACCCGCCTCTTCGCTGACACGATCGGGAGTGTATCCGAAAGTTTCGGTTCGGCGTCGCTCGGAACCGGGGTGTTGACGCGTTACTTCTAGGTTACTTAAGCTCCGGGCAAAGAAAATATCGGGGGTTATACGAAAGTTTCGCTCTGTTCCGCCAGGCTCGGCGTGCTCCGCCCAGCAGAGAAGGGACCCCTCGGGATGAAACGCAGTGTGGTGTTGATCGCGACCGCGGTGCTCGTGGCCGGCTGCGGCGGAGGTGGCGGTGGCGGCGCCGCGACCTCCGGGTCCGGCGAGAGCGCCGCCCCGGCGAAGGTCACCCTGGAGTGGTGGCACCTGTCGACCGCGGAACCGCTGAAGACGCTGTGGGCGCAGCGGGCCAAGGAGTTCATGGCCCAGAACCCCAACGTCACGATCAAGGCGACGGTCCTGGAGAACGACGCCTACAAGGCCAAGCTCACCACCATCACGCAGTCCGGCAAGGCCCCCGACGTCTTCGCCACCTGGGGCGGCGGCGTGCTCAGGCAGCAGATCGACGCCGACCTGGTGAAGGACCTCTCCTCCGACGTCGCCGACGTCCTGCCCGGCTTCACCACGGCGGCACTCAGCGCGTACCAGTTCGACGGCAAGACCTACGGCCTGCCGACCGACATCGGCATGGTCGGCTTCTGGTACAACAAGAAGCTCTTCGCCAAGGCCGGCATCGAGCAGCCGCCCGCCACCTGGTCGGAGTTCCTCGGCGACGTCAAGAAGCTCAAGGACGCCGGCGTCACCCCCATCGCCCTGGCGGGCAAGGAGAAGTGGCCGGGCCACTACTACTGGGCCTACCTCGCCATGCGCATCGCCGGCCTCGACGCGCTCAAGCAGGCGGCCGTGGACAAGAACTTCAGCACGCCGGACTTCATCGCCGCCGGGCAGCAGGTGAAGGCCCTGGCCGACCTGCAGCCGTTCCAGAAGGGCTTCCTTGGGGCGGCGTACTCCACGCCCGACGGGCAGGCCGCCACGATCGGCAACGGCAAGGCCGCCATGGAGCTGATGGGCCAGTGGGCCCCGTCCGTGCAGAAGGACGCGGGCAAGGGCCTCGGCGACGACCTCGGCTTCTTCCCCTTCCCCGCCGTCGAGGGCGGCAAGGGCTCGGCCACGGACGCGTTCGGCGGAGGCGGCGGCCTGGCCGTCGGCAGGGACGCGCCGAAGGAGGCCGTGGACTTCGTGAAGTTCATGACCCGGATGGACAACCACACCAAGGCCGTCCAGGCCGGCGGCGTCCTGCCGGTGCTCAAGGGCGAGGAGAGCGCGGTCACCGACCCCAACCTCAAGCAGGTGGCCACGATGCTGGCCGGCGCGACCGGCTACCAGCTCTACCTCGACCAGGCGTACCCGCCGGCCGTCGGCCAGCAGGTCAACGACAGCGTGGCCGAGCTGATCGGCGGCACCAAGACGCCTGAGCAGGTCGCCCAGGCCATCACCGAAGTGGCCAAGACCGAAGAATGACGACACTGACCCGAGGGCCGGAGGCGGCCAGGCTTCCGGCCCCCGCCCCCGCCGTCAGACACCGTGGCCGCGCGCTGACGATCGCGCTGTTCGTCCTGCCCGCGCTGGTGCTGTTCCTGCTGCTGGTCGTGGCGCCGATCCTGGTCGCCTTCTACGCCAGCGCGTTCCGCTGGAACGGGTTCGGCGGCCTGCCCACCAACTTCATCGGCTTCGACAACTTCACCCGGCTGTTCGGCACGGAGATCTTCCGGCGGGACCTGTGGCACCTGCTCGTGCTGGTGCTGCTGTCGGTCTGCGTGCAGCTGCCGCTCTCGCTGGCCATCGCGCTGCTGCTGAACCAGCGCATCCGCGGGCGGGCGGTGTACCGGCTGGTGTTCTTCGCGCCGTACGTGCTGTCCGAAGTGATCACCGGCGTGCTGTTCTCGCTGATCCTCGCGCCCGACGCCGGGATGGCCAACCAGCTGCTGGCGCTGTTCGGCGCCGACTCCGACTGGCTGGCCGACCCGGACACGGTGATGCCGTCGCTGTTCCTCGTCATGACGTGGAAGTACTTCGGCTTCCACATGATGATCTATCTGGCGGGCCGCCAGAACATCCCGGACGAGCTCGTCGAGGCCGCCCAGATCGACGGGGCGAGCGGCTGGAAGGTGTTCAGGCACATCACGCTGCCGCTGCTCGGGCCGACGATCCGGATCAGCGTCTTCCTGTGCGTCATCTACACGATCCAGCTCTTCGACCTGGTCTGGATCCTCACCCAGGGCGGCCCGTCGCACTCGTCGGAGACGATGGCCGTGACGATGTTCGAGTGGGGGTTCAAGCGCTCCCAGGTCGGCTACGCCAGCGCGATCAGCGTCGTGATGTTCGTGCTCAGTCTCGTCTTCGCCCTGTTCTACCAGCGGTTCGTGATGCGCCGTGACCTGGAGGGCGCGACCACCAGCATGGGAGGCAGGCGATGACCCGCGGCAAGAAGCAGGCTCCTCGGCGCAACACGCTGCCGCTGCATCTCATCGCGTGGGTCGTCGGCGCGTTCGTGCTGATCCCGGTGGTCTACGCGACGCTCGGCGGGTTCAAGCGCAACAGCGAGCTGTCCACGAACCCGTTCGGGCTGCCCTCGACCTGGGTGACCGGCAACTACACCGACGTGCTGGCCTCGTCGTCGTTCTGGTTGCAGCTCTGGAACAGCACGTTCATCGCGGTCGTCACCACCGTGCTCACGGTGGGGGTGGCGGCGCTGGCCGGGTTCGTCTTCGCCCGGTTCGCCTTCCGGGGCAGGGAGGCGCTGTTCACGCTGTTCACGGCGGGGCTGATGTTCCCGTTCGCGGTGGCCATCCTGCCGATCTTCGTGCTGCTGCGCGCGCTCGGCCTGCTCGGCGACCCGCTCGGGGTCATCCTCGTGCAGGCGGCGTTCGGGCTGCCGCTGACGATCATCATCCTGCGCGGCTTCTTCCGCAGCATCCCCGGGGAGATCGAGGAGGCCGCGATCATCGACGGGTGCAGTCCGTTCGGGTTCTTCTGGCGGATCCTGCTGCCCATGGCCAAGCCCGCCATCGCCACCGTCTCGGTGCTCGCCGTCGTCGGGAGCTGGAACAACTTCATGCTGCCGCTGGTGGTCTTCACCGAGGAGGCCAACTGGACCCTGCCGCTCGGCATCCAGCAGTTCCAGGGCCAGTACGCCTCCGACACCGCCCGCATCCTCGCCTACCTCGTCCTGGCCATGATCCCGGCGCTCGGGTTCTACGCCGTCGCGGAACGCCACCTGGTCGGCGGGCTCACCGCCGGCGCCACGAAGGGATGACCTCTGACATGCTGCGTGTGTCCGGAAACCACCTCGTCACACCCGACGACCAGCCGGTACGGCTCCGCGGGGTGGGCCTCGGGGGCTGGATGAACATGGAGAACTTCGTCACCGGCTTCCCCGCCAACGAGAGCTCGATGCGCGCCGCGGTGCGGGACGTGCTCGGCGAGGAGCGGGCCGAGCTGTTCTTCGACCGCCTGCTGACCTCGTTCTTCACCGAGCGGGACGCCGAGCTGCTGGCCGGCCTCGGCATGAACTGCGTGCGCATCCCGGTGAACTACCGCCACTGGGAGTCCGACGAGCGGCCCTTCGAGATCGACCCGCGCGGCTTCCGCCACCTCGACCGGGTGATCGGCCTGCTCGGCGCGCACGGCATCTACAGCGTCATCGATTTGCACGCGCTGCCCGGCTCGCAGAACCAGCACTGGCACTCCGACAATCCCACCCACGTGGCGGCGTTCTGGCAGCACCGCCACTTCCAGGACCGGGTGGTGCACCTGTGGGAGGTCCTGGCCGACCACTACCGTGACAACCCCTGGGTCGCCGGCTACAACCCGGCGAACGAGCCCGCCGACGTCACCGGCCGGGTGATCGGCCCGTTCTACGACCGGCTGGTGAAGGCGGTGCGCGGGGCCGACCCGCACCACGTGCTGTTCCTGGACGGCAACACCTACTCCACCGACTTCTCGATCTTCCGTGAGGTGTACGAGAACACGGTCTTCGTCATGCACGACTACGCCCTCGCCGGTTTCGCCCACGGCGGGCCGTACCCCGGGCACACGCGGGGCGAGTGGTGCGACCGGGACGAGCTGGAGCGGACGTTCGCCAAGCGCTCCCGCTTCCAGCGGGAGACCGGGACGCCGTTGTGGGTGGGTGAGTTCGGGCCGGTCTACACCGGGGACCCGGAGAAGGACGCGCAGCGGTACCAGATCCTGCGCGACCAGCTCGCGATCTACGACGCGGAGGGGGCGGGCTGGTCGCTCTGGACGTACAAGGACGTGGGGTTGCAGGGGCTGGTGCACGCGGCGGGGCCGTACCTGGACAGGTTCGGGGGCTTCCTCGACAAGAAGCGGCGGCTCGGGGTGGACCGCTGGGGGTCGACGATGGAGGAGGGCTCGGACGTGCTCGGGCCGCTGCACGAGCTGGTCGAGACCGAGTTCCCCGGCTGGGACCCCTACCCGTGGGGCGCCCGCTACCAGAGCGACGACCTGATCAGGCACATCCTGTTCGCGCAGGCGCTGCTGCCCGAGTACGCCGAGCTGTTCCGCGGGCTCGGCGACGACGAGCTGACCGCGCTCGCGGACTCGTTCCTGCTGGAGCGGTGCGTACGCCGCGAACCGCTGCTCGAACTGCTGACCGAGAACCTGGCGGGGTGACGACGAACACACCGGGCACACATGGACAGAACGCCGCGAGAGCTCTAATTTAGGGGAGCCTTACCTAAGAACCCGCGGGAGTGTCCGTGTTCGCCAGCTATCTCATCGGGCTGCGCGAGGGCCTGGAGGCGACACTCGTCGTCTCGGTCCTCGTCGCCTTTCTCGTCAAGAGCGACCGCAAGGACCGGCTCCCCCAGGTCTGGGCCGGCGTGGGCGCCGCCGTCGCGCTGTCGGCGGCATTCGGCGCGCTGCTGACCTTCACGGCGGCCCACCTGGCGTACACGGGGCAGGAGCTGTTCGAGTCGATCGCCTCGCTGCTGGCCGTCGTCTTCGTCACCTGGATGATCTTCTGGATGCGGCGGGCGGCCCGCACGCTCTCCGGCGAGCTGCGCGGCAAGCTGAGCGACGCGCTGGAGCTGGGCCGGCTCGCCGTGGCCGTCATGGCCTTCCTCGCCGTCGCCAGGGAGGGGCTGGAGACCGCCCTGCTGTTCTTCGCCTCCGCGCAGGGCGCCGCCACGACCGCCGAGCCGCTGATCGGCATCACGCTGGGCGTGCTCACCTCGGTCGCCATCGGCTGGGGGCTCTACCTCAGCGCCGTCAGGATCAACCTCACCAGGTTCTTCACCTGGACCGGGCTGCTGCTCATCGTGGTCGCGGCGGGCATACTCAAGTACGGCGTGCACGATCTCCAGGAGGCGGGCGTGCTGACCGGCCTCGCCACGCCGGCCTTCGACCTCGGCGCCTCCCTCCCCGCCGACTCCTGGTACGGCATGCTGCTGGCCGGGATGTTCAACATCACCCCGCAGCCCAGCGTCGCCGAGGTCGTCGCCTGGGCCGCGTACCTGCTGCCCGCCCTCGTCCTCTTCCTCCGCCCGCGGCGGACGTCCCTGCCCGCGGCGCCCACCGCCGCGGCCTGAACAGGAGCACCATGCGTACCGTCCTCCGCCTGTCCACCGGCGTGCTCGCCGTGGCCGCACTCACCGCCTGCGGCTCCTCCGGCGGCTCCTCCGGCGGTGACGCCGCCGCGCCGGCCGCCTCCGGCTCGCCGGGGAAGATCGCCGTGGCCGCGTCGGACACCGCGTGCGAGGTGCCGGTCACGGAGGTGCCCGCGGGCACCACGACGTTCACGATCACCAACGGCGGCAGCAAGGTGACCGAGTTCTACGTGCTCGCCGCGGGCGACCGCATCATGGCCGAGGTCGAGAACATCGTGCCCGGCCTGACGCGGGAGCTCATCGCGGAGCTGCCGGCCGGCACGTACGAGACCGCCTGCAAGCCCGGCATGGTCGGCAAGGGCATCCGCAACCCGCTCAAGGTCACCGGCGAGCACCAGCCGCTCACCGCCGACGCCCAGCTCGCCGCCGCGGTGACCGGCTACAAGCGCTACGTCAAGACGCAGAGCGACACGCTGCTGGTCAAGACGCAGGAGTTCGTGGACGCCGTCAAGGCGGAGAAGATCGACGAGGCGAAGGCGCTGTTCCCGGTGGCGCGGACGTACTGGGAGCGCATCGAGCCGGTGGCCGAGATCTTCGGCGACCTCGACCCGGCCATCGACGCCCGCGAGGCCGACCTGGCCGAGGGCGAGAAGTGGACCGGTTTCCACCGGATCGAGAAGGACCTGTGGATCCACAAGGACGTGAGCAAGGACGGCCCGATCGCGGACAAGCTCATCGCCGACGTCAAGACCATCGTCGGCAAGGCCAACGCCGCCGAGCTCACCCCGCTCAACCTGGCGAACGGCGCCAAGGAACTGCTCGACGAGGTCGCCACCGGTAAGATCACCGGCGAGGAGGACATCTGGTCGCACACCGACCTCTGGGACTTCGCTGCCAACCTCGAAGGCTCCAAGGCCGCCGTGCAGTCGCTCCGGCCGGTGCTGGAGGAGCGGGCTCCTGACCTCGTCAAGACGCTGGACGAGAAGTTCGCCGCGGCCGAGGCGGCGCTGGAGGCGCACCGCAGGGGCGACGGCTGGCAGCTCCACGACGAGCTGTCCAAGGCGCAGCTCAAGACCCTGTCCGACGCGATCAACGCGCTCGGCGAACCGATCAGCAAGATCGCCCCTGTGGTGGCGAAGTAGCGGGAGGACCCCATGTCCGAGCCCACCGGGAACGGACGGCGGATGAGCCGGCGGAGCCTGTTCGGGCTCGGCGCGGCCGGCGCGGCGGTGGCCGGGGCGGGCGCCGTGGGCGCGCGGTCGCTCCTCGACGAGCCGCCCGTCGCGCACGCCGCCTCCACCTCCGCCCCCTACCCCTTCTACGGCGAGCACCAGGCGGGCATCGTCACCCCCGCCCAGGACCGCCTGCACTTCGTCGCCTTCGACGTCACCACCGGCGACCGGGCCGAGCTGATCGACCTCCTCCAGGAGTGGACCGCCGCCGCGGCCCGGCTCACACAGGGCAAGGAGGCGGGGTCGTTCGGCGCGGTGGGCGGCGACCCGGCCGCCGCGCCCGACGACACCGGCGAGGCGCTGGGGCTGCCCGCCTCGGGGCTGACGCTGACCGTCGGGTTCGGGCCGTCGCTGTTCGACGAGCGGTTCGGGCTGGCGGACCGGCGGCCCGCCGCCCTCGCCGACCTGCCGAAGTTCCCCGGCGAGCAGCTCGTGCCGGAGATCTCCGGCGGGGACCTGTGCGTGCAGGCGTGCGCGCACGACCCCCAGGTCGCCGTGCACGCCATCCGCAACCTGGCCAGGATCGGGTTCGGCCGGGTGTCGGTGCGCTGGTCGCAGCTCGGCTTCGGGCGTACGTCGTCCACGTCCCGCGCGCAGGCGACCCCGCGCAACCTCATGGGCTTCAAGGACGGCACGAACAACCTCAAGCTGGAGGACGCGGACCTGCTGCGCGAGCAGCTCTGGGCGGACGCCGGGGACGGCGCGGCCTGGATGGCCGGCGGCACCTACCTGGTCACCAGGAAGATCCGCATGACGATCGAGACCTGGGACCGCACGTCGCTCACCGAGCAGGAGCAGATCTTCGGGCGGGACAAGGGCGAGGGCGCGCCGCTGGGCGCGAAACGCGAGTTCGACCCGCTGGACTTCGCCGCCAAGGGGCCGGACGGGCAGCCGCACATCGCGCCGAACGCCCACGTCCGGCTGGCCCACCCGAGCTCGCACGGCAACGCGCACCTGCTGCGCCGGGGCTACAACTTCGTGGACGGCTCCGACGGGCTCGGCCGCCTCGACGCCGGCCTGTTCTTCATGGCCTACCAGCGGGACCCGCGCAAGCAGTTCGTGCCGGTGCAGCTGCGGCTGGCCCGCGAGGACCCGCTGAACGAGTACATCAAACACGTCTCCAGCGGCCTGTTCGCCTGCCCACCCGGCGTCCGCGACGCCTCCGACTACTGGGGCCGCACCCTCTTCACCTGACCGGGTGCCGGTGCCGACGTCAGCCGCGGTGGCGGGCGCGGGAGGCGGTGGCGTGGGCGCGGTTGGCGCAGCGGGTGGAGCAGAACTGGCGACGGCCCGGGCGGCTGCGGTCGACGAAGGCGTCGCGGCAGGGGCGGGCGGCGCAGAGGCGCAGGCGGTCCCAGTCGCCGGCCGAGGCCAGGTCGAGGAGGTCGGCGACGGCCCGTACGGCGAGGCGGGCCGCCAGCGGCGGCCCGCCGCGCTCGGGGGCGGCGGTGAGGCGTAGGCGTGGGATGCCGGCGTGGTCCTCGACGGTGGCGGCGAGCGGGAGGCCGGCCGACCACCGGGCGAGGGCTCGGGTGCGGAGCTCCGGGGTGTCGCGGGTCAGGACGTCGCGCAGTCGCGACCGCACCTGCCGTACGGCGTCGAGGTCGGCGGCAGCGGGCGCGTCCGCGGGTTCGCCCAGCTCAGCGCAGAAGCGGGCCAGGGCCGCCACGTCCGGGAGGCGTTCCGGGTCGTCGAGCCATTCGTCCCACGTGTTGGCCAGGTCGATGGCCACGACCCCGGTCTCGGCGAACTGGCGCATCCGCACTCCCTCTTGCTACCGTCACGAGTATGAGCATCATAACCCCTGACGCAACCCGCCGCCTGACCGTGCTCGACGCGCCGTCCAACCTCGGCCTGCGCCCGCCCGCGCCCGGCGTCGTCCCCGGCTGCTACAAGGCCCCCTGGGCGCTGCGCGACGCGGGCCTCGTGGCGCGGCTCGGGGCCGCCGACGCGGGCGCGCTCGTCCCGCCCCGGTACGTCGCCACCTGGCAGCCGGGCGACGGCGTGCGCAACGGCCCCGCCATCGCCGCCTACGCCCGCAGGCTGGCCGACCGGGTCGCCGCGATCCGGGCGGACGGCGGCTTCCCGGTGCTGCTGGGCGGCGACTGCTCGATCCTGCTGGGCCCCGCGCTGGCGCTGCGGCGGGCCGGCCGGTACGGGCTGGCGTACCTGGACGCGCACTCCGACTTCCGCCACCTCGGCAACTCCCCCCACGTCGGCTCGGCGGCGGGCGAGGACGTGGCGCTGGTCACCGGCCGAGGCGACGGCTACCTGACCGACCTCGACGGCCTGCGCCCCTACGTCAGGGACGAGGACGTGATCCTGCTCGGCGTCCGCGACGACGAGGACCTGCCGGAGCTGGCCGACAGCGGGCTCGCGTACGTCCCCGGCAGCGACATCGACCTCGATCTGGCCAGGAAGGTGCTGGTCCGGGACGAGCTGGACGGGTTCTGGATCCACGTGGACGCCGACGTCCTCGACCCGTCGGTCCTGTCCGCCGTCGACTCCCCGACCCCCGGCGGCCTCGACGCCGCCCAGCTCACCGCCCTCCTGCGCGGCCTGCTGGCGCTGCCCGGCGCGGCCGGGCTGGAGGTGACCATCCTGGACCCCGACCTGGACGAGGACGGCGGCCAGGCGGCGCTGCTCGCCGACATCCTGGTCGACGCCCTGACGGGGTGGTCGCAGGCGAGGGCGGCCAAGGGCTGACCTCGGATCAGCCGTGGTAGCGCACGTGTCCTTTCCAGGAGGAGGCGTCCGTCTGCAACTGCGCCTCGGTGGTCATGATCGTGTAGCCGATCTGCATGAGATATATGGCCTGCTGCTCCGCCAGTTTCAGGGCGGTGATCCTGGCGGAGACCGACTGGGAGTACCAGTTGCAGGGGTTGGCGCAGGCGAAGGCCGCCTGGGCGCCTGACGTCGTGGTGGTGGCCGCGGTGGCCGCCGTGGGGGCGAGAACTGCCGCGATGAGGCCCCCGGCCAGCAGCGCGGTCCTGATGAAAGTGTTCTTGGCGTACACGATGAGTCCTCTTCGATCAGGCGTAATAGAAGTAGTAATAACCGCTGCTGACGCGATAGCAGCCGGTGGTGGGGTCGGTGGGATATCCCTGTGCGTGTTTCACCGACCGGTCGAAATTGCACTTCGCCTGCGTGTCGAACATGCCGACGTAATTCCACTGCGCAGCCTGCGCGGGGAGGGCGGAGGCCGCCAGTGTGAGGGCGGCCATGCCGGCGGCGGCCAGGGCTGTGCGAACGCGCATGTGTTTCCTCTCGGAGCGGGTTCGGTTCTCCCCTCCAACCTGCCTTGGCGGCCGCGCGCGTCCCAGGGCGGTGACCGGACATCGACCGGACATCTTCTACTGGGGCATGACGTAGGGGGTGGTGCTGCTCTCGCCGGCCCCGTTCGTCGCCGTGATCGCGGTGAACGGCGCGCCCGGCGTGTACGGCACCCACGCCGACTCCAGCCGCCCCCGCCCGTACCAGCCCTGCTCGACCGTCACGCCCTCCGGCTCGAAGCGGAGGGTGCCGCCCCGCAGGTTGTGGCCCTCGACGAGGATGCCGGCCTGCCCGTTCATGTCCTTGCGCACGGCGCTGACCACGATGGGCTCCTGCCAGCCGCTCGCGATGTCGTCGGCCAGCGAGGGCGTGTCGTAGCGGGCCTGGCAGGTGAAGAACGGCTCCCACCCGTACGAGATGATCTTCTGGGCGTGCGTGCCCGCGGCCATGACCTGCCGGTCCAGGCGGCTCTTCGTGGTCCGCCCGCGCAGCGGCAGCGGATCGACCCGCCCGCACTCGCCGTCCACGGGCGAGGGCTCGAAGCCTTCGATGTTCACCCACAGCTCCACGCCGGGCGGCACCCGCCGGGCCGCCGCCGCGATGTAGTCGCGGGTGGCCCCGTAGTACGCCTGCGCGTTGCTGATGTCGCCGACCACGGGCACCAAGCGCGGCTCGACCTTGGCGTCCCGCTCGTGCGGGCCGTGCACGGGGACCTTGCCGGTGCCCCGGCCGTCCTGCACCGCGACGGCCATCGGCGCGCCGGCCCGGGTGCGGGCGAGGTCGGCGAGCCCGTCACCGGCCTGCTCGGGCGGGAAGCCGCGGCCCCGGCGGGCGTCGATGTACGGGCTGACCAGGATCGTCCTGCCGGGCAGCGTGGCGGCAACGGTCGCGTGCTGGGCGGCGTACAGCTCGATGATCGGATCGTTCGGCGCGCGGTCGCGCATGGCCAGCTCGAACGACTGGTAGACCCCCGCGAACGCCGCCGACCCCCCGAACCGCGCCCGGTAGTCGGCCAGCACCCGCCCGGTGAACGCGGTCAGCGCGTCGGTGTGGTCGTGGTCGGGCTCCCAGGTCTTGCCGGGCTCCTGCGACGCGGCGGGCAGCCCGGGGAAGACCTTCATCCCGTACGCCGCCGCCTCGCTCATCAGGTTGCCGAGCCCGTCGCCGTCCGTCGAGATCAGCACGAGGTCGTGGACCGGGTCGTCGCAGGACGCGGCCAGCGACACCCGGTAGAAGACCCGCTCGCCGGCCTCGACCCGCCGGTCCAGCCCCTGGCAGCGCAGCAGTCCCGGCCCGAACTCCTCGCTCGTGGTGTACGTGTACACGTGCCGCACCCGCTTGCCCGGCACCTCGGCGCAGGGCCGCCCGTCCACGACGCAGTCCGCGAAGCCGGGATCGGGCTCCCCCGCGTCGAACCGCGGCCCGAACGTGATCAGCGTGTCCCCGCCGATCTGGTGGACGGCCTCGACCATGCGCCGCGTGACGCACGGGTCGGCACGCGGGATCACCCAGTAGCCGGTGACCGCGTAGGGAGCACTCACCCGCGTGTCGCGCGGCTCGCACTCCTCCGGCGACCGCGCCGGCCCCTCCGACACGGCCGGCACGACCACCCCGACGACCAGCCCGACGAGCACCGCGACGGCCGCCATCGCCGCCACGCCCCACAGGATCCGGTGCACCCACGCCCCTTCCACGCCCGGCTCCAGCCTACGTAGTCGATCTGCCCCGTGGCCGGGCGAAAAACGACCCCGGTGCGCTCCCGCCCCGGCGGGGCACGGAAAAATGGGCCCCGAAGGGGGTACGACATCGTGCACATCGATCTCAGCGGGAAGACCGCGCTCGTCACCGGCTCGACCCAGGGCATCGGGGCGGCCATCGCCGCCGGGCTGGCGCGGGCGGGGGCCCGGGTGGGCGTCAACGGCAGGAGCGAGGGCGGGGTGGCGGCGGCCATCGAGCGGATGACCCCGGGCGCGCCGGACGGCCTGCCCGCCGCCGCGGCGGCCGAGCTGGTCGCCGCGCCCGGCGACGTGTCCACGGAGGAGGGCTGCGCCCAGGTGCTGAGCCTGCTCCCGCAGGTGGACATCCTGGTCAACAACCTCGGCATCTTCGGCGCCCGGCCGGCGCTGGAGATCGACGACGCCGAGTGGCGGCACTACTTCGAGGTCAACGTGCTGGCGGCGGTGCGGCTCACGCGGGCGTACCTGCCGGGGATGAAGGAGCGCGGCTGGGGGCGGATCCAGTACATCGCCAGCGACTCGGCGGTGACGATCCCGGCCGAGATGATCCACTACGGCATGACGAAGACGGCGCTGCTGGCCGTCTCGCGCGGGTTCGCGAAGGAGGCGGCGGGCACCGGGGTGACGGTCAACTCGGTGATCGCCGGGCCGACGCACACGGGCGGCGTGGAGGAGTTCGTCTACCAGCTCGTGGACCGGGACCTGCCGTGGGAGGAGGCGCAGCGGGCGTTCATGCGGCAGCACCGGCCGCAGTCGCTGCTCCAGCGGCTGATCGAGCCCGAGGAGATCGCCAACATGGTGGTCTACCTCAGCTCGCCGTACGCCTCGGCGACCACGGGCGGGGCGCTGCGGGTGGACGGCGGCTACGTGGACGCCATCCTGCCCTGATCGAGGGGATCCCCTGAAGGAGAGGTCCGTCCCCCACTCGCGGGGGAGGCCGGCGACGCGCCCCGGGCCCAGCCTTGAGTCATGATTCTCCGGACCTTACTGGCCAGTGCCCTGGTGCTCGGGGCGCTCGCCGCCCCCGCCTCGGCGTCCCGGCAGCCGTCGGTGACCTGGCACGAGTGCCCCGCGTACTCCGACGACGTCCTGCGCTCGATCGGCGTGCCCGACAAGGAGTTCGCGAAGTTCCGCGCGCTCTACGGCCGCACCGAGTGCGGCACGCTGCCGGTCCCGCAGGACTACGCCGACCCCGGCGGCAAGCAGATCACCATCGCCTTCACCCGGCTGCGGGCGAGCGACCGGGGCCGCCGCCTCGGCAGCCTCGCGGTCAACCCCGGCGGTCCCGGCGGCAGCGGCTACCTGATGCCGATCGACCTGGTCATGGGCGGCATGAAGCTGAACGAGCGCTACGACCTCATCGGCCTCGACCCGCGCGGCACCGGCTACAGCACCAAGGCCGCCTGCCGGCCGCCCGAACAGGGGCCCCCGCCGCCCGGCCCGGTCACCGAGCAGCAGGCCCGCGCGGTCTACGCGGCGACCGTCGCGGCCAACCAGGCGTGCGCGGCCACCGACCCGGGTCTGCTCGGCCAGCTCACTACCGCGAACGCGGCCCGCGACCTCGACCGGCTCCGCGCCGCGCTCGGCGAGCGCACGATCGCCTTCCTCGGGGTGTCGTGGGGCACCTGGTTCGGCGCCGTCTACCGCAGCCTGTTCCCGGACCGGGTGCGGGCCATGTGGCTGGACAGCGTGGCCGTCACGGAGCCGAGGTTGGACGTCTTCACCGAGGTGCGCGCCCGCGCCACCGACCGCGACTTCCGGCGCATGGCCGCCTGGATCGCCGCGCGGGACGACACGTACGGCTTCGGCGACACCAAGGCCGAGGTGATCGAGGCGCTGACCCGGCTGCGCGAGCGCTTCGCCGCCGACCCCGTGACCTTCACCGACATCGACATGACCGTGGACGGCCGGATGATCGCCGAAGCGGCCGGCCAGCCCAGCCCCGCCTGGCGGGACGTGGCGCAGGTGCTCAAGGAGCTGGTCACCGCCACCGGCCCGGACGCCCCGCCCACGCTCAAGCGGCTCGCGGGCGGCGAGCGGCCCGCTCCGCCGGCCGGCGCGCCCGAGCGCGGCAACAAGCCGGCGAACATCGCCTACTTCTGCAACGAGGACTCCGGGCCGCGCACGTTCGAGTCGGCGTGGCGGGCCTACCAGGAGCGGCTGAGGCGGTATCCGGTGACCGGCGAGGCCACGGCGTTCGTGCCGAACTGCGCGGGCTGGCCGCTGCCGGTGCGCGAGGTCCGGCTGCGGGGCGGCGGCGGGCCGCTGATGTTGTCCGGCCACCTGCACGAGAGCCCGTCGCCGTACCAGTGGACGCTCGACATGCGGGCGGCGATCGGCGGGACCGTGGTGACCGTGGACGACGACGTGCACGGCTCGGGGCTGAGGACGCCGGACTGCGTGGCGGCGGTGGTCGCCTTCTTCGAGACCGGCCGGCGGGTGCGTACGTGTGAGGGGGTCCCGCTGCCCTAAAGCGGGTGCCGCACGTTCGAATCCTGCCGGGGGCACTCGCCTAGATCGCCGTGTTCGGCCACTGACCTGCGGTTTCACAGCCGGAGGTCTTTTCGTCGCGGGGCACCCGCACCCCCGCGACGGGCTCAGCCAACCGGGCGATGCCGCCGGCAGGGCGGGTGATCGAGGTGGTGAACCGGTCGCTGCGCACGCGGGGGTGCACCTGATCCTCGTGACGGAGCACCAGCAACTCGAGATCCTTCGACAGGTCAGAGCGAACCAGCGCCGCCGGCAAGCCGAACAAGCACCTCACCAACCGGTAGACCAGCGACAAAAGCCCCGCGACGGTCGCAGCCGCTGCCCCGCTTCATGCAGCGAAAGGTGCAGTCCAGAGCACGATACCGAATTTCCGTGCGGGGACACGGTCCGGAGGAACCGGAAACGGCCGCCTTTTGAAGGCGATAATCTGAGAATCATTCATTTCGTCGGGCGCACCCAAAAGATCTTGGCAAAGCTCGCTTCTCGCGGAAGTCTCCCATTGGCAAGGAGTGGCCGATTGCGGCCACTCGGGGGACTTTCCGTAAGTGCCCTATTTACAACGATTCGCCGACCAGTCACCCTATGGCCGTGGCCACACCTCGCCTCGTTGATCACGGCCGGCGCTGAAAAGTCACCGAGGCTGTCAACCAATGCGACATCGTATTCTGTCGCGCCAGCACGCGGGGAGAGGGAGTTCCGCATGACGTGATCACCGAAATTCCGCACGGCCGGCGATCCCAAATCCGTTATGGCATAACGCCACACAGAAGGAATCACACCGTGAGAATGACGCGACGATTAAAGGCTGCCGCGTGCGTGGCAATGGCCGGTGCAATGCTGGTGGCCGGGGCAGGGACGGCGTCCGCCGAGCCCGGAGTCACCCCGGCGGACGTAACGCTGAACCTGGACCCGGGCGGATCGACGACGATCGCCAAGACCGTCTCTACTCCGGCGATCCCGCCCAAACCGGATATCACCTTCCTGATCGACACGACAGGGAGCATGGGCGGGGTCATCTCGAACGTGCAGACCAATGCGAACGCGATCCTGTCCAACGTAGCTTCGGCGCAGCCGGACGCGCAGTTCGCGGTCGCCGAGTACAAGGACGTGGCGGACGCGACGCCGTTCCGGGTGGCGCAGAACCTCACCGCCAACGACACCGACGTCACCAACGGTCTCAACTCGCTGGTCGCGTCGGGCGGCGGCGACTTCCCCGAGGACGGCATCAATGGCCTGTTCGAGGTCGCGTCCGGGGCTGTCGACTTCAGGCCGAACAGCTCTCGGATCGTGCTGCTGATCGGGGACGCCCCCAGCCATGATCCCAGCAACGGCCATACGCTGGCGGACGCGATCAGCGCCCTGCAGGCAGCCGACATCACCGTGCTCGCGTTCGACCTGGGCGGGATGAACTCGACCGGGCAAGCGACCGCGATCACCAACGCCACGGGTGGACAGCTGTTCTCCGGCATCGACTCCTCGGAGGTCAGCGACACCATCCTGGCGGCCCTGAGCAACCTGCCGGTCACGGTCACCCACGAGTTGCGCGACTGCGACCCGAACCTGTCGGTGTCCCTGACCCCGGACAGCCGGACGGTGACCAGCGGCGATGATGCCGCCTTCGCTGAGACCGTCTCCATCGGCGCCGGAGCCGTACCGGGAAGCACCATCACCTGCAAGGTGGACTTCCTGCTCAACGGCGTCCTGTCACCAGGCTTCACCGAAACGATCACCGAACACGTCCCGAAGGCGACTCCATCGATCGCCACGACGCCATCGGACACGGTGCCCGCGGGCGGAAAGGTCTCCGATACAGCGACCCTGTCCAGCGGATACCACCCGACAGGCACCGTCACGTTCCAGCTGTTCGCGCCTGGTGACACCGACTGTGCGACGCCGATCGAGACTCGTACCGGGACGGTGTCCGGCACCGGCACCGCCACATCCGGCAACGTGACCATCGGCGCGGCCGGCACCTACCGGTGGACCGCCACCTACAGCGGCGACGCCCACAACAACTCCGTCACCTCACCGTGCGGCGACGAAGAAGTCACCGTCACGCCGCAGCAGCTCACCGGACGGGCCTACGGCCTGACCGCCGGCGCCTCTCTGGCCGGCATCCAACTGGTCAACATCGCACCCACCCCCGACACCGGGCACATCACCACCACCTCGACCGAAACCACCTCGGTGCCCTGCACCGCCACCCTCAGCGGACTGATCACCGGGCACGCCCTGTGCGCCCAGGTCGCCACCACCGCATTCCCCGGTAAATCCGTGGCCACCGCCTCCATCGACGACACCACCATCGGGATCACCGGCATTCCCGTGATCACCGTCAAGACCATCAAATCCAGCTCCACCACCACCTGCGCTGGATCCAGCGGAACCACCACGATCGCCTTCCTCAAGGTCGGCAACTCGGTGGTCATCGCAGAACCTACCGAGATCGCACCCAACACCACCGTCAACGTCGGCGTCGTCAAGCTCGTCCTCAACGAGCAGACCCCCTTCACCACCCCCGACACAGGCCTGACCGTCAACGCCGTCCACATCACCGTCAACGCCCTCGGCCTGGCCAAGACCAACGTCGTCCTGGCCTCCTCCGAAAGCGATATCGGCAACTGCCCATAACCAACCCACCTGACCAAACTCGGGACCGGGCGGAACACCACAGCTCCGCCCGGCCTCATTCAGGCTTCGAGGTATTCCGGCCCGGAGCGGGCGCTTCATGTCGGTCTGGATCTCGGCTGCGCTCTGGACCCGGTTGTAAACGCGTACCTCATCGATCAGGCCGCTGTAGAACTCACCCCAGGAAGAATGGCCGCGCTGCCGGGCGAACGCCGACCGCGATCACGTGGGAAGCCGTAGGACCGTCATACGGCCCATCACCGGTGACCACCGCCGAGGCGGAGGTCACCGGCCCTCCCTGCCTCACATCGATGACCAGCGTTGACAATCCCTCCGGTTGGCCGGCGCTCAGGGACATGGGTCCCGGTCCGCTCAGGCGGACCACGCCGCAAGGAGTTCCGCCGGACCGTATGCGGCGTCGAGCCCCGTGCAGTCGGTCCCGCTGCGCGAGGCGGCGACCACCGGGACGGGATCCGACGTGAGCGCGGCGCGGTGCCGGTGCAGCGCCGCGAGATCGTGCCGGTCGAACGGGGCGTTCTCCAGCCACTTCACCGAGCCGACGAAGAGCAACTCCTTGGCGATCGGCCCACGGTCCGCTCCCACGATGTCGATCTCCACATCGTTGGTACGAGTCCAGTAACCACCTATGACAGGGGCGGCGGGAAGGTTCGCGTCGGGCAGCAGCCGTGCCAACGCCTCGCGCACCAGAGGTTCGACGGCCCTGCCGCGCCAGCTGGTCCAGTTCTCGCGGATGCGCCGCAGCGTCAGGTCACCTCGGCCCCGCTCGATCTCTTCCATCGCCGGACCCAGGAGCTTCAGCCAGAAGCGGAGGTAGGAATCCTTGACCCGGTAACGGCGGTCCTTCGAGGGCCGAGTCGAAACAGGAAGCTCTGCCGCGATGACCCGCTTGTCCGTGAGAAGCTCTAGCGCCCGATGGAGCGGGGTCGCCCCGATCCCGCCGGCGGCGCGGGCGATGTTGGTGAAGTTCCGCTCACCGCTGCCGATCGCTGAGAGGACAACGCGGGCCTGCACCTGCTGGGGGAACTCCGCAGCGAGCGAACGCTCCGCCGACACCAGCAGGGCCGAGACCGGATCGCTGAGTGACGCGCGCAGGAACTCCCACATTCCCGCACCGTGCGGCCACTCTGCACAGATCAGGGGCAGTCCACCGGTGATCAATGCCGCGTCGAATGCCTCGGCCGGCTCAAGGCCGAGCATCTCGCCCACCTCCGCCGGGTTGAGGGGACCCAGCACCATCTCCCGACCGCGCTGATGGAACGGGCGTCCGTAGCTGTTGAGCGCCTCCATCATCGACAGGTCGGAGCCGATGAGAACCAGCAAAACCGGCTTGGTCTCCAGCGCTCGGTCCCAGGCTCGCTGAAGCATGCCTTCGAAGGCGCCATCCTCGTCCATCAGATAAGGCACCTCGTCCAGAACCACCACACTCGCCCGGTCCTGCGGTAGTGCCGCCGCCAGTACGTCGAAGGCGGCATCCCAGCTCGCCGGACGGGCGGCGGACAGGAGATTCGCGAACGGAAGAGTGGACGTTTGCGCGTCCCGGCCGAGTCTCTCCAGGTCCGCCTCCGGCGACGCCCCTGTGGCGGCGTAGAAAAGGAAGGGCGCCCCAGACCTCTCGGCGAACCGCTCCACCAACCGCGACTTACCCACCCGGCGTCGGCCTCGTAGCATCAAGCACCGACCGGGCCGCTCCCCACCGACCCCGGCCGTCACCTTGCTCAGCTCGCGATCCAGCGCCTCGAGCTCGCGCCGCCTCCCTACGAAGGTTGCCATCTCACTCCCGGAAAGCTGCTATCCACAAGGTTACTAACATCAAGCTTAGTAACATACATGTTAGCAACAGAGGCGCGAGCGCCAGGCGAGGGACGCAGGCCGGCCCGTTCGGCGACCGTCGCGGTCGCCTTCTGGCCTCCCGGATCACCGGGGGCTCCGGCGTGACCGTCCCGGCGCGGCCATCGGGCACGACGCCGGCCGCGCGATAGCCCACGCCGTTCACCATTGTCCGGGCCTTTTCCGCCGCCCTTGCACGCATTTTCAGATCATGTTAGATGGAGGCGAGCAGAGAGGACCGGGGAACGTGACGCTGATTATCGATCGCGTCTCCGTACGCCAGCGCGGAGAAATCTGGCTCGACGACATCCGGCTGGAAACCGGCACCGGGCTGACGACCCTGATCGGGCCGTTGAACTCGGGGAAGACGACCTTGATGCGGGTCGTCGCGGGATTACAGCCCCCCGATTCCGGCCGGGTCCTGGTCGCCGGAAAGGACGTCACCGCGATTTCCGTCCGGAAGAGATCTATCGCCTTCGTCTATCAGCGGTTCATCAATTATCCGTCGCTCACGATTTACGAGAACATCGCCTCGCCGCTCCGCCTGGACGCGCGTTTCCGCGGCCCCGCGATCGACCGGCGGGTGCGCGAGGTGGCCGACCTCATGGGCCTGGCCGGCCTGCTCGACCGCCGCCCCGCCGAGCTGTCGGGCGGCCAGCAGCAGCGCACCGCCATCGCCCGCGCCCTGGCCCGGCCCGTGGACGTGCTGCTCCTCGACGAACCCCTCGCCAACCTGGACTTCAAGCTGCGCGAGCAGCTCCGCACCGACCTCAAGGCCCGTTTCGCGGGCGCGCCGGGCGTCGTGCTCTACTCCACGGCCGACCCCGCCGAGGCCCTGACGTTCGCCGCGCCCACGGTGGTGCTCGGCGAGGGCCGGGTGCTGGACACCGGCGACGTGGCCGCGATGTACGCCCGCCCGCCCACGCTCGCCGTCGCGGCCACGCTCAGCGACCCCCCGCTCAACCTGCTGCCCGGCGTCCTGCGCGACGGCCGGATCGACTGCCTCGGCGTCTCGTTCCCCGCCCCCGGCGCGACGGCCGCGGAGGGCGGCGTGCTGCTCGGCATCCGCCCCCACCAGGTCACCCTGGCCCCCCGTGGCCCCGGCGCCGCGGAGCTGCCCGCCGAGATCAGGCTGGCCGAGGTGACCGGCAGCGCCACGTTCCTGCACCTGCTGCTGCGCGGCGAGCGGCACCTGGTCGCCCACCTGCCGGGCACGTGGCGGTTCCAGCCGGGCGAGACCACCCGCGCGTACGTGGACCCCGCGCACGTCCTCGTCTTCGACGAGGGCGGCGACCGGCTGCCCCTGGCGGAGGTCGACCTGCATGGCTGACATCCGGCTGGAGGGCGTCGCCCACAGCTACGACGGCGGCCGGACGTGGGCGCTGCGGCCGACCACGTGGACGTGGCGGAGCGGGCGGGCGTACGCGCTGCTCGGCCCCAGCGGCTGCGGCAAGACGACGCTGCTCAACATCATCTCGGGCCTGCTCACGCCCACCGAGGGCCGGGTGCTGTTCGACGGCCGCGACGTCACCGGCGTGCCCACGGCGGGCCGCGACATCGCGCAGGTCTTCCAGTTCCCCGTCCTGTACGAGGAGATGTCCGTCTACGACAACCTCGCCTTCCCGCTGCGCAACCGCCGCCGCCCGAAGCAGGAGGTGGACCGGCGGGTCCGCGAGGTCTCCCGGCTGCTCGGGCTCGACCCCGTGCTCGGCCGCCGCTCGCGCCGCCTCGACCCCGGCCGCCAGCAGATCGTCTGCCTGGGCCGGGGCCTGGTCCGGCACGAGGTGGCGGCGGTGCTGCTGGACGAGCCGCTGACCGTCGTGGACCCGGCGCTGAAGTGGACGCTGCGCAGCAAGCTCAAGGAGATCCACCGCGACACCGGGCACACGCTGATCTACGTCACCCACGACCAGACCGAGGCGCTGACCTTCGCCGACGAGGTCGTCGTGGTCAACGAGGGGGCGATCGTGCAGGCGGGCGAGCCGGCCGAGCTGTTCCTGTCGCCGGCGCACGAGTTCGTCGGGCACTTCATCGGCTCGCCCGGCATGAACATGCTGCCCGCCGAGATCGCGGGCGGCGTGGTACGGGTGGCCGGCGCCGACGCCGGAGCAGCCGTGGCCGACGGCGAGAAGCTGCCGCCCGGCCCGGTACGGATCGGGGTGCGGCCCGAGTTCGTGGAGCTCGGCGCCGCGCCTGGCGTGCCGGCCCGCGTCTCCGGCGTCGATCGCATGGGCGCCTACGACCTGGTCCACGCCCTGGTCGGCGAGCATCCGGTGATCGCCAGGACCGAGGCGGGCACGGCGTACGAGCCGGGCGCGTCCGTGTGCCTGCGCTTCCCGCCGGAGCGCGCGTTCCTCTTCCGCGACCAGGTCAGATGCGGCTCCCTCGGGCCGCTCACCGGAAGGGGGGCGGCGTGACGCACCCCGATCCGCGGCGCCGCGCCAACCGGGCCTGGCTGCTGGTGCTGCCGGTGGTCGTGTCGGTGGCGTTCACGGCGGTCGTCCCGCTGATGACCGTGGTCAACTTCTCCGTCCAGGACGTCTTCAGCCCCGCCGACCGGGTGTTCGTCGGCCTCGACTGGTTCTACGAGGCAGTGCGGCGGCCGGAGAACCGCGAGGCGTTCGTCCGCACGCTGCTGTTCTCCGCCCAGGTGCTGCTGGTGGAGATCCCGCTCGGGGTGGCGATCGCGGTGGCGATGCCGCGCCGCGGGGTCTGGGTGTCGGTGGCGCTGGTGCTGGTGGCGCTGCCGCTGCTCATCCCGTGGAACGTGGTCGGCACGATCTGGCAGATCTTCGCCCGCCCCGACATCGGTCTCGGCGGCTGGACGGTCGCCAACCTGCTCGGCGTGGACTACAACTACACGCTCGACTCCACCGACGCCTGGATCACGATCCTCGTCATGGACGTGTGGCACTGGACGCCGCTCGTCGCGCTGCTGGCCTACGCGGGGCTGCGGTCGATCCCGCAGCCGTACTTCCAGGCCGCGCAGATCGACGGGGCCTCGGCGTGGGCGACGTTCCGCCACATCCAGCTCCCGAGGCTGCGCGGGGTGCTGACGATCGCGATCCTGCTGCGGTTCATGGACAGCTTCATGATCTACACCGAGCCGTTCGTGGTGACCGGCGGCGGGCCGGGCAACGCGACGACGTTCCTCAGCATCCTGCTGTCGAAGATGGCCGTCGGGCAGTTCGACGTGGGGCCGGCGGGGGCGTTCTCGCTGATCTACTTCCTCGTCGTGCAGATCCTCTGCTACGTCTTCTTCACCGCGCTGACCAGGTCGGGGAGGTGAGCGCGATGGCGCGGGCCACCGGCGGGCGGCTCCCCTGGGCGCGCACGGTCTTCTGGCTGTACGTGGCGACGCTCATGCTGCCGCTGCTGTGGATGTTCGGCATGTCGATCCGCCCGAACGACGACATCCTCGGCAGTTTCTCGCTGATCCCGCAGCGGGTGACGTTCGAGAACTACCAGACCTTCTTCGGCGACCCGTCGTGGTATTCGAGCTATCTCAACTCGATCATTTACACCTCGATGAACGCGGTGATGTCGCTGGTCGTGGCGCTGCCGGCGGCGTACGCGTTCTCGCGCTTCCGCTTCGCCGGCGACAAGCACCTGTTCTTCTGGCTGCTGACCAACCGCATGGCGCCGCCCGCCGTGTTCCTGCTGCCGTTCTTCCAGATCTACCAGGCCGTGGGCCTGTTCGACACGCATCTCGGCGTGGCCGTCGCGCACATGCTGTTCAACGTGCCGCTCGCGGTGTGGATCCTGGAGGGCTTCATCTCCGGCATCCCGCGCGAGATCGACGAGACCGCGGCCGTGGACGGCTACTCGCTGCCGCGTTTCTTCGTCCGGATCTTCCTGCCGCTGATCCGCTCGGCCATCGGCGTGACGCTGTTCTTCTGCTTCATGTTCAGCTGGGTCGAGCTGCTGATCGCGCGGACCATCACGTCGGTGGACGCCAAGCCGATCGCCGCGACCATGACGAGGACGGTCAGCGCGGCCGGGGTCGACTGGGGGCTGCTGGCCGCCGCCGGGGTGCTCACGATCGTGCCCGGCGCGGTCGTCATCTGGTTCGTGCGCAACTACATCGCCAAGGGCTTCGCGCTGGGGAGGGTGTAGCCGGATGTTCGAGTGGATGGTGTGGACCCCGCCGACGGCGCTGGTGTTCGCCGGGCTGGCGCTGCTGCTGGTCGTCATGACGGTCTGGGGGCACTTCTCCCCTCCCGTGGCCAGGCGGGGGTTCCTGCGCGTCGAGACCGACCGCGGCGACCGGCTCTACATCGGGCTGATCGGCGCGGCGGTCGTACTGGTCGGCTGGATGGCCGTCACCGACCTGTCCATGTGGCTCGCGCTCGGCTGCGCGGTCCTCGTGGTGGTCGTGATCGGGATATGGGGCTGACAGGAGAGGAGCCCAGCGATGACGCATCGGGCAGGCAGGTCCGTGGCCGCGGCACTGGCCGCGCTGACCCTCGCGGCCACCGCCTGCGCGCAGGGCGCGCAGCGGCCGTCGAGCGACTTCCGTGAGGCCGACGGGAAGGCGGCGGCGCAGCGGTGGGTGGCGCGGGAGTTCACCCCGAGCACGCTGTCGAAGGACCAGCAGCTCGCCGAGATGGACTGGTTCATCAAGGCCGCGGCCCCCTACCGGGGCATGCGGATCAACGTGGTGTCGGAGACGATCACCACCCACGAGTACGAGTCCCAGCAGCTCGCCAAGGCGTTCACCGAGATCACCGGGATCAGGATCAAGCACGACCTGATCCAGGAGGGCGACGTCATCGAGAAGCTCCAGACCCAGATCCAGGGCAACCAGAACATCTACGACGCCTACGTCAACGACTCAGACCTCATCGGCACGCACTCGCGGGGCACGTACGTGCTGCCGCTGTCGGACTACATCGCCGGCGAGGGCAAGGACGTCACCTCGCCCACCCTCGACCTGAACGACTTCATCGGCATCAGCTTCACCACCGGCCCGGACAAGAAGGTCTACCAGCTCCCCGACCAGCAGTTCGCCAACCTCTACTGGTTCCGCTACGACTGGTTCACCGACCCGGCGATCAAGAAGCAGTTCAAGGACCTGTACGGCTACGACCTCGGCGTCCCGGTCAACTGGGCGGCCTACGAGGACATCGCCGACTTCTTCACCAACAAGGTCAACGGCGACGGCACCATCGACGGCAGGAAGGTCTACGGCCACATGGACTACGGCCGCAAGGACCCGTCGCTGGGCTGGCGCTTCACCGACGCCTGGCTGTCGATGGCGGGCAACGGCGACCCCGGCATCCCCAACGGCCTGCCCGTGGACGACTGGGGCATCCGGGTCGAGAACTGCCGCCCGGTCGGCTCGTCCGTCACCCGTGGCGGCGACACCAACGGCCCCGCCTCGGTGTACGCGCTGGTCAAGTACATCGACTGGCTGAAGAAGTACGCGCCCAAGGAGGCCGCGGGCATGAACTTCAGCGAGTCTGGCCCGGTGCCCGCGCAGGGCGCCATCGCGCAGCAGATCTTCTGGTACACCGCGTTCACCGCCGACCTCACCAAGCCCGGCCTGCCGGTGGTCAACGCCGACGGCACGCCGAAGTGGCGGATGGCGCCGAGCCCGCACGGGGCGTACTGGAAGGACGGCCACAAGCTCGGCTACCAGGACGCGGGCGCGTGGACGTTCCTGAAGAACACCCCGAAGGAGCGGCGGGCCGCCGCCTGGCTGTACGCGCAGTTCGTCACGTCCAAGACGGTGTCGCTGAAGAAGACGATCACCGGGCTGACCTTCATCAGGGACTCCGACATCAGGAGCGCGTACTTCGACGACAACGCGAAGAAGTACGGCGGCCTCATCGAGTTCTACCGCTCCCCCGCCCGCAAGCAGTGGACCCCCACCGGGACGAACGTCCCCGACTACCCCAAACTCGCCCAGCTCTGGTGGCAGAACGTGGCCACCGCGGTGACCGGCGAGACCACGCCGCAGCAGTCGATGGACAACCTCGCCAAGCAGCAGGACGAGATCCTGTCCCGGCTGGAGCGGGTCGGCTACGGCGGCGCCTGCGCGCCCAAGCTCAACCCCGAGCAGCCCGCCCAGCAGTGGCTGGACCAGCCGGGCGCGCCGGTGGCGAAGCTGGCCGACGAGCGCGGCAAGCCCGCCACGGTCGACTACGACAAGCTCCTCGCCCAGTGGAAGAGCGGCAACTAGGCGAGGGCGCCGGCCAGCCAGTCGAAGGCCCGCTCCTGCATCGGCACGTCGAAGCTGTGCGGCACGTCGGCGAAGACCGCCTCGTACGCGCCGGGCGCGTCCCGGTAGCGGGCGGTGATCGTCTCGTGGGCGCGGCGCATGCCCGCGGCGGGGAACAGCTCGTCGCGGGTGGCGTACTGGACCATGAGCGGGGCGGGCGCGCGGACGGCCATCAGGTCGGGCCAGTCGGCCAGGCGCGGCAGGCCCGGCGGGTAGAACATCCAGGTGTGCCGGGCCACGTGCCCGTCCAGCAGGTCGCGGTAGCTGCTGGCCATGGCGGCCACCACGACCGCGTCCATGTGCTCGTCGAACGCGCCGAGCAGCCCGGCGCGCAGGCCGCCGCCCGACAGGCCCGCGCAGCCGGTCCTGGACACGTCGGGACGGGAGCGCAGGTACGCCGCGGCGGCCAGGTCCTCGCCGGCGACGACCCCGGTGAACGAGGTGCCGAGCACGGCGCAGTGCTTGGCCACCACGTGCTCGTGGTCGCGGGCCGCGGCGTCGTAGCGGTCGGCCTCGCTCTCCGGCCCCGGCGGGAGGTCGAGCGGGAAGCGGCGGCTGCCCCACACGAACACGTCGTGCGCGAGGACCACGAAACCGCGGCGGGCCAGGGCGTTGGCGAACGCCCGGCCGCCGTAGAGCTCCGCGCGCAGCCGCGCCACCTCCGGGGACGGGCCCTCCGGGGCGTCGGCGATCTTCTCCTTGCCGGCCCACTTCATGCCGGCGTGGCAGTGCAGCGCCACCACGCCGGGGAGCGGGCCGGCCGCGTCCTTGGGCTTGAGCAGGAAGGCGCGGGTGCGCGGGCCGAAGCCGACGGACCAGGACAGCTCCTCGCCGTACAGGTCGCCGTCGGTCCAGGAGCGCTCCACCCGCACGTCATCAGCGTGCAGGTCGAGCACTCCCATCGCGTCCCGCGCCGCGTCCCGCAGTCCCGGACCGGGGTCGGGGTAGAGCCCGAACTGCGCCCCGGCGACCCCGGCCAGCTCCCGGAAGACCGCCCCCTCCACCCCGCTCACCGCGCGGGCCGAGGTCTCAGGGGGAGAGGCGGCGGCACGGGCTGAGGGTTTGGGGGTGGGTGGGTCAGCTGACACGGGTGCCGTGGTCCGACAGCCGGACCGGGGCGCCGGTGCGGGCGGAGACCGTGGCGGCGACGCCGGTCAGCACGCTGCGGATGCCGTCGCGGTAGCCCGCCTGGCGGGCCAGCGGGTCGTTGTCCGGCCCGCGGAAGACGTCGTTCAGCAGCAGCCGGTCGCCTCCCCCGTGGCCGCCCGCCCCGCTCTCGATCGGGATCTCCTCCGGCTCGCTCCAGTGCCGCCGCAGCAGCAGCCGCTCCGACGAGCCGGTGGCGTGCTCCTTGGCGGCCGCGCTCGGGTCGATGGCCGCGTGCGGCGGTGTCCACTCCCGCTCGACGACGTCCAGCTCCAGCCGCCCGGCGGTGCCGTTGAAGGCGACCCGGTAGCCTTCCCACGGAGCGTGGGCGTGCAGCGAGTAGGTGAGGACCGCCCGGTTGGTGTAGCGCACCAGCACCGACATGTTGTCGTCGATGTCGATGCCCTCGCCGAAGACGTCCTGGTCACGGACGTAGCCGTCCTCGTGCTCGGCGTCCAGATAGAGGCGCTTGAGCCGGTGGTCGGCGGAGATGTCCAGGATGAACGGGTCCGAGCCCAGCCCCGGAGCGCCCTGCCCTCGCGCGGGACGCTCCCCGAGGCCGCGCTTCCTGGCGTTGTCCGCGCCGTAGAACCGCAGGTCGGTCTGGGCGAAGACGAGCTCGGGCGCGGCGTCGAGCCACCAGTTGACCAGGTCGAAGTGGTGGGTCGACTTGTGCACGAGCAGCCCGCCCGAGCTGGCCCGCTGCCGGTGCCAGCGGCGGAAGTAGTCGGCGCCGTGGATGGTGTCCAGCGTCCACTCGAAGTGCACGGAGGTCACCTCGCCGATCGCGCCCTCCATGAGCAGCCGGCGCACCGCGGAGTTGCGCGGCGAGTAGCGGTAGTTGAAGGTGACGATCAGCTTGCCGCTGCTGCGCTCGGCGGCGGCGGCGATGGCCGCGCAGCCCTCGGCGTCCACGGTGAGCGGCTTCTCGACGATGACGTCCCGACCGGCGTCGAGCGCCGCGCACACGTAGCGGGCGTGCGTGGCGTCGACGGTCGTGACGATGACCGCGTCGGCGAGCTCGAGCACCTTGTCGAACTCATCGGGCGCGAAGCACGGCACCTCCTGGCCGATCCGCTCGACGTAGTAGTCCATGCGGGTCCGGTTGAGGTCGCACAGGGCGACGATGGTGCCGGCGTCACGCCACTCTCCGAGCAGCGCGTCGACGTACATCTGCGCGCGGTGCCCGAGCCCGACGAACGCGTACCTCATGTCTCTCCTTAGCCGGCGATGGAGGCGTTCGCCTCCGTGATGAACTTCTGGGCGGCGTCGTCAGGCGTCATCCGGCCGAACATGACCTCCTCGGAGTACCGGGTGAGGATGTCCTCCATGGCGCTCGCGCCCTTCGGCGGGGCGGCCGGCGGGTCGGACATCTCGCCGCGGGTCTTGTCGAGGAAGTCGAGCGTCTTCTTGTCGGCCTCGGGCAGCTTGTCGCGGACCGCCGCCAGCACCTTGGAGCTGGCGGGCAGGCCGCGGTCGCTGAGGATGATCTGACCCGCCTCGGGGTCGTTGACCATGAAGTCGATGAACTTGGCCGCCTCGGCCGCGTGCGCGGACTTGGAGGAGGCGGTGTAGAACATGGCGGGCTGCAGGAACATGCCGCCCGTCGTCGCGCCCTGGACCTTCGGCATGCGCAGCAGCTCCAGGTTCTGGCCGGACGCCTTCGCGGCCGCGCCGAGCTGGTTGCTCCACCACATGCCCATCGCGCCGCTGTTGGTGCCGAGCAGCGACTGGTCGATGCTGGTGGCGCCGATCTCGGAGCTCTTGGCGGCGTCGGGGGCGCCCTTGGTCTTGATGAGGTTCTGCATGATGCCCCACCAGTCCTTGATGGTCTGGGGGCTCAGGCCGAGCTTGTTGCCGTTGTAGAAGGGCTCGCCCTTCTGGGCGGCGTAGATCTGGAGGTAGGCCGGGTTCCAGCTGAGCTGGGTGCCGATCTGCTTGCCGCCGCTCCCCGAGGTGATCTTCGAGGCGAACTGCACGAAGTCGTCCCAGGTCCACGAGGTGTCGTCGGGCAGCTTGGCGCCGCTGCTCTCGACCGCGGCCGGATTGACGATCAGCGAGAACGCGTTCACTCCCGTGGGGATGGCGAACTGCTTGCCGTCGATCGCGCCGGTGGACAGGACCTTGGCGTCGATGTCGGCCGTGTTGACCTTGCTGGCCAGGTCGGCCAGCGTGCCGCGGTCGGCGTACTCGCGCAGGCCGCGGATCTCCAGGGTGATCACGTCCGGGGCGTCGTTGCCGGCGACCTTCGTGGACAGCGTCTCGTAGTAGCTGGCGAAGTCGGAGAACTCGCCCTCGACGTCGATGTTGGGGTTCTTGGCCTCGAACTTCTTGATGGCCTCTTCGGTCATCTTCTGCCGAGCGTCGCTGCCCCAGTAGGAGAAGCGCAGCTTGATCTTGCCGTCGGCGGTCTCGCCGCCGCTGCCGCCACTGCCGCACGCCGCGGTGACCGCCAGCACGGCGGTGGCCAGCAGCGCCGCCGACCACATCTTCTTGCCAGAGCTCACGGCTCTACCTCCTAGGGGGTGTTCGGTTGGGGGGTGGGGAGGAAAGGACTACTTCAGGCCGGTGGTGGCCACGCCGCGGATCAGGTACTTCTGGCCGACCAGGAAGAAACCGAAGATCGGCCCCAGCGCGAGGATCGACATGGCGAACATCGGCCCCCAGGACGAGTCGCTGCTGGCGTCCAGGAACGTACGCAGCGCCACCGGAACGGTGAAGTTGTCCGGATTGTTGAGGTAAAGAAGCTGGCTGAGGAAGTCGTTCCACGTCCAGATGAACGTGAAGATCGCGGTCGTGGCCAGGGCCGGCAGGCAGAGCGGCATGACGACCCTGAGATAGATCCGCCAGTATCCCGCCCCATCGATCTCGGCCGCCTCGTCCAGTTCTCTGGGCAGTGTACGGATGAACTGCACCATCAGGAAGACGAAGAACGCGTCCGTCGCCAGCACCTTCGGCATCACCAGCGGCCAGATGGTGTTGATCAGGTCGAGCTCGGAGAACATGATGTACTGCGGCACGATGACCACGTGGTGCGGCAGCATGATCGTGCCCAGCATGAGGGCGAACCAGAGCTTCTTCAGCGGGAAGTTCAGCCGGGCGAAGGCGTACGCGGCCAGCGAGCAGGCCACCAGGTTCGCCACCACCGACAGCGCGGTGATCACGGCCGAGTTCCACAGGTAGTAGCCGAAGGGGTGCTTGAGCGCGTACCAGCCCTCGGTGTAGTTCTCCAGCGTGACCGTGCTGGGCAGCAGGCCGGGCTCCCGGAAGATCAGCTCCTCCGGCTTGAGCGAGCTGGAGATCATCCAGAGCAGCGGGTACAACATGACCAGGCCGAAGCCGATCAGCAGCACGTGCTTGACCAGCGGTCCGCCCTTGAGCGGGCGGAACAGGACCGGGACCGGCCGCCTACTTGTCGTCGCCATAGAAGACCCAATACTTGGAAGCGAGGAAGTTCACCCCGGTGAGGGCCGCGATGATGAGCAGCAGGACCCACGCCATAGCGGCGGCGTAGCCCATGTCGTAGCTCTTGAAGCCCTTGAGGTAGAGGTAGAGGGTGTAGAACAGCGTCGAGTCGGCCGGGCCGCCCTTGCCGTTGCTCACGATGAAGGCCTGCGTGAACGACTGGAACGACTTGATGATCTCCAGCACGAGGTTGAAGAAGATGATCGGCGTCAGCAGCGGCATCGTGATCGACTTGAACTGGCGGAACACGCCCGCGCCGTCGACCGACGCCGCCTCGTAGTAGCTCGACGGGATCTGGCGCAGGCCGGCCAGGAAGATGATCATCGGGGCGCCGAACGTCCAGACGTGCAGGAGGATCAGCGTGCCGAGGGCGGTGTCGGGGTCGCCCACCCAGCCCTGGCCCTCGATGCCGAAGATCCCGAGCACCGCGTTGACCAGGCCGTCCGCGCCGAACACCTTCCGCCACAGGATGGCGATGGCGACGCTGCCGCCCAGCAGGGAGGGCAGGTAGAAGATCGAGCGGTAGAACGACAGGCCGCGCAGTCCGCGGTCGAGCACCAGTGCCAGTGCGAGGGCGAAGGCCAACTGCAGCGGGACCGAGACGACGACGTAGATGGTGGTCACCTTGAGCGAGGCGATGAACCTCGGGTCCTCGGTGAACATCCTGACGTAGTTGTCCAGCCCGATCCACTTGGCCTCCTGGAGGAGGCTGTAGTCGGTGAAGGAGAGGTAGAGAGAGGCGAAGATCGGACCGATCGTGATGACGAGCAGGCCGACGAACCAGGGCGCCAGGAAGAGGTAGGCGGCCCGCGCCTCGCGGCGGGAACGTTGGGTGGAGCGGTGACCGCCCTGCGCGGGTGGACTCGCCGCCTTCCGGGGCTTCACCGCCACCGAGTCAGCCATGACGGAACTCATTCGTCATCACGGACCTTCCGGCGAAATGTGAATGGATAGCGCTTTCCTATAGCTGCCGGGAAAGTTACGTCAACCCTTTGCAGGCGTTACATAGCCGTTACCGATATATCGCCACGGCGTTTCCCCTGGTGACACGGGTGCCCTCCGGAGAAGTCAGACGAATTTACTTCTGGGTTAGTACAACCGGTTGCAGCAGGCACGCTATCGTGGCGCTGCCGTCGAGTCCCTGACGACCAGCCTGGTCTCCAGCGACGTCGTGGCGGCCACCTCCTGGATGAGCAGGTCGACCGCCAACCGTCCTGCGGCTGCCGTCGGCATCGCCACGGTGGTGAGCTTGGGCCGATTGAGCCGTCCTGGAACGATATCGTCGATTCCCACCACGGAGACGTCCGCCGGCACCTCCAGCCCGAGATCGCCGAGCCCCTCGATCAGCCCGATGGCCACGAGGTCGTTGTAGGCGAGCACGCCGGTCACCCCCGACTCGCGCACCCGCTCGGCGGCGCCGAAGCCGCCCCGCTCGGTCGGCGCGTTCGGCCCGATGACCACCAGCTCGACGCCGCGCACCTGCTCGGCGGCGGTGCGGATCTCGTCGCTCGTCCACGAGCCGGCCGGCCCCGTCACCAGGGCCACGCGGCGGTGCCCGAGCCCGGCCAGGTGCTCGACCGCGAGCCTCGCCCCGTGCCCGACGTCCATCAGCACGGTGGCCGCGCCGCGCAGCCGCCGGTTGATCACCACGAACGGCACCCGCTCGGCCAGCCGCTCCAGCACCTTGTTGGACGAGCGCGGGCTGCACAGCACCACGCCGTCCACCTGTTTGGAGAACGCCTGGATCAGCTCCTCCTCGGCGGCCGGCTCCTCGTCGGTGTCGGCCACGAACAGGTGGTAGTCGCGCTGCCTGGCGGCCGCGTGCGCCGCCTTGATCAACGGGGGGAAGAACGGGTTGGCGATGTCGGCCACGATGAGCCCGAGGTTGTGCGTACGCCCGGTCGTGAGCGCCCGCGCCGCCCGGTTGGGGCGGTATCCCAGCTCCTCGGCCACCGTCAGCACCCTGCTACGGGTGGCGGCGTTGACCATGTGGGGCGCGGAGAACGTCCGCGACACCGTGGACACATGCACGCCGGACGCCCGGGCCACATCACGAATCGTCACTGTCACAAAGGCTCACCCTAACGCAACCGCTTGCAGAACCCATGGGTACGCTGAAAGCGCTTGCCGGTCCACCCCATGCCCGGGTCGGCCGGAAACCCCCTGGTAGCACCAGCGCCACGAAATCCCCTCTTGACGCCCCGGCCCTGGGGACACAAAGGTTTAGTGCAACTGTTTGCAGTCTTGAAGGAGCCCCTCACGGTGAGCAGAGTCCTCGTCACCGGAAGCGCAGGACGCCTCGGCCGCAGTGTGGTCGCCACGCTGGCGGCGGCCGGGCACGAGGTCATCGGCGTCGACAGCGCCCCCGGGACACCGGCGGAGGCCGCGGCCGTCTTACCGGCCGACCTCACTGACACGGGAGAGGCGTTCGAGGTCGTCGCGCGTTTCCGCCCCCAGTCGGTGATCCACCTCGCGGCCATCGCCACGCCGTTCAGCCGCCCCGAGTCGGTGATCTTCAAGGTCAACACGCAGCTCGCGTTCAACGTGTGCGAGGCCGCGGTGACGCTCGGCGTGCGGAACGTGGTGATCGCCAGCAGCCCCACGGTGATCGGCTACGGGGCGCCGCGCGGATGGGCGCCGGCGTACCTGCCGATCGACGAGGAGCACCCGGTGCGGCCCTGGAACGCGTACAACCTGTCCAAGGTGGCCGCCGAGCAGACCATGAAGACGTTCGCCGAGGCCGGCACCACGCACTTCGCCGCCATCAGGCCGTGCTTCGTCATCGCCCCCGAGGAGTGGGCCGGCGCCCCCACGCAGTCGGGCCACACGCTCACCGAGCGGCTGGACCGGCCCGAGCTGGGCGGGGTGTCGCTGTTCAACTACGTGGACGCCCGCGACGCCGCCGAGTTCACCGGCGTGCTCATCGAGGCGCTGCCCGAGCTGCCGAACGGCGAGGTGTTCTTCGTCGGCGCCGCCGACGCCCTCGCCAGGGAGCCGCTGGCCGAGCTGCTTCCCCAGGTGGTGCCGGGCACCGAACCGTACGCGGCGGGGCTCACCGGCTCCTCCCCCGCTTTCTCGACCACCAAGGCAGAGCGTCTGCTCGGCTGGCAGGCCAAGCGGAGCTGGCGAACCGAGCTCAAGGAAGACTCAGAATGAATCTCAGCGGTGTGCTGTTCTTCCCCGTCACCCCCTTCGACGCCGAGGGCGGGCTCGCCGAGGAGGTGCTGGCCGAGCACATCAGGCAGGGCCTGGAGCACGGGCCGGGCGGCGTGTTCGCCGCCTGCGGCACCGGCGAGTTCTCCGCGCTCTCCGAGGCCGAGCACGAGCGCGTGATCCGGGTGGCGGCCGACGTGGTGCGCGGGCGGGTGCCGCTGTTCGCGGGCGCGGGCGGGCCGCTCGGCGCGGCGCTCAGCCAGGCGCGGGCCGCGCGGGCGGCCGGGGCCGACGGGCTGCTGCTCATGCCCCCCTACCTGGCGCAGGGGCCGGGGCACGGCTTCCGCGCGTACGTCGAGGCGGTCGCGGCCGAGCTGCCGGTGATCGTCTACCAGCGCGGCTCGGTGGTGCTGGAGCCGGAGGCCGTGGTCGAGCTGGCCGGCGTCCCCGGCGTGATCGGGCTCAAGGACGGGCTCGGCGACATCGACCGCATGCAGCGGACCGTGCTCGCGGTGCGCGAGACGTACCCGGACTTCCTGTTCTTCAACGGGCTGCCGACCGCCGAGCTGACCATGCCCGCCTACCGGGGCATCGGCGTGGAGCTCTACTCCAGCGCGGTGTTCGCGTTCGCGCCGGAGATCGCGAAGGCGTACCTGAACGGCGACGAGCGGCTGCTCACCGAGTTCTACGCCCCCCTCGTCCGGCTGCGCGGCAAGGTCCCCGGCTACGCGGTCGCCCTGGTCAAGGCCGGCGTACGGCTGCGCGGCCTGGACGCGGGCCCGGTCCGCCCGCCGCTCGTGGACGTCACCGAGGAGCACCTGGCGGAGCTGGAGGCGCTGATCAAGAGCGGCCTGGAGCTGGCGGCGTCATGACGGTCGCCGACCTGCGCACCGAGCTGCGCACCGCCCCGCTCCCCCGCCCGTGGGGCGCCGACGTGCCGGCCAACCACGTGATCGTCACCCACGTCACGCTCAAGGACGGCCGCACCGGCACCGGGTTCGCGTGGACGCCGCAGATCGGCGCGCACGCCGTACGGGCGCTGCTCGACCACGACCTGCGCGAGGCGCTGATCGGCCTGCCCCCGCACCCGGAGGTGGTGTGGGACCGGCTCTGGCGGCACACGAGGGAGGCCGGACCCGGCGGGATCACCACGATCGCGCTGGCCGGGATCGACCTCGCCCTGTGGGACCTGCGCTGCGGCGAGGCCGCCCTGCCCGACGTGCTCGGCCGGCGGCGCGACGAGGTGCCGGTCTACGGCAGCGGCGTCAACCTGCACTACTCGCTGGAGGAGCTGGTCGAGCAGGCCCGCCGCTGGACGGCCGCCGGGCTCCGGGGCGTCAAGATCAAGGTGGGCCGGCCCGACCTGGCCGAGGACGTCGCCAGGGTCGCCGCCGTCCGCGAGGTCATCGGCCCCGACCGGCTGCTGATGATCGACGCCAACCAGCGCTGGGACCTGCACCGCGCCCGGCGGGCCATCGCCGCGCTGCGGGAGTTCGGCCTGCACTGGATCGAGGAGCCGCTGCCCGCCGACGACGTGGCCGCGCACGTGGAGCTGCGCCGCTCCATCGACGTGCCGATCGCCGTCGGCGAGAACGTCTACACCACCTACGGCTTCCGCGACCTGCTCGCCGCCGGGGCCTGCGACGTCGTGCAGCCGAACGTGGTCAGGGTCGGCGGCATCACGCCGTTCCTGCGGATCGCCGAGCTGGCGAGGACGTACGACGTGCCGGTCTACCCGCACCTGCTGAGCGAGCTGTCCGGGCAGCTCGCGCTGGCCCTGCCGCTGCCGGCCATGGCCGAGGACGTGGAGGACGCCTCCTTCGCGGCGCTCGGGCTGCTGCGGGAGCCGTACCCGGTGGAGGTGTCCGGTGGAATGCTGCGCGCCGGCGGGCACGCCGGACTCGGACTGAGGTGGACGTGATGGAGAAGGTCGTTCTCGCCGGGGCCAACGGGCACGGCCGGCACCACCTGGGCAACCTGCGCGCCCTGGCCGCCCAGGGGCTGGTCGAGCTGGTCGGGATCTGCGACGTGCGGCCGGTCGAGGTCGACTTCGGCACGCCGCTGCAGTCGCCCGACCTGGGCGAGCTGATCGAGAAGACCGGCGCGGAGTTCACCATCATCTGCACGCCGATCCACACGCACGCCGACCTCGCGGTGACCGCGCTCCGCGCCGGCTCCCACGTGCTGCTGGAGAAGCCCCCGGCACCGAGCCCGGAGGAGCACCGGCGGATCGCGGCGGCGGTCGAGGAGACCGGGCGGGCGCTCCAGGTCGGCTTCCAGTCGCTCGGCTCGGCGGCCGTCCCCGCGCTGCGCGAGCTGATCGCGAGCGGCGCGCTCGGCACCGTGCGCGGCATCGGCGGCGCGGGCGCGTGGGAGCGGCCGGCGGCCTACTTCACCCGCTCGGCCTGGGCCGGCAAGCGCCGGCTGAACGGCGTGGACGTCGTGGACGGCGCGCTCACCAACCCGTTCGCGCACGCCGTCGCCACCGCGCTGGCGCTCACCGACAGCGGCGTGGCCGGCATCGAGACCGAGCTCTACCACGCCAACCCGATCGAGTCGGACGACACCTCCTGTGTACGGATCCGGCTCGACGACGGGCTGACGATCACGATCGCGGTGTCGCTGTGCGCGGCCGAGCGGCACGAGCCGTACCTCGTCGTGCACGGCGACCGGGGCCGCGCCACGCTCGTCTACACCCAGGACCAGCTCCGGGTCGAGCACGCCGACGGCTCGGTCACCACCACCGTCCACGAGCGCGCCGGCCTGCTGGAGAACCTGATCGACCACGTCAGGACGGGCGCCGAGCTGCTGGTGCCGCTGGCCCGCACCGAGGCGTTCACCCAGGTCCTGGACGCCGTGCGGCGGGCCCCCGAGCCGCTGCCGATCCCCGAGCGGCACCAGGTGGCCGAGCGGGACGCGGCGGGCGAGGTCGTCCGCAGGCTGCTGCCCGGCATCGCCGAGCTGACCGCCCGCAGCGCGGACGAGCTGGCGCTCTACTCCGAGCTGGACGCGCCGTGGTCGCGGGTGAACCTGCTGGTCGATGGCGCGGAGGTGGCCGCGTACGAGATCCGGCCCGACCTGCCCGTCACCGACTCGCCCCGGCCCTACCTGCACCGGGTGCGCACGCTCGGCGGCGTCGAGGTCACCGAGGTGCGGCCCGAGGACCACGTGCACCACCTGGGCGCGGGCGTGGCGATCTCGGACCTCGGCGGGGTGAACTTCTGGGGCGGGCGGACGTACGTCAAGGACCAGGGGCCGACCTGGCTCGACGACCACGGCACGCAGCGGCACCGGGCCTTCACCCGGCTCGCCGACGACGGCTTCACGGAGGAGCTGGAGTGGGCGGGCCCGGACGGGCGGGTCGTGGCGCGCGAGGAGCGCGTCGTCGCCGCCCGGCCGCTGGGGGACGGCGCGTGGGCGCTGGACTTCGCGTTCACGCTGACGAACCTCACCGGGGCGCCCGTCGAGGTCAACAGCTCGGCCACCAAGGGGCGCGCGGGGGCGGGGTACGGCGGCTTCTTCTGGCGCGCGCCCGGCACGTCCACGGACCGGGCGACGCTCCCGGGCGGCGAGGAGGCCGTGCACGGGAGCCGGGACAGGTGGGTGGCGCTGTCCGGCACCGACCCGGACGGGCGGGACTGGACGCTGGTGTTCGTCCAGGACGACGGGGACGCCTGGTTCGTGCGCAACACGGAGTATCCGGGGGTGGGACAGGCGCTGGCCTGGGACCGGCCGCTGGTCGTCGAGGAACGGCTGAGCCGTAGGGTCGTCACGATCGTCGCCGACGGCCGCCTGACCGCCGACCAGGCCGCAGCCCTCGCCGCCCAGGTCTGACCCACGCCCCTCGCCGTCCGTCGACCCCGGCGCTCACCGCCCTTCGCCCCCTACCCGCCGGCTTCGGGGTCGGCGGGCGCGAGGCGGTGGGGGTCGGCGGGCTCCGGCCCGTTGGCGGGCTCCGGCCGATCAGGGTGGCGGGGGGTGGTGGACTCGTGGCGGAGGAGGCGGAGGGCGCCGCGTGACAGGGCCGTCAGGATGTCGGCGCACTCGTCCAGGTCGGGGTAGCGGCCCTCCAGATGGCCGATGGCGAGGGCGTTGGTGGCGGCGTTGATGCCCTCGGCGATCATCTCCAGCCGCCGCCGGTCCCGCTCGTCGTCGGCGGTGTAGCCGAGCGCGGCCAGGTCGGCGGCGTGATGGTCGCGGTAGGCCGCCGCCGTCCGCACCGCGAAGTCCCGCAGCGACGACGACGGGTCGTGCCGCGCCCGTAGCTGGATGCGCAGCAGCTCGGGATGCCGGCAGCTCGCCTCCAGCGGGATGCGGAAGGTCTCGCGGTGCCGGTCGAGGTCGCCGGGCTCCTCGCGGGCCTTGCGCCGGGCCTCGCGCATCGCGCCGCGCAGCCGTTCGCCGCCCTCCTCGGCCAGCACCCGCAGCAGCTCCTGCATGTCCTTGAAATGCACGTAGAAGCTGGACTGGGCGATCCCGGCCGCCTTGGCGACCTTGACGGTGCTCAGTCCCGCCTCGCCCTCCTGGTCGAGGATCGCGAGCGCGGCCCGGATCAGCCGCCGCCGGGTCTGGTCCTTCGCCTCGCTCCTGCTGAGCGGCGGTGTCGTCATCACGCGGTCCTCTAGGGTCTTGTGCGATTTTTCACCGATAGTACTATCGGTGAAATTGCTCTCGGGGGACGATCCGGGAGGAGGCGTGAATGAAACGCTGGAGAACGCCGGCCACGCTGTTACTGGCCACGGCCGTGCTGCTGGCCTGCAGCGGCCAACGCCCGGTCGCCGGCCCGCAGGGCGGGGCCCCCTCGGCGGCCCCCTCGGCGGCCCAGTCGGCGGCGTCGTCGGGGCCGGCGCAGGGCGGCCGGCTGGTGTACGGGCTGAGCGCCGACGCCAACGGGTTCAACCCGGTGACCGACCAGTTCGCGGCGCAGAGCTACAGCATGGTCACCACGATCATCGAGCCGCTGGTGGCGGTGGCCGCCGACGGGAGCTGGAAGCCGTACCTGGCGGAGTCGGTCACCCCCAACGACACGTACGACGAGTGGACCATCAAGGTCAGGTCCGGCATCGCCTTCACCGACGGCATCCGGCTGACCGGTGACATCGTCAAGGCCAACCTGGAGGCGCAGAAGGCGTCGCCGCTGACCGCGGCGGTGTTCGTGCCCATCAAGTCGTTCGAGCTGGCCGACCCGATGACGGTCAAGGTCAAGCTGTCGCAGCCGTGGGTGGCCTTCCCCTACTACCTGACCACCCAGACCGGCATGATCGTCCCGCCCGCCTCGCTCGCCGACCCCAAGACGGCCAGCCTCAAACCGGTCGGCACCGGGCCGTTCCTGTTCAAGGAGTACGTGCCGGACAACCGCATGGTCGTCGTCAAGAACCCGCACTACTGGCGGAACGGGCTCCCGTACCTGGACGAGATCGAGTTCCGCATCCTGCCCGACAGCCAGACCCGCGCGCAGACCCTGGAGGCCGGCGGCATCGACGTCATCGGCACCTCCCGCGACGAGGACCTGACCAAGTTCGGCGCCATGAAGGACGCCTACAGCGTGCACCGGGCCGAGGGCATGGCGGTCGCCGAGTACTTCTTCCTGCTCAACACCGCCGTCGCGCCGCTCGACGACGTACGCGTGCGCAAGGCGCTCGCCCACGCCACCGACCGCAAGACGGTGATCTCGACCCTGCGCGGCGGGCTGACCGAGCCGGCCGACGGCCCGTGGTCGAAGGACTCCCCCTGGTACGCCGCCGGCGGCTACCCCGACTACGACCTCGCCAAGGCCACGGCCCTGGTCAAGGAGGTCGAGGCGGAGAAGGGCCCGATCCGCTTCGAGCTGATCTCCACCCCCGACCCGAACACCATGCAGGGCGTCGAGCTGGCCCAGGACATGTGGCGCAAGGCCGGCATCGAGGTGTCGATCAAGCAGGCCGACCAGGCCGACCTGATCAACCGCGCGATCACCGGCGGCTACCAGGCGACCGTGTGGACGCAGTTCTCCGCCCAGGACCCCGACGGCGAGTACATCTGGATGCACCAGGCGTACGCCAAGCCGGTCGGCGCGATCTCGCTCAACATGACCAGGCTCAAGGACGACAAGCTCAGCAAGGCCCTCGACGTCGGCCGGATCAGCCCGGACGAGGCCACCCGCAAGCAGGCGTACGCGACCGTGCAGGAGCGCCTGCGCGAGCTGGTCCCGTACGTGTTCGTCGACCATCTCAACACCGGCGCGATCATCGCCCGGTCGCGCGTGCAGGGCATCGGCGAGCACACGCTGCCGGACGGCGAGAAGGGGCTGCCGCTGACCGGCTCGCCCATCCCCTACCACCCGTTCACGCAGATCTGGGTCACCCAGCGGTGATCGTCGTCCACCGGCTGGTCCGGCTCCTGATCGTGCTGCTCGCGGTCACCTTCCTGTCGTACGCGCTGCTCAACCTGCTGCCCGGCGATCCGGTCACGCAGATCCTGGGCCTGTCGGCGACGGAGGAGGCCCGCGCGCAGGTGCGCCAGGAGCTGGGCCTGGACCAGCCGCTGCTGGTGCGCTATCTCGACTGGCTGGGCGGGATCGCGACCGGCGACTTCGGCACCTCCTACATCACCAGGATGCCGGTCGCCGCCGAGCTGGCCGAACGCCTTCCCGTCACGCTGGAGCTGCTGGTCGCGGCGCAGGTCATCGCGCTCGGCCTGGCGATCCCGATCGGCGTGGCCGCCGCCCGCCGCGCCGGCCGGGCCCTCGACCAGGCGCTCACCGCCCTCAGTTTCGCGCTGCTGTCCACGCCCGTGTTCGTGCTCGGCGTGCTGCTCATCCTGGTCTTCGCGGTGACCTGGCAGGTCGTGCCGGCGACCGGGTGGACGCCGATCTCGCTCGACCTGGGGTGGAACCTGACGTCGGTGATCCTGCCGGCGGTCACGCTGGGCTGCGGGCAGCTCGCGGTGTACGCGCGGCTGCTGCGTACGGACCTGATCGCCACCCTCCAGGAGGACTACATCACGCTCGCCCGCGCCCGCGGGCTGTCGCCGCGCCGCATCCTGTGGCGGCATGCGCTGCGCCCGTCCGCCATCACGCTCATCACCGCCGTCGGGCTCAACCTGGGCGCGCTCATCGGCGGCGCGGTCATCATCGAGACCCTCTTCGGGCTGCCCGGCGTCGGGCGGCTCATCGTCGACTCCATCTTCTCCCGGGACTACCTGGCCGTTCAGGGAGGCGTCGTGCTGATCTCGGTCGGCTACGTGGCCATCAACGTCGCGGTGGACCTCGTGTACGCCGCCGTGGACCCCAGGATCCGTCGTGCGTAGGGGCCGGCTGAGCACCCGCCTCGGGCTGGGCTTCTGGCTGGCGACCGGATGGATCCTGCTGGTGCTGCTGGCCGCGCTGCTGGCGGACGTGCTGCCGCTGGCCCGCTACGACGAGACGCTGGCCGGCCCGCCCCGCTCCGGGCCCTCGCCCGCGCACCCCTTCGGGACCGACGGGCTCGGCCGCGACGTGCTGAGCCGGGTGGTGTACGGGGCCCGCGTCTCGCTCGGCGTCGGCCTCGGCGCGGTGCTGCTCGGGCTCGCCATCGGCGCGCCGCTCGGGCTGCTCGCCGGCTACCGCAGGAAGGCCGCCGACGCGGTCATCATGGCGCTGAACGACGTGGCGCAGGCGTTCCCCGCGCTCGTCTTCGCCCTTGCCGTGGTGGCGTTCGCGGGCGCGAGCCTGCGCAACGTGATCATCGTGCTGGGCGTGCTCGGCGTGCCGTCGTGGGTGCGGCTCGTCCGCGGGTCCACGCTCACCTACGCCGGGCGGGAGTTCGTGCTGGCCGCCCGGGTGCTCGGCGCCCGCGACCGGCGCATCCTGTGGCGCGAGGTCGTGCCTAACGTCGCCGTGCCGGCCTCCTCCTACGCGTTCATCGGCATGGCCGTGGTCATCGTCGCCGAGGGCAGCCTGGCCTTCCTCGGCCTGTCGGTCCAGGCGCCCACGCCGACCTGGGGCGGCCTCATCAACGAGGGCCGCACCATCATGGAGGACGCCCCCAACGTGGTCCTCGCGCCGTCGGTCGTGATGTTCCTGACCGTGCTGTCGTTCAACCTGGTCGGCGACCGGCTGCGGGCACTGACCGACGTGCGGGAGATTGGCCTGGAGCCGGTGCGGCAGGCGGTCGCCGCCGTCCCCGCGCCCGCCGCGCCGCACCCGGTGCGGGACTGCCTCCTCCAGGCCGAGGACGTGCGGACGCACTTCGTCACCCCGCGCGGCCTGGTCAAGGCCGTGGACGGCGTCTCCTTCACGCTGGAACGCGGCCGGACGCTCGCCGTCGTCGGCGAGTCCGGGTCGGGCAAGTCCATGCTCATCCGGTCGATCCTCGGCCTGCTGCCCGGCACGGCGGTGCGCGGCGGCACCGTCTACCTGTCCGGCGACGACCTGACCGCCCGCTCGCCCGCCGAGATGCGCTCGGTGCTCGGGCCGCGTCTCGGGACCGTCTTCCAGGACCCGATGACCGCGCTCAACCCGGTGCGGACCATCGGCGCCCAGGTGACCGAGCCGCTGCGGGTGCACCTGCGCATGGGCCGGCGGCAGGCGCGCGAGGAGGCCGTACGGCTGCTGGCCTCGGTCGGCATCCCCGATCCCGCCCGCACGCTGCGCCGCTACCCGCACCAGCTCTCCGGCGGGATGCGGCAGCGGGTGACGATCGCCATGGCGCTGTCGTGCGGGCCCGACGTGCTGTTCGCCGACGAGCCGACGACCGCGCTCGACGTCACCATCCAGGACCAGGTGCTGCGGCTGCTGCACCGGCTGCGCGAGGAGCGCGACATGGCCGTGGTGCTGGTCAGTCACGACCTGTCGGTGGTCGCGCGCTGGGCGGACGAGGTCGTCGTCATGTACGCGGGGCGGGTGGTCGAGCGGGGGCCAGCGGCCGAGGTGTTCGGCCGGCCGCGCATGCCGTACACGGAGGCCCTGCTCCAGGCCGCGCCCCGGCTCACCGACCCGGCGCACCACCGGCTCCGGGTCATCTCCGGCCGGCCGCCCGACCTCGCCGACCTGCCGGCCGGGTGCGCGTTCCGCGCGCGGTGCGCGTACGCCGGGGACCGCTGCGCGGCCGAGCAGCCGCCGCTGACGGAGGCGGAGGGGCGCGCGTACGCGTGCTGGCACCCGCTCCCCATGACCGGGACCTCTCTGGAAGGGACGCACGCCGATGGCCGGTAGCGGAAACGCGCACCTGCGCCCCCGTGACGAGGTGCTGCTGCGGGTGGAGGATCTGGTCGTGGAGTTCCCCGCGGGCCGCGCCGGCCGTACGGTGAGCGCCGTCGCCGGGGTCAGCTTCGACCTGCGGAGGGGCGAGACGCTCGGCATCGTCGGCGAGTCCGGGTGCGGCAAGTCGAGCGCGGCCCGCGCCCTGGTGCAGTTGCCGCCGCCGCGCTCGGGCTCGGTGCTGCTGGACGGCCAGGAGCTGACCGCCCTGCGTGGCGAGGCCCTGCGCCGGACCCGCCGGCGGCTCCAGATGATCTTCCAGGACCCGATCTCCTCGCTCAACCCGCGCCGCCGCGTCCGCGACATCGTCGGCGAGGGCCCCCACGTGTGGCGGCTGCCCGGCGACCGGGTGGACGAGGTGCTGGAGGCGGTCGGCCTCGACCCGGGGACGGCGGCGGAGCGCCGGCCGCACGAGTTCTCGGGCGGGCAGTGCCAGCGCATCTCCATCGCCCGCGCCCTGATCCTGGAGCCCGAGGTGGTGATCTGCGACGAGCCGGTGTCGGCGCTGGACGTGTCGGTGCAGGCGCAGATACTCAACCTGCTGGAGGACCTCAAGGCGCGCTACCGGCTGACGCTCGTGTTCATCGCCCACGACCTGGCCGTGGTGAAGAACGTGAGCGACCGCGTCATGGTGATGTACCTGGGCAAGGTGTGCGAGCTGGCGTCGGGCGAGGACCTCATCTCGCGGCCCGCGCACCCGTACACCCGGGCCTTGATCGCCTCCATCCCGAGCAGCGATCGGCCGGCGGAGACCCTCATCACCGGAGAGCCGCCCTCCCCCGTCGACCCGCCCTCCGGCTGCCGCTTCCGTACGCGCTGCCCGCGCGCCACGGACCGCTGCTCGCTGGAGGAGCCCCAGATCCGGCAGATCGGCGAAGACCACTGGCTGGCCTGCCACAACCCCGCACCGAACCACTGAGAGGCGACATGGCCATCGACTTCACCCTCGCCCCCGAGCACGAGGAGATCCGCAAGCGGGTCCGCTCGTTCATCCAGGGCACCGTCATCCCCGCCATGGAGGAGGTCCAGGAAGGCGACCGGGACGCCTACCTGCGCGCCATCTTCCGGCTCCGCTCCCAGGCGAAGGCCGAGGGCCTGTGGCTGCCGCACATGCCCAAGGAGTGGGGCGGCATGGGATTGGGACACGTCGAGCTGGCCATGGTGCAGTCGGAGGCGGCCAAGACCCGCATCGGCCCGTGGGTGCTCAACTGCCAGGCCCCCGACGAGGGCAACATGCACACCCTGCTGCACTGGGCGACCGACGAGCAGAAGGAGAAGTATCTCCGCCCGCTGCTGGAGGGCACCCAGATGTCCTGCTTCGCGATGACCGAGCCCGAGGTCGCCGGCTCCGACCCGACCCTCATCCGGACGACCGCCGTGCGGGACGGCGACGAATGGGTGATCAACGGCCACAAATGGTTCATCTCTAACGCCCGCCGGGCGAGCTTCGCCATCCTCGTCGCCCGCACCGAGCAGGACGTCCCCGAGGGCACCCGGGGCGCCACCACCGCCTTCCTCGTGGACCTGCCCAACCCCGGCTGGAAGGACGTCCGCGAGGTCGAGACCATGCACGGCTCCACCGGGCACAGCGAGATCGTCATCGAGGACCTCCGCCTGCCGGACAGCGCCGTACTCGGCGGCCGGGGCAACGGCCACCGCCTGGGGCAGTACCGGCTCGGGCCGGCCCGCCTCGCCCACTGCATGCGCTGGATCTCCCAGGCGGAGACGGCCCTGGACATGATGGTGGACCGGGCGCTCAACCGCTACAGCCACGGCTCACTGCTCGCCGAGAAGCAGGGCGTCCAGTGGCTGATCGCCGACTCGGCGATGGAGCTCTACCAGTGCAAGCTGATGGTCCTGCACGCCGCATCCAAGATCGACAAGGGCGAGGACTTCCGTACGGAGGTCTCGATGGCCAAGCACTTCGTGGCGGGCAGCCTCAACCGGATCGTGGACCGCGCCATCCAGGTCCACGGCGCGCTGGGCTACTCGACGGACACGCCGCTGGCGGACATGTTCCAGCACGCCCGCTGGGCCCGCTTCGCCGACGGCGCGGACGAGATCCACCAGATGCGCATCGCCGAGCGCACCATCGCCGCCTACCAGGCCACCGGCTCCACCAGCTCCGCCACCGGCGGCCTGCCCATCTGACCCCGCCCTGCCGGCGGCCCTCCGGGGCCGCCGGATTCGTCTTCATGAGCAAGGTCGTCGTTACCGTGTGACAGTGGGCGGTTCCGGGCAGTAATCGCACTATGATCGACGATTTCCTGGGCCACTGGTGGGCCCTGGCGCTGCGCGGGGTGCTCGCCCTGATCTTCGGCATCCTGGCCGTCGCCTGGCCGGGGATCACCCTGCTGGTGCTCGCCGTCGTGTTCGGCGCGTACGCGTTCGTGGACGGCGTCCTCGCCGCCGTTGCCGCCACCCGCGCCACCAAGGGGCGGCGCGGCCCGCTGATCCTGCTGGCCGTCGCCGGGGTGATCTTCGGCATCCTGTGCCTGATCTGGCCCGGCGTGACGGTGCTGGTCGTCACGCTGCTCATCGGGATCTGGGCCATCGTGACCGGCATCGCGGAGATCATCGCCGCGATCAGGATGCGCCACGAGATCCGGGGCGAGTGGCTGCACGTCCTCGCCGGCGCGCTGTCGGTGCTGTTCGGCGTGCTGGTGCTGACGTGGCCGGCGACCGGGGCGCTCACCATCGCGCTGCTCATCGGCGTCTACGCCATCCTGGCCGGGATCGCGCTGATCGTCCTGGCCTTCCGGATGCGGCGGCTGCGGACGCACGCCGCGGCCTGAGGCGCGTTAGGCGGTCCGCCCCACGGGCAGACCGCTCAGCATGCCGGAAACCACACCACCACAGCAGAACCAGCAGTACCCCGGCCGTACGGGCGAGATGTCCCCGGAGCCACGCGACGAGATGCGCGACTACGTCGGCCGGAACCTGCTGGAAGGCAAGAAGGCGCTGATCACCGGAGGCGACTCCGGCATCGGCAGGGCCGTCGCGGTCGCCTTCGCGAAGGAGGGCGCCGACGTCGCGATCGCGTACCTGAGCGAACACGAGGACGCCGCCCACACCCGCAAGCTGGTCGAGGAGGCCGGCCGCCGCTGCGTGCTGCTGCCGGGCGACCTCGCGGACGCGGCGCACTGCGGCTCGGTCGTCGCGCAGGCGGTGTCCGAGCTGGGCGGGCTGGACGTCCTGGTCAACAACGTGGCCTACCAGGCGCCGGTGGACGGCCTGGAGGAGCTGTCCGACGAGCAGTGGGAGCACACGTTCGCGGTCAACATCCACAGCTACTTCCGCGTCACCAAGGCCGCGCTCCCCCACCTGCGCGAGGGCAGCGCGATCATCAACACGTCCTCGATCAACGGGCTGCGCGGCAACAAGACGCTCATCGACTACGCCGCCACCAAGGGCGCGATCAACGCGTTCACCTACTCCATGGCCCAGAACCTGACGGAACGCGGCATCAGGGTCAACGCCGTCGCGCCGGGCCCCGTCTGGACGCCGCTGATCCCGGCGACGATGCCGGAGGGCAAGGTGGAGAAGTTCGGCGAACAGGTGCCCATGGGGCGGGCCGCCGACCCGGACGAGATCGCCCCCTCGTACGTCTTCTTCGCCGCCAACCGCATGTCGTCGTACTACACCGGCGAGGTTCTCGCCCCGATCGGCGGCGAGACGCTGCCGGGCTGAGCCCGTCCTCGCGGGCTCAGCCGGGGGCCCGCGAGGTTTGCCGATCGCCCACGGCGGTACGGTCCCCATCAGGGGGAACATGAAGAAGATCGCCGCTGTAGCAGGGCTCGTGGTGGTGACCGTGATGGGTGGTCCCGCCGCCGTGGGTGACGGCACCACGCAGCAGGAAGTCAGCCGAGAGCAGTATCGGACCCTGGTCTCCCAGTGCCGCTACGCCGACACGGCGAAGGCGCGGGCGCGCTGCCGCGCCGAGGTCGAAGAGCTGTACCGCGTCGGCCGGACGGACAAATCGCTCGACTGCCGGACCTACTCCGGCATCACGGTGTGCGGCAAGCTCAGGCTCAGCAAGGCCGAGCGCCAGTGCGTACGGGACTCCGTCCGGCAGGGCCTGCCGTACCGGCGGGCCGAGGTCGAGTGCTACGCCTTGTCATGATCCTCGTCGGGGTGGACGGTTCGCGGACCGGGCTGGAGGCCGCCGCGTGGGCCGGGGCCGAGGCGGCGCTGCGCCGTACACCGCTGACCGTGGCCCACGCCGTCGCCCGCTGGGTGGCCGAGAACGACAGCGGCCGCTACGCCGAGGTCGGCCGGTGGCTGCGCGAGGGCGGCGCGACCGTGCTCGCGGCGGCCGAGGACCGGGTGCGGAGGGAGAACCCGTACGTCGAGCTGCACACCGAGCTGCTGCCCGGCGATCCGCGCGCCGCGCTCGTCGAGGCCGCCGCGGACGCCGAGCTGCTGGTCGTGGGCAGTCGGGGGATCGGCGGCATTCGAGGGCTGCTGGTCGGGTCCGTGGCGCACGGGGTGGCCGCGCACGCCCGTACGGACGTGGTGCTGGTGCCGGCCCGGCCCGCGACAGGGACACGCGGTGAGATCGTGGCCGGCGTCGACGGCTCCCCTCATGGGTTGCGGGCGCTGGACTTCGCCCTGGCCGAGGCGGGCCGGCGCGGCGTGCCGCTGCGGGCGGTGCACGGCTGGGCCTGGCCGCAGGTCACCGGGTTCGGCCCGGCCGACCCCGACAGCGAGCAGGACGTGCTGCGCGAGCTGCGGACGCTGGTGGCGGAGCGGCACGAGCGGCATCCGGGCGTCACGGTCGTGACGGAGGTCGTCCACGGCCATCCGGTCGAGGTGCTCAAGGAGGCGGCGGCGGGGGCGGACCTGCTCGTGGTCGGCTCACGCGGGCGCTCCTCCTTCGCCGGGCTGATCCTCGGCTCGGTCAGCCAGGCCCTGCTCCATCACGCTCCGTGCCCGCTCGCCGTCGTCCGCTGAAAGTTACATGCTTCTCTGCGGCAACGCCGCAGGTCGCGGCTCCTTGACCGGTTAGCCGCTTTCCGTCGTACGGACGCGCTCTTACGATCGGCGCCAGACGACGACGGGAGAGCGGACGATGCGGAAGACCAGCGGTGCGCTGGCGGCGTTCCTGGCCCTGGCCGCGGTGGTGATGTACCTGACCGCCACGCCGGCCAGCGCGGCCGCCATCAGGATCATGCCCCTGGGAGACTCGATCACGGGGTCGCCGGGCTGCTGGCGAGCACTGCTCTGGAACAAGTTACAGAGCACCGGCTACACCGACATCGACTTCGTCGGCACGCTGCCGCCCCAGGGCTGCGGGGTCGCCCACGACGGCGACAACGAGGGCCACGGCGGCTACCTGGCCACGAACGTGGCCAACCAGAACCTGTTGCCGGGCTGGCTCTCCGCCACCAGGCCCGACATCGTCATGATGCACTTCGGCACCAACGACGTGTGGAGCAACATTCCGCCGGCGACGATCCTCGGCGCGTTCACCACGCTGGTGAACCAGATGCGGGCCAGCAACCCCGCCATGAAGATCCTGGTCGCCAAGATCATTCCGATGAACCCGTCAAGTTGCGCCGAGTGCGGCCAGCGCGCGCTGAACTTCAACAACGCCATCCCCGCCTGGGCCGCGTCCACCTCGACCGCGCAGTCTCCCGTCACCGTGGTCGACCAGTGGACCGGCTTCAACACGGCCACCGACACCTACGACGGGGTGCACCCGAACGCGGCCGGCGACCAGAAGATGTCGGACAAGTGGTATCCGGCGCTGGTGAACGCCCTGTCCGGCGTCACCCCGACCCCGACCATCACCCCGACCGTGACCCCCACCACGAGCGGCGGCTGCACCGCCACCTACCGGAACGCCGGCCAGTGGCAGGGCGGCTTCCAGGGCGAGGTCACCGTCAAGAACACCGGCACGACGCCGATGACCGGCTGGACCGTCCGCTGGACGTTCGCGAACGGCCAGCAGGTCACCCAGATCTGGGGCGGCACGCTGAGCGCGAGCGGCGCGAACGTCACCGTGCGCAACGAGAGCTGGAACGGCTCGCTCGCACCCGGCGCGTCCACCACGTTCGGCTTCCTGGGCTCCTCCAGCGGCACCAACACCGCCCCCAGCCCCACCTGCTCCTGACCGTCCCCGCCGGTGGCCCGGCAGGTCGCTCAGGACGTGGCCTTCACCACCGGCGGGCCCTCACTGGCCTGCACCAGCACGAACCCCTGCCCTCTGAACGCGAGCTGCATGGCCTCCCCGCTCCCCCGCCCGATGAGCGCCCCCATCTTGACCGTACGGTTCACGCCCACCTCAAGCTGCGTGCTCCAGCACACGGCCGACTGCGCGTCCGCGTACGTCGGCATGCGCGCCGCGTCGAGCAGCACCGGCTCGCCGTGCGTGGTCACCGCCACCCACCCGGTGCCCGTGACGGTCGTGTTGAACAGCCCGCCGGCCGCCATCCCGGCGCCCTGGACCCGCTTGATGTCCCAGGCGAGCGACGGCTGGAAGGCCAGCAGGTTCCGCCCGTTGACCGTGAGCCCCTCGTTCTCCAGGTAGAACAGGTGGATGTCGTCGGCGTTGTCCGCGAGATACAGCAGCCCCTGGCCGCGCACCCGCATCAGCGCGGCCCCTTCGCCCGTCACCGCCTTCTTCAGCAGCTTCCCGAGCCCGCCGCCCTCGTAGTCGAAGTCCATCTGCCCCTGGAAGGCCACCATGGACCCCTGCTTGGCCAGCACCTCGGAGGGCAGCTCGACCCGCAGCATCTTCCCGTTCTGCAGGACGAACCCGCCGGGCAGCCCCTGCCCCTCCAGATTGCCGAACACCGAGCTCCGCACGCCTCGAACCCCCCGCCACTCCGGACTGTTGCCGCCAGCGTACGGAACAATCCGGGCATGCGCGCACGGCGGATCAGCTCCTGGCGGCCAGCTCCCGCACGACCTCGATCAGCTCCGCCGGGTCGAACGGCTTCGTGAGGTAGGCGTCCACCCCGATCCCCAGCCCGCGCCGCCGGTCGTCGTCCTGCGCCCGCGCCGTGACCAGCACCACCCTGATGTGGCTGGTGTCCGGCTCGCCCCGCAACTTCTCGGCCGTGGACCAGCCGTCCAGGCGCGGCATCATGACGTCGAGCGTGATGACATCCGGTTTGACGTCCCGTACCCGATCCAGGCAGTCCTGCCCGTCGGTGGCGGTCTCCACCTCGAACCCCTCAAGGTTGAGGTTGACCGCGATGAGCTGCCGGATGACCTCGTCATCATCAACGACCAGTACTTTCCCAAGAACCTCGGCCACGGCCGCCAAGCTAACTCCTGAGGCGGTGCCCGCGCGGGGTTTCGCGGGATGTGTTCGACGAGCGTTATCTGGTGCAGACCAGTCCCCGGATGCTGGTAGCCTTTTCCCTTGTTGAGCCCCCTTAGCTCAGGGGATAGAGCACCGGCCTCCGGAGCCGGGTGCGCAGGTTCGAATCCTGCAGGGGGCACTCACGATCTCTCCAAGGACCTGCGGAAACGCAGGTCCTTTTTTGTCGATACGCTCACGCCTGTGCCTGTCGATCTGAACGCATGCCACTGCGTCCTCTGCGACGCCCAAGGCGACCTGGACCGTCGCACTCAGGCCACGATCGAGAAGGTTCAGGAGCACGGCTGGCAAGTCGTGATGATCCCCCCTGGTGAGCACGGGCCGGGCTGGGCCTTCACCATCGGGCTGTGGCACAACTACCGTTCGCCCGAGTTGGCCATGTTCGGCCTGGACATCTACGACATGCAGACCTGCCTCAACGCCCTCGGCGAGAAGGCGGTCGCGGGCCTGGCGCTGGAGGCCGAACAGGAATGGCCCGACATCATCGACCGATACCCCGTCGCTCTCAAAGCCGTCGACTATCACTGGTACCGGGCCTTCTTCGGCACGGCCATCGGGTTCTACCGACGGCCGCCCTTCCCGTTTCTCCAGGTCGTCTGGCCCGGCCGGGACGGCACTTTCCCCTGGCACCCAGATGGGGACGACCGCTACCGCGACTACCAGCCGCACCTGTGGTTGAGGCCCGACGAACACTCTCCCGGCATCTGGACACAAAACCTGTGAAGGCCGGTACCTGCGCCTGTGGCGTGCCCGAAGTCGTTCAGAAGAACGGGTGCCGGTATCGGCGGTCCCCCACCTGGTCATAGACGGCGCGTAACCACGGCTGACGGACCTCCGGCAGGCGCGCCAATGTCCTGAGGAACATCTCCCAATCGGGCCGGAACGGCCTCCATGGCAACAGCGGCGGCGGATCATCGCGGCGGACACCGTCCGGCATCCCACTCGCCGCCGGGGCGAGCCGCCGATCGTCGTGGAAGGCCATGTACATCCACACGTCGGCGGCCAGCGGCACCACCGCCCGCGCATCGACCGGCCACACCTCACCCGTCTGGGGATGCTGCGGCACCAGTGCTATATCCGTGATCGCGGCGGGCAGGCCAGGTCCGGCCAAGGCCACCTCGCGTGTCGGCGGTCCCGGCGGGAGCAGGATGTCGATCGCCTTGCGGAACGTCTCGGCGACCGGCCCGTCGGGGACGGCCACTCGCTTGCCGCCCGACACCGCCAGCAGGCGGGCCAGCGCCACCGCGACGGCCGCCGTCCACACAGGGCTCCACCATCCGGGCTGCTCGACCGGTGGCGTACCCGGATGTTCCTCCCGTAGCGCCTCCCAGCCGACCACCCGACGAGCGGGGCCCTCGACACCGACCTGGCGCACGGCGCGTGGGTCGAGCCACACCACCTGCCAGAACGTGCAGTCGTCGATTCGGGTCCCCACCGCCTGCCCGCATCCCTCACAGGCCAGATTCGGGCCGTCCCGGCCGTCCAGCCCCAAGCAGTAACCGTCGCACCGCTCTGGGATCAGCACGGTTCCGCGAACATCGCCCGGCGCGACTCCCACCCTTCCTGGCGGCCCGTACGACAGGGAGTTCACCGGTGCGTACACTCCGCGGGCCGCCGCTTCGTCCGCACCCACCTCGTCCCACCGTCGCCAAGGCGGTCCGGAAGGTTCCGGGTTCACCGCGTACGTCCCAGGCTCCAGGAGCGCAGGCAGTAACTCATGGCCGAGTTGCTGTTCGGTGTGGGCGGGGAGCGCGACCCGTGACACCGGCGCCGTCAGCACGCCCCCGCACCCCGCACACGCGAACACGACCATCCACCCTCCCCCACCACAACGACTGGATCATGCTGACTCAAATCCGGTCCTGGAGGAAGCGCCCGGACCATTTACGAAACTGGAGTTGCGCAATCCCGGCACGAGGAGTAACTTCTTTTTCGCTACCTGAGTTTCGAAAAAGGAGGGGGCGGCACAGTGCCTCGGGGACGACCACGCGACACGCAAGTCGACGAGAAAGTGCTGCGGATCGCCGCCGCCCTGCTGCTCGAACGCGGCTACACCGGCCTGTCCATCGACGAGGTGGCCGAGCAGGCAGGAGTGGCCAAGACCACGCTGTACCGCCGCTGGCCGACCAAGGACCATCTGGCCGTCGCGGTGGTGGCACGGCTGCAGGCCGACCATGAGATCACCGAGACCGGCGACATCCGAGCCGACCTCGTCGACAATCTGGAAGAAATCGCCGCCGCGCTCAACCGCATGCGCGCGGCAGGCGGCCGCGAAGGCCCGTCCGCGGGGACCGCCGGCGAGCTCGTGGCGGCCGCAGCCAGGCACGAGGACATCGGCAAGCTGGCCCGCCGGCAGTACGCCGAGCGCAACGCCCTCGGGATCGCCCTGATCGAGCGGGCACGCGTGCGCGGCGAGCTGCGCGCCGACCTCGACGCCGAGGTGCTGTTCGACCAGCTGGCCGGCGCCCTCTACTACCGAGTACTGATCACAGGAGCGCCGGTCGACCGGGCCTACGTAGAACGGCTCGTGTCCTCCGCGCTCGAAGGGAACCTGACATGTCTCTGATCGTGGAAACCGCCATCGTCCGCGAAGTCGACGCCGAGGCCATCGTCTCGCCCACGGCGACCGGGCGGCTGCTGCTCGACTCCAGCGACACCGGCGGCGCGCTGAGCACCATCCGGATGACGCTCACCGAAGGCGCGGACGGCGCCGTGCCCCACCACCACGCCACCTCCACCGAGCTCTTTTACATCCTGGGCGGCAAGGCCCGCATCCTGTCGGGCGAGCAGATCGTGACCCTGGAACAGGGCGACGTGGCGGCCGTGCCCCCGCTGACGCCCCACGCGTTCGCCGCCGCCCCCGGCCACACCGCCGACCTCCTCATCGTCGTCGCCCCCGGCATCCAGCGCTTCGAGTACTTCCGCCTCCTCGACCGCCTCCGCCGGGGCGAGGCCACGCTCGACGAACTGCTCGCGTCCCAGGACCTCTACGACAACCACTTCCTCGACAGCCCCACCTGGACCCGCGACCGCCAGGCGTCCTGACCCTCACCCCCCTGCAGGGGACTCTTCATGTCCACGAAGCTGCCGTCCCGCGCCACGATCGGCACCGCCCTCTCGGTGATCGGCGCCCTCTTCATCGCCTACGTCGGGGTGATGTATCTGCTGGCTCCCCAGTCCATGGCGCCCGATTTCGGCCTGCCCACCTGGCCGCAGGGTGAGGGCGCGGGATTCCTTTCCATCAAGGGGATCCGGGATGTGGCGTCCGTCCTGGTGATCATCGCGGTCGCCCTGACGGGGAACCGCCGTGTCCTGGGCTGGGTCATGCTGGCCACGGCGCTCACCCCGATCTGCGACATGTTCATCGTGCTGTCCTCCGGCGGAGCGCCCGCCACCGCCTTCGGCGTCCACGGCGCCACCGCCCTGGCGGTCCTGGCCGCCGGCGCCCTGCTGCTCACCGGTCCCCGCCCCCAGCCCCAGCCCACCCCACGTCTCGCATAGCGCCACGGGTCCCCTGTGGCGGCGTACGCGAGCACCAGCCGAGCCAGAACACGTCGCGCTCCGGGCCGATCTCGTCGACCCGGGCCTGCTCGGGAGACATGAACCCGGGAGCGCCGATGACGCGTGCCCCGTCGTCAGCGAGGATCACGTTCCGCCGACTGAGATCCCGGCGGACCAGGCCGCTCCCATGAAACACCCCCAGCCCCGCCCCCAGCACGCGGACCGCCATGGCCGGTCGTGATCACCATTCCGGCGTCACCGGTCGACAACCGGTTCGCGCCACTGGAGGACACGGAGCCGGAACCAAGAAGACCGAGGAGACCGGGCACAGCGTCAGTTCGCTGCAGTTCTGGATGCCGTCGAGCCGCCCCGCAACCTCGTACGCCGCCTCGGACTGATCACAACTCACGCGCTCCTTGTCCGCGCTGAGGCAGTCACCCGCCTCGGCGCCGCCTGCGGCCACCCTCCAGCCCGTCGACCAACAAGCCTCCACCGGGCTTTCATCACCCTTCGTCCTCAATCTCTCCTGCCGCCAGGGCGTGCAGGCGATATCAGCGGGGCTGGGAGGCGGGAAGCAGCCCGAGGGCGAAGCCGCGCAGGACCGCACTGGTCCTGTCGTGAGAGCCGAACTTCCGGTAGATGCTCTCGATGTGCTTGCTGACCGTCCTCGGCGACACCCCAAGCCGCCGGGCGATCGCGGCGGCGATCAGTCCGTCAGCCATCAGGTCGAGCACTCGCAGTTCCCCGGCTGTGAGAGCGATCCCCTCGTCGCCGAAGGGAGCCTCGCCCGCACGGGCCTTCTCGGGAAGGGAGCGCAGCCGCCACGTCAGCCCGTGGATCTGGGCCAGGACCGGTTGAAGCTGCCTGGCCAAGCGGAGCTGCCGGGGGTCGAAGTCGCGGCGCATGAGCGTCAGCACCTTGACTCCCCACGCGCCCGCAGCCAGCGGAACAATGAGGACGTCGGACTTTCCCGAACCGGGAAAAGGCCCTTTCTTGCGCGGGTTCATCAGATCACTGAGGCGCACCGGCGTTTCCCTCGGAGAACGACGATAGACCGCGGTCAGCGGATGGGCGGTGACCAGGTCGTGAAATCCAGTAGCGCCAAGAAGAACAGGGCCTGGAGCGTCCGCCCAGCGGCGGCTCGCCGTGCCCCGGAAATCCACTTCCCCCGCACCGGCGAAATCGGCGTCCATGAGATCGCGCAGCAGCGCGCTGAGCTCGTTTCCGGGAAAGTCCGCACCGGCGCCCCGGAGCACGGCCGCCACGAATAACAGCAGGTGATGTTGGTCGCCGACGGACGACGGCGGAACGGGACCCTCGGTCACCCCTTATCCCACCTCTCACAAACGGTGGTATGCCCCCTTGTCAATGGGGAGTCTTCCCCATGGAGGAGCCACCAGCAACGCAATAACGTCTGTGAACGCCGGCGTCGGTTATTGACGCAGGTAGGCGACGATATCGCCTCCACCGCGAACGGAAAAGACGAGACGACAATGCCTGTACCGGAAGACCCTATTATCGCCGAGAGTATCGCGCACTTCGGAGACCACGGGGACAGAGCCGCATCGATCAAGTACGACGTGCCGCTGCCCGGCTCCTACTCGTTCCAGCGGATCGTGCCGCTGGACATCCCTCAGGACTTCTTCCTTGAGCCGGGGAGGTCGGCGGGCACCTCCCTGTCCTCCCTCGGCGTGGTGGAGGAGGAGGGCCGGATCCGCCGGATCGACGCCGCTCGTCTCCGTGTCCTGTACGACCGCCTGCTGCCCACGGCGGCGCGGCCGTCTCTCCGGATGGCAGTGGAGGTGGCCGACAAGCTCGACCCCGCGCCTCCGGCCGGGGGTCAGCAGGTGATCGCGGGCGAGCAGAAAGCGCGTACCGCAATGCCGGCGCTCCTCCAGCGCGACGGCGTCGACCTTCAGCGTCAGCTCCGTGAGACGTACATCGACGGCCTGATCAAGCGGCAGGAGCGGACGATCAACGCGGGCGCCCCCGACACCACGATCCAGATCCCCACCGCGGGCATCGGCCTGAGCGCACGGACGGTCGATTACGACGTCACCCAGGCCGGCCGGCCCCGCATCGCCCTCGTGGAAACCTGGCAACTGTCGATGTTCCTCGGCGACTACGGGCTCGGCCGCACGCTTCAGACCTTCACGCTGCTGCCGGGCGAGCGGACCACGATCACCGTCCAGACGTGGCGGACCGACTCCGTCGCCCGTGAGGACGCGTCCTCGATCTTCGATTCCTCCGACACGGCCGCGCAGACACGCTTCACCTCATCCCTCATGGCGCAGTCTGGATCGGCTTTCCAGGACCAGGGCGGTTGGGCGGTCTCGGTGGGCACCAAAGCCTCCGCGTCGGGGAGCATCGGCTTGGTGAGCGCGTCCGCGTCCGTGGAGGGGGCCTTCTCCGCGAACCACCAGGAGGCGCGGCAGGAGTTCTCGACCAGCGTGCGCAACAGCAGTCAGGAGCACGCCGCCCAGGTCAACACCAGCAGGAACCAGGCCGTACAGTCCAACTCGAAGGCGCAGAGCGAGGAAGGCTCCTCGCAGACGATGGTCCGCGAGATCGCGAACACCAACCTCCGGCGCGTGCTGAACTTCGTCTTCCGCGAGCTCAACCAGACGTACGAGACCGTCACCAGCCTGAAGAACGTGCAGGTCGCGTTCTTCAACGGCAACCCCGGGTCCACCGAGATCGTGCCGCTGGCCGCGCTCCGCCGGCTGCTCACGCGGTATGTGGCTCCGGAGAAGCGGGACGAGGTCGCCCGGCTGATCCTGGGAATGGCCATCGATTGTGTCGACCATACGGGCACTTCGCAGAGGATGCTGCAGATGGGCATCAGGAAGGGCGGCGTCTATGAGTGGGACACTTTCGCCGAACCCGACGGCGAGGGAAAGCTGAAACTGGAAGGCTCGCCTCTGGACGAGCGCTACAGCTGGCGCATCAAGCCCGAACCGATCGGCCAGGAGGGCCAGGCGCACAAGGTCAGCGGCGTCGTCACCGCGCGGGACACCATCGTGCTGCGAACCGACAACATCGTCGCGGAGGCGCTGCTCGGCCAGGCCGACGCCCTGGACACCTACGCCTCCGCGCTGCAATCCCTCGACCTGCGCTCGCGCGAGGCCGACATCGAGTGGCGCCGAGCGGAGACGCGCCGCACCACCGAGGCCCTCGACCTGGTCAGTCAGCGTCCGGAGGCGGAGCGGGTCGACGCGTTCGACAAGATCCTCGGGGACAAGCCCGACATCGAGGTCGTGCCAGTCGCCGCGGCCGGGAACGGCAAGGGCTGACCGACATGGCGGCCGACGAGGCGGGCTACACCGGAGTCGTCCACTCCGACTACTACGCCGGCTACAGCACAGCCGAGGGATACACCGGCGTGGTGCATGGCACCACGGCATCCGGCTACACGGGCACCGCGCCCGCGCCGGTCACCTCCCGTCGCAGCTCTGGCGGCGCTCGCCCGTCGGCCACGGCCTCCCCCTACGACGAGGTCGTGGCCGAGGCCGATCGGGTGGGGGACGACGCCGGCGCGACCGGCCCGGCGATCGACCCCGGCGAGGCGCGGCAGGCGGAGGAATCCCCGTCACCTCCTCCTCTGCCGCCCGACGACCGCCGGGTGACGTTGTTGAACGAGCTGGCACGTGATCTGGTGAGCCTCGAACGACAAATCCGGCTGTCCCCTGACCCCGAGCCGCCCAATGCCGCGCTCGATCGAGCGCGGCGGGTCCTCCTGGGGGAGCCGTACACCATCATCGGGAGCAACCCGCTGGTCGACCTGCTGGGAGAGGGCGCCGAGCACCTCAACCGGCAGATCGGCGAGGCGATCGCCCAGACCAAGCCCGGCGACCTGGGCGTGGCGTACCTGCAGGGTGTGCTGCAGGAGACGCTGTCCACCCTGGTGGGAGCGGGGGCGGCCATGGGCCAAGCCATGATCGACCCGAGCTCTTTCGCCCTTCGGTCCGCGTCGGACCTTGTCAACGCGATCCGTGAGCACATGGCGCAGGGAGAGGCGTTCTGGGAGGCCGTCAACTCCGTGCTGAACCCGATGACCCGCGTGCTGAACAACGCGTGGGAAGCCAACGAGACCGCGGGCCGCGCCCTGGAGGCTGCTCGTACGGGCGATCGGGACCGGGCGGTGGAGCTGGCCCGCGAGGCGGGGCGCGGCGCGGCGCGTGCGGGCCTCGCCGTAGCCGACACCGTGACCACGGCGACGGACGCGGTGAGCACGGGCCGGAGTTTCCTCAGGCATCGCAGGACCGGCCGGTCACCGGCGCTCGGAACCTCGCCCCCGCCGCCCAGATCAGAAGGCTCGTACGAGTTCTCTCCCCGCTCGGCGGCCCATGCCGATCCGCTGACCAGTACGCTCCGGACCCATCCGATACATGCGCAGGTGCCCCTTCTCGACCCCGCCGAGGTCCGGGTGAAGCGGCGGCTGCGTGAAGGGCTTCTGAAGACGCAGCAGGCCGAAGCGGCACGCGCCCTTGAGAGCCTGCCGATCGAGCGGCGACGGGACCCAAGCCGGCGTCTGCCTCTGGCCAAGGCCATCTACAACTCCTACGAGGAGCTCACCGCGTTGGACCTGCAGGCCGTCTATCCCGAGCGCGGCTACCTCACGCAGGTCGAGCTGGTGTCGGTCGTGACCCCTACAGGGGAGATACCCACCCGACGCATCAACGCGTCCGTTGACGTGAACCAGCCGGGACGGACACTGGACATCCTGGAGTTACGCCCAGACAGGAAGTTCGGCGACTACGAGTTGAAGACCGTGGAATCGCTCAAGAACTCCTATCCCGCCCGTGGAGCAGAGGTCTCCGCGTTCAAGAAGAGCAGCCGGCTGAGCAAGCAGATCAGCAAGACCAAGGCGGTCTTCGAACAGGCCCGGACCGATGGGGGCCGCGTCAGAGTGCGCGGACGAACTCTAGACGGTGCCACTGTCGAACTCCTGCTCGACCCGGACGGTTTCCTGGGGACGACGCCCATGTCCTACCGGCAACTCCCCCAGTAGCCGGCTGGAATCAGGATCGCTCGGAAGGTGTGGCCGGGCCGACTGCCCAAGCGGGCGACGGGTCACGGCCAGCGCACCTCCGGGGTGCGTTCCACGAACTGCGCGTACGGCTCGAACGCCCGCTCGACCTCCGCCCGGTCGCCTCCGTGGAGTGGTGTGAGCGGCTGCACGGCGATCCGTACCGCGCTCTTCGTGAGGGTGCGTTTCCAGGTGGCCACGACCCGGCCGGCGCGCACGACGGTGGACTGGAAGATCCCGTTGCCACCCGGGATGATGGCCGCCTTGTGCTCGTCGGCGACCATGAGCGAGCGGTCCTTGTAGCCCAGCAGGTATTCGTCGAACCCCGGCAGCACGAGGACCTCGTCGTCGCCGGCCGGGAGCGGGGCCGCGTCGAGGAGCGCGGCGTCGAGGTACGTCTCCACCCCGTCCACGGTCACCCGGGCCAGCGCGTCGCCCGCCACGGCGATGCCGCGTCTGGCGTCGGCCGCGGTCAGGCCGGTCCAGCCCGCGAAGTCCTGCCGGGTGGCCGGTCCGCGACCGCGGAAGTAACGCAGGGCGATGGTGCCCAGTGCCTCGTCGCGCTCCGGCCGGCGCGGGTCGGGAACCCACTCGTCGAGCAGCACGAAGCTCTGCTCGTTGCCGATGTTGGGGGCGATGCAGAGCAGGCCGCGCTGGCTGGCGTACCACAGCAGGTGGTAGCCGCGCTGGCCGCCGGTGTCGATGCCCTTGTCGGCCAGCACGGCCAGGCACTCCGACCGGGTCAGCCGCCCGCCGCCGGTCAGGGCCGCGCCCAGCACCTCCATGGCCTGAACGGCGGTCTCCTCCGAGAGGCCGAGCTGTTCGCGCCGCCTCGCCGCGCCGCTCAGGACCCGGACGCCCATCAGTTCGACCATCCAGCGGGCGTCGCGGGGCGGGACGAAATGGATGGTGCCGCGCATCGGCCAGGTGCGCAGCGCCTCACGCCGCTCCAGCGCGGCGGTGACATCGGCAGCGGTGTGTCCGGGCAGCCGCACCCCGAACGACCACAGACCGCTGGCCAGGTCTTGCGCCTGCATCGCCCCGAGCCAGGTCACCACCTCGGCCACGCCCGTCGCTCGGCCGGCGCCGCCGGGCGACGGCCGGAGCAGCAGGCTGGACATCCGCAAACCGAGCACCTGTCGGGGGGTGAGTTCCACCGGGCAACCGTATCCTTCACCGCCGACAATCCCGCCGAGGTGATCAACCGACCTGGGGAAGCCACTCCTGAAGTCCGGCGAGATGCCCGAGTTCCGACTCGACGCGCTGCCTGTCGGCGACGGTGAGCTCCAGACCGCGCAGATCAGCGAGCCAGGGATCGGTGGGCTCGCCGAGAACGGTGGCCAAGTCGATGAGGTGGCACAGGGCGATGGCCCGCTCGACCGCCGAGGCGTTCGCGTGATGTCTGCGCATCGCGGACTTGAGCGCGCGGAAGGCCTGCAGGTCGTCGTTCTTGAACTCGCGCAGGATCCGGGCGTTGTCGAGCGCCTTGGCCAGGCCGGTCAGCTTCTTCGAGCCGCCGTACTCCAACTCGGCGGGCTCGTCACGCTGGATGAAGAGGATCGAGTTCCCGGACGGATCGACCAGGGTGAACCGGGACGCGCCGGGCCGGTAACGCGTGATCCTCGGAACGCCGGAGGCGAGCACCTTCCCGTAGACCCGGCGCATCGCGGCGACGAACGCCGCGTGGTACGGCGCCACGGCGTCGACCATGACCAGGCAGCTGCCCGACTCCTCCCGCGCCGGATCCAGGCCCTTGGGCGCCGGGCCGAAGTGCAGCTGGAATCCGCTCCACTGCAGCGCCAGATACACGTAGGGCTTGCTCTGTTTGTAGGTCGCCTCGAACCCCAGCGCCTCATAGAACGCCAGGGTCTCCTCCACTGACGCGCACGGCATCAGCGGCACCGTCGTCTCGTTCGGCCGAACCTCGGGTTCGCTCACGTCGTTCTCCTTCCGGGTCGCCCGGCGATGTTTGCACCCTTTGGAGAGACTCGCCTATGGATCGTTCCAACCAAGCCCGCAAGCGGCCCTCAAGCGCAGACGGCGCAGGAGAACGCGGCCAAGGGATCGGAAGCGCCCAACAACGCTTGCAACACCAGCACTGTTACCGGCGCAGGCATCACCCCCATTAGGTTGGGGTCATGAGCGGCAGCACTCCCTTGGGTGACTTCCTCAGAGCGCGACGCGAAGCCCTCAAACCGCAGGACGTGGGCCTGCCGGAGTACGGGCGCAGGCGGGTGCCGGGGCTGCGCCGCGAGGAGGTCGCCATGCTCGCGGGCGTGAGCTCCGACTACTACATGCGCCTCGAACAGGGCCGGGAGACCAGCCCGTCGCCCCAGGTGATCGACGCGATCGCCGCCGCGCTCCACCTCGGCGGCGAGGCGCACGACCACCTGCGCAGGCTCGCCGGGGCGCGTCAGGAGCGTCGCGGCATCCCCGCCGGTCACGACCGGATCAGCCCCCAGCTTCGGCGGCTGATCGACGGCTGGCCCGACAATCCCGCCTTCATCCTGGGGCCGGCTCTCGACATCCTGGCGCACAACGCGCTCGCCGCGGCCCTGCACAGCGGGTTCCAGAGGTTCGACAACCTGGCCCGCATGGTCTTCCTGGACCCGGCCGGGCACGCCTTCTACCGGGACTGGGACAAGGCCGCGAGCTCGTGTACGGCCGAACTGCGGGCGGCCTACGGGCACGACCCCGATTCGCCCCGTATCGCCGAGGTGGTCGGCACGCTCGGCGCGAAGAGCCCCGAGTTCGCCGAGCTGTGGGCGCGGCACGAGGTGAAGGGCAAGACCCAGCAGGCGAAGCACCTCGCGCATCCCGAGGTCGGCGCTCTGGAGATCGAGTTCTCGGCGTTCACCGTCAACGACGCCCCGCATCAGCAGTTGGTCGTCTACCAGGCCGAGCCGGCGAGCGCCACCGCGGCCGCCTTCGCGGAGCTCCGGGCGCGCGCCGGCCGAGGGGAGACCGTACAGGTGATGCAGGCGGCGAGCCACCCGTCCTGGGACTGAGCTGCCCTGGCGTCGTCAGCCGCGTGGCCCGACGCCTCCCGGCCGCACGCGTGGGTCGCCCTCGCGGTACAGCACGAGGTGCTCGTGGAAGAGAACGCCGTCGCGGACGTCCCCGGTGGCGGTGAAGCCGGTGTCGTCGACGTAGTCGATGTGGTCGCCGGTGACGGTGTAGCGGCCGGTATAGGCGCTCTGCCGATTCCCTCGGGCCTCGTCGTAACGGCCGTCCGGCAGCAGTTCCTGGCGGATGTAGCCGTCCGCGGTCACCCACATTCCGACGTACGGGTGGGGATCGCGGAGCGTGTCGTCGCTGGTCATGGCTCCATGGTCGGCCCGGCGGCCGGCCGGCGGCCAGGCCGCCGTGTCCCCAGGTACGGGCTTCCTGGGTGCGGCGCACCTAGGGAAGCGGCGGCCTGGTAACGACGCCGCGGCACGACGAACCTGATGGTCACACACCTATGAGCCCCGTGAGGAGCACCATGACCATCACCGGCACGGCGAGCTGGAACCCGAAGGCCCTCCACGAGATCGTCGCGAACGACGGCGGCCGTCCCGTCCTGTTCACCAACGCCCGGATCATGACATTGGACCCGCTGATCGGGACCATGACCGGCGCCGACATCCTGTTCGTCGGTTCCCTGATCGTGGGGGTCGGCCCCGGCATCGTCACCGCGGCGGAGGACGACAACGCCATCGTCGTCGACTGCACGGGCATGACCGTCGTCCCGGCCGTCGTGGACGCCGTCGCGCTGGCCGGCGGACGCGGCAGCCGTTCGGAGTACGTCGCGACGCTGACCCCGGGCAACACCGCCGATCTCCTGGTGGTGCCCGACGCGCTCGCCCCCGATGTGCCGAGCGCGATCGCCGTCCTCGGGTCCCGGCCGGAGCAGGTCCGCGCGCTGGTCGCGGCCGGTCGGCCCGTCCTGTGGGCCGGCGCCGACGCCCCCGGCCGGGCCACCGCCCCCGAAACGGGCATCCCGGCCGCGCCGGACCTGGCCGACAGCCCGCGGGTCGGCGTCTGGGTCGACCGCAAGGGCTTCCTGCACCAGGAGCTCGCCGCCGACGGCCGCTACGACGAGACCCGGGGCGGCCGGCCGCATGCCTACCAGGGCCGGTTCTGGATCGACGGCGACCGCATCGACTACCTGGACGACCTCGGTTTCTGGGCCTACGGGGAGTTCAGGGGCGACGAGCTGCACCACGCGGGCTACGTCATGACGCTGAGCTGACCCGCGCCGGCAACCCAACACCGCACTCTCCCCCACGTACGCAGAAACAAGGACATTTCATGAACGTCAACGCCACCGTCCTCGAACAACTCCTGCGCCGCCCCGCGAGCGAGCGGCGCATCCTGTTCACCGGCGCGACCATCGTCACGATGGACCCCGACCTCGGCGTCATCGACCAGGGCGACCTCCTCGTCGAGGGCGACACCATCGCCGCCGTCGGTCCCCACCTCAGCGCCGACGACGCCGTGATCGTCGACGCCACCGGCGCCGTCCTCAGCCCCGGCTTCGTCGACACCCACCAGCACGCCTGGGAGGCTCAGCTACGCCGGATCATGCCGGACGTCGACGACCTCGGCGGCTACGTCATGTCCACGCTGGCCGGTTACGCCCCGGTCTACCGGCCGGAGGACATGTACGTCGGCACGAGACTGGCCGCGCTGACCGCGATCGACAGCGGCATCACGACCATGCTCGACTTCTCCCACAACTCCCGCTCCCGGGAGCACTCGGACGCCGCCATCGAGGCCCTGCGCGACACCGGCATCCGCGGCGTACACGCCTCCATGGGGCCGCACTTCGGCGACTGGGACCGGCAGTGGCCGGGTGATCTGGCACGCATCAAGGACCAGTACTTCAGCGGCGACGACCAGTTGCTGACCCTGCGCCTGGCGGCGCTCGCCACCGACGAGATCGCCGGACCCGCGCTCGCCTACGGTCGCGAACTCGCCCGCGTCGCGCGGGACCTGGGCATCGGAGTGAGCGTGGACGCCGTCTTCGGCACGTCCTCCTCCGAGGCGGTTCTGCGCTGGGCCGAGGACGGCATCCTCGGCCCGGACGTCACCCTCATCCACGCCACCGGACTGACCCCCGAGGCGTGGAAGGCGATGGGCGAGACCGGGGCCACCGTGGCGCTCGCCCCCACCTCCGACGCCCAGATCGGCCTGGAGACCGCGATCCCCGCCGTCGACGAGGCCCTGTCGGTCGGCATCCGCCCCGGGCTGAGCATCGACGTCGAGGTCGCCCTGGCCAGCGACATGTTCACGCAGATGCGGGCCCTGCACGCCATCCAGCGGATGCGCGCCGTCAACGCCGCCTACGGCACCGGCCGGGAGCCCCGCCGCATCACCACCCGCGACGTCCTGGACTTCGCCACTCTCCAGGGCGCCCGTACGAACGGCCTGGCCGCCGTCACCGGCTCGCTCACCCCGGGCAAGAAGGCCGATTTGCTGGTCATCCAGGCCGAGGACCTCAACAACATGCCGCTCAATGACCCGATCGGCACCGTCGTGCTGGGCTCCGACGCCCGCAACATCAGCGCCGTCCTCGTCGACGGCGAGCCCCGCAAGTGGAACGGCCACGTCCTCGACGTGGACCTGCCCGCCCTGCGCCGCGAAGTCCACGCCTCGCGCGAGTACGTGCTCAACACCTCAGCCCTTGCTTAGACGTTTCTCTAATTTGACATGTACCTAAGTAGTGGCGCACACTCGGGGCTGATTAGACATCCGTCGAAACCATGAGAGCGGAGATCGTCATGTCTCGCGTCCAGCTCGCCCTGCGCGTCGCCGACCTGGAAGGCTCGATCGCCTTCTACTCCAAGCTGTTCGGCACCGAGCCGGCCAAGCGTCGCCCCGGCTACGCCAACTTCGCCATCGCCGAGCCGCCGCTCAAGCTGGTGCTCATCGAGGGAGAGGAGGGGGAGGCGACCCGCCTGGATCACCTCGGCGTGGAGGTCGAGGACTCCGCCCTGGTCAACGCCGCCACCCAGCGGCTCAAGGACGCCGGTCTCGCCACCTTCGAGGAGAACGACACCTCCTGCTGTTACGCGCTCCAGGACAAGGTCTGGGTCCACGGCCCGGGAGCGGAGCCATGGGAGGTGTACGTGGTCAAGGGCGACGCCGACACCCTGACCAAGGAGACCGGCTCGGCGTGCTGCGACCCGGCCACCGCATAGCGGACCGGACGCCTCAGGGCCGGGCCGGCGGCCCGGTCACCGCCGCGGGCCCGGCCTTCGCAACGTGCCGCCACGCCACCCAGTTCCCCGCGTCGTTGACGTTGCTGGTCACCGGCCGCCAACCGGGAGGCGCGGCGGGCCAGGTCCGCTCGATGTCCGTGCCCGCCGTCCAGGGGACCACGACCAGCGTCACCCGTGGGTCCAGCCAATCGGCGCGGTACAGGTCCATCGGGACGAGCTTGGTCGGCACCTGGAACGCCTGCGACACCCAGATCCGCCAGTGCAGGCCCGGGTAGTACACCCCTACCCGATCGTCCGGACGCAGCCCCGCGGGCCGCAGATCGGTGGCGAACGCCAGGATGCGTCCCCAGGGCGCGGACACCTTCGCGACGGTCACGCCCGCGATCGCCAACTCGGCCGCGACACAGCTCACGGCGAGGACGATCAGCCACGGTCTCCGGCGCGCCCGGCCGGCCGCCAGGACCGCGAGGCCGATGACGGCCACCGTGGTCAGGGTGGCCCGATCGAGGCTCAACGAGTCCCAGTTCGCGGTGATGAAGGAGATCTCGACGAAGTCGAACACGCCGAAGAAGTCCCGGTACAGCCGCTCGCCCGCGTGCAGGTGGACGACCGCTCCCGCCACGAGGGTCAACCCGGCCGCCGCGAGTCCCGCCCGGGCCGCGACCTCCTTCCTGACGTGGGTCAGTACGACCAGTCCCACGATGAAGAGCGCCGGCGCGAGGCACGCGAGATATCTGCCGTAGGCGAGGTTGGCGACGGAGTCCTCGCTCGGCAGGGCCGCCGACGTGGCGAGGGCCACGCCTGCGACGGCCGCCACCGTCGCGGCCGCGAGCAGGCGATCCTGCGGCCGGGCGGCGCGACGCAGTGCGACGGCGGTCAACGCCAGCAGGCCGACAGCGGTCACCCCGAACGTGGCGACGCTCACGTGCCAGAGCTGGCCGGTCGCCACCGACAGGGTCCAGGCCAGGCCGTCCCAACTGGTGAGCCGGTCGGACAGCCATTCTCCGAGAGGGGCGACGCCGCCCGGATAGATCCGCCGCTGCAGCCAGGCGTTGAGCAGCCACCCCGCGCCCGCGCCCGCCACCGTGACGGCGGCCATCGCCGGCACGTCACCGCGCGCGGGCCGAAGGCGCCGTACGGCGACGACGGCGAGCAGGCCCAGATGGACCAGCAGGAGGATGATCCCCCGGCTGTGCGTGCCGAAGCCGAAGGCGATCAACGCGCCGGCCGCCAGTCCGTGGAGTCTCCCGCCACCCGCCAACCATCGGTGCAGGAGAAGCAGCCAGCCGAGGACGAGCACCGGCAGAACGGCGTCCGTGAGCACGAACTGCGAGTAGTACACCGCCGAGGGAAGGAGCGCGGTCGCGTGGGCGAGGAGGTACGCCTTGCCGCGCGGCAGGTCCATGCGGCGGAACGCGACGTAGGCGAGCAGCAGGAGCCCTGCCCCGACGAGCGCGTTGATGCCGATCGCCAGGCGGTAGACGATCTGGGGGTCGTCGCTGAACCAGTACGCGGGCGCGATGAGCAGCGGATATCCACCCTGGTAGAAGGTCCGCCCCGACATGTCGCTGCCGGCTCCCCCGGACAGGAGCCGCGCTGCCAGGAGGTATCCGGACTCGTCGGGAATCAGCAGCGGGACGGCGTGCTGGATGCCGAGCAGGACGCGGAGCACGACATGGGCCAGCCAGCCGAGCAGGAGCGCGGCCGGCCACAGCCGCAGGCGGGTGAACCGTCCCCTGTCATCGGGGACGAGGGAGCGCGCCGGGGTGACGGCGGTGGTTGAGGCCACGGTGATCCTTAACGACAGATCGGTTCTCTGGGCAGTCCCGCTCGCCGCGACGCGCGAAGACCTCCACGCGGATGCCGCGCTCGCGAGTGCCGAGCGCGGCATCCGTTTGCCTGTTCGCGCGCCGGTTCAGTTGTTCGGCGGCGTGTTGTTGGCGAAGGCGGTGCAGTTGCCGGGCCAGGTATAGGTGCCCGTGACCACGCAGGCCGTCTGGTAGATGTTCCCCGTGGCGGTGAGGATGGAGATGTGCACGTCGTTGCTCGGCGGAGTCCCCTGGTCCACGATCGTGGCGGCCACGACCCTCTGACCCGTCGGAACGAGCGACGTCAGGTTCTGCCAGGGCGGGTTCTTGCTGGAGTCCCGCACCAGGAGGCTGCCGCTGGTCGAGACGTACAGCGTGAAGTACTTGTTGTTGGACTGCGCGCTGTCCAGGGACTGGGACGGCCCTGGCGCTCCGGCAGGTCCGCCCGGCCCCGTCGGCCCGGTCGCCCCTGGGAGGCCGGCAGGCCCTCTCGGCCCCGTCGGCCCCGTCGCCCCACGAGGGCCGGTAGGCCCTGCCGGCCCGCCGGGGCACTTCATGCAACGACTGCGGGTGCAGCACGAGTGGCACCCCTGGGAAAGACACCCGCCAGGGAGTGACTGGGACTGCGTGACGGAGTCGGGCCGGGGATCTGCAGGGCGGGTCGAAGCGGCGTTGCCCGTCCCTGGTGAGTCCACCGCGTAGGCAGACATGTTCCCGCTGAACAGCGGGAAAGCGAGAGCCAGGGACGCTGCGGCGAACAGCGCCCCGCCCAGGCGACCACGACGGAGTCGCATTTTGCTTTGTGGCATTCTGTTTCCGTATATGTATGGGATTGCGATAATCCATTCCGTTTGCCGCCATACCTGTGCGGCTTGCACGGAATACCCACACGCGTCACCACGGAATCCGCCAATCCCCTCATCAATCTACAAAAGCGTTACAAGACAGAGATTCGCCAGTATTTATCCTCGATGCACCACATGCCCCATTTTCACGAAAGGTGCATTTTGGCGTACAGGGGACGGAGGTGCTCACGCCTCTACCTCGGGTCGAGTACGCGCGTCATCCAGATCGTGTCGCCATGTTCGGCGTCCTCGGTGATGCGGCCGCTTCGGCGGAATCCGAGCTTCTCGAGGACGCGGAACGAGGGTGCGTTCCATTCCCGCACGGTCGCCCAGAGTCGTCGGCGTCCTGTTCGAGTCGCGGCTTCCATGACCGCGCGGGCGGCTTCCGTCGCGTAACCATGGCCGTGAGCTCGTTGTGCCAGCTCGTACGCGATCTCAGGTTCGTCGAAGGACCCCTGGCCGGCGGTCAAGCCGCAATAGCCGATGAACTCACCGGTGGCTCGCAGGTCGACAGGCAGCAACCCGAGCCCCGGATCCGCCAGCAGGGGATTGTCGGAGAGCCAGCCGCGAATGTCCTCGACCGTCGGGCGGCCCTCGGCGTCGATCCGCCGTGTCGGCGGTACTCGTGGATCCCGCTCAAGCCACAACCCGCGGTAGTCCTCGGCGTCCGACGGCACCCACCGCCGCAGCCGCAGCCGCTCGGTCACCAGTTCCGCCGGCAGATCCTCGTAGACGCCCACCCGAGCAACCTAGCCCAGTGCGGCGGTGGCGAAGTCGGGCAGCTCGGTGGACAGCAGCCCTTCGGCGGCGCCGTCGAGGAGCCGGGCCGTTTCCGTGGAGCGGGGCAGCATGGTCTGCTCGTAGGCGTGGATCGCCTCGTCGACGGTGTCGTGGCGGGCGAGGGCGAGGGCCAGTTCGCAGGCGTCCAGCAGGGCGAGGTTGACGCCGACGCCGAGCGGGGGCATGAGGTGGGCGGCGTCGCCGAGCAGGGTCACCGTCGGGTTGTGCTCCCAGACGTGCGGGACGGGCAGGGCGAAGATGGGGCGGTCGACGTACGCGCCGTCGTTGTCGGCGATCAGCCTGCGCAGGCGGGGCGACCAGTCGCGGTAGCGCTCCAGGAGGAGGGCGCGGATGCCGTCGGTGGCCTCGGGGGTGAGGCCGCCGGCGGTGATCCAGTCGGCCGGGACGCGCTGGATGATGTAGACGCGGATGTGGTCGCCGCCGTTGCGCTGGGCGAACAGGCCGCGTTCGCCGTCGGCCGCGGCGGCTCCGCCCTGGCCGACGAGTTCGGCGACGTCGGGGTGCCGGGTCTCGACGTCGTGAAACCAGGCTTCCAGGAAGCTCACCCCGGTGTAGCGGGGGGTGGCCGGGGAGACGGCGCGGCGGACCGTGGACCAGGCGCCGTCGGCGCCGATGACGAGGTCGGCTTCGACGGTGGTGCCGTCGGTGAAGTGCAATTGCCGGGGTCCTTCGGCGGGGCCGGTGACGGCCCGCAGGGTGTGGCCCCAGCGCACGGTGCCGGGCTGCAGCGAGTCGAGCAGCAGGTCGCGCAGCAGGCCGCGGTCGATCTCCGGTTTGAACCGTTCGTCCCGGTCGGGGACGTGGTGGAAGAGCATCGTGCCGGCCGGGTCCAACTGGCGCATCTCCTGGCCCTCCGGCCGGGACAGCCGGAAGAACTCGTCGAGGAGGCCGGCTTCGCGCAGGGCGATCTGGCCGTTGTCGGCGTGCAGGTCGAGGGTGCCGCCCTGGTCGCGGGCGGCGGGGCCGGCGTCGCGGTCGTGGACGGTGGCGGCGATGCCGTGCCGCTGGAGGATGCGGGCGCAGGTCAGGCCGCCGGGGCCGGCTCCGATGATGGCGATGCGGGGTGCCCGAGTGGTGTTCATGGTGGTGCTCCGTTCGTTCCGAAGGTGGCGGTGCCGCGGCCGCTCCAAAGAAAAACACATCAACTCAATAAGTGCAACCGATCCACTTTTGAAGTCGTTCAACCGAGTTGGTAGGGTGCGGGCATGTCTCACCCGACGATGGGGCGCCGCGAGCGCAAGAAGGCCGCCACCCGGCAGGCCATCGCCGACGCCGCGCTGCACCTGTTCCTGGAGCGCGGATACGACGAGGTCGGCATCCGCGAGATCGCGGACGCCGCCGACGTGTCCACCACCACGCTGTTCAAGCACTTCCCGGTGAAGGAAGCCCTCGTCTTCGACGAGGACTCCGGCCAGGAGGCGCGGCTGCTCGCCGCCGTACGCGAGCGGCCCGAGGGCCAGTCCATCCCGGCCGCGTTGCGCGAGCACGCCCTGACCACCCGGGTGGCCGCCGGGGAAGGCGGCGACGCCCGTTTCGCCGCCTTCGCCGACCTGGTGGCCAGGACGCCCGCGCTGCGGGACTACGCCCAGAACATGTGGCTACGCCACGCCGCCGCGCTCGCCCGGGTCATCGCGGAGGAGAGCGGCCTCGCCACGGACGACCCAGTTTGCGGCGCCCTGGCCCACTTCGCCCTCGAAGCCCCCCGGGCGGCCTACACCCACGAGAATCCCCGCGAGGCCATCGTCCGGGCCTTCGACCTCCTGGAGCACGGCTGGAGCCGTCAGCTCAGCGGCACGCGCCGGCGGTAGACGACGTACGGCCGCCACAGGTACGCGATCGGCGCCGACCAGACGTGGACGAGCCTGGTGAACGGCCAGATCGCGGCGAGCAGCCAGGCCGACAGGGCGTGCAGCTGGAAGACCGGCGGCACGCCGGCCATCAGGGAGGGGTCGGGGCGGAGGGTGAGGACGCCGCGGAACCAGACGGCGATCGTGGCGCGGTAGTCGTAGCCGCCGCCGAGCAGGTTCGCGCCGATGGTCGCGCTCATGCCGAGCAGGATCACCACGGCGAGGACGGCGAACAGCACCTTGTCGGCGCGGGTGGTCGTCCGGCGCACCCGCGGGCTGGTGAAGCGGCGGGCCAGCAGCAGCGCCAGGCCCGCGACCACCATGAGCCCGGCCACGGTGCCGGCGACCACCGACACGAGGTGGTAGAGGTGCTCGTCGATCCCGACGGCCGCGGTCCACGACTTGGGGACGAGCAGGCCGAGCACGTGCCCGCCGATCGCGGCGAACGCGCCGAGGTGGAACAGCGGCGAGCCGAGCCGCAGCAGCCGGCTCTCCAGCACCTGCGTGGTGCGCGTCGTCCAGCCGAACTGGTCGACCCGCCAGCGCCAGACGTGCCCGACGACGAACACCGTCAGCGCGACGTAGGGGACGACGACCCAGAGCGCGACGTTCACGGTCTGACCTCCAGTTCGGTGAGCGGCGGGCCGTACGGCGCCAGCCCGACCTCCTCGGCGGGCGGCCCCACCAGGGCGAGGTCGGCCACGGCGGACTGCTCGGCCGCGGACAGCTCCGGCAGCTCGCCGCAGAGCGCGTCGAGGACGAGCGCGTACGGCGAGCCGCCCTCGTGCAGCGCGGTACGGATGAGCTCCAGGCCCTTGCGGTGCTGCCGGAGCGGGGCCTCGCCGGTGGCCGGGCCGGCCAGGGCGGCGAACTCGCAGACGACCGGCAGGAAGTCGGGCAGCTCCCCCTCCGGCGGGGTGAGCCCGGCGACCCGGTAACGCTGCTTGAGCGTGAGCAGGGCCATGCCGCGGCGGCGGGTGTCGCCGTGCAGGTAGTAGGTGAGGTAGAGACTCGACCTGCGGCGCAGGTCGAAGGTCTGGACGTAGTGGCGGGCCAGTTCCATCGGCGGCTGGTCGCCGAACCAGGCCACGAAGGCGGTCAGCGACGTGCGGGCCCTCGATTCCGGCAGGGCGCGTACCGCCTCGGCCAGCTCGTCGCGGGCGGCGAGCAGGGCGGGGTCGGGGTACTGGAGCAGGAGGGAGACCAGCCGGAGCAGGGACGCGCGCTGCCGGGGGACGTGGTTCATGCCGGGCCTCCCTTGCCGACGAAGAGCTTCAGGCCCAGGCGGCCGTCGCCGCGCCGGCCGGTGACGCCGGCCGGGTGGAAGTCGCTCATGCCGGGCCCGCCGTCGCCGTCGAGGCTGCACCCGCCGGCCTGCGCGGACAGGGCGGCGGCGTCCTCGCGGTGGGCGGCCGGCACGACGTAGCGCTCGTCGTACTTGGCGATGGCGAGCAGCCGGTACATGTCCTCCATGTCGGCGGCCGTCATCCCGGCCGACTCCAGCAGGTCCGTGGCGACGGTGCCGTCGATGGTGCGGGCCCGCATGTACGCCCGCATCGCCGACAGCTTCATCAGCACCCCGGCCACCACCTCGGTGTCGCCCGCCGAGAACAGGCTCGCCAGGTACTCCAGCGGGATGCGCAGGTCGGTGATCGCGTGGAAGACGTTGTCGGGGTCGTCGGCGTCCGCGCCCACACCGGTGACGGCGTCGAGCACGGGCGAGAGCGGCGGGATGTACCAGACCATCGGCAGCGTCCGGTACTCCGGGTGCAGCGGCAGCGCGACCCGGTACCGCATGGCCAGCCGGTAGATCGGCGAGCGCCGCGCGGCCTCGATCCAGTCCTCGCTGATGCCACCGGCGCGGGCGGCGGCGGCCACGGCGGGATCCTCGGGGTCGAGGAAGACCCGGCGCTGCGCCTCCAGCAGGTCGCGGGGGTCGGCGACGCGGGCGGCGTCGAGCACGGCGTCGGCGTCGTACAGGATGAGGCCGAGGTAGCGCAGCCGGCCGACGCAGGTCTCGGCGCACACGGTCGGCTGGCCGGCCTCGATGCGGGGGAAGCAGAAGGTGCACTTCTCGGCCTTGCCGGTCCTGTGGTTGACGTACACCTTCTTGTACGGGCAGGACGAGACGCACATGCGCCAGCCACGACACCGCTCCTGGTCCACGAGGACGATGCCGTCCTCCTCGCGCTTGTACATGGCGCCGGACGGGCAGGCGGCGACGCAGGCCGGGTTGAGACAGTGCTCGCAGATGCGCGGCAGGTGGAACATGAAGGTCTTGTCGAACTCCATCGCCACCTTCTCCGCCATGGCCGCGAGGTTGGGGTCGGCCGTGGCGTGCTCGGGGGCGCCGCCGAGGTCGTCCTCCCAGTTCGCGCCCCAGGTGATGGCCATGTCCCGGCCGGTGATGGCGGACTTCGGGCGGATGACCGGGGTGTGCGGGCCGGCGGGGGCGTTGATGAGGGTGTCGTAGTCGTAGGTGGCCGGCTCGTAGTAGTCGTCCAGGGCGGGCAGGTCGGGGTTGGAGAACAGGTTGAGCAGGCGCTTGACCCGGCCGCCCGCGCGCAGCTTGAGCCGGCCGCGCCCGTCGAGCTGCCAGCCGCCGTGCCAGCGTTCCTGGTCCTCGTAGCGCTTGGGGTAGCCGACGCCGGGCTTGGTCTCGACGTTGTTGAACCAGACGTACTCGACGCCGTCCCGATTGGTCCAGGTCTGCTTGCAGGTGACCGAGCAGGTGTGGCAGCCGATGCACTTGTCCAGGTTCATGACCATCGCGACCTGTGCCATGACGCGCATCAGTACGTCACCTCCTGGCCCCGGCGGCGGATCACCGTGATCTCGTCACGCTGGTTGCCGGTGGGCCCGTAGTAGTTGAAGGCGTAGGTGAACTGCGCGTACCCGCCGATGAGGTGGCTGGGCTTGAGCAGCAGCCGGGTGAGGGAGTTGTGCACGCCGCCGCGCCGGCCCGACCTCTCGGTCAGGGGGACGTTCACGTTGCGGTCCTTGGCGTGGTACATGTACACGGTCCCGGCGGGCATGCGGTGCGAGACGACGGCCCGTGCCACGACCACGCCGTTGCGGTTGTACGCCTCGATCCAGTCGTTGTCGGCCACGCCGATCCTGGCGGCGTCCTCGACGCTCATCCAGATCGTCGGCCCGCCGCGCGACAGCGCCAGCATGTAGGCGTTGTCCTGGTACTCCGAGTGGATGGACCACTTCGAGTGCGGCGTCAGGTAGCGCACGGTGACCTCGGCCCCGTCCTGGCCGTCGCCCTGCTCGCCGTAGTGGCGGCGCATGTTGAGCGGCGGCCGGTAGGCGGGCAGCTGCTCCCCCAGCTCGATCATCCAGTCGTGGTCGAGGAAGAACTGCTGGCGGCCGGTCAGCGTGTGCCAGGGTTTGTCGCGTTCGACGTTGATGACGAAGGCGGAGTAGCGGCGTCCGCCGGTCTCCGACCCGGACCATTCGGGCGAGGTGATGACGGGCTGCGGCCTGGACCGGGTGTCGGCGAACGTGATCCGCTTGCCCTCGTGCTCGGCGGCCAGGTCGGCGAGCCGGGTGCCGGTGCGCCGCTCCAGCGTCTCGAAGCCCTGCGTGGACAGGCGGCCGTTGGTGGTGCCGGACAGCGCGAGGATGGCCTCGCACATGCGGTCGGCCGTGGCCAGGGAGACGCGGCCCTCGGGGGTGGTGCCGTTCCTGGCGCGCAGGTCGTCCAGCTCGGGCCCGACCCGGTAGGTGACGCCCTTGGTGGTCAGGCCCAGCTCGGCGAAGAGCGGCCCGATGCCGCGCATCCGCGCGCCGACGGCGGCGTAGTCGCGCTCGATCGTGACGATCTTCGGCATGGTCTTCCCGGGGATGGGCTCGCACTCGCCGTGCTTCCAGTCGCGTACGCGGCCGCCGGGCTGCGCCAGCTCGTCCGGCGTGTCGTGGGCGAGCGGGACGGCGAGGACGTCGGTCCGCCTCCCGAGGTGGCGGGCGGCCAGCTCGGAGAAGGCGTCGGCGAGGCAGAGGAAGACGTCGTAGTCGGCGCGGGTCTGCCACGGCGGGGCGATGGCCGGGTTGAACGCGTGGACGAACGGGTGCATGTCGGTCGAGGACAGGTCGTGCTTCTCGTACCAGGTGGCGGCCGGCAGCACGACGTCGGCGAACAGCGCCGTGGACGTCATGCGGAAGTCGATCGTGGTCAGCAGGTCGAGCTTGCCCTCGGTGGCCTCCTCCCGCCAGCGCACCTCCGTGGGGTGGACGCCTTCCCGGTTGCGGGTCTCGGCGTCGGCGCCGAGCAGGTGCCGCAGGAAGTACTCGTTGCCCTTGCCGGACGAGCCCAGCAGGTTGGCCCGCCAGACCGTGAGCACCCGTGGGAAGTTCGCCGGGTCGCCCGGGTCCTCGGCGGCGAACCGCAGCCGGCCCGACCTGAGCTCGTCCACCACGTGCTCGGCCACGCCGACGCCCTTGGCGGCGGCCTCGTCGGCGAGCGTGAGCGGGTTCCTGTTGAACGTCGGGTGCGACGGCAGCCAGCCCAGCCGGGCCGCCTGGGCGTTGCAGTCGGCGAACGAGCGTCCCGCGAACAGGCCGTCCCCGAGCGGGCTGGACAGCTCGTCGGCCTGGATCTGCTCGTAGCGCCACTGGTCGGTGGCGAGGTACCAGAACGCCGTCCCCGCCATGTGCCGGGTCGGCCGCTGCCAGTCGAAGGCGAAGGCCAGGTGCTGGAAGCCGGTGATCGGGCGGACCTTCTCCTGGCCGACGTAGTGGCCCCAGCCGCCGCCGTTGACGCCCTGGCAGCCGGTCAGCAGTACCAGCGTCAGGAAGGCGCGGTAGATCTGGTCGGAGTGGAACCAGTGGTTGGTGCCCGCGCCCATCGCGATCATCGACCGGCCCTCGGTGACCTCGGCGTTGCGGGCGAACTCCCGGCCGATCCTGGCGATCGTCGCGGCGGGGACCGAGGTGATCTCCTCCGCCCAGGCCGGCGTGTACGGCTGCGCCGCGTCCTCGTAGCCCTGCGGCCACTGGCCGGGCAGGTCGCCGCGCGGCACGCCGTACTGGGCCATGAGCAGGTCGAACACCGTCGTGACGAGCTTGCCGCCCACCTCGGTCGCGGGCACGCCGCGGCGCATGACCGAGCCACCCTCGGTGGCGCCCTCGTCGAAGCGCGGCAGGTCGACCTCGACGGCGCGGCCGGCGCGGCCGAGCAGGGTCAGGGCGGGGGTGGCGCCGGCCAGGTCGAGGTTCCAGCGGCCCGCGCCCTCCTCGCCCCAGCGGAAGCCGAGCGAGCCGTTCGGGACGCGCGGCTCGCCCGTCTCCTCGTCCAGGAAGACGGTCTTGAACGCAGGGTTCTCGCCTTCGTCGCCCCCGTCGTCGAGCAGGTCGGCGGCGGTCAGGAAGCGGCGCGGCACGTAGGCGTCGCCGCGCGGCTCCAGCGTCACCAGGAACGGCAGGTCGGTGTATTTGCGTACGTAGTCGGTGAAGTAGGGCACCTGCCGCTCGCGGAAGAACTCCGTCAGCACCACGTGCCCCATCGCCATCGCGAGCGCGCCGTCCGTGCCCGGATGCGGCGCGAGCCAGTCGTCGGCGAACTTGACGTTGTCGGCGTAGTCGGGGCTGACCGCCACCACCTTGGTGCCCTGGTAGCGGGCCTCGGTCATGAAATGAGCGTCCGGGGTGCGGGTGACCGGGATGTTGGAGCCCCACATGATCAGGTAGCGGGAGTTCCACCAGTCGGCCGCCTCGGGCACGTCCGTCTGGTCGCCCCACACCTGCGGGGAGGCGATCGGCAGGTCGGCGTACCAGTCGTAGAACGACAGCAGTGTGCCGCCGATCATCGACAGGAACCGCGTCCCGGCCGCGAACGACGCCATCGACATCGCCGGGATGGGCGAGAACCCCACCACGCGGTCGGGGCCGTACTCCTTGACCGTGTGCACGTGCGCGGCCGCCATCAGCTCTAGGACCTCGTCCCACTCCGCGCGGACGAATCCGCCCTTGCCGCGGGCCCGTTTGTACGCCCGCGACCGCTCCGGGTCGCCGGTCAGCTCCGCCCACGCCAGCACCGGGTCCCCCAGCCTGGACCTGGCCTCCCGCCACGCCTCCAGCAGCACCCCGCGCACGTACGGGTACCGCACCCGCGACGGCGAATAGGTGTACCAGGAGAACGACGCGCCACGGGGGCAGCCGCGCGGCTCGTACTCGGGGGAATCCGGCCCCACCGACGGATAGTCGGTCGCCTGGTGCTCCCACGTGATGAGGCCGTCCTTGACGAACACCTGCCACGAGCACGAACCCGTGCAGTTCACGCCGTGCGTCGAGCGCACCACCTTGTCATGCGCCCATCGGTCCCGGTAGAAGCGGTCCCAGCCGCTCGGGTCGACCTGGTGCAGGGTGCGGCCGTCGGCCGACACCTCCGACCTGGTGAAGAACGTACGGGCGGCCAGCAACGGCCCCATCCCGGGAACCGCATCGATGTCGGTCATGGAACCTTCCTCGCCACAGGGGATACAGGGCTCACGAGGAAAGACTTCCGGCACAGGCACCATGTCGGGCAGGGACCAAAGTCCCGCCTGTCGGGCCGATCGGCCCTCAGGTCCTTATGTCGCGGGCAGGGCGGTGGCCAGCAGCACGACGCCCAGCGAACCCACCAGCGACGTCACCGCCATCACCCGGGCGAGCCGCGGCCGGCCCGCGCCGGTCAGCCACCCGTGCGCCCCGGCGGCCGCCATGACGGCGCAGAACAGCACCAGCTTGGCCGCCAGGATCCGGCCGTAACCGGGCTCGGCGAGCGAGGCCCACGTCACGCCCTTGTGCCAGGCGATGGCCACCCCGGTGGCGAGCTGCACCGGCAGGAACACCGCGGCGGTGAGCAGCCCGAAGCGGCGGCCCACGGCGCTCAGCACCTGGCCCCGCCGCTGCTCGTCCAGCAGCCGCCGGGCCGGCGGCAGCAGCACCAGCGACACCGACAGCTGGCCGCCGACCCACAGCGCCGCGCCCAGCACGTGCAGGAACCGCACCACCGACCACCACGTCATGACGCGCTCACCTCGAACAGCCCGTGCGCGCCCGCCTCGGCCCGGCGCATCGTGTGGTCCACCACCGGATAACGGCCCGGCTCGGGAAAGACCAGCTCGGCGAAGCCGCCCTGGGCGGGGGCGAGGTCGAGCGTCTGTGCCCCGCCGGGGTCGCCGGATCGCAGCGCGTACGCGCCCTCCTTGTAGACGGTGTCGAACGGCGCTCCGACCACGTGCAGCGACGTGCCCGAGCTGGGCCCGGCGGCCACAGCCCACAGGCGTACGCGCTCGCCCGCCTCGGCGCGCAGCGGGGCGTGGTCGTAGCCGGCGGCGGCGCCGTTGAACATCCAGCCGTCCGGCTCGCCCGCCCGCAGCTTGGCGACCTGGGCCTCGCTGCCGGGCTCGCCCAGGTGGAGCTCGCCCTGCACCAGGAGGTATTCGCGGTCCACCGGCGGCAGGCCGGGCGGGTCGATGACGACCGCGCCGTACATGCCGTTGGCGATGTGCTGCGTCATGGGCATGGTCGAGCAATGGTACAGCCAGGCTCCGGCGAACTCGGCGCGGAAGCGGTACGTCAGCCGCTCCCCCGGCTGGATCGTCCGCATCGGGCCGTCCGGGGCGGTCGCCCCGGCGTGGAAGTCGATGCCGTGGCCCATCGTGCCGCCGTTGACGAACGTCACGACGAACACGTCACCGACCTTGCCGCGCAGCACCGGGCCCGGCATGGTCCCGTTGAACGTCCACACGCGCTGCCGCACCCCCGGCGCGACCTCCTGGACGGCCCTGTCGTCGGCGCGGATCTCGACGTGGTGCTCGGTGCCGCCGGGCGCGGGCCGCAGGCTGGCGTCGTACGGCTTCCAGCCCGGCGACATGGGGGCGGCGAGGTCGAGGCGGGCGGGGCCGGACGGGTGCGCGCCGGCGTGCCCGGCGGCGTGGGCGGAAGTTCCTGTGGGGACGATCCGCATCGTCATGCCCGCCGCCCGATGCCCGGCCACCGTGCACCAGCCGTCCACGGCCGCGCCGAGGGCCGCCAGCTTCAGCGTGGCGCTCTGGCCGGGGGCGAGCGCCGGAGTGCGTTCACCGGTCTCCATGCGCAGGTCGTGGCGCTGGGCGTCGGCGTTGGTGATCCGCAGCGTCAGGACCGTCCCCAGGGGCGCCTCGATCACCGCCGGGCGGACGCTCATCCCGGACAGCGTCACCTCGACCGTACGGGAGCCCGTCACGGTCGCCGTCGCCGGGCCCGGCCCGCCCGTCGTGGCGACGACCACCGCGGCCGCCGTCAGCAGGCAGCCGGCGACGACCCCGGCCACGGCCGGCATTGACCGCCGCTGGTGACCGCCACCCGCAGGGCTCGCCATCGCCGCATCCGCCGTCTCCTGCGCCGGGCGGGCGCGGACCAGGGCGGTGACCGCCAGCGCGACGAACGCCACGGCCGAGCCCAGGACGAGCGCCCAGCCCAGCAGCACCACCGGGGACGGCACCGGCAGGACCAGCAGCGGCACCCCCACGTTGAGCGCCGCCAGCCGCACGGCCCAGCCGCGCTCCAGCAGCGCCGCGTTCTCCTTGAACCGGGCCGGCCCGCCGCCCAGCACCGCGGGCAGCAGGTGCAGCAGCGAGCCGAACAGCACCTGGGCGACGAACCCGACGAGCACCAGCGGCAGCAGCGGCTCCAGCGCCGCCGCCACCCCGGCCGCCGGGCGGGTGGCGACGACCACCGCGTTCGCGGCCAGCGCCACCTCGAACCAGCCGATCGCCGCGCCCAGCATCCAGGCGGCCCCGCTGTGCGGCCGCCTGCGCCGCAGCGCGTCGGCCGGCGGCACGAGCGCCGCCAGCGCTCCCATCGCGTACGCCACCAGCCCGGCCAGGGCCGCCCACCGCGAGCCCGCCAGCAGCCCGCCGGTCGCGACCGCCAGCCCGGGAGCGGCCAGCCGCAGCCCCAGGCGCGAGGCCCGGCGCGTCCCGTCCGCCATCCGGGTGCGCAGCACCGTGGGCCAGAGCGTGAACAGCGTGCCGAGCACGGTCAGCCCGACCCAGCCGAACAGGTTCACCACGGCGTGCGCGGCCTGCGTCCGCTCGTGCGCGGCCCCGTGCCCGACATCGGCGGCCAGCAGCCCGCCGAGGACGCCGCCGGTGGCGAGCGCTCCTGCGGCGGCGACGTACCAGCCGATGACGTGGCCGAACCGGCCGGGCAGCGCCTGACGTACCAGCCTGACCAGCACGGCGGCGTGCCACAGCACCACCCCCGCCACCACCGCCGCGCCGGCGGCGGCGACCTGCCACGGCCCCACCGACACCCCGGCCAGCACCGCGACCGTGGCCCCGTTGAGCAGGCCGAGCCTGGCGAGGCTGCCGCGGTGCGGCGGGGTGCGGACGCGCAGCAGCGCGACGGTGAAGTGCTCGCTCCAGATGAGGATGGCCGTGCTGATCGCGCCCAGCAGGAAGACGTGGACCAGCAGCCAGCGCGGCGCCGGCAGCACGCCGCCCGCCAGGGCCGCCACGACGGTGAGGGCGAGCCAGCCGACGACGACCGCGTTCGCGCGCAGGTGCCACGAGGCACGGGGACGCGGCGGTCCGCCGCGCTCCACCCGGATGTCGACCGGACCCACGTCACCGACCTCCTATCGGGCGCCGGCCGTGCGGCGGACGGCCACCGAACGGATCACGGTCACCGTCAGTGCCAGGGTGAGCGCGGCCGTGACGGCCAGCAGGCCCAGGCCGAGCCCGTACGAGCCGAGCCGCCCGTAGACGAAGCCCATCAGCAGCGGCGGGACGAACCCGCCGAGCCCGCCCGCCGCGCCGACCAGTCCGGTCACCGTGCCGACCTTGTCGGCCGGCGCGACCTGGGCGACGAGGGCGAAGGTGGCGCCGCTGCCCGCGCCGAGCGCGGCGGCCATGGTCAGGAAGGCGACCGTGCCGACCGGCATCAGCCCCGGCGTCAGCGCCTGCACCCCGGCCGAGACGGCGATGACGACGAACACCCCGGTCAGCACGGGCACGGGACCGACCCGGTCGGACAGCCAGCCGCCGAGCGGCCGGGCCAGGACCGCCAGCACCACGAACCCGGCCATACGGTTGGCGGCGTCGGCCTGTTCGAGGCCGTAGCCGGTCTGGAGGTAGGCGGGCAGGTAGACGGAGAAGGCGACGTAGCCGCCGAACGCGACCGCGTACAGCACGCACGCCTGCCACGTGATCGGCAGCTTCAGCGTGGCCGCCATGCGCGTCATCAGGGGCTGGGTCGCGACGCTGCGGCCGGGCGCGTCCCGCAGCACCAGCCAGGCGGCGATCGCGTAGGCGGCGAGAACCCCGGCGGTGATCAGGAACGGCGTGGCCGCGCCGCCGGCGCGCACCAGGGGCACGGTGGTCAGCGCGCTGATCGCGGTGCCGCCCATCCCCGCGCCGAAGACGCCCACCGCGAAACCGCGGCGGTGCGGCGGGAACCACGCGTTGACGAACGGCACGCCGACGGCGAAGACGGTCCCGCCGACGCCGAGGAAGAACCCGCCGACCAGCAGCGCGGCCAGCGAGGTCTGCCCGGCGACGCCGATGAACAGCACGGGCACGATGGTGGCGGCGGAGACGATCGGGAACATCGCCCGCCCGCCGAAGCGGTCGGTCAGCGCGCCGACCGGGATGCGGCCGAGCGAGCCGACGATCACGGGTACGGCGACCAGCAGCGCCTGCTGCCCGGCCGACAGCCCGAGCAGCTCCTTGCAACGCGGCCCCAGCGGGCTGAGCAGCGCCCACGCCCAGAAGTTCACCGCGAAGCCGAGGGTCGCCATGCCGAGCATCAGCGCGGGTACGCGCGCGTGAGGAGAGGCTGGTGCGTTCGTCATGAACCTCAAGATCCCGCCCTCCCCCGGGTCGCCGGCAGGGACCAAAGTCCCTCGAAACCCGTCCGATGGCCCGTCTTCCGCCGCCCTGCGGAGCAGGAGAACGTAAAGGGCGGCCATGAAAACAATCGCGGCCGATAAAGGAGATGTGCTGCGCATGTTTGGCCGGAGAATATGCGCGCGGCGCCGGAACAATAATGTCCGGCGCCCGTCTTGACGCCGCTCGGAGAGAGGGGTTCACGATGGAGGGGTCAGCGGAGAACGCGAACCGCGGGAGGAACCATGCTCAAGGAAGCCTGCGCTGTCAGCGCCCTTGTGGCGGCCGCCCTCGTCCCTTCGATGCCTTCGCAGGCGCAGGCCGCGAACGCCGGCGCCACAACCTCGTCCATCGATTCCTCCAGCTCGCTGGCGCCGAAATGCAAATGGCTCCAGGAGGGCGACAGGAGATGTTATTACTGCCGCGCCAAGAAAGGCAGCGGATACAAGAGGCAGTACTGCGAGCGGCGGCGCGGCGAGTCCCAGAAGCAGGGCAGCCAGTCCCGCAAGCCGATGGACCTCGAATGCGTGACCACCAAGAAGCCGACCACGAACAGCCCGAACCGCACCTGCAAGGTCTGCACGGACGCCAGCACCGGCAAACGCGTCTACCAGGAGTGTGACAGCTAGCGCCCGCGGAACGCCCCGCCCGGGTGGTCACTCCCCGGGCGGGGCTGCGGTCAGGGGAGCTGGCCGGGCTCGTCCACGATGCCGGAGAAGAGGACGGACATCGCCGCGGCGTCCTCGCCCTGCCCCACCACGACCCCCAGGTAGTGGTAGTCCTCGGGGTCGAGGATGTAGGAGCCCTTGCCGGCCTCCCCGAGGTCGAGCACGACGCCGATGCCGGTGCGGCCGTCGCCGTCGGTCGCGTTCTGCTCGATCCTGACGTTCGGGATCCTGGCCAGCGCCCGGTACATCGCGGCCGCCGTGTCCGGTGGCACCAGCGGGCCGTAGCTCATGTACCAGCCGATCGCGCCGAACGCCTTCACGTCCTGCTCGGTTCCCGCCGGGCACGCGGGGGCGCAGATCGACAGCGGCGTCAGCTCGCGTGGCAGCGAGCGGAAGTGCCGGAGCAGCGCGTCGGGGTCGGTGGGCAGCCGCCGCAGCTCCGCCATGGTCTTGCCCGGGTGTGTGGGGCCCCGCTCGGCGGCGGCGACCTTCAGCTTTCCGCCCTCCGTGCGGATGGCCGTCCGGGTGCCGTCCAGCTTGTCCCAGCTCTCGTAGGTCGGCAGGTCGCCGCCGGGCATGTGCTGCGACTGCTGCCGGTAGTACCACTGGTCCGGGCTGGGCTCGGCGGCCGTGCTGGACGCGGCGGCGAGCGCGGCCCGCTCCAGCACGGTCGCGGTCGCGGTCGGGCGGTGCGCCACGGGGGGCCGGACGCCCTGCTCGGCGCCGCCCCGCGTGAGCTGCCAGCCGCCCACGCCGACGACGCACGCGGTGGCCAGCGCGAGCCCCCACCGGAGCCGGGGCAGGCGGCGCGACTTCACCGGCCGGCGGCGAGTACGGAGCTCGGCGAGGCGGCGTTCCACGCCGCTCAGGTCCTGTCGCGCGGGCACCTCCGCGCGCATCCGCTTCACCAGGTCGAACTCGTCGTGGATCTTCGTCACCAGCCCGCTCCTTCGTCCTCGGCCGCCGGGTCCAGCCCGCGCAGCGCCCGGCGCAGCGCGAACCGGGCCCGGTTGATCCGCGAGCGCACCGTCCCGACCGGGATCCCGAGCGCCCCCGCCGCCTCCTCGTACGTCAGCTCCGCCCACATGACCAGCAGCAACGTGTCCCGGTGCGCGCGCGACAACCCGGCCAGCGCCTTGGCCAGCCGCTGCCGCGCCGCGCCCGCCACCACCCGCCGCTCCACCTCGTCGGTGAACGGCTCCACCACCGGGTCCGCCCCCGTACGGCAGAGCGCCCGGTAGAGCGCGATCTCCCTGCGGCGGTGCTGGCCGATCAGGTTGGTGGCGATGCCGTACAGCCAGGAGCGCTCGTCGCCGCGCGCCACGTCGTACGACTCCAGGTGCTGGAACGCCTGCGCGAACGTCTCGGCCACGACGTCGTCGGCGGGTTCGACGCCGAGCCGCCGGATGACGTACCGCTTGAGCCCCGGTCCGTGCTGGGTGAACAGCTCGGCGAACCGGTCGGAGAGTGGCCGCGCGGGCGCGTCCGTCCAGCTCTCATGTCGCATCTCGTGCCTCTCATGTCATCGTGCTGACAGAGGTGATTGGCACGAGCAGGGCCGGCGGTTCCATCAATTTCAGCGGTTGCGCCAGCGCGGCGGGCGTTTCTCGGCGAACGCGGTCAGGCCCTCCGTGACGTCCTCGCTGACCATGAGGTCGTCCAGCGCGGGCGACGGGTGGGTGACCGCGTCCACGACGTCCGGGATGCCCTGCGTCTCGGCCATGATCTGCAGGGACGCCGTACGGACGTCGGCGAGCTCTCCAGGAGCTCCCTGGCCAGCTCCCGCGCGCCGGCCAGGGCCTGCCCCGGCTCGGTCACCCGGTTGACCAGACCGTGCTCCAGCGCCTCGGCGGCGGTCAGCCGGCGGCCGGTGAGGATCATCTCGGTGGCCAGCTTGCCGGGCAGCGCCCTGGGCAGGCGTACGAGGCCGCCCGCCGCCGCGACCAGACCCACCTTGACTTCGCTCAGCGCGAAGCGGGCCGTCTCGTCCGCCACGACCAGATGGCAGGCGAGGGCGATCTCGAACCCGCCGCCCATGGCGAAGCCGTTGACCGCCGCGATGACGGGCTTGGTCATGTTCCGGCGGCTCGTGAGGCCGGCGAAGCCGTTCTTCGGCACCCACATCGGTTTGCCGGAGGCTGAGTAGAGCAGGTCGTTGCCCGCCGAGAACGCCTTGCCGCCCGCGCCCGTGATGATCGCCACCCACAGGCCGGGGTCGGCGAAGTAGGCGTCGAAGACCGCGTCCAGCTCGTCGTTCGCGGGCGGGTGGAGGCTGTTGCGGCTGTCCGGGCGGTTGATCGTGACTTCCAGGACGTGGCCGTCGCGGCGTACCAGCACGTGCTCGTAGTCGTCGCGCAGCACGGCGGCCCTGGGCGGAAACAGCTCGTCCATGAGGGCGTCGTCCACCGCCACCCGGTTGCCGAACCCGAACGAGCGGACGTGGACCCGCCGCCCGATCGGCTCGCCGGTGGTGAGCAGGCCGAGCGTGCGCTCGTCGTCGCTCGTGGCGATGAACCGGCGGCCGTCGGCCTCCAACCGGCCCACGACGATCCCGGTGCGCTTCCCACCCCTGCCGTGCTTGACCGTGTAGGTCTCGATCGTGGCCCAGCCGTCGGCCTGGAACGCCTGCTCGACGCCGGGCCGGGAGTCGAGCTCGGCCTGGAGGGCGGCGCTGCGGTCCGGCCGCCATTCGGCGGGCGTGGTGGAGTAGACGCCGGCCGAGTACTTGCTGAGCGAGCCGCCGTTCGCGCCGACCAGCCCGTACGCGCCCGGCTGCGCGCGCAGCCGCTGCACGGTCTCGGCGATGGCGTGCATCGAGTAGTTGTTGCCCGCGCCCCCGAAGAACGGCAGCCCGCCGGTCACGGTCAGCTCGCGCGAACCGTCGGCGGGCAGGCCGAGGCCGTCGCAGACGGCGGACACGGCGATCGGGAAACAGGAGTAGAGATCGATCACGGCCAGCTCGTCCGCCCCGATCCCGGCCTGCTCCAGCGCGTGCCGTACGGCCAGCACGGCAGCGGGACTGCCGCTCAGGTCGGCGCGCTCCAGCAGGCCGCGCTCGCGCAGGTCGGCGTGGCCGTGCAGGAACACCCACCGCTCGGGTGGCACCCCCAGCCGCCGGGCCTCGCCCACGGACATCAGCAGCACGGCCGCGCCCTGGTTGACCTTCTCGCGGGCCACTGTGTAGCGGGTGTAGGGCTCGGCGATGTAGCGGTTCTTCTCGCTGGGCGTGACCAGCTCTTCGGCGGTGCGCTCTACGGGGGCGGCGGCGTGCGGGTTGGCCGCCGCGACCTTCGTGAACGGCGCGAACAGCGCGCCCATGCCGGCCGCGTACTCCTCCCGCGTCTGGCCGAGTCGGGCACGGCGGGCGTTGTCGAAGAGGGCGTACTGGCTGAGCGCGTCCGTCAGCCCGTGAGCCGCCTGCTGCCGCGAGACCAGCCCCTTGAGCCCGTAGCCACGATCCTCCAGGTCCCCTTCGACGCTCTCGCTGAAGTCCGGCTTGTCCTCGGCCTTCGCCAGATGCTGCGCGGTCGAGATCGCCTCGGACCCGAAGACCAGCACCACCTGCGCCTCGCCGTCCGCGACGGCAGCCGCCATCTCGTTCACCAGATGCTGCGGCCCCTGCCCCCCGACAACTTCGAGGATCGCCCGCCGAGGAGCGGCCCCCACCCGTGCGGCGACCGAACGCGGATAGTTGGTGGACCTGCCCAGGGGCGACGGAATGCCGGGCGTCGAGATCTCGAACTGCCGCACACCCGCGACCGTGTCCACGGCGGCGGCCACCTCGCCGGGGTCCGCCCCGGTGTCGACGAGCGCCTCGCGCGCCGCCGCGGCGGCAAGCTCGACGGCCGACAGACGACCGTAACCGGGCTCCCCGATCCGCTCCGACGCCTGCCCCACGCCCACGAGCACCGGCGTGCGCGGATCAAGATCCTGGTACGTCATCCACCTGCTCCCGCCATTTGCAGACGCACATCGTCTCAAACACGGCGAGAGTATCCCCGCTCAACAGGGCGGACAACCACGGACCACCGCGATGCGCCCGTGCCTGGAACACGGATGCCGACCGCCGCCGGGTGCGGTCGGCGGGCCGCGACGCGACTCTCCCGCCGGTCGCGGCCGGCATCGGCCATGCGATCTCGATGATCAGCTGCCTGCGACGCATTGGTCAGACTGGCGCGTATCGGGTTCGGCGAATGAACGGCGCTGAAGTGGTGGCGCTGGACGGATGAGGGGCGAGTTCGATCGCCCGTACAGCTTCGGACCTCGTTTTCACCTAGTCAATTTCTGCCCAGCCGAGTTCAGAAAATTTCGGCCGCTCTGACCCGTAGTTCAGCGGCTTGATGCTCCGATTCCAATGCCTGGCGGGCAAGCTGCCGGGCCACTTCGACCAAGGTCAGCTCCTCGGCCACCGGTCCCTCGTCGATCGCCGAGCCCTGCGGCCCATGCTCAGGTTTCGCCACTATTGTCTCCTTTCGAAAGTGGTGGCCCTCCCGAGATTCCTTGCTCACTCAAAATAGCCTGCCGCCTCCTCCATCGTCAGCCCAACAACGCCAGGTCCATGGCGGTCTCGCGAGAGACACATTTCATTCGTCGCCGTGCAGAAGCCTGCGGATGTCGTCGCGAAGCTTCCGCGTCCGCAACGTGTCCGCGTGGCGGTCCCCCAGTACGCGGGCACGGCGGGCGAGCAGCGACTTCGCCTGCTCATAAGCCATGTCGAACTTGTGCAACTCAAGAAGAACGGCGATGTAGGCGAAGGTCAGCGCCATGGCATGGACCTCGTCGAGACGTTCCTCGTTGCGCGCCAGGGTGGCCTCCGCCTCCCTCTTCGCATCGTCGATGCGTCCTTGGGCGTGCAACGCCCGCACGAGCGTGCCCCGGACAAAAAGGACCTCGTTGAGGGGCGAGATCCCCTCAGGATCCCACTGCCGCAGAATTTCCTGGCACATTTTCTCGGCCAGCGCGGCGCGGCTTCCGTCCTGGGCCAGGATGGCACGGGCGAGGCTGTGCTTCACGACCATGCTGTCCGTGTGGTGCGGATCGAGAGCGTCTTCGGCCTCAAGAATTCCCCACAGGAGTTCTTCCGCTTCCTGCCAACGGTCGTTCTGGACCAGAATCGCTTTCGCGAGCTTGTGCCGACTGGCCCAGGTGTCTCGATCGTTCTCGCCGAGCACGCGTACACGGTCCGCGATCAGTTCACGTAGTCGCGTCTCCGCGACCTCGGGCTGACCGATCTCGATCAGCATGCGCCCGTGCTCGTGCCGCAACTCCATGATCTCCCTGTCGTCCGGGGAGAAACCGTACGAGGAGCAGTGATCTATGAGCCTCGGAAGGAATTCGTTCGCCGGCGACAGAAGTCCGGCGGCGATGAAATACCTGCTGGTGCGGCGGGCAAGTCTCAATGCCTTGCGGATGAGGTCCTGATCACCTGGGAGCTTACCGACGACGGTGTTGGTGATCTGCACGACATGCGGCGCCACCAGCCGCCAGAGTGCGCGGTCCTCGCTCTGGTCCGGATCGGACTCCCCCAGCGCCTCCTCCAGCATCCGCAGCGCGAAGCCGTAGTAGGCGTGCTGCCGGGTCGTCACGTCATGGTCGTCGCGCAGGACGAGATGGACGGCCGGATGCATGGACACCGTCTGCGTCACGTACTTGCCCAGCCCGCTTCGCTGACCACCGATCGCGTCCAGGGAGACAAGGCCGACATCCTTCAATCGCTGGACTATCTTGTCGATCTCCGGTGTGGGATGGCCGTCGAAGAGATCCGCGTGAGCCAGCCGGGTCGCGATGCCGACCGGATAGGGAATCGCGCTCGCGTTCATGCACGCCAGCACTTTCAGGAACGGCCCCGCCTGCGGCATCCCGGCCTTTGCGAGCGCCTCCATCGAAATCTTGAAAACCTCGTGCACGAGGTCCAGGCCCAGTTGCTGATCCAACGGGCCACTGCCGGGCACCGCGGTCAGACGGGACTCCAGATCTCTCCGGTAGGCAGTGAACGTCCGTCCGGTGCCAGTGGGGTGGTCGTAGCTGTTCTTGATGTACCGTGCAGCGCACCACAGCGCGAGCGGTAATCCGCCCAGCGCTTTGGAGAGCAACCGCGCGTCTTCCCGCGTGCCCGCCGCCGATCGCCCGACGATCTTGGTCAGCATTGCGATGCCGTCATCCTCGGACAACGGGTTGATCGGACGGACCTGGCACCAATGTCCCCACGTGGTCTCGTTCCGATCGTGGCTGGTGACGATCACCCGGCCGTTCTCGGTGGCCGGCTCGCGCAGCCAGCCTCTGCCGTTGGCGACCTGTCCGGTACCGGCGGCGAGAGCGTCGGCGTTGTCGGCGTTGTCGAAGACGAGAAGCCATGGGCGCTCGTAGGTCTCCAGCGCGTTCCAGATCACGTCTGGAACGTTCCGCGTACTCGTCGCCTCGATCAGAGCACTCTTCGGGACACCCAGGCGCAGCCCCAGTTGCTGCACCACGGTATGCAACTCCGTCGTGTTGATCCACCACACATCGCGTTGAAGACGCATGCGGTAGGCCACTTCGAGCGCCACCCTGGTCTTTCCCACGCCGCCCAGCCCAGCGAGGACGCAGACTTTCGCGTTCCCGGCCAATATGGCCTCGACCTCCTCTGCGCGCCCCTCAAGATGGCTCGGCCCTCGTTGCGACCACGGAGGCTCGATCGACCTCTGCCTGGCGCCTTCAAGGGATGGGACGTCGGCGGGAACGGCGACCGGCGCCGCCAGTGGGACATCGCGTCCGCCCGCCGATGACCATGCCTCGCGCAGCAGCCGTTTGAAAAGGAGATAGGACTCGTCGTCAGGGCCATTCGGACGGATGATCGACTTGTGATCACCGGGCACGGTCTCCCGGTTGCGGAAGGGGTAGGTGGCGTCGGCGTTAGGTGACACGGCGTCGGTCGCTCCGCCGCAAGCGGTGATGGAGAAGGGGCAGTTGTCCTCAAGGCTCTCGATGGCCGGGACATCCGGCTGCATGCGGCGGTGCAACCACTCCTGCGGATGACTGCGAAGCAACCGCCTTCTCAGCCCCAACGCGATTCTCGAACCCCCGTTTGGGCATGCGTACATCAGCAAATGGATGATCTTTGAGAGATCATATTGGCCCTCGCCCCGCAGCACCCTGGAAAGGAACGTCTGGACGACTATTCCTCCCTGGCTGTGCGTCACCAGGAACACCTTTTGACCTTCCGGGATGTTGAGACGAAGCCACGATCCCAGATTGTCGGCAATGTCGCTGAATGTCGGGATCCGACGCGAAAAACTGGCAAGGAAGAACGGTGACGAGTATTGGAAGCGCAGCACCGTTGTCATGCCAGAGAGATCAGGATCTGTCCGAATTGTCCACTCGAAGCGCTTCCAGGTCCTTGGGCTTGAGAAGAGGCCATGGACGAAGACCACGCAGATACGATCACGCCTGTTCATGCCACGCCTCCATCTCGAGCCATCGCTAGACAACCGATGTTCATCACGATAGTCCGCAAACCCACGGTTAAGTCCAGACCCAGGAGAAGATGCCTGGACTATTCGTGATCGCGATAACGCCGCGTGGAGTGGTCGAACTTGCGGAAGTATAGGTAGATTCGGACATTGAACAAAATGCTTCACACTGACTACACGGACACGTATGTTGTTGTCATGAGAAGGGCATCTCCTGCGAGAAGACTCGCAGAACTCGGCCTGAAGCTTCCGCCCGTCAGCCCGGCGAAAGGTTCTTATGTCCCGGCTGTAGCGGCCGGGGACCTCCTGTTCGTGTCCGGCCAGGTTCCCATGGCCGATGGGGAAGTGGTCGTCACCGGCAGGGTGGGCGACCGGGTCACGGTGGAGACCGCGGTCCTGCTGTCGCGCCAGTGCGCGCTTGCCGCGCTCGCCGCTGCCGACGCGATCGTGGGGCTCGACCGAATCGCGCGGGTGGTCAAGGTGGTGGGCTATGTGTCCTCAGCGCCTGGCTTCACCGCACAGGCCAACGTCGTCAACGGTGCCAGTGACCTGTTGTTCGAGGTCTTCGGGGAGGCCGGACAGCACGCTCGCACGTCGATCGGGGTCGCGGCGCTGCCCCTTGACGCTCCGGTCGAGATCGAACTGACCGTGCAGATCGCCCCGGAGGAGTCGTCCGTCACGGCGGCCGGCGGCACACCATGACCGCGCACAGACCCGCCGTTCACAACCGGACCGCGGTCCCTGTCACAGCTATGCCGACGGCCGGATCCGCAGGAATGGAAACGGTGATGGTGCTGGGGCGGCCCATGTCCTGCCCTTGAAGGACGGTCACCGCCGCCGGGAGCGCGACAAGACCCAGCGCGCGCAGGTAACCCCCGAAAGCGGCCGCGGCCGCACCGGTCGCGGGATCCTCCGTCACGCCCCCTGGGGGGAACGGGTTTCTGGCGTGGAACACCTCGTCGTTCTCGCGCCACACCAGGTCGATCGTCGTCCACTTGGCACGGTCCATCAGGGTGGCGAGGAGCGGAAAATCGTACGAGAGGTGAGCGAGGCGTTCACGGGTGCGAACTGCAATGATCGGGTGGGAAGCGCCCGCGTACGCCACCCGAGGGGGAAGCGCGGCATCGAGATCGGCGTGCGACCAGTGCAGGGCGTTGAGGAGTTCGTCGAGGAGCGCCGCCTCCATGTCCTCCACCCGTGGCGGCACGCTGACGAGCGTCGCGACCGTGAGTCCGGCAGAGGTCACCGACGTGGACACCTCGATCGGGCCGGCTTGGGTCTGCAGCAGAAGGTCTCCGGGTCCGTGCAGATCAGCGAACGCCACCGCCGTCGCAATCGTGGCGTGGCCGCAGAAGGGCACTTCGACCTTGGGACTGAAGTAACGGACAGTGAGCGTCCTGTCTGCTCCCTCAGTGATGAAGGCCGTCTCCGAGTAACCGACCTCCGCAGCGATCTCGAGCATCCGGCCGGAGGTGATCCCCTCGGCATCGAACACCACCCCCGCAGGATTTCCACCGTCAGCGCGTTCGCTGAAAGCCACGTACCGCAGCATTCTCATGGTGGCACGCTAATCCTATTCCGAACGGCCGACAACCGATTCCACAGAACCCGCTCCGATCGGAATCGGGATCAGCCCCAGGTGAGAAGCTGTCCGGTATCCGTCATTGAAACGGAAAAGCCGAGAGCTATCCTACGTCCACCGCCGCTGGGCCGTACCGCGTGAAAGTACCTCGGCTCCAGCAGCACCGCCTCGCCGATACGCGGAATCATCTGGAACGATTCGGCGTCGCCGACCACGGACTCCTTGAACCCGTAGGATCCGGCGGGTTTGTGCTTGTCGTCGGCCGGGTGCCAGCGATGACGCCATACCACCGTCTCACCCCCGGAATCGGGCACGCTGAGATACAGGTTGAAGGCGAACTGGCAGATGACGTTGGCGTCCAGGAAGCCGTCCGAGAACTCCCGCTGCGCGTCGTCGAAGTGCACGAGGAACCCTTGGTTGGGTTCACGGGCGACTCCGGCGCCCATGACGCGGCCATCGTGCCTGGCCACTTCCACGGGCTGGGGCAGATCGGCGCCCAGCCTCGTCCGGCACAGCTCGAACGGGTCGAACGGCAGACTCAGTTCTTCCCATGCACGGCGGCTCTCATCCACCGCGGCCCAATACTCCTCGGATATCGTGCCGTTGTGGCGATGGTCGCTGACCCCCACGCCGAATCGCATCACCTCCGGCCATACTCGGGCCCGGCCGTATGCGGCGAACTCTACCTTCAGCAGAGCATTCATCACCAGCGCGCACTCGTCCGGAGAAAAGAAATCGGGCACCCTGATCGCGGCACATCGCCCAGCCGCGAGATCAGCGATCAATCGGCGCTCGAACCGGCCGGAGACCGCCGGGACAAAGAAGCGATCATGTTCATTGGCTGTCACCACAGGTACCCTCCGACCCATTGGACGGCCTTATGCCCGGATTATACTGAAGGCTATGAGTAGCGCCTAGCCCTAGAACTGCCGGGGCATATTTGAAGGACCCTCAAAATGTTCTGCCGGGTGCGGCCAAAATGCCGCAGGGCGCGGTCGCGAGACTGTTTGCAGCATCCGATCACCATGGCCGTCATCACCCGACCGACCAGCCGCCTACGTAGCGGGTCCGGAGGTTCGGCAGAATGCTCGTGTGCGCGTGGGATTGCTGGGGCCGTTCGAGGTCAGGGGCGGTGACGGGGGCCTCGTGGAGGTTCCCGGGGTTCGGTTGCGGGCGTTGCTGGCGGCGCTCGCGCTCGAACCCGGAAAGATCGTCGCTCGGTCGAGGCTGGTCGAGTGGATCTGGGGGGAGCGGCCGCCTGCGGACGAGGTCAACGCTCTGCAGGCGCTGGTGTCCCGGCTGCGCAGGGTGCTGCCGGACGGTGTGGTCGAGGCGGACGCCGGCGGTTACCGGCTGGTCCTGAGCGCCGAGGCCGTGGATGTGTGCCGGTTCGAGGGCCTGGTCGGGCGGGCGCGGGCCGCCGAGCCGGCGGAGCGGGCGGAGCTGTTGCGTACGGCTCTCGGGCTGTGGCGCGGGGCGGCCATGGCGGAGATCGGGCCACGGGACAGCGAGCTGTTCGAGGCCGCCGTCGCGCGCCTGGACGAGCTGCGCGTGGCCGCGCTCGGTGACCGGGTGGAGGCGGACCTCAAGCTCGGGCGGGGCGCGGAGCTGGTGTCCGAGCTGACCGATCTGGTCGCCACCTACCCGTTGCGTGAGGGGTTCGTGGCGGCGTTGATGCGGGCGCTCGCCGAGGCGGGGCGCGGGAACGAGGCGCTGACCGTCTACCAGCGCACCCGTGAGCGGCTCGCCGACGAGCTGGGCGCCGATCCGTCGGCCGAGCTCTCCGCCCTGCACACCGCGCTGCTGCGGGGCGAGCTGGGCGGGCGGGCGGACACGCGCCGGACGAACCTGCGCGCCGAGCTGACGAGCTACGTCGGCAAGGACGACGACCTCGCCGCCGTCGCCGGGCTGACCGCCAGGCACCGGCTGGTCACGCTGACGGGGCCGGGCGGCTCCGGCAAGACCAGGCTGGCGGCGGAGACCGCGAGGGCCGCGCTCGGCGAGCTGCCGGACGGCGCGTGGCTGGTCGAGCTGGCCCCGTTACGGGCGGGCGGCGACCTCGCCCAGGCCGCGCTCACCGCGATCGGCCTGCGTGACCAGGCGCTGCTCGGCGGGGCGCGGGCCGGGGAGCCGATGGACCGGCTCGTCGTCGCGCTGCGGGAGCGGGCGATGCTGCTCGTCCTGGACAACTGCGAGCACGTGATCGAGGCGGCCGCGGCGTTCGCGGACCGGCTGCTGGGCGAGTGCCGCGGGCTGCGGATCCTCGCCACGAGCAGGGAGCCGCTCGGCATCACCGGCGAGGTGCTGTGGCAGGTCGAGCCGCTGGCGCTGCCCGACGACCCCGCCGGGGCCGGGGCCTCGCCCGCGGTGCGGCTGCTGCGGGACCGCGTCGAGCTGGTACGCCAGGACCTCGGCGGTGACCCGCGCACCCTGGCGGCGATGGCCAGGATCTGCCGGGCGCTCGACGGCATACCGCTGGCGATCGAGCTGGCGGCGGCGCGGCTGCGCACCATGTCCGTCGAGCAGCTCGCGCACCGGCTGGACGACCGGTTCCGGCTGCTGACCGGCGGCAGCCGTACGGCGCTGCCCCGGCACCGGACGCTGCGCGCGGTCGTGGACTGGAGCTGGGACCTGCTGAGCGAGGCCGAGCGCGGGGTGCTGCGGCGGCTCTCGGTGTTCGCGGGCGGGGCGAGCCTGGAGGCGGCCGAGGCCGTGTGCGGCGACGGTCCCGACGGCGAGCCGGCACTGGACCTGCTCAGCGCGCTCGTGGAGAAGTCGCTGCTGCTCGCCGACGCGGACGCCGAGGGCACTCCGCGCTACCGGATGCTCGGCACCATCAGGGAGTACGCGGCCCACCGGCTCGCCGAGGCCGGCGAGGGAGAGCGGACGCTCCGGGCGCATCTCGCGTACTTCACCGAGCTGGCCGAGACCGCCGACCCGCACCTGCGCCGGGCCGGGCAGCTGGAGTGGCTGGCCCGGCTGGACGCCGAGCGCGACAACATCGGTACGGCCCTGCGCGGCGCGATCGCCGAGGGCTGGGCCGAGGAGGCGATGCGGCTGGTCGGGGCCGTGGGCTGGTACTGGTTCCTGCGCGGGCAGCGGATGGAGGCCATCGAGCTGAGCGTCGCGGCGGCCTCCCTGCCCGGTGAGGTGCCGGACGAGGTGCGGGCGATGGCGTACACGATCGTGGCGATCTTCGTGACCTCGGGGCCCGGCCGCGACCAGTTCCAGGCGGCGGAGTGGATCCAGGGGGCGCACCGGCTCGGCCGGCTCGGCCGGCGCCACCCCCTGGTCGGGTTCGTCGAGCCGCTGGAGCGGCTGGTACGGGAGCCCGCGGGGTTCCTGCCCGCGTTCGAGCCGCTGATCGCCGGCGACGACCCGTGGGTACGCGCGCAGGCCCGGCTCTCGCGCGGCCGGCTGCGGCTCACCCTCGGCGGCGACGAGACCGACGTGGACGCCGACATCGAGACCGCGCTCGCCGAGTTCCGCGCGCTGGGCGACCGGTGGGGGATCTCGCTGGCGCACAGCTATCTGGGCGACCGGCTCGGCATGCGCGGCGAGTTCGGCCGCGCGTGCGAGCACTACGAGGAGGCGAGCGCGGCCCTGGAGCAGGTGGGCGCGGCCGAGGACGTGATCGGCCTGCGGGCGCGGCAGGCGCAGCTCTACTGGCTGCTGGGCGACGAACGGTCCAGCGCGGCCGCGATGGCCGAGGCGGAGCGGCGCGCGGGCGGGATCGCCTGGCCGGACGTGCTCGCCGACCTGACGCTCGCCAAGGCGCACCTGGCCCGCTGGCGCGGCGAACCGGACCGGGCGCGCCGCCTTGTGGAGACCACGGATCCGGAGCTCACCGTTTCGACCCGGGCCTCGGTCATGGACCTGTACGGCTATCTCGCCGAGGACCTTGAGGAGGCCCGCGCGTGCCGCCGTACGGCGTTGGACGCGGCCGTGGAGGCGGCGTACCCGCCGCTGATCGCCGGTGCGCTGGTCGGGATCGCGGATCTCGCGCTGCGCCGGGGACGCCACGAGCAGGCCGCGTGGCTGCTCGCGGCGAGCGAGGGCGTACGCGGCACGCAGGACCACTCGCGGCCGGACGCCTCCAGGATCGCCACGGCCGCGCGGGACCGGCTCGGGGAGGCGGCGTTCGCCGAGGCGTCCGGCGAGGGCCGGCGGCGGGACTGGCGGGAGCTGGCCGAGCTCGCCCTCGCTCCGTGAGCGCGCGTCAGAGACCGTGCTCGCCGGCGTAGCGGGCGGCCTCGACGCGGTTACGTACGCCGATCTTGGCGAAGGCGTTGTTGATGTGCGTCTTCACCGTGGCCTCGCCGATGAACAGCGTCCCGGCGATCTCCTGGTTGGTCAGGCCACGGGCGATCAGTGCGAGCACCTCGGCCTCGCGGGCGGTCAGCCCGTCGGGCAGCGCGGCGCGGGCGCGCGGGGGCGGCTCGTCCAGGGCGGCCACCAGGCGGGCGGACACCCTGGCGTCGAACGTGGACTGGCCCGTGGCGGCCGAGCGGAGCGCCGCCCCTATCTCGGCGCGGCCGGCGTCCTTGGTGAGGTAGCCGCGCGCGCCCGCCTTGAGCGCCTGGACGATGGACTCGTCGTCGGTGTACGTGGTCAGGACGACGACCGCGGTGCCCGGATGCTCCCGGGTGATCCTGCGGGTGGCCTCGACGCCGTCCAGCACGGGCATGCGCAGGTCCATCAGGACGACGTCCGCGGGCCGGTCCGCGAGCAGGTCGAGCGCCGCCTGGCCGTCCGCCGCGGTGCCCACCACCTCCACGTCGCCGAGCAGCCCGAGCAGGGCGGCCAGCCCTTCGCGGATGAGCTGCTGGTCGTCCACCACAGCCACCGTGATCATTCCGGCACCTCGGCCGTCACCAGCCACCGCTCCCCCTCCCGGCCGCAGGTCAGAGCGCCGCCGGCCAGCGCCAGGCGCTCCCGCATCCCGGTGAGGCCGAACCCCGGCGTCCCTGGCGGGCCGCCGGTGAGCGCGTTGGCGACGCGGAGGCGCACCCGGTCGGCTGTGAAGGCCAGCTCCAGGTGGACGGGGGCGCCGGGCGCGTGTTTGGCCGCGTTCGTCAGGGACTCCCGCGCGGTGGCGAGCAGCGACACGGTCGCGGCCGACGACAGAGGTCGGGGCGGGCCGCTCCGCTCGAAGCGTACGGGGGAACGGTGGTCGTCCTCGTGGGTCCTGGCGAGCCCGCCGAGTGCGTCGGACAGCGTGGGGACGTCCTGGCGCAGCGCCGCGACCGCGTTGCGGGCCTCGGCCAGCCCTTCGCCGGCCAGTCTGCGGGCGCGGGCGATCGTGTCGATCGCTCCCGGGACGTCGCGGCGCTCCTCCAGCACGGCCTGCGCGAGCTCGAGCTGGACGCCGAGCGCGCCGAGCGAGTGGGCCAGCACGTCGTGGATCTCGCGGGCGATCCTGGTGCGCTCGTCGAGCGCCGCCGCGCGGGCCTGGACGGCCAGCGTGCGGCGGGTCTGTTCGAGCAGCAGCTCCGCCTGGCGGGCCTGGACGACGTGCTGGCGGTGGTTCACGCCGATGAGCGCCACCGCGAGCAGCAGCACCGCCTGCTCGGAGGCGTCGGCGAGCATGTCCTGGCCGAGGATCGCCAGCACGATGGCGACGCCGGTCGTCATCATGATCACGGTCACCGGCGGCGCCGCGAGTGCGGCGAACCTGGCCAGGAAGATGCAGGTCAGGATGACGGCGGAGCTGTCGGCGGCCGGGCCGAGCGCCGCCGCGGACACCAGCGTGGCCGCCGCCAGGAACGCCGCCGCACGCGCGGGGCGTCGCGGGTCGAGCGCCACGAACGCCAGCCAGCAGCCGGCCGCGGTCCCGTACAGGACCCAGACCAGGGGCGTCCCCTCGCGCGCGGTGAGCAGGGTGGCGGCCACGATGAGCGTGCCGAACACCTGCACGACCAGCCAGCCGGGCGCAATGGTGTCGGGCAGCGCCCACCTTCTCCGGATCTCGGGCATCTGCTGATTCCACCAGATCAGCGCAGGCTGGTGATGAGCTCGACGAGGATCAGCCGGTACGCGATGAACCCCACCACCACGACGATCCCGAGCGCCGCCAGTGCGATCCAGCTCCTGCCACCCATGTTGTGCCTCCCTGTGTGCCGGGTCGTTCTCCTTCGTGACCTGGAACGTTAGGGATCGGGGCGGGTGGAGCGGCACCACCGGATGGTGGAGACGGGGGTGGAGAGGCGTTGGGGCTATATTCAGAAAGGGGGACAAAAGCCCCGAGGAGGGAGAATCCTCATGCCTGGCAACAAAGGAGTCAAGTACGAAGGCCCAGGCAAGGTCGAGGTCCACGACATCGACTATCCGGAATTCACGCTGCAGGACGGCCCCGGCGTACACCCGGCCAACGTAGGCCGCAAACTGCCGCACGCCGCGATCATCAAGTCGGTCGCCACCAACATCTGCGGCAGCGACCAGCACATGGTCCGCGGGCGCACCACGGCGCCGCCCGGCCTCGTCCTCGGCCACGAGATCACCGGCGAGGTCGTCGAGACCGGCTCCGACGTGGAGTTCATCAAGAACGGCGACCTGGTGTCCGTGCCGTTCAACATCGCCTGCGGGCGCTGCCGCAACTGCAAGGAGCGCAAGACCGGCATCTGCGAGAACGTCAACCCCGACCGGCCCGGCTCGGCGTACGGCTATGTCGACATGGGCGGCTGGGTGGGCGGGCAGGCGCAGTACGTGCTCGTCCCGTACGCGGACTGGAACCTGCTGAAGTTCCCGGACAAGGACCGGGCGATGGAGAAGATCCTCGACCTGGCCATGCTCGCCGACATCTTCCCGACCGGCTTCCACGGCTGCGTGACCGCCGGGGTGGGGCCTGGCTCGACGGTCTACATCGCCGGCGCGGGCCCGGTCGGGCTGGCCGCCGCGGCGTCGGCGTTCCTGCTCGGGGCCGCCGTGGTCATCGTCGGCGACCTGAACGAGCAGCGCCTCGGCCAGGCCCGCAGCTTCGGCTGCGAGACCGTGGACGTGTCGAAGGGCGACCCGAAGGACCAGATCGAGCAGATACTCGGCGAGCCGGAGGTGGACTGCGGCGTGGACGCGGTCGGCTTCGAGGCGCGCGGCCACGGCCGCGAGGCGGAGAAGGAGCGCCCCGCCACCGTGCTCAACACGCTCATGGACGTCACCAGGGCGGGCGGCGAGCTCGGCATTCCCGGCCTGTACGTGACGGGCGACCCCGGCGCGGCCGACGAGGCGGCCAAGCAGGGGTCGTTGTCCATCCGTTTCGGCCTGGGCTGGGCCAAGTCGCACAGCTTCGCCACCGGCCAGTGCCCGGTCATGCGCTACAACCGGCAGCTCATGCAGGCGATCCTGCACGACCGGGTGCAGATCGCCAAGGCGGTCAACGCCACGCCGATCCCGCTGGAGGAGGCGCCGCGCGGGTACCACGAGTTCGACGAGGGCGCGGCACGCAAGTACGTCCTCGATCCGAACGGCATGCTGTCCACGGCGGCCTGACACCCGTATTGGACAGGTTTAGTCATGCTTTTCCCGACGAATCATCAATAACAGCCTCATTGCATTGCATTTCCGGCATTGCTTTGGGGGGATTCGTACCACTACAACCCCTTCAGAAGACTGGAGGGGTTGTATGGCGGGAATGACGGGCCGGCGCGTGGTCCGGCTGCTGGCGGCGGCCGTGGGGGGCGCCGTCGTGGCCGGAGTCGTGGGCGGCGGAGCGGCGCGGCTGCTGATGAGCCTGATCACGATCGCGGCGGCCGAGGAGAGCACGTTCACGCTGGGCGGCACGCTGGGCGTCCTGATGGTGTTCGCCGTGCTCGCCGCGCCGGCGGCGCTGACCGCGACCGCCCCGGCGGTGGTGCGGGTGGGCGGCCGGTGGGTGACCGCGGCCCTGACCGGGTTCGGCGTGGCGAGCACCGGGTTCTCCGACGGCGCGGCCATCATCCTGGCGCCCGACTCGCGCATGACGCTCATCGCGGTCCTGGTCGTCGGCTTCGGCGTCGTCGTGGCAGCGCACGGCCAGATCGCCCAGTACGCCTCCCGCCGCCTCGCCGGCGACGCCACCCGCCCCGCCGCCGCCGCGCCGGAGCCCGCCCTGGCCTGACCGGGTTCCGCCGCCGCACCGCCGCCGCGCCGGAGCCCGCCCTGGCCTGACCGGGGCTCCCGCGATCTGTCGGTGGCGGTCGTTACCGTCGCGCCCATGATCGCTTCTTTGGCAGCGCGGCGCGGCGAGGTGGCCGCATGAATCCCTGGCAGGAGGCCCTCGACCGCATCGAGGCGGGCGACGACCGGGACCTCGCGACGTTCCTGGACGGCCTGAGCGACCTCGGCCGGCGGGCGATCGCCGTGCAGCTCCCCGGGCACATGACCGAGGAGCTGCGCGGCGGGTTCCCCGCCCGGGCCGACATCGAGGGCCTGGCGACCGGCTTCCGGCTGGCCGGAGCGGCCTGCCTCACGGGCGCCGAGCAGGTCGCGGCCTGGCTCGACCGCAGGGAGCTGCGCAGGCCGCGCGACCCCGAGCTGGACGCCGCCCTCCTCCTCCCCCTGCTGCGCCGCCGCCCCCTGGAGTGGCGGCGCGACCTCGCCGTACGGCTGGCCGCGCGGCTCCGGCCGGCGACCGGCCGGCGGCGGTGGCAGCGCGCGGAGGGCGTGCCCGGCTGGGACCTCGTCGCCGCGCTGGTCACCGACACCGGCCTGGAGCCGCCCGACGGTGACGCCTTCGTCGTCGGGTGGGCCTGGCGGCTGGCCAGGCGGCGGCCCGGGGAGGACCTGGAGCTCGACCGCGATCCGCTGCTCGACGCCCTGCTGCCGCGCCTGTTCCAGGCGCAGGGCGTGGCCGAGCCGCTGGGGCGGAGCACGGCCATGACGGAGCTGGCCGCGCTGGCGCGTACGGGCCGGGTGCCGCGCGCGACGCTGGTCGACGGGTGCGCCTCCCGGTTCCTGGGCGGAGGCCCGGACGCGGAGATGATGCCGTTCGTGTGGCTCTGGCGGCTGCTCGCGCCGGAGCCGCCGGAGATCCCGGTGCTCGATCTCGTACGCCTGCTGCCATCGGCCGGTCCGACGGTGACCGAGCTGGCGGTGGAGGAGCTGCGGCGGGCCGAGGGGGCGGGGCTGCTCGACGACGAGCTGTTCGCCGAGGCCGTGGGGGCGCTGGCGTACCGGCCGGAGAAGAAGCTGGTCGAGGAGGCGGTGCGGTGGGCGGCGCGGGCGTCCGGCCCCCGCGGCGGCGGGGCGGTGCCCGCGCTCGCCGCCGTGTTCGACCTGGACGATCCCGCCCTGCGGGGGCGGGCGGTGCGGCTGGCGGTCCGGCTGGCCCCCTACGCCGGCGAGGCGGCCCGGGACGCGGTCCGCGAGGCCGCCGCCCGGCTGCCCGCCGACCTGCGCGAGCGCGTCGCGGCCGGCTACGGCGAGGTCGCCAAGGCCGAGCCGGAGCGACCGGTCGCCGCCGTGCTGCGCGCGCCCGCGCCGCCCGCTCTCGCGCCGCCGATCGCCTCGCCGGACGAGCTGGTCGCGGAGCTGCGGGCGCTCAACTGGCGGAGCGAGCCGGCGCGGTGCGAACGGGTCCTGGGCGGGCTCGTCGAGCTGACCCATCGCGACCGGGCGGCGGTGGTTGCGGCGCTGCGGCCGTGGTTGGAGGAGACCCTGCCGGACGGGGAGCCCGCCCAGCACCACCTGTACGTGTTCGGAGGCAGCAGGATTCCCTTCCTGGTGCTCCGCTGCGCGCTGGCGATCATCGCCCCCAAGCGGAGCCGGCAGCTGAACCAGGTGCCGGAGGGCTACCACGACTCCTCGGAGTGGGTCGGCCAGCGGCTCGTCCGGCGGCGGCTGGCGGAGGTGATCGCGCTGTTGGAGGACGGGCGCACGGTGCCCGCGCTGCTCGCCACGCCGACCTCGGCCACCGGACACGTCGACGCGGCGGTCCTGGTGGAGCGGATGGAGCGGCTGGAGGGCCGCGAGCCGCTGCCGGCCGACTTCGAGCAGGCGCTGCTGCGGCTGCCCCGGCGCTGCGATCCCGAGCTGGTCGTACGGGCGGAGAAGCTGCCGGGCGAGGCGGGACGGACGCTGGCCGCCTGGCTGCGGGACGGCGGATGGCCGGATCCGGTCGTGCGCGTGACGCCGTACGAGGAGGAGCGGTCGCAGTACAGCTACAGCCCGCGGAGCTGGTCGCGCCGGGTGCGGGTGGAGATCGTGGCCCCCGAGGGCCTGCCGACGTGGCTCGCCGCGTCATGGGGCGTCGACCATCGCGGCCCCGACTACCTGTCGTCTTCGGACGACCCTCTGTGGGGGCCGCTGGTGCTGCCGTCGCACCGCGAGCTCGTGGCCGCCGCCCTGCTGCGCTGCCGGCCCTGGGTGTCCGACGGCAATGACGCCAGGATGACCGCCCTCGCGGCCCTGGCCCACGGCGACGGCCCCGTGGGGGCCGCCACCGCGATGCTGATCGCGGGCGGGCTGGGGCACCGGCGGGACGCGCAGCGGGCGGCGGCGGCCGAGGCGGCGCTCACGCTCGCGGCGCGCGGGCAGCTTCCGGCCGCCGACCTCGGACGGGCCGTCGCGCGGCTGATCGACGTCGAGTTCGTGGTGCTCAAGCGGATCACCGCCGCGCTCGACGGCCTGACGGCGGCGGGGGCGCACGCCGAGGTGTGGGCGGTGCTGGCCGAGGCTCTGCCCGCCCTGCTGCCCCGGTCCGGCGAGCGGCCCCGCGCGGGGCTGGGCGAGCTGCTGGCGGTCGCGGCGCGGGCCGCCGCGCTCGCGGGGGCGCGCGGCGAGGTCGCCGGGCTGGCCGACATGGCCGCGCGCAAGGGGTCGAGCCGCGTCCTGTACGAGGCCCGCCACCTGCACGTGACGCTGACGGCCCCCGGAACGGCACCCGGCCGAACGTGACGCCGACGGTGCCCGGGACGACACCCGGCCGCTGACGGCCCACGCGAAGACAGCCAGCCGTAGGTGACGCTGACGGCCTCCGGGAGGCCGTCAGTTCTCGTAGCGGGCCCGGCGGGCGACCGCCTCGAACCCGAGGCCGCGGAAGAGCGCGGCCGAGGCCGGGTTGTTCTCGTTGACGTCCAGGAAGACCTCCGTCGCGCCGGCCGCGCGCATCCGGCCGAGCGCGGCGACGGCGAGCGCCCGGGCCAGGCCGCGCCGGCGCCATCCGGGCACCGCGCCGACCTGGATGAGGAAGCCCTCCGCGCACGCGACGAAGCCGGCGGCGGCGCCGTCCGCCGTACGGGCGACCAGGGAGCAGCCGGGCAGGAAGTCGTCGTCCACCAGCCAGTCCACCCACTCCTGGCGGGACCAGCCGGGGAAGCCGGGCCGGTCGGCGAACGACGCGGAGTAGGCCGCGTGGAAGACCTCCTCGGTGGCGGGCGACCACTCCTCGGCGGCCAGCTCAGCCGGCAGCGGGACGTCCGGCAGCGGCAGGGCCAGGTCGCGGCGGAAGACGTCCTCGGCGAACGTCCGCCGGAAGCCGCGGGCGCGGAAGAGCGCGTCGGCCTCGGGCGTCAGCGACTCGACTTCCAGCCGTACGGGGCCCTCGGCCAGCCGGTCCAGCAGGCCGGAGCCGAGCCCCCGCCCCCGGTGGGCCGGGTCGACCAGGCCGGTCACGGCCGTCGCCGGGCCGGCGGGGCGGGCGGCGGCGCAGGCCACGAGCCGGCCGCCGTCGTACGCGCCCACCCCCGGTCCTGCGGCGTACCTGCGTTCCAGGAAGGACGGTGACGTGGTCGCCGGGAGCCCGCCGTCGTGGTCGAGGCAGCGCCGGGCGAGTTCGGCGATCGCCGGCAGGTCGGCGGCGGACAACGGGGCCCACTCGATGGTCACCTTCTGCTCCTTCTCCGGGGGATGGCGATCATTATGCCCGGCACGCGCAGGAGGACGGCGGCGACGAGCACGCCGAGCAGGACGAGGCCGGCGTTGGCCGCGACGGCGACGAGGACGCCGTGCCGGATCGCGCCGGCCGAGACCGCGCCGCCGGTCACCGCGGTGACGATCGCGGACATGATCGGCGTCCCCATGGTGATGCCGACCTGCTGTGACATCGACGCCAGCCCGGTGGCGAGGCCCTGCTGGTGGTCGGGCAGGCCCGCCGTGGCGGTGACCATGAAGCCGACGATGACCAGCATGTTGCCCACGCCGCCCAGGAACGTGGCGGGCAGCAGCAGCGCCAGGGCCGCCGCCGTGTCGCCGAGCAGCAGCAGGGCGGCGGTGCTGACGGCCTGCAGCAGCCCGCCCCCGACCAGTACGGCGATGGTGGAGGTGCGGGCGATGGCCTTCGGCGCGAGCAGGCCGCCGGCCACGGTGCCGAGCCCGAGCACCCCGAAGGAGAGCCCGGCGGCGAGGGCCGAGAAGCCGAGGGTCTTCTGCAGGTAGAGGGTGAGCAGGTACACCAGGGACGTCTCGGTGACGAAGGCGAGCAGCCCGATCAGGTTGCCCCAGGCCACGGTCGGCCTGGCCAGCACCTTCAGCGGGACCAGGGGCTGGGCGGCCCGGCGTTCGACGAGGAGGAAGACGGCGAGCAGGACCGCGCCGGCGAGCAGCCCCGCCACCGCCTGCGGGTGCGTCCAGCCGTGCTCGCCCGCCTGGGTGAGGCCGTAGACGACGCCGAGCAGGCCGAGGGTGACGCTGAGCGCGCCGGGCAGGTCGAGCCGGGGCCGGTCGGCGGGCCGGGACTCGGCGATGACGGCGGGCGCGACGACGAGCACGGCGAGCGCGACGGGCACGTTGACGAAGAACGCCCACCGCCAGGAGAGCACATCCGTGAGCACGCCGCCGAGCACCGCCCCCGCCGTGAACCCGGCGGACATGAGGGCGCCGTTGAGCCCGAGCGCCTTCTGCCGCAGCGGGCCTTCGGGGAAGGACGTGGTCAGCAGGGCCAGCCCGGAGGGGGTGGCGGCGGCGGTCGCGAGCCCCTGGGCGACCCGGGCGGCGATGAGGAGCTCGGGCGTCGGGGCGAGCCCGCCCACGAGGGAGGCCACGCCGAGGAGCGCGAGGCTGCCGAGGAAGATGCGCTTGCGGCCGAGCAGGTCGCCGATGCGGCCGAAGAAGAGGGTGAACCCGGCCGCGCACAGGGCGAAGGCGGTGGCGATCCACTGGAGGCCGCCCAGGGAGAAGCCCAGGTCGTCGCCGATGGCGGGGAGTGCCACGTTCAGGATCGAGAAGTCGACGGCCAGCATGAACTGGGCGACCAGGAGGACCGCGAGGGTGACCCGGTGGCGGCCGGTCAGGAGGCGGGCGGGCGCCGGGACGGCTTGGGTGATGGACATGGGAGAGCCCTCTAAATGGGTCTGGAGTTCCGTTAAGATGAGGGAACAGTAGCACCAGCTACCGCCTTAAGGGAACTCCAGTCCCGATAAGGGTTGAGGGAAGGGAGAGTCCGGCATGTCGGACGATGTCCAGCCGGGTGCCGTCCGGCCTGGTGGGCGTACCGCTCGCGTGCGCGAGGCCGTGCTCCGGGCCGCCGGCGACGTCCTGGCCGAGCGCGGCTTCCACGGGCTCGACCTCGGCGAGGTCGCCCGCGTCGCGGGCGTCGGGAAGACCACCGTCTACCGCCGCTGGGGATCGCCCGGCGCGCTCGCCGCCGACCTGCTCCAGGACATGGCCGAGCACTCGCTCCCCCGCTCCCGCCACGGCGACGTCGGGCGGGACCTGCGCGACAACGCCCGCCTGGTCGTCAGGACCCTCACCGACCCCCGCCAGGGGAGACTGTTCAAGGCGCTGATCGCCGCCGCGCTCTGCGACGAGCAGGCCGCGCGGGCGCTGCACCGCTTCTACGCCGTACGCGTCGAGGAGTGGGCCGGCTGCGTCACCGACGCCGTCGAGCGGGGCGAGCTGCCGCCCGGCACCGACGCGCGCCGGGTGATCGCCGCCGTCTCCGCGCCCCTGTACTACGCGCTGCTCAACACCGGCGAACCCCTCGACGAGGCCGCCGCCGACCGGGCCGCGGCGGCGGCCCTGGCCGCGGCCCGCGCCGGGGCGATGGCCTGATCAGGCGTCCATGGCGCGGGCGAGCCCGGCCGGGCGCATGTCCGTCCAGTGGGTCTCGACGTACTGGAGGCACAGGTCGCGGGCGCCGGGACCGTACACGTCCCGCCAGCCCTCGGGCAGCGGGATCCACGCGGGCCACAGCGCGTGCTGGGCCTCGTCGTTGACCACCACGAGGTAGTCGGTCTCGGGGTCCTCGAACGGGTTGGTCATCGCAGTCGCTCCTTCAGCATGCGGGCCACCTGGGCGAGCGGCCCAGGATCGGCCAGTTGGTAGTGCTCGCAGTCGATGACGTGCTCCTCGACGGCGCCGCCCACGTACGGACGCCAGCGGCCGGGTTCGAGCCCCGAGCCGGCCTTGTCCGCGCCCGCGGTGACGAACAGCAGGTCCCCGTCGTAGAACGGGTGCGGGTCGCCGGTGATGAGCCGCTCGGCGTTGACCGCGACGTCGATCATCGCGCCGATCGTGGTCTCCTCGATCTCGGCCAGCGCCCCTCCCCCGGCCCGCAGGTACCGCACCACGCGCCGCCGGTCGAGCGGCCCGCGGGCGTCGTGCCCGGCCAGGCGGAGCAGGAAGCGCAGGGCGTCCTGCTCGTCGTCGCCGGTCTCCGGCCGTTCGCCGGGCAGCAGCGGGTAGGAGTCGAGCAGCGCCAGCAGGGCCACCTCCTCGCCCTCGCGGCGCAGGCGGGCGGCCATCGCGTGCGCGACGACGCCGCCGAAGGACCAGCCGAGCAGCCGGTACGGCCCCGCCGGCGCCACCGCCCTGACGGCGGCCAGGTAGTCGGCGGCCATCTCGTCCAGGGTGCGCGGCAACGGCTCAGGACCGGCCAGACCGCGCGCCTGGAGCCCGTACACCGGCACGTCCAGCGCCCCCGCCAGGCCCGTGAAGCACCAGGCGAGCCCGAACAGCGGGTGCACGCAGAACAACGGCGGCCCCTCGCCGCCCGTCCTGATGGGCAGCAGCACGTCGAGGGCGTGTCCGGGGCGGTGCGGGGCGCGTACCCGGGCGGCGAGCGCGGCGGGCGTGGGCGCCTCGAACAGCGTCCTGACCGGCAGCCGCACCCCGAACTCGGCGGCGACGGCGGTCATCAGCCGGCCCGCCAGCAGCGAGTGGCCGCCCAGCTCGAAGAAGCCCTCGTCCGGGCCCGGCAGGGGAACGCCGAGCACGTCCGCGAACAGCTCCGCCATCCGCCGCACGTCCACCGCCGGCCCGGCCGTCACCGCCGTGGCGGGCACCGGCGTCCAGTCCGCGCGGGTCACGGGCGGCACGTCCAGCTCGCTCAGGCGGATGCCGGGGGCGCGGGCCACCGTGGCCAGCAGCTCCGCCAGCCCGGCCGCGATCCGCTCCGCCGTGCCCCTGGTGAACAGGTCCGTACGGTACTCGACCGCCCCCTCACCCTCCTCCGCCAGCGACACCGCGAGGTCGAACTTGGCCGTGCCCGTGGCCACCTCCTCGATCTCGGCCGCCGCCTCCCCCAGCGGCCCGAGCGGCCGGCCGGCGGGATGGTAGGCCACCGCCACCTGGAACAGCGGGTGCCAGGCCGGCGACCGGGCCGGCGCGACCGCCTGGACCACCTGGTCGAACGGCACGTCGGCGTGCTCGAACGCGGCCAGGTCGGCGTCGCGGACCCGGGCCAGCAGCTCGGCGAAGGCGGGGTCGCCGCCGGTGTCCACCCGCAGCGCGACCGTGTTGACGAAGAAGCCCACGAGGGCGGCCAGCGCGTCGTCCGGCCGGTTCGCGACGGGCGTGCCCACCGTGACGTCGGTGCCCGCGCCGAGCCCGGTCAGCAGCGCCGCCACGGCGGCGTGCACCACCATGAACATGGTCGCGCCGCCGTCCGCCGCGAGCCGGGCCAGGCCCTCCCTCGTGCCGGGCGGCAGGCGGAACTCCACCACGTCGCCGTCGCCGGTCGCGGCGGCCGGACGGGGCAGGTCGTGCGGGAGCGTCGGGTGTTCGGGGAGCCCGGCGAGGACCCGACGCCAGTACGCGAGCCGGCCCGGGTCGTGGTTCTCGCGTTCCCAGAGGGTGTGGTCGGCGTACTGGACGGGCAGCGGCGCCCAGTCCGGCGCCCGCCCGGCCGCCCGCGCCCGGTAGGCGGCGGTCAGGTCGTCCCACAGCGGGCCGACCGACCACTCGTCCGCCGCGATGTGGTGCAGCAGGACGAGCAGCAGGTGCTCGCCGGGGGCCGTGGCGTGCAGCCAGACCTTGATCGGCGGCTCGCCGTCGAGGCGGAACCGGTGGCCGGGATCCCCCGGCCCGTCCATGACCTGCACCGGCGCCGGGTCGAGGACGACCTGGTACGGCCCCAGCTCGTCCTCGGCGATGACCGTGCGGAGCGCTTCGTGCCTGGCCACGACGTCCCCGACGGCCTCGCGGAGGGCGTCGGCGGACAGCGGGCCGCGCAGCCGTACGGCGAGCGGCACGTTGTAGGCGGCCGACGGTCCGTCGAGCGTGTGGAGGAACCAGAGCCGGCGCTGCGCCGACGACAGCGGCACCCGTTCGCCGCGCGCTCGGGGCCGGATCGCGGGGACAGGGCCGGGGACGCGGGCGAGCCTGGCCGCCAGCCCGGCGACGGTGGGGGCGTCGAACACGTCCCTGACCGTGACCGCCGCGCCCAGCTCGGCCCTGATCCTGCTGATCAGCCGGACCGCGAGCAGCGAGTGGCCGCCGAGGTGGAAGAAGTCGTCGCCGGCCCCGACCCCGGCCACGTCCAGTACCTCCTCGAAGATCGCCGCCAGCCGGCGCTCGACCGGCCCTTCAAGCTCCCGCCGCGCGACCTCGCGACGGATGGCGGCAGGACGGGGGTCCCGGCCGCCGAGACCCACCGCCGGCAGATCGAGGGCGCCGATCGGCGCGGCGGGGGCCGCGGCGACCTGCTCCAGCAGGCGCAGGAGAGCGTCGGTGACGCGCTCGGCCACGTCAGGCGCGAGCCGGTGCTCGACGGCGACCTCCAGCCCGGCCGCCCCGCTCGTCTCGGTGAACGCGAAGGCGAGGTCGAACTTGGGAGCCGGCGGCCCGGGCTCCGGCAGCACCTCCAGCGCGGCCGGCCCGCTCCGCTGGTACGTCACCATGACCTGGAACAGCGGGTTCCCCGCGCCCGAACGGCCGGGGTTGACCGCCTCCACCACCCGCTCGAACGGCGCCCCGGCGTGCTCGAACGCGGCCAGGTCCACCTCGCGCACCCGCTCCAGCAGCTCGGCGAAGGCGGGGTCGCCGCCGGTGTCCACCCGCAGCACGAGGGTGTTGACGAAGCAGCCCACCAGATCGGCCGGCGCGTCGTCCGGCCGCCCGGCGACCGGCGTGCCCAGAGGAATGTCGGTGCCCGCGCCGAGCCTGGTCAGCAGCGCCGCCACGGCGGCGTGCAGCACCATGAACAGGCTCGTGCCCGCGCGGGCGGCGAGCGCGGCGAGCGCGTCCCGCACCCCGGCGGACGCCTGGCGGACGACCGCCCCGCCGGGCCCGGCCGGCGGCAGCGCGAGCCGTTCCGGCAGCGCGGCGAGGACCTTCGTCCAATACGCCAGGTGCTCGGGCAGGGTCGCGTCGAGCCGGTCGCGCTCCCAGAGGGCGTGGTCGGCCACCTGCACGGGCAGCGGCGCGAGGTCCGGCGCACGTCCGGCGGCCCGCGCCCGCAGCGCGGTGTCCAGGTCCGCGAGCAGCGGAGTCACGGACCACTCGTCGCAGGCGATGTGGTGCAGCAGCAGCGTGAGCCGGTCACCGTCCAGCCACACCCGCAGCGGCGGCTCGGCGGCCAGGTCGAAGACGTGCCCGAGGTCCGGCGGCCCGTCCGCGACCTCGGGGTCCGCCGGATCGAGGACCACCTGGTACGGGACGCCGTCCTGCTCGCGGTAGACCGTGCGCAGGACCTCGTGCCGGCGTACCACGTCGCCGAGCGCCGCCCGGAGCACGGACGGCTCCACCGGGCCGGGCAGCCGCACGGCCAGGGGCACGTTGTAGGTCGCCGACGGGCCTTCAAGCGCCCCCAGGAACCAGAGCCTGAGCTGCGCCGACGACAACGGGACCCGCTCCGGCCGCACGGCCGCCACGAGGCCGTCGGCGCGGGCCGGCGGCGAGGCGGCGAGCGCGCCCGCGAGGCCCGCGACCGTGGGCGTGTCGAACAGGGCGCGCAGCGGCAGGTCCGCGCCCAGCCCGCTCCGCACCCGCGCCAGCACCTTGACCGCGAGCAGCGAGTGCCCGCCCAGGTGGAAGAAGTTGTCGTCCACGCCGACACCCTCGACGCCCAGCACGTCGGCGAAGATCGCGCACAGCGCCCGTTCCGCCGGGGTGCGCGGCCCCCGCGACCGCCCGGCGGCGGGGGCGCCGGGAGCGGGCAGCGCCTTCCTGTCCACCTTGCCGTTCACCATGAGCGGCAGCGCGTCGAGCGCCACGAACGCGGCGGGCACCATGTAGTCGGGCAGCCGCGCGGCGACGTGCGCCCGCAGGGTGGCGGGGTCGGTCTCGGCCCCGGTCACGTACGCCACGAGCCGGCGCTCACCCGGCCGGTCCTCGCGGGCGACAACCGCGACCTCGCGGACGCCGGGGCAGCCGGCCAGCACCGACTCCACCTCGCCCGGCTCGATGCGGAAGCCCCGGATCTTGATCTGGCCGTCGGCGCGGCCGGCGAACTCCACCGCGCCGTCGTCGCGCCACCGGGCCAGGTCGCCGGTGCGGTACATGCGGGTGCCGGGCGGCCCGTACGGGTCGGGCACGAAGCGCTCACTCGTCAGGGCGGGCCGGTCGAGGTAGCCGCGGGCGAGGCCCGCGCCCGCCACGTACAGCTCGCCGATGACGCCGGGCGGCGCGGGACGAAGCGCGCGGTCCAGGACGTAGACGCGTTTGCCCACGTCAGGGTGGCCGATGGGCACGGTCGTGAGGGCGTCGAGGTCACCGTCGGCGGGCCAGAGGGTGGAGTTCACCATGGCCTCGGTCGGCCCGTAGGCGTCGATGACGCGGTGCCGGCCGGCCCAGCGGCGTACCAGCTCGGGCGTCACCGTCTCGGTGCCGACCAGCAGCGTCGATCCCTCCGGCAGCGTGCACTCGGCGGGCAGGGCCGACAGCAGCGCGGGCGGCAGCGCCAGGTGGGTGACGGCGTGGCGGGTGGCGTACTCGGTCAGCTCGGGGCCGGCGATGCGCCGCTCGGCGGGCACGACGACGAGCGTCGCGCCGGTGCACAGCGCCATGGTCAGCTCCCAGAACGCCACGTCGAAGGAGATCGAGGCGAACTGCAGGACCCGGCTGCCCGGGCCGACACCGAACCGGCGCACGGCGGTGTCCACCAGCGCCCGCACCCCGGCGTGCTCCAGCACCACCCCCTTGGGGCGGCCGGTCGAGCCGGAGGTGTAGATCACGTAGACGGGGTGGCGGGGCAGCGGCCGGACCGGCGGCCCGGCGGGGGCGGGCGGGTCGTCCATGAGCAGGGGCGTCATGGGCACCCGCCCAGCGGTCTCGCGGGTGGCGAGCAGCAGGACGGGCCGCGCGTCGTCCAGCATCGCGGCGATCCGCCCGGCGGGCTGCGCCGGGTCGATCGGCAGGTACGCGGCCCCGGCCTTGGCCACCGCCAGCACGCCGACCACCATCCGCGGGTCGCGCGGCAGCGCCACGGCCACGAGGCGTTCGGGGCCCGCGCCGGCGGCGGCGAGCGAGGCGGCCAGGCGGTCCGCCCGCGCGTCCAGCTCCGCGTACGTCAGCGACTCCGACTCGCACCGGACCGCGACCGCGTCCGGCGTCGCCCTGACCTGGGCCTCGAACAGCTCGGGCAGGGTCAGGAACGGCTCGGCGGAGCCGGTGTCGTTCCAGGTGGTGAGCACGGTCTCCAGCTCGGCGGGGGCGAGGAGCGGGTATTCGCTCAGCCGTCTCCCCGGATCCGCGGTCACCGCGTCGAGCAGGCGGAGCAGGTGCGCGGCGTACCGTCCGGCCGCCCCGCCCCGGTGCTCGACCAGCACGTCCAGGTCGGTCGCGCCCGGTCGTTCGGTGAAGGTGACGGAGAGGTCGAACTTGGCCGGTCCGGGCGGCGCGGGCTCCTCCTCGGCGGCGAATCCGGGGAGCGACCCGGTGGCCGGGTGGTAGGCCACGGCCACCTGGAACAGCGGGTCGCCGTCGCCGCGTTCGGGGTTGACCGCCTCCACGACCTGGTCGAAGGGGACGTCGGCGTGCTCGAACGCGGCCAGGTCGGCGGCCCGCACCCGCGCCAGCAGCTCGGCGAACGTGGGATCGCCGCCGGTGTCCACCCGCAGCACGACGGTGTTGACGAAGAAGCCGATGAGGCCGGTCAGCGCCTCGTCCGTGCGGCCCGCGACGGCCGCGCCCACCGGGACGTCGGTGCCCGCGCCGAGCCTGGTCAGCAGGGCCGCCACGACCGCGTGGGCCGCCATGAACATGGTCGTCCCGGTACGACGGGCCAGCTCCCGCAGGGGCGCGGCGGGGCGCGAGGCGGTGGCGGTGACGTCCCCGCCGGTCCACGCGGGCAGCTCCAGGCGTCCGGGCAGGTCGGCGAGCGCGCCGGTCCAGTGGGCGAGCTGCCGGTCGGCGAGGCCGCCGGCGAGCAGGTCACGCTGCCACAGGGCGTAGTCGGCGTACTGGACGGGCAGCGGCGTCCAGTCCGGCGCACGGCCCTCGGCGCGGGCCCGGTAGGCGGTGGCGAGGTCGTCCCAGAGCGGGCCGACCGACCACTCGTCGGCGGCGAGGTGGTGGAGCAGCACCGTGAGCCGGTCGCCGTCCAGCCACACCCGCAGCGGCGGCTCGGCCGTCAGGTCGAAGACGTGCCCGAGGTCGGCGGGCCCGTCCGTGACGGGCGGGTCCACCCGGTCCAGCACGATCTGGTACGGCTCGCCGTCCTCCTCCCCGAACACGGTCCGCAGCGCCTCGTGCCGCTCCATCAGGTCGCCGACCGCCCGGCGGAGCACCGCCGGGTCCAGCGGCTCGCACAGGCGCAGGACGAGCGGCACGGTGTAGGCGTCGGACGGTCCGTGCAGCCGGTCCAGGAACCACAACCGCCGCTGCGCCGCCGCCAACGGCACCCGCTCGGGCCGCTCCCGCACCACCAACGGCGGCGTCCCGCCTGCCGGCGAGGGCCGGGCGCGCCCGTCCGAGAAGGCGGCGGAGCGGGCGGTCGGGAGGGCGAGGCGAGCAGCCAGGCCGGCCGGGGTCGGGGCGGCGAAGACGTCGGCGAGCGCCGCCTCCGCACCCGTGACGGCCCTGATCCGCGCGGCCAGCCGCCCGGCGAGCAGCGAGTGCCCGCCCAGCAGGAAGAAGTCGTCGCCCGCGCCCACCTCGCGGACCCCGAGCACCTCGCCGAACAGCCGGCACAGCACGCGCTCGGCCTCCGTACGCGGCTCAGCCGCGCCGGGCGTGCCGGGCAGGCCGCGCACGGCGGGCGCCCGCATGGGGGCGACGGAAAGCTCGGCGACCGGCCGCTCGGGCCGGAGCGCCGCCTGCCGGACGATCTCCGCCAGCCGCGCCCCGAGCCCTTCGGCGGTGGCGGCGTCGAACAGGTCCGTGCGGTACTCCACCTGCCCCCCGCCCGGCCCGAGCACGAACGTCAGGTCGAACTTGGACACGCCAGGCCCGCCGACCTCCTCGACCGGCAGCCCCGGGTCGCGCTCGTACGCGATCATCACCTGGAACAGCGGATGCCTGCCGGGCACGCGCACCGGCCGCAGCTCCTCCACCAGCAGGTCGAAGGGCGTCTCCGCGTGGTCGAACGCGGCCAGGTCGACGGACCGCACCCGATCGAGCAGCCCGGCGAACGTGACCTCGCCGCCGGTGTCCACCCGCAGCACGACGGTGTTGACGAAGAGCCCCACCAGGTCGTTCAGCGCCTCGTCCGCCCGCCCCGCGACCGGCGTGCCGAGCACGATGTCGGTGCCGGCGCCGAGCCGGGTCAGCAGCGCCGCCACCGCCGCGTGCAGCACCATGAACGGCGTGCACCCGTGCCGCCCCGCCAGCTCGTCGATCGCGTCGAGCGGCAGGTCGAAGGCGATCGTCGCGCCGCGTCTGCCGGGCTCGTCGGGAAAGGGCCGGTCCACGGGCAGCGGCAGCTCGGGCGGCAGGCCGTCGAGCGCGCCCCGCCAGTACGCCAGCTCCTTCGCCGGCCGCCCCGCCGAATCGTCCCGATCGCCCAGCAGCTCGCGCTGCCACAGGGCGTAGTCGGCGTACTGGACGGGCAGCGGCGCCCAGTCCGGCGCGCGGCCCTCGGCGCGGGCCCGGTAGGCGGCGGTCAGGTCGGCGACCAGCGGGCGCAGCGACAGCTCGTCCCCGGCGATGTGGTGCAGCAGCACGGTCAGCCGGTCGCCGTCCAGCCACGCCCGCAGCGGCGGCTCGGCGGCCAGGTCGAAGACGTGCCCGAGGTCGGCGGGCCCGGTCTCGACGCGGACGTCCGCCCGCTCCAGCACGATCTGGTACGGCTCGCCGTCCTCCTCCCCGAACACCGTCCGCAGCACCTCGTGCCGCTCCACCACGTCCGCCAGCGCGAGCTCCAGCGCGGCGACGTCGATCGGCACGTCGGGCGGGCCGTCCAGCCGCAGCGCGAAGGGCATGTTGTAGGTGGCCGAGCCGCCCTCCAGCCGGTGCTGGAGCCACAGGCCGCGCTGGGCGTGCGAGGCCGGCACCCGTTCCGGGCGCGGGCGCGCTACCAGCGGCGGGCGCGCGGCGGCCACGCCGAGCCGGCCGCTCAGCTCGGCGACGGTCGGCGCGTCGAACAGCGTGCGGACGCCGGCCGCCGCGCCGAGCTCGCTCCGGAGCCGGCTCACCAGCCGGGCGGCGAGCAGCGAGTGGCCGCCCAGCTCGAAGAAGTCGTCGTCGGCGCCGACCCGGTCCACGCCCAGCACCTCGGCGAACAGCGCGCACAGCCGCTCCTCCAGCGGGCCGCGCGGCGCACGTCCCGCCGCCCGCGTCCCGGCGGGATCGGGGAGGGCGCGCCGGTCCACCTTGCCGTTGGGCAGCAGCGGCAGCTCGGCGAGCCGGACGACCGCCGAGGGCACCAGCGGCCGGGGCAGCACGCCCCGCAGGTACGCGCGCACCTCGTCCTCGCTCGCCCGGCCGCGTACGTAGGCGACGAGCCGCGGCCCGCCCGCGCCGTCCGCGCGCACCGCGACGGCGGCCTCCTCGACGCCGGGGCAGCCGGCCAGCGCGGCCTCCACCTCGCCGGGCTCGATCCGGAACCCGCGGATCTTCACCTGGTCGTCGGCCCGCCCGGCGAACTCCAGCCGGCCCTCCCGCCACCGCGCGAGGTCGCCGGTGCGGTACATGCGCGCGCCTGGCGGCCCGTACGGGCAGGGCACGAAGCGTTCGGCGGTCAGCCCGGGCCGCCCCAGGTAGCCGCGGGCCAGCCCGGCCCCCGCCAGGTACAGCTCGCCGGTCACGCCGGGCGGCGCCGGGCGCAGCATCGGGTCGAGCACCAGCGCGCGGACGCCGGGCACGGGGCCCGCGGTGCCGTCCTGCCTGCGCACGTAGGCGTCCACCGTGCACTCGGTCGGGCCGTACAGGTCCCTGGCGATCACCCCCGGCAGCGCGCCGAGCCGCCGCCAGAGCGGGCCGGGCACCGCCTCGCCGCCGACCGCGACCACGGCGGGCCGGTGCGGGCCGTCCTCCAGCGCGGTGACGAGCGAGGCCAGGTACGACGGCGTCACGTCCACGTAGTCGATCCGGTGCTCGGCCAGGTAGCCGGCGAGCAGCTCGGGATCCTGGTACGTGGCGTCGTCCAGCACGTGCAGCTCGTGCCCGGCGAGCATCCACAGCAGCGGGTCCACCGAGGCGTCGAACGAGAACGACGCGCTGTGCGCGACCCGCAGCCGCCGCCTGCCGGTGGCGGCGACCGCCGCCGCGACGGTGTCGGCCTCGTGCGCGGCCAGCAGGTTGGCGACGGCTCCGTGCGGCACCACGACGCCCTTGGGGCGGCCGGTGGAGCCGGAGGTGTAGATCACGTACGCGGGATTTTCCGGCCGGGCGGCTTCGCGGCGAGCGGTTCCCGGTGCCGGGTCGTCGGCCAGGACGATCCTGGCGTCCCCAGCGAGGGGCAGGCCGGGCGCGGTCGCGGAGTCGGTGACCACGACGGCGGCCCGCGCGTCGCCGAGCATGAGCGCGATCCGGTCCGCCGGATAGCCGGGATCGACCGGCAGGTACGCCGCGCCGGACCGCCAGACCGCCAGGATGGCCGCGACCAGGTCGAGGCCACGCGGCAACGCCAGGGCGACGACGTCCTCGGGGCCCACGCAGAGCGCCCCGGCCAGCCGGTCGGCCCGCGCGGCCAGCTCGGCGTAGGTGAGGGCGTTCCCTGCGGCGTCCACCACGGCGGTCGCGTCCGGCGTGGCCGCGCAGCGCTCGGCGAAGGCGTCGGCCGGGGTACGGGCGGGGTACGGGCCGGCCGTGCCCGTCTGCGCGCCGAGCACCTGGGCGCGTTCGGTCTCGTCCAGCAGGTCGATCAGGCCGATCGGGCGCTCGGGTGCGGCGGCCAGCCGTTCCAGCGCGCGGACCGTCCGGTCCAGCGTTCGCCGGGCCTCGGCGGCGCTCACCCGGCCTTCCCGGTACGCCAGCTCCAGCCGCAGCCGCTCGCCCGGGCGGGCGCAGAGCGTGATCGGGTAGTGGGTGGCGTCGCGCTCCTCGACGCTTTCGACCAGCGGGCCGACGGGGCCCGCCGGATGGTTCTCGAACAGCACCAGCGTGTCGAACAGCTCGCCTCTCCCCGCAAGCGTCTGGATCTCGGCCAGCCCGAGATGCTGGTGGTCGGCGAGCCGGGCGTGGGCGTCGCGGAGCCGGGCGAGGCAGGCGGTGACCGGCTCCTGTGCGCGCAGCCGGACCCGTACCGGCAGGGTGTTGATGAACAGGCCGATCATGCGGTCGGCGGCGGGCAGCTCGGGCGGCCGGCCGGAGACCGTGGTGCCGAACACCACGTCGTCCCGGCCGGTGAGCACGCCCAGCACGAGCGCCCACGCGGTCTGCACGACCATGCTCATGGTGACGCCGGATCCGCGGGCCAGCGCGGCGAGCCGCCCGGTCAGATCGGCGCTCAGCTCGGTCACGACCTCGCGGGCCGCGCCGATGTCGCCCACCCCGGGGGCCACCAGGGTGGGCTCCCCGAGCCCCGCCAGGTGCTCCCGCCAGGCGTCACGCGCCGCCGCGACGTCCCGTCCGCCCAGCCAGGCCAGGTAGTCCTGGTACGGCGGCGCGGGCGGCGGCTCGGCCCCCGCGTACAGCTCGAACAGCTCGCGCAGCGCCAGGTTCAGCGACCAGCCGTCCAGCACCAGGTGGTGGTTGGCGACGAGCAGCAGGTGCCGGTCCGGGGCCTGCTTGACCAGCGTGAACCGCAGCAGCGGCGGCGACTGCAGGTCGAACGGCGTCCGCCGGTCCCGCTCCACGACCTCGGCCGCCGAGCCGCCGCCGGTCAGGTCCGCCTCCTGCCAGCGGAGCGCGGCGCGGGCCGCGACGACCTGCACCGGCCGGCCGTTCCGCCGGCTGCGGAAGGCCGCGCGCAGCGGGTCGTGGCGGGCCAGCAGGCGCTCGGCCGCGCCCCGCAGGGCCGCCGCGTCGAGCGGGCCGCGCAGTTCTACGGTGGTGTGGACGGTGTACGGGTCGTCCTCGCCGTGCAGGGCGTGGAAGAACAGGCCCTCCTGGAGAGGGGTGAGCGGCCAGACGTCCTTGATCTTCTTGGCCTCGGGGCCGGTCACGCCAGTGTCTCCTCGAACTCGTCAAGCTCGGCCTGGTCGAGCGCGACCAGGAAGGCGCCGGCCGGCGCGGTGGCGCGCAGCTCGTCGAGCCACCGCCCGGACAGCTCACGGACGGCGGGCTCGGCCAGCACGCGGGACGCCCACGTCCAGGTGGACTCCAGCCGCGCGCCGTCCGGGCCCTCGGCCACGAACGCGTCCACGGTCAGGACGTGCGCGAGCGGCAGGCCGGGGTCGGCCAGGTCCAGGAAGCTCTCCGGCTCCAGGACCATCCCCCAGTCGCCCGGCTCCTCGGGGAAGCGGCCCAGGAAGTTGACGCAGACCGCCGGTCTGGTCAGGCGGGCCAGGCGCGGGCCGGCGTCCTGGTCGAGGTGGCGGAGCAGGCCGTAACCGACGCCCTTGCCGGGCACCTCGCGCAGCCGGGCGGAGACCCGGGCGAGCGCGTCGGCCCCGCCTGCCGGTCCGGGGTCCAGGCGGACCGGCCAGATGGCGGTGAACCAGCCCACGGTGCGCGACAGGTCCGCGCCGGGCACCAGGTCCTCGCGGCCGTGCGCCTCGACGTCGAACAGGACCTCGCGGCCGCCCGGCAGGCCGTGGCTTTGACGGTGCCCGGCGACGGCCAGCGCGAGCGCGGCGAGCGCCCGGTCGAGCGTGACGTCCAGCGGGGCGCTCACGCTGAGCCGGGCGGCGGTCGCGGCGGTGTCCCGCGCCGGGTCGAGCCGCCAGGGCTCCTCGGCGGTGAGGGTGTCCGTCCAGTACGGCAGCTCGGCGCGGCGGTCCAGGGCGGGCAGGGCGCGGGCCCACGTCCTGAAGGAGGTGGAGCGGGTGAGGGGCGTCGTGGCGGCGTACGCCTGCGCCAGGTCCTCGGCCAGGATCCGCCAGGAGACGCCGTCCACGACGAGGTGGTGCGCGACCAGGTGCAGCCGGTCTTCTTCGGGGGCGCGGTGCCGTACGGCGCGCAGCATCACGCCGTCGCGCGGTGCCAGGGCGGCGCGGGCCGCCGCGAGCGCCTGCGGCAGGAGGGCGTCGTCCGTGACCTCGCGCAGCAGGCCATCAGCGGGCGCGGCGCCGGGCGGCGGCACGTGCAGGCCGGTGCCGGTGAGGCGGGCGCGGAGCAGGTCGTGGTGGTCCAGCAGGTCGCGCAGGGCCCGGATCAGGCGGTCACGGTCCACGTCGCGGGGCAGGCGCAGGGTGATCGACTGGGCGAAGTGCTCGGCGGTCGCGCCGTCGCCGCGTTCGCGCAGCCAGTTCATGATCGGGGTGGCGGGCACGTCGCCGAGCGCCGCCTCCGGAGGCTCGGCCGCGCCCTCCGGCACGGCGGCGGCCAGGGCGCGGGCGGTGCCGAGTTCGAGCACCTGGCGGGCGGTGATGGCCAGCCCGGCGCGACGGGCCCGGCCGACGAGGTGCAGCGCGAGAATGCTGTCGCCGCCGAGCGCGAAGAAGTCATCCGTGGGCCGCACATCGGGCAACCGCAACACCTCCGCGACAAGCGCGGCCAGCAGCCCCTCGGCGCTCTCCCCCGCAGCGCCCGCTCCCGCGCCGCTCTCCCCAGCGGCGCGTTGCCTCGCGGCCCCCTCTTCCCCGGCGCCCTCTCCTGCGGAGCTTTCCCTCTCTGCGCCCGCTCTCGCCACCACGTCCCCCGCCGGAGACGGGAGGGCGCGGCGGTCGAGCTTGCCGTTGGCCGTCAGTGGGACCGACGCCAGGGGGACGAAGACGGCGGGCACCATGGGGCCGGGCAGACGGGCGGCGGCGTGGGCGCGCAGCGCGTCCGGGTCCACGGCCGCCCCCTCGGCCGGCACCACGTGCCCGGTCAGCAGGGTGACGCCCGGACGCACCTCATGGGCGGTCACCACGGCCTGCCGCACGTCGGGATGGGCGTTCAGGACGGCCTCGACCTCGCCGGGCTCGACCCGGAAGCCGCGGATCTTGATCTGGTCGTCGGCGCGGCCCGCGTACTCGACGACCCCGTCAGGGCGGCGGCGGGCGAGGTCGCCGGTCCGGTACATCCGGCTGCCGGGCGGCCCGTACGGATCGGGCACGAACCTCCCGGCGGTCAGCCCCGGCCGCCCCAGGTAGCCGCGGGCCAGTTGCACGCCGGCGAGATAGAGCTCACCGGCCGCCGCCGGCCGCAGGTCGCGGTCCAGCACGTGGACGGCGGTGTTCCAGACCGGGCGGCCGATCGGCACCGGCCCGTCCTCCCCCGGCCGGCACGCCCAGTACGTGACGTCCACGGCCGCCTCGGTCGGTCCGTACAGGTTGTGCAGCCCGCACCCCGGCAGCGCCGCGTGGAACTCGGCGGCCAGCCCGGCGGGCAGCTCCTCGCCGCTGCAGATCACCCGCCGCAGCCCGGTGCAGCGCGCCGCGTCCGGGTCGGCCAGGAACGCGCGCAGCATCGACGGCACGAAGTGCACGGTCGTGACCCGTTCCCGCCGGATCAGCCCGGCCAGGTACGCCGCGTCGCGGTGCCCGCCCGGCTCGGCCACCACGAGCGTGGCCCCGGCGATCAGCGGCCAGAAGAACTCCCACACCGACACGTCGAACCCGGCCGGCGTCTTCTGGAGCACCCGGTCCTCGGCGGTGAGTCCGTACTCGGCCTGCATCCAGCGCAGCCGGTTGACGATGGCCTCGTGGGCGATCACGACCCCCTTGGGCCGGCCGGTGGAGCCGGAGGTGTAGATCACGTACGCGGGGTTGCGCGGATCGACGGGCGTGGCCGGCTCGCGCCGCCCGCCCGGTTCGAGCTCCACCTCGCGCAGCGTGACCACGGGCGCGGCGTCGGCCAGCATGGACGCGGTCCGCCCGGTCGGCTGCTCGGGGTCCACCGGCAGGTACGCGGCCCCGGTCTTCAGCACCGCGACCAGCGCCACGACCAGCTCGGCCGAACGCGGCAGCGCGACCGCGACCACGCGCTCGGGTCCCGCGCCCCGCTCCCGGAGCCGGGCGGCCAGCGCGGAGGCGGCCGCGTCCAGTTCGGCGTAGGTGAGCATGCGGTCGCGGAAGCGCAGCGCGGGCCGCCCGGGGGTGGCGGCGGCCTGCTCGTCGATGAGCCCGGCCAGAGTGAGCGGGCGGGTCATCGAGCGGGCTCCAGGACCGGCGAGGCGAGCGAGTCGGCGATCTCGCCGGCCCGTACGGCCGTCGTGGACAGCAGCGTGGCGGTCAGCCCGTGGGTGTGCTCGGTCGCGCCCTGGAGGTAGATGCCGCAGGTCAGCTCGGGCGTGGTGCGTACCCGGTGGTCGCGGCCGACCAGCAGCGCGCCGTCGTCGTCGCGCAGGCAGTAGGGCCCGGCGGCGCCGAGCAGGTCGAGCGGGTCCACGGGCCGGTAGCCGGTGGCGTAGACGACCACGTCGGCGCGCAGCGCCTCGACCTCGCCGCTGACCAGCGACCTGACGTGCACGCTCACCTCGCCGGGGCGGGTCTCCAGGCCGACGGCGCGCGACAGGTTCATGATCCGCAGCCGCTCGACGCCGGCGACCTTCTCCCGGTACGTCCGCCCGAACAGCTCCTTCAGCAGGTCGAGGTCCACGACGGAGTAGTTGGTGTTGGCGTGGTAGTCCAGGATCATGCGCTTGACCTCGTGCGGCGCGTCGTAGAAGTGGTCCACGGCGGCGGGGTCGAAGACGCTGTTGGCGAAGGGGCTGTCGTCGGCGGGGCTGTAGCCGTACCGGGAGAAGACCGCGCAGATCTGGGCGGAGGGGAAGCGGCTGTGCAGGTGCTCGGTCACCTCGGCGGCGCTCTGGCCGGCCCCGACGACCACGAACCTGCGCGGCCGGTCGTCCGGCAGCTCCGCCAGCCGGTGCATCAGCTCCTGGCTGTGCCACACCCGCTCGCCGGCGACGACGCCGGGCGGCAGCACGGGCTGGAGGCCGGCGGCGAGCACGACGTTGCGCGCCCGGTAGGTGGTCAGCTCGCCATGCTGGGCCACGATGTCGAGGTGGGTGACCGTGCCGCCGTCCGTGACGGGCCGGATGGTGACGGCCTCGGCCCCGTAGACGACCTGGTGCTCGAAGCGGGCCGCGACCCATTCGAGGTAGTCGTGGAACTCCAGGCGGGTCGGGTACATCGTCTTCTGGTTGATGAAGTCGGCCAGCCGGCCCTTGGCGTGCAGGTAGCTGACGAAGCTGTGAGGGCTCGCCGGGTTCCGCATCGTGACCAGGTCCTTGAGGAAGGACACCTGCATGGTCGCGCCGTCGATCAGCATGCCGCGGTGCCAGCCGAACGACGGCTGCCGCTCCAGGAAGACGGCGGACGGCGCGGGCGTGCGCGACTCGGCGAGCGCGACGGCCAGGGCGAGGTTGGAGGGGCCGAAGCCGATTCCGACGAGGTCGTAGGCCGGGGTCACCACTGAGGAAGGTCCTCCTGAGCACGCGGGTACACCATCAGCGCCGCCGTCTTGTGCGGCATCGTCACCTCTCCCACGCGGACGAACCCGGCCGCGGTGAAGGCCCGGACGGAGGGCTCGTTGCGGACGTTCGGCTCGGCGACGACGCGGGTGCAGCGCTCGTCGGCCGCCAGCAGGCCCTCGGCGACCGCGCGCAGCAGCCGGCGGCCGACGCCGTGGCCGAGGTCGCGCTCGTCGCCGATCGCGACGTGCACGCCGAGGTCGTGCGGCCGGTACGGGTACAGCGGCGCCAGCCGGTCCCGCAGCACCCGGTACAGCTCCAGGTAGGCGACCGGTTCGCGGTCCCGGTAGGCCAGGCACGGCCGGGAGTGCCGCCCCGCCGCCTGGCGGGCGATCTCGTCGGCCCATCGCTCGTACGGCCAGGCCTGGTCCCAGGGGCCGGCCACGTGCGGCCGGTTCATCCAGTCGTGGACCACGGCGACGCCGTCGGCGCCGGGCTCGATCGGGGCCACCCGCCATCCGCCGGTCAGCGAGGGGATCGGCGGGGCGCCGACCTCCTCCTCCACATGCACGTCCACACACCCTCCAAGTTAGGTTTGCCTTACCTAAGCTCACGGCCACGCACAACACATCACGGATGAAGTGCGACCGTCAAGACGCGGCGAAGGTGGATTCCGTGTCGCTTCCCGGCCAGAGCCGACATCTCCCCTCTTCAGGCCACGAGTCGGACATGTTAGGTTAGGCTCGCCTTACTGTCGATCTTCGGGGAGCGCCGCTTGCACACCGGGCGGGACGTACTGCTGCGCACGGTCGCGAGCCAATGGCGCAGGCTGGCCGGGGGCTCGCTGCTCGGCGCCGGTCACCAGGCGGGCGAGGCCCTGGTGCCCGTCCTCATCGGGGTCGCCATCGACCAGGCCGTCGCGGGCGGCGACTGGGGACGGCTGCTCCTGTGGCTGGCGGTGCTCGCCGCCGTCTACGTCGGCCTGTCGTTCAGCTACCGCTTCGGCGCCCTCGTCGGCGAGCGCGCCGCCGAGGAGGCCGCGCACGAGCTGCGCATCGCCGTCGTCGCCCGGGTGCTGCACCCCGGCGGCGGCGCCGAGGACCGCCTGCCCGGCGCGCTGACCGGCATCGCCACCGAGGACGTACGGCGGGTCGGCGCGGTCCTGATGGCGGTGCTGGCCGGCGTCGCCGGGCTCACCGGCCTGGTCGTGGCCGGGGTGCTGCTGCTCAACACCTCGGTCCAGCTCGGGCTGATCGTGCTGGCCGGCACGCCGGCGCTGCTGTGGCTCGGGCACCTGCTCGGCAAGCCCCTGGAACGCCGCAGCGCCGTCGAGCAGGAGCACGCCGCGCGCGCCTCGGGCATGGCCGCCGACCTGGTGACCGGGCTGCGGGTGCTCAAGGGGATCGGCGCCGAACGGGCCGGGATCGAACGCTACCGGCGGACCAGCCGCGAATCCCTCGCCGCCACGCTGCGCGCCTCCCGCGCCGAGGCCCTGCAGAACGGCGTGGTGCTCGCGCTCACCGGGGCCTTCATCGCGCTGATCGCGCTGGCCGGCGGCTACTTCGCCACCGCCGGCGACATCACGCTCGGGCAGCTCGTCTCCGCGGTCGGGCTGGCACTCTTCCTCCAGGGTCCGCTGCAGCTCTTCGCCTGGGTGAACGCCGACTTCGCGCAGGCCAGGGCGTCGGCCGCGCGGGTCGCCGCGCTGCTGTCCGCGCCGCCCGCCGTGCCCGCCGGCGACCGCGAGCCGCCCGAGGACGTGGCGGGCGCGCTCCGGCTGCGCTCGGTCAGCTACGGGCCGCTGCGGGACCTCGACCTGGACATCGCAACCGGCGAGCTGGTGGGGGTGGCCGCCACCGATCCCGCGGCGGCCACGTCCCTGGTGCGCTGCCTGGCGCGGCAGGCCGACCCCGAGGCCGGGACGGTGGAGCTCGACGGCGTGCCGCTGCGCGACCTCGACCCCGGACGGCTGCGGGAGTCGGTGCTGGTGGCCGAGCACGACGCGGTCCTCTTCGAGGGCACCGTCGCCACCAACGTCGGCCAGGCCCCGGAGGCCGCCGTCGCCGAGGCCCTGGAGGCCGCGGGCGCGGGGGACATCCCGCCCGGCACCCCGGTCAGCGAACGCGGCGGCTCGCTCTCCGGCGGCCAGCGCCAGCGGGTTGCGCTGGCGCGGGCGCTCGCCGCGGCCCGCCCGGTGCTCGTCCTGCACGACCCCACCACCGCCGTGGACGCCGTCACCGAGACCAGGATCGCCGACGGCATCAGCCGCCTGCGCCGCGACCGCACGACCGTGCTGGTGACCACCAGCCCCGCCCTGCTCGCGGTGGCCGACCGGGTGCTGCTGCTGCACGAGGGCCGCGTCGCCGACGAGGCGCCCCACGCCGACCTGCTGCGCCGCAACCCCGGCTACCGGGCGGCGGTGCTCGCATGACCGCTCGCATGACCAGGGAGCTGCTGCCGACCGCGACGCCGGCCCGTACCCGGGCGGCCGTCCTGCGGATCGTGCGCCCGCACCGGCGGACCGCCGTGGCCGGGTTCGGCCTGCTGATCGTGGCCACCTCCGTGGGCCTGCTCATCCAGCCGCTGCTCGGCCACATCGTGGACCTGGTGGCCGGCCGCGAGCGGGCGGCGGCGCTGGCCGTGCCCGCCGCGCTGCTGGTGCTGGTCGGCCTGGTCCAGGGGGCGCTGACCGCCTGGGGCCTGACGCTGGTGGCCAGGCTGGGCGAGACCGCCCTCGCCGACCTGCGCGAACGTTTCGTCGAGCGGGCCCTCGCCCTGCCGCTCGACCGCGTGGAACGGGCCGGCTCCGGCGACCTCACCGCCCGCGTCACGGGCGACGTGGCGCGGGTCGCCGAGGCCGTGCGCTCGGCGCTGCCCGCGCTGGCCCAGTCGCTGCTGTCGATCGTCCTGACGCTGGCCGCCCTCGCGCTGCTCGACTGGCGGTTCCTGGTGGCGGCGCTGCTCGCCGTGCCGGTGCAGGCGCACACCGCCCGCTGGTACGTGCGCAACGCGGTGCCGCTCTACGCGGCCCAGCGGGTGGCGACCGGCGAGCAGCAGCAGCAACTGCTCGACACGATCGCGGGGGCGTCCACCGTACGGGCCTTCCGTACCGAGCCGGAGCACCTGGAGCGGGTCGCCGGCCGTTCGCGGGCCGCGGTGGAGCTGACGATGCGCGGGGTGCGGCTGATGCTGCGCTTCTACAGCCGCCTCCACGTCGCCGAGTACGTCGGCCTGGCCGCGGTGCTCGCGGCCGGGGTGCTGCTGGTCCGCGACGGCTCGGCCACGATCGGCACCGCCACGGCCGCCGCGCTGTACTTCCACAACCTCTTCGGCCCGATCAACACCGCCCTGGCCCTGCTGGACGACGCCCAGGCGGCCACCGCCAGCCTGGCCCGCGTCGTCGGCGTGGCCGACGCCGCACCCGCCGGCCCCGTACCTGTCCGGGACCAGAACGGAGGCGGGGTGAGCGTGCGCGGCCTCGCCCACGCGTACGAGCCCGGCGACCCTGTGCTGCACGACGTTGACCTCGACATCCGCCCCGGCGAGCGGGTCGCGCTGGTCGGGGCGAGCGGCGCGGGCAAGACCACGCTGGCCAAGCTGGTCGCCGGCGTCCACGAGCCCACCGCCGGCACCGTCGAGACGCCGCCCGGCGTCGCCATGGTGACCCAGGAGGTGCACGTCTTCGCCGGCACGCTGGCCGACGACCTGCGCCTCGCCCGCCCGGACGCCACCGACGACGACCTGCGCGCGGCCCTCGCCACCGTGGACGCCCTCGCCTGGGCGGAGGCGCTGCCCGACGGCCTCGCGACGGTCGTCGGCGCGGGCGGGCACCGCCTGACCGGCGCCCAGCGGCAGCAGCTCGCGCTGGCCCGGCTGGTGCTGGCCGACCCTGCGGTGGCGGTGCTCGACGAGGCCACGGCCGAGGCGGGCAGCGTCGGCGCCCGCGTGCTGGAGCGGGCGGTCGAGCGGGCCGTGGACGGGCGTACCGCGCTCATCGTCGCCCACCGGCTCACCCAGGCCGCCACGGCGGACAGCGTGGTGGTGATGGAGGACGGCCGGGTCGTGGAACGCGGCTCGCATGACGACCTGCGTGCCGCGGGCGGCCGGTACGCCGCCCACTGGTCGGCCTGGACCGACCACCGCCCCCATGAGGACGGCTGAGTTGCCGAACCGTTAGACGAGTGAGGCTCATGTTCGTCTTGCCGAGCCCGCGAGCGCGATGGATGCTGACGGCGACCCCGGTCACCCCGCCTGGGAGGTGGTCCCCGTGTTCCACACGCTCAGGACGGCCGCGGCCGTCCTCCTCCTGGCCGGCGCGCTGGTCGCGCCGGCCTCCCCCGCTCCCGCCGCCGCCGCCTCCCCCGCTCCGGTGAGCGGCTTCGTCGACGGCCACAGCCATCTGTTCTCGTACGAGACGTTCGGCGGCATGCTGATGTGCGGCAAGCCGTTCGATCCCGGCGGCATCGCGCGCGCCCTGGCCGACTGCCCCGACCACTACCCGGACGGCCGGCTCGCCTGGTACGAGAACTTCACCCGCACCGGCTCCCCCACCGGCACCCACGACCCCGTCGGCTGGCCCACCTTCCGCGACTGGCCGGCGCACGACTCGCTGACCCACCAGCAGGCGTACTACACCTGGGTCGAGCGCGCCTGGCGGGGCGGGCTTCGGGTGCTGGTCAACCACCTGGTGGCCAACCGGCAGCTCTGCGCCATCTACCCGCTGAAGAAGTACTCCTGCGACGAGATGACCTCCATCAGGCTCCAGGCGCAGCGCGCCCGCGAGCTGCAGGCCCACATCGACGCCGAGTCGGGCGGCCCCGGACGGGGCTGGTTCCGCATCGTCGCCGACCCCGCGGAGGCCAGGCAGGTGATCGGGGCGGGCAAGCTGGCCGTCGTGCTCGGCGTCGAGACCTCCGAGCCGTTCGGCTGCCGCCAGATCCTCGGCGTTCCGCAGTGCACCAAGGCCCAGATCGACCAAGGTCTGGACGAGATGCGGGCGCTCGGCGTGCGCACCATGTTCGTCTGCCACAAGTACGACAACGCGCTGTGCGGCGTGCGCTTCGACTCCGGCACCCAGGGCGCGATCGTCAACGTCGGCAACCTGCTCGGCACCGGCTCGTTCTGGCAGGCCCGCACCTGCACCGGCCCCGAGCACGACAACACGATCGACCCGGCCGGCGTGCTCCCCGACCAGATCGTCCGGCTGCTCCCGCCCGGCGTGTCGCTGCCGCTCTATCCGCCGGCGCCGCACTGCAACACCCGCGGCCTGACCGCGCTCGGCGAGTACATGGTCCAGGGCATGATCAGGCGCGGCATGCTGATCGAGCTCGACCACATGAGCGTCAAGGCCGCCGGCCGTACGCTCGACCTGCTGGAAGCGGCCCGCTACCCCGGCGTCGTCTCCTCGCACAGCTGGGCCGACCCGAACTTCCTCCCCCGCATCTACGCCCTCGGCGGCATGGTCACCCAGTACGGCCACGACGCCACGGAGTTCGTCGCGGAGTGGCGGCGCACCGCGCCGCTGCGGCAGCGCTACCAGGTGCCGGGTTACGGCTACGGGCTCGACGTCAACGGCATGGGCCGGCTGCCCGGACCGCGCGCCGGCAACGCCGCGAACCCGGTGACGTATCCGTTCACCTCCTACGACGGGAGCGTGGTGCTGGACCGGCCGCGCACCGGCGAACGCGTCTGGGACGTCAACGTGGACGGGGTGGCCCACTACGGCCTGGTCCCCGACTGGATCGAGGACATGCGGCACCTCGCCGGCCCAGACCTGGTCCGCGACCTCGCGGCGGGCGCGGAGTCGTACCTGCGGACGTGGGAGGCCGCCACGTCGTGAGCTCCTACCGCCGGCTCAGTAGGACGTCGGCGATGGCGACCTGGGCGGGTCCCAGCGTCGCCTTGCCGTCCTCGACGTCCCACAGGGCGTTCTGCAGCACCCGGCCGAGCGTCCAGCCGATCGCCCGGTCCCGGTCCAGGCCGAGGACCTCGGTCAGCAGGTCGAAGCGCCGCAGCACCGCGCGAGCCACGTCACCGGTGGCCTCCACCTCGTCCCACCGGTTGTCGAGCGCCGGCAGCAGCTCGAACCCCGGGTCGCCGGCCAGCGGCTCGGGGTCGATCGCCAGCCAGGGCTCCCGCTCCCCGGCGAGCACGTTGTCGTAGTGCAGATCCCAGTGCAGCAGGCGGTCGCCGGGCTCACCCGTCAGCTCGGCCACGGCGGACGCGCAGGTGCGCACCAGCCGCTGTTCTGCGGGGTCACGCAGGGCCCGCACCGCCTCCGGGACCTGGTCGAGCATGGCGGCGGCGATGTCCGACAGCCGCCGCAGGCCCGGCGGGGCGGGCACCGCGGTCAGCCGTGCCATCAGCTCGGCCAGGATCCGCAGCGCCTTGGTGTCGTCGGCGACCGAGGACAGCGGCCTGGCCGCGTCCAGCCGCTCCAGCAGCTGCGTGGCGCTGCTCTCGTCATGGTCGAGCAGGCGCACGATCCCGTCGCCGTCCCACGCCCGCAGGCCGGCCGCGGTGCCGGCGGTCTCCTCCCGCGGCTGCTGCAGCTTCAGCACGGCGCGCGTCCCGTCGGCCCGGAGCACGGGCAGGACCAGCGACGCCATGCCGTGAGCGGGCGGACCGTCCGGCCGCAGCTCCCAGCGGTCCAGGAACTCGCCGCCCACCCGGGGCAGCTCGGCGAGCCACGCCCGCGCCTCGGCGCCCTGCCTGCCGTAGGAAGCGGCGAACGCCTCAGGAACATCGACGGTGATCAACTCGGCCACGACTGCCAGCCTAGGTCAGACGGCCGACTCCAGGAGGCCGCCCAGTGCGCCCGCGTACGCCAGGCCGCTGGTCGCCGCGATCTCGTCGAGGGTCTGCGCGGGCCGTACGGTGGCCAGGCGCACCTCACCGCCGTCCGCGACCGTGAAGCCGTGCACCCCCGGGTACGGCAGGCTGTTGTACGCCCACGGCGTCGAGAAGTAGTAGGCCCCGGTGTCGCGCAGCACGACGACGTCGCCCTCCGCCAGCTCCGGCAGCTCCCTGGCGTGCGCGACCACGTCCCCGGCGAAGCAGCACGGCCCGGCCACGTCCTGCGCCAGGAGCGGGCCGTCCTTGGGCAGCCCGTCGGCGTCGAACGCGGCCACCCGCAGCGGCCACGCCTCCGGCATGAACACCGTCCGGGTCGCGACCTGCGCGCCCGCGTGCGTGATCGCGATCCGCCGCCCGCCCGCGTCCTTGGTGTACTCGACCAGGGCGGCGATGAAGCCGTTCTTGGCCAGCAGGGAGCGGCCGAACTCGGTGACCAGCGCGTACCGACCGTCGAGGATCCCGGGGACGGCGGCCTGGAGCGCGGCCACGTACTCGGCGAAGGTGGGGGTGGTCTCGTCGTCGGCGAAGTTCACCGGCAGGCCGCCGCCGATGTCGAGGCTGGTGATCCGGCGCTCGCCCAGGACGGCGTTGATCTCCTCGGCCAGCGCGTACGTCTCCGCGATGCCCGCCGCGATCAGCTCCAGCGGGCAGCCCTGGGAGCCGACGTGCGCGTGCAGACGGGTCAGCCAGGGACGCTCGGCGAAGGCGCGCACCACGCGCTCGCGGTTGCCGGGGTCGCGCAGCGTCACCCCGAACTTGGACGTGGCCGTCGCCGTGCTCATCGCGCCGATGGAGCCGCCGCCCACCTGCGGGTTCACCCGCAGCCCGACGACCGACGCGGACCCTGGCGCGCGCAGCTCGTCGATGCGGCGCAGCTCGTCGAGGTTGTCGGCGTTGACCGCGACCCCGAGCGCCAGCGCCTCGGCCAGCTCCGCACGCGTCTTGGCGGGCGAGTCGAGGACGATGTCGCCGGGCGCGAACCCGGCATCGAGCGCGATACGCAGCTCGCCCGGGCTGGCGACCTCGCAGCCCATGCCCTGCTCGGCGAGCAGCCGCAGGACCGGGATCAGGGACGCGGCCTTGGCGGCGAACGTGTGCAGCACCCGGGGCGCGGGGGCGAACGCCTCGCGCAGGGCGGCGACCGAGTCGCGCACCCCCTCGACGTCGACGAACCCGGCCACCGGGTGGGCCGGGCCGACCGCGCCGGTCCTGACCGCGTGCCGGACGACATCGGCCACCCGGTCGGCGGTGGTGCGGGCGGGGGAGAGCGTGGAACTGCCGTGGATCACGGTACGGGGCTCCTGGACGGACACGGGGGGTGCGTGGCTTTCGGATGGGTACGAAAACAGATTCGGGCATGCGACCGTCGATCGTCTTCGTCCGGCAGGCCAAAGGTCACGGACCGTTCTGTCCGTTCGGCCAAAGGATCAGGTCAGCGCGGGCGGGTGGCCAGGCGGACCGCGAGGGTGAGCATGAGCCGGGTGTCGGGGTCGTCCAGGTCCACGCCGTACCGGTCGCGGACGCGGCGCAGGCGGTAGCGCAGGGTGTTGGGGTGCAGGACCAGCCGCTTGGCCGCGCGGCCGACGTCACAGGAGGCGTCCAGGTACGCGGCGAGCGAACGGACCAGCTCGCCACCCGCCGCGAGATCGCCCCGCACGAGGTCGTACACCGGCCCGCTCCCCCGCTCCCAGACCGGCCACACCGCGTCCAACACCCGCTGCACATCCAGAGCCGCCCCCAACTCAGCCGCCGACGCATGCCGCCGCACCCTCGGCCCCTCCCCAGCCGCCCGTTGCTCACCGGCGCCCCACCCGCGACCGGCCGACTCGCCACCGGCCCGTCCACCACCGGCCGGTCCACCACCGGCCCGTCCACCACCGGCCCGTGCACCACCGGCCCGTGCACCACCGGCCGACCTGCCGCCTGCCGACCCGCCACCAGTCGGCCCGCCACCGGCCGCCGGGTCCTGCGCGGCGCTCGCCGCCCGCTCGCGCAGCACCCGGACGACCAGCTCGGCGTCCGCGCGGGAGTCGGCGGCCCGCAGCGGAGACGGCACGATCGGGCCCGCCCCCACGAACACCGGCCCCGCACCTCCCAGTGAGGCGGCCAGGGTGTCCAGCTCACGAGCCAGGGCGAGCACATCCCGCTCAGCCCCCCGCCGTACCGGCACCAGCGCCATCACCCGCCCCCCGTCCCGCAACACCCGAATCCCGGCCCGGTAGGAGGCGGCCTGCACGGCCAACAACCCCATCACCCGCTCCAACCCCGCCTCCCGCTGCCCGACCGCGCCGACGGACGGGTCGGCGGACGGGACCGCCGCCGGGGCGACGGACCAACCGGCCCTCGGCGCACCCGCCGAGGCGGCAGGGGTGACGGCGGGCGCGGCGGTGAGTGGCGCGACCGGCGGCTCAGCGGGCATGGCAGCCGGCGGCGCGGCAGACGACGACGGGGCAGCCGACGGCGCGACAGACGGGTCGACAGCCGGTGGGGCAGCTGGCGGGACAGCCGGCGGGGCGGCATCCGACGGGGTCCCGGGCGCGACGGCGGGCGGCGCGAGGGGCGAGGCGACGGACCAACCGGCCGGCGGCGCGGCAGTCATCGGCGGGGGCGGGGTGGGAGTTGCGGGGGCGGTGGGCTGGGGGTTCACAGCGTTGGCGGGGTCGGTGGGGTCGGCGATGACGACTGCGCAGGGCAGGTCCGGGGCGAGGCCGAGGGTCCAGGCGTGGGTGCTCATGTCCCCGCGCCCGCCCAGCAGCCCGCGCAGCGCGTGCTCCTCGCGCCGCCGCGCGCCGCTCTCCCGTAGCCGGTGCTGCACCAGGTACGGCACCGCCACCTCGGCCGCCCGCCGCAGCGCCCGCGCCGCGCCCTCGGTGAACGGGCGGCCGGCGTCCGCGGCGGCCCAGATGGAGCCGAGCATCTCCCGCCCGCTGCGGATGGCGATGATGAGCCGTTCCGGGCTGGAGCCGTCGGCGGGCCGGTGGATCACCTCGTCCGAGGACCACAACGTACGCAGCAGGCCGCTGCGCCGCAGCTCCTCCACCCGCCAGTCCGGCACCCGGCCGCCGAGAATGGTGGAGCGGCGCAGCTCGTCGGCCTCGGGCCCGATGGCGGAGTAGGCCAGCACCCGGAACGCGGTGTCCTCGATGGTGATCGACCCGCCGGTGAACTCGGCCACCGCCGAAGCCAGCGCCGCGAGCCCGCCGCCGGCCGTGACGTCGGCCATCCGGTCCCCGCGCCCGGCTCCGGCGTAGGCGGCGGCCGAGCGCACCAGGGTGGCCACGTCGTCCCAGTCGGCCCAGGCGGCGCGGGCGAGCAGCGCGACGCCGGCCCGCTCCGCGACCGCGACCACGGACGGCGCTCCCGCCTCCCCGGGCACGTCTTCGGGGTCGAGGCCGGGGTGATCGCGCAGCACGACCGCGGCGGCCCCGCGCCCGGCGGCCTCGCGGACGAAGTCGTGCACCGACGGCAGCACCCCCACCGCCAGCACGATCCGCCCCGCGTACGAGCGGGCCGCCCCCTCCTCCCCGATGATCATCCCGGTGATGGCCACGTCCTGCCCGGAGGGCGCGAGCAGCAGCCGCAGGATGCCGCCCTCGTCGAAGGCGAGCAGCTCGCGCAGGGTGAGTCCGGTGTCACGGGTGGCGCGGGCGGTCATGCCGGGGAGCATACGGAAGTGGCCTGACCTCCCCAGCACTCGGGGCTCACAGCGCGGCGCGGGCAGGGACCAGGCGGGCGCCGAGGGCGCGGGCGCCGATCACCAGGGCCGCGGCGGCGAGGACGATGTCCTTGAAGATGTACTGCGCCTCCAGCGTGGGCGCACCGGGGAACAGGTCGGTGAAGAACAGCACGTACGGGGCGAAGAACCCGGCCAGCGCACCGGCCATCACCACCAGCCCGGTCTTCAGCAGCCGGCCCGTCACCAGCGTGAGGCCGATGAAGACCTCCAGCCCGGCGATCACGGCCTGCGCCGCGTACCCCGACAGCAGGCCCATGGACAGCCGCTCCAGCGTGGCCACCGACAGCGCCTCGGCCGGGCTCACCCCCGGGAAGAACTTGAGCGTCCCGAAGGCCACGAAGACCAGCCCGAGACTGATCCGCAGGATGTCGATGCTGTGCCGGCTGAGCCAGGCGGCCAGCTTGGAGAGCATGGTCTCGATGGCGGCGGTCATGTCGCGCTCCCTGTCTGAAGAAGTCGTTTGCGTCGTGCTCAAGACTCCTGAATCGGGAGGCGCCGGACATCCGGCCTCGGGCGGCACTCCTGCTACGCCGCCACGGGTACGGCGGGGTCAGGGTCTACCGCCCCGGTCCTCAGGGGCCCGCCCCTAGGGGACGGCGATCACCACGTCGGGCGCCCGGGGCGCGTACTCCGCCGGGCGTACGCGCTCAGAGACCGAGGTCGTCCAGTTCCTTGTGGAGGGACGAACGCGAGCCGCCGGAAGCGGGCGAGGCGGCGGGCTTGAGGGCGGCGGCCCTGCGGTCGCGGAAGATCCAGCCGCCCAGCGTGCCGGCGAGGAACCCGAACAGGTGCGCCTGCCAGCCGATCCCCTCCTGCGGCAGCAGCCCGGTGAACTGGTAGGCGAAGGACAGCGCCATGACCACGCCGATCACGATGTCGATCAGGTGCCGGTCGAAGACGCCGCGGACCAGGACGTACCCGAAATATCCGAAGACGACGCCGCTCGCCCCCGCCCCGACGGCGTCCGGGTCCGCGGTGAACCACTCCCCGAGGCCGCTGACCAGGACGATGAGCGCCGTCACGCTGAGGAACTTGGCCACACCGCGATAGGCGGCGAGGAAGCCGAAGACGAACAGCGGCCCGGAGTTGCCCTCGATGTGCTCCCAGCTCCAGTGCAGGAACGCCGAGGAGATGATGCCGGGCAACGTCTCCGGGTTCCACGCCTGCACGCCGTACTCACGGCTGAGCGCGTAGCCGGACAGCCAGTTGGGGATCTGCAGGACCCAGATGACGGCCAGGAACCCGACCATCACCCATAACGCCTTGCGGGCCTCCGCGATCATGATTTCGGCCGTCTGGCCCCTGGACTCCATCGGTCCGCTCCCTTGGTCGATCATGCACCGGGCGGACCAAGTATCACGGCTTGCGTCTCGTACGGGTAGTCAGGGCCAGAAGCACCCCGGCGTACAGCACCAGCACCAGCAGCAGCCACAACAGGCTCGTGACGGGCAGCGCGACCAGCCCCAGCGCCGGCGCGAGCGGCGAGATCGGCAGCAGCAGGCCGGCCGCCGCGAGCGCGCCCGTGGCCAGGCCGAGCGGGCGCGACACCCGCGCGACGGGACGCAGGAGCAACATGATGGCGGCCTGGGTGAGCACGTTCTCGACCAGCCAGCCGGTGTGGAAGGCCGACTCGTCGTGCGTGCCGTGGACGCGGGTCAGCACCGCGAACGTGACCAGGTCGACGCCCGCGTTCACCAGGCCGAACCCCGTGATGAAGCGGAGCACGGCCTGCCGCCGCAGCCGGAACGGGCGGCGCAGCACGGCCGGGCCCGGCCGTTCGAAGGCGAGGGCGAGCTGCGCGGCGTCGAAGCAGAGGTTCTGGGCGAGCACCTGGACCGGCAGCATCGGCAGGAACGGCAGCGCCAGCCCGGCGACCAGCATGGCGATCACGTTGCCCAGGTTCGAGGACAGGGCGATGCGCAAGTAGGTGACGATGTTGCCGCTGCTGCGCCGGCCCACGACGACCGCCTGGCCGATGGCCGACAAATCCTTGCCGGCCAGCACGACGTCGGCGGCCTCGCGGGTGACGTCCACGGCGGCGCGCGGGCAGATGCCGACGTCGGCGGCGCGCATGGCGGGCAGGTCGTTGACGCCGTCGCCGAGGAAGCCGACCGTGTGCCCGGCGGCGCGCAGGGCGCGTACCACGCGGGCCTTCTGCTCGGGCGTGCAGCGGGCGATCACCGTGGCCCGTTCGGCCATGGCGGCGGTGAGGCCGGCCGCGTCGGCCACCTCGCCCGCCTCCAGGCCCAGCTCACGGCAGATCCTGGCCGCCGTGCCCGGGTGGTCGCCGGTCAGGATCTTGACCTTGACGCCACGGCGGGCCAGCACCGCGAGGGCTGCGGCGGCGTCCGGGGAGGGCTCGTCGGCCAAGGTGACGAAGCCGACGAGGGTGAGCCCGCGCTCGCCGACCTCGTCCAGACCGGCCGGAGGGGATGCCCCCCAGCGGGCCACGGCGTCCAAGCCGACTTGAGACGCGCCCCCGTGCGCCCCGGCATCCAGGCCGGGGACGGACGCGGCCCCACGCGCCACGGCGTCCGGGCCGGGGACGGACGCCGCCCCGCGGGCCACGGCCAGGACGCGCGCGCCGGACCGCGCCAGCGCCGCGGCGGTGGCGCTCGCGCGCCGCCGCTCGCGCTCGCCGATCGCGCACCGCTCCAGCACCGCCTCGACGGCGCCCTTGACCACCACGACGACGTCCTCGCCGTCCCGTACGAGCGCGCGGGACACCCGGGTCAGCGGGTCGAACGGCACCGCGTCCAGCCCCTCGACCTCGCCCAGCTCAGGGGCGCCGGCGAGGATGGCCTCGTCGAGCGGGTCGGGGGCGGGCGGGTCGGCGAGGTGCAGCGTCACCAGGCCGTTGACGGCCGCCCAGCGCAGCGGCTCGGGGTCGGGCCGCCCGCCGGGACCGACGGACCCGCTCAGCACCGGGCGGTCGCGCGTGAGCGTGCCGGTCTTGTCCATGCACAGGACGTCGATCGCGCCCATGTCGGGCAGCGCGGACAGCCGTTTGACGATCACTCCGCGCCGCGCCAGCAGCGCAGACCCCCTGGCCAGGACGGTGGTCACCACGACGGGCAGCATCTCGGGCGTCAGCCCGACCGCCACGGCCACCGCGAACGGCAGCGCCTCCAGCCCCTTGCCGCGCAGCACCGCGTTGGCGACCAGGGCGACCGGCGGGATGACCAGCATCCCCCGGACCAGGATCCAGGAGAGCCCGTACACGGACCGGTCGAAAGCCGACGTCCGCCGCGCGCCCCGCCGCCGGGAGAGCCGCGATCCCGACCGCGTTCCTGACCGCGTTCCTGACCGCGTTCCTGGCCGCGTTCCTGGCGGGGGCCCGGCGTAGGCGCCGGCGAAGCGGGTGGCGGCTCCCGTGGCGGTCACCACGGCGAGCGCGCTGCCCGAGGCCACGCTGCTCCCCTGCCACAGCAGGTGCTCGTCGCCGTCCGGCAGGTCGAGCGCCCGCTTGGCCACCGGCGCCGACTCCCCGGTGAGCTGCGCCTGGTGCACGGTCAGGCCGTTGGCCCGCAGCAGCCGCGCGTCGGCGGGCACCAGGTCGCCGGGGCCCAGCTTGATCACGTCGCCGGGCACGAGCTGGTCGGCGGGGATCTCCCGTTCCTCCGGCTCGGCGTCCTTCGTCGCCCGCCGCCGTACGGTCGTCGTCGTGGCGACCAGCCGGCGCAGCGCGGCCGTCGAGCGGTCGGCGCGATGCTCGCCGTTGGAGCGCAGCAGGCAGCTCACCGCGACCAGGAGGACGATGACGCCCGCCGTCGCCCAGGACGCGATGAGCGCGCTGACCAGCCCCAGCCCCAGCAGCACCAGCGTGAACGGGTCGCGCACGCTGCGGAGCAGCCGGCGCGGCAAGGTGGGGGGCAGCCGGGACGGTACGACGTTCTCGCCGTGGTCGAGCAGCCGCGCCTCGGCGTCGGCGGTCACGAGGCCGCGCGGACCGGTCTCCAGCCGCCGCAGGACCCGGAGCGGGGTGTCGGCCGCCTCAGGCGCCCAGACCACGGGCGTGCTCCCCGGGGCCCCGCCGCTCGGCGAGCCGGCCGACCAGGCCCTGCACCGTGGTCACGATGTCCTGGTCGTCGATGAGGTAGACCACCCTGCGGCCCTCGCGCCGCGACCGGACCAGGCCCGCCAGCTTGAGCTTGGCCAGGTGCTGGCTGACCGCGGGCAGCGCGCCGCCCACCCGTTCCGCCAGCCCGGACACGTCGCACTCGCCCTGCGCGAGGGCCCACACGATGTGCAGCCGGGACGGCGAGGACAGCAGCCCGAACACGGCCGCCGCCTGGTCGAGCACCTCGGCCGGCGGGTCGAGCCTCTCGTTGGCCGCCATCTTCCCCCTTTTACTCCCGGCAGCGGTCAAGTCTGGGAACACCGCCGCTACCGGCCGTCGTCGGTGAGGCCCTCGACGGTGGTGAGGTCGGCCAGCCCTGAGATCGTCAGTACGGGTTCGAGCAGCGGGTTGGCGACCAGCCGGATGCGTTCGACGTGGGAGAACAGCACGGTCAGGCCCGCGCTGTCCAGATATTCGACCGCGCTCAGGTCGACCAGCACCGTGCCGTCGCCGTCGGCGCCCGCCAGGGCCTCGTCCAGCGCGCCGGCGTTGCTCATGTCGATCTCGCCCGCGCAGGCGAGGACCAGGGTGCCGTCCGGCCGCTGCGAGGCGACCACGGTGAGAGGTGCGGTCATCGGGAGATCCTCGTCTGCAGGTCGACGGTGGTCCCGGCGGCGCCGGGCTGGATGGTGACCTCGTTCATCAGGGCGCGCATGAGCGCGACGCCCCGTCCGCGGTGCGGATTGGCCTCGGGTTCGGGGATCTTCCAGCGGCCGGTGTCGGTGACGGTGAGGCGCAGGCCGCTGCCGGTGGCGACCGCCCGCAGGCGGATCGTCCGGCCGGGGGCGTCGCGGTGCCCGTGCTCGATGGCGTTGGCGCACGCCTCGCCCGCCGCCACGAGCACGTTCTGCAGCTGCGCGGGGGCGAGCTGGCAGCGGCTCAGCCAGTCGCGGAGCGCCGCGCGCACGGGGGCGAGCTGGCTGGACTCGGCGGGGAAGGCGACCTCCAGCGGGGCGGGCTGGCGGTAGAGGAGCAGCGCGACGTCGTCGCTGAAGCCGCCGTCCGGGGTGAGGCTGGCCATGACCTCGCTCGCGAGCGCCTCGATGGGGGTGGCCCGGCCCGCCTGCACGGCCGCGCTGGCCTCGTCGATGCCGGCCGTCAGCGGACGCCGGCGCCGCTCCACCAGCCCGTCGGTGTAGACGAGCAGCGTGGACCGGGGCGGCATGGTGCACCTCGCCTCCGGCCGCGCCTTGCCCGTCGGCACCGCGAGCGGGGCCGACCGGCCGCCCTGGAGGAGCTCGGTGCTGCCGTCGGCGTGGGCGAGGATGCCGGGCGGGTGGCCGGCGCTGGAGTAGACGAGGTCGCCGGTGACGGTGTCGAGCACGCCGCAGAAGGCGGTGGTGCACTTGGCGCCGGGGATGAGCGCGGCGAACCGGTCGAGCGCGGTGAACACCTGCGCGGGGCCGGCGTCCTGGAGCAGCAGGGCCCGGCAGGCGCTGCGCAGCTGCCCCATGACGGCGGCGGCCTCCAGCCCGCGCCCCACGCAGTCGCCGACCACGATGCCGATGCGCCCTTCGGCCAGCGGCACGATGTCGTACCAGTCGCCGCCGACCTCCAGGGGGCGGCCGGCCGGCTCGTAGCGGACGGCGAAGCCGTCGGGCAGCTCGGACGGGCCCAGGATGGCCCGCTGGAGCGCCACGGCCGCCTCGCGCTGCTGGTCGAGCTGGTGGACCCGGTGCAGTCCCTGGCCGAGGTGACCGGCGAGCAGCGCGAGCAGGGTCTGGTCCTCGCCGGTGAAGGGCCGGTTCTGGCCCAGGTCCACCCAGACGGTGAGCAGGCCCTCGGGGTGTTCCAGGGTGATGCCGGCGCCGTCCGCGCCGGGCGCGACCGGGCGGAGTGGCGGCTGCTCGCGCAGCGCCGTCAGCTTCTCCCGCAGCTCTTCCGGCAGGTCCGGCCAGTCGCCGCCCGCGGGGGCGCGGACCAGGCCGAGCGGCCGGCCGTCGTTCCACACGGCGGCGAGCACCTGCCGGGCCCGCCACACCTCCTGCAACGCCTCCAGCCCGCCGGCCAGGGCGTCGGTCAGGTTGCCGGCCTGGGAGACGCGCATGCTGAGCGCGGCGAGCGCGCTCTCGCGCTGCACGAGGTAGTGCTCGGCGGTGACGTCGCGCACCGTGCCCACGACGCGGCGGCGGCGGGTGTCGGGGTCGGTGACCGCGTTGAAGGTGACCGTGATCCACACGTGGTGCCCGTCCCGGTGGGTGACGGGGACGTCGACGCTGCCCCTGCCCTCGCGCATCATGCGTTCGAACGCCTCGGCGACCTGCGCGTGCGCCTGTGGATCGGCGTCGGCGTCCGGCCACCAGGGGTGCTCGGGGGTGTACGGCAGGTCCTCGGGCCCGTAGCCGAGGATGTCGGTGAAGGCCGAGTTGACCTCGATCACCGCGCCGGTCTCGTCGGTGACGAAGAACCCCTCCTGCAACGAGTCGATCATGGCGCTGCGCCACCGGGTGTGGTGGTTGCGCATCCGCGCCAGCTCCACGTTGGCCCGCGCCCGCGCCAGCAGCTCGGCGGCGGAGAACGGCTTGACCAGGTAGTCGTCGGCGCCCGCCTCCAGGCCCTCGATCGAGTCCTCCTGGCCGGCGCGGGCCGACAGCAGCAGCACCGGAACGCCGGCGGTGCGCGGGTCGGACCGCAGCGCCGAGACCAGGGCCAGGCCGTCGAGGCGCGGCATCATGACGTCGCTGACCACGAGGTCGGGCGCGTCCGCGCGGACGGCGTCCAGGGCCTCCAGCCCGTCGCCGACGGCGGTGACCTGGTAGCCGGCGCCCCTGAGCAGCCGGAGGAGGTATTCGCGCATGTCGCTGTTGTCGTCGGCGATCAGCACGCGGGGCGCCGGGCCGCCGTCCGGAGCCGGCACGCCGGCCACGGCGGGGACCTCGGCCGCCGCCTGGGCGGCCTCGTCGTCCTCGGGGAGCCAGCGCAGGGCCTCCTGGACGTACGGGTCGGCGCCGGCCGTGACCGTCTCCGCCGCCCCGGGCGCGATGATGCTGCCGGGAGGCAGGTGCGCGACGCCGAAGGGCAGCCGGACGGTGAACGTCGTGCCCTCGTCCTCGGTGCTCTCGGCGGAGACGGTGCCGCCGTGCAGGCCGACCAGCTCCTGCACCAGGGCCAGCCCGATGCCGCTGCCCTCGTGGGAGCGCGAACGGGCGCTCTCGATCCGGTGGAACCGCTCGAACAGCCGCGGCAGCTCCTCGGCCGGGATGCCGATGCCGGTGTCGGTGACCGTCACCACCGCGTGCCCGTCGTGCTCGCGCACGCTGACGCCGATTGAGCCGTCGAAGGTGAACTTCAGCGCGTTGCTCAGCAGGTTGAGCACGACCTTCTCCCACATGCTCCGGTCGAGGTGGACCGGCTCGGGGAGCGGGAGGACGTCGACCACGAACTCCAGCCCGGCCTTGTCGATCGCGGAGCGGAAGACGCTGGCCAGCTCGGCGGTGACGGCCGCGAGGTCCACCGGCTCGTAGCGGGCCTGCATGCGGCCGGCTTCGAGGCGGGAGAAGTCGAGCAGCGTGTTGACGAGCTTGCCGAGGCGCAGCGCGTTGCGGTGGATGACGTCGAGGTCCTGGCGGACCTGCGGGGCGCCGTCGGCGAGCGCGCCGCGCAGCTCCTGCACCGGCCCCATGATCAGGGTGAGCGGGGTGCGGAACTCGTGGCTGATGTTGGAGAAGAACACGGTCTTCGCCCGGTCCAGCTCGGCCAGCTCCTCGGCCCGCCGCTGCTGGGCCTGGTAGCTGCGGGCGGAGGAGATGCCGGCCGCGACGTGGCCGGCGGCCAGCTCGAGGAAGCCGCGGTAGCCGTCGTCCAGCGGCCGGTACCGGTTGAGCGCGGCCACCAGGAACCCGTACGGCGCGCCGCCCTGCTGGAGCAGCGGCACCACGAGCGCCTGCGTGGGCGGCTCGCTCCAGTGCCCGGACGGCAGGCCGGCGAACGGCGCGCCGTCGAGCGCCACCAGCTCGGTCTCGCCCCGGGCCGGCGCGGCGAGCGGCCACACCGGGTCGGGGTCGCCTGCGGGCAGAACGGATGGGGCCGCCGGGTGCCCGGCCGGGATGCCGGTCGCCTCGGCCAGCCGCGCGCCGCCGTCGTCGTCGAACAGATAGGTGAGGGTGAAGGGGAGGTCCTGCGGGTTGTGCCCGAGCTGGCGGCAGGCGAAGGCCAGCATCTCCTGCTCGGTGCGCACCACGCTGGGGTCGGAGCCGAGGTCGCGCAGGGTCGCCATGCGCCGCTCGCCGACGACCCGCTCGGTCTCCTCGCTGACCACGCAGAGCATGCCGACCACGGCGCCGTCGTCGTCGCGCAGCGGGCTGTAGGAGAAGGTGTGGTAGGTCTCCTCCGGATAGCCGGCCCGCTCCAGGAACAGCAGCAGCGCCTCGTCCCAGGTGGCCCGGCCCGTGTCCAGCACGGTGTGGATGCGGGGGCCGATGTCGTCCCAGATCTCCGCCCACACCTCGCTGGCCGGGCGGCCGAGCGCCCACGGGTATTTCCTGCCGAGCGTGTCGCGGCGGTAGGCGGCGTTGCAGAAGAACGTGAGCTCCGGCCCCCACGCCATCCACATGGAGAAGCGGGACGACAGCAGGATGCTCACGGCCGTCTGGAGGCTCTGCGGCCACTCCTCGGGGGGGCCGAGCGGGGTGGCGCGCCAGTCCACCACGGCGAGGTCGCGGCCGATCTCGTCGTCCACGGTGAAGATCCCGGCCCCGGCCGCCGGCACCGGGCCGCGTTCAGCGTCGTCGCGTGCCACACGAGACCCTTTCGTTCGTTGCCGGGCAGGTCAGACACCAGCTCGCCAGTACGTAGAATAGGGCAGATCACCCCATGGCTCGTGCCCCTCTCCCCCAGGCGCGAGGACCCACACCCCTCTCTCAGGAGCCTCGGTGCAGCAGGATCCCGGTCTGACCGTCACCTACCAACCGCATTCGGCTCGCATCCATGTGCTGGTCGTCGCCGGCGACCTCGACCACCACACTTCGCCGCGTCTTCAGGCGGCTCTCGACCAGGTCGCGCTCGCGCCCGGCGACGGGCTGGTGATCGACCTGTCGGCGCTGCCGTTCTGCGACTCCACGGGCATCTCCGTGCTGGTGACGGCGCACCAGCGGGCCCAGGAGGCCGGCGCCCGGCTCGCGCTGGCCGGGATGGAGCCCGACATCGCCCACGTCTTCAAGATCATGGGCCTGGACCGGCTGCTCTCCTTCTACGACAGCCGCGACCTGGCCATCGCCGCGCTGCAGTAGCGCGGTCAGCCCGGGTCCGCGGGCCCGGCGCTCGCGGCGAGCAGCCGCTCCCCCAGGGCCCGCGCCGCCCGCACCAGATCCGGACATCTCACGATCCGGTACGCCACCGGCAGCCTGGCCAGCTCCTCGGCGTACCAGGCCGGGTTGTTCGTGCTGCCCACCAGGCGGGTCGTGGCGGCGCCGAGCGGTTCCGGGCGGCCCATGACGCGGGAGAGCCAGCCCGCCACCCGCTCGGCGGGGGCCTCGACGACGACCTCGACCTCGTGGTCCCAGCCGACGGCCAGGTGCTCCTCCAGGACGGCGGCCGGGTCGAGCCCGGCGGGCGGCTCGAAGGGGACGTCGAGGACGTGCACGTCGCCGACCCGGTCGACCCGGTAGGCGCGGCGGCCGGCGGAGGTGTGGGACCAGCACAGCAGATACCAGCGGCCGTGGCGGACGACGACCGCCCACGGGTCCACCTCGATCGTCCGCTCGTTGCCCGCCTCGGAACGGTAGCCGAGCCGCGCCCGTCGGCGGGCCGAGCACGCCTGGACGAGGGCGGCCGTGATGCCCGGGTCCGGGCGGGCCGCCGCGCGGTCGGGCACGGGCGCCGTGGTCCGCCGGACCGCCTCGGCCTGGGCGGCCACCGGCTCGGGCAGCGCCCGCATGATCTTGCCGAGCGCGCTGCCGACCGGGTCGGACGGGTCGCCCGCGTCGTGGTGGCCGTCGAGCACCGCCATGACCAGGCCCAGGGCCTCGGCCGCGGTGAACGTCAGCGGCGGCAGCCGCAGCCCACGCCCGAGCCGGTAGCCGCCGTACGGGCCGCGGACCGCCTCGACGGGGATGCCGGCCTCGCGCAGGATGCCGATGTAGCGGCGGGCGGCGCGCTCGGAGACGCCGAGCCGGCCGGCCAGCCGGTCGGCCGTGATGCCGGGATGGCCCTGGAGCAGGTCGAGCGTCATCAGGGCCCGCGCCGTGGGGCTCGCGCCGGGCTCCATGGGGCCTCCGCTGCTGATCCGGAAGGGGAACGTCCGGAAGGGAACCTAACACGCGGTTTCTCATGTGGCTGAAAGTTCAATATTTCGGAACTTGTCCGCTGTAGCATCGGCGCGGCGTCACGGACGCCCGCACGATTCGAAAGGGACACCCCCATGCATTCCCCCTCAACGCTCACCGAGGTCCGGGAGCCACTTCCCACCGCGCCGGAGCAGGAGGACGGCGGCGGTGTCCTCACCGTCCTGGAGCGCATCGGCGCCGTGGTGGTGCCGGTCGGCGTCGCGCTGTACGCCGTGCTCTACCTCGGCATCGAGCAGGTCTACTGGGTCTTCGGCGTCAACCCGCAGCAGGCCGGCATCGACCAGTCCGTCCTGCTGGGCCGGCTCATGGGCACGCTCATCCTGCTCCTGCTGGCGCTCATCCCGGCCATCGGCGTCCTGGTCGGGCTCAGCTGGCTCATCGACAGGGTCACGCGGGGCGCGGCCGGCCGGCTGCTCAGGCGGCTGCGCGAGCGCCCGTGGATCGTGGCCGCGCTGGCCGCGCTGTGGTCGGGGGCGACGTACTGGGGACTGTTCAACCTGGTCGCCGACCTGACCCTGGGGCTCATGGTCGCCGTCGCCGTGGGGCTCGGCGTGCTCGCCTTCCTGGTGCCGTTCCGGCTGCTGCGCCGCAAGCGGGTGGGCCGCGCGGGAATGACGGTGCTGGTGGCCGCGCTGACCGGGCTCGGACTGGGCTTCGTGCTGATCCTCAGCCTGGTCAAGGGCGCGATCGAGGTGCAGGAGACCGGCCAGGCCAACGACCTGCTCGGCTATGTCGGCTTCCAGGACCAGTGGGCGGTGCTGCGGGACGCCGCCACCGACAAGCCGCTCTACGACGGCCGCTGGATGATGCTGCTCGGCGAGAAGGAGAACACCTACGTGTTCTACGACTGCGACAAGCAGGAGACCTTCCGCCGCTCGATGTCGACCACGAACCTCGGCAACCTGCAACTCGACCCGGACCGCGAGCCCGGCTTCCGCTGCGGCACCCTGGCCGAGGAGACCACCGGCTGACCTCCCGCTATCGTGGGTCTCCCCGCCACGAGGAGCAGCACTGATGCCCGACGCACTCCCGGTCACCCTCGACGACGTCCGTGACGCCGCGGCCCGGCTCAAGGGGGTCGCGCACCGCACGCCCGTGCTGCGTTCGCGCACGCTCGACGCGCTGGCCGGGGCCGAGGTCTTCGTCAAGGCCGAGAACCTCCAGCGGGTCGGGGCGTTCAAGTTCCGCGGCGCGTACAACGCGATCTCGCGGCTGACGCCCGAGCAGCTCGCGCGGGGCATCGCCACCTACTCCTCGGGCAACCACGCCCAGGCCGTCGCCCTGGCCGCGCGCGAGCTGGGCAGCAGCGCGGTGATCGTCATGCCGGAGGACACCCCGCGGCTCAAGCGCGAGGCCACCGCCGGCTACGGCGCGGAGATCGTCACCTACGACCGCTACACCGGCGACCGGGTGGCGATCGGGGAGGCGCTGGCCGCCGAGCGCGGGCTGACGCTCATCCCGCCGTACGAGCATCCGCACGTCATCGCCGGTCAGGGCACCGCGACGCTGGAGCTGATCGAGGAGGTCGGCGAGCTGGACGCGCTGGTCGTCCCCATCGGCGGCGGCGGTCTGATCGCGGGCAGCGCGACGGCGGCCAAGGGGCTGCTGCCCGGCATCCGGGTGATCGGCGTGGAGCCCGAGGCGGGCGACGACACCAGGCGCTCGCTGGCCGCCGGGGAGCGCGTGTCGATCCCGATCCCGCGCACGATCGCCGACGGGATGGCGGCCGAGATCCCCGGCGAGCTGACGTTCTCGATCAACAGGCGTCTGGTGGACGAGGTCGCCCTGGTCTCCGACGACGAGATCCGGCAGGCGATGCGGACGGCGTTCGAGCGGATGAAGACGGTCGTCGAGCCGAGCGGCGCCACGCCGCTCGCCGCGCTGCTGGCCGGGCGGCTGGGTGAGCCGCCGCGGCGCGTCGGCGTGATCGTCTCGGGTGGCAACGTGGACGTCGGTCGCTTCGCGGAGCTCCTAGCGGCTCACCCCTGACGCGACGAAGATCGGCAGGGCCAGGAACAGCCGGCCCGTCTCGGCGCGCCGGCGCTGCTCGGCGACCCACGCCGTCTCCTGATCGGCGTCGACGGCGCCGGCCGTGCGGGCCGCCGCGGCGAGCCCGGCCAGCACCGGCAGCATCGCCGCGTCCGTGAACACCTCGGTGCGCACCTCCGCGTGCACGTCCGAGAACCCGGCGTCGAGCAGCAGGTTGCGCTGCCGCCGGGCGGCCCGGGGCGCGGTCACCAGGTCGGCGCGGGCGTGCACCAGCCGCCGGGTGAGCGCCGGGTCGTCGGAGTCGATGACGAAGGTGTCCCAGTCCTGGCCGGCCAGCACGGCCCGGCCGCCGGGCACGAGCACCCGGCGCGCCTCCGCCAGCGCCCGCGCCGGCTCGGCCAGCTCGTGGAAGACCTTGTCGGCGCGGTATCCCGCCACCGAGCCGTCCTCCAGCGGCAGCGCGCAGGCGTCGCCGAGCCGGAAGTCGCCCTCCGGCCAGCGGTGACGGGCCACCGCGAGCATCTCCGCGCTGACGTCCACGCCGACCGGGCGCGCCCCGCGCCCGGCCAGCTCCGCGACCGCGCGCCCCGCTCCGCAGCCGACGTCCACCACGCCGGCCCCGGCCGACAGCTCCAGCAGCTCGTACGACCGGGCGCGCAGCGCGGCGGCCCCTGGCCGGGCATCCACCGCGTCCAGCCGCCGGACGAGCGCCTCCATCTGTTCCTTCGTCTCGGGCATGCCCTCCAGCCTGCGACCTCAGGTCGACCTGAGGTCAAGGCGTGATCGGGAAGTTGTCGCGGAAGACGTTGCCGGGGTCGTAGCGGCGCTTGAGCGCCCGCAGGCGGCTCAGGGTGGGCTCGGGGAAGGCGTCGTGGAGGCGTTCCGGGCGGGTGTCGGTCTCGAAGTTGAGGTAGAGGCCGGAGAAGTGGGGGCGCATCGCGTCCCAGAGGCGGTCCAGCCCTGACCTGCTGGAGCCGAAGGCGGCGAGGGAGAAGTTCGCCGAGCGGCCCGCGTACGCGGTGGCGTCCGCGGGCACGTCGGAGACCGCGCCCCCGGCCGCCCGGATGTGGAAGAAGTACGTCTGACCGCTCGCGACCAGGCGGGCGGCGGCCTCGGCCAGCTCGGGGGTGAGGTGGTCGGCGAGCGCGGAGCGGCTGACCGGCTCGCCCTGGCCGTGGTGCGGCCCCGGCGGCACGTTCATCAGCGCCGCGTACGGGAGGATCTGGATGCTGTGGTCGAGCAGCGGCGCGACGGCGGCGAGCGGGCGCAGGCGGTCCAGCACCGTCTCCGCGTCGTCGGCGTCCACCACGGCCATGACCTGGGCCATCGGCGGCTGACCGGGCTGCGGGCGGCCGAGGATGAGCGAGCTGGTGAGGTCCCTCGGCGCGGCCTCGACGACCGCTCCCCAGTCGCGCAGCAGCGCCGCCGGGTCCGAGGCGTCGAGGATCAACTGCGCGAAACCGACGTCGCCCACCTCGTCCACCTCGAACTCGAAGCTCGTCACGACGCCGAAGTTCGCGCCGGCGCCGCGCACGCCCCAGAACAGCTCGGCGTTCTCGGTGTCGTCGGCCCTGACCAGGCTGCCGTCCGCGAGCACCAGCTCGACGGCCCGCAGATGGTCGATGGTCAGGCCGTGCTCGCGGGCCAGCCAGCCGATGCCGCCCGCCGTCGCCAGGCCGCCGACGCCGACCCCGCCGTAGTCGCCGGAGGTGAGCGCCCAGCCGTACGGGGCCAGCGCCGCCGCCACGTCGCTCCACCGGGCGCCGGGACCGAGGCGTACCCGGCGGGTGGCCTTGTCCAGCGCCTCGATCGTGTTCAGGCGGGAGACGTCGAGCACGATGCCGCCGTGGTTGGTCGAACGGCCGCTGATGCCGTGGCCGCCGCTGCGGATCCCCAGCTTGACCGGCTGCGTACGGGCGAAGGCCAGCGCGTCGGCGACCTCGGCGGGCGTGCCGGGCCGCAGGACCAGACCGGGCGAGCCGCCCCGCATGTACGTGGAGCGGACGCGGGCATACCCCGCGTCGCCCGGCTCGACCCGTTCGAGATGGGCGGGGACGGCGTCGTAGGCGATGCCGGGATGGCGGCGGGACCGCAGGCCGAGGCGGGCGACCCTGGCCTCGCCGATCCCGCGGGCCGCGCGCTTCCCCGCCACGCTCTCGCGCAGGGCCGGGGCGAGTCGCGCGGCGAAGTCGCGCAGGTCGGCCTCGGACGGGTCGTCGAGCACGAACGTCCCGACCCCGTGCTCCACCGCCAGCGCCTCCATGAGCTCGGCAGCGCCGGCGGGCAGGACCGCGACACGCTCGATCTCCCGGGGGTCACGCCCCGCGGCCCGCGCGGCCTCGTCCACCGCCGCCTGCGCGGCGGCGACCCCGGCCAGGTCGTCCTGGAGCCGGAACAGTAAGCCGTCGGCCGTGGTCCCCGCCAGGCGCAGGGCGTGGGGCTCCGTGCCCGCGACCCAGATCGGGATGTTGTGGGCGGGCGCGGGACCGCGAGGAGCGCCCGCCACCTCGTAGTGCTCGCCGGCGAAGCGGAGCGGCGCGGACTCGCCCTCCGCCCAGACGCCGCGGATGATCTCGACGGCCTCCTCCAGGGCTGCCGCCGCCTCTTCGGCCGGCAGCTCCTGGACGCCCTCACGGGGGTCCCACCGTCCGGTGGGGCTCAGCCCCAGCTCAAGCCGCCCGCCGGCGAGCAGGTCGAGGCTCGCCGCCGCGCGGGCCAGCACGGCGGGCGGGCGCGCGGCCCCGTCCAGCGGCCCGGCGGCGATCCTGACGCGCGTGGTCCGCGCCGCGGCCCAGCTCATCGAGGTCCACGCGTCCACGCCCTCGGAGGTCTCGGCGAAGAGCACGAGGTCGAGCCCCAGCTCCTCGGCCAGCGCCGCCCGCGCCACGGCCTCCTCGGCCGGCCCGCCGGCGGCGATCCGCGTCCCGAAACGCAACGGCTGCCCGTAGTCCATCGCTCACCTGCCCGCGCGCTCGGCGGCCACGAGCCGGCGCGTCTCGGGCGCGACCTCCTGGCCGAACGTCCGCAACGTCACCGGGTCGTCGGCCATCACGATGTAGGTGCCGATCCCGTACCGCAGGGAGATCGCGGCGAGCTGTTCGGCCCACTGCCGGGGCGGCCCCGACAGCAGCCGGTCGCTGGGCGGGCCGAAGCGCCCGCCGATGTTGAGCAGCCGGCGCACCGCGCCGGGCTCCCGCCCCGCGGCCAGCGCCGCCTCGTCGATGATCGCGTTGCCCTCGTCGAGCTGGTCGAGGCTCTGCAGGTACGACAGCGACGGCAGCCATCCGTCCGCCTTCGTCCCGACGAGGCGGAGCATGCGCGGTTTGTAGGCCCCCAGCCAGATCCCGATGTCGTGCGCCGGAGCGGGCCCGCGCTTGGCCCCGTTGACCTGGTAGTACGTGCCGTCCACGCGGAACCGCCCGGTGTTGCCCGCGTCCCAGAAGCCGCGGATGACGTCGATCGCCTCGTCGAGCGCGCCCACGGCCTGCGCCGGGGTGAGCCGCCGCCCGCCCATGGCCTCGATCGCGTCCCAGAAGCCCCCCGCGCCCAGCCCCAACTCGAACCGCCCCCCGCTGAGCAGGTCGAGGCTCGCCGCCGCGCGGGCGAGCACGGCGGGCGGGCGCAGCGGCAGGTTCGTGACGTTGGCCGAGACGTGCACCCGCTCGGTGCGCGCGGCGACGTAGCTGAGCAGCGTCCAGGTGTCGAGGAAGCCCGGCTGGTACGGATGGTCCTGGAACGTCACGAGGTCCAGCCCCGCGTCCTCGGACTCCCGCGCCAGGCCGACCACCTGCTCCGGCGCGGCGTTGGCGGGCGTGATGAACGACCCGAACGTCAGGTCGTGGCCGTAGTCAGGCATGTGATCCCCTCGGGATATGTGCGGCTCCACAAACCGTATGCGGTGGAGATGTGTTGTCAAACCGCACATCTCGGAGCAGTATTCCCTCCCTGCGCCCGCTACGGGGGTTCAGCCCAGCAGCTCGTCCACGACGTCACAGGGGTCGGTGCCGGCGTCCACGTCGGCCACGCCGCACGCCACCCGCCGCAACAGGCCCCTGAACGCCTCCCGCTCCTCCGGCGACAGCGACCGCAGCACGTGGTCCTCGACCGCGCGCACCTGCCGCTCCAGGTCGCGCAGCACCGCGACCCCCTGCTCCGTGGGCACGATCTTGCGCTGCCGCCGGTCGGCGGGGTTGGGCCGCCGCTCCACGAGCCCCGCCTCCACCAGGTCGTCGATGAGGTACGTCATCACCGTCCTGTCGATGCCGAGATGGGCGGCCAGGGCGAGCTGGCTCGGCTGGTCGCCGTGGACGACGGTGGACAGCGTCTGGTAGCCACGCGGACCGTGCGGAAGGTCCTTCAGCACCCGGCCCATCGAGCCGTGCAGGGCGCGCAGCAGCACACCGAGGGACCAGCCGAAGTCGCGCTCGTCTGCCTTCTCCTCGACGGTCATACTTCGCAATATACTGCTGGGCCGACCATCTGCCCGACCACTCGTCAGGCGTCCAGAGGAAGCATGAGGTGGGTGACGAGCCGGTCGGGCTCGGTGGTGGCCGGGTCCGAGACGTACACCTCCCGGATCGGCCCGCGCAGCGGATGTCCTCGCTCGGCGCACCACGCCAGGACGGCGTGCGTGGTGAGCATGATCTGGTCGTACGGGCCGACGTGGGTCGCGCACACGAACGTGCCGCCGGGCAGCCTCTCCAGGCCGACGCCCGCCCCCTCCCACGCGGGGTCGCCGGGATCGACGACGAGCCCGGCCCGTACCTCGAAGGCGTCCTCCAGCTCGACAGGGAACAGCCCGACGAGCCGCGGCGGGCCGGTGCGGGGCCGCGCCCGCAGCAGGCGGGCGATCGCGGCCGAGGTGGCGCGGCCCACGTCGGCGGGCCCGGCCGCGCTCTCGCGCTCCACCGCCACCGTCCGGTCCGGCTCGGTGACGACGCGCACCGGCGTGGCGGGCAGCCCGTCGGCCATCACCCGCTCCAGCGTCGCCAGCGTCCGCCGCCGCCGGGCCAGCTCGGCCTCCAGCGTCTCGCGCACCCCCACCAGGGCGTCCGCCGCGCCCCCCAGCACCTCGGCGATGACCGGCAGCGGCACGTCCAGCGAGCGCAGCAGCCCGATGGACAGCGCCTGCCTGGCCTGCGCCCGCCGGTAGTAGCGGTAGCCGGAGGCGGCGTCCACGTACGCAGGGGGCAGCAGCCCCAGCTCGTCGTAGTGCCGCAACTGCTTGACGCTCAACCGGCTGAGCCTGGCGAACTGCCCGATCGGCAGGAGATCTCCGTCCACGACTCAAGCATGGCCCTCCCCGCGACCTCAGGCGCGCAGCGGCAGGAGGGCGCCGCCCCAGGCGAGGACCTGGTCGAGGACCATGCCGAGGCGCTCCTCGTGCATGGCGGCCGGGCGGAAGTCCACGCCGTTCTCGAAGTCGGTCCAGTACGACAGCGTGACCTGCGCCGGCACGGTGGCGACGCCGAGCATGGCGAGCACGTGCCGCAGGTGCTCCACCGCCCGCACCCCGCCGTCCACGCCGTAGCCGACGAAGCCGGCGGCCTTGTTGCCCCACTCGGCGTACAGGAAGTCGACGGCCGTCTTGAGCACCCCGGGGAAGGAGTGGTTGTACTCAGGCGTCACGAAGACGAACGCGTCGAAGGACGCGATCTTGTCCGCCCACCGCCGGGTGTGCTCATGCCGGTAGTCGCCAGAGGCCGCCGCCATCGGCTCGTCCAGGTGGGGCAGCTCGAAGTCGGCCAGATCCACCACCTCGTACGTGGCGTCGCCGCGCTTGACGGCCAGATCGTGCACCCAGCGGGCCACCGCCTCGCCGTTGCGGCCTGGACGGGTGCTGCCGAGGATGATGCCTACTCTGATCATGACAACGCGCCTTTCCTTCAGTGACTGTCGCGGTGCGCACACCACCGTAGGCCGGACCGCAGAGCGTATGAATGCTTCAGCGGCTCTACTTTTTGCTTCATCGTCTACGTGGTTAGATTGCGGGGTGGACATGCTCAGTGATGTCGTCGCCCTCATGCGGATCGGGCGGCCGGTCTCGGCCCGCGTCACCTGGCGGGCCCCCTGGGGAGTGGCGATCCCGCCGCAGCCCGGATCCGCGGCGTTCCAGGTGGTGCTGCGCGGGTCGTGCTGGCTCATCCCGCCGAGCGGCGAGCCGATGGCGCTGAGCGTCGGCGACGTGGTGTTCCTGCCGCACGGCCACGGATACGCGCTCGCCGACAGCCTCGACACGCCGCTCACCGAGCAGGCCGGCGAGCCGTGCGAGGGGGGCGCGCTGTCCTCCTTGACGGCGTGCGGGGGCACGGGCGCCGAGACCGTCACCGTCTACGGCTCCTACCGCACGATCCCGGCCCGCGCCCACCCCATCTTCGGCGCGCTCCCCGAGGTGATCCACCTGCCGACGACGCTCGGCCGCCACCCCGAGCTCAGGGCCACCGTCGAGCTGCTCGGCAACGAGATCGCCACGCCCCGGCCGGGTGGCGGCACCGTGGTCACGTCCCTGCTCGACATGCTCCAGCTCCTCATCCTGCGCGCTTGGTTCGAGACGTCGCCGGGCGTGTGCGATCACAAGGGGTGGGCGCTGGCGCTGGCCGACCCGTCGATCAGCAAGGCGCTCGACGCCGTGCACAACGATCCGGCGCACCGCTGGACGGTCGGCGAGCTGGCCGGCCGCGCGGGGCTGTCGCGGGCCGGGTTCGCGCGGCGGTTCACGGAGCTGGTGGGGCAGCCGCCGTTGACGTACCTCACGTGGTGGCGGATGGGCGTGGCGGCCCGGCTGCTGCGCGAGGACCACGTGCCGGTGTCGGAGGTGGCGGCGCGGGTCGGCTACGGGTCGGAGTTCGCGTTCAACAACGCCTTCAAGCGGGAGTTCGGGATCGCGCCCGGCCGTTACCAGCGGCAGGCGTGCGCGGAGAACAAGGCGGCTTTGGACGGGTAGCTGGGGCAAATGGTGATGAACTGCCCCACAATGGAGGGATGGCATACCCTCCTCAGCCTCCGCAGCCCCACCAGCAAGGACAGTGGGGCCCGCAGGCACAGGGACCTGGCCGACCGGGATACGGCCCGCCGCCCGGCCAGGGCCAAGAGCCGGACCCCGGCCCCGCCCAGCCTCCCTACGGGCAGCAGGGATACGTGCCCACCGCCGAGGCGTACGGCCAGCCGCCGGCCCCCCAGGCGTACGCCACCCCACAGGAGTACGGCATGCCGCCGGGCCCCCAGGCATACGCCACCCCAGGGACCCAGCCCCCGCCACCGGGCCCCGCCTTCCCACCCCACCAGCACGCCCCCGCCCCCGGCCAGGGCCAGGGAGCATCCGTCCCGGGACCGGGACACGACCCGGCGCAGGGACAGGGCTACCCGCCCGCCCCGGGTTTCCCTCCGGGCCAGGGGGTTCCCGCCCCAGGACCGGGCCACGACCCGGCTCAAGGACAGGGCTACCCGCCCGCTCCGGGCTTCCCTCCCGGGCAGGGCCACCCGCAGGGACAGGGTTACGGCCCCGGACAGGGTTACGGGCCCGGGCAGGGTTACGGCCCCGGGCAGCAGCAGGGGCACCCGCAGCCGCAGGGGGTTTCGGGGGCGCAGGCCGTCCCGATGGGGTACGGCCAGCCACCCGCCCCGGGCGGCAACCCGTACGGGCCGTACCCTCCGTACGGCCCTCCGCCCAAGCGCCGCAACACCGGCCTGATCATCACCCTCTGCGTCGTCCTGGGCGTGCTCCTCCTCGGCGGCGGCACCGTCGGCGTGATCGCCTACCTCAACCGCGCGGACCCGGCCACCACGACCGCCCTCACCACCACCGCCCCGACCCCCGCCCCGTCGGAGCCGCAGCAGTCGGCGGCCCCGTCCGACGCCCCCACGTCCGACCCGGACCCCAGCCCCTCATCCACGACCGCCCCGCCCTCCTCGGCCGACTCCCCGCTCCGGCACGACGAGTTCAAGGACTGGAACTTCCAGCTCGGCAGCGTCAAGTTCGCCGCCCAGAAGGTCGCCGGCTGGACCTACGACACGTGCGACGCGGTGGACGGCGAGGGCGTGCTGGCCAAGTACGACTGCCAGAGCGCCGTCCAGCTCGCCTACTCCGCGTACGGCGGCCACCTCAAGGCGGTGCAGCTCATCATGGCCTTCCCGTCCACGGCCGACGCCAAGAGCGCCTCCAACCGCCTGCAGAAGCTCACCTCCGACGCCGTGAAATGGCGTACGGACAAGACCCACAAGAAGTACACGTACGGCAAGATCCTGTCCGGCTCGGCCCTGAAGTACGTGCTGGTCACGATCGTCACCGCGGACAGCTCGGCGGCCAAGGCCAAGGCGTCGAAGTTCCAGGCGTACCTGCAGACCGACCATGCGAACTACTTCGTCATGCGCGGCGAGGCCCTGACGAGCTGACGGGACGGGCTACAGCAGCCCGGCCCGGCGGGCGGACGCCGCGGCCTGGGTGCGGGTGGCGGCCTCCAGCTTGGCCAAAATGTTCGACACGTGCACGCTCACCGTCTTCTGCGCGATGAACAGCCGCTCGGCGATCTCCCGGTTCGTCAGCCCCTCGGCGACCAGGCGCAGCACCTCCAGCTCGCGCGCGGTCAGCGAGCCCGGACCGCCGGGCCCGCCCCCGCCGCCGAAGCGGGCCCGGCGGCCGAACTCGGTGAGCGCGTTCTCCAGCGGCGTCGCCCGCAGCTTGCCCGCCGTCTCCCTCGCCAGCTCCCACTCCGCCTGCGCCGCCTCGCGCTCGCCGTGGACCAGCAGGGCCTCGGCCAGCCGCCAGCGGGAGCGGGCCACCTCGTACACGAAGCCGAAGTCGAAGGCCGCGACGACCCGGCGCCACAGCTCGACGTCGTGCCGCCCGTGGGCGCGGTGCCACTCGGCCTCGGCCCGCAGCCCCCAGGCCAGCCCCTCGGGCCCGAGATGCCCGGGCTGGCCCGCGGGGCCGTGCTCGACCGCGAAGCGGGCCCGTTCGAGCAGGTCGTCGGCCTCGGCCCGGTCGAAGTCGCCGAGCTCGGTCATGGCGGCGAGCCCGAGCGCGGACAGCCGGATCGCCCCCGCCTCGCCGGGAGTGAGCGGCGCCAGCGCAGCGCGTACGTGCTCCAGGGCCGCCACGGGGTCGCCCTGCCAGAGCGCGTGGTCGGCGGCGAGCCCCCGGGACATGTAGGCGACCAGGTCGTCGGACCAGAAGGGCCGCAGCCAGCTCAGCCGGCTCTCCACGCCGGGCAGCCCCCGCCCGACCTCGACGAAGAGCGAGAACGACGACAGCGTGGCCTCCGGCTGGGTGCCCACCCGCACGGGGAAGGTGGCGGCGACCGCCTCGGCCTGGTCCCACTCGCCGGCCACGTAGTGGATGAGGAAGCGCAGGAAGCGCAGGTCGGTGCCGTAGGTGCTCCACTTGAGCCCGGTGTCGAGCGCCATCCTGATGCCGTCGTCGGCGACCTCGGCGGCGTCGTCGAGCCGGCCCTGCTCGTAGTGGATGCGCGCGTGGTGGAAGCGGGCGCGCAGGTCCATCGCGAGGTCGCAGGTGGTGAGGCCGGAGGCGGTCTCGATCAGCTCGTGGGCGCGGGCGATGTCGCCGTGGTATTCGCGGTAGGTGGCCAGCGTGAGCAGCGCGCCGACCTCGGCGTCGGCGGCCCCGGCGGCGCGGGCGGTGTCGAGCGCGCGGGTGGCGAGGGCCTCGACCTCCTTGAGCCGCGGGCTCCAGAACAGGGTGCGGGCATGGGTGGCGAGGGCGCGGGCGAGGTCGGCGTCGTTGTCGGCGCTCGCGACGGCGCGCTCGGCGGCGGCGATGGCGCCGGCCGGGTCGTCGGTCTCCCACAGGTAGTAGGCCAGGCGCTCGCTCACCTCGGACGTGGGCGGCAGCGCGCGGAGCTGGACCACGGCGCGGTGGTTGTCGCCGCTGTCGGCGGCCATGATCGCGCTGCGGAAGGCCAGCGCGGCGCGGCTCTCGCCGGTCAGCCCGGCGGCGTCCTCGACCTGGTCCCACAGGCTGAGCGCCCGGTCGTAGTGGCTGTGGGCCTCGGCGGGCGCGCCCAGCCGTTCGGCGAGCCGGCCCGCCTCGGCGGACGCCTTGAGCGCGCCCGCGAGGTCGTGGCCGGCGAGGTAGTGGTGGGCCAGCTCGGCGGGCGCGGTGAGCAGGCGGGCGAAGGCGGCGTGCAGCCGGGTGCGCTCGCCGGGCAGCAGGTCGGTGTAAACGGCCTCCTGCAGCAGCGCGTGGCGGAAGGTGTAGCCGAAGCCGTCGACCCGGAGCAGCCCGCGCGAGACGATCTCCCTGACCGCCTCCTCGAACTCGGCCAGCGGCAGCCCGGACACCTCGCGCAGCAGCTCGTCCTCCACCCGGCGGCCGGCCACGGCGGCGGCCCGCAGCACCCGCTGGCTCTCCTCGGACAGCACCTCGACGCGGGACATCAGCAGGCTGGCCAGCCCGTCGGGCAGATTGTCGCCCTCCGCGAGCGCCGCGAACAGCTCCTCGGCGTAGAACGGGTTGCCGTCGGCCCGCGCGACGATCTCGCCCAGCTCCTGGGCGCCCACCCGGCCCATCGTGGCGACATAGTCTGACAGATCGCCCGAGCTGAGCGGCCCCAGCTCCACGCCCGTCACCGTGGGCAGCCGCTTGAGCTCGGCCAGCACCGACCGCAGCGGATGGCGGCGGTGCAGGTCGTCGGTGCGGTAGGTGCCCATGACGCAGACCTGCTCGGCCTGGAGCATGCGGCTGAGGAAGACCAGCAGGTCGCGGGTGGAGCGGTCGGCCCAGTGCAGGTCCTCGATCACGAACAGCACCGGCTGTACGTCGGCCAGCAGCCCGAGCAGCGAGCCGAACAGCCGCTGCTGGGTGAGCCCGGCGGAGGGCGCGCTCTCGGTGCCGGGCAGGAGCTGGCCCAGCAGGGGGTGGGCGGCGGCGGACTCCCGCACCGCGGGCTCGGCGCCGCGCAGCGCGTCGGCCAGCGGCAGGTAGGGCAGCGCGTCGCCGAGCTCGGCGCACTGGCCGACGAGCACGTGGAAGCCCCGCTCGCGGGCCCGCGTCACCAGCTCGCCGACCAGCCGGGTCTTGCCGATCCCCGCGTCGCCGCCGACGAGCGCGACGCCGGCCGTGCCTTCTGTGGCGGACTCCAGCACCCGCACGAGTCTGTCCAGCTCAACCGAGCGCCCGACGAGAAGTCCGTTCACGCCACAACTATGCCACGCCGGGCCGACACCTTATTTGGTCCGGAAAATCGGCTTCCCATTGGCCCGGACGTCAGGACCAAAGCCGACCTATGCTTCGGAGCCGTGATCTCCCTCACGGCGTACGCCTTCTTCGTCACCGCCGCGCTCGCCCTCGTGCTGATCCCCGGCCCGAACCACCTCTACATCACCGCCCGCGGCCTGGCCCAGGGCCGGACGGCGGCGCTGGCCAGCGCCCTCGGCGTGGAGGCCGGCACGCTGGTGCACATCGCCGCCGCCGCGGCGGGGCTGTCGTACCTGATCTCGCGGTCGGCGACGCTGTTCGCGGTCGTGAAGTGGGCGGGCGTGGCCTACCTCGGCTACCTGGCCTTCCGCGCGTTCACCGGCGGCGGGCAGGAGGAGGGCGCCACGCCGCCCCCGCAGCCGCTGCGCAAGGTGTTCCTGGAAGGGATGCTGGTCAACGTGCTCAACCCCAAGGTGGCGCTGTTCTTCCTGGCGTTCCTGCCGCAGTTCGTCCGTCCCGAGGCGGGCTCGCCGGCGCTGCAGATCGTGCTGTTCGGCCTGACGCTGCTGCTGCTCGGCCTGCTTTCGGACCTCGTGTACGCCTGGACCGCCGGCGCGCTCGGCGGCCGGCTGCGGAGCCGGGCGAGGACCCTGCGTCGCCTCAGCGGCGTGGTCTACCTGGGTCTCGGCGTGGCCACGGCGTTCGCCGGGAGAAAATGAGGCGCATGGCCCCGAGGAAACAGCAGGAGATCTTCGACGCGACGTTGCGGCTGGTCGCCGAGAAGGGCTACGACGGGCTGACCGTCGAGGGCGTCGCCGAGCGGTCGGGCGTCAACAAGACGACGATCTACCGGTGGTGGCCGTCCAAGGCCGCGCTGCTCGGGGCGGCGCTGGTGGAGTCCGACGTGCTGGGGTTCGAGCCGGTCGACACGGGCAGCCTGCGCGGCGACCTCGTGGCGCTGGTGGAGGGCGTGATCCGGCTGCTCACCGAGCCGCCGGCCGCGGACATCGCGCTGGCCGCGCTCGCCGCCGCCGTCCGCCACCCGGAGCTGGACGCCCGCCACTTCTTCGCCGACCGCCTCGCGAAGGAGCGGGAGATCTTCGAACGGGCCGCGCGGCGCGGCGAACTGGCCGCCTCGGCCGATCCGATGCTGGTGATCGACCTGCTGGCGGGGGCGGTGTGGGCGCGGGTGGTCCTGCGCGGGCTGCGCGCGCCGGACGACTTCGCCGCCAAGGTCGTCTCGGCCCTGCTCGACGGCGTCTAGCTCCTGCGCGGAGCCTGGCCGCCGGCCGCCTCCTGATCCTGGGCGATGCGGCCGCGCAGCATGACCTCCATGACCTTCATGAAGCGCTGCGCCCTGGCACGGCCGATGATGAACGGGTTCGCCGTCCTCGTCGGGTCGGCGCGCAGCTCCTCGATGCGCGCCAGGCCGTGGTCGGCCCCGCCGTGGTTGTTCAGCTCGACCTCCACCCCCGCCCGCCGCATCGTGGCCGCGAAGGCGAGGACGGAGGACAGGGTCGCGCGCTTGCCCTCGATCGCGGCGGGCGGATTGGTGCCGCCCCACAACATCGCGGTGTGCCGGCGCCCCTTCCAGCGCACCGGGAAGATCGGCGAGACGGTGCCCGGCGTGTGCCCGGGAGTGTGGTGGAAGGTGACCGTGGTGTCCCCGAGGGTGAGTTTCTGTCCGTCGGCGATCACCAGGTCCCGCTTGGGCGCGTTGGCGGGGCGTTCGGCGGCGACGAGGTCCCAGTCGGCCCGGCTCATCAGGACGCGGGCGCCGTACCGGTCCGCCAGGAGCTGCGCGCCGCCGAAGTGATCGTCGTGCCCGTGGGCGACCACCACGTACTTGATCTGGGCGGGGTCCGCGCCCACGGCGCGCAGCCCCGGAACGATGATCTTCTCGGCGTCGTCGGGCGAGCCCATCGCGTCGATGAGGATGACGCCCCGAGAGGTGAGCAGCGCCGTGGCCTGGACGAAGCTGGTGCCCAGCACCGCGACGTCGTCGAAGATCCGCATCGGTGCGAGGGGCTTCGCGGTCGGCATCGTCAGGTCCGGCCCGAGCGCTTTGACCAGGGCCCGCAGGACCGGGTCCTGGCCGGCCAGCCTGGCCGCGCGGTCGTAGTAGCGCTGCGCGCTCTCCGGGGCGGCGGCCGACGCCTCGGCCGGGCGGCCCGCCAGCGGCAGGAGGGCAGCCGCGGCCAGCAACGCGCGGCGAGACGGAACGGACTGTCCGAAGGACATGGGTGGGACACCTGCTTTCAGGGGCTGCGGAACTCGATGCGACCGGCCCCGATGGACGTCGATGCAGGCCCAGCAGACCAGAGGTGATCACTGACGTCCAATAGTGGTATGGGAGGCCCAGCGATAAGGAAGCGAATATCGAAGCTGGTCAGGGCCGCACGGTCCGGTGCGCGGGGCCGCTTCCCCCGTCTAGAGGGCTTCGGCGAGCGCGGCCGGGATGCGGTCGAGCACCGGATGCGGGGCCAGCCCGTACGCGTAGAAGTCGACCGCGAGCGCCCCCGCCGCCTTGGCCGCCCGCGCCTTGGCCACGAGCCGGTCGAGCGAGTCGCTGTCGGGATGGCCGGGCCGCAGCACCGCCCGCACCTCGCGGTCCTTGCCGACCGAGCGCAGGTAGGCGCCCACGTCGTCGGCCACCCGCGCCGCGTCGCGGGCGTAGGCCAGCACGCCGAACGCCGGCACCAGATCGCCCAGCGCCACCAGGTCGACGCCGAGCTGCCAGGCGTCGTGCGCGGCCAGGCCGGGCGTGGGCAGACCGTCGGCGTAGCCCTTGACGGCGCCCGTGGAGTCGATGAACACCAGCTTGGAGCCTTCCTCGGCGACCGCCGAGGCCACCTCCGAGACCAGCGTCGTGACGGTCTCCGAGCGGGCGCGGGCGTAGGCCACGACGTCGGGCCCCGCGTACGCGGTGAGCGCCGCCCGGGTCACCTCGCCCTGCGCGGGCGGGTCGCCGTCGAGCACCCGCCCCACGATGCGCGCGCACTCCTCGCGCGCCATCTCGGCGTCCACGCCCAGGTCGGCGGCGCGGCGCAGGCAGTAGTCGCAGAAGCAGAGGCCGAACAGGTAGGCGTCCATAGGCCCGAGCGGCACGAACGACCGCTCGGCCGCGAGCGGCTGGAAGTGCAGCGCCTCGGCCACCACGCTCTCGACGCCGAGCCGCGCGACGGCTCTGGCCAGCGCGACGGCGTATTCGCGCACGTCGGGGTGGGCGGGGCACAGGTCGGCGGGTGAGCCGCGGTCGCCGAAGCAGTCGCGTACGGTGACGTCGGGATGCTCGGTGCCGAGCGTCGCGTTGCGCAGGAAGACCGTCCAGCCGTGCAGCTTCATGGACCGCTTCGCGCACGCCTCGCGCAGGCCGTCGAGCACGGCGGCGTGACCGGGCACCGGCCACAGCCGCCGGCCGTCGAACAGCTCGGCCGGCGGGGTGAAGTGCGCGGCGTCGTGGCGTACGGTCAGCCTGGACAGCCCGTGCGGGGTGACGTCGCGGGCGGCGTGGTGCGCGACACCGACGGTGACGCCGGCGACGCCATACCCGCTGATCCTGTCGAGCACCCGCTCGACGCCCTCACCGCGCAGATCCTCGGCGAAGACGTATACCGAACTGTCCACGAGCGAACTTTACGCGCTCTTGTGCGCGACGAAGTCGATCTCCACCAGGATGCCCAGGAGCTGGGAACCCACCGTGGTGCGCACGGGGTAGGGAGCGTTGAAGTACGACTTGTAGACCTCGTTGTAGGCGGCGAAGTCGCGCTCGACGTGCTGCAGGTGGACCGTGGACTTCACCACGTCGTCGAAGCCGAGCCCGTGCGCGGCGAGGATCGCGCCGAGGTTGCGCATGACCTGATGAGTCTGGGCGGCCACGTCGTCGCCGACGAGCTCACCGGTGTGCGGGTCGAGCGGCCCCATGCCCGAGGTGAAGACGAAGTCGCCCACCACGAGGCCCTGCGAGTAGGCGCCGATGGGGGCGGCGCCTTCGCTGGTGCGAAGCTCCTTTTTCACGTAACGCTCCAAAAGTCAGTGGAAATCGGTGCTGAGCGTGCCTACGACACGGTAGTCCTCGTCCACCACGGGCAGCATCCGCCACTTGTCGAAAGCCGTGCAGGGATGGGAGATGCCGAAGGACACCAGGTCACCGGGCACGAGCCCGTCGGCGCGCAGCAGCGTGTGCTGGTCCTGCATCTTGAGCACGGTCACGCCGTCGCGGTGCGGGATCGGCAGGCCCTCGTCGTAGGGGGCGTCGCGCTTGCCCATGCCGACGATCGCGAGGCCGGGCTCCGGCACCGACAGCACGTACGCCCACACCTCCAGCGCCGGGCGCAGCTCGCCGCCGATGCGGGTGAACGGGGTGCGCTCGCGGTAGTAGCCCTCGTCGTGGGTGACGTACGCGCCGCTGCGCAGCAGGATCCGGGCCTGGACGGCGGCCAGCTCGCGCCCGATCACGTCGAACCACTGGCTGCCGCCGACGGAGAGGATCGGGTTGCGGACGCGCAGGTGCTCCAGGGCCTCGGTCAGCGTGTCCAGATATTTCCGTACGTGGTGGGCGTCCGGCAGGCCGCCCTCGTACCCGGCCACCCCGGCGACCTCGACCCCTGGCGTCTTCGCCGCGTGCGCCGCCACCCGCAGGAACTCCTCCAGCGTGCGGCACCCGGCCCGGCCGCCCGCGTGCCCCAGCTCCACCAGCACCCGGAACGGCCGCTCCCCGGCGTGCTCGGCGAGGATGTCGAGGCCTGCCACGGAGTCGGCGAAGCTCAGGAACTCGAATCCGGGATCCGCCGCCAGCTCCGCCGCCGCCCAGTCGAGCCCGGCCCCGCTCACGACCTGGTTGGCCACCACGATCCGCCGGGCGCCGAAGGCCCGGACCGCGCGGGCCTGGCGGGTGTCGGCCACGGTCAGCCCCCACGCGCCCGCCGCGAGCTGCAGCTCCGCGATCTCCTTCGACAGGTGCGTCTTGGCGTGCGGCGCCAGCTCCATGCCGTGGTCGCGGGCGAAGGCCGCCATCGTCGCGATGTTGTGCTCCAGCGCGTCCCGGCGCACCACCATCAGCGGAAACTCGTAGTCGCCCTCGAAGAGCACTGCAGACACGGGACCCCCTCCATCCGCGTCCGACCCTATTACAGTGATCATGATCGGCGGCGGTCAGGGACGTAGCGCGCGGCCGGGGAGTGCCCCGGTCAGCTCGCCCCCGGCCAGCACCGGGACGCCCGACACGAGCACGTCGGCGACGCCGGTCGCGAGCTCGCGCGGCTCGGCGTACGTGGCCCGGTCGGCCACGGTGGCCGGATCGATCACCACCAGGTCGGCGGCGAACCCCGTACGCACCAGCCCCCGGTCGCTCAGCCCGAAGCGGCGGGCGGGATGCGCGGCGAGGTGCACGGCGGCCTGCTCCCACGTCCAGTCGCCCAGCTCCCTGACATGCCGGCCGAGGAACCGGGCGAAGGCCCCGAACCCGCGCGGATGCGGATGACCGCCGACGTAGATGCCGTCGGAGCCGCCGGTGTGGGACGGGTGGCGCAGCATGCGGCGTACGGACTGCTCCCCCTCGGGCCCCTCGTCCGGGCGGGCCGACACGACGCCCGCCTCCAGCCGCGTCTCGATGAGCAGGCGGCGGCACAGCTCGGCCGGGGACACCCCCGCCCGCTCGGCCGCCGCAACCACGGTCAGGCCCTCCGTCCACTCCATGCCGGGGGCGTGCGAGACGGTCAGCCGGGGCCAGGTGGCGTCGAGCCCGGGCCACCACTCGTCCAGGTCGGCGGCGGCGATCAGCTCCAGCGCCCGGCCGGTCTCGGCGGCGGGCACGGACGGCGGCAGGACCACCATCGCCAGGATCGTGTTGCCCCGCAGGTAGGGGTAGGTGTCGAAGGACAGGTCGACGTCGCGGGCGAGCGCGTCGCCGACCAGCGGCAGCAGCACGTCGGCCGGGCCGTGCAGGTGGGAGACGTGCACGGCGGCGCCCGACCGGGAGGCGATGTCCACGACCTCGGCCATGCCGACCCCGGCGCCGGGTCCGTAGGCGCGCATGTGGGTGACGTAAGGGAGGCCGCCGAGCGGCCGGCACAGCGCGGCCAGCTCCTCGGCGTCGGCGTAGCGGCCCGGCAGGTATTCCAGCCCGGTGGACAGCCCGGCCGCGCCCTCCGCCAGGCCGCGCTCGACCCGCCTCAGCATCGCGGCCAGGTCGTCGGCGGAGGCCGGGGCGGACGAGGGGCCCATGACGTCGTAGCGGATCGTGCCGTGGGGCAGCAGGTAGGCGGTGTTGACCGCGACCGCCCGGTCGTAGGAGCCCAGCAACTCCGCGACGCTCAGCGGCCCCTCACGCAGCGGCCCCTCGGGCAGCGGCTCCTCATACGGCGGGCCCTCACCCGGCGCCCCCGCCCTCAGCCGGCTTTCGTGCAGGGGGCCGTTGACGGCGGCGAAGTAGCGGGAGGCGTAGGCGACGGTCTCGGCCGAGCCGGGCGCGAACGACAGGCCGTCCTGGCCGAGCACGAACGTCGTCACCCCCTGCCGCAGCGCGGCCCGCTGCACCGCCGGGTCGAAGACGGCCGCGTCGCCGTGCGCGTGGCAGTCGACGAACCCCGGCGCGACGAACCGGCCGCTCGCGTCGATCACCGTCGCCGCCTCGGCGGTCTCCAGCCGGCCCACGGCCGCGACGCGGTCGCCGCTCACCGCCACGTCGGCCCGGAACGGCGGGGCTCCCGTGCCGTCGAGCACCCTGCCGCCCCGGATGATCACGTCGAAGCTCACCCCGAGATTCAATCAGAGGAGTACGACCGGCGCTGGCCGCAATCCGCCCTCCTGTAGACAGGGTGCGCGGCCAGCAGGTCGCGGGCCTGCGCGCGGGCCAGATTCCAGCCGTTCCAGGGGTCCGGCCGGTCCAGCTCGTTCGCCGAGACCACGTCGGCCAGCACGCAGCTCCGCTGCGGCTCCGGCAGCCGGTCGAGCGCCGGCACCGCCTCCGCGCCGAGATCGCCCAGGTAGTCGGAGTCCAGGTTGGCGACGCCACGCACCTCGACCTGCGTGGCCGCGACCCGCAGATCCGGGTTGACCAGCGCGAACGCGCCCAGCCCGAGCCCCGTCACCAGCACGATCGTCCGCGGCAGCCAGCCCGAGCCGCGTCCCGTCAGGCGGGCCGCCCCGGCCAGCAGCACCAGCGCGAACACCGCCCCCAGCCACCAGACCGTGGCCTGCACCGACAGCCGCAGCCGGGACAGGCCGTAGGCGTCGGTGTAGAGGTTCATCCGGTGCAGGGCCGAGGCCAGCACCACCATGGTCAGGCCGCAGAGCACGCCCAGCAGCCCGGCCAGCACCCAGCGCTCCCGCCGCCCGGTACGCAGCAGCCCGGCCGCCGCCGCCACGATGCCGAGCACGAACACGCTGACCACGACGAGCTGGAAGAAGCCCTGCCTGGCGTACTCGGCGTAGGTCAGCCCGGCCGTCCGCAGCACCAGCGTGTCGCCGCCGAACAGCGCCGTGATCTGCACCGCCACGAACGACGCGAACAGCAGGTTCACCGCCGTGAGCGGCACCAGCCACACGCTCCTGCTCACCGCGAACTTCCGCTGCGGGCCCACCGGGTCGTTCACGGGCCGCAACGCGACCAGCACCACGGCCGCCAGCAGCACGGCGAACAGCACGAACAGCACGATCCGCCCCGGTATCGACTCCGCCCACGCGGGGGCGGTCACCAGGCGCTCGGCGTACGAGGCGAACACCGCGTCCGCCGAGGCGAACAGCAACCCGAACACCAGCAGCAGCACCGCCGTGATCCCGAGCGCCGCCACGGTCGGCAGCACCCGCCGCCGGGCCGTGAGCTTCTTCAACGGCCCGGCCAGGAACCACGGCACCGGGCCCAGCGCCAGCAGCACCGACAGGCCGCCCCTCAGCACCCCGAGCCAGCCGGCCCCGGCCCCCGACACCGCCAGCGCGCCCAGCCCGGCCCCCGCCACGAGCAGGATCCCCACCAGCCAGTCGGCGTCCCGCACCGCCGCCATCGAGATCAGCCCGTACGCGGTGAGCCCGAACGCCACCGACCACGGCGTCATCCGCCTGGCCACGGCCGGCAGCGCCGCCGCGCCGAGCACCATCGACACGAGCACGATCCCCAGCCCGACCTGCGCCTCCGGCAACGCCACGGCCGCGAACACCCCGCCCCCGCCGGCCGCCGGCAACAGCCAGCGCGGCGGCGCGGGCAACTCGGGCCGAGGAAACAACGGCGGCGGAACGTACGAGGGCGGCCCGTAACCCGGCCCGTGCGAGGGCGGCCCGTACGACGGAGGCCCGTACGACGGCGGCCCATGACCCGCCGCCCCCCGCCCCTCCGGCCCGCCCGGCGCCTGCCCCATCGGAACCCCACCCCACAACACCGGCCCCACAGCCTCGGACACCCCCACCGGCTGCCCGGAAGCTTGACCCCCGGGCCTCGGCGTCGTGGCCGCCGCGGCATGCGCGGGCTGCGCGGGCGGTGTGGGCTGGGAAGTGCCGGGCATCGCGGACGTGCCTGCGGTCACCGCCGCGCCCGGCGTCACGGCCGCGCTGCCCGTCGCCGCCATTGGACCAGGCGTCACGGGTGCGCCCGGCGTCGCCGCTGCGCCCGGCGTCGCCGCTGCGCCCTGCGTCGCAGCTGTGGCCGGCGTCGTAGTGGGACCGGTTTGCGTCGCTTGTTCCCCGGGTGTCGCCGGGGAATCCGTCGGTTGTCCCTCTGTGCTCATCGCAGCCCCGCTTTCCTGTCCCGCATATGTCATCGGTCGCGCCGGATGGACCGGCCGCGCCACCTGAGCCATCTGGTACGCCAGCGCCGCCGCCCGCCGGGCCGAGCCCGCGCCCAGGGCCGCGCCGAACGCGCCCACCCCCGCCGTGCACAGAACGAGCGTCACGAGCGCCAGCCCGTCCGAGACGGCCACGCTGACGAACACGGCGGCGAAGATCCCTAGCAGGAAACCGACCATGATCCCGACAACCCCGCCGCCGACCACCCGTACGAGCCCCGAACCCGGCGACGGCACGGGCACCCCCGCCCCCACCCCCACCCCCGGACCGGGAGCCACGACCCCAGCCGCAACGGGCGTCCGGCCCTCGGCCGCGGGCTCCAGCACGGGTTCGCCGACTTCCACCGCAAGGGGCGCCCGCCCGCCTTCCGCGGCCACCGCACCCCCGGCCTCGGTCGGCGGCGAAAGACCGTCCACCCGCACGGGAGCGTCCTGAGCCGACTCCGGCATCGTCCTCCCTGGTAACTCGACGACCATGCGGCACCCCGCCCCCTCGTCGATCCGCACCGCTCCCCCGTGCAGCTCGACGATCTCCTTCACGATGGCCAGCCCGAGCCCGGCCCCGCCGGAGTCGGCGGCCCGCCCGGAGTCCAGGCGGGAGAACCGTTCGAACACCCGCCCCCGCTCCGCCTCCGGGATGCCGGGCCCGTGGTCGGCGACGGCGACCCGTACCCCGGCCCCGTGCGCCGCCCCGCTGACGGTGACCACCCCGCCGGACGGGCTGTGCCGTACGGCGTTGTCCAGGAGGTTCGCGAGGACCTGCGCGAGCAGGTCGGGGTCGGCCCGCACCACCAGTCCCGGCGGCACCTCGGCGCGGATCACGACGTCCTCCCTGGCCAGCCCGGCCTCACGCACGGCCTGGTCGACGAGCGGCGCGAGGGTGACGGCCTCGGCCTCGATGAGCCGCGCCCCGCTGTCCAGCCTGGACAGGTCGAGGAGCTGCGCGACTAGCCGGCCGAGCCGTTCGGTCTGGGCGAGCGCGGTGGCCATGGTGACGGGGTCGGGCGCGGAGACGCCGTCCACGACGTTCTCCAGCACGGCGCGCAGGCCGGTGATGGGCGTGCGCAGCTCGTGGCTGACGTTGGCGACCAGCTCGCGCCGCTGGCGGTCCACCTCGCCGAGGTCGGCGGCCATGGCGTTGAACGCCCTGGCCAGCTCGCCCACCTCGTCGCGGGAGGTGGCGCTGACCCGCAGCTTGTAGTGGCCCTTGGCGATGGTCTGGGCGGCGCGGGCCATCTGGCGCAGCGGCTTGGTCATCCCCATGGCGAGGAGCTGCACCATGATCAGCGCCAGCACGACGGCGACCGCGATACGCACCTCGCGCGACAGCCCCGAGTTGATCCCGACCTCGTTGACCACGAAGGCGGTGCCGACGGCGAGCACGATGACGATGCCGAGCTTGACCTTGATCCGCCCCAGGAAGTCGAGCGGCCTCATCGCCGTACCAGGGCGTAGCCGACGCCGTGCACGGTCCGTACGACGTCGGGGCCGAGCTTGCGGCGCAGCGCCCGTACGTGGCTGTCGACCGTCCTGGTGGCGGCGGCCTCGGAGAAGCCCCACACGTCCGACAGCAGCCGGTCGCGCTCGAAGACCTGTCCAGGCCGCTCGGCGAGCCGCCGCAGCAGGTCGAACTCGGTACGGGTGAGCTGCGCCTCGCTGCCGCGCACGAACACCCGGCGGGCGGCGGTGTCGATCTCGACCTCGCCCACCCTGATCACGGTGTCCTCGGCGGCGAGCTGGGCGGCCCGCTCCACCCGGCGCAGCAGCGCGTGGATGCGCGCGACGAGCTCGCGCATGCTGAACGGCTTGGCGAGGTAGTCGTCGGCCCCGACGCCAAGCCCGACCAGGACGTCGGTCTCGTCGCCGAGCGCGGTCAGCATGAGCACGGGCACCGGCCGGGCGGCCTGCATGCGCCGGCACACCTCCAGCCCGTCCAGGCCGGGCAGGAGCCGGTCGAGGATCACCAGGTCGGGCTCGGCCCTCGCGTACTGGACGAGGGCGTCCTGCCCGTCGCCCGCCACCCGGACGTCGAACCCCTCGGCGGCCAGGCGGTTCCGTACGGCCAGGGCGATCGTCCGGTCGTCCTCGACCACGAGAATGCGTCGCTGCTCTGCCACGTACGGAAGCGTAGAAGCGGGCTGTGCAGACCACACCTCCTTAAGCGTGCACATACAGTGCAGACTTGGCAGGTGACCATCGCCGCTTACCTCGGCCGCATCGGCCTGCCCCACCTGCTCGGCGCGCCCGCCACCGCCGACAACCTGCGCGCCCTGCACGCCGCGCACGTCGAGAAGGTCGCCTACGAGGCTCTGGAGATCTGGCTCGACCGTCCCACGTCCGTTGACCCCGCCGAGTCCGTCGCGCGCATCGTGCGCGGCCGGGGCGGCTACTGCTTCCACCTGAACGGCGCGTTCCACTCCCTCCTGGCGGCGCTCGGTTACGACGTGACCCGGCACGTCGGCGGCGTGCAGTCGCGTGGCGACGAGCCGAACGTCGGCGCCAACCACCTGGTGCTCACGGCCCGCGGCCTGCCCTCGCCGGAGAACCCGGGCGGCGAGTGGTTGGTTGACGTGGGGCTCGGCGACGCCCTGCACGAGCCGCTGCCGCTGGTGGCGGGCGCCTACCGGCAGGGGCCGTTCACGTACGGGCTGCGCCCGTCGGAGATCGCGCCCGGCGGATGGCGGCTCGACCACGATCCGAGTGGCTCGTTCCTGGGGATGGACTTCGGTCCGGCTCCGGCGGAGATGTCCGCGTTCGAGAAACAGCACCACCATCTGACGACGTCGCCGGAGTCCGGGTTCGTCCGGATCTGCTCGGTGTCGCGGCGCGACGGGTCGGGCGTGGACCAGCTACGCGGGCTCACGCTGTCCAGGATCGGCTCGTCCAGGATCGGCGGCACGGGCGGTCAGGAGCTCACCCTGGACACCGCGCGCGACTACTTCGCGGCCCTCGCCGACGTCTTCGTCCTGCCGCTCGACGACGTGAGCGCGGAGGAGAAGGACCGGCTGTGGCGCAGGCTGTACAGCGCGCACGAGTCCTGGCTGGCCGGCCGGGCGACGTGACGGCCGCGAGCGGAAGGGTGCGGGGCTGGATGGTTCCGGGCGGACGTGGAGGTCGTCGTGCACCTGGACATGGGAGGGCCCGGCAAGCCGGCCGGTCGTTACCGCCTGCTCGACCCTTCGGCGGCGGGCCCTGAGCGCCCGGCCTTCGACGAGTCCGGCCGCCGTGAGGTGACGGTCAGGGAGCTGCGCCTGCCGGCCGAGCTGCGCGCGGCGGCGCTGCACCGGGCGCGCGCGGCGGCGGCGCTGCGGCATCCGTCGATCGTGCGGGTGCTCGACGTGGTGACGCAGGACGACGCGCCGTGGCTGGTCATGGAGCCCGTGGCGGGGACGACGCTGGAGTCCGCGGTGAATTCGCGCGGGCCTCTTCCCGTGGTGCAGGCGGCCAGGGCGGGGGTGGGCGTGCTGGCGGCGCTGACGGCCGCGCACGCCGCGTCGTACGTGCACGGCAACGTCGAGCCGGGCCACGTGCTGCTGACGGCGGGCGGGCGGGCGATGCTGACCGGGTTCGGGCTGCCGACCCGGAGCACCTGGCCGTCGGCCGACCTGTGGTCACTGGGGGCGACGCTGCACTTCGCGGTCGAGGGCCGGCCGCCCGGCGCGTCACCGGCGGCCGGTCCCGAGCCGTTCAGGTCGCTGGTCAGGGCGATGCTGAACCCGTCGGGCCCGCCGCCGGTGGAGGTGATCCGCGAGACGCTGGAGCGGCTGGCCGTGGACCGGCCGCTGGACCGGCTCATCGAGGCGCTCGGGCCGCTGCCGCGCGCCGAGGTGGCGGCGATCGGCCTGGCGGTGACCGAGCGGTTGCGCCAGGGGCAGGGGCCGCACGGCGGGGTGCACCCCGGGAACGTTCTAGTGGACGACCGCGGCCGGGCGACGCTGCTGCCGTCCGTGCGGTCGGGGACGCCGCCCGCGTACGCGGCCCCGGAGGGCGGGCCCAGCCCGGCGGCCGACCTGTGGTCGCTGGGGGCCACGCTGTACGCCGCGCTGGAGGGCCGGCCGCCCGCGCCCGGCGCGCCGATCACCCGGGCCGGCGTGCTGGGCCCGCTGCTGTTCCGGCTGCTGTCGCCCGATCCCGCGACGCGGCCGTCCCTGGAGGAGGTCGCCGCCGGGCTGAGCGCGATCGGCCGGTGAAAGCGATCCGGGGCTTCGGGCAATCAGTGGTGACCGTTTCAGCGCAACCGAACGGAGAACCACGCGTGACCCCAGCACGAACGCCGTCGAGGCCGCCCGCATGAACGCACCCACCCATCCAGTGCTGGACCTGGACCAGATCTTCGACACGTACTTCTCGGAGATCCACCGCTACATCGCCAGGCGGCTCTCCAGGGACGACGCCGACGACCTGGCGGGCGAGGTCTTCCTCGTCGCCGCGCAAGGCGGATACGAGCCGTCGCGCGGCGACGTCAAACCCTGGCTGTACGGCATCGCCACCAAGCTCATCGCACGGCATCACCGCAGCGAGGTCCGCCGTTGGAGGGCGCTCAGCCGGACGGTGGAGCGCGAGGCGCACAGCCACGAGGACACGACGCTCGCGCGGGTCACGGCCGGCGCGCTCACCGGCAGGCTCGCGGGGGCGCTTGCCAGGCTGAACAGGGGCGACCGGGACGTGGTGCTGCTGGTGGCGCTGGGCGGCTTCACCCACCAGGAGGTCGCGACCGCCCTGGAGATCCCGTACGGCACCGTCGCGTCCCGGCTCAGCCGGGCGCGCAAGCGCCTGCGCTCGGCGCTGGGCGACGTCAACCCGCTGGAGGGGAGCCACGATGGATGAGATCACCCTGCTCGCCCAGGCGATCCCGGACGAGCCGCCGCCTTCGGCCGAGACCGTGGCCAGGGCGCGGGCGCGGCTGGCCACCCGCCAGGGCGCGACACGCCGGGCCCGCCCGCGCCGGGGTTGGGGCTGGACGGCGGGCGCCGCCCTCGCCACCGCGGCGGTCGTCACGGCCGTCGTCATGGCGGTGTCGAACCTGACCGTCGTCACCGGCCCCGCGTCCCCGCCCTCGCCCCCGCCGGCCTTCGAGGAGCCGCCCCGCGCCTACAAGGGGCTGAACCTCTTGGCGGCGACGGCCGGGCCGCGCTCGGCGACGAAGGCGCGCCTCCGCTTCCGCCCCACGAGCGAGAACGTCAAGCTCGTCATCTTCTGCCAGGAGCCCGGCTCGATCTTCTTCACCCATGAGGGTACGAGCAGCGCCGCCGGCACCTGCGGCCCCGGCGGCGGGCTCAGCATGCTCGCGGACAAGGCGTACGAGCCGGGCTGGCTCGGCCGCGACCACGAGGTCACGGTCTGGGTCTTCCCCCCTGACGCGCCCGTCGCGCGCGGACGCGGCGCGTGCCCGTCGAAGGACGCGTGCGAGGGGAAGCACGAGCTGTCCGGCCCGAAGGCGGCCGACCGGCTGGCCGCCGAGCTCGGCGAGCGTCCCGGGGCCTGGTCGGTCGCGGCGTACGACAGAGACTGACCCCTTCGCGATACATCGCGAAGGGGAACCCCCAAGGTGTCCCGCTCGTTGGATCGGCGACGCAGAATATGAGAAGAGGCGGGGCGTGCGCTCCGCGTTCGGAGGAAGAGGATGTCGCCAATCCAGAAATACGCCATCGGCGCGGGCATCGCCGTCCTGGTCTCGCTGTTCTTCTCGAAGTGGGTCGCCCTGGCGGTGGTGCTGCTCGTGGTCGGCGGTCCGGTGGTCGGCTACCTGATGCTCGACCCCTCGCAGCGCGAGCGGCTGAAGAGGGCGCGCCGGCGCGGGATCGGCCGCTGAGCTCCGGGCGGCGGGGGCCGGTCCCGCAGGGGACTCAGGCCTCCGCCGCGGCCGGCGCGGCGGCCGACTGGACGCGCTCGGTCACCTTGCGTTCGATGAAGAACGACAGGAAGGGCACGGTGCCGCCGAGCATGACGCCCAGCATGTAGGGCCACGACCAGCGCGCCTTCATGCCGAGGTTCATGACCGCGACCAGATAGAGCATGTAGAGCCCGCCGTGGATCGGTGCGGTGATCTTCGACAGGGTGGGGTTGCCGAAGCCGTAGCGCAGCACCATGGCGGCGCACAGGATGAGCAGCATGCAGCCGACGACGTAGGCGAGCACCCGGAAGGGCTTCAGAGCCGATTCCACGTTTTAACCTTCCAGAGCCATCTCAGGGGATTTGCCACGATCTCGATCCGTCCGTACGGCATCCCGTACGAAGTGGAACCACATGAAAACGGCGAACCCTGCAAAGATCCACCAGTTAGCGGCATAAGCCAGATTACGCCAGGTCAGCGCACCCTCGGTCGCCGGCGGCGAGATCGCCACCTGCGTCAGCGAGCCGGACGGCGGCTGCGCGACCACGAAGCCGGGCCGCACCTTCTGACCGGCCCACAGGTTGACCAGCTCGCCCGTGGAGACCGTCTGCACCTGCCCGGCGGGCAGGACCGTGGCGCGCCGCTGCACGCTGTCGGTGCCCTGCTGCGGGCTCAGCCGGCCGGTCACCGTCACCCGGCCCTGCGGCACGTCGGCCGCCGCCGGGTCGTCGCTCCGCGCCACCCAGCCCCGCACGACCGGCATCAGCGTGCCGTCGTCGAGCCGGAGCGGCGTGAGCACCCAGTAGCCGTCGTCCTGCGAGGCCTTGCCGCCCGGCGCGTCCACGTCGGGGCGGCGGTCGGCCACGAGGAGCTGGCGGGCGGGGTCGTAGGAGCCCTCGGCCGTCACCCTGCGCCCGACGACGTCGCCGGTGAGCTGGGCGGCCAGCGGGGCGAGCGTGGCGGCGGGCACCGGCGCGGGGTCGGCGGCGGCGCGCGGCCGGCCCGACTCCTCGAAGACCCCGAGCTGCCAGCGCCCGAGGAAGACGAACGCGATCAGGACCCCGATCGTGAGCAGGTGCAACCCGACGAGGCGGGGCGAGAGAAGGGTCCTGAGCATGCTTACAAGCTATCCGCCGGAGGGGGCGGTCCCGTCATGGACCCACCCCGATGAATCGCGCAAAAAGCCGCAAACGGCACAGTCGTTGCCGCTAGGCTTGCGCCCATGTCTGACCAGCATATCGACCCTGCGGGCAACACCCAGGCTTTCCGCGCCTTCGCGAACGCGCGTGAGCAGGAGTCCGAGGCCACGCCCAAGAAGTCGCCCCTGCTGCCCATCATCGCGGTGGTCGCGGCGATCGTGATCATCGGCGTCGCCGCCTTCCTGTTCCTCCGGTAGGCAACGTCCGGCCAGGCCGACCCGCCGCGACGCCGTGGCGGGTTTTCGCCGTTCCCTGAAGGCCCCTCGATGACCTACATTGGACGAAGCGTCCAATAGGAGGTTCGCGTGGGTGAGCAGCCAGGGATCGTCATCGTGGGCTCCGGCTTCGCCGGGATCTGCATGGCCGTGAAGCTGAAGGAAGCCGGCTACCACGACTTCGTCATCCTGGAGAAGGCCGGGGAACCGGGCGGGACCTGGCGCGACAACACCTATCCCGGCTGCGCCTGCGACGTCCCGTCCCACATGTACTCCTTCTCCTTCGAGCTCAATCCCGGCTGGTCCCGGATGTTCGCCCCGCAGGAGGAGATCCAGCGCTATCTGCGCGCGTGCGCCGACAAGTACGGCGTCACCCCGCACATCCGCCACGGCAGGACCGTCACGGCCCTGGCGTACGACGACGAGCGCCGCTCCTGGACGGTGACCACCGGGGACGGGGAGACGCTGCGGGCCAACGCGGTGGTGTCCGCGATCGGCGCCCTCCACATCCCGAAATATGCGGATATACCGGGGCGGGAGGCGTTCACCGGCCCCGCCTTCCACTCCGCCACCTGGGACCACTCCACCGATCTGACCGGCAAGCGCGTCGCCGTCATCGGCACCGGCGCCTCGGCCGTCCAGTTCGTCCCCCAGATCGCGCCGCGCGCCGCCCACCTGACGGTCTTCCAGCGCACTCCCCCGTGGCTGCAGCCCAAGCCCGACTTCGCCTTCTCCCCGCGCGCCCGGCGGCTGCTCCGCCTGCCCGGCGCGGCCAGGGCCCTGCGGTACGGCATCTACTGGGCGCTGGAGACCAGGGCGCTCGGCTTCGCCGTCCACCCGCGCCTCATGAAGGCCCACGAGCGGAAGGCCCTTCGCCACCTGGAGAACCAGGTCCCCGACCCGGAGCTGCGCCGCGCCCTCACCCCCGACTACACGATCGGCTGCAAGCGCGTCCTGATCTCCAGCGACTACTATCCGGCCCTGACCAGGGACAACGTCTCCCTGGTCACCGACCCGGTCACCGAGATCCGCGAGCGCTCCCTGGTGGACGCCACCGGCCGCGAGCACCCGGCCGACGTCATCGTGCACGGCACCGGGTTCAAGGTCGTGGACGCCCTCACCGAGCAGAACATCCTCGGCCGCGGCGGCCTCGGCATCCAGGACGCGTGGAAGGACGGCGTCGAGGCGTACCACGGCATCGCCGCCTCCGGCTTCCCCAACCTGTTCTTCCTGCTCGGCCCCAACACCGGCCTCGGGCACAACTCGGTCGTCTTCATGATCGAGTCACAGGCGAGGTACGTCGTCGAGTGCCTGCGCCTGCTGTCGAGGACCCGGGCGAGGGCCCTCGACGTGCGCCAGGAGGCGCAGGCGGCCTTCAACCGCCGCCTGCGCGCCCGCCTCGACCCCCTGGTGTGGAACGCCGGCGGCTGCCGCTCCTGGTATCTGGACGAGCACGGCGTCAACCGGACGATCTGGCCGGGCTTCACCTTCGAGTACTGGGCGCGTACGAGAAGGGTGAAGCCCGAGGACTACGAGCTCATCTACTAGAGGCTGCACGAGGCCCCGCTCAGCGCGATCGCGGCCATGCCGGAGCCGGTCGCTACCGCGCCCGCGTCCTCCTCCATGGCGCTGACCCGCCGCTCCAGCTCGGCACAGGTGGGGTTGGCGTAACGGCTGTAGGTGAACGCCTCGCCGAGCGCGTCCTCGCCGTAGAGCGCTGCCGCCTCGGCCACGCCCGGCAGTTCGAACGAGGCCGTCTCGTACACCGGTAAGGCCACCGGCCGGATCGCCGGCCCCGCGCGGCCGGCATGGCCGCCAACCAGCAACCGCGTCTGCACATCCCAGTCGCTGTCTTTCACGAGGAAGACCGTAACGGGTCAACAGCTCCCGAACGAAGAAGATTTTGCTACAATACCTACAGAAGGAAGGCGTTTATGGCGTGTGGGCCGTCGAAAGGAAGCCAGCGATGGAGATGGGAGAACGGGGCGATCTGGATGCGACCGACCTCGCGCTGCTGGCCCGGCTCGCCAAGGACGGCCGCGCGAGCCTGACCGATCTCGCGCGCGAGGTCGGTCTCAGCCGGCCCTCCGTCGCCGACCGCCTCCGCAAGTTGGAGACCAGCGGCGTGATCGCCGGCTACGCGGCCCGGATCGACCCGGCCCGCCTCGGCCTCCCGCTGCGCGCGCAGGTACGCCTGCGCCCCCACCAGCCCAACGCCCGCGCTCACGGGCTGCGCGAGAAGCTGCTCTCCCTCGGTCATGTGCTCAGTTGCGTGCACGTCACCGGCGACGACTGCTACGTCATCGAGGTGGCCGCCCGGAACCCGGCCCATCTCGAAGAGCTGATCGACAGCCTCACCGGCATCGGACGCACCACGACCCTTCTCGTCCTGTCCGATGTGGTGACCCCGTCCGACGTCGACCTCACGGCCCTCCTGCTCGAACCGGGATCCGCCCCATCGGCCGAACGATGATCAGCGCGGGCACAACAACAACTTGTCAAGCGAATGGAGCGCTTCTCATGTTCTCGCTGCCGCTGCGCGACGGTGCTCATCTCGGGCCGCTGGAGGTCTGGCACGCCGAGGCCTTCGCCGATCATCTGGATCGAGCCCGCGAGCACATCCGTCCCTGGGTCGGCCCCGCGTTCGTCACCGACGACGTGGACGGGGCGCGGGCCACGCTCCAGCGATACGCCGAGCGCCAGGCCGCCGACGGCGCCCGCCTGTACGGCATCTGGCGGGATGAGCTGCTGGTCGGCGGGGTGATGTTCACGGCTTTCGATGCCGCTGCCGGCTCGTGCGAGATCGGCTGCTGGCTGGAGCCGTCCGCCGAGGGCCACGGGCTGATCACGCAGGCGTGCGGCGCGCTGCTGGACTGGGCGTTCACGTCCCGGGGGCTGCACCGTGCCGAGTGGCACTGCCGGGCCGACAACGACCGCAGCTCAGCGGTGGCCCGGCGGCTCGGCATGACGCTGGAGGGCGTGCGACGCGAGGCCTGGCCGTACGAGGGCGCGCGCCACGACAAGCAGCTCTGGGCGGTCCTCGCCGCCGAGTGGCGATCCCCAGGACGGTGACGTGAGCCGCGTCCTCAACGTGGACGCAGGAGCAGAGGCCGCAACGTGCCGGCACTGGCGGTCAAGGCGTCCAGGACGCAGCCGACCAGTGGATGGCGGCGAGCGCCCTGGCGGATGGCGGCATAGAGCGTACGGTGCATGCCCGGCTGGTGGACACGGAGAAGTCTGACACCGGCGGCGTCCCCCACTCGGCGAGAGCATTCACGCGGCCGCGCTGCTCGGTGGCCTGATGATCCTCACAGGCGCGTACCCACTTCTCCTTAGAGGGCCGGCCAGAGTGGCGGCCGGTTCAGGTTCTGAGGTGGTCGAGAACGCAGGCCTGGAGCTCGGTGCCGTCGCCGACGAAGCAGGGCATGAGCTCGCGGGCGACGGTGGCGGAGGCCAGCGCCTGGCGGCTGCCCGGCCGGGCAGCCATCGAGCCAGGGTCGCCGGCTTCGGCCGGACGCCCGGCCGACTGAACCGGCTTTACGGCGAGGTGAGTGGTTCGTTCTTGTAGGCGCGGTGAAGCAACTCCACAAAGGACGGCGCTTCAGGCAACGCCGTTGAGCCGATGCGGTGAACGGCCACTCCCGGAGTCCACGAGTTCATGACCACAGCTCCGGCCATCGACGGCAGGTCCGTCGGCCTGACCTCCTGGTCGCGCTGGGGAATCCCGAGGTGGCTCAACTGCCGGCGGACGATGCTCATGGTGGTCCCGGTCAGCATCTCGGCGATGGGCCACACCACGGCGGAGCCGTCCCAGAAGGCCAGATTCCAGATCGACGCCTCGCTGAGTCTGCCGCGGCGGTCCACGAAGGCGGCGTCATCGAAGCCTTGCGCCACGGCCTCGCGAAGGAAGTACGTCTTCGCGACCTCGCCGACGTGCTTCACAGCGGGGAGGACTCGTTCGTACTCGACCGTGGTCAAGGTCAACGGTCCCTGCGGGCCGGACGCGGCCGGGCCCGTACGGATCAGCACCTCGGGTTCCACATCGGCGCCGGCCACCGTGAACTCACCCGCCGGCGAATACACCGTGGCCGTCAGTGAGAGATCGGCCGGTGCCGCCTCCAGCGCCGTTCGCAGATGGGACCGCACCCGATCGTCGGGCAGCGCCTGTCCGAACAACGCGACCGAGGCGAAGCGCAGCCGCTCCAGGTGCAGGTCAAGACCTCGAACCTTGCCCTCCCGCACCTGCATGGCGGTGAAGTGGGCATAGCCCGCGAAGGCCAGTGGTGTCAGATCGTCGGTGTTCACTGCCTGACCGTTCCGTTGCACCACGGACGCGGCGATCGTGGTGATGCTGTCTGACATGGGTATCCCTCTTTCTCGCTGGATTGCTTGGAGCGCTTGACAGGTGCCAGACATGCTGGCTGACCCGCCCGAGGCGATGCGAAACGATCCGTTCCGCCTTGAGTATGTGGCAGCCGCCCTCACGAGTCAACACGGAACGATCCGTGCCGCCTGGCGGTTATGCTGAGGGCATGCCGACCCGACGCCCCGAACGCCGCAACGAGGAATCAGCCAAAGCCATCGTCCGAGCCGCCCTGGAGCTGTGCCGGGAGGTCGGCTACCGGAAGCTGAGCATCGAAGGCATCGCCGCCCGCGCCGGGGTCGGAAAGAACACCATCTATCGGTGGTGGCCCTCCAAATCCGCCGTTCTGCTGGACGGGCTGTTGTCCGCCATGGCCGTGGACGCCTCCTTCCCCGACACCGGAGATGTGGCCGCCGACTTCAAGACGCAGATCATGGCTGCCACCAGCACCGTCTTCCGCCCGGACACCGGCCCTCACTACGCCGCCCTGATCGGTGAGGCGCAGCAGGATCCCGAACTCGCGCGCGCCCTGTGGGACCGCCTCATCAGCCACCTCACAAGCGCCGCCACCCAGCGCATCCAGAGCGCGCAACGCCGAGGCCAGATCCGCCCTGAGCTCGCTCCTGACCTCGTCATCGAGCTGCTCTACGGCCCTGCCTACTACCACTGGCTGATACGTCAGCGGACTCCCGACGCGGATCACATCAGCATCATCGTCGATACCGTTCTGGCCGGTCTCGCACCGGCGAACACCGGCTCGAACATTCGTCCCACTGGCGACAGCCAGCGCAGCCGGCGCCGCTCGGAGGTGAAGCCGAGCAGCGCCGACAGCCCCTAGGAATCGATCATCTGGACCGGACCACCATCGCGCTGCCGCCGCCGCGCCGGCTCGGCTCGGCCACGGCCTGGACCTTGTCCCGCCCGAGGAACTCCAGCCCCGTGGCCGCGCCGATCTCCGGGTTGAGGACGAGCTGGTGCCCGCGGGCCTCAAGCTCGGCGCGGTAGGCGTCGAGGAACGCCTGCTCGGCCTGCGTCTGCGCGGTGTTGCGCTGGGTGGCGCGGGGCGCGGCGAGCGCGGCCGGCAGGTCCATGCCGAAGTCGTACCGGTTGAGCAGGATCTGCAGCACGGTCGTGATGATCGTCGAACCGCCGGGCGAGCCGAGCGCCAGCACCGGCTTGCCGCCCTTGAGCACCACCGTGGGCGCCATCGACGAGCGGGGCCGCTTGCCGGGGCCGGGCAGGTTGGGGTCGCCGGGGGCGGGGCCGAAGGTGAAGTCGGTCAGCTCGTTGTTGAGCAGCACGCCGCGGCCCGGCACGACGATGCCGTTGCCGCCGGTGGACTCGATGGTGAGGTTGTAGGCGACGACGTTGCCCCATCGGTCGGCCACGACGAGGTGCGTGGTCTCGGGGCCCTCCTTCGCGGTCGGGCTCGCGGTGCCGGTGGGCTGGGCGCAGGGGCCGTACGAGCCGTCCGGGTTCCCGGGCGCGACAGGGGCGGTGAGCGCCTGGTCGCCGATCAGGCAGGCGCGCTCCTTGGCGAAGCCGTCGGACAGCAGCTCCTTCAGCGGCACGCCCGGAATGTCGCCGACGTAGGCGTTGCGGTCGGCGAACGCCAGTTTCGACGCCTCCAGGTACTCGTGCACGCCCACGTGCGGCAGGGCCTGCAGGATGTTGAGCGCCTCGCCGACGGTGGAGCCGCCGGAGGACGGCGGCGCCATCCCGTACACGTCGAGGCCCTTGTACGAGACCTTGGTGGGCTCGCGGAGCAGGGCCCGGTAGGCGGTCAGGTCCGACAGCTCCATCAGCCCCGGCCGGACGTTGCGGGTGCTGCCGGGGGTGACCGGCGGGCGCTTGACGGTGGCCACGATCTCCGCGCCGAACCGGCCGCCGTACAGCCAGCCGGGGCCGCGCCTGCCCAGCTCACGGTAGGTCTCGGCGAGCTCGGGGTTGCGGAAGACCGAGCCGACGGGCGGCGGCGCGCCGTTCGGCAGGTAGAGCTTGGCGGTGGAGGTGAAGTCCTTGAAGCGGGCGGCGTTGGCGGCGGTCTGGTCGTAGAAGGTCTGGTCCACGACGAAGCCCTTGGAGGCCACCTCGATCGCGGGCTGGAGCGCCTGCCGGAGCGAGAGCGTGCCGAAGCGACGCAGGGCGAGGTCCCAGGTGGCGACGGTGCCGGGCACGCCCGCCGACAGGCCGCTGGTGACGCCCTCCTCGAACGGGATGCCCTCGAACGAGCTGGCGGTCATCGCCTTCGGCGCCGTCTCCCGGCCGTCGATGGTGTGGACCTTGCGGCGGGCGGCGTCGTAGTAGACCAGGAAGCCGCCGCCGGTCGGCCCGGCCGAGTACGGCTCCGTGACGCCCAGGACCGCCCCGGCCGCCACGGCCGCGTCCACGGCGTTGCCGCCTCTCCGCAGCACGGAGATGGCGGCCTTGGTCGCGTCGAGGTCGACGGTGGCGACGGCGCCGCCGTACCCCGTGGCGACCGGAACCTTCTGCTGAGGCTCGGCGGGCGCGGCCACGGCGGGGGCGGCCGGGACGAACGCGATGAGGACTGCTGCTGCAGGAAGGAGCACTGGACGCATGTTCCCCACGTAACACCAGCTACGCCCGTCGCGGTAGGGCCCCCTGCGACTGCGGGGTGATGCGCAGGTCAGAGCGGTCGTCTAGCGTTGGGGCGTGCGTTCGAAGTCCGGTTTCGCCCCTTACCTCGCCCTCATCACGGCCGTCTTCCAGGTCGTGCTGTCGCAGGGGGCGTCCTACGGGCAGCGCGCGTTCAGGGCGCCGCTCGACCCGTGGGCGTACGCGCTGCTGCTGGTCGGACCGCTGATGATCGCGTTGCACCGCAGATACCCGGTCCCCACGGCCGTGGTCACGTTCGCGGCCACCTTTCTCTACATCGGGGGCGGCTACCCCTACGGCGGGGTGTTCATCTCGCCGATCGTCATGCTGTTCCAGCTCGTCGGTCGGGGGCGCAGGCCGGCCGCGTGGATCCTCGCCGGGGCGTCGCTCGCGGCCTTCATCGCCTACGCGTGGACGACGAGCCAGCCGCAGCGGGGGCTCTTCCACGACCTCGCGGTCTCCTCGTTCATCCTGCTCACGATGGTCGCGGCCGAGCTGGTCAGGATCGCCCGCGAGCGCCGCGCCCAGCAGCAGCGGGCGGCCGAGGAGGAGAGCCGGCGCCAGGCCAGCGAGGAGCGGCTGGTCATGGCGCAGGAGCTGCACGACGTGCTGGCGCACAACATCTCGCTCATCCACGTGCAGGCCGCGACCGCGCTGCACCTCATCGACGACCATCCGGAGCAGGCCAGGACGGCCCTCGCCACCATCAAGACCGCCTCCAAGGAGGTGCTGGGCGAGATGCGCGGGGTGCTGGACGTGCTGCGCGAGGGCGCGCCGCGCTCCCCCACGGCCGGGCTCGACCGGCTGGAGGAGCTGATCGGACGTTCCGGGCTGGAGGTGGAGCTGGAGCGGGCCGGCTCGCGCTCGCTGCCGCCGGCGGTGGAACGGGCCGCGTACCGGATCGTGCAGGAGTCGCTGACGAACGCCGCCCGCCACGCCCCCGGCTCGGCGGTCACCGTGCGCCTGGAGTACGGCGAGCGCGAGCTGGTCATCCGGGTGACCGACACCGGCGCGACCGCGCCGGCCGTCCTGTCCGGCGAGGGCAGCGGCAACGGCATCCCCGGCATGCGCGAGCGGGCCGCCGCGCTCGGCGGCTCGCTCGTCGCCGCCCCCGCAGGAACGGGCTTCCAGGTGGAGGCCCGGCTGCCCCTACCCGAGGAGACGACCCCATGATCAAGGTGCTGCTGGCCGACGACCAGGCGCTGGTCCGCGCGGGCTTCAAGGCGCTGCTCGACGCCCAGCCGGACATGACCGTGGTGGCCGAGGCCGGCGACGGGGCCGAGGCGGTGCGGCTGTCGGAGCGGCACGGTCCCGACGTGGTCCTCATGGACATCCGGATGCCCGGCACCGACGGCCTGACCGCCACCCGCCAGATGCCCGAGGGGCCGCGGATCATCATCCTGACCACCTTCGAGCTGGACGAGTACGTCTTCGAGGCCCTGCGCAGCGGCGCCAGCGGCTTCCTGGTCAAGGACACCGAGCCCGCCGAGCTCATCCAGGCCGTCCGCGTGGTCGCGGCCGGTGAGGCGCTGCTGTCGCCCAGCGTGACCCGCCGCCTGATCGCCGAGTACGCCAGCCGCGCCAAGGAGCCGGTCGCCGCCGGCGGCCTCGACCAGCTCACCGAGCGCGAGCGGGAGGTGCTGGCCCTGGTCGGCACCGGCATGACGAACGACGAGATCGCCGCCAAGCTCTTCATGTCGCCGGCCACGGCGAAGACCCACGTGAGCCGGACGATGATGAAGCTGCACGCCCGCGACCGGGCGCAGCTCGTCGTCATCGCCTACGAGTCGGGCCTGGTGCGGCCCGGGTGGCTGTGAAATCGGTTGATCCACGGGGCCGCCGCAGGCCATGGTCGGAGGATGCGGCGCTCCTATGACGATCTCGTCCACGAGGCGAGCACGGTCTCCGTGGACGGCTGGGACTTCTCCTGGCTCGACGGCCGGGCCACCGAGGAACGACCTTCCTGGGGCTACTCCCGCCTGCTCGCCGGGCGGATGGCGGCCGCGCGGGCCGCGCTCGACCTGCAGACCGGCGGCGGCGAGGTGCTGGCCGGGGTGCCGACGCTGCCGCCGGTGACCGTGGCCACCGAGTCCTGGCCGCCCAACCTGAAGCTGGCCGACTCCCGGCTGCGCCCGCGCGGGGTCAGGGTGGTGGCCGCCGCCGACGACGGCCCGCGCCTGCCGTTCGCCGACGGCCTCTTCGACCTGGTGACCAGCCGGCATCCGGTGCACACGCAGTGGGCGGAGATCGCCCGGGTGCTGCGCCCCGGCGGGTCCTTCTTCTCCCAGCAGGTCGGGCCGCGCACGGCCGGGGAGCTGGCCGAGTGGTTCCTCGGCCCGTACGGCAGCTGGACGCGCGAGCCGGCGCGGGCCAGGGAGGAGGCCGAGGCCGCCGGCCTGGAGGTCGTCGACCTGCGGAGCGAACGGCTGCGCATGGAGTTCCGCGACATCGGCGCGGTGATCTACTTCCTGCGCAAGGTGATCTGGATCGTGCCGGGCTTCTCGCCCGAGCGGTACGCGAACGAGCTGCGCGCCCTGCACGACCGCATCGAGGCCGAAGGTCCGTTCGTCGCCCATTCCGCCCGGTTCCTCATCGAGGCACGCAGCCCTTAAACGTCACGAACCGTACGACATCTGTCACTGGCCGCGTCCGCCGGGCCGGTCTACCGTACGGGGTATGAGCGCCCAGGCCGCCGCCGCCCTGCTCGCCGGTGGAGTGGCCGCGGGTCTGGTGGCGGGCACCGCGACGTGCGCCGCCACCCAGGGCGGCCTGCTCGTGGGCCTGGTCGGCCGGGGCGGTGACCGGGCCGCGGTCGGGTGGTTCCTGGCCGGGCGGCTGGCCTCGTACACCGTGGCAGGGGCGCTGCTCGGGCTGCTCGGCTCGGCCGTCAGCCTGCCGCCGCCGGCCCGCGCGGCGCTGCTCGTCGCGGCGGGCGCCGTGGTGGTCGGGTTCGCGGTCCGGATGTTGCGGCGCGGGCACTGCGCCGCCCAGGAAGCGGGCGAGGTCCCCCGGTTCAAGGCGCCGCTGCTCGGCGCGGCCACGATCCTCGTGCCGTGCGGGATGACGCTCGGCGTGGAGATGATCGCCGTCTCCAGCGGCTCGCCGCCGGCCGGCGCGGCGGCGATGGCGGGGTTCGTGCTCGGCAGCGCGCCCGCGTTCGCGCTGCTCGGCTACGTCCTGCGGCGCGTCTCCCGCACCCGGCTGTCCAGGGTCGCCGGGGTGGTCGCGATCGCCGCCGGGCTGTGGACCGCCGGGACCGGGCTCAACCTGGCGGGCTGGCTGCCCGCCGCCGCGCCGGAGGCGAGCTCCGCCGTGGGTTCCGCCACCGTGACCGTGTGGGCCACGCGCACCGGTTACCGGCCGTTCACGGTGACGCTCCCGGCGGGCGTGCCGGTCGAGGTCGACTTCAGGGTGGCCGAGCCGGGCTGCACCGGCACCGTCGTCATCGCCGGGCGCGACGTCGCGCTCCCCGCCACCGTCCACCTGCCGCCGCAGCCGCCCGGCAGGCTCCGCTACGCCTGCGGCATGGGCATGTTCACCGGTTTTCTCGACTTCCGGTGACACCAGCCGCGCGTTGTCGGCGATTACGGTTCGCGATCGGGCGATCACGTGCCACCCTGTGGCCTATGGCCTGGCAAGGAGAGGTGGCGGCGCCCGCCGTACCGGCGCCGCGGATGGGCGAGGAGCCCGAGCTGCTGACCGCCGCGTGCACGGGCGACCCGCAGGCCGCGCACCGGCTCGGCAAGCTCTACGCCCAGCACGGCGACCGCGTGTCCGCCAAGCACTGGTGGGAGCTGGCCGCCGCGGGCGGCAACGTCGACAGCGCCTTCAACCTCGGCATCTGGCACGAGAAGCACGGCAGCCTGGTGGAGGCGCTCACCTGGTACGAGGCCGCCGCCCTCGCCGGCGACGCCGAGGCCGCCGCCAACCTGGCGACGCTGCTGCTGGAGCAGCGCGGCGACGTCGAGACCGCCCGGCGCTGGTTCGAGCGCGCCGCGAGGGCCGGCTCCCGCGTGGCCGCCCGCCGCCTGGCGCTGGTCTGCGAGGACGCCGGCGAGCAGGCCGCGGCGCGCGAGTGGCACCGCAGGGCGGCGGCGGCCGGCGACACGGCCTCCGCCCACGACCTCGGCTTCCTGGCGTACGCGGCGGGCGAGGACGAGGAGACCGTGCACTGGTGGGAGTCGGCCGCGCGGGGCGGGCACGTCGAGTCGGCCTACTGCATGGGCCTCTACCTCGACGCGGAGCGCGACCCCGAGGGCGCCGAGGCCTACTACCGGCTGGCCGCGCGGAGCGAGCATCCGGGCGCGGCCTCCTGGCTCGGCGGCATCGCGCTGTCCCGCGGCGACCTCCGCACCGCGCGGGCCTGGTACGAACGGGCCGCGAACGCCGGCCGGGCCGAGGACCAGCGCATGGCCGGGTTCGTCTGCGTGGAGCTGGGCGACACCGCCTCGGCCGGCCACTGGTTCGGGCGGGCGGCGGCGGGCGGCGACGCCGAGGCCGCCTTCACCTACGGCCTGCTGCTCATCGCCGAGTTCGGCGACCTGGCCGGCGGCCGCCACTGGTTCAGGCAGGCGGCGCAGGCCGGCCACCGCGAGGCGGCGGTCGAGCTGGGCGGGCTGCTGACGGCCTCCGGGGAGCAGGTCGAGGCGCACCAGTGGCTGTCCGACCCGCCGCCGCCCGTCTGGGCCCGCCCCGCCGAGCCGGAGCTGGCCGCGCGGGCGGAGCTGGCCGCCCTCACGACCGGGCGGCGGGGCGGCGAGGCGCTCGACGCGGCCGAGCTGACCGAGATCCTCGCCACCTGGGACCTCATGACCCGGCCGCTGCACGACCATTCCGACGTGGTGAGCTGGCTGGTGCGGCGCACCGCGGCGCACCGCAGCTCGATCGAGCACCTGGCGTCGGTGCGCGGCACGCTGCTGCGGCCGGGCGCGGCGCCGTGGCCGAGCCCGGCGGAGATCCAGCACGTCCTCGCCACCGCCCGCGACCTGCGCGGGCGGCTCGGGCTGGAGTGAGCCCTACAGCACCTCGGAGAGCGGCGTGTAGGCCAGGCCGAGCGCCTCGGCGACCGGCTGGTTGGTCAGCAGGCCGGCGTGCGTGTTGAGGCCGGCGGCGAGCGCCTGGTCGGCCCGCAGCGCCTCGCGCCAGCCGAGGTTGGCCAGCTTGACGGCGTACGGCAGGGTCGCGTTGGTCAGGGCGTGGGTGGAGGTGTGGGCCACCGAGCCCGGCATGTTGGCCACGCAGTAGAAGACCGACCCGTGCACCTGGTACGTCGGCTCGGCGTGCGTGGTCGGCCTCGAGTCCTCGAAGCAGCCGCCCTGGTCGATGGCGATGTCCACCAGCACCGATCCCGGCTTCATGCGGCTGACCAGGTCGTTGGAGACCAGCGTCGGGGCCTTGGCGCCGGGGATCAGCACCGCGCCGATCACCAGGTCGGCCTGGAGGACCTCCTGCTCGATGGCGTACCGGGTGGAGACGAGGGTCTTCAGCCGGCCCTGGTAGACGGCGTCGATCTGGCGGAGCCGGTCGATGTTGGTGTCGAGGACGGTGACCTCGGCGCCCATGCCGACCGCGATCTGGGCGGCGTTCAGCCCGGACACGCCGCCGCCGATGACGACGACCTTGGCCGGGGCCACGCCGGGCACGCCGCCCGGCAGGATGCCGCGCCCGCCGTTGAAGCGCATGAGGTTGTACGCGCCCACCTGCGGGGCGAGCCGCCCGGCGACCTCCGACATCGGGGCGAGCAGCGGCAGGGCGTTGCCGACCTGGACGGTCTCGTACGCGATGCCGGTCGTCCCCGCCGACAGCAGGGCGTCGGTGCACGGCCGGGAGGCCGCGAGGTGCAGGTAGGTGAACAGCACCAGCCCCTCGCGGAGCCGGTGGTACTCCTCCGCGATCGGCTCCTTGACCTTGAGGACCATGTCCGCCTCGCCCCAGACGGCGTCGGCGCCGTCGAGGATCTTCGCGCCGGCGGACAGGTACTCCTCGTCGGTGATGTGCGAGCCGAGGCCAGCACCACTCTGCACCATGACGTCGTGGCCGTTGCGTACCAGCTCGTGGACGCCTGCGGGTGTGACGGCCACGCGGTACTCGTGGTTCTTGACCTCGGCAGGGACGCCGATTTTCATGGCGGTGCATCCTTTCGGGTACCGGCACGCCGTCGTGCCGGGCTGAGGGGTGTCAGATGCGGGCCCACGCCTCGGTGAGGACACCACGAAGGATGGAGCCGATCTCCTCGAACTCCTGCGGACCCGCGATCAGCGGGGGAGCGAGCTGGATGACGGGGTCGCCGCGGTCGTCGGCGCGGCAGTAGAGCCCGGCGTCGAAGAGCGCCTTGGACAGGAAGCCGCGCAGCAGCCGCTCGGACTCGGCGGCGTCGAAGGTCTCCTTGGTGGCCTTGTCCTTGACGAGCTCGATGCCCCAGAAGTAGCCGGAGCCGCGCACGTCGCCGACGATGGGCAGGTCGCGCAGGTCGTCGAGGGTCTGGCGGAACAGCGGCTCGTTCCTGGTCACGTGGCCGAGCAGGTCCTCGCGCTCGAAGATGTCGAGGTTGGCGAGGGCGACGGCGGCCGAGACGGGGTGGCCGCCGAAGGTGTAGCCGTGGGCGAACATGGTGTCGCCGTCCTTGAACGGCTCGAACAGCCGCTCGTGCGCGATCATCGCGCCGATGGGCGAGTAGCCGCTGGTCATGCCCTTGGCGCAGGTGATGATGTCGGGCACGTAGTCGAACTTCTGTCCGCCGAACATGGTGCCGAGGCGGCCGAAGGCGCAGATGACCTCGTCGGAGACGAGCAGGACGTCGTACTCGTCGCAGATCTCGCGCAGCCGCTGGAAGTAGCCGGGGGGCGGCGGGAAGCAGCCGCCGGCGTTCTGCACGGGCTCGGCGAAGACGGCGGCCACGGTGTCGGGGCCCTCCATCTCGATGGCGCGGGCCACGCGGTCGGCCGCCCAGATGCCGTACTCCTCGGGGGTCATGCCCGGGACGCCGGTGATCTCGTCGGCGCGGTAGTGGTTGGTGTTGGGCACGCGGACCGAGCCGGGCACCAGGGGCTCGAACATCTGCTTGAACGCGGGGATGCCGGTGATCGACAGCGCGCCCTGCGGGGTGCCGTGGTAGGCGATCTGGCGGCTGATGACCTTGTGCTTGAGCGGCTTGCCGACGAGCTTGTAGTACTGCTTGGCGAGCTTCCACGCGGTCTCTACGGCCTCGCCGCCGCCGGTGGTGAAGAAGACGCGGTTGAGCTCGCCGGGGGTCTGCGCGGCCAGGCGCTCGGCCAGCTCGGCGGCCTTGGGGTGGGCGTAGGACCACAGAGGGAAGAAGGCCAGCTCCTGGGCCTGCTTGGCGGCGGCCTCGGCCAGCTCCTGGCGGCCGTGGCCGACCTGGACGACGAAGAGCCCGGCCAGGCCGTCGAGGTAGCGCTTGCCGTGGATGTCGTAGACGTAGGACCCCTCACCGCGGACGATGGTCGGGATCTCGGACTGCTCGTAGGCGCTGTGCCTGGTGAAGTGCAACCAAAGGTGGTCTTGCGCGGCCTTCAGGACGTCGTGTTCCGGCTGCGTCATCGTTATCTTCCCTCGTCTCTCAGCTAGCCCAAGTCTGCATGCTCACCGATCGTTTGCCAAGCGAATCGGTCGTAGCAGTGTGCAGGAAAATCGAGATCCGCAGAAGCACCATGTAACGGCAACGAAATCCGCATGTAGATTAACGCGATGGAGCATGTCCGTTTCGTCCCGTTTACCGGGTTGCGTCCCAGATAGGCGGGCGGATGTGATCCAATGAGTGGCAAACTGTCCAGCTTCGACGAGAACGACCCCCGGGGGAGCGTCCCAGTGACTCCAGACCAGATAGAGAGCGCCGTCGCCGCCTCGATGCCCCAGACCGTCGAGGACCTCAAGCGGCTGGCCGCCATCCCCTCCGTCGCATTCCCGGGGCACCCGGAGGAGCCCGTGCTCGCCGCCGCCGCGGTGACGGAGGAACTGCTCCGCTCGGCCGGCCTGCCGCGCGTGCAGCAGGTCCCCGTCGAGGGCAGCTACCCGGCGGTCTACGCCGAGGCCCCCGCCCCGCCCGGCGCGCCCACCGTGCTGCTGTACGCGCACTACGACGTGCAGCCCGCCGGCGACCTCAACGCCTGGCGGACGCCCCCGTTCGAGCCGACCCTCATCGACGGCCGCCTCTACGGGCGCGGCACCGCCGACGACAAGTCCGGCGTGATGTCGCACGTCGCCGCCCTGCGCGCGTTCCGCGGCCGGTTCCCGGTCGGGATCAAGGTCATCGTCGAGGGCCAGGAGGAGTACGCGGGCGAGCGCCTGGAGGCGTTCGTCGAGCGCAACCCCGAGCTGCTGCGCGCCGACGCCATCGTGGTCGCCGACACCGGCAACCCGCGCGTCGGCGACCCGGCGGTGACGACCTCGCTGCGCGGCATGGCCGCCTTCACCGTCGAGGTCCGCACGCTGCGCGAGTCCGTCCACAGCGGCTCGGCCGGCGGCGCCGCCCCCGACGCGCTGGCCGCCCTCATGCGCATGCTGACCGCGCTGCACGACGACAACGGCGACATCCGCGTCCCCGGGCTGCCGCGGGGCTCGTTCCTCGGCCAGGGGCCGTCGGAGGAGGAGTTCAGGAAGACGGCGGGGGTGCTCGACGGGGTGTCCCTGGTGGGCTCCGGCTCGCTCGCCGACCGCCTGTGGTCGTCCTACGCCATCACCGTCACCGGCCTCGACGTGCCGACGGTGGCGCAGGCCATCAACGCGGTGCAGCCCGTGGCGCGGGCCCGCGTGACGGTCCGCGTCCCCCCGGCCGGTGACCCGAAGACGACCGTGAACGCCGTCGTCGACTTCATGCGCCAGGTGGCCCCGTGGGGCGTCCAGGTGGGCTTCGGCGACTTCACGGTGGGCTCCGGCTTCCAGGCCGACTCGGGCGGCTACGCCCGCGCCGCGCTCAACCGGGCGATGGAGCGCGCCTTCGGCCGCCCGCCGCGCGACGTCGGCGCCGGCGGCTCCATCCCGCTGGTCAACACCCTGCTCAAGCAGTTCCCGGCGGCGGAGATCCTGCTGTTCGGCGCCGAGGACGAGGACGCCGGCTGCCACGCCCCCAACGAGCGGGTCGACCTGGAGGAACTGCGCAAGGTCGCCACCGCCGAGGCCCTGTTCCTCCTGGAACTCGGCTCCCCCAGCGCGGCCTGACCTCGCTCGGCACCCGGCTCGGGGACCTCATCGGTCCACGGGCCGGGTCAGCAGATGCCCAGGGAGACGAGCAGCCGCCAGACGTCCGTCGACGGATCTCGCCTGAGCAGCGGGCAGTCGGAGCATGACCCGAGCGGGCTGCCCACGCCTCGGTGGAGCACATGGACCGGTCGCGATCGGCCGCGCTGGTGTCGGCCTGGGCCGCCCGGCACGCGCCGTGGGCACACGCGTCCACCAGTTTTTTCGCCCGAGCGACCGCTCTGCCTTCCAGCCCGTACAGGGCCGCGCGGCGAGCCCCTGTGAGGCTCTTGTCGTTCTTCTTGTCGTAGTCCTTGAAGGCGTCCGTCTCCTTCACCTGCCGCAGCTTCTCGACAACGATCTTGCTCCGGCCGCTCTGGGCTCCGCAGAACGGCTGGAAGTGCAGGAGCAACCACAGATCGAACGATGGGTGCGAGAAGGCCAGTTCTACCCCCGACCGGGCCGCCTGCTTGACCGCCTGCGGGATGTCGTTGTGCTCGTCGCGGTCGAAGACCGCCCAAGCCTCGTCCTCGGCGGCGAACTCGCGGACCGCCGCCACCGTCTCCGCCGGCGACATCCCGTTGCGCCGGTAGACGGGCTGGATCCGGAACGGCGCCCCGGCCTGGCCGTCGCCCTCGCCGAACCGCTCGTTGAGGTAGCGGAGGTAGTCCGGTTCCGTGGATTCGCCCTCGCAGGCCACGTACAGCACCCGCACCGCCCGTGACCGCGTGCCCGACTTGCGCTCCAGCCCTCGCTCGTCGTCGGGATGGCCGCGCCTGCGGCGACGCTCCGGCCTCGGCCTCTCGGATCTGCTCGTCACGAGCCCTCCAGAACGGAGAACTCGCGAGCCAGCTCACCAGCGGTGACCCGGGGCACACCGCCGTAGCGTCCCCGCAGATAGCCGCGCTCCAGGTTCTCCTCCTTGCGTGGTTTCGCCTCCGTCAGCGAGTACAGCTCCGTCTCCCCAGAGCGTTTCTTCAGCGTGAGCCAGACCTGATCCCGCCCCAGAGGCCGGTCGAGAACCGCGTTGCCCAGCAACGTCGCGTCGTGGGTCGTGAAGATCAGCTGGGCACCGCGCGGGTTGGCCGCCGGGTCCTGGAGTATCCGTACGACCTCGGCGGCCAGGGTGGGATGCAGGCTGGCGTCCAGTTCGTCGACCACGAGGAGCGAGCCCTCGTCCAGGGTCGTCAGCAGCAGGCCGAGGAAGGTGAACCAGGCGTGCGTCCCCAGCGACTCCTCGGTGTGGAAGTCCAGCGGGACGTCGCGGCCGGCCGTGGACCGGTGCAGGAGCCTGACCTCGCCGCTCTTGGCCTCCACGTCGATGCCGGTGACCCCGAGGTCGGCCGCGGCCAGCAGGCCGCCGATCCGGCGGCGGTAAGCGGCGTCCTGCTCGGCCCGGGCCAGGAGGAAATTCGTCAGGCGCGGCTCCGGCTCGACGCGGTAGAGGCTCTTCACGAACCAGGCGTACACCGCCGACAGCTGAGGGTCGTTGAGCGCGGCGCCCACCGAGAGGAACAGGGCGTTCGGACGGGTCAGGGCCACGAGGTCGTCTCTGCGGCCCCTGAATCCGCTGCCCCTGAAGACGAACTCGCCGCCCTCCTCCTGCGGGCGTGCCGCCTCGCGATCGAACCAGACGCTCCGCCGGCCATGCGGGTAGGCGTGCAGCCACTCCGCCTCCACGCGCTCGTCGGACAGTTCGAAGCCGTAGGTGTAGCGAACCGGCTCGTCCCCGAGGACGAGATCCACCTCGAAGAGACTGGTCTCCTCGCGGCAGGCGGGGTCCAGCTTGAACGGCTCCCTCGGCACCGTTTCCGGCGCCTTCGCCCAGTCGGCAAAGGACTCCCGCACCGCGTCCCGCATGAAGCGCAGGCCGCTGATCAGGTTCGACTTCCCCGAGGCGTTGGCGCCGAAGACGCCCGCCACCGGCACCACCGACAGCTCGCGCCCCTTGTGCCGGAGCCCGCTCTGCCGGGCGGTGCCCTCGTTGAACTCGGTCGCCACCAGGGAGAGCTCCTGCTCGTCGCGGATCGAGCGATGATTGGCCAGCCGGAATTTGATGAGCACCGCAAGCCTCTCGTCAAAGCGCCGTCGGGACACGCCATCTTCCATCTGGCGCGGAAAACCTGCACGAAAGAGTCTATGACGCGCCTGGTTCAGGTGCCAGCAAGCCCGACCAGCTCCCTGTGGGCGGGCTGGAGGCCCTCCGGGAGGTCGCCGGGTTGGCACCAGCGGGCCTCCAGGATCTCCAGGGGGTCCAGTTTCAGGGTGCCGCCCGTCAGGACGGCCTCGTAGGCGAGCTCGGCGCGGAGGGCGTAGCCGCTGCGCACCCGGAGCAGCCGGCCCACGCGCACGTCGAGGCCGGTCTCCTCGCGGACCTCGCGCCGGACGGTCTCCTCGAACGTCTCCCCCCGCTTGGCGTAGCCCGTGGGGAAGCCCCAGGGGCGGCGCTCCGGCCACAGCCGGTGGCGCAGCACGAGCAGCCGGCCCTCGTCGTCGCGGACCAGGCCGGTGACGCCGATCATGAACGTGGCGTGCGTGAGCCACACCAGCCGCCACCGCAGCCGGCCGCCCAGCATCCTCCACACGCGGGCGAGAAGCCGTGTCACCGCGCTCCTTCTCTCTCTAGATCGTTCGGGTCCTGTGGGACATAGTGTCGCGTCATGGACTGGAACGAGTGGCACGACGAGTACGATCGGCCGGACTCATCGCTGGCGCGGCGGCTGGTGGCGGTCCAGGAGCGCGTCAGGGCGGCGCTGGACGCCGCGCCCGCAGGGCCGCTGCGGGTGATCAGCATGTGCGCGGGCCAGGGGCGGGACCTCATCCCCGTGCTGGCGGAGCACCCCCGGCGCGACGACGTACGGGCGCGGCTGGTGGAGCTGGACCCCGCCAACTGCGACCTCGCGCGGAGCGCCGCCGCGGCGGCCGGGCTCGGCCGGGTCGAGGTGGTCGAGGCGGACGCCTCCCTGACCGACGAGTACGCCGACCTGGCGCCCGCGAACCTCGTCCTCGCCTGCGGCATCTTCGGCAACATCAGCGACGACGACGTCCGGCGGACCGTCGGCTTCTTCCCGCAGCTGTGCGCGGTGGGCGGCACGGTCGTCTGGACGCGGCACCGCGAGGAGCCGGATCTGGTGCCGCGGATCCGCACGTGGTTCGAGGAGGACGGCTTCGCCCTGGAGTGGGTGTCGCCGCCGCAGGCCGGGTACGGGGTCGGCGCCCACCGCTTCACCGGGCGCCCGCGACCGCTCGCGGCCGGGGAGAGCATGTTCCGCTTCCTCGGTCACGACGAGCTGCGCCGGGCCGCACGCACATCGCCTCCGACCACCACCGAAGGGTCCAGAGAACACCCGTGAGCATCCGTACGACGCATCGCGCTCTGCTGAGCCGTCTGCTGCCCGACGACGATCCGGACGACCTCGCCGTGCGTCAGGGGCAGTTCCACATCGTGGTCATCGGCTCGGACCGCGTCGTACGCCTGCCCCGCACCCGGTCGGCGGCCGCCCGGTTGCCCGAGCGGGTGACCGCGCTACGCGCGCTCGACGGTCTCGACCTCGGTTTCCGCATCCCTGAACCGCTGCTCCACGGCGGCGCCCCCGGCACCGGCGAGACGCCTTTCCTGGTGCTCAGCCGTCTTCCGGGGGAGCCGCTGAAGACCGACGCGCTCGACGACGCCCACGTGGTGGACACCGTGGCCGCGCAGTGTGTCGCGCTGCTGTCGGCACTGGCCCGCGCCGGCGCGGACGAAACGGCACGAGCGGTTCTCCCTCAAGCACCGGAAGGCCGGTGGCGGCGGTTCGCGGAGGACGTTCGCGCGGAGTTGTTCCCGCTCATGTCCCCCAGCGGACGCCTACGGGCCGAGCGGGAACTCGCGGCACTCGACAGCCTTCCCCACCTCACCGAAGCGGTGGCGCATGGCGACCTCGGCGCCGAGAACATCCTGTGGGAGTGGGAGGACGGCCTGCCGCGCCTCTCCGGAGTGCTCGACTGGGACGACGTCGCACTCGGCGACCCCGCCGAGGACCTCGCGGCCATCCGTGCCGGCCACGGTCCTCAGCTCCTGGAGCGGGTGCTCGCCCTGGGCGGCCGGCCAGACCACGGACTCCTGACCCGCATCGCCGCGATCGGCGGCACGTTCGCCCTGCAGCAAGCCCTCTACGCCGTCCGCGACGGCGACGAAGAAGAGCTCGCGGACGGCCTGGCGGAGTATCGCTGACGCAGTGCGAGGTCAGTGGTCGGTCGCGTGGCGGGGCGGCGTGCCGGTGTGGACGAGGCGCAGGCCCGTCTCGACCAAAGCCCAGCCGAGCCGGGCGCGCCAGGGACGCGGGCCCGGCGCCGGCCGGGGGCGGACGGTCGCGCGGTGGCGGGCGGCCTCGGCGCGCAGTTCGCGGGCGCGGGCTCGCTCGACGTAGAGGTAGAGGTCGGGGTCCATCGGGTTCCTCCTGGTCGGTGTCATGGCCGCCATGAGCGGAACGGGAAGCCGTACATGTGGAGTGCGACGCTCTCGCGCCCCTCGGTGTCGCCCGCCTCGCGGGCCGATCGGCCGCGCGCCCGCCACCGGTCGGCCAGCTCGCGCAGCTCGTCGCCGAGGCCGCGCAGCTCGTCGGGCGTGAGCCACATCAGGTATTCGGAGGAGAAGGCGGCGTCGCGCCAGCCGGGCTCCCAGCTCATCTGGGCGTCGAGGTAGCCCTCGTACATCTCGTGCTGCTGGCGGGTGTGGGCGCGGCTCACGGCGGCGTGGACGGCGACCTCCTCGGGACTGTCGCGGAAGTCGGCGTCCCTGGTGGAGATGCTCTCGGCGACTGGACGCCACCAGCGCTCGCGGGCGTCGCCGCCGGCCACCGGCGCCTCCTCGATGAGGCCGTGCGCGGCCAGCTTGCGCAGGTGGTAGCTGACCAGGCTCACCGCCTCGTCGACCTGGTCGGCGAGGTGGGAGGCGGTGGCCGTGCCCGCGACGTAGAGCGCGCGGTAGAGCTTCATGCGCAGCGGGTGCCCGAGCGCCTTGAGCGTGTCGAGGTCGCGGACGTGGCGCGTCTTCTCGGTGGCCATGACTCCACCGTAGATGCGAAAATTAATTTGCGCAAATAAAGTTGCGCGTCCCCGGCATCGCGTCCCGCCATGGAGACCGGCGGGGCGTCAGGAACTCATCGCACAGGGAGGTCGTAGGCGCGGCGCACGCTGCTGCCGAGCCGCCTCAGGTCGGCCCCGTACACGTGCACGGAGACCCCGACGTCGGCGCTGGTGTTGACCACCTTATGGATGTCGCCGGGCGGCGCGAAGCCGCTGACCTCGCCAGGCCGGTTGTCGGTCCGGCCGAGCTCGCGCAGGTGGTCGCCCATGTCCCGGTAAAGGGTCTCGTGCTCGACCCCGCTCAGGATGCCGAACGCGCACCAGGAGACGTGGTCGTGGATCACGGTGACCTGGCCCGGCCGCCACACGACGCCGACGATCGAGAAGCCCTCCTCGGCGTGGAGCAGGTGGGAGACGTACGTGTCGGGCCTGCCCGCCCGCTCCTCCGGCGTGAGCAGGCCGGGGCCGGGCAGGCGCTCGCGCAACACGTCGGCGGCGGCGTACGCGGTGCGCTCGGGGTCCAGGCCCCGGGCCACGACGGCGGAGATGCCGCTGACGAGCGGCTCCAGACCCGGCCTGGCGAGTGCGGTCACGGCGACTTCCATGGTTGCCCTTCAGGGAGAGCAGACGGTGGTCCTTCCCTCTCCACAGTGCTACCGCCGGTATCGATAGGTCCAACAGAAGTGTTCTGGCTCACCCATAGATATGGTTGATGAATGCTGGACGTCGTCCGCCTCCGGGTTCTCCTCGCGGTCGCCCGCAAGGGCTCGGTCACCGCCGCCGCCAAGGAGCTGCACTACTCGCAGCCGTCCGTGAGCCACCACCTGGCCCGGCTGGAGGCCGAGACCGGGGCCCGGCTGGTGCAGCGCGTGGGCCGGGGCATCCGGCTGACCGAGGCCGGGTGGCTGCTCGCCGAGCGCGCCGCCGAGATCATCGGCCGGCTCGACGACGCCGCCGAGGAGCTGGCCGCCCACGTGGGCCTGCGTGCCGGCCGGGTGCGCCTGGCCGCCTTCCCCTCCTCGCTCGGGACGTTCGTCCCGCGGGCGGTCACGGTGCTCAAGGCCGGCCATCCCGGCCTCCGGCTCGACCTCACCGAGGCGGGGCCGCCAGAGGCGCTGCGGCTGCTGCGCGCCGGCCGCGCCGACGTGGCCGTGATCTTCCGCTATGACGACACCGCCCCCGAGGAACGCGGGATCACCATGATCCCCCTCATGGACGACCCCGGCTACCTGGTCGCCGACCGCCCGGTGGACGGCGACCTGGCGGCGCACGCCGACGCCTCCTGGATCGCCGGCTGCGAACGCTGCCGCACTCACCTCCTGGACGTGTGCGCCAGGGCGGGCTTCGCCCCGCGCGTCTCGTTCACCAGCGACGACATCGTGGCCGTGCAGGCGCTGGTGGCGTCCGGCCTCGGCCTCACCATGCTGCCCGGCCTCGCCCTGCGCGCCCACCGCCACCCGGGCGTCGAGGTCGCCGAGATCGCCGGTTCGAGCCGGCACGTGTACGCCGCCGTCCTCGGCGAGCCGCCCCACCCGCCGCCCGTCGAGGCGCTGCTCCACACGCTGAGGAAAAGTCGTTGACGCCCTTCTTATGATGCATGTATGCCTGATGTCGCGACTCTCGCGCTGTTCTGCGCGCTGACGCTCGGCCTGCTCGTGGTGCCGGGACCCGCGGTCCTCTACATCGTCACCCGCAGCGTCGCCCAGGGCCGCAGCGCGGGGCTGATCAGCGTGCTGGGCGTGCACGCCGGTTCGGTCGTGCACGTGGCCGCGGCGGCGCTCGGCCTCAGCGCGCTGCTGGCCGCCTCCGCCACGGCCTACGCCGTGGTCAAGTGGGGCGGCATCGCCTACCTGGTCTGGCTCGGCGTACGCAACCTCGTCCGGCGCGGCGGCGGCGAGGAGGCCGTGGAGCTGCGGGTGCAGTCGAAGCGGCGGCTGTTCTGGGAGGGGGTCGTGGTCAACGTGCTCAACCCGAAGACGGCGATCTTCTTCCTGGCGTTCCTGCCGCAGTTCACCGACCCGGCCGCCGGGCCCCTCGGGCCGCAGATCCTGCTGCTCGGGCTGCTGTGGATCGCGCTCGGCATGGCCTCCGACGGCACGTACGCGATGCTCGCCTCAGCCCTCGCCGGGCGGCTGCGGGCCTCCCGGCGGGCGCAGCGGCGGCTGGAGGTGGGCAGCGGAGTCGTCTATCTCGGGCTGGCGGCCTGGCTCACGGCCGAGAAGGCCTGACGCGCCGAGGGACGCGCCACCCAGGGTTCACCTGCCGGCCATCCGCTTCTTGATCTCCATCTCGTGACCGGCGATACCTTCTCCGAGCGGTCATCGTTCCCACGGAGCAAGGTGGCAGATGTTACGAACGCGTCGGTTCCTGATCTCCCTGCTGTCCGTCGTGATGGTGGTGTGCCTCGCCCCCGCCCTGCCGGCGCGAGCGGCCGACCGGGACGTCACCATCACCCTCAACGCCGCCGACCTCGGCCTGAGCCCTGCCGTCCTGCGGGACCTGGTCCCCGAGGTGCAGGCGGAGATCAGGGAGCACGGCGGCCTGGGCGGCGCGCTCAAGCAGGCCGTCGCGGACGGCTCGGTCCCGGTGCACGAACGGGTGGACACCTCGGTGTGGCCCAACTTCGCCGGCACGGTCAACCTGACCTCCAACGGCAGTGGGCTGGTCCTCACCATCCCGGCCGGTGAGATCACCACCTCCAGCTTCTGGCAGGACATCGCCGCCACGGCGATCGGCTGGATCATCGGCTACGGGCTCAGGATGCTGTGCATCGGCTTCCTGACGTCCAGCGGCGTGGGCGCCGCGATCATCCCGCTGGTCTGCACCCCGCTCCAGACCACCGTGACCGGCATCATGACGGCGATCATGACGCACACGTTCGCGGGAACCCTGGGCACCATCGAGGCGACCAGGGACATCATCATCGCCGGGATCCTCGGGCTGGCGGGCGGCGTCCTGTGGGAGAAGTACCTCGCCCCGTGGGCGAAGGCCCAGCTCGCCACGTCCATCAAGAAGGCCGGCGGCTGGATCAGGGCCCAGGTGCCCTGGCTCGACCGCTGGTTCGGCGGCGTGGTCGCCGAGCGGGTGGAGAATCTCGGCTGGCGGTTCGAGGAGCTGGAGCGGCTCATCGCCGAGGAGACGGCGGCCTGGGCCGGGGTCTCCTCGAACCTCCAGCGGGAGCTGCGGATCATGCCGCTCGGCGACTCGATCACGCACGGCGCGGGCAGCTCGAACGGCGGCGGTTACCGGCCGGCGCTGCACAACCTGCTGAAGGACGACGGGGCCGGCGTCACGTTCGTCGGCTCACAACGCTCGGGCCCGGCGCCCGACGCCCACGAGGGGCACCCCGCCTGGACGATCTCCCAGCTCGCCGGCGTCGTCGACGCGGCGCTGGCCATGTACCGGCCCAACGTGGTGCTGCTGCACATCGGCACCAACGACCTGAACAACAACGACAACCCGGCAGGCGCGCCGGCCAGGCTCGGGGCCCTCATCGATCAGATCTTCCGCGCCGCCCCCGACGTGACCGTCCTGGTCTCGACCGTCGTCCCGTCCGGCTGGGGTCCGACCCAGGAGCGGATCCTGCGGTTCAACGAGGCGATCCGGCTGGAGGCGGGGGCGCGGTGGGCCGCCGGCAAGCACGTCTACCTGGTCAACCTGACCACGGTGACGCTCACCGACCTGGCCGACCTCCTGCATCCGAACGACTCCGGCTATCTGAAGATGGCGGGGGCGTTCTACCAGGGCCTGGTGCAGGTGGCGCGGGCCGGCTGGATCGGCGCGCCCGGCGGCGGGAACCCGGCTCCGGCCCCCGTCAGAGGCTGGGTCCCGCAGGGCACGATCGCGTCCGGGACGTACGGCGGGGACACCAGCAGGGTCGTCTACGCCGATCTCGACGGCGACGGCAGGGCCGACCACCTCCAGGTCAACGCCGACAGCTCGGTCCGGGCCTGGCTCAACGGCGGCCCCAACCCCAAGGAGCCCGCCGGCGGCGGCGACTGGTTCTGGTTCCCCAAGGCACCATCGCGGGCAGCGTCGGCGCGCCGGGCAGCCACATCCGCTTCGCCGACCTCGACGGCGACCGCAGGGCCGACTACGTGAAGGTCAACGACGACAGCTCCGTCCAGGCCTGGCTCAACGGCGGCCCCAAGCCCGGGGGCGGCGACTGGTACTGGCTCCCCCAGGGCACCATCGCGAGCGGCGTCGGCCAGCCCGGCCACCGGGTCCGCTTCGCCCCGCTCCACGGCAGCCGGTCCGCCGACTACCTCCTCATGGGCCGCTTCGACGACAACCACACCGGCACCCAGCCCTACGACAGCTCCGTGCAGGTCTGGCGGAACGGCGGGCCCAAGCCAGGAGGCGGCGACTGGTACTGGATGCCGGGCGGCGAGGTCGCGAGCGGGGTCCTGGTGGAGGGCGCCAGGATCCAGTTCGCCGACATCGACGGCGACGGCCGGGCCGACTACCTGGACGTCGCGCCGGGAACGGGCACGACCCGGGCCTGGATCAACTTCGGCTGACCGGGAGACCGTCGGGGCCGGCTCAGGATTCGCCGGCCTCGACGGTCTCCCGCGCCCACCGGTAGTCCGCCTTCCCCGCCGGGGAGCGGACCATCTGGTCCACGAACGCGTACGAACGCGGCACCTTGTACCCCGACAGCAGCGTGCGGCAGTGCGCGTCCAGCTCCTCCGCCGTGAGATCGGCCCCAGGCCGCGGCTCGACGACCGCCGCCACCCGGTTGCCCCAGCGCTCGTCCGGCACCCCGGTCACCACCGCGTCGAACACGCCGGGATGGCCCTTGAGCACCGCCTCGACCTCCTCGGGGAACACCTTCTCCCCGCCCGTGTTGATGCACTGCGAGCCGCGCCCGAACACGTTGACCGTGCCGTCCGGATCGACGGTGGCGAGGTCGCCGGTGAGCAGCCAGCGGGTGCCCTGCTCGTCGGTGACGAACGTGCGGGCGGTCTTCTCGGGGTCGTTGTAGTAGCCGAACGCGACCCGTCCCGTCCGCGCGACGGTGCCGAGCGCGCCCGAGCCGGGCTCGACCGGGCGGCCCGCCTCGTCAAGCACGGCCAGCCGGACCACCGCGTTCGGCTGGTAGCGCAGGCCCTTCTCGGGCGAGGACCCGGCGACGGCGGAGGCGGTGTAGCCGGACTCCGTGGAGCCGAAGTTGTCGAGGATCATGACGTTCGGCAGGAGCTCCTGGAGGCGGTCGCGGACCGCGCCCGACAGGATCGCGCCCGTCGAGCTGACCACGAACAGCGACGACACGTCGTACGAGCCCGTGGCCAGCGCCTCGGCGAGCGGCCTGGCCATGGCGTCGCCGGTGATGTTGACGGTGAGCACGCGCTCGCGCTCGACGGTCCGCCAGACCTCGTCGGGGTCGAACTTGCGGACGTACACCGTGGTCCCGCCCATGCACCAGGTGATGAACGTGGCCATCTGCGCCGCCCCGTGCATGAGCGGCGGCACCGCCATCATCGTCATCGGCCCGGCCTTGACCGCCTCGTCGATGACCTCCTGCGGGGTGGCCCGCGGCTCGCCGCCGGGGTTGCCGCCGCCGAAGCCGAAGAACAGGTCCTCCACCCGCCACATCGCGCCCTTCGGCATGCCGGTGGTGCCGCCGGTGTAGATGATGTAGACGTCCTGGCCGGAGCGCTGCGGGAAGCCCCGTTCCGGCTTGCCGCTCTCCAGCGCGGACTCGTACGTCACCGCCGAGCCGATCGACGGCGGCCCGCCGACCGCGATCAGGTGCTCCAGCAGCGGCGCCTCGCCCACCACGGCGGCGACGCGCGGCTCGAACTCGACGTCGTAGATCAGCGCCCGGATGTCGGAGTCCCGGTAGAGGTAGAGCAGCTCGGACTCGACGTAGCGGTAGTTGACGTTGATCGGCACGGCGCGGAGCTTCAGCGCGGCCAGCATCCCGGCGACGTACGGCAGCCCGTTGTAGAGCTGGAGCCCGACGTGCTCGCCGGGGCCGACGCCCAGGCCGTCGAGGTAGTGGGCGAGCCGGTTGGCCTCGGCGTCCAGCTCGGCGTAGGTGCGGCGGTCGGCGTCGCAGATCACCGCGACCCGGTCGGGGATCGCGTCCGCCAGCCCTTCGAACAGGTCCGCGTGGTTGAACTCCATCAGAGTTTCTCCCGTCCCACGATCCACATGGCGAAGAACTGGGCGCCGCCGCCGTAGGCGTGGCCGAGCGCGGTGCGGGCGCCGTCCACCTGGTGCTCGCCGGCCTGGCCGCGCACCTGCTGTGCGGCCTCGGCGAACCTGATGAGCCCGGACGCGCCGATCGGGTTGCTGGACAGCACGCCGCCGGAGGCGTTCCAGGGGGTGTCGCCGTCGAGGGCGGTGGCGCCGGACTCGGTGAGCTTCCAGCCCTCGCCCTCGGCGCAGAAGCCGAGGTTCTCCAGCCACATGGGCTCGTACCAGGAGAAGGGCACGTAGACCTCGGCCACGTCGATCTGCCGGCGCGGGTCGGTGATGCCGGCCTGCCGGTAGACGTCGGCGGCGCAGTCCTTGCCCGCCTGCGGGCTGACCGTGTCGCGGTCGGCGCGGAAGATCGGCTCCGAGCGCATGGCGGTGCCGTGCACCCAGGCGGGCGTGCCGGTGACGGCCGACTCGGCGGCGAGCACCATGGCGCAGGCGCCGTCGCTGGACGGGCAGGTCTCCAGGTAGCGGATCGGCTCCCAGAGCATGGGCGTGGACTCGACCATCTTCTGGTCGATGCCGGGGATCTTGAGGTGCGCGTACGGGTTCTTCAGCGCGTTGAGCCGGTCCTTGACCGCGACGAGCGTGCCGATGTGGCCGGGCGCGCCGGTCCTGCGCATGTACTCGCGGATGTGCGGCGCGAAGTAGCCGCCCGCCCCCACCACGAGCGAGGCGCTGAACGGCAGGTGCGTGGACAGCGCCCAGGTGGCGTTGGACTCCGACTGCTTCTCGAAGGCCACGACCAGCACCCGCTCGTGCACCCCGCCCTGGATGAGCGAGGCGCCGACCAGCGCGGTGGAGCCGCCGACGCTGCCGGCCGTGTGGACCCGCATGACCGGCTTGCCGGCCGCGCCGAGCGCGTCGGCCAGGTACGCCTCCGGCATCATCACGCCCTCGAACAGGTCCGGCGCCTTGCCGATGACGACGGCGTCGATGTCCTTGAACGTCAGCCCGGCGTCCTCCAGTGCCCGCACCGCGGCCTCGCGCACCAGCCCGGCGATCGAGACATCCTGGCGGCGGGTCGTGTAGTGCGTCTGCCCGACGCCGATGACCGCACAGCGGTTGCCCATCTCAGCCCTCCAGGACGGTGACGAGGTTGTGCTGCAGGCAGGGGCCGCCGGCGGCGTGCGCGACGGTCCGGTGGTTGCGGCCGTCGAGGATGCGCTGCGCGGCCTCGCCGATGCGGATGAGGCCGGTCGCCATGACGGGGTTGGCGGCGAGCGGGCCGCCGGACGGGTTGACGACGGTGTCGCCGGTCAGCTCCAGCGCCTCGCGCAGGATGATCTCCTCGTGCGCGAACTGGGCGTGCAGCTCGGCCACCTCGACCGGGCCCTTGCCGACGCCGGCGGCGCGGGCGGCGTCGGCCGCGGAGGCCGACCGGGCGAGGTCCCGCATGCCCAGGTAGTGGGGCTCGATACGGTGGGCGAGGCCCCTGATGTAGGCGGGGCTGGAGGTGAGACGGGTGGCGAGGTCGCCGGCGGCCAGCACGACCGCCGCCGCGCCGTCGGTGATGGGCGGCGCCACGAGCCCGTCCCCTTCGGGGTCGGGCAGGTCCAGCGCGTACGGGTTCGCCCGTCCGTCCGCCCGGCTGCGGCGTACGATCTCGTCGAGCTCCGCGCGCTCCGCGCCGAGTGCGGCGGCCTGGAGCCCGGCGTAGGAGAGCTGGTCGAGGCCGAGGGGGGCCAGATAGTACGGGTCGAGCTGCAACGTCATGATGGTGCGCAGGTCGCCGAGCGAGGTCTTGCCGAACCCGTACACGAGGGCCGAGTCGATGTCGCCGTGCTGGAGGCGTACCCATGCCTCGTACAGCGCCCAGGCGGCGTCCATCTCGACGTGGCTCTCGGAGATCGGCGGCCAGGCGGCCAGCGCGTCGAGCGCCGAGACGAACGAGAACGGCGCGCCCGCCAGGTAGTCGCAGCTCCCCGAGCAGGTGAAGCCGAACCGGGTGAGCCCGGTGCGCTCCTTCACCTCGTTGATGACGGGCAGGATCAGCTCGGGCTCGCTGAGGCCGGTGTCGTGGTCGGTGTGCCGCGTCTGCGCGAACGCGACGATCGCTACCTCTCTCATGACAGCTCCACGTCGGGCTCGCCGGTGGGGGCGAACCAGCGGATGTTCGCCATGGACGCCGTACGCTCGCTCTCGGGAACCCACACGGCCCGCACCCGCATGCCCTGCCGCACCTCGTGCGCGGGCACGCCCGCGACCAGCGCGATCATCGGGAGGTCGGCCCCGTCGAGCAGGATGTACGCCGACACGAAGGGCACTTCGGGCGCCCGCGGATCGGGCAGGTTGTTGATGGCGAACGTGGTGATCGTCCCGGTGTCGGGCAGTTCGAGGGTGTCCGGGATGGGGCCTCCGCACTCGGGGCAGAAGGTGCGGTAGGGGACGTACACCTTCGCGCACCGCTCGCACCTTCCGCCGAGCAGCACGCCGCGCTCCACGCCGGCCAGGAACACGCCGAGCGAGCCGCCCGCCCGCAGCCGGTACTCCGCGCGGACCGGGGAGACGATCTTCGTGACCTCGGGGGCGAAGTGCCGGATGTCGGTGATGTGGCCGGTGGGCTGCTCCCGCCACACCGGCCGGACCCGCATCCCGGCCCGCATGGCCTTGGGGTGCTCGGGGACGACGGCGTGCACGAGCGCCGTGTCCGCGCCGTCGAGCGCGATCAGCGCCCAGGCGAAGGGGACGTCCACCGGGTGGGAGTCGAGCGGCTCCTGCACCCACGTCCAGGTGGTGACCGTGCCGGCCGGGCCGACCTCGACGTACTCGCCGGTCACGGGCTCGCCGGTGGCGGGGTCGTACTCCAGGGGCGGCACCAGCACGCCGCCCTCGCTCGTCCGCACGCCGACGATGCGGCGCTCGCGCAGCTCGGTGAGGAAGCGGCCCACCACCGGGCCGGTCGAGCGGGTGTAACCGCCGGGGAACTCCAGGACGTGCTGAGCGACCAGCGGATCAGATGGCACGGTCGTGTCCCTCCCAGTACGGGTCGCGAAGCTTGCGTTTGTGCAGCTTGCCGTTCGGTTCGCGGGGCATCTCGGCGATGAAGTCGATCGTTCGCGGCCACTTCATGCGGGCCAGCCGGCCCTCCAGTGAGGCCAGCAGCTCGGCGGCGAGCTCGGGGCCCGGCTCGGCGCCCGGGGCGGGCTCGACGACGGCCTTGATCTGCTCGCCCCACTCCTCGTCCGGGATGCCGAACACGGCCACGTCCGCGACCTTGGGGTGGATCATGAGCTCGTTCTCGATCTCGGCGGGGTAGATGTTCGCGCCGCCCGAGATGATGAGGTCGGCCTTGCGGTCGCAGAGGTAGAGGAAGCCGTCCTCGTCGAGGTAGCCGATGTCGCCGACGGTGAAGTGGTCCTTGAGGCGGTTGGCGGCGGTCTTGTCCGGGTCGCCCTTGTACTCGAACGACGCGCCGAGCATCTTCATGTAGATCGTGCCGGGGGTGCGGGCAGGGACCGGCTCGCCCTGCTCGTCCACGATGAGCAGCTCGCTGATGGGCCAGGCCGTGCCGACCGTGCCCGGGTGCGCCTTCCAGCCCTCGGGGGTGGCGAGGGTGCCGCCGCCCTCCGTGGCCGCGTAGTACTCGTACACGCAGTCGCCCCACCACTCCAACATCGCCCATTTCACCGGGACGGGACAGGGGGCGGCGGCGTGGATCATCCATGTGAGCGAGGACAGGTCGTAGGCGCGCCGGGTCTCCTCCGGCAGCGCGAGCAGCCGCTTGAAGTGCGTCGGCACCATGTGGGAGCTGGTGACGCGGTGCCGCTCGCACAGGCGCAGCAGCTCCTCGGCGTCGAAGCGGTCCATGTAGACGAGCGTGTGGCCCATGTGCAGGGCCGTGCCGCCGAACTGGGTGACGGCGGTGTGGTAGCTCGGCGAGGTGACCAGGTGCGCGTTGGGGCGTCCCGGGGTGACGCCGAACAGTCCCAGCAGGAACGTCATCAGCTCGGCGCCGTCGTCCGGGTCCAGGCCGCTGAGCGGGCGGCGTACGCCCTTCGGCTTGCCGGTGGTGCCGGAGGTGTAGTGCATGGTCAGGCCGGCGGTGCGGTCGGGTGGCGCGGTGCCGGGTCGGCCGTCGGTCAGCTCGCGCATCGGCCGGAACCCGTCCGTCCCCTCCCCCATGAGGAAGCGGCGCTCGGGGGCGATGGCCTCGGCCGCCCGCGCGCCTTCCTGGAGGAAGCGCGGGTGCACGAAGAACGCCTTCGCCTCGCTGTCGGAGACGATGTAGGCGATCTCCGGTCCGGTGAGGTGCCAGTTGACCGGCGTGTAGTACCAGCCGGCCTGGAGCGCGGCCAGGTACAGCACGAGGCCGTCGGCGCCGTTCGGCACCAGGCCGCAGACGCCGTCGCCGGGCTGGAGCCCGAGCTCGTCGCGCAGGCCGTGGACGAGGCGGTTGGCCCGGGCCAGGAGGTCGCCCGCGCGGTGTTCCGCGCCGTCGGGGTCCACGGCGGCGATCCAATCGGGATCCGCCTGCGCGAGCCTCCAGAAACCGAGCGTGCCCATGTGCGCTCCTCGCGGCCGACGAAAAAACAGGAACCTGTTCTCGTTTGCTGCTGGGAGCGTATCCTGGGGCGAAGTGCGTAGCAAGCGCTTGATACGAGACTTCGGAGGCATCGTGGAGCTCCTGCCGATCAGCACCCCCCACTGCCGGGTCGAACGCGACGGGCACGTCCTCGTCGTCACCATGAACCGGCCGGAGGCCCGCAACGCGCTCTCCTCGGACATGCTGATCGGCCTCGCCTCGGCCTGGGCGTACGCGAGCGCCGAGCCGGACGTCAGGGTCGCGATCCTGACCGGCGCCGAGGGCACCTTCTGCGCCGGCGCCGACCTCAAGGCCATGGGCCAGCCGTCCACCGACCCCGACGTGCAGGCGCGGGCCGCCAGGATCCCGAACTTCCACTGGAAGGGCCTGCTGCGCGAGGACCTGCCCACCAAGCCGATCATCTGCGCCGTCGAGGGCTACGCGGTCGCCGGCGGCACCGAGCTGCTGGTGGGCACGGACCTGCGGGTGGTGGCCGAGTCGGCCACGCTGGGGCTCTTCGAGGCCAAGCGGGCGCTCTTCCCGATGGGCGGCAGCGCCGTCCGGCTCCCCCGCCAGATCCCGTACTGCCACGCCATGGACCTCCTCCTGACCGGCCGCGCCGTCACGGCCGCCGAAGCACTGGCGATGGGCCTGGTCAACCGCGTCGTCCCGGACGGACAGGCACTGGCCGTGGCCCGCGAACTGGCCGACGACGTGGCCGCCTCCGGCCCCCTAGCCGTCCAGGCCATCCTCCGCACCTACCGCGACACCCTCGGCCTGCCCGAACCCGAGGCCCTGAAGGTCTCCGACGACCTCGGCTGGCCGGTCATCGGCTCCGAGGACGCCAAGGAAGGCACCCGCGCCTTCCGCGAGAAGCGCCCGGCCAACTACCAGGGCCACTGAACGAGCTATATGAGGCCGCTGAGACCTAGAATCGGTAGCACGGTGAGTTACGCGAGGCTACGGTAGGTGTGTGTTGAAGGTCATCACTCAAGGTGAGCTCGGGAACAACCCATCCGCCGTCATGAGCGAGGTAGCGGCAGGCGAGATCTTTCGCGTGACCCGCGACGGGATCGAATTCGCGGAAATTCGGCCGCTGTCGCGCAAGCGCCGCCTGAGTGCAGAAGAGCTGGTCGCCAAGCATCGACGGCTTCCGCACGTCGACTACGCGGAGATGCGCAGCGAGGCAGACGAGGTGTTCGGTGACGACCGTGTCTACGACGACCCTTGGGACCGGCGTGGCTGATCGTCCCAACTCGGGCGTCATCGACACCTGTGTCTACATAGATCTCGCCGAGATCTCACCCGCCGATCTGCCCGCAGCGCCGGAGCTCACAGCCATCACTCTCGCCGAGCTGCAGCAGGGGGTGGCGATGGCTAGGAGTCCAGCCGCCCGAGCAACCCGCATGGAGAAGCTGGGCGCGGCGGTCCTCGACTTCGAGCCGCTGCCCTTTGACGCCGAAGCGGCAGCTCGTTACGGCAGCCTGGTCGCCCTGACCCTCGCCGCGAAACGGGGTCCCCGGCCGAGGCGGATGGATCTCATGATCGCCGCCATCGCCTCAAGCCGGGGAATGCCTCTCTACACACGTAACACCGATGACTTCGTGGGGCTCGAAAGCCTGGTGACCGTCGTACCTGTGTGACGGCGGTCAGTCCTCCGTGATGCGTTCCAGGCGTTCCAGGGCCTCGCCGTACTCCTCCATCAGGTTGAAGATGACGTCCTTGGTGGAGCGGACCTGGTTCATGAGGCCGATGATCTGGCCGGCCGGGAAGGTGGCCAGTTCCGCGGCGTCGGAGCGGCCGATGCGGCGCAGGGCGTCCGAGACCAGCATGAACTGCAGGGGCATCGGCAGCGTGCCCGGCGACTCGGCGGACTCCCACGCCTCGGTCCACTCGTTCCTGAGCAGGCGGGCCGGCTTGCCGGTCCAGCTGCGGGAGCGGACGGTGTCGCGGGAGGTGGCCTCCAGGATGCGGCGCTTGGCCATCTCCGGCGTGTCGGCCTCCTCGACGGTGAGCCACAGGGAGCCGGTCCACACGCCCTCCGCGCCGAGCGCCATGCCGGCGGCCATCTGGCGGCCGTTGCCGATGCCGCCCGCGGCCAGCACCGGCACGTCCACGGCGTCCACCACCTGCGGGATGAGGACCATGGTGGAGATCTCGCCGGTGTGCCCGCCCGCCTCGGTGCCCTGGGCGACGACGACGTCCACGCCGACCTCGACCTGCTTGAGCGCGTGCCGGGGGGTGGAGGCGAGGGCCGCCACCTTGACGCCGTGGGAGTGGGCCAGCTCGACGACGTCGGCCGGGGGCGGGCCGAGGGCGTTGGCGAGCAGCGCGATGGGGTGGCGGAGGGCGACCTCGACCTGCGGGCGGGCCGTGGCGTCCGTCCAGCCGAGCAGCACCCGTCCCGCGTCGGCGTCCGCCGAGAGCGGGGGCACCCCGTGCTCGGCCAGCAGGTTCTCCACGAACGAGCGATGCCCTTCGGGGATCATCGCCTGGAGGCGGCCGACCAGCTCGTCGGCGGCGAAGTCGGCCCCCTCGTACGAGGCCGGCATGACGACGTCCACGCCGTACGGCCGGCCGTCCACGTGGTCGTCGATCCACTTGAGCTCCATCTCGAGCTCTTCCGGGGTGAAGTAGAGGGCTCCGAGCACGCCCATGCCGCCCGCGCGGCTGACGGCGGCGACCACGTCCCTGCAGTGGCTGAACGCGAAGATCGGGAGCTCGATACCGAACATGTCCGTGACACGTGTCCGCATGGCCCGACAATACGTCCGGCACAACGCGAACTGCAACGTGTTCTACACTAGAACCTTTCGTCGGTACCGGTGAGTAACCTTCGTCTATAACACGTTCTATATCGATCTCGAAAAAAGAAAAAGGCCCGCCTTTCGGCGGGCCTTAAAATGGCGCGTTGTTTCACGCGGCGGCCGGGCGGCGGCGGCCCAGCACCACGCCCGCCAGCACCAGCGCCACGCCCACGATGAGCACCACCAGCGGGATGATGTTCCGCAGCAGGTTGATCTGGCTCTTGCCCTCCTGGGCGTTCTTGACCAGGCCGTCGACGGTCTCGTCGGTCATCACGGCGGTGCCGATGAAGGCCGCCGAGCGCTCCACGCCGTCCTGCGTCTTCAGCACCTCGTGGCGCTGCACCTCCTGCTTGACCGGCGAGCCGGTGACGGGCTCGATCCAGAAGGTGGTCTTGCCGTCGTACCAGCGGTCGACCTGCACGTCACCGGTGGTGCCGGTCATGCCGAGCACGTTCGCGGGGGCGGTGCGGGTCTCGGTCTTGGTCGGCGGGACGGCCTGCTCGAAGACGTACACCGGCAGTCCGTCGACCTTGTCCTCACGGACGAAGGTGGCGTCGAAGGCCTTCTGCGCCTGCGCGTTGAACACCTTGTACGTCTTCTTCTCCACGTCGAACGGCCACTTGTAGATCTGGCCCTCGAGCTGCACCGGAGCCTTGTCGACGCTGGAGCCGCAGCAGTTGACGGCGACGCCGGTGTAGCGGTTGAAGGCGCTGCGCCGCTCGGACAGGTCGATCTGCGGGCGGCTGTTGGTGACGTCGTTGACGACTGTGGCCTCGTCCCAGACGACCCGGTCGGAGTTGGCCTCCTTCACGTCGCCGCGCGTGGTGACGATGATGTCGAGGTCGCCGGTGAGGACCTTCAGGTCCTGGAGGGAGAAGTACTGCGCCTGCTTGGCCTCCAGCCGGGAGATCCCGAACTGGTTCGCCGGCGCGGAGATGATCTTCTCGGCCGCCCAGAATTTCACCAACGGGGCCAGTGCGATGAAGAAAGCTCCGAACCCGATGAGGACGAGCGTGGAGATACGACCCATCGAGGCCTCCGCATTTGTAGAACGTGTTGTCATCAGGTCTGATCGTCGAGCAACAAAGTATGACAGGGGGTGGTGCGCGTCACCGCCGCGCCTCCCTCCGTCACCAAATCGATAGAAACAAGTTCTATCGTGGTTTCCCGGCACGGATCCGCGGAGGTGGGGACAGGGATGAAGAACAGGGACGCGGCCCTCGACGGCGTCCGCGCCTGCGCCGCGCTCGGCGTCTGGCTGCTGCACGTCGGGAGCAACACCGGCGTGATGTACCGCGAGGGCATGTACGCCTGGCTGATGGCGCGGCTCGGCATCGCCGTCCCCATCTTCTTCCTGCTGTCCGGCCTGCTCCTCTACCGCCCGTGGGCGCGCGCGGCCATCGAGGGCACCGAGCGCCCCCGGCCCGTCACGTACCTGTGGCGGCGGGTGCTGCGCGTCATGCCGGTCTACTGGCTGGTGACCGCGCTGACGCTCTGGGCGTGGGGCGGCCTCGACTGGACCGGCTGGGTCAAGTGGCTGCTCCTGCTGCAGAACTACTTCCCCGGCGACCCCACGCCCGACGGCCTCTACCAGATGTGGACGCTGCCCATCGAGATGGCCTTCTACGTCGCGCTGCCGCTGCTCGCCTGGGCGCTCGACCGGTGGGCGCGGGGCGGGAACCGGCCGGTGCGGCTGCTGACCGGCATCGGCCTGCTGCCGCTGGTCTCGGTGGCCACCATCGTCGTGGCCCGGCTGACCGACCGGCCCGAGTTCGGGCTCTGGCTTCCGTACCATCTGGTCTTCTTCGCCTGCGGCATGGCGATGGCGGTGCTGTCGGTGTGGCTCAAGGAGAGCCGGGCCATCGACGCGCTCGCGCCGCAGCTCCTCGTGCTGGCCTTCCTGCTGTACGGGGTGCTGAGCACCGGCCTCGCCGGCCCGCGCACGCTCACGCTGCCCACCCTGGGCGAGTCGCTGCTCAGGACGAGCCTGGAGGCGGCGGTCGCGGTGCTGCTCGTCGCGCCGTTCGCGCTGGCGCCGCGCGCGGACTCGCTGCGCCACCGGGTGCTCGGCAACCCGGTCGTCGCCTACTTCGGCCGCATCTCCTACAGTTTCTTCCTGTGGCACGCGCCGGTGATCACGTTGCAGCTCAAGCTCACCGGGGCGCAGCCGTTCCAGGGCGACTTCCCGAGTGTGGCCGTGCTGTCGTTCATCGTGACGCTGCTGCTCAGCGTGGGGAGCTACCATCTCGTCGAGGCCACCGCCCTCAGGCTGAGCCGGCGCCGGCCAGCACCTGCTCCTCGGCCGGCAGCCCGGGAGGCGGCGCCGGCCGCGCCGGCCGGGTGACGTGCTGACCGAACAGCGCCCCGACGGCCGCCGACGACAGCAGCTGCGGCACGTGGTCCATCAGCACCGCGAGGTCGATCCCGTGCTCGCGCAGCACCAGGTGGACCGCCAGCGACGCCGTCGCCACGCCGAACAGCCCGGCTGACAGCCAGTGCGCCGGCAGCCGCCTGGCCCGCAGCGCGAACGTCACCAGCATCGCCGCCAGCACCGCCAGCGCGCCCTGCCAGCTCGCCACCCAGCCGCCGAACGCCAGGCCGAGCACGACCGCGTACGGCGCCCGCAGCCGCGACATGCGCGCCCTCCCTGCCGGGGCGGTCTCGCGTACGTGCTCGGGACGCGGCCCGCGCAGCACCAGCGCGCCCAGCGCGAGCAGCGCGATCCCCGCCATCCCGTACGCCAGCGCGAGCCCGTAGGCGCGGTCCGGCACGTACTCCAGCCGCACGGTCCCCGACGTGCCCGCGGGCAGCTCCCACGCCTGCTTCCAGCCGTCGACGCGCACCGGCCGCAGCGTCCGCCCGTCCACCCGGGCCCGCCAGCCGGCGTTGAAGTTCTCGTTGACGACGAGGAAGGCGTCCTTCGGGGCGCTCACTTTGACCTCGCGCTCGGAGGCCGTCCAGATGCCGCGCACCGCGGCGCCCTCGACGCCGCGCGGCTCGTCCGGCAGCCGGCCGACCACGAGGTCGTCGATCGTGAACGAGTCCCATCCGGCCACCCGCACCCGGTTGTCCCCGGCCTTCAGCTCGGCCCGCGCGCAGCCCTGGATGCGTACGGGCCGCTTCTCCAGCAGGTCGGCGTGGGTGCCCGCGACCTTGGTCGCGATGGGCGTGCCGTTCACCTCGATCGTGGGGCCGAAGCCGCAGGGCAGCCGCAGCGGGATGTCGGCGGGCCTGGTCACCGGGTCGAGGCCCGGCACGACCAGCTCGGTGAGCTGCAACCGCTTGGAGTAGGGCGTGAAGCGCAGCTTGAGCTCGGTCGTGCGCAGCGGCCGGAAGGTCAGGTTCCCTTCCTGGTCCACCCGGCCGGCGCGGGCGATGCCGTTGTCGCCGGTGACGACCACGTCGAGCGGCTGCATGCGGTCGCCGGCCGGGCGGCCCAGCTTGATCCGCGAGATCGTCTTCTCGCCCTTCCAGGTGAGCGTGAGCGTCGGCTGGGTGTCCTCGGCGGCCGGCATCCAGGTGGTGCTCGCGTCGCCGTCGAACGCCGAGCGCGGCGAGACCACCGGATCGTCGGTGAGCTGGGACGAGCCGGTCACCTGCGTGAGCCCGGTGGTGACGCGGGTGAAGCGGTCGGCCAGCGCGGAGTCCTTGAGCACGGCCGTGCCGCGTACGTTCACGGCCTCGGCGGCCGGGGCCGTGAACGTGCGGTCGAAGCCGGTCTCCTCACTGTGCTTGGTCAGCACCGCGTCGTTGCACACCCACCGCACCTGGTTGCGCATGCAGGCGGACCGGGCGTCGAGCCCCTGGTCCATGACGTACGCGTCGCCGCCCGTGCCGGGCAGCCTGATCGTGCGCTCGGCCACGACGCCGGGGATGGACAGCTCGATGACGCCGGCCCGCTGGCCGTAGCTCCACCCCTCCGAGCCGGTCGCGACGATCCTGATCCGCAGCCAGGTCGCCGGGCCCTCCGGCACCCGCAGCCACTGCGGGTCGGTGGTGTCGCGGACGTCCTGCGTCAGGCTGCCCGAGTCGGTCTCGACGGCCACCCGCGTGACGGACCGGCCGAGCAGGAAACCGGAGCCGAACATGACCTGGACCTGCTCGATCCGCCGCTGCGCCGGCAGGTCCACGCGCAGCCACTGCCCCTCGGGGCGGCTGGTGCCGCTGGTCTCCCAGCCGGTGGCGACGTTGCCGTCCATGGCCGCCCACGGGCCCCTGCTCGGGTCGCCGCTGCCCGCGACCGCGTCGGGGTCGGCGATCGAGGAGGAGGCCGTGACGCCGGAGACGCCGTGGTACTCGGCGGTCGCGGTGTCGTCCAGCCAGCCGTCCTCCAGCAGGTCCAGCGCGCGTACACCCTCGAAGTCGGCCTTGTGGTCGGCGGTGAGCGTGGGCGACTGGTTGGAGCGCAGCTCGCCGAACGAGCGCTCGCGCAGCCGCAGCGCGTCGCTGACGACGGTGGGCAGCTCGCGCTTGCCCGCGTCGCCGCCGACCAGCACCGGGGCGTCGCCGAGCAGCCCGAGGTCGCCCATCGCGAGCAGCGAGTCCGGCCCGCCGCGCACGGCCACCGCGTCGGCGGCCGACTGCACGGACACCAGGTCGGCCGCGTCGGAGACCTCGTACAGGTCGAGCGCCGGGAAGGCCGGGTCGAGCGAGTGCTGGGCGTCGTCGCTCTGCCGGTCGCCGACGGGGTCGCCGAAGGAGCGGACGAGCTTGACGCCGGGCGTCTCGCGCAGCGCCTCGTAGATTCGGGACGGCCAGGCGCCCTGGAGGTTCTGCCGCATGAGGTCGTTGCGTACCAGCAGGTAGCGCACGCCGAGGCGGCGCAGCACCGCCGTCACGCCGGCCGAGCCGTGACCGGCGGCCAGGCGCTGGTCGATGACGTCGAGCAGCCGGGTCAGGCCGACCGAGCCCGGTGGCTCGATCCGCCGGGTGGTCCAGCGGGCGGTGGTCAGCGCCTGGAGGGGCTCGTCCATGGGGCGGCCCCAGACGTACTCGGCGAACTTGGCGCCCGGCACGAGCAGCACGCCGTCGTCGCCGGCGTTCTCGTCCAGCCAGGACGCGGCCTGCCGCCAGTACGGCGGCACGTCCTCGAAGTCGCCGGGCGCGGCGAGCCCCTGGTTGAAGACGGGCAGCACGAGCGCGGCGGCGGCCACGGCGGCCAGCGTGCGGAGCGGCAGCCGGGCCCGCGCCAGCAGGTGCGCCAGGCCGAAGGCGAGCGCCAGCCGGACCAGCGGGTCGAACTTGCGCAGGTTGCGCAGCGGCGCGAGCGGCCCGTCCAGCAGCCAGCGGACCGGCTCTGCGGTGATCGGCTCCAGCGCGCTGATGTGCCCGGCCACCAGCGCGGCCACGCCCACCACGAACAGCGCCAGCACGAACCCCTTCGCGGGCAGGTCGCGGCGGGCCAGCCCGGCCAGGCCGAGCGCGGCCAGCACGCCGGTGACCACGACCATCGTGGCCGAGGTGGCGATCGCGAAGCCGGGTGGCTGCTCGAAGACGCCGTTCACGGGCAGGTAGCGCACCCAGTCGGAGGCGCCGCGCAGGACGTTCGTGAGCGAGGTGACCTGGGTGGTGGTGCCGGCGGTCTCGGTGTACGGCAGGAACGAGAAGGCGTACCTGCCGACCAGCAGCAGCGGCAGCCACCAGAAGAGGGTGGCGACCGCGACGGCGGCGCTCCACCAGCCGAGCAGCCGCCAGCGCGGCACCGGGCGCGGCCGGGTCAGGATGTAGAGGACCGGGGCCACGAGCACGGCCAGCACCGCCACCGCGTTCACGCCGCCGCACAATGCCACCGCGAGCGCCGACCTGATCGCCCCGCGCGCCCGCTGGCCCGTCTCGGAGGCCGTGAGCAGCGGGATGAGGATCCACGGCAGCATCGCGGCGGGCAGCCACTCGATGGAGATCTCGCCGAGGATGGACAGGGTGCGCGGGGCCAGCGCGTACGCCAGCGCCCCGGCGATCCTGGTGCCCGGCGTGCCGAGGCCGAGCTGCCCGGACAGCCGCTCCACGCCGAGGAAGGCCACGCACATGAGCAGCGTGAGCCAGAGCCGCTGCGTCACCCACGGGGCCGCCCCGGCGAGGTCGCCGAGGGCGAAGAACGGGCCCATGGGGAAGATGTAGCCCGCCACCTGGTTCTGGAGCTGGCCGAAGTGCTGCAGGTCCCACAGGTGCGCGGCGCGCTCCAGCCAGCCGACCGGGTTGAGCGCGAGGTCCATCTTGGTGTCGGAGATCAGGTGGCCGGGCTTGGTGGTGAACGCCAGCAGGCCGAAGCCGAGGCAGCAGATGACCAGCCACCAGCGCCGCCAGGCCCGTTCACCGAGCGCCCGCGCGCCGCCCTTGGGGGCGGGGCCGGCGGCCTTGGGGGCGGCTGTCTTCGAGCCGGCGCTGTCGGAGCCGGTGACGCGGCCGGTGCCGGGGCGGCCCCAGACCAGCTTGTCGGTGGCCGGCGGCCGGCTCATCGCTCCTCCCCGGCCCATTCGCCGAGGTCGGAGGAGCCCTCGCCTGGGGCGCGGCCCTCCAGCACGGCGAGAAGCCGTTCGGCGCTGCGGTCCCAGGAGAATCGGTCAGCCCATTCCCGACATTTCACGGAATAAGTGTCGTCCACCTCGTCGAGTGCTCCGGCAATGCCTTTGGCCAGCCCGGTGCCCTCGACCCCCTCCGGCAGCAGCCACCCGGTCTCGCCGGGCCGTACCGCGTCGCGCAGCCCGTCCACGTCGAAGGCCACGGTCGGCACCCCGAGCGCCGCCGCCTCCAGCACGCTGAGCCCCCACCCCTCGCCCTGCGAGGCGCTGACGTGCAGCCAGGCCCGCGCGACCAGCCGGCTCTTCTCCCGCTCGGGCAGGTAGCCGTGCAGGGTGACGCCCTCGGGCAGCCGCGCCCGCAGCCGCTCCTCCTCGGGCCCCCGGCCGATGACGTCCACCTGGAGGTCCGGCCGGTGCCGCCGCAGCTCGGCGACGGCGTCGAGGAGCAGGTGCACGCGCTTGTGCGCGACCAGCCGCCCCAGGCAGACCAGCCGGGGCTCGGCGCTCCTGGCGACCTCGCCCGGATCGGCGACGCTGACGCCGTTCGGGACGATGTGGATGGGCCCCTTCCAGGCCAGCCGCTCGCGCATGGCGAGCTCGGTGGACGGCGACACGGCCACGCTCGGGTGCCGCCGGTAGCTCCACCGCGACACCGGCCCCTCCAGGAACCGCCCGAAGGCGGCCAGCCACCCCGGCAGGTGCACGCCGAACTGCCGGTCGTGCACGTGGTGGACGACGCAGACCACCTTCGTCCGCCGCCGCACCACCCACGGCGTGAAGAACGGGATGCCGTTCTGGCAGTCCACCACCGCGTCGAAGCGCCCGCGCCGGACCAGCAGCCAGATCAGCACCAGCGGGTAGACGGTGTACGTCGCGCCCATGCGGGCGAAGCGCACGCCCTCGACGACCTCCTTGCCGCGCTGGCCGGGCGCGCGCGCCGTGACGAACCACACCTGGTGGCCCGCGTCCGCGAGGCGGCGGGCCAGCTCCCAGGCGAACGTCTCGGCGCCGCCCGCCTGGGGGTGCCAGGGGTCACGCCAGTTGACGAAGGCGATCTTCACGGATATCCGACGGGGTCAGGGGCGGCCGGCGGCTCCCAGGCCGGGTGCACGGCGTGCCGCGGCCTGAGGCGCGGCCTCGGGCGCAGCCGCAGCCAGATGCGTCCCATCTCCAGCACGATGCCGAAGCTGTGACGGGCCGGCGAGAACGACGACCCCGGCACGTCCAGCCAGCGCACGGGGATCTCGTGCACCTCCGAGCCGTCCGCCGCGCAGCGCGCGAGCAGCTCGACGTCGAAGGCGAAGCCGGGCGTGCGGAGCAGCACGGCGACCTCGCGGGCGAGCACGCCGTCGAAGAACTTGAAGCCGCACTGGGTGTCGCTCACCCCCGGCACGAGCGCGCCGGCCAGGGCACGGAACAGGGCGGCGCCCAGCTCGCGGACCCTGCTGTGGCGGTTCTCCACGACGGAGCCCTCGTGGGCACGTGAGCCGATCACGACGCGCTCACCGGACAGCAGCAGGCCGAGCGCCGCGTCGATGGCGTCCAGGTCGGTCGCCATGTCGGCGTCGCAGAAGCCGACGAACGGGGCGCCGGTCTCCAGCAGCCCGGCCCGCACGGCGGCGCCCTTGCCCGGGATCGGGCAAGGGATGAGCCGGACCGGTACGGGCCCGGCCGGCCAGTTCTCGACGATCTCCGCGGTGCGATCCGTGCTGTTGTTGTCGACGACTATGACGGCAGCCGGGAACGGCATGCGGGCAAGCTTCGCGCACAGCTGCAGGAGCCCCCCGGGAAGACGCCGTTCCTCGTTGTGCGCCGGAACGACGATCTCAAGCAGTGGTGGTCGGCTCGTCCCGCCGTCCCCTTGCGGAGAGGGCGGCATGCTGATCCGGCCTTACCGGTCGCCGTAGTTGTAGAGCGGCTGGTTGACCGGCGTCGCGGTGGCGCCGGTGAAGGAGACCGTGGTGACCGTCGCCACGAGGGCCGCTACGGCGACGCCGATGATCGCTGCTAAGAGGACCTTGATCACGGAACTTCCTCCTCGGCGGGCAGACAGGAGCGGGGCCGCACCCAACTTAGAACCAATTCTTGCTACTCGGAAGTAGCTAGGCCAAATCTTAACAAACTGCCTGCTCAGTGGCCTACCGCCCCGTCAACCCGGTACAACCGCAGGTCACGGTCCTGGACCAGAACGTGTGCTCTGCGTAGCCATACGGCAAACCGTGCCCGCTCTTCAACTGTCCCCGCGTTGACTATCACGTAGCGGATTCCGGCTCCCGCCAGGTCGGGCGAAGGCCCTCCTAGTACGTGTTCTAGTTCAACGGCGCGCGGGTCCTCGCTCTTCACGACGAGCTCGCCGACCCGTACGGCGTCGTTCGTCACCACCCGCCGGCCCGGCACGGCGAAGAAGCGCTGGGCCGGGTCGAGCACCGGGCGGCCGCCGTTCCAGGGGAAGCGCCGGTAGGACTCGAAGGGCAGCACCAGCACGTCGCCGGGCTCCGGGTCACGCGCGATGACCGCGCGGGCGGCGCTCCAACTCGACGGGTACGCCACCGCGTCCAGCGTCCCGAGCGCGCCCCAGGACAGCGTGGGCAGGACGGCCACCGGCACCAGGGCCATCGCCCCCACCCACGCCCTGCGCCCCGCCACGCGCCCCGTCACCCGCTCGGTGAGCGTCCCGAGGCCGAGGGCCGCCACCAGCGCCAGAGGCGCGATGAACTGCTGCGCGTCCCTGAACACCGCGAACCCGCCCCACCAGCCCACCACCTGCTCGTACGCCACCCGCCCCGGCTCGCTCACCCCGACGCACGCCACGGCGAGCCCGACGAGCGCCGCCCCGGCGAGCCCGCGACGGAACGGCAGCTCGGAGCGCAGGAACGCCACCACCCCGGCGACCACCAGCAGCAGCCGCGCCACCGCGCCCGCCCAGGTCTCGTAGCCGGGCGGCACGGCGCGGGCGTTCCAGATCCCGCCGAGCGACAGCAGGCTCCCCACCGCCCCGAACGGCGTGTCGGCCCGCGCCGCGAACGCCTCGATCCCCACCGGGTCCCCCGCCAGCCCAACGGGCCGCAGCGCGGTCGCCACCAGCCACGGCAGGCTGAACGCGACCAGCACCCCGGCGGTGACGATCAGCTCACGCCACCCACGGCGGGCCAGGGCGAGAGGGAGGGCCGTGAGCGCGGTGACCGTCATCGCCGCGAAGCCGCCCACGGCGGCCGGAAGGATCGCGACCGCGCGCCGCCGCCCCGACCACACGGCCCGGACCACCCACGGCAGCCCCGCGTACCCGAGCAGCAGCGCCCACTGCCCGATGAGCAGCCGCTCGGCCACGTACGGGTTCCACACGTAGAACGCGCCGGTCACCAGCCGCGGCCCGAGCGAGGCCGACGGCGGCAGCAGCGCCGCCCCCGCGCACCCCAGGACGAAGATCCCGAGCAGGATCAGCTTCTGCACCAGCTCGGCGGGCAGCACCTGGGCCAGCGCGGTCACCACGGCGTCGCTGGGCACCACCCGCGCCGCGCCTCCCGCCAGCCCGAACGTCCAGGCCGAGAACGCCGGATCCGGCACGAACACCATGTCGTGCAGCAGCACGAACCCCCATCCCAGCCCGGGGCCGAGGGCCAGGCAGCCGAGCGCCAGCCCGAGGAGGGCGGCGGCGAGCCCGGCTCGGGTCGTCTGCGACATGCGGCTATGACATCACAGCACTTCCACCACTATGTCCCGACATGGTTGAGTTGCGCCGGGAGGACGGGGTGATGGAGAGCGTGGCGAGCGCCGGGGGGCGCCCGTGGCTGCGCGGCGGCGACGCCGTGCTCGCCGCCGGGCTGGTCATGGTGGCCGTGCAACTGGTGTGGAAGGCCGGCCTGGTCAACAGGACGTACTTCCGCCAGGACGACTTCATGTTCCTCGCGAGGGGCCTGGAGAACGGGTTCACCTGGGACTACCTCATGCGGGTGGACTACGGCCACCTGATGCCGGGCGCGTTCGCGATCCACTGGGCGCTCGGGCGGCTCGGCGTCCACAACGACGTGCTCGCGCACGTGCTCACGCTCGGCCTCCAGGCGGCGGCCGGGCTGGCGCTGCTGCGGCTGCTGTGGGTGCTGTTCGGGCCGCGACCGGCGATCCTGGTGCCGTTCGGGTTCGCCCTCGTCACCCCGATGACGATCTCCGGGCTGTCCTGGTGGGCCGTCGTGGCCGAGACGCTGCCGTTCCAGATCGCGCTGCCGATGGCGCTCGCCTCGCACGTGCTCTGCGTACGCACCGGGCGCTTACGGCACGCGGTCGCGGCGGCGGCCTGGACGGCGTTCGGGATGGTGTTCTTCGTCAAGGCGCCGTTCATCCCGGTGCTCGCCTTCGTGCTGACCGTGGGCTGGCTGGGCGGGGCGCGGCGGCTGCTCCGGGTGTGGGCGCTCTACCTGGCCGTGCTGGTGCCGTACGCGGTGCTCTTCCTGCACCAGCTGCTCACGACCGTGCAGCTCACCAAGCAGACCTCGCCCATCTCGCTGCCGAGCGCAGAGGTCGCCGCGAAGTCGGTCTGGACGCTGCTGACCGGCTCGCTCATCCCCACCTCGCTCGGCGGGCCCTGGCGCTGGCAGCCGATCGGCGAGGACTACGCGCTGGCCGCCACCCCGACCCCGCTGATGTGGGCGAGCCTCGCCGTGGCCGTCGCGGCCGTGGCGGTGTCGGTGCGCCTGCGGCGGCGGGCCTGGCTGGCGTGGGCGGCGCTGCTCGGCTACTTCCTGCTGGCGGACGTCGCGCCGATCATGCTCGGCCGGATCGAGCTGCTCGGTCCCGATCTGAGCGGGTACGAGCTGCGCTACCTCTCCTCGACCGCCATGGTCGTGGCGATCGTCATCGGGCTGGCGTTCATCCCCGTGGCGGGCGAGCCGGAGCCGTGGCTGCGGCCGGTCGGCCCCTTCCGGCTGGTTTGGGCGCCGCTCGCCGCCGTGGTGGCGGTGAGCTCGGTCTGGTCGGTCGCCGCCTACGCCGACCGGCCGCTCGGCCGCAACGTGAAGAGCTACGTGGAGACCGCCGAGGCGGCGCTGGCGCGGGTGCCCGCGGGCACGGTCGTGCTGGACGCGTACGTGCCGGAGAAGGTGGCGTTCCCGCTGTTCTTCTACGACTACGCCCGCCACTCGAAGGTCGTCGACCCGGCCTCACGGCACCACGTCACCTGGGCACGCAGGCTCGCCGGGCCGATCTCCGTCCCCCGGATGTTCGACGCCCAGGGACGGCTGCGCCCGGTGCGCCTCACGGGCACGACGATCCCGGCAGGGGCCGCGTGCCGCCCGGTCGGCGGGACGGAGGTGCGCTTCCCGATCCCGGCCCCGCCGAAGGGCGGCGAGCAGGTCGTCCAGATCTCCTACCTGAACGGCGAGGCCACCACCCTGGAGGTGCGGATGGGCCTCGCCAGGACCTCGGTGCCCGCCGGCCCGAACCTGGGCATCACGTACGCCACGCTCGACGGCGGCGGCCCCGAGCTCGCCCTCCGCACGGTGGGCGGTGGCACCACGTGCGTGGGCGAGATCAGGGTCGGCGTGCCGGCCGCGGACGAGACGGCCGCCGCCGTCCCGCCGCAGCCGGTCGAGCGCTAGCCGCGTGTCACTTGCCGGGCTCGGGGTCCCTGGGCAGGCCGAGCATGCGCTCGCCGATGATGTTGAGCTGCACCTCGGTGGTGCCGCCGTAGATCGTCATGGCCCGGGTGGCGAGGACGGCCCGGTTCCAGTAGCCCGCGTCGCCCAGCTTCATGTCCGCCGCGGCGGTCGCGGCGGCGCCGAGCAGCTCGACGGCGGTCTCCGAGACGTGCTGGGCGTGCGAGGTGGACAGCAGCTTGCGCACGGAGGCGTCCGCGCCCGGCTCGGTGCCGGCGAGCTGCTTGAGCGTGACCCGCAGCGACAGCGCGTTGATCGAGTGGCCCTCGCAGACGACCTCGGCCACCCGCTGAGCCTCGACCGGCGTCAGCTCGCGGCCGAGCCGGCCCACCAGGCCGAGCAGGTCGGGCACCGACGAGCCGGTGCCGCCCGAGCCGGACGACAGCGACACGCGCTCGTTGGACAGCGTGTTGCGCGCCACCTTCCAGCCCTCGCCGACCTCGCCCACGACCAGGTCGTCCGGCACGAACACGTCGTCGAGGAAGACCTCGTTGAACAGGTTCTCGCCGGTCATCTCGGTCAGCGGGCGCACGGTGACGCCGGGGCCCTTCATGTCGACCAGGAAGTACGTGATGCCCTCGTGCTTGGAGCCCTCGCTGGAGTTGCGGGCGATGCAGATGCCCCACTCGGCGACGTGGGCGACCGACGTCCAGATCTTCTGGCCGTTGAGCTTCCAGCCGCCCTCGACCTTCTCGGCCTTCATCTGCAGCGAGGCGAGGTCGGAGCCCGCGCCGGGCTCGGAAAAAAGCTGGCACCAGATCATCTCGCCGCTGAGCGTCTTCGGCAGGAAGCGCTCCTGCTGCTCCTGGGTGCCGTACACGGCGATGGACGGCACGACCCAGGCGCCGATGATGAGGGCGGGCAGGCGTACCTTGGCGGCCTTGAGCTCCTGCGCGATGAGCACCTGCTCCAGCGGCTTGGCGTCGCGGCCCCAGGGGCGGGGCAGGTGGGGCATGACGAAGCCGCGCTCGGCGAGCGCCCGCTTCTGCTCCTTGCCTTCGAGCTGGGCGATCTCCGCGATCTCGGCGCGGATGGACTCGCGCAGCGCCTCGGCGTCCTCGGGCAGGTCGAGCTCCATCTCGCGGGTGACGCCCTGGAGCGCCAGCGCGGTGACCTCGGCGGCCCAGTCGGCGGAGGAGCCGAGCAGCGCGCGCAGGGTGAGCGCGCGGCGGTAGTAGAGGTGCACGTCGTGCTCGAAGGTGTAGCCGATGCCGCCGAAGGTCTGGATGGCGTCCTTCGCGCACTGCACGGCGGCGTCGGGGGCCATCACGCCGGCCACGGCGGCGGCGTAGGCGAGCTCCTTGCCGTCGGCGCGGGTGGCGTCCCAGACGGTGGCGCGGGCCTGCTCCAGCGCGACCAGCATGCGCGACAGCTTGTGCTTGATGCCCTGGAACTGGCCGATCGGGCGGCCGAACTGCACACGGACCTTCGCGTAGTCGGCGGCCGCGGTGACGCACCAGGAGGCGAGGCCGGCGGCCTCCGCGCCGAGCAGGATCGCCGCGAGGTGGCGTACGTCGGCGCTCTCGACCCCCTCCAGCACCCGGTCGGCGGGCACGACGGTCTCGGCCACCTCGACCTTGGCCACCGCGCGGGTCAGGTCGAGCGACTTCTGCTCGGTGACGGTCGCGGCGACGGCGTCCAGCGCGATCCAGCGCTCGCCGTCGGGCGTCGCCACCGGCAGCACGAGCACGTCGGCGAGCGCGCCGGCCAGCACCGGCTCGACGGCGCCGGAGACGGTCAGCGAGCCGTCCTCGGCGCTGCTGCCGGTGAGCGCGCCGGTCAGGGCGACGGCGGCGGTCAGAGTGCCGTCGGCGAGCCGCTCCAGCAGCTCGTGGCGCTTGCTCGCGTGGATGACCGCGCTCGCCAGCACGGTCGGCACGTACGGTCCCGGCGCCATCCGCTCGGCCAGCGCCTCGACGGCCACCGCGGCCTCCAGCAGGCCGTAGCCGGAGCCGCCGTTCTCCTCGGGCAGGTGGAGGCCGAGCAGGCCCTGCTCGGCCAGGCCGGACCAGAACGGCGGGCGTCCCTCGGCGCCGGCGCGCAGGAGGTCGCTGGTGATGTTCCGCTTGGCCCAGCCGCTCACCGACTCGTGGAGCGCCTCGTGCTCCTCGCTCAATCCGATAGCCATCGCTCATCCTCCAGCAGGTCCAGGTGCAATACCGGAACCATATTCTAGAGGATGCTTCTGGCCAACGCCTTACAACGGACGAACCTGGCGGGCGATCGTGCTCAGGTCCGGCCAGCGCGCCTTGTTCGCCTCGGGGATCGAGGCCAGGAGCATGGCCGGCTTCGTCTTGCCCACCTCGACCACCGTCACCAGGGCCTGGGCGACCTGGCTCTTGCCGCCGGCGGTGTAGGTGACCTTGTAGCCGAGAGTCCAGCCCTTGCCCACCGGGACCTTCTGCGAGGCGGTCCACTCGACCGTCGCGCCCTTCGGGTACTGGGTGCGCATCGCCCAGCGGACCGCGTCAGTGGCGAGCTCCCGATAGTCGGCGTCCGAGCTGGGCTTCTTCGCCGGGGACTCGCCCGGGTGCATCGCCGAGGCGATCAGCGTGTACGGCAGCTCCGCCTTACCGATGCGCTGCGCGATCGAGTACGGCGGGTAGGACCTGGCCTGCCACGGCGCGGCGAGCCTCGGGTAGGAGATGCCGGCCGTCTTGTCGGAGATCGTGCCGACGACCACCGCCGGGGTGCCGGGGAGCGCCTTCAACGCCCTGCTCGCCGGGACCGGGGGCAGCACGACCGGGCTCGCCGACGGGGTCGCCGAGGCGGAGGGCTGTGCACTCGGCGCGGCGGAGGCGGACGGCAGCGGGGCGACGCGGACGACGCCCTCGTCCCCGGACGGCTGCTGGTTGGCCGGGACGTCACCGGAGAAGACCACGAAGACCAGCAGGACGGCGGCGATCGTGGCGACGATCGCGCCGATCAGGTAGACGACCCTGATCGGGATGTCGCCGAGGCCGCGCCGGGGCGGCACCGGCGGCACGGGCGGCAGCGTCGGCGCCGACGGCACGCCGCCGCCCAGCGCCAGGTCCTCGGACCGGCCGCCCGGGAACGGCGACACCCCCGGCTGCCGCAGGGCGGGCGGGGGCATGGGCTGCGCGGCCCGCTTCTGCGCCCCGGACGCCGGCTGCGGCCCGTACGGCGGCCGGGGGCGCGCCTGCGGACCCGACGGCGGCTGCGGACCCGACGGCGCCTGCGGCCGGGGCTGAGGCCCGGACGGCGCCTGCGGCCGGGACTGAGGCCCCGATGGCGGCTGCGGCGGGGACTGAGGCCCAGACGGCGGCTGAGGGCCCGGCTGCGGCTGCGGCTGCGGGCCGGACGGGGGCTGAGGGGTGGGGTGGGGCTGGGGGCGGGGTGGGGCCGCGGGGGGTCGCTGGGTCTGCACCGTCTCCTCGGCCGGCGGCAGGACGACCTTGCGGAACGGAGTGGTGGGTGAGTTCGAGGAGGGTATCTGATCTCCGACGTCCGCCATGACCTTGAGGTTACGTCACCGCAGAGCGGGTTATTTCCTCTATAGCCGCAGCAGAATCTAATTCTGTAAGGTCTGGCTACATGAGGGGTTTCTACGAGATCGCCGCCGAAGACCCGGATCGTCCCGCCCTCCTGGGCGACGACGGCCTCACCTACGGAGCCCTGCTGTCCCGGGTGAACCAGACGTCGAACGGCCTGGCCTCGCGCGGCGTCCGCCGCGGAGACTGCGTGGTGACCGTGCTGAAGAACGGCCGGGACGCGCTCACCATGATGCTGGCGACGTACCAGATCGGCGCCTACCTGGTCCCGGTCAACTGGCACTTCACCGCCGAGGAGATCGACTACATCATCGCCGACTGCGGCGCCAAGGTGGTGGTCTCCCCCGACGCCCTCACGGTCGCCGAGCTGGCCGAGGGACAGCCGGACACCGCCCCCGCCGAGCGCTGGGCCGGCTCCATGATGCTCTACACCTCGGGCACCACCGGCCGCCCCAAGGGCGTACGGCGGCGGCTGCTGGAGCTGACGCCCGAGGAGCTGTACCCGATCCTCATGCGCAAGAGCTGGCGGCACTTCGGGCTGCCGATGGGCGGGGTGCACCTGGTGTGCTCGCAGCTCTACCACTCGGCGCCGTACGGGCAGGCCATGATGGCGCTGCAGTTCGGGCACGCGATCGTGGCGCCCGAGCGGTTCGACGCCGCCGAGACGCTGCGGCTCGTCGAGCGGCACCGGGTGACGAACGCCTTCATGGTGCCCACGATGTTCCACCGGCTGCTGGCCGTGCCGGACCGGGAGTCGTACGACCTGTCGTCCCTCACCCACCTCTACCACGGGGCCGCCTTCTGCCCGCCCGCCGTCAAGCAGGCGATGATCGACTGGCTCGGCCCGGTGCTGTGGGAGTACTACGGCTCCACCGAGGCGGCCGTGGCCACCATGGTGTCGTCCCAGGAGTGGCTGGAGCGGCCCGGCACGGTCGGCAGGGCGCTGGACGGCATGCGCTTCACGATCGTCGGCGAGGACGGCGAGGAGCAGCCGCCCGGACAGCCCGGCCTCGTCTACATCGGCGGCATCAACCGCTTCGAGTACCACGGCGACCCCGACAAGACGGCCGCCGCCATGCGCGGGCGCGACTACACGCCCGGCGACATCGGCTACCTGGACGAGGACGGCTACCTGTTCCTGCTCGACCGGCGTACCGATCTGATCATCTCAGGCGGCGTGAACATCTATCCCGCCGAGATCGAGGCGGCGCTGCTGGAGCACCCGGCGGTCGCGGACGTGGCCGTGATCGGCGTTCCCGACCCGGAGTGGGGCCACAAGGTCGTGGCGCTGGTCCAGCCGGCGCCCGGGGTGACGGGCTCCGAGGAGCTGACCGCCGAGCTGCTGCGGCACTGCGTGCCCCGGCTGGCGCGGCTGAAGCATCCGCGGGTGATCGAGTACCGGGAGTCGCTGCCGCGTACGCCCACCGGCAAGCTCAGTAGGCGGAATGTCCGGGAGGCGTATCTTTCGCACTGATTGGGGCACACAACTGCCATGAGGCAGCCCATGAGGAGGACCGCCGCGGCACTCGCCGCAGCCGCCGTGCTGCTCGCGGGCTGCGGAACGCTCCCCGCCACCGGAGTGCGTTCGCCGTCCGCCGCGCCCACCGCGACGTCACCCGGCGCGACCTCACCCGGGGCGACCGAGGCGGGCAGCGGCCCCGCCCAGGCCCTGGAGGCGGCGTACGAGCAGGTCATCGCGAACGTCCTGCCGTCCATCGTGCAGATCAACACCAAGGTCGGCCTCGGCTCCGGCATCGTCTTCGACCACGCGGGCCACATCATCACCAACGCCCACGTGGTCGGCGAGGCCACCGAGATGAGCGTCGCCTTCGCCACCGGCGGCGCGGACCGCAAGGCGCGGCTGGTGCGCTCCTTCGCCACCGGCGACCTGGCCGTGATCAAGGTGGACAACCCCGACGGGCTGCGGCCGGCCACGTTCGCGGACTCCTCGAAGGTACGGGTCGGGCAGATCGTGCTCGCCATGGGCAACCCGCTCGGCCTGTCGGGCAGCGTCACCGAGGGCATCGTCTCGGCGGTCGGGCGTACCGTGTCCGAGCCGCAGGAGGCCGGTTCCCCCGGCGCGACGATCGCCAACTCCATCCAGACCTCGGCCGCCATCAACCCCGGCAACAGCGGCGGCGCGCTGGTGAACCTGTCCGGCCAGGTGATCGGCGTCCCGACGCTCGCGGCCACCCTCCCCGAGCTCGGCGGCGGCGCGGCCCCCGGCATCGGCTTCGCCATCCCCGGCAACACCGCCGTCGACATCGCCAACCAGATCATCAAGAACGGCAAGGTCACCAACAGCCGCAGGGCCGCGCTCGGCATCCGGGGCAGCACGGTGCTCGGCAGTGACGGGCAGCCGGCCGGCGTCGGGGTGGCCCGCGTGGAGCGGGGCGGCGGCGCGGCCAAGGCCGGCATCGAGACCGGCGACGTGATCGTCTCGGTCAACGACAAGGAGACGCCCACCATCGCCGACCTGACCGAGACCATCGCCACCCTGCAGCCGGGTACCCAGGTCAAGGTGGGGATCATCCGCTCCGACGGCTCCCGTGCGACCCTGACGGTGACCCTGGGGCAGCTTCCCGGGGACTGACCGGCTACCGCTTCGCGGTGAAGACGATCTCGACCCGCCGGTTCTTCGCCCGGTTGGCCGCGACCGGCTTGCCCTGCACCAGGTTGGGCAGCTTGGGGCGGCTCTCGCCGTACCCGGTGGCCTGGAAGGTGACGCCCGGGACGGTGATCAGGCCGCGTACGGCCTGCTGGACGGCCTGCGCGCGGCGGCGCGACAGCGTCAGGTTGTAGGCGTCCGTGCCCTGGTCGTCGGTGTGGCCCTCGATCCTGACGACACCGCCCGCGCTCTCCGCGTCGACCTTGGCGGCCACCTGCTCAAGCCGCTGCCTGGCCTTGGCCGTGAGCCGCCACTTGTCCAGCGCGAACAGCACGTCGCTGGTCACCGCGAGGGTCACCTGGCGTCCCTGCTTGGTCTCGCTCTCGGTGCCGTCCATGGACTCGACCTCGCCGATGATGTCCTCGACCGGCAGCACCAGGTCCTCGACGACCCCGGTGGCGCCGGCCGGCGGCTCGGGCGCCGGGGTCGGGGACGCCAGGGCGAGGACCAGGGCCGCGCTAAGCGATCGGAACATCGGTGAACACCCCGATACCCGGCATCTCAACATTGATCGTGCTCACGTCGGCCGGCGGGGCGGCGAAGACCGCGTACAGCGTGGACGCCTCGCCCTTCTCCAGGAACTGCCCCTGGGTGCCGGAGCACACGCACTCGGCGTCCGCGCCGGTGCCGTTGCGGGCGACGCGGTAACGCTTGGCGTTGACCGGGTCGATGAGGGCGACGCCCGAGACCGTGAAGTCCAGCGTGCCGGTGCCGAGTCCGTTGTGCACGTTGACCTTGCCGTCGAGGGCGGTGACGACCCAGGTCAGGGTGGCGGTCCTGCCCTGCCGCTTGAGGCCGGTGAGGTCGACGCGGGCCTCGCCGTACATGTCGCCGGAGCCGACCTTGGTCTCCTTGGAGGCGATCACCGCGCTCTGTTGCGGAGGGGCGCTCTCCTGGGTCGGCTGCTGCTCGGGGGCGGACGCGGTCGTGCTCTCCGAGACGGGCCGCGACCGCCGCTCCTCGCCGCCGCCGCCCTGCGGGGCGCCCGGCAGCGCGCCGCAGCCCGCGAGCGCGGCCGCCGCGACGGCCAGCACGATCGTCTTTCGCATCGTCGTGATCACCTTCGTCGTTCGGGGGATGTGGCGCTGACCCTGGGGAGGCGGCGTTCAGCATCCGCACAGCCGGTGCGCGCCGGCCCGGTCATCGCCGCCGCCGGGCCTCCTCGGCGAGCCGCGCGGCCTCGGCCGCGCCCGTCCGGGCGTCCTGGTGGCTCTCGCCAAGACCGTCAAACTCTTCCACAGCACGCACGAGGACACCAACCGCACCATCCGTACCATCGGCGAGCGCCGCCCAGCCGAGCGGGCACCGCAGCGCGTAGCCGCGTCAGCCAGGTCAGCCGAGGGCCGAGCGCTGCGTGAGGCGGTAGCGGGAGGGCGAGGTCCCGTACCGGTCGAGGAACGCCTGCCGCAACGTCTCGGCCGTCCCGAACCCGCAGCGCGCCGCGATCGAGGCCATCGGCAGCGACGTGGAGACCAGCAGGTGGGCGGCGGCCTCGGCGCGGGCCTGGCGGACGTACCGGCCGGGTGTCCGGCCCAGGTGGCGCAGGAACAGCCGGGTGAGGTGCCGCTCGCTGACCCCGGCCGCGGCGGCGAGCGCGGCGGTGGACAGGTCGTCGGCGAGGTGGCCGCCGATGTGCTCGACGGTCCGTTTGACCAGGGTGTCCGCGGGCGAGGGCGAGGCGACGAACATGCTCATCTGCGCCTGGTTGCCGGGCCGCTGGAGGTAGGTGACGAGGTGGCGGGCCACGGTGCGGGACAGGTCGGGGCCGTTGTCCTCCTCGACGAGGGCGAGGGTGAGGTCGAGGGCGGCGGTGACGCCCGCGGAGGTGGCGACGTCGCCGTCCCGGAGGAAGATCGGGCCGGGGTCGACGGCGACCTCGGGGTGGCGGCCGGCCAGCTCGCCGGCGACCCGCCAGTGCGTGGTGGCCCGCCGCCCGTCGAGCAGCCCTGCCGCGGCCAGCACGAACGCCCCGGTGCACACGGACGCGACCCGCCGGCTCTCCCTGGACAGCCTGCGTACGTGGCCCACGACGGACGGGTTCGCCGCCGCGTCCTCGAACCCGATGCCGCCGCAGACGACGAGCGTGTCGAGCGGCCCGGTGACGCGCTCCAGCGGGAGCTGCGCCTGGACGGTGAGCCCGGTGCCGCAGGTGACGGGGTTGCCGCCGGGGGCGGCGACCCGCACCTCGTAGTACGGCGCCGCGCCGTGCCAGTTGGCCTCCTCCAGCGTGGAGGTGACGCAGGCGAGGTCGAGCAGCGAGGCCGCCTCGTACGCCACCACGACCACCCGCCGGACGTCCATGCCCTCGACTCTAGGGTTTAAGGACCAGGACCCCAAGTTTCCGGACTTGTCCGGCCGCCCGCCTTGGCCCGCCCCGCCCGCCCCGTGGACAGTCGGAGCCATGACCACGACGACCACCCGCAACTGGGGCAGATTCGCCCTCCACTACCTTGAGATGATCATCGCGATGTTCGCCGGGATGTTCGCCCTCGGCGCGCTGCTCGACGTGCTCGGCCTCGGCGTCTCCCACAGCGCGCAGCCCGAGCTGGGCTACCTGGTGATGGCGCTCAACATGTCGATCGGCATGGCCGCGTGGATGCGCTTCCGCCGCCACGGCTGGGCCCCGACGCTGGAGATGTGCGCGGCGATGTTCGTCCCGGTCGTGCCGCTCTTCCCGATGCTGTGGCTCGGCTGGATCGACGCGGGCACGATGATGACGCTCGCGCACGTGGCCATGTTCCCGCTCATGCTGGCCGCGATGCTGCGCCGCCTCGACGAGTACGCGGGCTGCGCCCACTGACGACCCCGGGGACGCCGCCATTACCACTTTGGGCAGGGTGTCGCCTACCCTTTGTGGATGCGTTATGTCCCATTTGTCATGATTGCTGCCACTTTGCTGACAGGCGCCACCGCCCTGCCCGCGGCCGCCATCACGAACGGTTCGGCCGACGGTGCCGCCCACCCCGAGGTGGGCGCCATGGTCGCCGACCGGCCGCACGCCGACGGCACCTGGACGTACTGCACCGGCACCCTGGTCTCCCCGACGGTCTTCCTGACCGCCGCCCACTGCGGCGAGAAGGGACAGAAGACCGCCAAGGTCACCTTCTCCGCCCAGTACAAGCCCGGCAGCGCGCTCCACAGCGGCCGGTTCATCCCGGACCCTCGGTTCAACGAGAAATCGGACCTGCATGACATGGCGGTGGTCGTCTTCGACCAGCCCGTCACCGGCATCCGCCCCGCCCAGCTCCCCGCCCCCGGCCTGCTCGACCGCCTCAAGGCCGAGGGCAAGCTGACCCGCTTCACCCCGGTCGGGTACGGCTCCCTCGCGCCGGCCAAGAAGGCGCGCGAGGAGGTCTACCACTACACCGACACCCGCAACCAGGCGTCCATCTCCTACAAGGGGATGACCAAGCGCTGGCTGAACCTGTCGATGTCGGTCAAGAGCGACGGCAGCACCTGCTTCGGCGACTCGGGCGGCCCCAACTTCCTCGGCGGCCCCGACTCGCACCTGCTGGTCGCCACCTCCATCAGCGGCGCCGACGACGCCTGCAAGGGCACCAACTACGACTACCGCCTCGACAGCCAGTCGGCCCGCACCTTCCTCGGCAAGTACGTCACCCTCCCGCGCTGACGCGGCGGCCGTTCCCATGGAACGCTGACCGGGTGATCGACTACTACCGAGACCTCCTCCGGCGTCGCGGCTGGCTGGAAGAAAGCCTCTGCTGGCTCGTCGTCCAGCCCCTCGACGAGCACCTGACCTGCGACGACGTTTTATGGCGCCTCAACGGCGGCCACGACCCCGAGCAGCGCATCGTGCCGGACCCCGTGGACGCCAACGCGAACGCCGACGGCGAGCTGATCTTCGCCTTCGAGGGCGACGGCGCCTGGGGCTTCCTGGACTGGTCCGGCTTCCCCGCCTCCGACGACATCGTCGCCGCACTCAGCGAGGACTGCCGGGTATGGCTGACGAGCTGGAACTTCAGCGGCCAGAGCACCCTCCTCTACGCGGCGGGCGGCCGCATCAGAACGCGCGTGGACCGCTTCCACTTCGCCGACCACATCACCGAGGAAGGCGACCCGGCCGCGGTGACCGGCCTGCACGAACTCCTCGCCACCGTTCCCCGCGACGACTACACGGGCCGCCGCGCGGCGGCACTCGCCTTCGTCGAGGCGTCGACGGGCGTCGCCATCGACAGCGAACGCTTCGACGAGGAAGAGGGCCCGGTCATCATCCTCGGCACCTTGAAAACATCGTCTCGATGAGAGACCATGTTTTCGGCGCCCGGCCGTCGAAGGCAGGGCACCGGCAGTGGTACTACTGGAGATCCGCGAAGGAGGCCCGGACCGACAAGCAGGTGCACCCATGCCCATCCCCTACCTGGGCGTCGTCGGCATCGCCGAGGCGCTGGGGGTGAGCAGGCACGCGGTGCACAAGTGGCGCACCCGCTACCCGTCCGGGTCCGACCATCCCTTCCCCGAGCCGGACGTGGAGGTCGACGGCGCCCCGGGCTGGCGTCCCGAGCGGGTCACCGACATCGTGCGCTGGCGCGACGGCCTGCCCGGCCGAGGCTCCGGCGGGGGCCGGCCCACGCTGGCCCGCCAGGAATACCTCAAGGAGGCGGCGGCCCGCGGTCTCACCCGTGACGAGGCGGTCCGCGCGCTCGCCACGTTCGCCGCGGAGTTCCCCGAGATGACCGAGCAGGAGCTGTGCGCCTGGGTGGTCGGGAAGTGGCGCCGCTAGCCTCCGCGTCCCATCACGCGAAGCAACGGAAGGCGATGACGCATGCCCGAGATCGGCGGAGACACCGCGCCGGGATTCGAACCCGTACGCGAGGCGTTCGCGGCCAACCTGACCGGCGGCCGCGAGGCCGGGGCGGCGGTCGCCGTCTACCTGCACGGCCGCCCGGTCGTCGACCTGTGGGGCGGCCTCGCCGACCCGGCGACCGGCCGGCCCTGGGAACGCGACACCCTCCAGGTCGTCTTCTCCACGACCAAGGCGGTGACGGCGGCCTGCGCCCTCCTGCTGGCCCAGCGCGGGGAGCTGGATCTCGACGCGCCCGTGGCCCGCTACTGGCCCGAGTTCGCCGCGCACGGCAAGGGTCATATCCCGGTGCGGTGGCTGCTCACCCACCAGGCGGGGCTGCCCGCCGTGGACCGCCCGCTCACCAGGGCCGACGCGATCGCCGGCACACCCGTGGTGGAGGCGCTGGCCGCGCAGCGGCCGTACTGGGAGCCGGGCGCCGCCCACGGCTACCACGCGCAGACCTACGGCTGGCTGGTCGGCGAGGTCGTCCGCCGGGTGAGCGGGCGCAGCCTCGGCACGTTCCTGGCCGAGGAGATCGCCGCGCCGCTCGGCCTGGACCTGTGGATCGGCCTGCCGAGGTCGCAGGCGCACCGGGTGAGCCGGCTCGTCACCACGCCGATCGACTTCGCCGCCCTGTCCGCCGTCGACCTCGACGCGATCCCGGAGCCGATGCGCGAGATCATGGCCGCCTTCGCCGACCCCGCCTCGCTGACCACGCGCGCCGTGACCCTCTTCGCGCCTCCGCTGAACCACGACGACCCGGAGGAACTGCACGCCGAGATGCCGGCCACGAACGGCGTCTGCACCGCCCGCGCCCTCGCCCGCTTCTACGCGGCCCTCATCGGCGAGGTCGACGGCCACCGCGTCCTGACCCCCGCCACGCTCGCCGCCGCCACGAAGGAGCAGGTCAGCGGCGTGGACCGGATCCTGCGCGTCCCGGTGCGGATCGCCACCGGCTTCGGCCTGCCCACCCCGGACGCCTTCTGGCACTCCCCCACGGCCTTCGGCTTCTCCGGCCACGGCGGCTCGATCGGCTACGCCGACCCGGCGACCGGCCTCGCCTTCGCCTACGTGATGAACCGCATCGAGGACGACCCGCAGGACCCGCGAGCGGCGAACCTGGTGGCCGCCGTGAGGGCCTGCCTGAAACGCGAAAACGGCGGTGTCCCCAAGGGACACCGCCGTCGCTGATGCAGATGAGTGGAGGTGGCGGGAATCGAACCCGCGTCCTTCAACCCCAAGTCAGGGCTTCTCCGGGCGCAGCCTGCTGTGTTTTTCTCAGCCCCGGCGATCACGCAGGCGAGTCGCCGACGGGCTCAGCCACTGTTAGATTTCCCGATCGCCCCCGTGGCCGGGTTGATCGGTTGAGCCTTCTGACGATGCCAGACACCGGGCCGAAGGCACTCCCGGGCTGACAGTGGTTTCGCTACTTAGGCAGCGAGGGCCAGGGAGTCCTGGCCGACCACAGTGCGCTTAGAGTTGGCACTTGTTGTTTGCGGTCACAGGATTAACGAGGTTATGTCCGCAGTCCTCGGCCCGCTTCACCTGGCTTGCAAAGTCGAAGTCGAAGCCAGTCACCCCCTGTGCAGTTGTCAACACACCCCACGCGAAGTGAGGTGAGCAACATGAATCTACACGGCACAACGCCTCTGACGCCAACTTAATTCCCCGTGGCGCGACCGCCCCGAACATGCCGAAACCCCCGGGAGCGCGGCGCACAAGCACACGCTCCCGGGGGCCGACCGGCAGGGTCGAGCCGGTCCGGACGGCAGGGCTTCCCCCGAGATGAAGCCCTGATCTCATCACGGCGACTGGGACCGCAACCCCCCGAGCGGGCCCAGTCACTAAGGAAGACGCTCGGCGAGCAGCCGATGGTTGCTCGCCGTCACGACCTTTTCACGGAGAGGTGCGAAGGGCCGAGAAGAAGCTCCCCGCGACGGCCGAGGCGTTGTAGTTCTTCGACAGCACCGCCACGGCCAGATCGCCCTGCCAGCCGACGAACCAGGTCAGCTGGTTGCCCGCCGTCGCCGTCACGCCGTAGACCTTGGCCTGCTGCTGCGCCAGCGCCGGCGTGCTGAGCGCGCCGGCCCGCATCATCGTGGTCAGCGCCGTGCGCACCTTCGCGTCCATCGGCACGGGGTCGGGCTGGACGATTGGCGCCTTGTCGGTGGCGGCGTCGGACGACTTGGGATCGGTGACGAGCACGGGCGGACGCCAGGTGCCGGACGCCACCGCCGCCCCGACCAGCGCCATGCCGAGCGGGCTGACCTGGACGTTCTGGCCCGCGATCGCCTTGGCCTTGTCGGCGTCGCCGGTCAGCGACGGGAACGAGCCGTTGAACGACCTCAGCGGCAGCCGCCACGACTGCCCCACCCCGAACGCCTCCGCGCTCTTGCGCAGGTCGTCGGCCTTGACCCGGCGGGCCAGCGAGGCGAGCGCGGTGACGCAGCCCTTGGCGAAGTTCTCCTGGAAGGTGCCCGACGTGTTGGCGCCGAGCTGCCCGGCGTGCACGAACCTGGCACCGCCGACCGTGCGCTCGGCCGGGCAGCTCAGCCGCTGCTTGGGGCTCACCCCGGCCTTGAGCAGCGCGTCGGCCGCCACGATCGAGAACGCCGGGCCGGCGGGGAACTTGCCGGCCAGTGCGTCCTTCTCCTGGTGCATGCCCTTGGTGGCGACCGCGCGGATCTCGCCGGAGTTCTTGTCCACCACGACGAGCGAGCTGGTGGCGGAGTCGGCCACGGCCTGCTCGGCGGCGGCCTGCACGCTGCGGTCGAGGGTGGTCTTGACCGAGACGTTCTGCCGGCCCGGCCACTCCTTGAGCCGGGCGACCTCCTTGCCGGTCTTGAGGTCGAGCGTGATGACCTTGGTCTCCGTGGAGCCGGTCAGGTAGTTCTGGTAGGCCTGCTGCAGGCCGCTCTTGCCGACGGAGTCGCCGGCCCGCTGCGGGCCGCCGAGCTTCTGCTCGGTCTCCGGGGTCAGCGCGCTGACGGTGCCGACGATCTGCCGGGGCGCGTCGGGGTTGACCGGCTGGTCCTGGGGTTCGACCTTGATGCCGGGGATGTTGAGCTTGCTCTGCAGCGCCTGGTAGCGCGCGCGCCCGAAGGTCACCAGGGGCACGAACTTGTCCGGCGGGGACGACCTGATGCGGCTCAACAGCCGGTCCCGGGCGTAGTCGGTGATCTCCGACAGCTTGTCGACGACCTCCTCGGCCCGGTCGCCGAGCTGGGCGGGGTAGACGCCGGCGACGTAGAGCACGGTGTCGGTCTGCAGCGGGTCGCCGGTGCGGTCGACGACCGGCTGGCGCGGGTTGGGCCCGATGTCGACCGCGAAGCGCTCGCCCTCCTTGAGCTGGGGGTGCAGCACGGACGGCGACCAGCGCACCTTCCATGAGCCGTCCACCAGGTGCAGCGGCAGCACGCCGTCGTACTCCCAGAGCGGGTTGTTCTCGCCCAGGTCGACCTCGGCGCGGAAGTCGGCCTTGGACTCCTCGCCGGTCACGGTGACGCTCTTGATCTTGAACCGGAAGGAGGCCGCGTCGAGCTCCAGCTTGGCGTCCGACAGGGCCTTGCGTACGGTCGCCTGGTCGCCGTCGGTGCGGCCGGCGGCCAGGTCGTAGTCCTCGCTCTGCCAGCCCACGAGGAAGTCACGCACCGCGTCGTGCGGTGACGGCTCCTCGAAGCAGCCGGTCAGCGTGGTGCACGCGATCGCCAGGGTGACGGTCGCGGAGAGGGTGCGGCGGGCGCGTCTCATCGCTGGCGGTGTCGCGCCTCTCATCGGTTGCGGTAGCGCAGGGCGCGGGCCATCTCCCGCTTGGCCTGCTGCTCCGCCAGCGTCTGCCGCTTGTCCCAGTCCTTCTTGCCGCGGGCCAGGCCGATCTCGACCTTGGCCCGGCCGTCCTTGAAGTACAGCGACAACGGAATGATCGTCAGCCCGCCCTCCTTGGTCTTGACGGCGAGCTTGTCGATCTCCTTGCGGTGCAGCAGCAGCTTGCGCTTGCGGCGGGCGGCGTGGTTGGTCCACGTCCCTTGCGCGTATTCGGGGATGTGCACGTTGAGCAGCCACGCTTCGTCACCGTCGATGCTGGCGTAGCCGTCGACGAGCGAGGCGCGGCCCTCGCGGAGCGACTTGACCTCGGTGCCCTGCAGCACGAGCCCCGCCTCGAAGGTGTCCTCGATGTGGTAATCGTGCCGAGCGCGTTTGTTCTGGGCGATGACCTTCCGCCCGGTCTCACGTGGCATGCTTCGACTTTACCGGCGTTCCGTCACACTCTGAGGTATCGGCGGAGGGTGACGAACGACGCGAGCACACAGATCACCACGCCGATGATCATGGTGAAGGTGATCGTCTGCGCCACCGTGTCCCAGCCGAGCTGCGCCGTCGGGCCGCCGACGAAGCGGCCGAGCTCCTCGAACAGCATGACCTTCGTGACGATCAGGATGACCGCCGCGAAGACGCCGCCGATGAGACCCGCGATCACGCCCTCCATGATGAAGGGGAGCTGGATGTAGAGGTTGGAGGCGCCGACCAGCCGCATGATGCCGGTCTCCCGCCGCCGGTTGAACGCCGACAGCCGGACGGTGTTGCCGATGAGCAGCGCCGCCGCCAGCACCAGGATGATCGCGACCGCCAGCGCGTAGTAGGCGAGCTTGTCGAGCATCTGGAAGAACGGCCCGACGAGCTGCTTCTGGTCGGTCACCTGGGAGACGCCGGGCTGGCCCTGGATCGCCTGGATGACCGACGCGTAGTTGTTGGGGTCGGCCACCTTGATCCGGAACGAGGTCGGCATGTCCTCGACCTTGGTGGCCTTCACCAGGGCCTCGTTGGAGGCGAAGGCCGCTTTGAAGTTCTCGTAGGCGGACGCCTGGTCCTCGTAGAAGACCTCCTTGACGCCGGGGGTGCCCTTGAGGTGCTCCTGGAGCTTGTTGGTCTGGGCCTGCGTGATCGCCTTGCCGTTGCAGGTCTGCACGGCCGAGCCCTTGGTGCACAGGAAGACCGAGACCTCGACTTTGTCGTCCCAGTAACCGCGGATCAGACCGACCTGGGCGTTGATCATCAGGCCGACGCCCAGCATCGCCATTCCGACCGCCACGGTGATGACCACCGCGATCGTCATGGTCAGGTTGCGACGGAGGCCGATCCAGACCTCGGAGAAGATGAAGTTCGCCCGCATGTTCTGTCTACAGCTCCCTGTCAGTACGCCTGGCCGTAAACGCCACGCGACTGGTCACGGACGATCTTGCCGTCCTCCAGCTCCACGACACGCTTGCGCATGGAGTCGACGATGGCCGCGTCGTGAGTGGCCATGACGACCGTGGTGCCAGTCCTGTTGATGCGGTCGAGCACCTTCATGATGCCGATGCTCGTCGCGGGGTCGATGTTGCCCGTGGGCTCGTCGGCCAGCAGGATCATCGGCCTGTTGACGAACGCGCGGGCCATGGCGACGCGCTGCTGCTCGCCGCCGGACAGCTCGTCGGGCATGCGGTGGGCCTTGCCCTCCAGGCCGACCAGCTCGATGACCTCGGGCACGACCTTGCGGATGAACCGCCGGGGCTTGCCGATGACCTCGAGCGCGAACGCCACGTTCTCGTAGACGTTCTTGTTCGGCAGCAGCCGGAAGTCCTGGAAGACGCAGCCGATGCGGCGGCGCAGGTGCGGCACCTTGAAGTTGGAGAGGCGGGCCAGATCCTTGCCGGCGACGTGGATCGCCCCGGAGTTGGGCCGCTCCTCCTTGAGGACCAGGCGCAGGAACGTGGACTTGCCTGACCCCGAAGGGCCGACGAGGAACACGAACTCGCCCTTGTCCACGTCAACGGAGACGTGGTCGAGAGCGGGCCGGTTCTGGTTGGCGTAGACCTTGGTGACATTATCGAAATGGATCACGAGAGCATCACGGCATGCCAGTCTAGGGGTCAGGACGGAAGCGAGGGTGGCACATGCCCACTTCCCGCCACCGGCCACTCGGCGGCCGTCGCTTTACCAATGATCGACGTTCCGATTGGCCAGACGACAGTCTAGGGGGAAGACTGGCATGGAACGTCCATAACGGAAACAAAACGATTGTGCGGCTAGACTTGGGGCTGACATGAGTTGCGAACACCTCGTATGCGCGCAGTGCGCCCACCCCGTCATCGAGGGCCGCTGCCCGCTCTGCCGCGCCAACCGCGAGCGGATGCACCAGCACGGCTTCGCCGGGCTCTCGCCCGCCCTGATCGCCGTGCTGCTGGTCGTCCTGCTCTTCGCGACGCTCGCGGCCGAGCACCTGGTCGTCCGCTAGGCGGATCACCCAGGACGGGCCGCTCAGGACGGGCGCTCAGCCCGCCCGCTCATCCCGGGCGGCCGGGCCTCACTCGGCCGCGCCCGACTCCTGCCGGCGCATCCACCGGATCTCCGACTCGATGAACTCGTCGAGGTCGCCGTCGAGCACCGCCGTCGGGTTGCCCGCCTCGGTGCCCGTGCGCAGGTCCTTGACGATCTGGTAGGGGTGCAGCACGTAGTTGCGGATCTGCGTGCCCCACGACGTGGTCGTGGCGCCCCGCAGCTCCGACATCTTCTCGGCCTCCTCCTGCCGCTTGCGCTCCAGCAGCTTGGCCTGCAGGACCGCCATGGCGGTGGCGCGGTTCTGGAGCTGCGAGCGCTCGTTCTGGCAGGAGACCACGATGTTGGTCGGCAGGTGGGTGATGCGCACGGCGGAGTCGGTGGTGTTGACGCCCTGGCCGCCGGGACCGCTGGAGCGGTAGACGTCGACGCGGATCTCGTCCTCGTTGATGTCGATGTGGTCGGTCTGCTCGACGACCGGGACGATGTCGACCCCCGCGAACGAGGTCTGCCGCCGCCCCTGGTTGTCGAAGGGGCTGATGCGGACCAGGCGGTGCGTGCCGTGCTCGCCGCGCAGCGTGCCGTAGGCGTAGGGGGCCTTGATCGTGAAGGTGGCCGACTTGATGCCGGCCTCCTCGGCGTAGGAGGTGTCATAGACCTCGGTGGAGTAGCCCTTGCGCTCGGCCCACCGGAGGTACATGCGCAGCAGCATCTCGGCCCAGTCGGCCGCGTCGACGCCGCCGGCCTGCGCGTTGATGGTGACCAGGGCCTCGCGGGCGTCGTATTCGCCCGACAGCAGGGTGCGGACCTCCAGCGCGCCGATGTCGGACCGCAGCGACTCCAGCTCCTTGTCGGCCTCGGCGCGCGTGTCGGCGTCGCCCTCCTCGGCCGCGAGCTCGTAGAGGACGCCGAGGTCGTCGAGCCGTCGGGCCACGCCGTCGACGCGGTTGAGCTCGCCCTGGAGATGGGAGAGCTTGCTCGTGACCTTCTGGGCCTGCTCGGGGTCGTCCCAGAGGTCGGGCGCGGCGACCTGCTGCTCCAGCTCCTCGATCTGCTTGCGCATCGCGTCGAGGTCGAGCACGTCCTGGATGCTGCGGAGCGTGCCCGCGAGCTCGTTGATCTCTTCTGCCGGATCGATGCCTGCCACGTCTCCCAAGGGTACGCGACCGTCGCGGGCCCCAATAACATGGCGAGGTGCGTGCATACGGGCGACGGTGGCTCCTGGCGCTCGCCGCCGGCGTCCTGGCCGGGGCGGGCGCCTGCTCGGCCGACGCCGCGCCGCCCCCTCCGACCAGCTCCGCCGCCGCCGTGTCGGCCACGCCCACGCCCTCGTCGTCGCCCTCGCCGAGCCTGGTCGCGGTCACCAAGGCCGAGGCCGCCGAGGTGTTCACCGAGATCACCGCCACCGACGACACGCTGCGCGTCAAGAGCGACCTCGACGGCCGCCTGCGCATGGCGGTCGACCTCACGACCGGCGGGCAGACCCCGCTGAGCCTCGCCGCCTACCTGTCCACCGACTACGCGCCGCCCCGCTACCGATGGGGCGCGCCCGCCCTCTTCGTGCCGAGGTTCAGGCCCGACGAGCAGGCGCCCTGGTTCACCGCGCTCGCGACCCGCGACGGCCGGCCGACGCTGCTGACCTTCGCCAGATCCGACCGGTGGCGGCTGAGCTCGGCGGCCGAGCTCCTGCCCGGCCAGAAGCTGCCGGAGATCGCCGAGGACGCCGAGGGCTACGCCACGGCGCTGGCTCCTGACGACAAGAGCGTGACCATCAGCCCGCAGTTCATGCAGCCGGTGCACGCCAGCGTGGCCGAGACCGGCTCGTCGGGCGTGACGGCCGGGCTGGTGGCGGCCGGCCCCTACACCACCGAGGTGGCCGAGCAGATCGCCTCGCTGCGGGAGCAGGCGAAGGCCGACGGCTTCAGCTACGACTCCATCTTCAGCGCCGACAGCTTCCCCGTGTACGCGCTGCGCACCGCCGACGGCGGGGCGCTGATCCAATACTCGCTGTCGCGCACCACGACCACGACCACCAAGACGGCCGAGGACGACTACATCCCGGTGCCCGACGCGGCCCGCTGGGCGATCAACTCGACGGTGCTGCGGCGTACGCTGCGGCTGGTCGAGACGCACCAGTACGCCACCGCCGTCCCGCCCATCGCCAAGGCGGGGGCGGCGGCCGTGATCGCCCACGACGGGGGCCTCACGCGCGCCACCGGCACGTGAGCCCCCGGGCGCGGCGCCGCCGCGCCCGGGAGACCGGTGACTACGCCTCCGTGTAGGGGAGGTTGCTGGCGGCCACCAGCGTGCGGACGGCCCGCAGCGCGACCGACAGCGTGGCCAGGTCGAAGTTGTCGCTCTCCCAGATCTCCGACAGCGTCTGCCTGGCCCGCGAGACGGCCGCCGAGTTGGCCTCCGACCAGCGGGCCAGCCGCTCCTCGGGCGCCAGGCCCGGCTCGCTGTGGGCCAGCACGTCCTGGGTGAGCGAGGCGTGCGCGGCGTACAGGTCGTCGCGCAGCGCCGAGCGGGCCATGGAGTTCCAGCGGTTGTCCCTCGGCAGCGCGATCACGCGCTCCCGCAGGCGGGCCAGCTGGAGCCGGTCGGCCAGGTCGAAGTAGACCTCGGCCACCTCGCTGACCGGCCGTTCGCCGATCGAGGCGATCTCCACCAGGTCGAGCGTGGAGTAGGCGGGCACCATCCCGGCCACCCGCTCGGCCAGCTCCTGCGGCACGCCGCGGGCGAGGAAGGCGTCGCGGCGGTCCTCGTACGCGGCCAGGTCGGGCCCGGTGAGCAGCTTGGGGATGTGGGCGAGCAGCCCGTTGACGCCCTTGATGAAGAAGCCGGCCGACCCGGCGAGGTCGAGCGGCGGCCGGCGGTTGGCCAGCAGCCAGCGGGTGCCCCGCTCGACCAGCTTGCGCGCCTCCAGCAGCATGGCGATCTGGGTGGCGGTGTCCACCTGGTTGTCGAGGGCCTCGACCGCCCGGTAGAAGCTCGGCAGGTCGAACAGCTCGCGCGCGACCAGCCAGGCCCGCACGATGTCGGGCGCGGAGGCGCCGGTCTCCTCGCCGAAGCGGTGCATGAACGTGGTGCCCATGGAGTTGACCAGCTCGTTCACCACGCAGGTGGTGATGATCTCGCGGCGCAGCGGGTGCGCGTCCATGTACGGACGGAACCGCTCCCGCAGGGCCGACGGGAAGTACGAGACCAGCCACGACTCCAGGTAGGGCTCGTCGGGCAGGTCGGATCCCAGCACCTCGGCGTCCAGCACCAGCTTGGTGTAGGCGAGCAGCACCGAGAACTCGGGCGAGGTCAGCCCGAGCCGCGCCTGGCGGCGCTCGGCCAGCGTCTTGTCCGAGGGCAGGAACTCCAGCTCCCGGTTGACCAGCCCCTCGCGCTCCAGCCGCCGCAGGTAGCGGGAGTGGATGTGCAGCATCTCGACGGCCTGGGCGCGGGCGGCGTCGAGGACCACGTTCTGGGCGTGGTTGTCGCGCAGCACGAGCTGGGCGACCTCGTCGGTCATCGAGGTGAAGACCTGGTTGCGCTGCTTGTCGGTCAGCTCGCCGTCGCGGACGACCTGGTCGAGCAGGATCTTGATGTTCACCTCGTGGTCGGAGGTGTCGACGCCGGCCGAGTTGTCGATGAAGTCGGTGTTGACCAGGCCGCCGTCGCGCGCGAACTCGATCCGGGCGAGCTGGGTCATGCCCAGGTTGCCGCCCTCGCCGATGACCTTGCAGCGCAGGTCGGCGGCGTCGACGCGGAGCACGTCGTTGGCCTTGTCGCCGACGTCGGCGTGCGACTCGGACGACGCCTTGACGTAGGTGCCGATGCCGCCGTTCCACAGCAGGTCGACCGGGGCCTTGAGGATGGCGCTGATCAGGTCGGTGGGCGCCATCGAGGTGACGCCGGCCGGGATGCCGAGCGCCTCGCGCATCTGCGGCGTGATCTGGACGGACTTCGCGGATCTGGAGAAGACGCCGCCGCCCGCCGAGATCAGCCCGGGGTCGTAGTCCTCCCAGGAGCTGCGCGGCAGCTCGAACAGGCGCCGCCGCTCGGCGTAGGAGCGGGCGGCGTCGGGGACGGGGTCGACGAAGATGTGCCGGTGGTCGAAGGCGGCCACGAGCCGGATGTGCTCGGACAGCAGCATGCCGTTGCCGAACACGTCGCCCGACATGTCGCCGATGCCGACCACGGTGAAGTCGGTGGTCTGGGTGTCCACGCCCGTCGTGCGGAAGTGGTATTTCACCGACTCCCAGGCGCCGCGCGCGGTGATGCCCATGGCCTTGTGGTCGTAGCCGATGGAGCCGCCGGAGGCGAAGGCGTCGCCGAGCCAGAAGCCGTACTCCTTGGCCACCGCGTTGGCGATGTCGGAGAAGGTGGCGGTGCCCTTGTCGGCCGCGACGACGAGGTAGGTGTCGTCGCCGTCGTGCCTGACCACGTCGCGCGGGGGCACGACCTTGCCGTCCACGAGGTTGTCGGTGACGTCGAGCAGGCCGGAGATGAAGGTGCGGTAGCAGGCGATGCCCTCGGCCATCAGCTCCTCGCGGGTGCCGCCCACCGGAGGACGCTTAACGACAAATCCACCTTTAGACCCAGTCGGGACAATAACGGTGTTTTTCACCATTTGCGCCTTGACCAGGCCCAGGATCTCCGTCCGGAAATCCTCCATCCGGTCCGACCACCGCAGACCGCCGCGCGCCACCTTCCCGAACCGGAGGTGCACGCCTTCCACCCGCGGCGAGTAGACGAATATCTCGAACTTCGGCCGCGGCAACGGCAGCACGCTGATGGCCTGCGGGTCGAATTTGAGAGATATGTACGTTTTGCGGTGCCCATCCACCGTCTGGAAGTAATTGGTGCGCAATGTCGCCTGAATCATCTCCAGGTACGCCCGCAGGATGCGGTCCTCGTCCAGCGAGGCCACCTCGTCGAGCGCGCCCAGGATCTCCTCGTTCAGCGCGTCCACCAGGTCGCACCGCACGTCCTCGTCCCGCCGCGGGTCGAGCCGCGCCTCGAACAGGTTGACCAGCAGCCGCGCCAGCCGCACGTTGCCGGTGAGCACCTTCTCCATGTACGGCTGCGAGAACGTGCTGCCCGCCTGCCGCAGGTATTTGGCGTACACCCGCAGGATCTCGACCTGCTCCCAGGTCAGCCCGGCCCGCAGGATCAGCGCGTTGAAGTCGTCGGCCTGCACCCGCCCCGTCCACAGGGCGCGCAGGCCGTCCTGGAACAGGCGCTTGAAGTCGTTCCTGTCCACGTCGGCCGACGGGGTGTAGCGCAGGCCGAAGTCGTAGATCCAGGCGTTCTTGGTGGCCGGGTCGTTGTCCCGGTCGACCTCGTAGGGCCGCTCGTCCACGACCTCGACGCCCAGCCGCTGGATGAGGGGCAGCGCGTGGGACAGCGAGATGGGCGAGCCGATCTTGTAGATCTTGAGCCGCCGCTCCCCCTCGGCCGCGTCGTACGGCTCGTAGAGGTTGATCCCGACCTCACCGCCGTCGCCGCCCGCGACCAGCTCCTCCAGGCGGCGCAGGTCGACCACGGCCACCTTGGGCGGGAAGTCGGCCTTGTAGCCCTCGGGGAAGGCGGAGGCGTAGCGGCGGGTGAGCGCCGGCGCCTCCTCCTCGGAGGTCATCTCGGCCAGCGCGACCGCCAGGTCGTCCTCCCAGGAGCGGGTGATGGCGGCCAGGCGCGCCTCCAGCTCCTCCACGTCCACGCGCGGCGGCGGGAGCTGCTTGCCCCGCTCGCCCCGCACCACGACGTGCAGGCGGGCCAGCGACGACTCGCCGATCATCGCGCTGTAGTCGAGCGACCGGCCGCCCAGCGCCTTGAGCAGCACCTCCTGCATCTTCAGCCGGACCTTGGTGGTGTAGCGGTCGCGCGGCAGGTAGATGAGGCAGGAGATGTAGCGGCCGTAGTCGTCGCGGCGCAGGAACAGCTTCACCTGCTTGCGCTCGCGCAGCCGCAGCACGCCGAGCGCGATCGGCAGCAGCTGCTCGACCGAGGTCTGGAACAGCTCGTCGCGCGGGAACGACTCCAGGATCTCGATGAGGTCCTTGCCGTCGTGGCTGTCGGGGGCGAGCCCCGCGCGTTCGAGCACGTCGGCCAGCTTGCGGCGCAGCACCGGGATGCGGGAGATCGACTCGTTGTAGGCCACGTGGGTGAACAGGCCGAGGAAGCGGCGCTCGCCGATGACCTCGCCGTCCGGCGAGAACATCTTGACCCCGATGTAGTCGAGGTAGGCCGCCCGGTGGACGGTGGCCCGCGAGTTGGCCTTGGTGATGATCATGAGCTGCTTCTCGCGCGCCTTGGCCCGCACCTCGGGCGGCAGCACCGAGAAGCTCTCGGAGCCGATCCGGTCGTCGCGCAGGATGCCGAGCGCCGCGCCCGGCAGCGCCCGCAGCGCCTCGCCCCGGTCGGTGTCCTCCAGCCGGTACTCCCGGTAGCCGAGGAAGGTGAAGTGCCCGTCGGCGAGCCAGCGCAGCAGGTCGATGCTGTCCTCGACCTCGGCCGGCTCCAGCGGCGGCGGGCTCATGCTGAGGTCCTCGGCGACCTGGACGGCGACCGCCCGCATCTTCCTGAAGTCCTCGACCGCGTGGCGCACGTCGGTGAGCACCCGCTGCAGGTCGTTCTCCAGCGCCTTCAGCGCCGCCGGGTCGGCCTGCCTGTCGATCTCGATGTGGATCCAGGACTCGACCAGCATCTGGCCGGTGACGTCCTCCTGGCCACGGCCCAGCATGCGGCCCGTCATGTCCCTGCGCACCCGCATCTGCGGGTGGACCAGCAGGTGGATGCCGAGGTCGTGCCGGTCCAGCTCCATCGTCACCGAGTCGACCAGGAACGGCATGTCGTCGGTGACCACCTCGACCACCGAGTGGCCGGGGTCCCACCCGTTCCCCTCGATGGTGGGGGTGAAGGCGCGGACCACGGCCCGGCCCTGGGGACGCTGCTCGGCGAGCTGGCGCTGCGACATCGCGGGGCCGTACACGTCGACGGGGTCGCGGTGCAGCAGGTCCTCGGGGGCCACGTGGCGGTAGTAGAGCCGCAGGAAGGAGAGCGCCTCCTCGGTGATCACGTGTTCGCTGCTCGCCACGCAGTGCTCGGCCGCTCGCTGGAGCAGCTCGTCCTTGGCCTCGTCGAGGGGCATGTCAGGTCTCACTCCTTTGTGAGGGTTGGCCGGGCCGGATACGGCCAGGCTCTTGTTCCCGGGACAGCGGGAAGTAGTAGTGCGGGCGCGTGCGGACCCGCGGCAGGCCCCGCCGGCAGGGGGCGGCCGGGACAGCATCCCACAGCACGAACGCCGCGGCAGGGGCCGGGGACGACGTGAGAAGGCCCTGGGGCGTCATCGCCTCCAGGACCTGGCCGGGGATGCCGGGGAACGAGCGCATCACCGTCGATGCCCACCGAACACCTCCCCCTGAACGCCTTGCCGTTACCGATACCACCCGAAAAGGGGATGGACGTCAACGCGACATGGACATAGGAGGATCGTCGTCGGAGGCGGAGGGGGTGTGCTTCAGCTCGTCGAGCTGCTCGGGCAACTCGACGAGCTCGACGAGCTCGCGCCGGCACTGCTCGCACTCGTCGAGGTGGCGCTCGAACGCCTCGTGCTCCTCTTCATCGAGGACGCCGAGGACGTAGGCGGCCACCTCGTCATGCATCAGCCGGCTACCCCCTTGTCCCGCAGCAGCTCGCGGAGAGCCCGGATGCCGTAGTAGAGCCGGGACTTCACCGTGCCCGGCGGAATCCCCAGAATCTCCGCCGCCTCACTTATCGTACGGTCTCGGAGGTAGGTCTGCTCAATGACTTCGCGGTGTTCGTCGGACAGACTGCGGAGCGCGTCGGCGACGACCATCGCCGACAGGGCTCGCTCAGAGCCGTCCGGCACCGCCATCATGTCGACTTCGGGCGGCTCGACCTCGTGAGGCCGCACGCTCTTGCGTCGACGTCCGTCGATGACGATCCTGCGGGCTACCGTCAGTAGCCACGCCCATAAGAGGCTTGGTTCCCATTGCAGTCTTGCCGAGTTACGCCAGGCTCGGACGAGCGTCTCCTGCACGACGTCTTCGGCCCATTGGAGGTCGTTACCAGTACTTTTGCGCACGTGGCGCAGCAGAGGGCCGCCGAACTCCTGGTAAAGCACCGCGATGCGGTGCTCCGCCTCGGCATCAGCACTCTCGAACCTGCCGTCGAGGTGACCTAGCACGGGGCACATCTTTACACCTTTGTTATCGGTCCGGTAGCCACTCCGATAACTCCAGTCATTTCTAACTATTCCCGGCCATAGCTGAACCTGACCCGCTGCCGCCGCGTACCTCCGACCATGCACAGGCTTTTGCGAGGCGAGCTGTTCATGCTCGGTGGCTTCGTCCTGGCCGCCGCCGTGACGATCGTGCTGGTCATGCCCCCGTCGATCGATCCGGCGGCCGCCCAGTTCACGCAGACGTCCGCGGGACCGCTCACCGCCGCAGACCGCGACCTGCTGGTCAAGGTCCGGCAGGCCGGTCTCTGGGAGATGCCCGCGGGCGACATGGCCCAGACCCGCGCCGAGTCGCAGCGGGTCAAGGAGGTGGGCCGGCTGATCATGGAAGATCACAAGAAGCTGGACGCCCTGACCGTCCAGGCCGCCAAGAAGCTCGGCGTGGTCATCCCCGACGAGCCCAACGCCGACCAGCAACGCTGGCTCGCCCAGCTCGCGGCGGAGAGCGGCCCCGCCTTCGACAAGGACTACGCGAACCTGTTGCGTGCCGCGCACGGCAAGGTCTTCACCGTCGTGGCGAGCGTACGGGCCGGCACCCGCAACGCCGAGATCAGGAAGTTCGCCCAGGAAGGCATCAACTTCGTGATGCGCCACATGACTCTTCTGGAGTCCACGGGCCTGGTCGACTTCCAGCAACTCCCGGAGCCCCCGACGCCCTCACCTGCACCACCCGTCGCTCTGGCGGTCGACATGAGGAGACACTAAATGACGAGTTCCAGACGCATGGCCGCGGCCATGTCCGCCTTGGCCGTGGTGGCTAGCGGGCTGGTGTCCGCGGCCGTCATCGGCGTCGCCCCCGCACTGGCCGACCACTGCGACCCGGCCGAGCAGGCCTCGCAGGGTCAGCAGCAGAACAACAACCGGCAGCGGCGCAACGGCGACCAACAGGGCCAGGACGACCAGCAGGACCAGAACCAGAACCAGGGTCAGGACCAGGGCCAGGATCAAGGTCAGAACCAGGATCAGGGCCAGAACCAGGACCAGGGTCAGGACCAGAACCAAGGCCAGGACCAGAACCAGGGCCAGAACGACCAGCAGCAGAACGGCGACCAGAACAACCAGCAGAACAACCAGCAGAACAACGGCGACCAGCAGCAGGGGCAGGACCAGCAGGCGCCTCAGGGCGGCGCCAAGCTGCTCGACCCGGCCGCGTCCCCCGAGGACGCCCCCGAGGCCGCCCCCGAGGACGAGCAGACCGCCTCGACGTTCTCCCGCCGCCGCAACAACCCCACCAGGACCGCGACGCCCGTCCCCACCCGGAACAACCCCGGCGGCGGCAACGCCTCGCCGACCGCCTCCCCCACCGGCTCGGCCACGAACGACCCCGACGAGGCCGCCTGCGCCGACCTGGGCCCGTTTCCCGAGGACTTCGTCGACATCCGCCAGGTCGCCCCGCAGCGGGTGAACGCGCGCTTCAACCGCAACGGCTCCCGCGGCACCTTCGTCTCCCAGTGCGGCAGGAACGAGAACAAGCACAACAACCCGGACAACTTCATCGTGGCCCCCGGCGTGAGCAACGGGGCGCACCACCTGCACGACTACGTGGGCAACCTGTCGACGGACGCCTTCTCCACCGACGAGAGCCTGGCCGCGGCGGGCACCACCTGCCGGCTCGGCGACCGGTCCACGTACTTCTGGCCGGTGCTGCGCAACCGCAAGGTCGACGCGAACGACAACGACCCCGACGGCAACGTCGGCCAGCAGCTGACCGCCCGCGCGGTGCAGCTCCAGTTCCGCGGCAACGCCAGCTCCCGGGTGGTCGCCATGCCGAGGTTCCTGCGGATCATCACCGGTGACGCCAAGGCCGCGACCAACGGCACGGCCAACGCGAAGGCCGCGTGGTCCTGCACGGGATTCCAAAATCGCATAACTACCGACAAATATCCGCTTTGCCCGCGCGGCAGCCTCGTCCTTCGTATTCTGGATTTCCCGAGCTGCTGGGACGGACAGAACACCGACAGCGCCAACCATCGCACGCACGTGGTCTTCCCCGACCAGAACGGCGCCTGTCCGCAGGGTACGCGAGCCATCCCGCAGCTCCGCATGACGCTCGCCTACTCGGTGCCGCAGGGTCCCTCGTACGCGCTGGACGCCTTCCCCGAGCAGAAGCACAACCCGGTCACGGACCACGCAGACTTCGCCAACGTCATGCCCGACCGGCTGATGCAGACCGTCGTCTCCTGCATCAACCGGGGCCGCCGTTGCTGACCTAGAGAACCGCGCCCGCGAAGGGTCATCCGCCTTCCGAGTCGCACCCTCACCCGACCTTGGAGGGGAAACAGATGCTCCACAGACGACACCCCCGGCACCACGCGACCCAGCTGGACACCCGAAGCGTCCGGCTGGGGGCCAGCGCCATGGTCATGGCGGTCCTGCTGTCGGCGTTCGCGCTGACGAGGACCGAGCGTGGGATCGAACTGCTCGGCCGCGGGGTCGGCTTCCTCGAGTTCTACGCGGGCGTGTTCGCCCTGGTGCTGCTGACCGCGACGGTCGCGCTCGGCATCATCACCACCGAGCGCGTCTTCCTGTCGCCGGCGAACCGGGTCCGGGCGCAGCTCGCGCACCGGGCCACCGCCCTCATCGGGCTGGCCTACCTGATCACGCACGTCTCCCTCATGATCAGTCTCGGCCACATCCCGCTGGGGGCGGCCTTCGTGCCGGTGGCCGGGATCTACGTGGCCCTCGGGACGGTGGCCCTCGACCTCATGGTCCTGGCCGTGGTCACGGGGATGATCCGGGGACGCTTCGCGACGCGGAACAGGCCGTGGATGTGGCGGGTCATGCACTCCGCCGCGTACCTGGCCTGGCCCATCGCGATCATGCACGGACTCACGGCCGGCCGCCCGGCGGCCGGCTGGGTGGCCTGGTCGTACGTGGCCAGCCTGGCGGCGGTCGGCGGCGCGCTGATCGTGCGCGTGCTGGCCTCGCTCCGCAGGCCGCCCGTGGTGGCCGAGCGGGTCGAAGGACCCGCGGTGACCGCTCCGGCGGCCGTGGGCGTGCCCGCCGAGCGGCCGCAGCGGGTCGCCGCAAGCACGACAGCCGCCGCCACGGCGGGGGCGAGGAACGCGCCGGTGAGCCTCGCGGAGGCTCGCCGCAGATACCGGGAGGCCGGTTGAGTAACTCGATTGCCATCGCGAAGGAGCGACCGTGATCCCGGCCAGAGTGCCCAGGGTGTTGCGCATGGGTCCGGCCCGGCTGACCGCCGGGCTGGACCACTGCCGTCGGCTGGACCTGCCCGCCCACCGCACGCTCCACGGCCTCGTGGAGCCGCGCGAGCTGGGCGAGCTCATCTCGTACGCCAATGAGGTGGACATGCGCGGGCGCGGCGGCGCGGCCTTCCCGTTCGCGCGCAAGCTGCGGGCCGTGGCCGACGCGGCCGGCTCGAACGGCGAGAGCGTCGTGCTGGTCAACGGCGCCGAGGGCGAGCCCGCCAGCTCGAAGGACGCCATGCTGCTGACCCGCAACCCGCATCTCGTCCTCGACGGCGCGGTGCTGGCCGCCGAGGCCCTGGGAGCCAGGGAGGTGGTGGTCGCGACGGCCGGGGGCGAGGTGGCCGAGGCGTCCGTCGCCGCCGCGGTGGCCGAGCGCCGGGCGGCCAACGTCTCCGGCGGGGCCGAGAGCCGGGTGCCGATCCGGGTGGTCGGCATCAAGGAGCGCTTCATCTCCGGCGAGGGCGGCGCGCTGGTCAAGGCCGTCAACGGCGAGGAGGGCATCCCGCCAGGCCGCAAGAAGCGGGCTGCCACGAGCGGCGTGGACGGGCTGCCGACACTGCTGTCCAACACCGAGACGTACGCGCAGCTCGCGCTGCTGGCCGAGTACGGCCCCCAGAAGTACGCCGCCGTCGGCACCGCCAAGGAGCCCGGCACGATCCTGCTCACCGTGAGCGGCGGCGCCGCCGACGGCGCCGTCATCGAGACCCCGACCGGCACCCTGCTGGCCGACGTGCTCGCCATGTGCGAGGCCGACATCGGCGACGGGGTGCTCATCGGCGGCTACCACGGCGCGTGGCTGTCGGCCGACGCCGTCGAGACCGCCGTGATCTCCCGCGAGGGCATGAAGGCCGCCGGCGCCACCCTCGGGGCCGGCATCATCGTGCCGCTGGGCGAGTCCACGTGCGCGCTGGGCGAGGCCGCCCGGGTCGCCTCCTACCTGGCGGGCGAGTCGGCCGGCCAGTGCGGCCCCTGCCGGCTCGGCCTGCCGGACGTGGCCAAGCTCATGAACGCGCTGGTCGAGGGGTCCGGCTCGGTGGACGCCGTACGCCGGGCCGTCCGGCTGGTCGAGCGGCGGGGCGCATGCTTCCACCCCGACGGCACGGCCAAGTTCGTGCTGTCGGCGCTGGACGCCTTCGAGGCGGAGATCGCGCTTCACCAGGAGCACGGCTCGTGCGGGCGGCCGGTGCGCGGCGTCATGCCGATGCCCGAGCGCGCGCCCGAGCTGGAGTACCGCCTGGAGGTGGACTGGTCGCGCTGCCAGGGCCACGGGCTGTGCGCGCACCTGCTGCCGGAGTTCGTCGAGCTGGACGACTACGGCTTCCCGTCGTTCCGCAACGTGCCCGCCTGGATGGCCAAGGAGGCGCGGCGGGCGGTGGACATGTGCCCGGCGCTCGCCCTGCGACTGGCCGGCACGAGCGGGGACGGGCACGGGCCCGGCCCGTCGAAGTCGACCGGATCCCCGCTCCGCCTGGTCAAGGACGGCGTGATGAAGGCGGCGAGCGTGCCCCGGCTGGCCCGGGCCGGCGCCGGAGGAGGGGCGGCCGGGTGACGGACTCGTGACGAACCCGGTGCTCCATGCCGGCGTCTCACCGTTGGGCACCACGACGGGGAGGACGTTCATGGATCGCCGGGATCTGCTGCGCGCGGCGGCGGTGGCCCCGCTCGCCGCCTTCGCCTCCGCCCCCGACTGGAGGGCGCTGCGCGGGCGGCTGGGCGGGACGCTGGTGCTGCCCGCGGACGCCGGGTACGCCGCCGCCCGCCGCCTGTTCAACCCGGCCTACGACCGGATCAGGCCGGCCGCGCTCGCCTACTGCGCGAGCGCGGCCGACGTGGCGGCGTGCCTGGCCTTCGCCCGGGCGGGCGGCATCCCCGTCACCGCCCGCTCGGGCGGCCACTCGTACGCGGGCTGGTCCACGGGCACCGGACTGGTGATCGACCTGTCCAGGATGTCGTCGGTCCGCTACTCGGCCGGCCGGGCCACGGTCGGCGCCGGGGCGAGACTCATCGACGTCTACGACCGCCTTGCCCGGCACGGCGTGAGCGTGCCCGCCGGCTCCTGCCCGACGGTGGGGATCGGCGGTCTCGCGCTCGGCGGCGGCCTCGGCGTCGTGTCCAGGAAGCACGGCCTGACCTGCGACGCGCTGGAGGCGGTCCGGGTGGTGACGGCCGACGGGCGGGTGCTCGACTGCGACGCCTCCCGCCATCCCGACCTCTTCTGGGCCTGCCGGGGCGGGGGCGGCGGCAACTTCGGCGTGGCCGTGTCCTTCACCTTCCGTACGTTCGCGACCGGCCGGGCGACGGTGTTCTTCCTGCACTGGCCGTGGGCGCGGGCGGAGGCGGCGGTGCGGGAGTGGCAGGCGTGGGCCCCGTCCGCGCCGGACGAGCTGTGGTCGTCGCTGCACCTGACGCGCTCGGCGGCCGGGCTGGACGTGGAGGTCGTGGGCACCTTCCTCGGCGGCGCGGCGGCGCTGGACCGGGCGCTGGCCCCGCTGGTCGCGCGGCTCGGACGGCCCGCCCGGCGGTACGCGCGCACGGTGTCCCACCTGGAGGCCATGAAGGTCATGGGCGGCTGCGGGTCGCGGAGCACGGCCGAGTGCCGGCGGATCCCGCGCACGGCGTTCGCCGCCCGGTCGCACCTGGCCTACCGGCGGCTGCCGGCGGACGGGATCCGGGCGCTGGTGAAGGGGGTGGCCCGCGGCGGGCGGCACTCGGTGCTGCTGGACGCCATGGGCGGCGCGATCGGACGGGTGGCGCCGGCGGCCACGGCCTTTCCGCATCGGGCAGCCCTTTACAGCGTACAGTATTATCAGGAAGGAATGGATCGGGCATGGTTGCGGGCGATACACGCCGACATGTCCGAATATTTCGGGGAACATGCGTATGTGAATTACATCGACCCCGATTTAACGAACTGGCGGAGCGCGTATTACGGGCCCAACGCGGCGCGGCTGGCGGCGGTCAAGGCCGCCTACGACCCCGGTTGCCTCTTCCGGCTCCCGCAGGGCGTGTGACCCCGCTCAGGACTTGTCCTGGCCCTTGGCCCGGTGGATCTTGCCGCGCACGTACACCGGTTCGCCGACCTTGACCAGCTCGAACAGCCGCTTGGAGACCGCCATCGGCACCCGTACGCAGCCGTGCGAGGCCGGCCGCAGCGGCACCTGCGTCGAGCCGTGCATGGCGATCCCGCCGACGAAGTAGAGCGAGTTGTACATCGAGCCGAGCCGCCCGGTCGTCCAGCCCGGCGCGCGGCTGGTGACCCGGAAGTCGCCCACCGGCGTGATCGCGTTCCCGCAGCGCCCGCCCTCGCAGTAACGCACCTCGGCGCCCGAGGAGATGTGCGAGGTGAGCACCGGGCGGCGGTTGCGGTAGACGGTGAGGAGCTGGTAGGTCAGGTCCACCTCGACCCGGTTCGCGGCGCCCTTGGGCACCAGGGGCCGCAGGCGCGAGCGCCGGTCGAACGCCTTCAGCATCTCGGGGCCGATCACGGCCTTCGGCATGATCCTGCGGCTCTTCTGGAAGGCCCAGACGGCGAACTTGGTCTGCTCGTCGTAGACGCCGTTGGACCGGCCGAAGTAGAAGCCGCGCTCGTGGAGCCAGCGCTGCAGCGCCCTGACCTCCTCGCTGCGGTCGCCCGGCCGCATGACGGTCACGGTGGTTGTTTCCTCATCGGCCGCGGCCGGCACGCTCATCACCGCTGAAAAACCGCATCCCAGGATGAGTGCGGCTATTCCTCGTACCTTAGTCCTCATATAGCGCGCGTACCCGAATCATCGAATAAGCACCTTCTCGCTTCGGAAAACAAGTCGCGATCCTCCCATCTGCTCAGGGAAGATGTGGCGATATGCGTAACTGGCCGTTTTTCAACCTGTCCATCACGACGCCGCGTCTCGTGCTGCGCGTCCCGTCCCTGGAAGACCTCGACGAGCTGGGCGACCGCGCCGCCGAGGGCGTTCACGAGGACGGCTTCATGCCGTTCCTGTTCCCCTGGACGGACGGCGAGCCCGCCGAGCGGGCCAGGCGGACCGCGCAGTACCACTTCCGCGCCTGGGGCGCGCTGACCGCCGACGACTGGGCGCTGGAGTTCGCCGTCCTGTACGAGGGCCAGGTCGTCGGCACCCAGGGGATCCAGGCCAGGAACTTCGCCGTCACCCGCGAGCTGGGCTCCGGCTCCTGGCTCGGCCGGCGCTTCCACGGCCGGGGCATCGGCACCGAGATGCGGGCGGCCGTCCTGCACCTGGCCTTCGCCGGGCTCGGCGCGCGGCACGCGGTGACGGAGGCGTTCGAGGACAATCACGCCTCGCTCGCGGTCACGCGCAAGCTCGGCTACCGCGAGGACGGCATCATGATGCACGCCCGCAAGGGCGAGCCGGTCGCCACGCAGCGTTTCCGGCTGGCCGCCGAGGACTGGAGCGAGACCCCGGGCGTCGAGATCCACAACCTCGGCCCGTGCCTGCCGCTGCTGGGCCTCGCCGGCTCCTGACCTGGCAATTTAGCCTGATTTATCGGCATTTCCTGGGACGTCTTACTCTAGAACGGAGTTCGAGCCTGGAGGTGGCCGTGGTCACGGGTGTGCTGATCGACTGGGGCGGGGTGCTCACGACCAGTCTCGCCGACTCCATCGCCAAGTGGATCGAGGCGGACCGGATCGACGGCGAGCACTACCGCTCCGTGATGCGGGAGATGATCGACCACGCCTACGGCGAGGGCGCGGGCGAGAACGCCGTGCACGCCCTGGAGCGCGGCGAGCTCGACGGGCCCGCGTTCGAACGCGACCTCGCGGCCCGGCTGCTGACCCTGGACGGGGTGCCGCCGGTCGCCGACGGGCTGCTGGAGCGCATGTTCGCCGGGTTCGAGCGGGTCGAGGCGATGCACGACATGCTGCGCGACGTACGCGCCCACGGCGTCAGGACCTGCCTGGTCTCCAACTCCTGGTCCCACACCTACCAGCGCGACGGCTGGGACGACATCTTCGACGCCGTGGTCATCTCGGGCGAGGTCGGCATGCGCAAGCCCGAGCCGCGCATCTTCCACCACGCCCTCGACCTCATCGGGCTGCCCGGCGCGGAGTGCGTGTTCATCGACGACATCGAGGCCAACATCACGGCCGCGCGCGCCCTCGGCATGGCCGGGATCCACCACCGCGACCCGGACACGACCATCGCGGAGCTCGAGTCTCTGCTAAGCCTCACGCTCCGGCGGGCATGATAGGTGCCCTGCCCGCCGGGCCGTTCCCGGCGGCCTGAAGCACGAAAGGTTCGTGATGCGCGTCTATCTGCCGTGCACCCTCCCGGCCCTGGCCACCGCGGTCAAGCTGGGAGAGCTGGGCCCGGCCCCGCTGACCGGCTACGCGGTGACCCCCGCGCTGACCGAGTGGTACGCCTCGGGCGACACCGAGGAGCTCGAATACGTGGCGTTGACCGAGGCCGCCCGCGCCTCGCTGCGCATGCTGGCGGCCGACCGCGCCGACGGCGTCCAGGCGCCGCCCCGCCGGGTGGTGGTCGCCGCCGAGGTGCCGGAGGGCGCCGCCAGGGCCGGCGCCGACCTGGAGGAGCGCGCCCGCGTCCGCCTCGCGCAGGCGGTGCCGCTGACCAAGGTGGCCGCCGTGCACATCGACGACCTGGAGGCGGCCACCGACGTCGAGGCCGCGCTCGCCGCGCTGCCCGCCGCCGACGAGGGCGACGACGACGCCCGCTTCACCGTGGACGGGGCGGAGGCCCACGAGCTCATGTGGTACGCCACCCAGGAGATCCCCGACCTGTTGCGATCATGACAAAGATCACAAAACCTTGACCGTCCGGCGCGGATCATCGCTAATGTCCCGACGCAGCACTGTTTCTTACACGAGGAGTCGATTCCCAGTGAAGCTTCGCGTAGCGGCGACCGCGATCGGGGCAGCGGCGGTCACCCTCCTGGCGGGCTCCCCAGCCCACGCACAGGCCGCGCTGAAGCCCTACGACCACAAGGACCCGTACCGCAGCGGCTGCGGCAACTCGGCGCGCGTCGTGCGCACCGCCGCGATCAAGACCCGGTTCAACGACCAGGTGGGCACGGTCAAGCTCATGTGGTCGGGCAAGTGCAAGACCAACTGGACCGAGATCACCACGATGACCTCCGCGTCCGGCACCATCCGGGTCTACCGCAATGGCGCCAGCGACACCTTCCAGTTCAAGAAGGGCAACGGCGGCCGGCACTGGGGCAACATGCTCTACGGCAACAACGTCTGCACGTGGGGCAGCGCCTCCGTCCAGTGGAACGGCGGCCGGGGCGGCCAGACCGGCACCGGCACCACCTCCAAGGCCTGCGGCTGAGCACGTCCCCGGGCCGCGGCCGGTCGGTCGCGTCCCGGGGGCTTCGCGGGGAAATGTCTCCCCCGGCTAATAAGCTGTGCCCCAAATGACGAAACACATCATTTGGGACTGGAACGGCACGCTGTTCCACGACATCGACGCCGTGGTCGGGGCCACCAACGAGGTCTTCAAGGCGTACGCGCTGCCCGCCCTCACCGCCGACGGCTTCCGCGCCGTCTACACCCGGCCCATCTGGGTCGCCTACGAGCGCCTGCTCGGCCGCCCCCTCAACGAGGGCGAGTGGGAGCTGCTCGACGACGGCTTCCACGAGCACTACTTCCGGCTCAGCGAGGTCTGCGGGCTCGCCGCCGACGCCGAGACGGTGCTCACCGGCTGGACCGGCACGCAGTCGCTCTGCTCGATGGCGCCGCACACGCACCTGGTGCCGAAGGTGGACGCGTTCGGCATCACCCGGCACTTCACCCGTATCGACGGCCTGCACGGCACCACCGGCGGCGAGAAGGCCGCCCACATGGCCGCGCACATCCGGTCGCTCGACGTGGACCCCGCCGAGGTGCTGGTGATCGGCGACAGCGTGGACGACGGGATGGCCGCCCGCCACGTGGGCGCGCGGGCCGTGCTCTACACCGGCGGCATGTCCACCAGGGCCGAGCTGGAGGCCACCGGGCTCCCGGTGGTGGACACGCTGGCCGCCGCGCTCGACTTCGCCTGACGCCGGTCATACGGAATCTTCCGGACGGCGGGCCCGCGCGGGCGCGCCGCCCTTACCCTTGCAGTGTTCCTTCCAGGAGGCTGCCATCAACCGCCTTGTGCTGTGGAACGTCGACCTGACGCTGGTCGACGTCGCCATCGTGACCAGAGACGCCTACGCCGAGGCGTTCCGGGCCGTGACCGGCCGCCCGCTGGTCAAGCTCGTCCCGCCCATGGGCCGGCCCGACTCCGAGGTCGTCTTCGAGACGCTCGCCGTCAACGGGGTGCAGGCCGAGGACGACCATCTGCCGGGGTTCCTGGCCGCGCTGGCCACGGCCTTCGCCGCGCGCAAGGGACGGCTGGCCAAGGAGGGGCGGGCCATGGCCGGGGCCAAGGACGCGCTGCGGGCGGTGGCCCGGCTGGACGGCGTGGCGCAGACCGTGCTGACCGGGACGATCAAGAGCAACGCGGTGCTCAAGCTGAAGGCGTTCGGGCTGGACAAGTTCGTCGACTTCGAGCTCGGCGGCTACGGCGAGGAGCCCTACCCCAAGGCGACGCTGCTCCAGGTCGCCCAGGGGCGGGCCAAGGCGCGGCTCGGCACGACCTTCACGGCGGCCAACACCGTGGTGATCGGCGACTCCGTCCGTGACGTCCAGGCGGCCAGGATCGGCGGGGCCGCGATGATCGGCGTCGCCTCAGGGCGCTCGATGGCCGCCGAGCTCCGGGAGGCCGGCGCCGACCTGGTGCTCCCCGACCTCTCCAACGCCTCCGAGGTCGTCAACGCCGTCGCCGCCCTCACCTCCCCCGCCACCCGCAAGGCGGGCTGACCTCAGCCGAGCGCCCGCAGGAAGCGGGCGGCGGCCGGGGCCGCCACCGCTGAGCCGGCGCCGCCGCCCTCGGCGATGACGGCGAAGGCCACGTCCCCCTTGTAGCCGATGAACCACGAGTGCGCCGGCGGCTCCTCGCCCGAGCCGTACTCCGCGGTGCCGGTCTTGCCCGCCGTGCCGGCCGGGAAGCGTACGGCCTGCGCGGTCCCGTCCGTGACGACGGCGGGCATGAGGGTGCGCAGGGCGGCCACCACGGCGGGCTCCAGCGGCCGGGGCCCGCGGTCCTGGCCGCCGGGGTGCTCCTCCAGGACGAGCCGGGGCGGGATCCACGCGCCCGAGGCGATGGCGGCGGCGACGGAGGCCATGTTGAGCGGGCTCGCCAGCACCCGCCCCTGGCCGATGGCGGCGGAGGCGAGGTCGGTGTCGTCCTTGGGGTCGGGGAACTCCGCGCGTACGGCGGGCACGCCGGGCGTGATCGGCGTGCCGAAGCCGAAGCTCCGCGCGACCTCCGCCAGCCGCCCCCCGCCGAGCGAGGCCACGCTCATCTCGCCGAACGTCGTGTTGCACGAGTGCGCGAACGCCTCCCGGAAGGTCAGCGTCCCGAAGTCCTCGAACCCGGCGTTGTGGAACGGGAAGCCGCCGATGTTCTTCTCGGCCGGGCAGGCGACCCGCTGCCCCGGCCTGACGCCGTCCGCGACCAGCGCCGAGGCCGTCACGACCTTGAACGTGGACCCCGGCGGGTACGTCCCGAGCAGCGCCCGGTTGAACCCGCCCGGCTTGTTGACCACGGCCAGGATGTCCCCCGTCGAGGCCCGCAGCGCCACGAGCGAGGCGGGCTGGGTGACGTCCTCCAGCGCCGCCGCGCCCGCCCGGTGGACGGCGAGGTCGAGGGTCGTCTTGACGGGCCGTACACCGCCGGCGGGCACCACGGTCTTCACCCGCTCGTCCCCCTCGTAGAGGTCGATGTGGACCCGGTTCCGGACCTTGAACCGATCGGGGTAGGTCTGTTTGACGCCCTCGACGAGCTGCTGCACCGAACCGGGCGCGTCCGGCGTGCTGACGGGCGTGCCGTCGGCCGCCAGCACCTGCGGCGGCTCGCCCTTCTCGGTCACCGCGCGCAGGGAACGGCTCGGGGTGGTGAGCAGCGGGTGCAGGGCGGCGGGCGTCCAGGCGACCTTCCACGCGCCGCCACGCTCGACCATGCGCAGCCGCCCGTCGTACTCCCAGTCGCGCACGCCGGACAGCTTCGCGGTGAAGCTCAGGTACCCCTCGTCGTCCGGCCCGTTGTCGGCGAAGGGCCCGCCGGAGATCGGCCGGTGGAAGCTCGCCTCGGTGATCTTCAGATCGGTACGGAACCGCCGCAGCCGGACCTCGAAGTCGGCGGGCGGGTCGGCGACGAGCTCCCGCATGGCGGCGTGGTCCTGGTCGCTCCAGGCGGCGAGGTAACGGTCGGCGGCCTCCTCGGCCGACCCTTCGGTGCGCAACGCCCAGATCACGCCGCCCGCGGCCACGACCGGGATCAGGAGCACGGCGAGCAGCCAGGGCCAGCGGCGTCGTCGCCGTTTCAGTGGCCCCTCCGGCTGAAGATAGGCATACGTTGTCCCCGTTTGTGGTGCCATGCGGCCGAGCAGACCAGAGCGGCCACTGGGATGTCCAATAGTGATATGGGACTTCCATCCTTATGGAAATGGATATGGTCCCTGTTCGCGGGCCTGGCCCGGCATCTTCCCTGCTGCATCGCGGAGGCCAGGAGTGCCGTGGCTCACAGCGAATGGAGACAACGGTGTGCGGAAGATCTCTTGCCGTGTATAAACACGCTGCCGCCGCCGCGATCACGGCCGATGGCGGAAGCTGATGCGCATCAGCCGACTGTCAGCCCAGTCTCCGAGCCGAGTCGGCCGGATGGTGCCGGGGTCGTGGGGCTGGTTGAGATCCGCGACGATCTCGGCCAGGACGGCCTGGCGTTCAGCCGGGTCGGTGACCGGCGTGGCCCGTGCGGGCAGATCTGCACGGACCCCGTTCTTGAGGTGGAAGGTGAAGTCGGGATTGGCGAGAAGGTTCGCGTGCCAGTCGGTCGCGGCACCGCCGGCGCCGCTGCACAGGTAGGTGGCGCCCGCAGCCCGGTAGAAGAAGATCTCGATGCGGCGTGGCCGGCCGGTGCGTCGCCCCAGCGTCGTGATGTCGATGATCCGTTCGCTGGTGCCTGCTGCGGGTGTGATCTCGATGGCTCGCCGGATGTGATCGGGCAGGTGCGACAAAGACGCGTCACGTGCGGAGTCGTTCCATCCGGTCGTGTCTGGACCGCTCATGCGGCCTCGCTCTGAAGGGCGGGCCCGAGGAGGAGTCCACCGTCGATGACGTACTCCGACCCCGTGATGAACGACGCGTCCGATGACGTGAGGAACAGGAGAAGCCGGGTGACGTCGGTCGGCTCTCCGAGTCGGGGGATGGCGAAAGGCTCGGGTGAGTAGAAGTCGGCGATTGCCGCAGTGGCGCCGGCTGCCGGTTCCTGGATGAAGGGGGTCGCGATCACGCCGGGGTGGATGGTGTTCACGCGGATGTGGTCCCGGCCGAGCTCGAGCGCTGCCGTTCGGGTAAGGCCGCGCACGGCCCACTTGCTGGCGACGTACGGCGCGTAGTGCGCCGTGCCGCCCAGGCCCATCGTCGAGGCGATGTTGACGATGGCTCCCCCTGCTGCGCGGCGCAGAGCGGGGGCTGCGACCTTGATGCCGAGGAAGGCCCCCGTGAGGTTGATGTCGAGGATGCGCGACCAGGTGGCCTGCTCCGTGTCTTCGATCGTCGCCGGCGGGTTCTGCACGCCCGCGTTGTTGACGAGCACGTTCAGGGCGCCGAAGGCGCTCTCGGCGGCCAGCACGGCGGCGGACCACGAGCTCTCGTCGGTGACGTCGAGTCGGGTGAAGCGAGCGCGGGGCCCGAGTTCGTCGGCGAGAGCGGCGCCGCGTTCGGCGTCGATGTCGCCGATCACCACGTTCGCTCCCTCTGCGTGAAAGGCGCGTACGTGGCTCGAGCCCTGGCCGCCGGTCCCACCGGTCACGAGCACGGTCTGGTTGTCGAAGCGGTTCATCCGATGTTCCTTCGGTACGTGGGTGACCGACCGGGATCATCGGCGATGAACGGCCGGCCGATGGCGAGCCGAGCGACTCGCCACTGCCTCGACACTAGGTCGGCGGCAGTGGTGAGTCAAGCCACTCATCTCGTATACTCGGTCCGTGAGCAAGGTCATATCGACGTACCACCAGCGCGTCGCCCAGGAAAAGCGCGCACTGATCGTGACGGCCGCGACCGCACTATTTCTCGAGTTGGGCTACGACCGGACGTCGCTGGCGCGGATCGCAGAGCGCTCGGGCGTTTCGCGGGCCACCTTGTTCAAGCAGTTTCCGAGCAAGGCCGCCCTGTTCGACGCCATCGTCACCGAGTCCTGGTCAACCGCCGACGAGGAGGATCCTCCGCCGGCGGGCAACGTCGTCGACGGGCTCAGCGCCATCGGTCGCCGTTACGCCGAGCTGTTGAGCCGGCCCCAGATGACCGACCTGTTCCGGATCGTCATCGCCGAGCTGCCGCGGTTCCCCGAGCTGGCCCATGCGCAGTTCTCGCAAGGGAAGATGCCCTACTTCGAGTCCGTACGCAGCTACCTCCTGGCTGAGCACGAGGCGGGAACGGTGCGGGTCGAGGACGTGGACCTCGCAGCCACGCAGTTCCTGGGCATGATCTCCAACTACGTCTTCTGGCCGACCCTCCTGGTGCCGGGCTGGGAGATGAGCGCCGAACGCGTCGCTCAGGTGGTCGACGAGGCCGTCCGCACCATCGTCGCCCGGTACGCCACAGCTGGACCAGCGCCGTCGGCCAATGGCTGAGTCCCACCGCCAAGGGGCTGCTGAGCGACGACTTGCAGACACCGCGCGTCCAGCATTTGAACCCACTCACTTGAACTATCGGAGTAGCCGGCACAACTACCCCTGGCCGGAGACAGAGCTCCGGAATCGTGAATATGATCACGACGGTGACTCGATTCCCACCCTTTGCGATATTGCGCACAAGACTCAAGCGCTTTAACATGCCCGTTACCTGGACGGCCTGCCGTTCTGGACCTCGTCGGTGTGTTTGGTGGCGAGCGACCCAAGGAAGCCGCGATGCTCACTCAGGTCCTAGAGATACTAAAAGAGCTGGTCGGGGAACTTTCGAAGGCTGTCAAGAATGCCCGCGCCTGGGTGAAAGTGTTGCTCGCTGCCGCCCTTTCCTGCGCTCTTGTCGGCGCCGGCGTCGTCTGGGGGATCAAGCTCGCCGGACCGCCGGACACAGCTCTCGGCGGAGTCGATCTGGCCTCGTCCTGCATAGCATTGAACTATGAGACGAACGACCAGCAGTTCTGTTCGTCCCGCATAGACTTGAAAGCCGCCTGCAATTGGCAATATTCTCGGACTGATCTCGCTTTTCGATTCACCTCCGCCAGTGCCGAGAGTGGCGTCTGCTACGCTCCGGGAAAACGGCCCCTCGGGGGAATCGCCGACATACGCGGCTACTGCAAATATGCCTTCAGGCCCAGCGTCAGCGTTGACGCCGCCAATGTGAACAACATCTGGACCTGCCGAGAGAAGATCGACATGAATTTAGCATGCCAATTGAGATATCGGCGTTACGAAGGAGTGGAGGCCCGTAACGAAGACGGCGTATGGCAGTGCTACCAAGTCGCCTGACTCTCCCTCAGGGCAGGTCGGCACAACTCTTGCGTATGATCGTGTCCGTGAGTGGCCCGCTCTCGCGACGGGGGTGAAGATGGACAGCTCACACCTGGTCTTCCGGCTGGAGCGGGGCGTGACGGGGTTTCGCCACGTCAGCGAACCTCCGGTGCCGGAGACCGATCCCAGAAGGTGTCGTAAAGCCTGGTACGCCGCAGCCCGGAGGGCCCGCGGACAGGTCGGGGATTTTGCGGAACGCGAATATCCGCAGAGCTTTCACAGCGCCACGATCAACGACCGGGATGGAGCACACCTCGCCCTGTTCCAGGCTCAGTTTCCGCTGGTCGCGTTCGTGAGCGATCGGCGGTGGGCGTACTCCGACGAGTTCCTGGCCCCACCTGCCTGGGCGGTCGCCCTCAGCCCCTTCGGCTTCACCGTCTTGGGTGCGTCACTGCTCATGTCGCCGCTGACGAAGGTGGACACCACTGCTTTGTCCGCCGCGGAGTGGAAGCAGATCGAGTACTGGAAGCCGAAGACCCTTGGCGAGCTGCTCTTCAACGCGTGGGACTGATGCTCGGCCGTCCTGGACGGCATCAGCCCTGATCAGCCTTCTTCAGAACATGAGAAGTGACAGCCGGACTGCCGGCTGATCGGGCGCGAGTTCGGCCATCCCGCGCTGCATGTCGAACCAGCCGTCGTCGTAGAAGTACATCCACGGCGGCTCGTCCTCGGGGTGCTCGCCCATTTCCGCGTGCCCGCGCGCCGCCGTCTGGGCGGCCATGCCCTGCACTGCGAGGGTGGTCCGTCCGTCGTACCGGGTTCGCCGATGCTCCAGGCGAGATGGGCGCGCATGTTGGGCGTGGTGGCGGCGAGAGCTCCGTCGCCGGCCTCCGGGGGCCAGCCGCGGGAGCGGTCGTACCACGCGTTGCGCGAGCGGACCCGGAGTCCCCCGCGCGAGAACGGTGACGCGGACCACCAGAAGTCCCTTTTGATATGGAACGTCGCAAATGACAAATCTCGATATAGTGCCTGTTCGTGGACCTCGTCCGGCACCTTCGCTACTTCATCGCGGTCGCCGAGGAACTCCACTTCGGTAACGCCGCGATCCGGCTCGGCATGGCCCAGCCGCCGCTCAGCCAACGCATCAAACGGCTGGAGGAGGAGCTGGGCGCGCGGCTGTTCGACCGTTCGGCCCGTCAGGTGCGCCTCACCGAGACGGGCCGGTTGCTGCTCGGTGAGGCGCGCGAGATCGTCGCCCGCGCCGACCGGCTGCACGAGCTGGCCAGGCAGGGTCGCGGGACGGTGCTCAGGGTGGGGGTGCCGCCCGATCTGGCCGCCACGGTGATCGCGGCGCTGGTCGCCCGGTTCCGTGAGACCCATCCGGAGGTGCGGCTCGCGCCCGCCGAGATCTGGACCGCCGACCAGGTGACGGCGCTCGCCGAGGGCACGATCGACGTCGGGCTGGTCCGGCACCCGGTCTCCGCGCCCGGCCTGCGGTTCGGCGAGGTCCTGGTGCAGGTCCAGGGTGTGCTGCTGCCCGACGGCGATCCGCTGACCGGGGTCGGCGAGGTGCATCTGGCCGACCTCGCCGGGCGGGAGCTGCTGATGCCGCCGAAGGAGGGCGAGCCCGGCCTGCACGCCGAGGTGCTGGCGGCCTGCCGCCGCCACGGGTACGTGCCGCCGCAGGTGCACCAGGGCGCGGGTCTGGGGCTGGTGCTGGCGGGCGCGGCGGTCGCGTTCGGGCCGGAGGTGGAGGCGCCGGGGCTGGCGTGGCGGCCGCTGCTAGGCTCGCCGATCGCGTCCCGGGTCTCCACGGCCTGGCGCGGCGAGACGGCCGCGGCCGGCGATTTCTCGGCCGTCGCCGTACGGACGTTGAAGGAGAGCGCCGGAATGACCGACGAGGGCGCGGTGCCGCCGCGGCGCGTCAGCTGCAGGCCGGGGATGCTGGCATGAGCGGGCCCGACTTCGAGGCGCTGTTCCGGGTGGCGGGGGTCACCGGCTGGCTGCACGCCGCCGACGTCGACACCGGGCGGGAGATCGGGCACGGGGCCGACGAGCCGCTGCCGGTGGCGTCGATGTTCAAGGTGCCGCTGCTGGTGGAGCTCTGCCGGCAGGCCGACGCCGGGCTGCTCGATCCGGCCGAGCGGGTGACGGTGCCGGCGGCCGGCCGGTCGACGGGGCCGACCGGGGTCTCGGCGATGCTCGACGAGGTGACGATGTCGCTGCGGGACCTGGCCTACCTGATGATCGCGGTGAGCGACAACGCCTCGGCGGACGTGCTGCTGCGGCGGGTCGGGCGGGAGGCGGTCAACGCCATGCTGGCGGCGTACGGGCTGGACGTGACGCGCGTGCGGCAGAGCAGCCAGGAGATCAACGAGAGCATGGCGGCCGACGCCGGGCACGGGTGGCCGTACCTCGATCCTGACGAGGTGGCCCGGATGCGGGCGCTCGACCCCGCCTGGGGCAACGCCGGCACGCCCCGGGAGCTGACCCGGCTGTTCGGGCTGATCTGGCGCGACGAGATCGCCTCGGCCGCGTCCTGCGCGTGGATGCGCGGCGTGCTCAACATGCAGGTGTGGCCGCACCGGCTGGCCTCCGGCTTCCCGTACGACGACGTGGCCGTCAGCGGCAAGACCGGCACGCTGCCGACGCTGCGCACCGAGTCAGGCGTGGTCGAGTACCCCGACGGCGGCCGGTACGCGGTCGCCGTCTTCACCCGCTCCTTCTCCACAGCGCTGAACCAGCCGCGTGCGGACGCGGTGATCGGCACCGCCGCCCGTATGGCGGTGGACCACCTGAGACGGTAGCTAGTTATGTGGGGGGTAGAGGTAGGACTCTCCATGGAACGGGCGACAGGATGGGGCACATGGTTGCTGAGGGCGAGCTTCTCTGGGAGCCGGGCGAAGAGGTGGCCGCGCGGGCGAGGCTGACCCGCTACCTGGAGTGGCTGGGCAGGACGGGCGAGGACTACGAGAGCGTGTGGCGCTGGTCGGTCGAGGACCCGGCCGCGTTCTGGACCTCGATCTGGGACTACTTCGAGGTGATCGGCGAGCGCGGCGACGGGCCGGTGCTGTCCGGCACGATGCCCGCCGCCCGCTGGTTCGAGGGCGCCACGCTCAACTACGCCGAGAACGCGCTGCGCCGCGACGAGGGCACCGCCGTGATCTTCGTCTCCGAGGACGGCGCCCGCCAGGAGCTGACCTTCGCCGAGCTGCGCGAGGAGGTCGCCCGGGTGCGGGCCGGGCTGGTCCGGCTGGGCGTGCGGCGGGGCGACCGGGTGGCCGGCTACCTGCCGAACATCCCGCAGGCCCTCATCGCCTTCCTCGCCACCGCCTCGCTCGGGGCGATCTGGTCGGCCGGCTCCCCCGACTTCGGGGTGCCGAGCGTCGTCGACCGGTTCAAGCAGATCGAGCCCAAGGTGCTCATCGCGGTGGACGGCTACCACTACAACGGCAAGAGCTACGACCGCTCGGCCGCGGTCAACGAGATCGCCGCCGCGCTGCCCACGCTGCGAGCCACCGTCTGGATCCCCTACCTGGCCGCCGCCGGTGACGGCCGGGCGCCGCAGCAGGCCGAGCCCACGCCCCCGCACACCCTTGAGGTGCCGCACGGCGAGGTGATCGGCTGGGAGGGGCTGCGGGCGGAGGCCGCGCCGCTGGAGTTCGAGCGGGTGCCGTTCGACCATCCCCTGTGGATCCTCTACTCCAGCGGCACCACCGGGCTGCCCAAGCCGATCGTGCACGGCCATGGCGGCATCGTGCTGGAGCACCTGAAGTCGCTCTCCTTCCACCAGGACCTGGGCGAGGGCGAGGTGTTCTTCTGGTACACCACCACGGGCTGGATGATGTGGAACTACCTCGTCGGCGCGCTGCTGGTGGGGGCCACGGCCGTGCTGTACGACGGCGCGGCGACGCATCCCTCCCCCGCCGCGCTGTGGCGGATCGCCGCCTCGGAGGGGGTGACGTACTTCGGGACCGGGGCGCCGTACATCATGGCCTCGCTCAAGGCCGGGATCGAGCCCGAGGGGCTGGAGCGGCTGCGCGGGGTGGGCTCCACGGGCTCGCCGCTGCCGCCCGAGGGGTTCGCGTGGGTGGCGGGCGCGCTGCCAGGGGTGCCGGTCGGGTCGTTCTCCGGCGGCACGGACGTGTGCACCGGCTTCGTCGGGGCGACCCTGCTGCACCCGATCAGGGCGGGCATCATCCCGTGCCGGTCGCTGGGGGCGAAGGTGGAGGCGTACGACCCGGCGGGCAAGCCCGTCGTGGGCGAGGTGGGCGAGCTGGTGATCACGCAGCCCATGCCGTCGATGCCGGTGATGTTCTGGAACGACCCCGCCGGCGAGCGCTACGCCGAGAGCTACTTCGACGTCTATCCCGGCGTGTGGCGGCACGGCGACTGGATCAAGGTGAACGAGGACGGGAGCTGCGTCATCTACGGCCGCTCCGACTCCACGCTCAACCGCGGCGGCGTACGGATGGGCACCAGCGAGTTCTACCGGGTGGTCGAGCGGTTCGAGGAGGTCGCCGACAGCCTGGTGATCGACACGGGCCAGCTCGGCCAGGAGGGCCGGCTGCTGCTGTACGTGACGCTGGCCGAGGGCGCCGAGCTGACCCCGGAGCTGGAGCGGGCGCTGTGCGGCGCGCTGCGGCAGGAGCTGTCGCCGCGCCACGTCCCGAACGAGATCCGGGTGGTGCCCGGCATCCCGCGCACGCTGTCGGGCAAGAAGCTGGAGGTGCCGGTGCGCAAGATCCTGCTGGGCGCCCCGGTGGAGCAGGCGGCCAACCCGGACGCGATGGCGAACCCGGAGGTGCTGCGGCACTTCCGGCCGTGACCCTTGATCGACTATTGACGTGCCGCCATCCGCTGAAATAACGTCCTGGCACACCGCTTAAAACGATTTTTCGCGGGATGGCGGCATGGAAGACACACCCGTCCTGTCCCTCTTACAGGTGAGCAAGGCGTTCGGCGCGGTCCGCGCCGTCCGCGAGGTGTCGCTGGAGCTGCGCGCCGGCGAGGCGCACGCCCTCGCCGGCGAGAACGGCGCGGGCAAGTCCACGCTGGTGAAGATCCTGTCCGGCGTGCACCGCCCCGACTCGGGGCGCATCCTGCTCGACGGGGAGCCGGTCGAGTTCGCCGGCCCCGCCGACGCCCAGCGGGCCGGCGTCGCGGTCATCTACCAGGAGCCGACGCTGTTCCCCGACCTGTCGGTCATGGAGAACATCTTCATGGGCCGCCAGCCGCGCGCCCGCCTCGGGCTCGACCGGCGGGCCATGCGCGCCGCCACCGCCGAGCTGTTCGGCCGGCTCGGCGTGCACCTCGACCCCGACCGGCCGGCCCGCGGCCTGTCCATCGCCGACCAGCAGCTTGTCGAGATCGCCAAGGCCCTGTCCAGGCAGGCCAGGGTGCTGGTCATGGACGAGCCGACCGCCGCGCTGTCCGGCCAGGAGGTCGCCCGGCTGTTCGGCGTGGCGGGGACGCTGCGCGAGCAGGGCGTCGCGCTGCTGTTCATCTCGCACCGGCTGGAGGAGATCTTCGAGCTGTGCCAGCGGGTGACCACTCTGAGGGACGGCGCGCTCGTCGCGACCGACCCGATCGGCGACCTCACCCCCGACGACCTCGTACGCCGCATGGTCGGCCGCGAGCTTGCGTCCCTGTTCCCCAAGCAGGACACCACGGCCGGCGAGGTCGCGCTCAGCGTGCGCCGGCTCACCCGCGAGGGCGTCTTCACCGACGTGTCCTTCGAGGTGCGGCGGGGCGAGATCGTCGCGCTGGCCGGGCTGGTCGGGGCCGGGCGCAGCGAGGTCGCCAGGGCCGTGTTCGGCATCGACCGCTGGGACGCCGGCGCCGTCGAGGTGGACGGCAGGCGGCTGCGCCCGGCCCGGCCTGCGGCGGCCATGGCGGCCGGACTGGCGCTGGTGCCGGAGGACCGCCGCCAGCAGGGCCTGGTCATGGACCTGTCCATCGAGCGCAACATCGGCCTGGCCGGGCTGGCCGCGCTCCGCAGGGGGCCGCTGATCTCACGCCTCGCCGAACGGGAGCGGGCCAGGGACTGGGCGGTGCGGCTGCGGCTGAAGTTCGCCCGGCTGGGCGACCCGGTGAACGTGCTGTCCGGCGGCAACCAGCAGAAGGTGGTGCTGGCCAAGTGGCTGGCCCGCCGGCCGTCGGTGCTCATCGTGGACGAGCCCACCCGCGGCATCGACGTGGGCACCAAGGCCGAGGTGCACCGGCTGCTGTCGGAGCTGGCCGCGAGCGGGGTGGCGGTGCTGATGATCTCCTCGGAGCTGCCCGAGGTGCTCGGGATGGCCGATCGGGTGCTCGTCATGCACGAGGGGCGGCTGGTCGCCGAGCTGGACCGGGCGGAGGCGTCCGAGGAGAGCGTGATGGCCGCCGCGACAGGAAGGGGCCGCCCGTGAGCAGTGCTGCGAGCGCGGGCCGGGGCGGCGGGCGGCGGCTCGTGGACCGGGTGGCGCGGGTGCGCGAGCTCGGCATCGTGGTCGCGCTCGGCGCGCTGTTCGCCGTCACCGGCGCGGCGAACCCGAGCTTCCTCAGTTACGGCAGCATCCGCGACATCCTGCTCAACTCGGCCATCGTCGCGCTGCTCGCCGTCGGCCAGACGCTCGTCGTCATCACCAGGAACGTGGACCTCTCGGTCAGCTCGGTCGTGGGCCTGTCGGCGTTCGGCGGCGCTCTGGTCCTGGCCGACCACCCCGGCGTGCCGGTCCCGCTGGTCGTCGCCGGCTGCGTGGCGCTCGGCGCGGCCTGCGGCGCGGTCAACGGGCTGCTCGTCGGCGCGGCCAGGGTGCCCGCCCTGGTGGCCACCCTCGGCACCCTGTACGCCTTCCGCGGCATCGACTACGCCTGGGCCGGCGGCCGTCAGGTCAACGCCGCCGACATGCCGGAGGGCTTCCTCGCCCTCGGCACCCGCTCGGTCCTCGGCGTCCCGCTGCCCGCGCTGATCGCCCTGGCCGTGCTGCTCGCCGTCGGCTGGATGCTGCGCAACCTGCGCTCCGGCCGCGAGCTGTACGCCATCGGCTCCAGCCCCGAGGCGGCGGTGCTGGCCGGCATCCGGGTACGCCGCCGCGTCCTCACCGCGTTCGTCGCCAACGGCGCGCTCGCCGGGCTGGCCGGCGTGATGTGGGCCGCCCGGTTCGGCACCGTGGACGCGACCGTCGCCACCGGCAAGGAGCTCGACGTCATCGCCGCCGTCGTGGTCGGCGGCGTGGCCATCTTCGGCGGCAGCGGCACCGTCTACGGCGCCGCGCTCGGCGCCGTCCTGCTCGCCTCCATCACCAGCGCGCTCGCCGTGCTCCGGGTGGACGCCCTGGCCCAGACCGCGATCAACGGCGCCCTGCTGCTGGCCGCCATCGTCCTCGACCGCCTGCTCGCGCTGCGCGTGGCCGCGGCCCTGCGCCGCCGAAGGTCCCATGAACACTGACGCGCTGCGCCGCTGGGAGACGTTGATCGCCGTGCTGCTGGCCGGGGTCGCGGTGTGGGCCTCGCTCGGCGTGGACGGCTTCGCGAACGACTCCAACGTCTCGTTCCTGCTGCTCGACACCACCGAGATCGCGCTCATGGCGCTGACCATGACGCTGGTGATCGTGGCGGCCGAGATCGACCTGTCCGTGGCCTCCACGCTCGGCCTGTCCTGCGCGGTGCTCGGCGCGCTGTGGAACGCCGGGCTGCCGATCGAGGTCATCATGCCGATCTGCCTGCTGGTGGGCGCGGCGTGCGGGGCGGTCAACGGGCTGCTCGTCACCCGGCTCGGGCTGCCCTCGCTGGCGGTCACGATCGGCACGTTCGCGCTGTTCCGCGGGCTCGCGTACGTGATCCTGGGCGACCAGGCGGTGGCCGACCTGCCGCCCGCCTACACGGGCCTCGCCACCTCCTCGATCGGGCCGGTGCCGCTCGCGACGGTGCTGGTCGCCGTGCTGGCCGTGGTGGCGGCGCTGCTGCTGCACGCGACCGGACTCGGCCGGTCGATCGTGGCGATCGGCGCGAACGTCGAGGCGGCCTACTTCTCCGGCATCCGGGTCAAGCGCGTCAAGCTCTGGCTGTTCGTGGCCTCCGGGGTCATGGCGTCGCTGGCGTCCCTGATCTACACCTTCCGCTACGCCAGCGCCCGCGCCGACAACGGCATGGGCCTGGAGCTCGCGGTGGTGGCCGCCGTGCTGCTCGGCGGGGTGTCGATCTTCGGCAGGAAGGGCACGCTGCCCGGCGTCCTGATGGCGGTGCTGCTGCTCGGCGTCGTACGCAACGCGCTGATCCTCGCCGACGTGGCCAACGAGGTGCTCAACTTCGTGACGGGCCTGCTGCTCGTCGCCTCCGTGCTGGCGCCGAACCTGGGGGCGGCCCGGCGACGGCGCACACCATCACCAGTGGAAGGGAAGTCCGTTTCATGACAACGCGCACCCCTTGGCGTCCCGTGGCGCTCCTCGCCGGGCTCGTGCTGCTGACCAGCGCGTGCGGCGGCACCACCAAGAGCGATGTCCAGCAGCAGCAGTCGTCCGCCCCTGCCGGGACGGCGTCGTCCGCCCCGGCCGCCGATCCGAACGCCCCGCTCAAGCAGGGGTTGAAGATCGCCTTCCTGCCGAAGCAGGTCAACAACCCGTACTTCACGATCGCCGACAAGGGCGGCGTGGACGCGGCCGGGGAGTTCGGCGGCGAGGGCAAGGAGGTCGGCCCGTCCGACGCGAGCGCGTCCTCGCAGGTGTCCTACATCAACACGCTGATCCAGCAGAAGCAGGACGCCATCGTCATCTCGGCGAACGACCCGAACGCCGTCGTGCCCGCGCTCAAGCAGGCCAGGGCCGCAGGGATCAAGGTCGTCAGCTACGACTCCGACACCGCGCCCGAGGGCCGCGACATCTTCGTCAACCAGGCGAGCGCCGAGGACCTGGGCCGTACGGAGGTGCAGCTCCTCGCCAAGCAGCTCGGCAACAAGGGCAAGATCGCGATCCTGTCCGCCACGCCGAACGCGACGAACCAGAACACCTGGATCGAGTTCATGAAGGACGAGCTGAGCAAGCCCGAGTACAAGGACATGGAGCTGGTCAAGGTCGCCTACGGCAACGACGACGACCAGAAGTCCTTCACCGAGACGCAGGGGCTGCTGCGCTCGTACCCGGACCTCGCGGGCATCATCTCGCCGACGACCGTGGGCATCGCGGCGGCGGCCCGCTATCTGTCGGACTCGCCGTACAAGGGGAAGGTGAAGCTGACCGGGCTCGGCACGCCGAACCAGCTCCGCAAGTTCGTCAAGGACGGCACGATCGAGGCGTTCGAGCTGTGGAACCCGGCCGACCTCGGCTATCTCGCCTCGTACGCGGCCGCCGCGCTCGCCTCCGGGCAGATCACCGGCGCCGAGGGCGAGACGTTCAAGGCGGGCAAACTGGGCGACTACACGGTCGGGGCCAAGGGCGAGGTGCTGCTCGGCAAGCCGACCGTGTTCGACAAGTCCAACATCGACGACTTCGACTTCTGACCGTCGCGGCCGCGCGGCACGCGTCACGGCTGCCGGCCGCGCGGCACGACCAGGCCCGTCTCGTACGCGGCGACGACCGCCTGCGTCCGGTCGCGCAGCCCCAGCTTGTTCAGCACCCGGCTCACGTGCGTCTTGACCGTCTCCTCGGTCACCACGAGCCTGGCGGCGATCTCGGGGTTGGACAGGCCCTCGGCGACCAGCCGCAGGACCTGCGTCTCGCGCGGGGTGAGCGTGCCGAGCGTCGCCACCGGGGGTCGCGGGCCCATGCGGGCGAACTCGCCGATCAGGCGGCGGGTGACGGCCGGGGCCAGCAGCGCCTCGCCGGCCGCGACCACGCGCACCGCGTCGAACAGGCGCTCGGCGGTGACGTCCTTCAGCAGGAAGCCGCTGGCGCCGGCGCGCAGGGCGTCGTAGACGTACTCGTCGAGGTCGAACGTGGTCAGGATGAGCACCCGGGGCCCGCCGGGTCCGGCCAGTTCCCTGGTCGCCTCGATGCCGCCCATTCCGGGCATCCGTACGTCCATGAGCACGACGTCCGGCTTCACCTCGCGGCAGATCCGCACCGCCTCCAGCCCGTCGGCGGCCCGGCCGGCCACCTCGAAGTCGGGCTGGGTGTCCAGCAGCTCGCCGAACCCCGTACGGACCACCAGGTGGTCGTCGGCGATGACGACCCTGATCGGCGCGCTCACGCGGCGCTCTCCCTGCCCGGCAGGACGGCACGGACGAGGAAGCCGCCGCCGGGCGCGGGGCCGGTGACCAGCTCGCCGCCCACGGCCGCGGCCCGCTCCCGCATGCCGGCGAGCCCGTGGCCGCCCTCCCCGTCGAGCGGGCCGGGGCCGTTGTCCCTGATCGACAGCCGCAGGCCGGCCCCGGTGTAGTGCAGCTCCACGTCCACGGCCGCGCCGGGCGCGTGCCGCCGCGCGTTGGTCAGCGCCTCCTGCACGATCCGGTACGCCGCCAGCTCCACCCCCGGGTCCAGCTCGGCCGGCGCGCCACGGAGGATGAGCCGGGTGGCCGCGCCGGACGCCTCGCGGGAGCCGTCGAGCAGCTCGTTCAGCTCGTGCAGGCGCAGGCCGGGCTGGGGGCGCCAGGACGCCTCGGTGCCGTCGTCCTCGCGCAGCACGCCGAGCAGACGGCGCATCTCGGTGAGCGCCTGCCTGGCGGTGTCGCCGATGGCCAGCAGCCGCTCGGCCCCCGCCTGCGGCATCCCGGGGACGGCCAGCCGCGCGGTCTCGGCCTGGACGGCGACCAGGGAGATGTGGTGGGCGACGACGTCGTGCAGCTCGCGCGCGATGCGCGCCCGCTCGCCGCGGGCGGTGTGCTCCAGCAGGTCGCCGGCCGCCTGCCGCCGGGCGGCGGTGTGCGCGCCCGCCGTGGCGCGGGCCGCCCGCGCGATGCCGCCGAGCGCGGCGACCGGAGCCAGGCAGGCCAGCACCAGGACCAGCTCCCCCACCGGGACCCCAGCCGCCGGAAACCCCGCCGAGGAGCCCGCCGCCACCGCAAGCCCCACCGCCGGGAGCCCCGCCACCGGAAGCCCCGCCACCAGAAGCAGGGCCAGCGCCGGGAACGGGGCCGCGAGCGCGAGCGCCGGGCCGGCCCGCCCGTGCCGCCCCGCCCGGTAGAGCGCGATCACCTGGGCCACCGCCCCGGCGACGGTCAACGTGTGGAACGCCCCCACCGACAGCACGGCCGCCGCACCGCCCACGGCCGCCGCGATCATCGGCTGCGCCGCGAGGAGCGGGAGCGGCAGGGTGGTGGCGAGCGCCAGCAACGGCAGCACCAGCAGGCGGAGCGGCCCCCCGGGCCCACGGGACCACGCCATTCCATCGGCCACGTCCTCCGGAGGCGGGGCCGACCCGTCGGTCAGGAGGCTCTGGGACGACGCCGGCCCCCCGGCCGGGACGCTGACCGACCAGCTGCCGGCGATCGGCTGGCCGGCGAGCACTTCCACCACCGCGACCAGGGCCAGCAGGAGCCCGAGCACGACCAGCGCGCGGCGGCGGCCCGCGCCGCCGTCCACCGGCCGCGCCCCCCATAGAACGCCCAAACCCTGCCCGATCGCCACGAACCCCATTGTCACCGCCCCACCGCGCCCCCCGCATCCCTCACACGAGGGACCCCATGTAGCCCCCGAAGATCACTCACACGCGTGACGACCCCGCCCCGGCCCGCTCCCTAGCTTCGTAACCGTGGAAGCAACCATCGAAGTCTCCGGCCTGCGCAAGCGGTACGGCTCACACCAGGCCCTGGACGGGATGACCTTCACCGTCCACCCCGGCCACGTCACGGGCTTCGTCGGCCCGAACGGCGCGGGCAAGTCCACCACCATGCGCGTGGTGCTCGGCCTGGACGCCCCCGACGAGGGCCACGCCCTGGTGGGCGGGCGCCCGTACGCGACCCTGCGCACCCCGCTCCGGCACGTCGGCGCGCTGCTGGACGCGGCCGCCCTCCAGCCGGGCCGCACCGGCCGCCACCACCTCCTCTGGCTCGCCCATTCCCAGGGCCTCGGCGCCCGCCGGGTGGACGAGGTGCTGGAGCTGGCCGGGCTCGGCGCGGCGGCCCGCCGCCGGGCGGGCGGCTACTCGCTCGGCATGCGCCAGCGGCTCGGCATCGCCGCCGCGATGCTCGGCGACCCGCCGGTGCTGCTGCTGGACGAGCCGTTCAACGGCCTCGACCCCGAGGGCATCGTGTGGATGCGCGGCCTGCTCCGCGCGCTCGCCGCCGAGGGGCGGGCGGTGCTGGTCTCCAGCCACCTGATGAGCGAGCTGGAGGACACCGCCGGGCACCTCGTGGTGGCGGGACGGGGGCGGGTGGTGGCGGACACGAGCGTGGCCGACCTCATCGCCCGCGCCTCCGGCGGCCGGGTACGCCTGCGCACGACCGCCCGCGAGGCGGCCATGCGCGCCCTGGCCGAGGCCGGAGCCACGGTGACCGTGCAGGACCGGGAGACGCTCACCGTGGACGGGCTGGCCGCCGAGCAGGTCGTCCGGCTGCTGGCGGCGCGCGAGGTGCCGTTCGCGGAGGTGGCCGCGCACCGGGCCACGCTGGAGGCGGCGTACCTGGACCTGACCAGGGACGCCGTCGAGTACCGAGGGGCGGCCCGATGACCAAGACCACCCCCTACCGCTCGCCGCTCGGCACAGCCGGGCGCGACGGGTTCGCGCGGCTCGTCCACGCCGAGTGGACCAAGTTCCGCACCGCCCCCGGCGGGCCCGCGGGGCTGGTGCTCGCGGCGCTGCTCGTCGTCGGGCTCGGCCTGCTGTCGGCGGCCGGCAGCCACGCCTCCTGCTCGAAGGGGCCGGTCGAGGTGCCCTGCCCGGTCCCGCCGCGCGGCCCCGGCGGCGAGGCCGTCGAGGACAAGTTCTTCTTCGCCCACCAGCCGCTGCGCGGCGACGGCTCGATCACCGTGCGGGTGAGCGCGATGTCGGGCCGGATCCGCCTCCCCGACGCCGTCCCCGGCGTCAGGAACGTCGCCGCCGCCATGACCCCGTGGGCCAAGGCCGGCCTCATGATCAAGGCGAGCACCCGGCAGGGGGCCTCCTACGCCGCCGTCATGGTCACCGCCGAGCACGGCGTCCGCATGCAGCACGACTTCACCGAGGACGTCGCCGGGCTGCCCGGCAAGGTCACCCCGTCCACCCCCCGCTGGCTGCGCCTCACGCGGGCGGGCGACACCGTGACCGGCGAGGAGTCGGCCGACGGCGTCCGGTGGACGAAGGTCGCCGCCGTCCGCCTGCCGGGGCTGCCGGAGCGGGCCCGCATCGGCCTGTTCGCCGCCTCCCCCGGCGACGTGCGGGTCAGCGGCAACGCCGTCGGCGGATCCACCGTCACCTCCCGCTTCGCCGAGGTCACCGCCGTCATGGACCGGCTCGACGTACGCGGGGAGGGCACCGGCGGGGCGTTCTCCCGAGACGACATCGGCGTCTCCTACGAGCTCGACGGCTCGCCGCACCACCCGGGCGGGTTCCGGGAGTCCGGCGGCACGTACACGATCACCGGCGTGGGCGACATCGCCCCCCTGACCGTCGGGAGCACCGTCGAGAACACCCTGGCAGGCGCGATGTTCGCGCTGGTCGCCGTGATCGTCGTGGGCGTGCTGTCCGTGACCTCCGAGTACCGGCGCGGGCTCATCCGCACGACGCTGCTGGCGAGCCCGCGGCGCGGACGGGTGCTCGTGGCCAAGGCCGTGGTGGTCCTCGCCGCGACCTTCGCCGGATCGCTCGCGGCCACCGCCGTCACGCTGCCGCTCGCCGGGCTCGTCCTCGCGGGCAACGGCGTCCACCTCCTGCCGGTGTCCGCGCTGACCGAGCTGCGGGTGGCCGCGGGCGTGGCGGGCGTGCTGGCGGTGAGCGCCGTGCTCGCCCTCGCGTTCGGCGCGCTGCTGCGGCGCGGCGCGGCCGGGGTCATCGCGGCCGTCGCCGCGGTCCTGGTGCCGTACGTGCTCGCGACCACGTCCGTGCTGCCCGAGCCGGTCGCGGACTGGCTGCTGCGGGTGACGCCCGCGGCGGGCTTCGCCGTCCAGCAGAGCATCCCCGAGTACCCGCAGGTGTTCGGTCATCACACGCCCGCGGGCGGCTTCTACCCGCTGCCGCCCTGGGCCGGGTTCGCCGTGCTCTGCGGGTACGCCGCCCTCGTGCTCGCCCTCGCCGTACGCCGACTGAACAGGGAGGACGCGTGAGGCGGGCGACGCTCGCGGAGTGGACGAAGCTCCGCACCGTGCCGGGCCCCGCCGGGCTGCTGGCCGGGACGGCCGTGCTGACCGTCGCCCTGGGCGCGCTCACGGCCACGGTCGTCCGCTGCGAGGCGGCCGGCTGCGGCCACGACGCCACCCGGCTGGCCCTGACCGGGGTGCAGCTCGGCCAGGCCCTGGTCGCCCTGCTGGCCGTGCTGGCGGTCTGCGGCGAGTACGGCAGCGGCATGATCCGCACCAGCCTGGCCGCGGTGCCGCGCAGGGGCGTGCTGCTGGCCGCCAAGGCCGCCGTCGTCACCGGCCCGGCGCTGGCCGCGGGGACCGTCGCGGTGCTCGGGTCGGTGCTGGCCGGGCGGCTGCTCCTGCCGGGCAGCGGCTTCACCCCGGAGCACGGCTACCCGCCGCTGTCGCTGCTCGACGGCCCCACCCTGCGCGCCGCCGCCGGGTCGGTGCTCTACTTCGGCCTGGTCGCGCTGCTCAGCGTGGGGATCGCGGTCGTCGTACGCGAGCCGGCCGCCGCCGCGGGGGTCGTGCTCGGCCTGCTCTACCTGTTTCCGCTGGCGGTGCGCCTGGTCGCCGACGAGGACGTCCAGCGGCTGCTCTGGACGGTGTCCCCGGTGAACGCGGGCCTCGCCGTGCAGGCCACCACGGACGCCGCCGCGCTCCCGCTCACCCCGTGGGCCGGTCTCGGCGTCCTCGCCGCGTGGGCCGCCGCCGCCCTCGCCCTGGGCGCCCTGGCGCTGCGGCGGCGCGACGCCTGATGAGAACGCCTAGTCGGCCGCCGACTTCACCCGGGCGGTCAGCTTGCGGTGCGCGGCGGAGCGCAGCACGTCGTTCGCGCGGCTCACCGAGGCCGTCGGCGCCTCGGCCAGGTAGCCCTTGGCCTGCTTGAGCTTGAGCAGCCGGGTGACCGACTGGTCGAGGCGCCGCTCGCTGATGCGGCCCGACTTCACCGCCGCGAGCACCGCGTCGTAGGCCTTCGGCAGGTCGTTGGGCATGAGCAGCAGGTCGGCCCCGGCCAGCACGGCGCGCACGGCGATCTCGCCGTCGTTGTACTTCTGGCGCACCCCGGCCATGTTGAGCGCGTCGGTGGAGATCACGCCGTCGTAGCCGAGCTTCTGCCGCAGCAGCCCGGTCAGGATCGGCTTGGACAGCGTCGCCGGGTCGCCCGACGGGTCGAGCTTGGGGAAGACGATGTGGGCGCTCATGACCGCGTCCACCCCGGCCCCGATCGCGGCCTTGAACGGCGGCGCGTCGATGCGCTCCCACTCGGCCCTGGTGTGCTTGATCACCGGCAGCCCGGTGTGGCTGTCCACCGAGGTGTCGCCGTGGCCCGGGAAGTGCTTGGCGGTCGCGGCCACGTCCGCGTCGGCGAAGCCCTTCACCGACGCCGCCACCATCTTGGCCACCCGCTGCGGGTCCTTGCCGAACGCCCGCGACCCGATGACCGGGTTGCGCGGGTCGATGTTGACGTCGGCCACCGGCGCGAAGTCGAGGTTGACGCCGAGCGCCCGCAGCTCCGCGCCGGTCGCCGCGGCGACCTTGCGCGCCCACGCCGGGTCCCCGGTCGCGCCGATCACGGACGCCCCGGGGAAGTCGGTCATGAGCGCCGACATGCGCGAGACCAGGCCGTTCTCCTGGTCGGTGCCGATGAGCAGCGGGACCTCCTTCGAGGCCCGCTGCAGGCCGTTGGTCAGGCCGACGACCTGGGAGACGCCCTTGACGTTGTGCGGGAACAGGATCACGCCGCCCAGGTGGTAGCGGGCGATCACCTTGGCCGGGGTCGGGGCGCCGTAGCGGGCCTGGTTCTCGCCGGAGGAGGAGGCGGCCGTGGTGCCGTAGAGGACCGGCATGAAGAGCTGGCCGACCTTCTCCTCGACGCTGAGCCCGGCCAGGGCCCGCGCGACCGGGTCGGACTGCGACGCGGACGGGCTCGCGCTCGGGCTCGCGCTCGGGGCGGGCGGGGCGGCCTTCCCTCCCGTCGGGGTCGCTCCCGCCGTGCCGCCGCCTCCGGCACACGCGGTGAGAGCGATCACGAGCAGGCCCGTCGTACCGAGTCGTCGTCGCAGCATGACTCCAAAGGTATCCAGAATCTAGACACCGAGACGCCCGAGCGCGGGCAGGTACGCCCGGGCCGCGGCCCGCGCCTCCACCGCCGTGACCGCGTCCCGCGCGGCCTCGGCGGCCAGCCGGCACTCGTCGAAGGTGTGCGCGGCCAGCGCGGCCCGTACGGCGGGCAACGCCCCGGCCCCCATCGACAGCGTGGTGGCGCCGAGCCCGACGAGCACGCAGGCCATGGCGGGATCGGCGGCCGACTCGCCGCAGATGCCGCACGCCTTACCCGCCTCCCGGGCGGCCGTCGCGGTCAGCGCGACCAGGTCGAGCAGCGCGGGCTGCCACGGGTCCTGCAGCGCGCTCACCGCGCCGAGCTGGCGGTCGGCGGCGAAGGCGTACTGGGACAGGTCGTTGGTGCCGATCGAGACGAAGTCCACCGCGCTCAGCAGGTCGCCGGCGCGCAGCGCGGCCGACGGGACCTCGATCATCACGCCGGCCTGCGCGATCCCGCGCGAGCGGCACGCGCGCGTGAACCACTCGGCCTCCTCGGCCGTGGCCACCATCGGCGCCATCACCATGAGGTCGCCGGCCGCGGCGAGCGCGTCGAGCTGCGCCTCCATCACCTGCGGGAACCGGCGGAACACGCGCACCCCGCGCTCGCCCAGCGCCGGGTTCGGCTCGGGCGGGACCGGCAGGAACGCCAGCGCCTTGTCCGCGCCCGCGTCGAGCGTGCGCACGATCACCTTGCCGCCGGGGAACGCCCGCGCCGCCTCCCGGTAGGCCGGCGCCTGCTCCTCGGCCGTGGGAGCCTCGGTGCGGTTCATGAACAGGAACTCGGTCCGGTAGAGCCCGACGCCCTCGGCGCCCGCGGCGACGGCCGCGTCCAGCTCGGCCGGGCCGCCGATGTTGGCGAGCAGCGGCACCGGATGGCCGTCGGAGGTCCGGCCCGGCCCTTCGGCCTGCGCGTACGCGGCCCGGCGCACGGCGTTCGCGCTGACCGCCTCGGCGACGTCGGCCTCGGCCGGCGCGACGCGTACCTCGCCCGAGGTGCCGTCGGCCAGCACGCGCGCCCCCGGCCTGATGGCGGTCGCGCCGGGGCAGGCGACGACGGCGGGCACGCCGAGCGCCCTCGCCAGGATCGCCGTGTGGCTGGTGGGGCCGCCCTCCTCGGTGACGAAGGCGGCCACGTGCTCGCGCACCAGCAGCGCGGTGTCGGCCGGCGCGAGATCGCGGGCGACCAGCACGTACGGCTCCGCCGGCGCGCCCTGGAGGCTCGGCATCGCGATGCCGTAGAGCACCGCGATCACCCGGTCCCTGACGTCGTCGAGGTCGGCGGCCCGCTCGCCGAGGTAGCCGCCGGACCCGGCGAGCACCTCCCGGTAGCGGGCGAACGCCTCGTAGACGGCTCTCGGGGCGGCCAGGCCGCGCTCGATCAGCGAGCGCACCCGCACGACCAGGCCGGGGTCCTCGGCCATCAGCGCCTGGGCGACCAGGATCTCCTCGGCCTCGCCGCCCGCACGATGGCCGCGCGCCTCCAGCTCGCCCGCGACCTGCGTGAGCGCGGTGATCGCGCGCTCCTTCTCCTGCTCCGCCTCGCCGGTGTACGTTGCGCCCTCGGGGGGTTCGGGCACCGAGACGGAGAGCACATAAGCGGGGCCGTGCCCGAAGCCCGGGCTGACCCCCACCCCCCGCAGGTTCATGGCGTGCCGGCGATCTCGGCCAGCTCGTCGAGGACGTCTTCCGAGCCCTCGCCCTCCGCGCTGATCACCACGGTCTCGCCCTGGCGGACGTCCAGCGCCATGATGGCGAGGATGCTCTTGCCGCTGACCGGGGCCTTGGCACTGTTCATCTTCGCCACCGTGATGTCCATCGGGGCCTTCATGGCCCTCTGGACGAACGTCGCCGCGGGACGGGCGTGCAACCCCACCTCCGCCGCCACGGTGACCTTGCGCTCACCCATCGACTCCTCCTTCTGCCGGTCCGGACCAGTGGCCGGACGCGCGTGCGATGAACCCGCCGACCGGGGGGCAAAATCGGCGGCGTGCCTATTGTGTCGCTTTCCCGGCAGCCGCGGTCCCAAAGGTCAGTCCCATCGGAAGAGCTCATCCCCCACATGCACTGCCCCCTCGGCGACGCCCGTCACCGCCCCGTTCGTCGCGTCGAGCGCCACCACAGGGCAGACCGGCGAGCGGCCGCCCGCCTCGACGGCCGCCGGGTCCCACGCGACGACCGGCTGCCCGGCGCTGACCCGGTCGCCCTCCGCGGCCAGCAGCCGGAAGCCCCGGCCCTTGAGCTGGACCGTGTCGATGCCCAGGTGCACCAGCACGCCCTTGCCGTCGTCGCCGACGATGACGTACGCGTGCGGATGCAGTTTCATGATTTTTCCCGCTATGGGGGCCACGGCCTTGCCTGGCCCCCGCAGCGGGTCGATGGCCGTTCCCGGACCGACCAGGCCCGCGGAGAACACCGGGTCGGGCACGGCTGCCAGCCCCACGGCCGCCCCCTCGACCGGGGCGAGAACAGTCGTCATGGTCCTCGCCCTTAGCCGATGATGTCCTCGATGTCGCTGGCTATGGTGTCCGCCTCCGGCCCGACGACGACCTGGACCACGTTGCCCGCGGCCATGACGCCGTGCGCGCCCGCCGCCCGCAACGCGGCCTGGTCGACCTTGGTCGCGTCGTGCACCTCTGTCCGCAACCGGGTGATGCAGGGCTCGATCTCGATGATGTTGTCGGCCCCGCCGAGCCCGGCGATGATCGCGTTCACATCCGCCGCCATCCGGCCTCCCTAGCTCTTGCCGACCAGGCTAGATCAGTCCGTCTGGGTGACCTTGTTCAGACCGCGCGGCGCGTCGGGGTCGACGCCGAGCCGCCTGGCCAGCGCCTCGGTGAGCAGCTGCCCCGGCACGATGAGGCCCATCGGGGCCACCCACTCGGGCAGGTCGGGACCGTTGAGCGCGGCCGTGCCGGCCCGCGCCAGCCCCTCGCCGCCACCGATCGTGTACGCCGCCGCCCCCGCGGCCACCACCCGCTCGGCCAGCGCCACCGTGCCGGGCAGCGTCGGGCTGTTCTCGGCCGCGACCAGCAGCGCCGGGGTGTCGGCGTCGACCACGGCGATGGGGCCGTGCAGCAGGTCGGCGTAGGACAGGCCCATGGCGTGCAGGTAGCAGGCCTCCTTGAGCTTGAGCGCGGTCTCCAGCGCGGTCGAGAACGCCAGGCCGCGCCCGGAGACCACCACGCCCGGCTTGTCCTGCAGCCCCTCGACCACGGCGTCCAGGTCGCCGGGCTCGTCGAGCAGCTTCTCCACCGCGTCGGGGACCCGCCGCAGGTCGTCCTGGTCCACGTCCGCGCCGAGGCCGAGGGCCAGCACGGCGAGCGCGGCGAGCTGCGTGGTGTACGTCTTGGTCGCGGGGACGGCCTTCTCCTCCCCCGCCTCGGTGCACAGCGCCACGTCGGCGGCCTGCGCGAGCGGGCTGTCCGCGCCGCCGTTGGTGACGCCGACGGTCGCCGCCCCGCAGTCCTTGGCCCAGGCCAGCGTCTCCACGATCTCCTCGGTGCGTCCCGACTGGGAGATGGCCACGGCCAGCACGCCGTCGAGGTCGAGCTTGCGCCGGTAGGTGGTGGCGATCGACGGCGCGGCCAGGGCGGAGAGCCGCCCGGCGTGCGCTTCGACCAGGTAGCGGCCGTAAACTGCTGCGTTGTCGGAGGTGCCACGCGCGATGAACAGCAGCTGGCGGGTGCGTTCGCCCACCGCTCTCACCTCGCCGATCCTGGGGAGCAGGGAGTCCAGTGTGGCCCGCAGCGCGGCCGGCTGCTCGGCGATCTCGCTGCGCATCTTCGTGGTCATCGGTGGGCTCATCCTTCAACTCGTACCGGATCGGGCTTGACCGCCTTTTGCGACCTGTGGTCTAGTCCGGACTAGACCAGTACGAACCATAGCCCATCACATGGAACGGAACGAGGGGAGGATCCCGTGGCCCACATCGACCCGGACAGCCCGGTGCCCAAATACTTCCAGCTCCGCGAGATCCTGCTGGACCTCATCGACAGCAACGAGCTCAGCATCGGCGCGGCCATCCCGTCCGAGCGTGAGCTGTGCCAGCGTTTCGGCCTGTCCAGGATGACCGTCCGGCAGGCCGTCGACCACCTCGTCTCGGAGGGCCGGCTGCACCGGGTGCCGGGCAAGGGCACGTTCGTGGCCCGGCCGAAGATCGAGCTGGCGCTGCAGCTCACCTCGTTCAGCGACGACATGCGGGCCCGCGGCATGGTGCCCGGCTCGCGCGACCTCGACCGGCGCATCGTGCGCGCCAGCGCCCACCTGGCCAAGGAGCTCGGCATCCAGCCGGGCGAGGAGGTGCACTTCATCGAGCGCCTGCGCACCGCCGACGGCGAGCCGCTGTCCATCGAGCGGGCGCACATCCCGGTCAAGCTCGCCCCCGGCCTGGCCGAGCACGATCTGTCGGACAAATCGCTCTACGAGCTGCTGGAGAGCCGCTACGGTCTCGTCATGGACGCCGGTGAGCTCACCATCGACGGCGGCATCGCCGATCCGAGCGACGCCGACCTGCTGAAGCTGCCGCGCGGCGGGGCCGTGCTGCTGCTCCAGCGCCGGTCGTTCTCCGGCGGCGTCTGCGCGGAGCTGGGCGTGTCCACCTACCGCGCCGACCGCTACCAGCTCCGCACCATGCTCGAGATGCCCGTACGACGGGGCTGACGCCCCCAGAGCTCCCCAGGCTGCCGGAAGCCCGGTGCTCCCACCCCCGGAGGAACGCCCGGTGAACGAGACCGCCGCCGCCCGGCCCTCGCCGTTCGCGCGCGTCATGTCCGTGCTGCAGCGGATGGGCCGCTCGCTCATGCTGCCCATCGCCGCCCTGCCCGCCGCCGCCCTGCTGCTGCGTTTCGGCCAGCCCGACATGCTCGGCTCGAACGGCGCCGAGCCCGGCGGCCTGGCCGACGTCGCCGGCCTGTCCTGGATGGGCGCGGTCGCCGAGGTGCTGGCGGCGGCCGGCGGCGCGCTGTTCGAGAACCTGCCGCTGCTGTTCGCCGTGGGCGTCGCGATCGGCTTCGCGCGCAAGTCCGACGGCTCCACGGCGCTCGCCGCCGTGGTCGGCTACCTGGTCTTCGACCGGGTCACCAAGGTCATGTTCTTCGGCTCCGACATCAGGGACACCGTCTCGATCAAGGAGCTCCAGGCACAGGGCGGCGTACGGGAGATCATCAACTACGGCATGCAGAACCCCACGCGGGTGCTCGGCGGCGTCGTGATGGGCCTGGTCGCGGCGCTGCTCTGGCAGCGCTTCCACCGGATCAAGCTGCCCACCTGGCTGGCGTTCTTCGGCGGGCGGCGGTTCGTCCCGATCATCACCTCCATCGTGGCGCTGCTCATCGGCGTGCTCTTCGGCTGGCTGTGGCCGGTCATCGGCGAGTGGTTCCGGCACGCCGGCGAGGCCCTGACCGCGCTCGGCCCGGTCGGCACCGGCATCTACGGCCTCGTCAACCGCCTGCTCATCCCCCTCGGCCTGCATCACTTCGTCAACTCCGTGGTCTGGTACGTCGTCCCGCAGTGCGAGGTCAACGGCCATGTCCTGGTCGGCGACTGGAACTGCTACTTCGGCGGCGCCCCGCAGTCCGGGCAGTTCATGGCGGGCTTCTTCCCGGTCATGATGTTCGCGCTGCCCGCCGCCGCGCTCGCCATGTGGCGGGCCGCCCCCAGGCACCGGCGGGCCACGGTGGGCGGCATCATGCTGTCGGCGGCGCTGGCGTCGTTCGTCACCGGCATCACCGAGCCGATCGAGTTCGCCTTCATCTTCGTGGCGCCGCTCCTGCTCGTGGTGCACGCGCTGCTGACCGGCCTGGCGATGGCGCTCACCACGCTGATCGGCGGGCAGCTCGGCTTCGGCTTCTCCGCGGGCCTGCTCGACATGCTGCTCAACGCCAGCAAGTCCAACACCCAGAACGTGCCCGGCATCCTCCTGCTGGGCCTGGTCTACGGCGTGGTCTACTACGCCGTGTTCACGTTCCTGATCCGCAGGCTCGACATCATGACCCCGGGCCGCGAGCCCGAACCGGACGTCGATTCCGGCGAGACGTGAAATGTCGGCCGTGACTGCCAGGATGACGCAATGATCTTCGACTGGCTCTCGGAGGAGAGCTACCCCCTGCTCGCGGGCTCCTACGGGCTCACCTACGTCCGCGACCTGACGCCGGAGCAGGTGACCGCCCGGCTGGGCGGCCGGCCGGAGGAGCTCGTGCCCATGACGCTCAAGGAGCTGGAGACCGAGGCCGGCCGCAGGTTCCACGACCGCGGCCACTTCTTCGGCCTCACGGCGATCGGCGACTGGACGATCGTCGTCGAGACCCTCGGCGACCTCGCCTGGTCGGAGGAGATCCTGGCGCCGCTGTCGGCCGGCACCCGCGTGGTCTCCCACGCCTACCTCGACGTCAAGGGCCTGGACAACTTCCTCTGGTTCGAGGACGGGCGGCTCCGCTTCGCCTTCTACCCGCAGGAGGGCTACACCGAGGAGGTGCCCGACGAACTGGCCGCCGTCATGCGTGAGATCGAGACCGGCCACTGGCACCTCGATCCGCACGACGGGCCCGCCTTCATCCTGGCCGAGCACCTGACCGGCATCACGCTGACGCCGCAGCTCGTCCAGGACGCCGCCTACCGCTGCGCCTTCGTCCCGCGCCCTCTGCCCTCCCTGGTCACCTGATCCGTTTTCTGCCGATGCCGCAGTGGTAGGAACACCCCGATCCCCCGCAGACCGACCAGCGAGCGGGGGTGGCGATGACGGCCGTCGGCTCCGGCAAGCGCCCCTTCAGCTCGGCCCTCGCCGTGCTGCAGCGCATCGGTCGCTCGCTCATGCTGCCCATCGCCGTCCTGCCCGCCGCCGGCCTGCTCTTCCGCTTCGGCCAGGACGACCTGCTCGGCGCCGTGCCCGCTCTGGCGCCGCTCGCGCGGGTCCTCGCCGCCGCCGGCGGCGCCCTGTTCGAGAACCTGCCCCTGCTGTTCGCCGTCGGCGTGGCCATCGGCTTCGCGCGCAAGTCCGACGGCTCCACCGCCCTCGCCGCCCTGGTCGGCTACCTGGTCTTCGACCGCGTCACCAGGACGCTGTTCTTCGACGCGGGCGAGGGCGCCGTGTACGACGAGGTCCTGCTCGTCCTCCGTGACGGCACCCGCACGATCGACGCCGGCGCCCAGAACCCGACCGGGGTCCTCGGCGGCATCGTCATCGGCCTCACAGCCGCCCTGCTCTGGCAGCGCTTCCACCGGGTGAAGCTGCCCGCCTGGCTCGCCTTCTTCGGCGGCCGGCGCTCGGTCCCCATCGTCACCGCCGTCGCCGCGCTGCTGCTCGGCGTCGTCTTCGGCCTGCTGTGGCGGCCGGTCGGCGACTGGCTGGCCGGGGCCGGCGACTGGCTGTCCGTCCACGGCGCGGCCGGAGCGGGCATCTACGGCGTCGCCAACCGCCTGCTCATCCCCGTGGGCCTGCACCACTTCCTCAACACCATCGTCTGGTTCACGCTGCCGGACTGCCGGGCCGGCGTGCGCGGCGCGACCCGGGACGCCGACGGCGACCTCAACTGCTACTTCGCCGGCGAGCAGGGCGCGGGCGTCTTCATGACCGGTTTCTTCCCCGTCATGATGTTCGGGCTGCTCGGGGCGGCCGTCGCCATGTGGCGCGCGGCCCCGCCGGAGCGCCGCCCGGCGGTCGGCGGCATCCTGCTGTCGGCCGGGCTCACGTCCTTCGTCACCGGGATCACCGAGCCGCTGGAGTTCGCGTTCATCTTCGTCGCGCCCGTGCTGTTCGCCGTGCACGCGCTGCTCACGGGCGTGTCGATGGCGCTCATGGCCGAGCTGGGGGCGCGGCTGGGGTTCACGTTCTCCGGCGGCGCGATCGACCTGCTCCTCAACGCCGGCAAGTCGAACACGCACGGCCTCGGGCTCATCCTCGGGTTCGGGGTCGCGTACTTCGTCCTCTATTACGCGCTTTTCGCCGTGCTCATCCGTGCCCTGAACCTGCCCACCCCGGGCCGCGAGGTTACGGACACCCCTTAGCTCCGGCCGTTTCCGTCCGGAACCGGGGGCCCGCCGCACCAACTTCCGGCGCCCTTCCCGGGCGAACCCGGACGTTGCCCGGCACGTACGCGAGAAGCTGGCGCGGCACGTACAACCGAGCCGGACCGAAAACTCCTGAAGGCGTTTCCCGCGAGAAGGAGGACCCGTGTCGGCAGCCCCCCACATCCCGTACACCGACGGCGCCCTGGCCCTCAGCCCCATGATCTGGGGGCCGCCGGGCGCGGCCCCCGACGAACGCCGCCTGCGCCACCTCGGCCAGGCCCTCGCCGAGGTGCTGGCCGGTTGCCGCTCCCCCGAGACGCTGGCCGACCAGCTCACCGGCCGCGCCTACCGGCACCTCACGGGGACCGGCCTGCTGTTCAGCACCGGCCGTGCCCCGTTCGTCCGCCGGGTCCACGTGACGGAGCCGCGCGAGGGCGTCATCGAGATGTGCGTGATCGTACGCTGCGGCGAACGCGACCGCGTCCTCGCCGTCCGCCTCGAACGCCACGGCGTCCACTGGCTCTGCACCGACGTCGAGACCGCCTGAACCCGTCCCCGGACGACGGAAGGACCCCCGCCCGTCGGGGCGGAGGTCCTTCCGTCACGTCAGCGCGCGCTTCAGGCGGCGTTCTTGGGGTCGCCGTGGCACCGCTTGTACTTCTTGCCGGACCCGCACGGGCACGGCGCGTTGCGCTCCACGTTGCCGTAGGCGGCCCGCTCGGCCGGAGTGGTGCGCACCCGGGTGTGCTCGACCTCGCCCTGCTCACCGGGCGCGGAGTATTCGAGCTCGGCCGGGCGCTCGGGCCCGCGCAGCCCGCGCGCGATGATCGAGCGGGTCTCCGCGATGACCGCGTCCTCTTCCTCCACGATCGGGTTCTCCTGCACCTCGACCTCGAGGTTGAACAGGAAGCCCACGGAGTCCTCCTTGATGCCCTCGAGCATCGCGGCGAACATCTCGAACCCCTCGCGCTGGTATTCGATCTGCGGGTCCTTCTGCGCGTAGGCCCGCATGCCGATGCCCTCGCGCAGGTAGTCCATCTCGTAGAGGTGCTCGCGCCACTTGCGGTCGAGAACAGACAGGATGACCCGCCGTTCGAGGTCGCGCATGGTCTCGGAGCCGATCTCCTCCTCGCGCCTGGCGTACGCCTCCATGGCGTTGGCCTTGACCTTCTCGCTGATCAGCTCGGCGGTCAGCTCCTCACGGCTGCCCGCCTCCTCGATGAGGTCGGCGACGGTGACCGTGATCGGGAACAGCTCGCCGAACGCCTTCCACAGCTTGTCGAGGTCCCACTCCTCGGCGAAGCCCTCGGCCGTGGCGCCCTGGACGTAGCCGTCGATGACCTCGCCGACGAAGGCCTGCACCTGGTCGTGCAGGTCGGCGCCCTCCAGCACCCGCCGGCGCTCGGAGTAGATGACCTTGCGCTGGCGGTTCATCACCTCGTCGTACTTCAGAACTTCCTTGCGGATCTCGAAGTTCTGCTGCTCGACCTGGTGCTGGGCGGAGGCGATGGCCTTGGAGACGATGCCGGACTCGATCGGCTGGTCGTCGGGGATGTTGAGCCGGGTCATGATGACCTCGACCCGCGCCGAGTTGAACAGGCGCATCAGGTCGTCGCCGAGCGAGAGGTAGAAGCGCGACTCGCCGGGGTCGCCCTGACGGCCGGAACGTCCGCGGAGCTGGTTGTCGATGCGGCGCGACTCGTGGCGCTCGGTGCCCAGCACATAGAGGCCGCCGAGCTCGGTGACCTCGTCGTGCTCGGCCTTGACCGCGGCCCGGGCCTTCTCCAGCGCCTCGGGGTAGGCCTTGTCGTATTCCTCCGGCGTCTCGACCGGGTCGAGGCCGCGCTGGCGCAGCTCCTGGTCGGCCCGGAACTCGGAGTTGCCGCCGAGCATGATGTCGGTGCCTCGACCGGCCATGTTCGTGGCGACGGTGACGGCGCCCTTGCGGCCCGCCTCGGCGATGATCGCGGCCTCACGCTCGTGGTTCTTCGCGTTGAGCACCTCGTGCGGCACGCCGCGGCGCTTGAGCGCCTTGGACAGCCGCTCGGACTTCTCCACCGACGTGGTGCCGACGAGGACCGGCTGGCCGCGCTCGTAGCGCTCCTTGATGTCCTCGACCACCGCGTTGAACTTGGCGTCCTCGTTCTTGTAGACCACGTCGGCCTGGTCCTTGCGGATCATCGGCCGGTTGGTCGGGATGGGGACGACGCCCAGTTTGTACGTCTGGTGGAACTCGTTGGCCTCGGTCGCGGCCGTACCGGTCATGCCGGCCAGCTTGTCGTAGAGGCGGAAGTAGTTCTGGAGGGTGACCGTGGCGAGCGTCTGGTTCTCGTCCTTGATCTTGACGCCCTCTTTGGCCTCGATGGCCTGGTGCATGCCCTCGTTGTAGCGGCGGCCGTGCAGGACGCGGCCGGTGAACTCGTCGACGATCAGGACCTCGCCCTCGGAGACGATGTAGTCCTTGTCGCGCTTGAACAGCTCCTTGGCCTTCAGCGCGTTGTTGAGGAAGCCGACGAGGTGGGTGTGCTCGGGCTTGTAGAGGTTGTCGATGCCGAGCCAGTCCTCGACCTTCTCGACGCCGGCCTCCAGGATGCCGACCGTGCGCTTCTTCTCGTCGACGATGTAGTCGCCGGTGCTCTCCTCGCCGGGGTTCTTCGCCTCGACGCCCCTGCGCAGGCGGGGCACGATCTTGGCGAACTCCTGGTACCACTTGCCGGACTGCTCGCCGGGACCGGAGATGATCAGCGGGGTCCTGGCCTCGTCGATGAGGATGGAGTCGACCTCGTCCACGATCGCGAAGTTGTGGCCGCGCTGGGCGCACTCCTCCAGCGACCACGCCATGTTGTCGCGGAGGTAGTCGAAGCCGAACTCGTTGTTCGTGCCGTACGTGATGTCGGCTTCGTACTGCTTGCGGCGCTCGTCGGGCTGCTGCCCGGAGACGATGCAGCCGACCTCCATGCCGAGGAAACGGTGGATGCGGCCGATCGTCTCCGCGTCGCGCCTGGCCAGGTAGTCGTTGACCGTGACGACGTGGACGCCCTTGCCGGACAGCGCGTTGAGATAGGAGGGCAGGGCACAGGTCAGGGTCTTGCCCTCACCGGTCTTCATCTCGGAGATGTTGCCCATGTGGAGGTTGGCTCCACCCATGATCTGCACGTCGTAGGGGCGCTGGCCCAGCACGCGGCGGGCCGCCTCGCGCACCGTGGCGAACGCCTCGGGAAGCAGATCGTCAAGGGTTTCGCCGTCCGCGTAGCGCTGTTTGAATTCGTCCGTCAGCGCGCGCAACTCCGCGTCGGACAGGCTCGTGAAGTCGTCCTCGATGGAGTTGACCTGGTCTGCGATCCGCTTGAGCTTGCGCAGGGTCTTGCCTTCGCCGGCACGCAGGATCTTGTCGAGAATGGCTGGCACTTTTGTAAAGCTCCTCGCAGGTCTACCCCGGCGGCGCCGCCAGGAGGAGAGGCCGAGACAAACTTCCCCGAGTGCCATCGTAGGCGCTTCAGCAACCAGACACAGCCACCGTGCCGACGAGGGCGCAGGACTGGTCTGGGAGAATGGGGGCAAGGCAGAGGGTATGCCGGTTGACCGCCGGCCCGCACGTATTGCGGCATAACCGGCAAAGGAAGGATTAAGCATGGTTGAGGGGCAGAAGTCGGAGCAAACGGAGGATCTCGGCAGTCACGGCGGACGGGCGTCATCGTGGCTGGCGGTGACGGTCATGCTGGCCGGAACCATCGTGGCCGGCTTCGGGCTGACCGTCGCCAGCTGGACGCTCGTGTGGATCGGCGCGGGGGTGTTCGTCGTGGGTGGCATTCTCGCCCTCGTCTTCGACATCTTCACCGACGTGGTGATCGACGCGCCGCGTGTGGGCATGCGGGCCGAGGATCACCGCTGACGTCGGCGGACGACGACCGTCGCACCGCGATCTGCGAGGCGGGCCCCTGACAGGGTGGCCCGCCTTTCTTTTTGCCCAGCCCCTTCCCCTTCTTCCTGCCTGCTCCAAACTTTCCCCAGGTGATGCTTTCCGCCGCTCGTCGGCGTGTCGGGGGAACGCCCGGCCATTCCTCGACCGGTCCGTCCGGCCCACCGCCGCCGGAATTGTCGGTGGCCGCCGCTAGATTGCACGCATGCACCGCCCTGAAGACGCGCAGCCGCTCAACGTGGAGGACGTCACCCTCGGCGACCCGGCCCCGGGAGCCGACGTCCCGGACGCCGCCCTGGTGAGCGCCGCCGCAGCCGACGACAGGCAGCCCCTCGCCACGGCAGCGCCCCCGCCCCCCAGGACCCTGGCGACACCGAACACCGAGACGCCGCCTGGCAACGAGCTGAGGCCGGACGCCCACTCGGGAGCGGGAGCGGATGCCGGCGCGAGGGTGGCCGGTGGCGGAAATGTGGGCGGCGGCGTCGTGGACCTCACGCTCGACGAGGCGCGGCGCCTCATCCTGCGCGCCCAGGGCCTGCTCGGCGCCGACGCGCGCAAGGGCGGGGTGCACGCCATGCTGCGCAGGCTGGGCGCCGTGCAGCTCGACACGATCTCGGTCCTCGCCCGCTCCCACGAGCTGGTCGCCTACGCCCGCCTGGGCGCGGTGAGCAGGCCGGCGGTGGAGCGGGCCTACTGGCACGACCCGGCGCGGAGCTTCGAGTACTGGTGCCACGCGGCCTGCATCCTGCCCGTCGAGCACTGGCCTCTCTACTCGTTCCGCCGCCGCGCCTTCCGCGACCGCAAGTTCCGCTGGCACGAGGTCCCCGACGGCGTCGACAAGCTGCTCGACCAGGTGCGCGACTCGGGCCCGTTGATGACCTCCGACGTCGGCGGCGCCAAGAACGGCGGCCCGTGGTGGGACTGGTCCGACTCCAAGATCGGCCTGGAGTGGCTGCTGGACATCGGCGAGCTGGTCTGCACCCGCCGCGTCGGCTGGCGCCGCGTCTACGACCTGGCCGAGCGCGCGATCCCCGCCGACCTGCTCGCCCAGGACCTGACGGACGAGGAGTGCATCACGCGACTGGCCGGCATCGCCGGGCGCTCACTGGGCGTGGCCAACCGCACCGACCTGATCGACTTCCTCCGCCTGAAGGGCCGCTTCGCGGCGATCCTCGACGAGGCGCTGCTCAGCGGGGCCGCCGGGCTGACGCCGGTGACGGTCGCGGGTTGGCCGGGCAAGAAGGGCCAGGCCAACGCGTGGGCCGACCCGGCCGCGCTGGCGAGCGAGCCGCGCGGCCGGCACCGCACCACGCTGGTCTCGCCGTTCGACTCCCTCATCTGGCACCGCGGCCGTACCGAGCGCATCTTCGGCTTCACCTACACCCTGGAGCTGTACGTCCCCAAGCACAAGCGGGTGCACGGCTACTTCACAATGCCGGTGCTGGCCGGGGGCCGGCTGATCGGCCGGGTCGATCCGGCCCGCGAGGGCACGACCCTGGTGGCCAGGCAGGTGCACCTGGAGCCCGGCCTGTCCCCCGCCAAGTGGGCCGGCGCGTTCGCGGACGCCCTGTGGTCGGCCGCCGAGTGGGTCGGCTGCGACAGCGTACGCGTCGAACGCGCCGATCCGCCGGAGCTCGTCACCATGGTGAACGCGCCGGGATAGTCAGGCGGGGAGGGGGCGGGGGCTTCGCTAGGTGATCTCCAGCATGCGCTCCCGCACCGCGTAGACCACTGCCTCCATGCGGGAGTGCAGCTGCAGCTTGTCGAGGATGTTGCGCACGTGGTTCTTCACGGTGTTCTCGGAGATGAACAACTGCTTGGCGATCTCGCGGTTGTTCATGCCCTTGGCGACCAGCCGCAGGACCTCCATCTCGCGGTCGGTCAGCCGGGGGACGGGCAGCTGGGGCGGCCGCTCGGCCTCCTTGCGGCTCATGTTGGCGAACTCGCTGATGAGCTTGGCCGCCATCGCCGGGTTGATTAACGACTGGCCCTCGTGCACGCCGCGCACGGCGGCGGGGACGTCGTTGATCTGCACGTCCTTAAGGAGGTAGCCGGTGGCTCCCGCCTTGATGGCCTCGAAGAGGTCCTCCTCCTCGTCGCTCACCGTGAGCATGATGATGCGGGTGCTGGGGACCGACGCCTTGATGCCCTTCGTGGCCTCGATCCCGTCCTGCCGCGGCATGCGCACGTCCATGAGCGCGACGTCGGGCATGAGGCGGTCGGCCAACTCAACCGCCTCCTGCCCGTCGCTCGCCTCACCGACCACCTCGATGTCGGGCTCAGCCGCCAGCGCCAGAGCCAGGCTGCGCCTGATCAGCTCATGGTCGTCGACGATCAGCACGCGAATGGGCTCGCTCGCTGATGCGCGGGCCTCGTCGGACTCGCTCACGAGGCCTCCTTGATCCGCCTCGCGACCGCGCTTCCCTCGCTTCGCTCGCTCGGCTGAACCTGACTGAGCTCGCTCACGTCTCCTCCTCGTCGGGGGGCCAGAGCCGTAACCGCCATGATGGCACGTGTGCCGCGGTCCTCGGGTGGTCGAGAAGATCTTTTTCAGTAAGCGATCAGGGCTCTACGAGCCGCAACACGCCGTAGTTGTACCCGCGTCTGTTGTAGACGACGCTCGGCTGACCGCTCTCCTTGTCCCGGAAGAGGTAGAAGTCGTGGCCGACCAGCTCCATCTCCAGCAGCGCCTGGTCGATGGTCATCGGCTCGGCCCGGTGGAACTTCTCCCTGACGATGAGCGGCCCCTCGCCGTCCATCTCGATCGGGACGATGTCCTCGTCGGTCTTGTCGTCGTAGGTGACGCCGGTGTAGTCGTCGCCGGCCCGCTGGAGCGGCTCGCTCTCCTCGGCCGTGGACTTCGGCGCCACGGGCTCCTGGGGAGGCAGTCCGGCGACGTCGGGAAGCGTCGCGGTGATCTCCGCGACGGAGGGCGGGCAGTGGTTGCCGTGGTGCACCTTGCGCCGGTCGGCGGCCCGCCTCAGCCGGCCTTCCAGCTTGTCCAGCGCCAGGTCGAGGGCGGCGAACCGGTCGTCGGCCGAGGCCTCGGCGCGGATGGCCGGCCCTCGGGAGTGGATGGTGAGCTCGACGCGCTCCCGCTGTCCCGCGAGGCGCGGATTGCGTTCCTTCGACACCTGCACATCGACTCGGATGAGTTTGTTGTCCAGACGTTCGATCCTGGCCAGCTTGGTCGTCACTTGGTCGCGGAACCGATCACTCACACCCGTGTGTCGGCCCTTGACGATGATGTCCATGCAAAAGCCCCCCTTCCGTCTAACGACTGAGCAAGAGCGCCCGACGAGCTGCCGATCGGGCGAGGCCTGCTGTCTGCCTTTCTGTCACCGTTACCCTCTTCCGACTCGTGATCACCGGGAACTCTGTTGGCACCCGTCCGGCCGACCTGGTCTTCGACCCCACATCCGCCTGCTGAGGGTCTCGCAGCTCTGTTGCCACTACTGCCCTTCTCTTCTGGCGAGAGGCATCTGACCTCTCGGGAAGGCAGGACTTACCCCTAAGCCGCACCGTGATCGGTCGACAAAGAGTCGCCTTACGTGGACCGTTTTGCCTGCGGCTGGCATCGGCTAGCAGAGCCGGGAGCCCCGGCTCTGCGCAACCACGGACCCGAACGGGTGCCATGTCCGAACGCTATCCGCATCCTGGGCGAATGTCAGCCGGAGGGTTGTCCGGACGATCACGTTGCGTGATATCGGCGGGCCGGACAGGGGTGTTTTGATGCCCCGTTTAATCGGGCGGCGTCCGCTATGGCCGGCCGTGGATCGCTCGTCGAGCACTGTGGCGGCATCCCGTGGGGAAGCGACATGTGACCTCCTGGGGAGGGCCTGGTCGGTCGCGTCTTTCACGCACCGTCACCGTAATGCTTTTTTAGATCTTCGGTGTGTCGCGGCGACCGTGATCGCCAGCGGGACCGGTGTTCCGGCAGATCGGAGGGCCCGCGCGGCCTCGGCGAGGGTGGCGCCGGTCGTCACGATGTCGTCCACGAGCAGCGCACAGGGCGCTGGAGGGCCTGTCGCGGGGCGGGTGACCCGTAGTGACCCGGCGAGGTTGACCGCCCGCTCAGCGCTGCTCAGGCCCGCCTGATCGGTCACGGAGCGGACCTGGGTCAGGCCGTTCCAGGGGCGGGCGGGCAGACCGAGCGCGCACAGGGCGCGGGAGGCGAGCAGGGCCAGGCGGGCGACCGGGTCGTGGCCTCTCGCGCCGGCCGTGGCCCGGGTGCTGGGGACCGGCACGACGGCGAAGCCGGCCGCGAGCGCGCGGCGGGCGCCGGGGGTGCGGGAGAGCGCCGTGACGGCGGTGAACGCCAGCGCCTCGGCCAGGACCGCCGCCAGCGTCACCGCGCCCCGCTCCTTGTAGGCGAGGATGGTGCGGCGCGTGCGGTCGTCGTACGGGCTCGCCGACCAGCAGTCGGGGAGGCCGGGCGGGCACGGGTCCGGCCACCGCCTGGCCGGCCGGGCGGTCAGGTCGGCCACGCACGCGGCGCAGCACCGGGGCCCCTTGGCGCCGCAACCGGCGCAGGCCGGGGGCAGGATCAGGTCGAGCACGGCGTCCAGCACGCCCGCCAGCATGCCCGCCGCCACCGACAGTTCCCGCCCCGGGCGATCGGCTCACCCGAGCAGCCCGCCGACGTGCCCGCCGACGCCCGCGCGGCCGGGCCCGGCCCGGGCGGGCGGCTCAGCTGAGCAGCCGGACCGCCGGCGGAAGCGGCGCGGGGACGGGGTCGGCGCGGAACGACTGGATCATCAGGGCCGCGAACCGGCGCGCGGCCGCGGCCCGCAGCTCGGGCGACCCGGCGCGGATGGCCTCGCTCGCCGTCACCGCCAGGACGAGGTCCTCCAGCACGAAGTCCGCCCGCAGGCCGCCCGTCTCCTTCGCCCGCCGGACGAGCCGGAGCAGCAGCCGGACCGAACGCTCGCGCTCCGCCCCGAGATACGGCAGCCGCGCGACGAGAGCGCCGGACAGCCCCCGGCCACGGGCGCGCGCCTCCATCAGCCTCTCGGTCACCAGGCAGAACCCGCGCCACGGATCCGACTCCGCCAGCCCCGCCTCGACGACCGCCGAGCACAGGGCCGTCGGCTCGGCGACGACCTCGGCGAGCAGCGCCTCCTTGGTCGGGAAGTGCCGGTAGACGGTGGCCGCCCCGACCTGGGCGCGCCGGGCGATCTCGCGGATCGGCACGCCGGGTCCCTCGGCGGCGAAGGCCGCGCGGGCGACCGCGAGGATGCGCGCGCGGTTGTCGCGGGCGTCCGAGCGCGACTTCTGACTCATTTCGGCCGTCACCGCTCTCACTTCGGTCGGACGGACGGGCTGCCCACCTACGGTACGGCGCATGAGAGCAGTCCAGTTTTCCGAGTACGGCGGTCCGGGCGTGGTGCACGTCGCCGAGGTCGAGGAGCCGCACGCCGGGCCGGGTACGGTCCGCGTCGCCGTACGGGCGTCCGGGTTGTCGGCGGGAGAGACGCGCATCCGCTCGGGCGAGCTGCGCGACGTGGTGCCGGTGACGTTCCCGTTCCGCACCGGGTTCGACGCCGCGGGCGTGGTGGACGAGGTCGGCGAGGGCGTCACGGGCGTCGAGGCCGGCGACGAGGTGTTCGGCATGACCGCGGCGACGACGCGCGGCGCCAACGCCGACCACGCGGTCCTGGTGGCCTGGGCGCCGAAACCGGCCGCGTGGAGCTGGGAGGAGGCCGGTGGGGCCGCGGGCAGCGTCGAGACGGCCACGCGGGTGCTCGACCGGCTCGGGGCCGGCGCCGGGCACACGGTGCTGGTCCAGGGCGCGGCCGGCGGGGTGGGGACGGTCGCCGTGCAGCTCGCGGTCGCCCGCGGCGCCACCGTGATCGGCACGGCCAGTGAGCGCAACCACGACTTCCTGCGCTCGCTCGGCGCGGAGCCGACGACGTACGGGACCGGTCTCGTCGAACGGGTCCGCGCGCTGGCCCCGGGCGGGGTGGACGCGGTGTTCGACTGCGCCGGAGGGGCGCTGCCCGATCTGGTCGCCGTCGCCGGGGACCCGGCGCGCGTGGTGACCATCGCCCCCGACCTCACGGCGGCGGCCCACGGCGTGCACCTGTCGCACGGCGCGCCGGGCGCGGACCCCGGGACGGGCGCCGACCCGCTCGCGGTGCACGGCCTCGGCGTCGCGGTCGAGCTCGCCGCGCGTGGGCGGCTGCGGGTGCCGGTCGCGGCGGCGTTCCCGCTCGCCGAGGCGGCGGCCGCGCACGAGCTGAGCGAGAGCCGCCACGCCCGCGGGAAGATCGTCCTGGTGAACTGACCGGCTCAGCCCAGGGGGAACAGGGGCGCTTCGGCGTTCGACTCGATCCTGGTCTTCCAGCTCTGGTCCTGCGCGAGCTCCAGGATCTCCGAGCCCTTCCCCTTGCCCGTCTCCGCCTGCGCGAGCACGTGCTCGTTGAGCGCCGCGACCCGGCGCAGCCGGTTCTTCAGCGGGATCTCGGTGATGTCGCCGTCGCCGATGTCGATCTCGTTCAGCGTCTGACCGGCGTTGCTCTTGACCAGCACGAGCACGTGCTCGTCGTCGCGCCAGGCGAGGTCCTCGATGACGCCGCCCGGCTCCCTGGCCGTCGGCACCCGGACGTTGCTGAGCATCAGCCCGCCCGTCTGCGTCAGCGCGCCGACGTGCACGATGTTCTCGCGGGTGGTCAGCACCACGCGTACGCCGTCCCTGGCGATGCGCATGCGGGTGACGTCCCAGCCCTTCAGCCCCGGCGCGGCGACCCGCTCGGCGGGCCGGTTGGCGCCGGGTTCGTAGCGCAGCACGACGCCGTTCTTGCGGTCGAACGTCCACAGCGACCCGTCGCGGTGCCAGGACGGCGCGGTGAGGTCCTCCGGGGAGCCCGGGATGACCTCCTGCCACTGCCCCTCCTGGGTGGCGGGGGTGATGGAGATGCCGGTGGAGGTCTGGGCGGCGACGAGGTCGCCCTGCTTGGACAGGGCGAAGTTGGAGTAGCCCTCGCGCGGCTGCCCGGCCGGCCCGGCGATGGCGCCGCCCGGCCCCTCGTTGGTCATGTAGTGGACGGCGCCCTTGTCGACGTAGTAGTCGGTGTTGACGCCGTTGTCCAGCCAGCCCTGGTCGACGTTGGGCTGGGAGACGGAATACTGCTCCCCGTCCACCTGCACCTCGATGGCGCGGCCCTTGGCGACGTCGTTGTTGGTGAGGCTGTAGCGGATCTGGGCCATGAGGCCGTGCTCGCCGCTCAGGTCGAGGGGGTCGATCGGGCCCGACAGGTTGATGACGACCCGTTCGTCCTCGCCCGAGCGCACCGACTCGACCTTGGTGCCGGAGGGGAAGCTGGTGCTCACCGCGCCCTGGAGCGCGGCGCTCGGCGCCTTGAGCAGCCGTTCGAGCACGACCTGCGCGTACGTCTTGGTCGGCTTGAGCCGCAGCCGCACGCTGTCCACCACCAGCCGGTCCTGGGTGCCGCTGCCGAGGTAGTAGAGCTTGGTCGGCCGGTAGGCCCGCGCGACGTCGGACTTGGTGAGGATGAGTCCCTGCGGCAGGCCGCGCACGCGGTAGCCGACGCCCTCGACCTTGACCAGCTCGAACGGCCGCGCCCAGTTCCCCGCCAGCGGCACGTAGGTGTCGTCCTCCTCGATCCTGGCGATCTGGGGGGCCTTGACGGAGATCTTCTGCACCGACTCGGTGCCGTCCTGGTCGCCCAGGTCGAAGGTCCAGTTCCAGGCGTCGTCGAGCACGGTCACCGCGCCCTCGGGGCTCCAGCCGCGCAGCGCCTCGGGCGTCAGGTATTGGGGCAGGACCGTCGGGTCGTCGTCGTAGGCCGCCATGGCCGCCTGGAGGCCCTTGAGCACGTCCTGGGGGCCCCAGCCGGGCTGCGGCGGGGTGGCGATCATCCGCTGGAACGGCTTGCTGAGCGGGTCGCCGCTGCCCGTGTCGTCCACCACGTACGGGCCGCTGACCGGGATCACCGAGCACCCCGAGCCCGTGAGCGCCACGGCCGCGGCCACCGCCGCGACGGCGCAGAGCCGCCTAGTCCTCGTCATCGAGCGCCCCGTCCCCCACGGCGGGCAGCAGCACGGGCGTCATGGACCCGCGCCAGGTGCGCCGCATCTCGATCTCGGGCGGCACGAGCGGCAGCGGCGAGCCCTTGAGGTCGGCCCCCGCCGTGCGCGGCAGCGTCAGCCTGAACTGCGAGCCCTCGCCCGGCTGTCCCCACGCCTGGAGCCAGCCGCCGTGCAGGGTGGCGTCCTCGCGGGAGATCGCCAGGCCGAGCCCGGTGCCGCCGATGGTGCGCGCCCGCGACGGGTCGGCCCGCCAGAACCGGTCGAAGACCATGGTGTCCTCGCCCGGCTTGAGGCCGATGCCGTGGTCGCGTACGGCGACCGCCACGGCGTCGCGGTCCGCGCCGACGGTGACGACGATCTCCCTGCCCTCGCCGTGCTCGATGGCGTTGAACAGCAGGTTGCGCAGGATCCGCTCGACCCGGCGGTTGTCGATCTCGGCCATGCAGGGCTCGGGCGGCAGCCGCAGCTCGAAGCGGGTGCCGTGGCGTTCGGCCAGCGCCTCGGAGTCCTCGATCGCGCGCAGCACGACCTTGGTGACGTCGACCGGCTCCAGGTCGAGGGTGGCCGCGCCGGCGTCGTAGCGGCTGATCTCCAGCAGGTCGCCCAGCATCGACTCGAACCGTTCGAGCTGGGCCTGCATGAGCTCGGCCGAGCGGGCGGCCATGGGGTCGAAGTCCTCGCGGGCGTCGTACAGCAGGTCGGCGGCCATGCGGACGGTGGTCAGCGGGGTGCGCAGCTCGTGCGAGACGTCGGAGACGAACTGCCGCTGGACCTGCGACAGCTCCTCAAGCTGGTGGATCTTGAGCGCCAGGTTGGCGGCCATCTCGTTGAAGGAGTTGGCCAGGCGGGCGAGGTCGTCCTCGCCGCGTACCTTCAGCCGCTCGTCCAGCTTGCCCGCGGCCAGCCGCTCGGCGGCCTGACGGGCCAGCCGGACGGGGGTGACGACCTGCCTGGCCACCAGGTACGCGATGGCCGCCAGCAGCAGCACGAGCCCGAGCCCCACCACGACGATGGCGAGCCGGACGTTGGACAGCAGCGCCTCTTCCTCGTCGAGCGGGAAGAAGTGGTAGACCTCGTAGTTCTGGCCGCTGAAGGGCTCGTGGACGATGCCGCCGACGATGTACATCAGGCGCGGCTGGCTCTGCCCGGTCAGCGCGACGCGCTCGATGGAGACGATGGGCTTGTCGTAGACCAGCTTCGTGATGTTGCGCTGCAGCCCGGCGCGCAGGGCGGGCGGCACGTTGCCGGGCACGAGGCGGCCGGAGGCGCGCGACTGCCCGGGGGCAGCGACGTTGAGTATGAGCACGTCGTAGCGCTTCTTGGAGCCGCCGTCGACGGAGCCGGTGACGGCGCCCATCACCTCGTCGAGCGGGTTGACCACGACCTTGCCCGCCTCGGGGGCCTTGGCCTGGTCGTCGTCGGGAGGCGCGAGCGCGTCGGCGATCTGCAGCCGGTCGGCGTTGGCCTCGCTGACCGAGGACTGCTGGCTGCTCTGGATGACGGCTCGGTTGATCTGCTCGGACAGGAACGTGCCGAGCACCACCACCACGACGACGGAGATCACCAGCGTGCTGGTGACCACCTGGAGCTGCAGCGAGCGCCGCCAGACGCTGCGCGCCCTGCCCGCCGCACGCCGCACCCGCCGGCGGACGCCGCCGAGTATCTGGCGTGGCGTCCGCCGACGGGAACGCTTGGTCTTCGTCGGGGGCATGGCGGATGGGGGCGGGCGGGTCAGGCGGGTCCGGCTTTGTAGCCCACGCCGCGGACCGTGACCACGATCTCGGGGTGCTCGGGGTCCTTCTCGATCTTGGCCCTGAGCCGCTGGACGTGCACGTTGACCAGCCGCGTGTCGGCCGCGTGCCGGTAGCCCCACACCTGTTCGAGCAGGACCTCGCGGGTGAAGACCTGGCGCGGCTTGCGGGCCAGCGCGACGAGCAGGTCGAACTCGAGCGGCGTGAGGTTGATGGTCTCCTCGCCCCGCTTGACCGAGTGGCCGGCCACGTCGATGGTGATGTCGCCGATCTGGAGGATCTCCGGCGTCGGCTCGTCCGTACGGCGGAGCCGCGCGCGCACCCGCGCGACCAGCTCCTTCGGCTTGAACGGCTTGACGATGTAGTCGTCGGCGCCCGACTCCAGGCCGAGCACGACGTCGATGGTGTCGCTCTTCGCCGTCAGCATGACGATCGGGACCCCGGACTCGGCCCTGATCCTGCGCGCCACGTCGATGCCGTCGGCCCCCGGCAGCATCAGGTCGAGCAGGACAAGGTCCGGGCGCGTGTCCCGGAACGCGTCGAGCGCCTTGTCGCCGTCAGAGACGAAGGATGGTTCGAACCCCTCGCCCCGCAGCACGATCCCCAGCATCTCGGCGAGAGCGGCGTCGTCGTCGACGACCAGCACGCGACCTTTCATGGCCCCTCATTCGTTCTACGCATTCTGGGACATACCCGCACGATCGCTGAAGGTTACCCTTGGTAGGCCCATGAGTGTGACTTGAGCCGTGCAAAAGGCGATTTTCAGCTCCGCCCCCGCGACCGCAGTCCCAAGTCTGCGGTAACGGAGCGTCTTTAGGCCATCCCTGGTGCAGATCCATGCCAGATTCCCCCGTGAACAATGGGTCATCGGGCAGCGAATCGCCTCCGGGACGCCAAGCTCCCTCCCAGCATGCCAGGATTGGGATATGTCAGACGGTCACGGTCCCTCGCCCGAGACGCCCCCAGGTTGGTCGGCCGAACAGCCGCCGCCCTACAGCGCCCCGCCGGCCTCGCCGTGGACCGCGCCCGGCTCCCCCGAGCAGGTGCCCTACGGGCAGCCGTACGGGCAGGCTCCACAGCAGCAGCCCTACGCCCCGCAGCCCCCGCACCCGCCCGGCCCGCAGCAGGGCTACGGCTATATGCCGCCGCCCCCCGTGCTGCGCCCCGGCATCATCCCGCTGCGCCCGCTGGGCCTCGGCGACATGCTCGACGGCACCATCAAGCTCATCCGCTCCAACCCGAAGGCGGTGCTCGGCCTCTCGGCCGTCGCCGCGCTGCTCGCCTCCGTGCCGATGGCCATCGGGCAGGCGTTCGTGCTCGACAGCATGGGCAGCGTGCTCACCGACCCCTCCGCCATGGAGAACCCCGAGCAGCTCGACAGCAGCATGGCCGGCCTCGCCGCCCAGTACGGCGGCACCCTGATCTCCTACGCCATCCAGTTCGTCGTGGTCACGCTGCTGACCGGGGTGATCACCCGCATACTCGGCCGGGCCGTCTTCGGCGGCAACCTCACGGCGGGCGAGGCGTGGCACCTGGTCAAGGGCCGGGTGCCGGCGCTGTTCGGCGTCGTGGGTCTCATGGTGGTCATCATGGCGGTGCCGCTGATCGCGTTCGTGGTGATCGGCGTCGCGCTGGTGGCCAACGGCACCGGCGCCGGGGGGCTGCTCGGGCTGATCGTCGTGTTCTTCGTCCTCTACATCGCCTACTACCTGTTCTTCCGCACCCGCTTCGCGTTCGCCTCGCCGGCGGTGGTGCTGGAGGGCCGGGGGCCGATCGACGCCATGCGCCGCTCCTGGCAGCTGGTCACCGGCGACTTCTGGCGCGTGTTCGGCATCCTGCTGCTCACGTCGCTGCTGGTCGGCCTGGTGGCGGGCGTCCTTTCCGTCCCGTTCACGATCGCGGGCACGTTGTTCGGCATGCTCGGCACGGGCTCGATGGTCAACGCCGTCGTGTCGGCCGTGCTGATCGCGATCGGCGGCACGCTCAGCGCCATGTTCACCTACCCCTTCGAGTCGGGCGTCTCCGGTCTCCTGTACGCCGACCGGCGCATGCGCAGCGAGGCGTTCGACCTCGTGCTGCAGACGGCGGCCATCGAGCAGCAGCGCCAGGGCTGGGTGCACGGCTCGGCCGACGAGCTCTGGCACCCGTCCAACTCCGCCGGGTCGTGAGCCCCATCGGGAGGGAGGAGGCCGCGCGGCGGGCCGCGGAGGAGCTCCTCAAGTCACCGTACGAGCGCGAGTCCCTGCCCGACATGCTCCTGCGGCATTTCAACCAGTTCCTCGGCGACCTCGCCGACGCCGCCTTCGGCAACGGCCCGGTCGGCGGGATCGTCGCGAGCGTCGTCATCCTGGCGCTCGTCGTCGCCGCGGCCGCGCTGGTCTCGTGGCAGCTCCGCCGCATGTCGAGGCGGCGGGGCCTGGTCACGGGCGGCCTGTACGGCGAGCGCGTCCGCACCGCCGACGAGCACCGCCGGGCCGCCGAGCGGCTGGCCGGCGAGGGCCGCTGGAGCGAGGCGATCCAGGAGCGGCTCCGTGCCATCGCCCGCGACCTGGAGGAACGCGCGCTGGTCGACGGCATGCCCGGCCGCACCGCCGACGAGCTGGCCGCCGAGGCCGCCGCGGCGCTGCCGGACCTCGCCGCCGAGCTGGCGGCGGCGGCCCGCTCCTTCGACGACGTGACCTACGGCGGCGTGCCCGGCACCTCCGACGCCTACGCCACCATGGCCGGCCTCGACGACCGCCTGCGCCAGGCCCGCCCGGTCCCGCTCGCGGTCGCAGGCGGAGGCGTCATGAACCCGCCGGCGAGCAACGGGAGGGCGTTGTGAGCGCGCCTGCGGACGGGTCGCTCGCCCCCGGTGGGGCGGCGCTCGGGGAGCCGGTCGTCACCCGGGACGGGGTCGTCCCCGGCGACCCGCCGGGCGGTTCCGCACCCACCTCGCCGACCCTCCGCTCCACCTGGCGCTCGGGCCGCCTGATCGTGCTCCTGGGCGCCCTCGTCGTGCTGATCGCGGTGCTCGGCGTCCTGCTCGCCCCGCAGCGCGGGCCCTCGCGCGCGCTCGACCCGGCCGACACCTCGCTCGCCGGGTCCAGGGCGCTGGCCGAGCTGCTGCGGGCGCGCGGCGTCCAGATCGACCGGGTCGACTCCGCCGAGGCGGCCGCCCGGCTCGCCACGACGGGCGGCCCCCGGCTGCTGCTGGTCACCGACACGGCCTACGCCGACGAGTACGCCCTGGCCGCGATCCCCGGCGACCGGCTGATCGTCGGCGACCTGCCCGGCCTGGCCGCGCTGGCGCCCGAGGTGCGCACCGTCCCGGAGGCGGCCCGGACCCGCTCGCGGGAGCCGGAGTGCGCCCTGCCGGCCGCGCGGGCGGCGGGGAGCGCGTACATGGGCGGCACGGCCTTCGAGGGCCCTCCCGGCGCCGCCCTCTGCTACCCGTCCACCACCGAGGGCCACACGCTGGTGTCCTACTCCCGCGCGGGCGGCACGACGACGGTCGTCGGCGACGGCTCGTTCATGACGAACCTCCGCCTCCCCGAGGACGGCAACGCGGCACTCGCGCTCAACCTCATCGGCACCGGCAGGCCGGTGACCTGGCTGGTACGGCCGGACAACCCGCCGGTCGCCGAGCTGCCGGGCGAACGCGGCCAGTCGCTGAGCGACCTCATGCCGGACAACGTGCGCTGGACCGTCTACATGGCGCTCATCGCGGTGGCGGTCACCGCGCTCTGGCGCGGCCGGCGGCTCGGGCCGGTGGTGACCGAGCGCCTGCCCGTCGTCGTACGCGCGGCCGAGACCATCGAGGGCCGTGGCCGCCTCTACCGTGCCAGGCGGGCCAGGCAGCGGGCCGCCGAGGCGCTGCGCGCGGGCACGATCGACCGGCTGACCCCCCGGCTCGGCCTGGCCACCGGAGCCGGCGGCCGGGAGGTCGTCGCCGCGCTCGCCGCCCGTACCGGCCAGGACGCGCACCGGGTCGGCGCGGCACTGTACGGCCCGCCGCCCGCGGACGACGCGGCCCTCGTCGCCCTGGCCACATACTTGCACCTCATGGAAAGGCAGGTCAGTGAACTCTGAGGAGAGTTACCGCGTGACGACGTCCGCCGACACGGCGAGGGAGGCGCTCGCCGCGCTCCGCGCCGAGGTGGCCAAGGCCGTCGTGGGCCAGGACGCGGTGGTGACGGGGCTGGTCATCGCGCTGCTGTGCAAGGGGCACGTGCTGCTGGAGGGCGTGCCCGGCGTGGCGAAGACGCTGATGGTGCGCACGCTGAGCGCGGCGCTGTCGCTGGACTTCAAGCGGGTGCAGTTCACGCCCGACCTGATGCCGGGCGACGTGACCGGCTCGCTGATCTACGACGCGAAGACCGCGGAGTTCGAGTTCCGCGAGGGTCCCGTCTTCACGAACCTGCTGCTGGCCGACGAGATCAACCGCACCCCGCCGAAGACGCAGGCCGCGCTGCTGGAGGCGATGGAGGAGCGGCAGGTCAGCGTGGAGGGGTCGGCCCGGCCGCTGCCCGACCCGTTCGTGGTCTGCGCGACCCAGAACCCGGTCGAGTACGAGGGCACCTACCAGCTCCCCGAGGCGCAGCTCGACCGCTTCCTGCTGAAGCTGACCGTGCCGCTGCCGCCGCGCGAGCAGGAGATCGCGGTGCTGGAGCGGCACGCCCGCGGCTTCGACCCGCGCGACCTGTCGGAGGTCAAGCCGGTCGCCAGCGCCGCCGATCTCGCCGCCGGGCGGGAGGCCGCGGCCCAGGTGCACGTGGCGCCCGAGGTGCTCGGCTACATCGTGGACGTGGCCCGCGCGACCAGGAACTCGCCGTCGTTGCAGCTCGGCGTCTCGCCGCGAGGGGCGACGGCGCTGCTCGCGGCCTCCCGCGCGTGGGCATGGCTGTCCGGGCGGCACTACGTCACCCCCGACGACGTCAAGGCGCTGGCCAGGCCGGCGCTGCGGCACCGCGTGGGCCTGCGGCCCGAGGCGGAGCTGGAGGGCGCGACCGCCGACGGCCTGCTCGACGGCATCCTGGCCTCGGTCCCGGTCCCGCGCTGATGGCGCTGACGGGGCGGGCCGGGCTGGTCGCCGCGCTCGGGATCGTGCTGGTGATGCTCGCGCCGCAGCCCGGGGCGGCGCTGGCCGGCGTCTGCCTGCTGCTGGCGGCGGCGATCGTGATCGACCTGACGTTCGCGGGGGCGGTGCGTCCGCTGCGCCTGCACCGGTCCGGCGACACCCTGGTCCGGCTCGGGCAGCGGGCCACGGTCGAGCTCGTCGTGGAGAACCCCGGGTCCAGGCGGGTGCGGGGCGTGCTGCGCGACGCCTGGCCGCCGTCCGCCGGGGCCACGCCGCGGGTCGCGCGGCTCGACGTGCCGAAGGGCGAACGGCGCAAGATCGTGGTCACGCTCGACCCCACCCGGCGCGGCGACCGCTCGTCGGTGGCGGTCACGGTGCGCTCGCTCGGGCCGCTCGGGCTGGCCGCGCGGCAGGGCGGCCACCGCGCGCCGTGGACGGTGCGGGTGCTGCCGCCGTTCCTGTCGCGCAAGCACCTGCCCTCGCGGCTGGCCCGGCTGCGCGAGCTCGACGGGCAACACCCCGCGCTCGTACGCGGCCAGGGCACCGAGTTCGACTCCCTGCGCGAATACGTCGTCGGCGACGACGTGCGCTCCATCGACTGGCGGGCCACGGCGCGCCGGCACGACGTGGTGGTGCGCACCTGGCGGCCGGAACGCGACCGGCGGGTGCTGATCGTGCTCGACACCGGGCGCACGTCGGCGGGCCGGGTGGGCGACGCGCCGATCCCCTTGGCGGGCGCGACGCCGGGCGGCGGCGGCCTGCTGGCCCGGCCCGACCCGCGGCCGGTGCCCGGCTGGCCGCGGCTCGACTGGTCGATGGACGCGGCGCTGCTGCTGGCCGCGCTCGCCGCCCGCGCCGGCGACCAGGTCGACTTCCTCGCCTACGACCGGGCCGTACGCGCCTGGGTGGGCGGCGCCTCCCGCACCGAGCTGCTGTCGTCGCTGGTCAACGTCATGGCGCCGATCGAGGCCGAGCTGGTCGAGGCCGACGCGCAGGGCATGGTGGCGGCCGTGCTGTCGCGGGCCAGGCGGCGCTGCCTGGTGGTGCTGCTGACCGACCTCAACGGGGCGGCCATGGACGAAGGGCTCATGCCGGTGCTGCCACAGCTCGCCTCGCGGCACCTGCTGCTGGTGGCCGGGGTGTCCGACCCCCGGGTGGCCGCGATGGCGGCGCGGCGGGGCTCGGCCGAGGAGGTCTACGACGCGGCGGCGGCCGAGCACGCCCAGCTCGAACGCCGGCGCATCACCGCCCGGCTGCGGCGGGCCGGGGTCGAGGTCGTGGACGCCCCGCCGGAGGACATCGCACCGGCACTGGCGGACGCCTACCTGGCGCTGAAGGCGGCCGGCCGGCTGTAGCGGCTTCCGGGTCCGCGGCTTCTGGGACGCGTCAGGCGGCTGGGGCGACGTCTGGGGCGCGTTCGAGGTCGCCGGTCTCGGCGGCCAGCGCGGCCCGGCGGCCGAAGCCGATGACGTACGCCAGGAAGGCCACCTCGGCGAGCACGCCGATCCCCACGCGGGCCCAGGTCGGCAGCGGCGACGGGGTGACGAACGCCTCGATCAGCCCCGACACGAACAGCACCACGACCAGCCCCAGCGCCACGCTCATCACGGCCCGCCCCTGCTCGGCCAGCGCCTCCGTGCGCCGGCGCGGCCCGGGGTCGATGACCGTCCAGCCGAGCCGCATGCCGACGGCCGCCGCCAGGAAGACGGCGGTCAGCTCCAGCAGCCCGTGCGGCGTGATCAGCCCGAAGAAGATGTCCAGCTTGTCGCGGGAGGCCATGAGGCCGCCGGAGACGCCGACGTTGGCCGCGTTCTGGAACAGCACGTACGGGATCGGCAGCCCCAGCAGCACCGAGTAGATGACCACCTGGGCGGACAACCAGGCGTTGTTGGTCCACACCCGCCCTGCGAACGACGCCGCCGGGTGCTCCGAGTAGTAGTCGGCGAAGTCGTGCTCGACGAGCTGGGTGATCTCGTCGGGCGTGCCGATCGCGGCCTGCACGTCGGGGTTGCCCGCCACCCACGCGCCGATCACCCACGCCACCGCCGTGCTCGCCAGCGTGGCGGCCAGCCACCACCACCGCGCCCGGTAGGCCACCACGGGGAACGACACCGTGAAGAACCGGACGAACTCCCGCCAGGCGGGCGCGTGCGCCCCCGTCACCGCCGACCGCGCCCGCGCCACCAGCGCCGACAGGCGGCCGACGAGCATGGGGTCGTGCGCCGAGGAGCGGACGATCGACAGGTGCGTCGCCACCCGCTGGTAGAGGTCGACCAGCTCGTCCACCTCGGCGCCGGTCAGCGACGAGCGGTGCTTCACCAGATGGTCGAGCCGGTCCCAGGCAGGGCGGTGTGCGGCGATGAACGCGTCGATGTCCACCCGAACATTCTGGCCGCTCACTCACCTGTGCCGAGCCGTTAGGCTCCAGATATGTCGGAGGTTGTGACAGGCGACGCCGTCGTCGTCGAGGTACGCGTGGCGCAGATGCCCTCGCGCGCCCTGGCGATCGTCATCGACCTGGCGGTGCAGGTGACCGTGCTGGTGGGGGCCTACGTGCTGCTGGGGGCGTTCGCCACGGTGTCGGACCCGGCGGCGTTCGCGGCCGTCATGGTCGCGCTGATGGTCCTGGTGATGGTCGGCTACCCGGTGATCTTCGAGTCGGTGAGCAGGGGGCGCAGCCTCGGCAAGCTGGCGCTCGGGCTGCGGGTGGTGAGCGACGACGGCAGCCCCGAGCGGTTCAGGCAGGCGCTGTTCCGCGGGCTCGCGGGCCTGGTGGAGTTCTGGATGCTCTCCGGGGCGCCCGCGCTGATCTCCTCGCTGGTCTCGCAGCGGGGCAAGCGGCTCGGCGACATCTTCGCCGGCACGATCGTCATCTCCGACCGGGCGCCGCGGCAGAGCGGGCAGGCCGTCCAGATGCCGCCGCCGCTCGCCGCCTGGGCGGCCACGCTGGAGCTGTCGCGGCTGCCTGACGAGGTGGCGCAGGCGGCCCGGCAATACCTGCTGCGCTGGCACGACCTGTCGCCGCAGGTCCGGCACGAGATGGGGATGCGGATCGCGGCCCAGACCGCGGCGTTCGTCTCGCCCGCCGCGCCGGCCGGGGTGCCTCCGTACGCGTACCTGAGCGCCGTGCTGGCCGAGCGCCGGCGCCGCGAGGAGGCCCGGCTGGCGCTGCGCGCCGGCGTCGCGGCCGGTCCACAGCCCCCGCGCCCCTCGTACCCGCCGCCGCCCCAGCCCGCGAGCTCGTACGCGCCCCCGCCCGCGAGCTCCTACGCTCCTCCGCCCCAGCCTTCCTACGCTCCCCCTCCGGCGCCGCCGAGTCCCGGGGCGGGTGTCACTCCGGGCGGGTTCGCGCCCCCGCAATGACGGACGGCGGCCGCCCCTGCCTCGGGACGACCGCCGCCGCTCAGCGGGTCAGTGGCCCTTGTCGGGCCGGTACGACTCCTGGGTCTGCACGTTCAGCCGACCCGTCCGAACGTGCCGGGCGCTGTCGGTCAGCCGATCGTCGATCTTGACGATGTCCAGGCCGGCGTGGAAGTCGGCCCCGTAGATGTAGCCGTTGTAGTAGTAGGCGGACCAGATCCCGCCGCCGCTGCCGTCCGCGCGGGGACCGCGTTCGAAGTAGCCGATCTCCCTCGGGTTGGCCGCGTCGGTGAAGTCCCAGACGGACAGGCCGCCCATGTACCACGCCTGCACCATGATGTCGCGGCCCTTGACCGGGATCAGCGAGCCGTTGTGCGCGACGCAGTTCTCGCTGTCGGCCTGGTAGCGCGGGATCTTGAAGTAGCTCTTGAAGACGAGCTGGCCGTGGACGATCTCGTAGATAGCGTCCGCGCCCCGGTTGGGGCCGGTGGCCTCGTTGCAGGTGGCCAGGCCGCCGCCGCCGAGCTCGTCGGTGAAGACGACCTTCCTGGCGTCGTTGCTGAACGTCGCCGAGTGCCAGAACGCGAAGTTCGGGTCGGTGGTGCGGGCGGTCACCCGCGGGTTGAGCCGGTCGCGGATGTCGAACAGCACGCCGTCGCCCATGCAGGCGCCCGCCGCGATGTCCTTCTCCGGGTAGGCGGTGATGTCGTGGCAGCCGCTCGTGGGCACGAGCAGGCCGGGCTGGGTCTCGTTGCCGCCGTCGGGGAAGACGACCGGGGTGGCCGCGACGGCCGCCTCGGCGGGCTTCTTCAGCGGCACCTTGATGATCGAGATCTTGTCGTGCGGCGGCTGGCAGTCCGGGAAGGTGCTGCTCGGGCTGTACGACGAGACGTACACGTAGACGTTCTTGTTCTGGTCACGGCCCTTGCCCGGCACCAGGGTCAGCGTGTGGGAGCCGCAGTTCGTCTCGACCGACTTGATGTAGCGCGGGTTGGCCTTATCGGAGATGTCGAAGATGCGGACGCCCTCCCACGCCTCCTTGTGGTCGGCGCTCAGGGCCGTGCTGTTGCAGGAGTCGTCGCTGCGGGAGGAGTCGACGGCGCTGAACAGCAGGTTGCCGTACACGCTGACGTCCATCTGCGAGCCCGGGCAGACGACGGAGCTGACCACCTTGGCCCGCTTCGGGTCGCGGATGTCGTAGATGGAGAAGCCGCCGTAGTTGCCGACGTAGGCGTAGCCGTCCTGGAAGGCGAGGTCGGTGTTGATGGTGCCGGCGAGCGGGGCGGGCTTCGGGATGTTGAGCACGTGGGTGACGTTCCCGCTGGTGACGACGGCGTCGGCGGGGGGAATGTCGGCAGTGGTCGCGGTGGCGGTCGCGGGGGTCGCGGTCAGCGACAGAGCGAAGGCCGCCGCGACCGCCGCTAGGGAGCGGCGGCGCGGGATGGACAACTCGGGAGCCTCCTTGACGTCAGTGACCGTGGCCGGGCCCGTGGCCGTGACCGTGGTCCGGGTAGCTCTCCTGCGTCTGCGCGTTGAGCAGGCGCGACTTGACGCTGTTCGCCTGGTTCGTCCGCGGGTCGTTGATCTTCAGCACGTCCAGGCCGAGGTTGAAGTCGGAGCCGTAGATGTAGCCGTTGTAGTAGTACGCCGACCAGAAGCCGCCGCTCAGCGCCGGGGCGGTGGCGTCCGGGCCGCGCTCGAAGAAGGCGATCTCCTTGGCGTTGGCGGAGTCGGTGAAGTCGACCACCGAGATGCCGCCCTGGTACCACGCCTGCACCATGATGTCGCGGCCCTTGACCGGGATCAGCGAGCCGTTGTGCGCGACGCAGTTCTCGGTGTCGGCCTGGTGGCGCGGGATCTTGAAGTAGCCCTTGAAGACGAGTTGCCCGCCGACGATGTCGTAGTAGGCGTTGGCGCCCCGGTTCGGGCCGATGGCCTCGTTGCAGGTGGCCCGGGTGCCGCCGCCGAGCTCGTCGGTGAAGATCACCTTGGTGCCGGAGTTGTTGAACGTGGCCGAGTGCCAGAAGGCGAAGTTCGTCTCGTCGCGGACCTGGGCGGTGACCTTGGGCTGTTCGGGGTCGCGGATGTCGAGCAGGATGCCGTCACCCATGCAGGCGCCCGCGGCGATGCCCTTCTCCGGGTAGGCCGTGATGTCGTGGCAGCCGGTCGTGGCCGACTTTCCGTTGGGGTAGCTGCCCGGCACGCCGCCGAAGCCGCCGTCGGGGAACAGGTTGGGCGTGGCGATCACGGACGCGGCCGTCGGGTTCCGCAGCGGGACCTTGATGATCGAGATCAGGTCGTGCGGGGGCTGGCAGTCGGGGAACGCCGCGCTCGGGCTGTAGGAGGAGACGTAGACGTAGACGTTCTCGCCCCTGCGGTCGGGCACCAGCGTGTGGGTGTGGGAGCCGCAATTGGTCTCGACGGACTTGATGTAGCGCGGGTTGGCCTTGTCGGAGATGTCGAAGATGCGCATCCCCTCCCACGACTCCTTGACGCTGGCGGGCTGCGAGGTGCTGGCGCACGAGTCGTTGTTGCGGGAGGAGTCGACGGAGCCGAACAGCAGGTTGCCGTAGACCGACACGTCCATCTGGCCGCCGGGGCAGACCAGCGAGCTGACCAGCCGCGTCTTCTTCGGATTCTTGATGTCGTAGATGGAGAACCCGTAGTAGTTGCCCACGTAGGCGTAGTCGCCCTGGAAGGCCATGTCGGTGTGGATGTCGGCGAGGGCCTCGGGCTTCGGCACGTTGGTGACGTGCGTGATGTTGGGGCTCATGACGATCTCGCCGGGAGCCGGGATGTCCGCGGCCTGGGCGGGCAGGGTGGTGCCGGCCAGCGCCACGACCGCCGCGAACAGGATGAGGGCCCTGCGGGGGCTTAACACCGGTCAATCCTCCTATAAAGGGAGCATAAATCTACGCCATCTTGACTCGCCGAAGCCCCGCTAGCCAGCGTCCAAACTGTCAAATTTTGTTCCGATTCGCCCTCTTTCAATCCACCTGTCATTGGCTTAGAGTGCGCATTCTCTACACCCTCAGTCAGGGAGGCTGGGTGCGCTCCGCGCTCAACGTCATCGCAGGCACGCTCGTCACCCTCACCGGCATCGCGCTCTCCGGCTGCTCGTCCTCCCCGCCACCGGCCCCACGGGCGGACTCGACCGCGCCCGTGATCGCCCCCGGGCGTCCCGGCGAGCAGGCGAGGACGCTCGGCCCCGGCGAGGCCGCCACCGCCGTGCCCTCGCCGACCGCGAACGCCGCCGACGTCATCTACGTCCAGGACATGATCATCCATCACCGTCAGGCGCTCGACATGGCGCTGCTCGCGCCGAGCCGGGCGGAGTCGGCCAAGGTGAAGGGCATGGCCGACCGGATCAAGGCCACCCAGGGGCCGGAGATCCAGTACATGACGGGCTGGCTGCGCGAGCAGGGGCAGAAGGAGCCCGATCACCACGCCGCGCACGACGGCATGCCGGGCATGGCCACCCCGGAGCAGCTCGACGCGCTGAAGGCGGCCAAGGGCGCCGCGTTCGACCGGATGTTCCTGCAGCTCATGATCAACCACCACCTGGGGGCGATCAAGATGTGCGAGCAGGTGCTGAGCAGCGGCTCGCACATGCGCATCGAGGAGCTGGCGAGCGAGGTCAGCGTCGAGCAGACCGCCGAGATCCGCCGCATGCAGCAGATCGAGCGCGAGCTGCCACCTGCTTGAGCTTCAGGAGCCCACGCGCCAGGAGTGCAGATAGTCCTCCTGCTCGCCGGTCAGCCGGTCGATGCCGATCCCGGCCGCGGCCAGCTTGAGCCTGGCCACCTCGTGGTCGATCTCCTCCGGGACGTCGTACACGCCGGGCGCGAGGCCGGCGCGCTCGGCGGCCAGCCACTCCACGGCGAGGGCCTGCGCGGAGAACGACATGTCCATCACGGCGGCCGGATGCCCCTCGGCCGCCGTGAGGTTGACCAGCCGCCCCTCGGCCAGCAGCAGCAGGCGGCGGCCGTCGGGCATGACGTACTGGTCGGTGTTGGGGCGGACGCCGCGCTGCACCTCGCCGGCCAGCTCGTCCAGCGCCCGGACGTCGATCTCCACGTCGAAGTGCCCCGCGTTGGCCAGGATCGCCCCGTCCTTCATGACCGACAGGTGCTCGGCCCTGATCACGTCGCGGTTGCCGGTCACCGTGACGAACAGGTCGCCGAGCAGCGCGGCCTGCGCCATCGGCCGCACCTCGTAGCCCTGGAGGGTCGCGTCGAGCGCCTTGACCGCGTCGATCTCGGTCACGATCACCCGCGCCCCGAACCCCTTGGCCCGCTCGGCCACGCCCCGCCCGCAGTAGCCGAAGCCGGCCACGACCACCGTACGGCCCGCGAGCAGGGTGTTCGTGGCCCGCATGATGCCGTCCAGGGTGGACTGGCCGGTGCCGTACCTGTTGTCGAACATGCGCTTGGTGCGCGTGTCGTTGACGGCCACGACCGGGAAGCGCAGCGCCCCCTCCGCCGCCATCTGGCGCAGCCTGATGATGCCGGTCGTGGTCTCCTCACAGCCGCCGCCCACCCGCTCCAGCAGGTCGACGCGCTCGGTGTGCAGGATGTTGACCAGGTCGCAGCCGTCGTCGAGCACGAGATCGGGCCCCACGTCGAGAGCCTGGTGGATGTGCCGGTAGTAGGCCGCCCGGTCGACGCCCGCGCGGGCGTGCACCCCGATCCCGTAGCCGCGCAGCGCCTCGGCCACGTCGTCCTGGGTGGACAGCGGGTTGGAGGCGGCCAGGGCGATCTCCGCCCCGCCCGCCTGCAGCGCCCCCATCAGCACGGCCGTCTCGGCCGTGACGTGCAGGCAGGCCGCGATCTTCAGCCCGGCGAGCGGCCGCTCCAGCGCGAACCGCTCGCCGATGGCGGTGAGCACCGGCATCGAGCGGGCGGCCCAGGAGATCTGCCGCTCGCCGCTTTCCCTCAGGTCCATGGCCTGCCGCAGCGGATCAGTAGCGGTAGTGGTCGGACTTGTACGGGCCCTCGACGTGCACGCCGATGTAGGCCGCCTGCTCCTTGGTCAGCTCGGTGAGCTTGACGCCGAGTGCGTCGAGGTGCAGCCGCGCCACCTTCTCGTCGAGGTGCTTGGGCAGCGTGTAGACCCCGATCGGGTATTCGGCGGTCTTGGTGAACAGCTCGATCTGCGCGATCACCTGGTTGGTGAACGAGTTGGACATGACGAAGCTGGGGTGGCCGGTGGCGCAGCCCAGGTTCATCAGCCGGCCCTCGGCGAGCACGATGATCGAGTGGCCGTCCTCGAAGACCCACTCGTCGACCTGCGGCTTGATGTTGTTCTTCACGATGCCGGGCAGCTTGGCGAGGCCGGCCATGTCGATCTCGTTGTCGAAGTGGCCGATGTTGGAGACGATCGCCTGGTGCTTCATCTTCGCCATGTGCTCGGCGGTGATGATGTTGAAGTTGCCGGTGGCGGTCACGAAGATGTCGGCGATGCCGACGACCTCGTCCAGGGTGGTGACCTGGAAGCCGTCCATGGCGGCCTGGAGGGCGCAGATCGGGTCGATCTCGGTGACGATGACGCGGGCGCCCTGGCCGCGCAGCGCGTCGGCGCAGCCCTTGCCGACGTCGCCGTAGCCGCAGACCACCGCGACCTTGCCGCCGATGAGCACGTCGGTGGCGCGGTTGAGGCCGTCGATGACGGAGTGGCGGCAGCCGTACTTGTTGTCGAACTTCGACTTGGTGACCGAGTCGTTGACGTTGATGGCCGGGAAGAGGAGCTGGCCGTTCTTGTGCATCTCGTACAGGCGGTGCACTCCGGTGGTGGTCTCCTCCGTCACGCCCTTGATGCTCTCGGCGATGCGGGTCCACCGCTTGTCGGCGCCGACCGTGCGGGTGAGCAGGTCGACGATGACGTGCCACTCCTCCGGGTCGTCGGCCGTGGCGGGCGGGACGGCGCCGGCCTTCTCGTACTCGGCGCCCTTGTGGACGAGGAGCGTGGCGTCGCCGCCGTCGTCGAGGATCATGTTGGGGGCGTCACCGTCGGGCCAGGTGAGCGCCTGCTCGGTGCACCACCAGTATTCCTCCAGCGTCTCGCCCTTCCAGGCGAACACCGGGACGCCCTTGGGGTCCTCGGGGGTGCCGTCGGGGCCGACGACCACCGCGGCGGCGGCGTGGTCCTGGGTGGAGAAGATGTTGCAGCTCACCCAGCGGACCTCGGCGCCGAGGGCGACCAGCGTCTCGATGAGGACGGCGGTCTGGATCGTCATGTGCAGGGAGCCCATGATCTTCGCGCCGCGAAGGGGCTGGGAGGCCGCGTACTCCTTGCGGACCGCCATCAGGCCGGGCATCTCGTGCTCGGCGAGCCGGATCTCCTTGCGGCCGAAGTCGGCAAGTGAAAGGTCGGCGACCTTGAAGTCCATGGGTTTCCCCTCGCGCTGACTGATGATTGTCGCGAGAAGTCTAGGCGGCGCCGGGCAGCGGTCGCATCCACGGGACGGCGAAACTGACGTAAGAATGTAAGGATGCGCATCACGGAAGCGGCCAGACGGCTCGGCATGTCCCCTCGAATGCTTCGCTACCGGGAGGCGCTCGGGCTGCTGCCGCCCGTGCGTGAGCAGGGCGCGCACCGCCGGTTCGGGCCCGAGGAGCTGGCCGCGGTGGCGCAGGGGGTGGAGCTGGAGAAGCGGTTCGACGTCTCGCCGGCCGAGCTGGCGTTCGCGCTGCGGGTGCTGAGCGAGCCCGCGGTGGCCGCCGCCGTACGCGACCTCGGGGTGCGGATCGGGCGCATCCCGGTGCCGCGCAGGGCCCTCGACTTCGAGAAGGAGAAGGCCCTGCGCCTGCTGCGGCCCGGCCACCGCCCGTCAGGCGGATGAAGGGCTCAGTTGGACGCCGGGGTGCGCAGCCGGTCGAGGTCGGGCTCCAGGTAGATGACCCGGGCGATCGGCTCCGCCTCGCGGATGCGCCGCTCGGCCTCGTCGATGCCGCGCGCCACCTCGGCCGCCGTGTCGTTGTGCTCGACCGCGATCTTCGCGGCCACCAGCAGCTCCTCCGGGCCGAGGTGCAGCGTGCGCATGTGGATGATCCGCTCCACCTCGGGCGCGCTCTCCAGCGCGGCGCGGATGCGGGTCTCCACCTCGGGCGAGGCGCCCTCGCCGACCAGCAGCGACTTGGTCTCCATGGCCAGCACGACCGCGATGATCGCCAGCAGCAGGCCGATCATCATGGTGCCGACGCCGTCCCAGATGCCGTTGCCGGTGATCACCGCCATCGTCACGCCGAACAGCGCGAAGATGAGGCCGAGCAGCGCACCGAGGTCCTCCAGCAGGATGACGGGCAGCTCGGGCGACTTCGACCGGCGGACGAACGCCACCCACGACTGCTTGCCGCGCACCGCGTTCGACTCCTTGATCGCGGTGCGGAACGAGAAGCCCTCCGCGATGATCGCGAAGATGAGCACCCCGAAGGCCCAGATGGGCGACTCGACGCCCGTCGGGTGGGAGATCTTGTGCCAGCCCTCGTAGAGCGAGAAGGCCGCGCCGATCGTGAACAGCACCACCGCGACCACGAAGGCGTAGAAATAGCGCTCGCGGCCGTAGCCGAAGGGATGCTCCTTGGTGCTGGCCCGCGCCGCCCGCTTGCCGCCGATGAGCAGCAGCACCTGGTTGCCCGAGTCGGCGACGGAGTGGATGCCCTCCGCCAGCATCGACGATGATCCGGTGAACGCCGCCGCCACGAACTTGGCCACCGCGATGGCCAAATTGGCGGTCAGGGCCGCAATGATCGCTTTTGTTCCGCCGCTCGCGCTCACCGGTCTTCTCCACTCATAGGGTTGAGGCTTGGAGAGGATCCTATTGGGAGATTCTTGCCCTGAGTTCTGTGATCGCCGACACAGAGGTCGGATCGATGCCGTAACCCAGCGCGAGATAGGCGCTGGCGTAGTCGCCGAGCCCGATCAGCGAGGCCATCCGCTCCAGCGGATGCGCGCCCTCGGCGACCAGCTCGGTCACGGGCACGTCGCGGTCGCGGGCCAGCCGCAGCGCGACCTCGCGCTGCCGCGTCACCTGGGGATGCTCCTCGACGTCACGCAGCACCACGAGCCGCAGGGTGCGCCCGGAGGTGTCGGCGAAGATGTCGCGCTCGGCCATCGGCCCGTCGAACACGGCCACCTGGTGGTGGCCCGCCTCGGGCAGCTCGCCGCAGATCGCCGGATATTTCGCGTTGGCGGCCAGCTGTCCGGTGAGCCGGGTGGCCGCCACCCGCGTGACCGCCGAGGTGCCCCAGATCACCGGGACGCTCTCGGCGAGGTCCATCGCGAGCGACTTGCCGGGGTTGATGAAGGTGTCGCTGGACGGCCGGCACCGGTGCGCCATGTCCTCCAGCGACCCCGCCACCCGCTCGAACAGGTCGGGCTCGACGCTCACCAGCCGCAGCGCGGCGGCGGCCACGAGGGTCGGGATCGCCAGCAGCCAGAGGTTGGCCCGCGACTGGCCGGTGACCGGCACCGCCACGTAGCTCGCCGACGCCTGCAGGGCGATCGCCTCCAGCGGGGAGCCCGCGGGCCCCACGCCGAGCAGCGTGCAGCCGCGCCGGACGGCCTGCGTGGCCACCGACACGGTCTCCTCGGTGTCGCCCGAGCCGGACACGGCGATGACGAGATCGGTCGCGCCCACCCAGCCGGGGAGCTGGTAGGAGCGCAGGGTCACGATCGGCAGCGGCACACCCGAGCCGGCCACGGCCGCGAGCAGGTCGCCCGCGATGCCCGAGCCGCCCATGCCCGCCACCACGACCGCCCTCGGCCGCCCGTGGGCGACCAGCCGGTCGAGGTGGGCCTCGGCGGCCACGCGGGCGCCGGTGCGGACCTGCGCCGCGGACGCGGCGACCGCGGGCAGCATGCCGGAGGGGTCGGCCTCGCTCAGATGAGCCTGGTCGTCGAGCCGGTCCGGCTCCCAGGTCACGGCTTCCTGGCCTCGTCGACGAGCAGAACGGGGATGTCATCCCGGACGGGGTAGACCAGGCCGCAGCCGGTGCAGGCCAGCTCCTCGGACTCGGACTCGGCGCGCAGGGGCGCCTTGCACGCCGGACATGCCAGGATCTCCAGCAGCCAGTCGTCGATCTTCACACGCTCACCCATCTCGCTATCCGTCACCAGCTTGACCGTAACACCACGGCGCGACGCGCAGGCGGGCCGAGCCTGCCCGCGTCCACGGTCGGCGGATCAACCGACGGACACCGCGCCATCGCGTCCTTCTCGCGCGAGGAAGTCTGCCACGAACTCGGCGGTCTGCTCCCAGCCCTCGACGGCCACGCACTCCACGCCCATCAGTTTGACCGGGTAGTCGTTGCCGCCCTCGTCGAGCCGGTCGCCGACGAACAACACGTCGTCGATCGACAGGTCGAGGGCTTCGAGCAGGCGGCCGATGCCGTACGCCTTGTCGACGCCCTGCCGGGTGATGTCGACCGACGTCGAGCCGCCGCCGCGGACCTCCAGGTCCGGCAGCTGCTCGGAGACCCGCGCGCACAGCAGGCGGCGCTTGGCGCCGTCGGGGTCCCAGGCGTATTTCGCGGGCGGCGGGGCCTGCTGCCCGAGGGCCGAGAAGGTGATCTGGCTGCCGCGGTCCTCGATGATGTCGCCCCAGGTGTCGTCGCTCCAGAGGCCGAGCTCCTTGGCGGACCGGGTGAGCACCTCGATGATCTCCGCCTTCTCGGCCTCGGCGAAGTCCTCGGCGTAGACCAGGGACCAGTCGCCGTCCTTCCAGCGGTAGTAGCGCGTGCCGCAGGTCGGCATGAGGTGCAGCCGGGCCCGCTGACCGTCGTCGATCGGCAGGTGGCGCAGCACCTGGGTCTGGAACTGGGCGAACTGCCCGCCGGAGATCACGCAGACCTCGACGGCGTCGAGCAGCCGCGCCAGGAGGGCGGCCATCCGCTCGTCGATCTGGGACTTGGACACCGCCAGTGTGTCGTCCAGGTCGAAGGCGACCAGGGAGAACGTGCGATTAATCGGAACTCCTACGACTCGACCGCGGACATGACCTTCGACTTTACCGGCCGGCGGGGAAGAGCGCGTCTCACCTCTCGCCGCGGTTGGGCTGCGCCGAGCGGAGGATGCGCAGGTGGCCCCGCCGGCCGACCTCGACGCCGTCGCCGACCGGCTCGCCGCTGCCGGGACGGGCCGGGCGGGCGGCCTCCCTGACGGCGTTGGCCAGGGCTTCGAGATCGTCAGAGCTGGGTGAGGCGCCGTCCGTGGGCAGCCGCACCACCTCCCAGCCACGGGGAGCGGTCAGCCGTTCGGCGTGTTCGGCGCACAGGTCGTAGCAGTGTGGCTCCGCGTACGTCGCCAGGGGGCCGAGAACAGCGGTCGAGTCGGCGTATACGTACGTGAGCGTGAAGACGGCAGGCTGGCTGCAGGCGGTGCGGGAACAGCGGCGGACGGGGCTCACGGAGGGACCGTATCTGGTAAGAGTGCGAGGCGCCACTATCTGAGCGCTCTTAACGAGCGTGTCGCCACAATTCGGACACCTGTCTCAGCCTTTCCACCCACATGCCCCGATGAAGTACCCCGGACCACCTGCCGGGATCGCCGGACGGCCGCCGGCGGGGGCGTACGAAAGGATCACCCCTTGGCTACCCGAGCGGCCCCGTCGTACGGTGATCGGGTGGATCGTCCCCGTACACTTGCCGTGTGACACCACGGCGCGGTCCCAGACGGCGCGATCGCCACGGTCGCGGGCTTCGCGGCCCGCTCGCCCCCTCGCATGTCCCGATGGCCAGGTCGCGCAGCGAGCGCTTCGACGACCTCGTGCTCGACGCCGTCGACCGGCTGCGGCCCCGCTGGGAGCGGCAGCTCTCGGCGGTGGAGTTCGCGGTCGAGGATGTGCCGCCGCTCAGCGAGCTGGACGACGGTCCGCGCCTGACCTCCGACCCGATCCCGTTCGGCCGCGCCGACGCCGCCAGCGGCCAGAACCCGGCGGCGGTGGTCGTCTACCGCCGCCCGCTCGAGGCCAGGGCGCGTGACCGTGACACGCTCGGCGCGTTGGTCCACGACACCGTGGTGGAGCAGGTCGCCACGCTGCTCGGCCTCTCCCCCGAGACCGTCGACCCCGGCTACGACGACCGCCGCTGACCTCACGGGGCGACCACGCGCGCGGTGTCCGTGAGCGGGGGCAGCAGGGTCCACACCCGCGCCGGGGCCAGCGGCTGGACGGTGAACATGAGCCCGTCCTTCAGTCGTTCCTCCAGCACCCGGCCGCCGTAGACCTCCCCGGACACCGGGGTCACCACGATCGCGAAGTCGCCGCGCGCCTTGAGCCGGACGCTCCGGGTGCGGTTCGCCGGCACGTCCACGTCGAACGGCGGCTCGGCCGCGCCCTTGCCCGCCACCACCTGGACCCGCACCTTGCCCGCCGCGCCGCCGACCGCCGTGAGCACCAGGCGGGAGCCGGCGCCGTTGCGGGCCACCGCGCTGCCCAGCTCCAGTGACGGCGTGCCGGCGGTGAAGGCGACGTCCTGGTGCTGACCGGTGCCGGTCATGACCACGCCGGCCACGATCGGCACGTTCGAGGTGAGGACGAGGGCCGCCGGCGAGGCGCCGAGCCCGGTGGTGACGTCCGCGGAGACGACGCCGCCGGCCGGCACGTCGAGCGTCTCGCGACCGCGCATCGCGTACTCGGCGTCCTCGCCGACCGCGCGCACCCGCACCACCGCGTCCGTCTCGCCGGGGGCGGCGACGAGGAGCTGCCGGCCTCCGCCGCCGCCCGGGATGCCGGGCACGACCACGCGGGTGGCGGGCGCGGCCGCGGCGGGCAGCCAGTCGACGCCGCCGCTCTCCAGGACGACGCGGGCCGAGACGGCGACCCGGCCGAGGATCGTGGTGACGCCGACGGCCGTGATCTCGGCCGACGGCGCGAGCGTACGCAGGTCGATCGCCCGCTCCCGGCCGGGCGGGATCTCCAGCCCCACACCCTTGTCGCCGGAGACCGGGCCCTCGGGAGCGTGCACCTGCACGTCCACCAGAGCGGGGGCCTTGTCGGCGTTGGCGAGGCGGAGGACCACGTCCGCGTCGGCGGGGCCGGGGCCGAGGAGCCAGGTGACCTGCGCGGGCTCGGTGCAGCGCACCCCGGACAGGCCGCGCTCCGCGCCCCCGGTCGCCCGCACGGTGTAGCCGGCTTCCAGCGCGCCGGGCCCGTCGGTCACGTACGGCGCGCCGCTCTTCATGGTCTCGTACGTCAGCGAACCGGGCAGATGGACGCCGACCTTCTCCCCCTTCGTCCCCGGGCAGACGGCGGTGACCGACTCGACCGGCACCTTGCGCGGGGCGGAGGAGGCCGGGGCCGCCGGGGCGGGGCGGGTGATCCAGGCGAGCCCGTACAGGGCCGCGAGCACGACGGTCACCACCGCGAGGAGGCCGTACCTGTTCTCGACGAAGGTCCTCACGACGCCCTCGCCGCCAGGAGGGGCGCGGCCGGGACGGGCTCGGCGGGCGCCTCCTGCGGGCTCTCGCGCCGGCCGGGCGCGGCGAGGACCACCATGACCAGCACCATCACGCCCTGCGCCCACAACCAGGGCCGGTGCAGGACGCTGTCCGGCTGGACCGGCACGCGGGTGACCGTCTCGGCCAGCCGCCACAGGCCGCCGGACTCCGACAGGCTCAGGCGTTCCAGCGAGGGCTGCGAGTCGAGCGTCCTCGCGAGCCCCGGCGGGACGGGCGGAGCCACCGCGACCATGGCGATGCCCTGCTGGGCCAGGGTGGCCGCGTCGCCGCCGCGCCCGCCGATCAGCCCTTGGGCGGCGGTGGCCACGCGGGCGGCGGCCTCGGCGGGAACGGGCAGCTCGGCCTCGCCGAGCAGCGGCGTACGGCCGTGCAGCACGGTGAAGGCCGTGCCCTTGACGACGAGGGTGCGCTCGCCGTTCTGGCTGCGCGCGGCGGCGAGCGCCGGCAGCACGTCGGGGGCGTCGCCGGTGAGCGGGCCGCGTACGCCGGTGGCCACCCACCAGCCGGCGGCCAGCAGCGGCGTGCTGAAGGCCACCGCCACGACCGCGGTCGCGCCGAGGCGCTGGAGGCCGCCGCCGGCGCGCAGCTCGGCCAGGCGGTGCGCGGTCAGGGCGACGAGCACGACCAGCCCGGTGCCGGCGAACGCGAGCGGCACTCCCGGCCAGGCCCGCGCCCCCTCGATCTCGACGCGGCTGACCAGGATCGCGACCAGCGTGCCGTACAGGGCGACGCCCCAGCCGATGGCGACGATCGTCCGCTGGCGGCGCATGAGCAGCGCGGCCAGCGCCGTCACGAGCAGGCCCGCGGTCACCCAGAACGGCGGCAGTCCCGGCCCTCCGGGGGCGAGCGCGAGCAGCGACTCGGGCGCGAGCGCGGGATCGACCAGGGCGGGGTCGTGCAGCCCGGCCTCACGCAGGATCCGTCCCGGCTCCGTCACGAGCCCGGCCAGCCAGGGGAACAGCAGCGCCACCGGCACGAGCAGCGCGATGGCGACGGACGTCACCGCGCCACGCGGCCGCCGCACCGCGAGCGCGGCCCCGCCGAGCAGCGCGACCATCGGGTACGTCAGCGGCACGAACGCCGTACCGACCGCCAGCAGCAGCCCGAGCGCCCAGGCGGCGCGGCGGGCGCGGCGCGGCTCGGCGGACAGCAGGGTCGTGCCGAGCGAGGCGTAGACCGGCACGAGCACGAACACCACGGCCGTGCCCAGCCGCCCGGCCGCGATGGCGCCGGTCGCGACGGGCAGCAGCGCGTACGTGCCGGCCGCCCACGCCCGCGCCGGCACCGCCGGGACGACGTGCCTGGTGGCGAGGTACGCGGCGGCCCCGGCCAGCGGCACCGAGCCGAGCAGCAGCACCGACACGGCCAGCCAGGTCTTGCCGAGCGCCAGCGTGGACAGGGCCGCGACGACCGCCACGTAGGGCGGGGCCCAGGCGTCGGAGCCGAGCCCGACGCCGTCGTGGAAGCCTTCGGTGTAGAACGCCCACAGATCGCCCGCGCCGCCGGTGACCGGCACCAGCGCTCCCCCGCCGAGCCGGTCGCCGAGCAGCAGGGAGCGTTCGGCGACCAGCGAGACGGCGGCCAGCGCGAGCATGAGGACGACGCCGGGCCTGGACAGGAACCGTTTGACCGCGCCGCTGTCGTCCGGCGCGAGCGCCTGCTCCTCGTCCTCTCCTGAAGAGGAGGCGGCGTGGTGGTGGCGGCCGGCGGCGTCCACGGGCGCTCCGCCGGCGAGGAAGCTCTGCACCATGTCGACCAGCCGGCGGTAGGCCGCGCCCGGCGGGGTCATCAACCGCTTTACGCGTATATATCCCTTCTTGCGGCCGTAACTGCGGGCCCGGCGCGCCCGCATCAGCCGGAAGGGATGCACCAGCACCGACCCCATCGCGACCAGCTCGTCCAGCGCGTTCGCCGGCTGCTTGCCCACGATGAACAGCAGCGTGCGGAAGGCCGAGCCGAGCACGTTCCGCAGCAGCGCCCAGAGCATCGCGCGGAACGGCAGGTTCGCCATGACCACGAAGATCGCGTTACGCCGGTCGAGCCGGCGGGGGTGGTCGCCGCTCACCGTCACGCGCCGCCGCCGGCGGGCCGCCGCCTCCGCGTGCCAGGCCACGGCCGACGTCGTGACCAGCACCTTGTGCCCGGCGTTGCGGATGCGCCAGCACAGGTCGAGGTCGTCGCGGAACAACGGCAGGAACGGGTCGAGCCCGCCCACCGTCTCCCACACGTCGCGGCGGACCAGCATCCCGGCCGTGGAGACCGACATGACCTCGCGGACGCCGTCGTGCTGCCCCTGGTCGAACTCGTGCGGCTCCAGCCCGGTGTCCCTGCGGCCGGTACGGCCCACCGTCACGCCCAGCTCCAGCAGGCGGCGGCGGTCGAGCCAGTCGCGCAGCTTGGGGCCGACCACGGCGGCCTTCGGCTCCTGCCCGGCCACGGCGAGCAGGGCCTCCAGCGCCCACCGGTCGGGGGCGCAGTCGTCGTGGAGCAGCCAGATCCACTCGTCGGGTCCCGCGGAGGGAAGGCGGCCGAGCGCCTCGGCGACCGACTCGGCGAAGGCGGCCGAACGGGGCAGGGAGATCACGTTGCCACGGCCGAGCGCCTGGGCCAGCAGGTCGGCCGAGCCGTCCCTGCTGCCGTTGTCGACGCCGATCACGCGGTCGGGCCTGCGGCTCTGGCTCACCAGCGCCCGCAGCGTCTCCCCCAGCCAGCGCCCGCCGTCGTGCGCGACGACGACCACGGTGACGTAGGGACGGGACATGTGCAGGTGACTCCTGGGGGGTTGATCAGGCGCGCCCACCTTACATGCCGAAGCAGTCAGAAAACGCGAAAAAGGGTCACGTGGGCGGACCCACGTGACCCTTCCTCCTCTATGTCAAACGGCCTGGCGCTTGATCCGTCTGCGCTCCCGTTCGGACAGTCCACCCCAGATGCCGAACCGCTCATCGTGCTCGAGTGCGTACTCCAAACACTCCGCACGGACCTCGCACGATCGGCAGACCTTCTTGGCCTCTCGGGTGGAGCCGCCCTTCTCAGGGAAGAACGCCTCCGGATCGGTCTGCGCGCACAACGCGCGCTCCTGCCAGCCAAGTTCTTCAGCGTCAAGCTGATCCTGTGCGATGACCGGATCGGTCACTGCACACCTCCCTGCCGCCCGCCCGCAATGGAGCCCCCCATGAACGCCTTCCTTATTACCCACCCACGGGAAGGCATAACAACATGGCTGTAATTACACGCGCGTGCGCTGTCCGGCGTCAAGCGGCATGCAGGTATCCGGGGAAAGACCAGATCTCGCCCCGGTGTGCTTGGCATGTGATGTTCTCGCCCGGACGAACCCGCCTGAAACATGGGCTCGCCAGGGGTCGTTCAACCTGTCAGCGGTCCGAACCGTACCAGGGCGGGATAGACACCCGCCCGTGGCCCACCTTCTCTCTAGCCGTCCATTGCCGGTTCGTTACCTGCGTGGCTCGTTGGGGGTGTATATGGCAGTCGGGTTGATCGGGTCGTCTCCAGGACGGCCCTGGTCACCGAGGGCGTCGCCGCGCAGCTGCGGCTGGTCGAGCCGCATCGTCGACTCGGTCTGGCCCTCGTTCCACGCGGGGGCGGCGGGAGCGGCCGGGGCCTGATGGGCCGGCTGGTACGGGCGCGGCTCGTAGCCGCCCTGCTGCTGCGGCTGCGGCTGCTGCGGGTGGCCGAAGGGGGTCTCGTACGCGCGCGACTGGTACGTCTCCGCCTGCTGGTAGGCGTCGAGGAGCTGCTGGGAACGCGGGTCCACGGGCGGGTCGGGCTCCTGGTAGGCGGGAGCGCCGGTCGCGGCGAACTCGGCGCCGGAGTAGCCCGTGAGGGGGCTGCCGCCCTGCTGCGGCTGGTCGAACGCGCTCTGACCGTAGTACGCCTGCTGCTGCGGCGGCTGGAACGAGACGTTCGGGGAGGTCTCACCCGTGGGGTAGGACTGGTCGGCCGGGGTGGCGAAGGAGTCCGGGGGCGCGTACGGGTTGGGGCTCTGGTGGCCGTACAGGGTGGGCTGGCTGTCCGCGGGGACGTACGGGGCGGGCTGGTACTCGACGGGGGGCGGGGTGTTGTAGTCGGGGGACGGCGCGGGGGTGGCGTAGTCCGGGAGGGAGTGGGCGGGGGCGGCCGGGCGGTCGACGGTGGGGGCCGTGTCCGCGGGCGCGTAGGAGTGCTGGCCGAACAGCTGCTGGTCCTGGCCGCCGAAGGGCTGCGGGTCCTGGCCGAACTGCGGCTGGCTCTGGGGGAACGGCTGCGGGTCCTGGGCGAAGCCGGGGTTGGTGCCGTATCCGCCGGCGTCCTGGGCGCCGAGGCCCTGCGGGGGCGCGTAGGGCGAGTCGGCGGGCTGGCCGCCGAAGCCCTGATGGGGCTGCTGATCGGCCGCGGCGGCCGGAAGGGCGCCCCGGACCTGGGGGTACGCCTGGTCGGTGGCCTGCGGCGGCTGGGGGGCGTAGGCGGGCTGCTGAGGGTCGGCGGGCGGGGCGTACTGGCCGCCGGGCAAGGAGTGCTGGCCGGACAACGGCTGGGGCTGGGGCTGGGGCGACAGCGGCTGGGGCTGGCCCGGCACGGGGTGCTGCCCGGACGGCGGCTGCTGGCCGTAAGCGGGCAGGTGCTCGGGCTGGCCGGGGGCGGGCTGTCCGGGCATCGGCTGCTGGCCGGAGAGCGGCTGGCGGCCGTAGGCGGGCAGGTGCTCCGGCTGACCCGGCACGGGTTGCCCGGGGACCGGCTGCTGGCCGGGGAGGAACTGCGGGCCGGGTACGGGCTGCTGCCCCGTCGGGGGCTGCTGGCCGTAACCGGCGGCGGCAGGCTGCTCGTACTGCGCCGCAACAGGCGGCTGCCCGTAACCGGGGACGGGCTCGTAACCAGGGGCGGGCTGGTCCTGCGGGCCGTAACCGGGGGCGGGCTGGTCCTGCTGAGGGCCGTAACCGGGCGCGGGCTGATCCTGGGGACCGTAGCCGGGGGCGGGCTGGTCCTGCGGGCCGCCGTAGCCGGGGGCCGGCTGGTCCTGGGAGGCGGGGTGCTGGCCGGGTGAGGGCTGGAGGGCCGGGGGCTGGGGGGCCGGGGGCTGCTGGCCGTAGCCGGCCTGCTGGGGCTGGCCGAACTGCTGGTCCTGCTGGCCGAACTGCTGGTCCTGCTGGCCGAACGCCTGATCCGGGCGGCCGAACGACTGATCCTGCGGGCCGAACGACTGGTCCTGCTGGCCGAACCCCTGGTCCTGCTGACCGAAAGCCTGGTCCTGCGGGCCGCCGAAGCCCGGCTGTGGCTGGCCGGAGTGGCCCTGGTAGACCGGGGCGACCGGCCGCGCGGGCAGCGCCTGCGGGATGAGGTACACGAGCGCCAGCCCCGTCAGGGCCAGCCGGGGCACCCCGAGGAGCACGAACTCGACGGTCGGCCGGGCGCCGTCACCGGCGAACAGCCCGAGCAGCAGCGCCAGCATCCCGAACAGGGAGGCGAGCAGCAGCCCGACGGCCGCCCCGTACGTGATGGGCTTGGCCTTGTCCGACGGCGTGCCGATCTTGGTGACGAGGAGCACCGCCCCGAGCAGCAACGCGGTCACGACCGGGTCGGTGAGTCCGAAGAAGTTCGAGGCCGCGCGACCGGTGAAGGTCGAGCTGGACGACGAGCCGATGAGGAGGTGCCCGATCGCCAGCAGCACGCTCGTCAGTCCGGCGACGAGCATGATCCAGGCGGCCGGCTCCCGCAGCCGCGTGACGTCAATTTTGCTCACAGCTAACCCCCAACGGACCCTTTGGCCCGAAGGGAGTTTGCCACATTACCCCGTCAAACGTCGGGCGTCCCAGCAACCCCTTACATCTCAATTCGGCCTATACCTGCAAGTACACGGTTGCAGCCGGTGAAAATCCGCACCCTCGGGCGACCGGTGAAAGGCCGGTGAAAGGCCAGTGGAAGACTGAGGGACATGCACATCGTGTCACTCGCCGGCGGCATCGGCGGCGCCCGTTTCCTGCGCGGTCTGCGCGCGACCGAGCCGGACGCCACGATCACCGTGATCGGCAACACCGGTGACGACATCACGCTGTTCGGGCTGCGGGTCTGCCCCGACCTCGACACCGTGATGTACACCCTGGGCGGCGGCATCGACGAGGAGCAGGGCTGGGGCCGGGCCAAGGAGTCCCACGTGGTCAAGGAGGAGCTGGCCGCGTACGGCGTGGAGCCGCAGTGGTTCGGCCTCGGCGACCGCGACTTCGCCACTCACATCGTCCGCTCGCAGATGCTGGAGGCCGGCTACCCGCTCTCGCAGATCACCGAGGCGCTGTGCACGCGCTGGCAGCCGGGCGTGCGCCTGCTGCCGATGACCGACGACCGCTGCGAGACCCACGTGGTGATCGAGGACGAGCGCGGCAAGCGCGCCGTGCACTTCCAGGAGTGGTGGGTACGGCTGCGCGCCTCGGTGCCCGCCCAGTCGTTCGCGCTGGTGGGGGTCGATCAGGCGAAGCCGGCGCCGGGCGTGCTCGACGCGATCCGGCAGGCCGACGTGGTGATCCTGCCGCCGTCCAACCCGGTCGTGAGCATCGGCACCATCCTCCAGGTCCCGGGGATCCGCGAGGCGCTGCTGCCCAAGACCGTCGTCGGGGTGTCGCCGATCATCGGCGGCGCGCCGGTGCGCGGCATGGCCGACGCCTGCCTGACCGCCATCGGCGTGGAGACGAGCGCGCAGGCCGTGCTGGAGCTCTACGGCTCCGACCTGATCGACGGCTGGCTCGTGGCCGAGGAGGACGCCGGGGTGGCGCTCGACGGCGTACGGGTCGTGGCCCGTCCCATCCTCATGCACGACGCCGAGGCCGCGGCCGGCATCGCCCGCACCGCACTCGACCTGGCCCTGGAGCTCTCCCGATGACCCTGACCCCCCAGCAGCCCCCCACCGTCGAGGTGATCGCCGTCCAGGGCATCGGCGAGGTGCGCGAGGGCGACGACGTGGCCGCCCTGCTGGGCGGCGCCGAGGTGCGTGACGGCGACATCGTCGTGGTCACCTCGAAGATCGTGAGCAAGGCCGAGGGCCGCGTCCGCCACGCCCCCGACCGCTCCCGGGCCATCGCCGACGAGACCGAGCGCGTGGTCGCCCGGCGCGGCGACACCGTGATCTCCCAGACCCGGCACGGCTTCGTGATGGCCGCCGCCGGGGTCGACGCCTCCAACACCGAGCCGGGCACCGTCCTGCTCCTGCCCGAGGACCCGGACGCCTCGGCCCGGCGCATCCGGGCGGGCCTCGCGGAGCGGACCGGGGTGCGGGCCGGGGTGATCGTCTCCGACACGTTCGGCCGGCCGTGGCGCAACGGGCTGACCGACGTGGCGATCGGCGTGGCGGGCGTGCGCCCGCTCGACGACTTCCGCGGCCGGTCCGACGCCTACGGCAACGAGCTGAGCGCGACCGTGACGGCGCTGGCCGACGAGATCGCCGGCGCGGCCGAGCTGGTCAAGGGCAAGCTCGACGGGGTGCCGGTGGCGATCGTCCGCGGGCTCGCCCACCTGGTGACCGACGACGAAGGCCCGGGGGTCGCGCCGCTGGTGCGACCGGCCGACGAGGACCTGTTCCGCTACGGCTCGCGGGACGTCGTCTTCGCCCGCCGTACGATCAGGGAGTTCTCCGCCGAGCCCGTCGATCCGCAGGCCGTGCGGCGGGCGGTGGCGGCGGGAATCGCCGCGCCCGCGCCGCACCACACCACCCCGTGGCGGTTCGTGCTGGTCGAGTCGCCCGAGACGCGTACGAAACTGCTCGACGCGATGCGCGAGGCTTGGATCGCCGACCTCCGGGGCGACGGTTTCAGCGAGGAGTCGATCGCCAAGCGGGTGCGCCGGGGCGACGTGCTGCGCAACGCGCCCTACCTGGTGGTGCCGTGCCTGGTGATGGAGGGCTCGCACACCTACCGCGACGAGCGGCGCAACGCCGCCGAGCGGGAGATGTTCGTGGTGGCGACCGGCGCGGGGGTGGAGAACTTCCTCGTCCAGCTGGCCGTCGAGGGGCTGGGCTCGGCATGGGTGTCGTCCACGATGTTCTGCCGGCCGGTGGTGCGCGAGGTGCTCGACCTGCCCGCCGCGTGGGACCCGATGGGCTGCGTGGCCGTGGGGCACGCCGCCGCGCCGCCGCGTGACCGGGCGCCGCGCGATCCGGCCGATTTCATCGTGACGCGCTGACCTGGCCGTACTGACCGGAGCCCGCACGCCCGGTCAGCCAGCCATTTACCGTTAGGAAAGTTTCCTTTACATTTGGAGCATCCCCCCATGTAAAGGAGCCGCTTTCATGCGAAGGATGCTCACGTTGGTCGCCGTGGCGGCGATGGCCATCGCCGCCACGGTCTTCAACACCGGCCCCGCCCTGGCTCACGGCTACGTCAACTCGCCGCCCAGCCGGCAGGCCAACTGCGCCCAGGGCAAGGTGCCCGACTGCGGCAACATCGTCTACGAGCCGCAGAGCGTCGAGGGCCCGAAGGGCCTGCGCACCTGCAACGCCAACCTGGGGCAGTTCGCCCAGCTCAACGACGACAGCAAGCCCTGGCCGGTGGCGTCGGTGGGCACCATGGTGACCTTCACCTGGACGTTCACCGCCCGGCACGCGACCGCGAACTACCAGTACTACATCGGCAACACCAAGGTCGCCGAGTTCAGCGGCAACAACCAGCAGCCGCCCGCGACGGTCTCGCACACCGTGAACCTGTCCGGCTTCACCGGCCGCCAGAAGGTCCTGGCGATCTGGAACATCTCCGACACCGCCAACGCCTTCTACTCCTGCATCGACCTGCAGGTCGGCGGGGGCGGCAACCCGTCCCCGACCGCCACCCCCACCGTGACCAGGACGCCCACCCCGACCGCGACGCCGACCACCACCGCCCCGTCGGGCACGTGGCGCGCGGGCGTGGCGTACGCGGTCGGCAACACGGTCACCTACAACGGCGTCACCTACCGGTGCGTCCAGGCTCACACCTCGCTCGCCGGGTGGGAGCCGCCGAACGTCCCGGCGCTCTGGCAGCGCGTGTGACCCGCTGATCGGGAAGGGGACGCTCCGCCAGGGGCGTCCCCTCTCTCATGCGGCCTCTTTATGCGGGGGGCTTGCAGGTGGGGTGGCACAGGCGGCGGGCCAGCGCCGCGAGGAAGACGTCGATGATCTCGTCCGGCCGCTGCGCCTCGTGCAGGGAGCCGTTCGTGGCGGCGGTGATCTGGCCGAGCGCCGCGCGGTCCACGCCGGAGCCGAAGGCGATGACGATGATCTGCACCGGCCGGTCGGGCCGCCATTCGCGGCGCAGCGTGTCCACCAGCCGCTCGCGGCTGATGCCCTTGCCGTCGTCCTTGCCCGCCGTGATCACCAGCAGCGTGTTGTTCATCTCCTCGCGGTACTCGCCGCTCACCCGGCGGAAGCCGCTGAGCACGGCGTCGTAGAGCGAGCTCGGCCGCGTGGGATGAGCGGTGATGGTGGCGGTGGCCTCCTCCAGGCGGCTGCGCCGGACGACCTGCCCGCGTTCGGGCTCGTTGATGGGCCCGAGCCCGACCAGCTCCCGGTAGCCCCTGACCTGCCCCAGCCCGCCGGCGAACTCCCACAGCCCCATGTGCGTGGACACCGGGAAGAGCTGGAGCCCGATCCTGGCGGCCTCCAGCGCCACCTGCACGCGGGTGCTGCCCTTCAGCGGCTCGGCCATGTGCTTGCTGGTGTCGGCCAGCACCAGGATGTTGGTGGGCGGGGCGAGCCGGCTCCAGGCGCGCAGCGCCTCGTCGATGTCCTGCGGGGTGACGGACGTGCGCACCTTGGGGGCGGCCGTGGGGAGCAGCGGCCCCGGCGAGATCGGCCCTTCCTTGCCGTCGCCCGACCGGAACCCGGCCCGCCGCACGATCTGCTGCGCCTCCGGCCCCGTCAGCCAGTCAGCGAACGCGGTGGACGCCTCGGCCGCCACCGGGTCGGTGGCGGTGACGACGTAGGGGTAGTCGAGGTCGATGGTCCCCTCGCGCGGGTGCAGCGCCACGACCGGGTCGGCGGAGGGCCGCTGGTTGTGGTTCCACACGGACTGCTCGGGCACGATGACCACCGGCCGCTGCCAGAACGTACGGTCGTCCACGGCCGCCAGCATGCTGCGGTAGTCGGGGGCCGACCCCGCCTGCGCCCAGCGGACGAACGCGGTCAGCGCCTTGTCGGCCTCGGGCCCGGTGCCGACCACGTCGCGGGCGGCGGCCACGGTCGCGATGCCGGCCCCGGCCAGCGAGGGGTCGGGCACGCGTACGACGTCGGGCTCCTCGTCGGTGGGCGTCAGCCGCCCGCGCGCGGTGGACGGGAAGACCATCCGCCAGTTCATCTCGGTGTTGCCCACGGAGAAGCGCCGCGCCAGCGACTGCCGTGTGGCGAACACCAGCGGCGAGGTCGCGACGACGCTCTCCCCGGACGGCAGCGAGCTGGCCCCCTGCTGGCGGGCCAGCCGGATCCAGGCCGAGGAGTCGGCGATCCACCCGTCGGGCCGCTCGCGCAGCACGCCCGCGCGGTCGCCGATGAGCGTGCGCAGGACGGTGGCCGGCGGCTGCTCGGTCACCTGGACGAGCACGCACCGGCCGCCCACGGACGCCTTGGTGTCGTTGAACCGCCCGGCCGCCTCCATGACGGCGGGCGCGACGTCCACCGCCGCCGCGACGCTGACCAGCACGGGCTCCCGTGTGGAGCACAGCGCGCCCGCGCCGCCGAACACCACGGTCAGCGAGGCGACGACGATGGCCACGGCCGCGAGCCCGGCCAGCACGCCACGCCGTAACGCCTTCTTGCGCCGCTGCTCGGTGGAGAGCGCGGCGCGATGCCGACCCAACCGCACGTGCCGATTCTGTCAGGGACCCGCACTCGGGGCGCAACCCGTTGTTAGAACAAGTTACAACTACGCGAGGGGCAGCACCCGCCGCACGCTCTGGCACACGCCGTCGCTCGCCGCCGAGGCGGCCAGCCGCTCCGCCGACGGGACGCCGTACTCGGTGGTGCGCTGGCGCACCGGCCGCCCGGTGACCTCCACCATGGCGCGCAGCTCGCTGATCGTCTTGTACGAGCCGTTCTCCGAGCCCGCCATGCGGCTGATGGTCTCCTCCATGAGCGTGCCGCCGAGGTCGTTGACGCCGCCCTGGAGCACCTGCCGGCACAGATCGTCCTGGAGCTTCACCCACGAGCACTGGATGTTGCCGATCGCGCCGTGCAACAGGATCCTGGCCAGGGCGTGCACGGCCCGGTTCTCGCGCGCCGTGGGGCCGGGGCGGGCGATGCCGGCCAGGTAGATCGGCGCGCTCGTGTGCACGAACGGCAGCAGCACGAACTCCGAGAACCCGCCGGTCTCCTCCTGCAGCCGCCGGATCAGCTTGATGTGCCTGACCCAGTGCAGGTGGTTGTCCACGTGGCCGTACATCATCGTGGACGTGGTCGGGATGCCCACCTTGTGCGCCGTGGTGATGACGTCGATCCACTCCTTGGCCGGCAGCTTGCCCTTGGTGAGCACCCAGCGCACGTCGTCGTCCAGGATCTCGGCCGCCGTGCCCGGCAGCGAGTCCACCCCGGCCTCCTTGGCGGCCTCCAGCCACTCCCGTACGGACAGGTTCGTCCTGGACGCCCCGTTGATGACCTCCATCGGGGAGAAGGCGTGCACGTGCATGTCGGGCGTGCGGGCCTTGACCGCCTTCGCGATGTCGAAGTACGCGGTCCCCGGCAGGTCGGGGTGGATGCCGCCCTGCATGCACACCTCGGTCGCGCCGGCCTCCCACGCCTCCTGCGCCCGGTCGGCCACCTGGTCCAGGCTCAGCGTGTACGCGTCCGCGTCCGTACGCCGCTGCGCGAACGCGCAGAACCGGCAGCCGGTGTAGCAGACGTTGGTGAAGTTGATGTTCCTGTTGACCACGTAGGTGACGTCGTCGCCCACCGCCTGCCGCCGAAGGTCGTCGGCGATGGCGGCCAGCTCCTCCAGCGCCTCCCCGTCCGCGCCGAGCAGCGCCACGGCCTCGTCGTCGGTGAGCCCGGCCGGGTCGGCCGCCGCCCTGCGCAGCGCCTGCCGCACGTCGCCCGGCGTCGTGGGCGTCGCCGTGCCGAGGCGGTCCTTCAGCGCCTCCCAGTCGCCGTAGACGTGGTCGAAGTCGGCGCGCCGGTCGTGCGTGCGCCCGTCGGTGTCCACCTCGACGTGCAGGTCCACCCGTCCGGCCGGGACGAAGCCGCCGTCCGGCTCCTGCCACGGACGGCCTTCGAGCACGGCGTCCTCGCGGGCCAGGCCGGTCGCCGGGTCGGCGAGCGCGGCCACGTGGGCGGACAGGCGCGGGTCCAGCCAGGGCTCGCCGGCCAGCACGTACTCGGGGTAGATGGTCAGGCGCTCGCGCAGCGCGAACCCGGCGGCGGCGGTGCGGGCCGCCAGCTCCTCGATCTGCGGCCAGGGCCGCTCCGGGTTGACGTGGTCGGGGGTGAGCGGGGAGACGCCGCCCCAGTCGTCGATGCCGGCGCGGAGCATGAGCGCGTACTCGGCGTCCACCAGGTTCGGCGGGGCCTGGACGCGGGCCTTCGGGCCGAGCACCAGGCGCGTGACGGCGATGGTGGCGGCCAGCTCCTGGAGGTCGGCGTCGGGCATGCCGCGCATCGCGGTGTCCGGCTTGGCGCGGAAGTTCTGGACGATGACCTCCTGGACGCCGCCGTACTCGCGGGCCACCCGCCGGATCGCGAAGATCGACTCGGCCCGGTCCTGTACGGTCTCCCCGATCCCGATGAGGATGCCGGTGGTGAACGGCACGTTGCTGCGCCCGGCGTCCTCCAGCACCCGCAGCCGCACCGCCGGGTCCTTGTCCGGCGAGCCGTAGTGGGGCTGTCCCTTCTCCTCGAACAACCGCCGCGACGTCGTCTCCAGCATCATCCCCATGGACGGCGCGACGGGCTTGAGCCGCTGCAGGTCCCGCCAGCTCATCACCCCGGGGTTGAGGTGCGGCAGCAGCCCGGTCTCCTCCAGCACCCTGATCGCCATGGCCCGCACGTACGACAGCGTGTCGTCGTAGCCGTGCGCGTCCAGCCACTCGCGGGCCTGGTGCCAGCGGTCCTCCGGCCGGTCCCCCAGCGTGAACAACGCCTCCTTGCACCCCATCGCCGCGCCCTGCCTGGCGATCTCCAGCACCTCGTCCGGGCTCAGGAAGGGCGAGTCAAGCTTGTGCGGCGCGGTGGCGAACGTGCAGTAGCCGCACCGGTCCCGGCACAACCTGGTCAGCGGGATGAACACCTTCCTGCTGTAGGTGACGACGCCGGGCCGTCCTGCGGCCTCGAGGCCGGCGTCGCGGACGCGGGAGGCGTGCTCAAGGAGGGCGTCGAGGTGCTCGTCCCGCGCGTGCAGCAGCACGGTCGCCTCGGTGACGTCGAGGGTCTTGCCGTCGCGGGCGCGGGCGAGAGCGCGGCGGAGCGCGGAATCGTTCACGGGACTCATACAGGCACAGTACGGCGCGCTGAGTTCACCACCCGCACCCAGGGTCGGTCAAAACGCCCGAAAGTCGCGCGCCGGCATGCGCGGCCCCCGGGCCGGCGGCCGCAGCCCCGACAGCCACACCAGCACCGTCGCCCGGTGCCGATGCCCCTCGTACGGCTCCAGCAGCCGCAACATGCCGGGATCGTCGGTCTTCTCCCCCGTCAGCGCGTAGCCGACCAGCTTGGCCAGGTGGAAGTCACCCACGCTCACCGCGTCGGGATCGCCGAACGCGCGCTGGCGCACCTCGGCGGAGGTCCACACCCCGACGCCGGGCAGCGCGCGCAGCAGCCGGTCGAGTTCCTGCGTGGTGCGGGCCGCCTCCAGCTTGGCGGCGTGCCACGCGGCGGTCGCGATCGTACGGGCCCGCACCGCCTCCGCGCCCGCCCGGTGCCAGTGCCAGGAGGGGATCTGCCGCCACACGGCCGGCTCGGGGATCACCCGCATGCCATCGGGGGCCGGGCCGGGGGCGGGCTCGCCGTAGTGGTGGAGCAGCCAGCGCCAGGCCCGCCAGGCTTCCCGGCCCACCACCTTCTGCTCCAGCACGGCCGGCACCAGGGCCTCCATGACGCGGCCGGTGCGGCCGATGCGCAGGCCGGGGTGGCGGCGTACGACGTCGGCCAGCACCTCGTGCCTGACGCTGAACCCGGACCGGTCGTCCTCGGCCCCGAGCAGCGCCGGCAGGGTCTCCAGCGCCCACTCCGCGCCGGGCCCCCACGCCTGCCCGAGCACCTCGCCGCCCGCGACGCTCACCCGGAGCGTGCAGGGGCCGGAGGGCGCCCTGGAGGTGCGCCACAGGGCCCCGTCGGCGGTCCGCCGCCAGGCGGGGTCGCCGCCGCCGCGCCGGTGCGGCTGCAACGCCAGCCCGACGTCGAGCGGCCCGTCCGGCGCCCACCTGCGCTCCCTCACCCCTTCAGTGTGCCGCGCCGGCCGGAGTGGAGCGGCCCCCGGGATCGCGGTACGGGCCACGGCGCCGGCCCCCGTGATCTAGTCTGGCCAACGGTCGTGCGGGGCGAGATGGGCGGGATGGCGATGACATCGGCGCAGCCTGGCTACAGGGTCGGCGGACGTTACCGGCTGGTCGCCCTGCTCGGGTCCGGCGGGTTCGGGCGGGTCTGGCGGGCGTACGACGAGGTCCTGGACGTCGAGGTGGCGGTCAAGGAGCTGCACCTGCTGCCCGGGATGTCCCAGGCGGAGCAGGACAAGCGGCTGGAACGCGCCGCCCGCGAGGCCCGCAACGCCGTCCGGTTACGGACCCACGAGAACATCCTGGCCATCTACGACGTCGTCCCCGACGGCCTGCCCTGGATCGTGATGGAGCTGATCGACGGCTCCTCGCTGGCCGAGCACCTCGACGAGCACGGACCGCTGCCGGTGGAGCGGGCCGCCCACGTCGCCGGCGCGCTGCTGGCGGCGCTCGGCGCGGCGCACCGGGCCGGCATCGTGCACCGCGACGTCAAGCCCGCCAACGTCATGCTCTCCACGGACGGCAGGGTCCTGCTCACCGACTTCGGGATCGCGCTCCACACCACCGACACCACCCTGACGGCCACCGGGATGCTCGTCGGCTCGCCCGAGTACATGGCCCCCGAGCGGCTGCGCGGCACCGACGGGCTTCCCGCGGGCGATCTGTTCTCCCTCGGCGCGACCCTCTACCAGGCCGTCGAGGGCGTCTCCCCGTTCCGCCGCGACACCCAGCCGGCGGCGCTGACCGCGGTCCTGCTGGAGGAGCCGCCGCCGCCGCGACGGGCGGGCCGGCTGGCGCCGCTCATCACCCGGCTGCTCGACAAGGACCCGGGCAACCGGCCGACCGTCGAGCAGGCGCTGGCCGTGCTCGGCGAGCGGCGGCCGGGCATGGGCCGCACGAGGATGCTCCCGCCGCCGGAGCGGGCCCCCGAGCGGGCCCCCGAGCGGGCATGGCAGCGCAAGGGCGTCGCGGCGATGACGGCGGTCATCCTGGCGCTCGGCGTCCTCGGCCTCGCGAAGGCGCTCGACGTCCTCGACGTCCGGGGGTTCCGCGGCCCCTGGGACTACATCGGCCACATCGTGTCCCACCACGCCTTATGGGGCCTCGCCCTGGCGGTCCTCCTCGTCGTCGAGCACGGCCTGGCCGGCCTGCTGTGCGCCCGCGCGGCCCGGTTCCTCCGGCCGCTCGCCGGTGAGACCGTCGCCGTCATCGGGGCCGTCGCCGGGTTCGTGGCCGGCGCCGGCGCCGTGTTCTACGCCTTCGACGGCATGGCCGTCCTGCTGGCGAAGCTGGGCATCAGGTACGGCGACCGGATCTGGGTGATCCCGTTGGTCGTGATCACCACCGTCCTGGTCCTGCTGGGAGGCTGGGCCTGGGAGTCGAGGAAGTCACGCCGTCTCCCGGCCCCGGCCTCTCAGACGTCGCTGGAGTAGCGGAGCGCGCGTTCGGGCAGCTCGATGCCCGGCCAGACGCGTACGCCGTCCTGGAGCTCGTTGCCCGGCCCGACCACGGCGCCGTCGCCGATCACCGCGCCGCGCACCACCGTGCCCGCGCAGACCCGCGCGCCCTTGCCCAGCACCGAGTCGGTGACCTCCGCGCCCGTCTCGATCACGCAGTCGTCGCTCAGCACCGAGCCGGTCACGATGGCCCCGGCCTCGACGACCGCCCGCGCGCCGACCGTGGTGCCGCCCTCGACCTTGGCCGTCGGCGCGACGACGGCCCCGGGCAGCGCGAGGAACTCGCCCGCCGGCCCCGGCACGGCCGGGGAGTCCAGGCGGCCCAGCACCAGGTCGCGCGAGCCCTGCACGAACGCGGCCGGAGTGCCGACGTCGAGCCAGTAGGTGCGGGTGGCGTAGCCGAGCACCAGCTCGCCCGCCTCGATCAGGCCGGGGAACGTCTGCCGCTCGACCGACACCACCTCGTCCTTGGGGATCGAGTCGATGACCGAGCGGGTGAAGACGTAGCAGCCGGCGTTGATGCGGTTGGTGACCGGCTCGGGAGTCTTCTCCAGGAAGGCCGTGACCCGCCCGTCGTCGTCCGTCGGGACGCAGCCGAAGCGGGACGGATCGTCGACCTCCGTCAGATGGAGCGTTACAGCGGCCTGCCGCGCGCGGTGCAGGCGCACCTGTTCGCCGATGTCGTGGCCGGAGAGGATGTCGCCGTTGAGCACGAGCACCGGGTCGGACGGCCCCGCGGTGAGCGCCTCGGCCGCGTTGCGGATGGCTCCGCCGGTGCCGAGGGGAGTCTCTTCCGTCATGTAGCTGAGGGAGAGCCCGAACGCCGCGCCGTCGCCGAAGGCCGGCTCGAACATGGACGCCTTGTAGGAGGTCGCGAAGACGATCCGGCGGACGCCGAACGATCGCGCACGGGCCAACTGGTGGGCCAGGAACGGCACCCCGGCAGTCGGCAGCAGCGGCTTGGGCGTGCCCAGTGTCAGCGGGCGCAGGCGCGTGCCCTGCCCCCCAACCAGGAGGATCGCCTCGAGGTCTGGCAAAGAGCTCTCCATCATTCCGTGAGGTTACCGAACTATTCGATCGCGCGTTGATAGGCGCTGAGGTGCGCCTCGGCCGAGGCGTCCCAGGTGAACTCGCGGGCGCGGGCGAGGCCCGCCTCCTGGAGCTGCTTTCTCCGCTCGGCCGAGGCGAGGAGCCCGCCGAGCGCGTTTGCGATGCTGTCGGAGTCGGGCTCGGTGTAGGCGACCGCGTCGCCGCCCACCTCCGGCAGCGAGGTGCGGTGCGTGGTGAGCACGGGCGCGCCGCAGGCCATGGCCTCCAGCACCGGCAGCCCGAACCCCTCGCCGCGCGAGGGGAAGGCCACCACGAGCGCGCCGCCGAGGAAGCCCGGCAGGTCGGGGCCGTGCAAGTAGCCGGGCCTGATGACGCGGACGGTGGCCTCGACCTCCCGGCAGGCGGCGTCCACGTCGTTCTCGTGCACGCCGCCGCCGATCACGAGCGCGGGCGGCTTGTCCAGCGCCTTGACCGCCGAGGCGAACCCGCGGATGAGGTTGGGCACGTTCTTGCGCGGGTCGAGGTTGCCGAGGAAGGCGACGTACGGCTGCCCGTGCAGCCCGAGGCGCAGCGCGGCCCGGCGGATCTCGTCCTCGCTCGGCGGATGGAACAGCGCGAGGTCGACGCCGTGGTAGGCGACGTCGATGCTGGTGGGGTCGGCGGACAGCACCCGGACGAGCTCGTCCCTGGTGGCCTTGGACGGCACGATCACCCGCTTGGCCCGGCGCACGGCGGTGCGGGTGGCCGAGCGGAAGAACGACGCGCGGGGGCCGTGCTGGTCGGCCTCGGCGAACCAGGTCGCGTCGTGCACCGTCACGACGGTCGGGATGCCGGAGCCGAGCGGGATCGAGTAGTAGGGAGCGTGGATCACGTCCGCGCCGGCGTGGCGGGCGAGCAGCGGCAGGCTGCTCTGCTCCCAGGCGAGCCTGGCCGCCCGGTTGGTGAGCGAGACGGGCCCCGGGATGACGTTCGCGCTGGGCGCGAGCCGCCGGTAGCGTTCGGCGTCGGCACGCTGGCATGCGACAGCGACATCGGCGCCGGCCCGGTGCAGGGCAGCGACGAGCCCGTCCACGTAGCGGGTAAGCGCGCCGCGGTCGGCGGGAACCGCCGCCGCATCGACGAGCACACGAGGCATACGCAGATCTTCTCCCCTCAAGATCAACGTGGGACTGAACGTCCCCCTCTGTAGTTCAGCTTATGACCAACGTCCCCTAAATCGTGGTCCAAATCACACCGAGGAGCGCCTTGCCGTGATTCCCGCGAGACCGGCGCAGATCAAGTCACCCAGAATGATGACAATTCGGGACGAAAGGGCCACCGCGATGGCGGCGCCGCCCGAAACGTGCGGCGCCAGCACGGCCACCATGGCGACCTCCCGCACCCCCGCGCCCGCCGGCACGACGAAGGTCAGGATGCCGAGGCACCACGACAGCGCGAACGCCCCCACCGCGAACACCAGCCCGCCCTGCGGCACGACGAAGTAGAGGTGCACGCCGTAGGCGATCCACCCGGCCAGCGCCCAGCCGAGCGCGGCGAGCATGCCCCGGCGGGTGAGCGGCCGCTCCAGGGGCTCCCGCTTCAGCTTGCGCAGCCCGAACGCGATCACCGCGTTGATGACCTTGGGCTCCAGCAGCACCAGCAGCGCCGGCAGGGCCAGCAGCAGCCAGCCATAACGGTCCCAGCCCAGCGTGCCGAGCGTCACCAGCAGGCCGGTGGCGAGCTGGATCGGCATCATCAGGAAGAACGCCGCCGCGCTGCGCGCCCTGGGCACGCCGAGGTCGCGGCCCATCTCCATCTGCGCGAGCACCGGCCAGAGCGCGCCCGGGATGTACTTGCCGAGCTGCCCCACGAAGAACACCTTGGCCGCCGGACTGAGCGGCAGCGGCGAGCCCAGGTCGGCCAGCAGCGTGCGCCAGGTGAGCATGGCCCCGAGCAGCGCGGCCACCACGGCCACCAGCGACCCGGCCAGCGCGGGCGCCGACAGCCGGGCGAACCCGGCCACCACGCCGTCCCACTCCCGCGCCACCGCCCAGCCGCCGAACCCGAGCGCGACCAGCAGGAACGCGACCCGGATCAGCCCCCGCGCCCCCCGCGGCCGGCGCCTCCGCACGACGACCTCGCCGGTGGCCGGGCTCTCCTCGGCTTTCACAGCGGCCGGACCCGCTCGGGCGGCTGCGGCAGCGCCGCCCCCACGGGCCGCGCCGGCCGCTTGGTCGCCACCCACAGGTAGGTCGGCACCACTGGCAGCAGCAGCCGCAGCACCGCGCGCGGCGTCCTGGCGAGCACCGTGCGCACGACCTTGCCGAGCACGCCGGGGAACAGCTCTCCCCCGGCGAACCTCGTGGGCGTGGCCAGCACCGGGAAGGTGTAGTCCCAGACGTGGAAGGCCCGCAGCATCCTGCGCAGCCCGCGCCGGGTGCGGAAACGCTCGTAGTAGTGGTCGGCCCGGCCGGAGGCGCGCACGTAGCGGTCGGCCAGCGCGGGCGGCAGGTAGGACAGGAACGGCAGCTTGTAGTGCGGCTCCATGACCCCGAGCCGGTTGCCCAGCCCCAGGTAGAGCACCCCGTCGTCGGACAGCACCCGGTGCATCTCGGCCACCACCGCGTCGGGGTCGACCACGTGCTCGTAGATGTGGTTGAACACCAGCACGTCCACCGAGCCGTCGGGGAACGGCAGCGCGGTGCCGTCGCCGCACACGAACGCCACCCGCCCGCCGAACCGGTCGGCCGCCTTGCGCAGCCCCGGCACGTCGATGTCGACGCCCATCGTGTGCTTGGCGCCGGCCTGGGCCAGCTCGTCGGCGATGAACCCGGCCGAGCAGCCGATGTCGGCCACGGTCAGCCCGCCGAGCGGCCCGCGGAAGTGCTCCAGCACGGCGATGATCTTCGCCGCCTTCCGCCGCCGCTTGCCCTCGTCGAGCATGGCGGACTGGAACTCCGAGTATGCGAGCTGCGCGACGCGTTGCTTCCCCACGGGGCCCCACAGTACCCACCTTCGGACGGGCTTGAGGTCGGACGCGGGTCTCTGGCACTCACGGGCGTGACGCGCGTAGCCTGAGCGAATGCTCCGCCGGCTGCTGCGCATCGTCCTCGCCCTGGTCGCCATCGGGTTCCTCGGCTACGGCCTGGCCCGCAACTGGGACGACACCACCACGGCGCTGGCCGCGCTGTCGCCGTGGGCGGTGCTCGGGTCGTTCCTCGCGGTGATGCTCGGCCAGTTCTTCATGCTGGTCGCCTGGCGGGAGATCATGGCGGGGCTCGGCACGCGGGTGCCGCTGCGGATCGCCGGGCGGATCATGTTCGTGGGCCAGCTCGGCAAGTACATCCCGGGCGCGGTGTGGGCGTACGCGGCGATGATGGACCTCGGCCGCGACCACGGGAGCCCGCCGCGCCGGACGTTCGCCACCATCTCGCTCGGACTGGTGATCAACATCGGGGTGGCGATCTCGATCGCCGCGGCCACGCTGGGCTCGCTGGAGGCGGTGCGCGAGGCGTGGTACCTCGTGCTGCTGGTCCCCGTGATCATCGTGTGCCTGCATCCGAAGGTGCTGGGCTGGGGGCTCAACCTGGCGCTGCGCCTGGCGCGGCGCGAGCCGCTGGAGAGCGTGCTGCCCGGCCGCACCGTGGTCGTCGCGGTGGCCTGGACGGTGCTCGGCTGGTTCGTCTACGGCGTGCACATCTGGCTGCTCACCGGCCGGACCGACCTCTACCTGGCGGGCACCGGGGCCTACGCCTTCGCCTGGGCGACCGGCATCCTCACCGTCGTGGTGCCGGCCGGCGTGGGCATCAGGGAGGGCGCGCTGGTGCTGGTGCTCGGGCCGGTCATCGGCACCGCGCCGGCGCTGGCGGTGGCCATCGTGTCGCGGCTGGCGTTCACGCTGGCCGACGCCGCGCTGGCCGGGGTGTCGTTCCTGCTGGGCCGTCAGGCCCGGCCGGTGTCCAGCAGCGCCGCCGTGTACGCCGACCAGAACGGCTCGGGATCGACCGCCTTGACCCCCGACCGCAACCTCTCGGGCTCGCCGGAGGCGTAGAAGCGCTCGATGGCCGCGCGCAGCGCGCCGGCGTCGCCCGGCTCGACGAGCAGCCCGTCCACGCCGTCGGTGACGTGGTCGGCGAGCGCGCCCACCCGCGTGGCGATCACCGGGACGCCGTGCTCGTGCGCCAGCCACACGTTCTGGCTGGCGGTGGCGCTGCGGTAGGGCAGCACGAGCGCGTCGGCGGCGGCGAACAGCTTCGGCACGTCGTCCGCGGGCACGTAGCCGGGCCGCAGCTCCACGCGGTCGCCGAGGCCGAGCTCGCGGATCAGCGCCTCGGTCTCGTCCAGCCCGCCCCAGAACTCCCCGGCGACGGTCAGCGAGACGCCCTCGGGCAGCGCCCGCAGCAGCAGGTCCAGCCCCTTGTACGGGCGCACCATGCCGAAGAACAGCAGCCGCCTGCGCACCTCGGCCGATCCCGACGCCCCGGTCACGGGCAGGTGCGGCGGCAGCCCGGCCACCCGTACCGGCGTGGCGGCCAGCCCGCGGGCCAGCCCGGCCTGCTCCTCGGAGTGGGCGAGCACCGCGTCCACCCGCTTGAGCAGGGCCTTCATGAGCGGCCTGTCGTACGGCTTGCGCTCGTGCGGCAGCACGTTGTGGCAGAGGGCGAGTGCGGGGGCGCGGCGGCCGAGGCCGGCAAGGATGCCCAGGTAGGCCGGGACCTGCACCGGGCTCAGCACGGCCAGCACCACCAGGTCGGCGGCGCGCATCCGCCGCCCGGCGGCCAGCCACCCGTCGGGACGGCGCCAGTCGAGCCGGCGCGCGGTCGCCGGATAGGGGGTGCCCTCGGGCGCGGAGATGGTCTGCTGCCCCGGATAGAGGAACGACGGGTATTGCGCCCGCCAGGACTCGATCACCACGTCGTGCCCCAGCGCGGCCAGCCGGTGCGCCAGCTCGGTCGTGTGCTGCGCCCCGCCCCCTTTGTACGGGTAAGTCGGCCCGACGATCGCGATCCGCACGCGCCTACTCTCCCCGCGAGCGCACGATCAGGTCGGCCAGCAGCGCCACGGACCCGATGAGCATCCCGGACAGGAAGATCATGACGGTGTTGGCCGGGAAGTAGAAGGGGTGCTGGATCATGTCCCAGACGCCCTTGACGAACCCGATGCCCACCAGCCAGAGCGCGGGCGGCATGAGCACCTTGAGCGGGTTGAAGTACATGATCATCCGCAGCACCTGCAGGATGTAGCGGTAGGCGTCGGAGACGAAGCTGAACTTCGACTTGCCGGCCCGCTTGGCGTACTCGATGGGCAGGTAGTAGATGTCGTGCTGGTTGGACAGGAACGACAGCGTGATCGTCGTGACGCAGGAGAACCCGGGGGGCAGCAGCCGCAGATAGGGCTTGGCCACCGACTTGCGGAAGGCGCGCAGCCCCGAGTTGAGGTCGGGGATCTTCTGCCCGGCCAGCATCTCGGCGACCTTGCGGATCACGAACTTGGCCGGCACCCGCAGCAGCTTGTGCGAGCCCTCCTCGCTGGTGCGCGCGCCCACCACCTGGTCGATCGTGGGGTCCTTGTCGAGGATCTGCACCAGGTCGGGGATGCGGTCGTTGGGGTAGGTCATGTCGGCGTCGGTCCAGACGACGATCTCGCCCCTGGCGTCCTGGCTGCCGATGCGGCGCACGGTGCCGGAGCCGCCGTTGCGGTGGAAGGCGCGCACCCGCAGGTGGGGGTAGGCGGGCGCGGCCTCGTGCAGGCGGGCCAGCGTGTCGTCGGTGGAGCAGTCGTCGATGGCGACCAGCTCGTAGGTGTAGCCGCTGGAGTCCATGGCCCTGGTGATGCGCTCGACCTCGTCGATGACGTGGTCCTGCTCGTTGTAGCAGGGCAGGACGATGGTGACGTACGGCGCTTCTTCCACGGCAGGTCCACTCTTGGGGGTCTCTAGCGTGCTCACAGGGATCGAGGTTACTGTGCCCGTCCAGGGGAAGCGTGCACATCGGCTGCTTCGGGGACGGCCATCCACACGTTCATCCGCAGCGACCACGTGCCGTCCGGAGGGCTCACGAGCGAGCGTTCGTCCTGGCGGGCGGTGAGCGCGAAGACCTGCACGGGAGTGCCGTACCTCGCGACCTGGTCGGCCTCGGCGGCCAGCACGACCGGCACCCGGCCGGCCGCCCGCACCCGCTCCGCGAGCCGCCGCGTCTCGTCGTCGCGTGCCACGTCCATGCCGTCCGGCCGCCGCACGCGGGCGGTCGGCAGGTCGCACATCCCCCGTACGACCTGGGTGAACCGTTCGCCGGTGACCCGCTCGACGATCAGCACCGAGGCCCGCTCGGGCAGCCGCGCGCACATGGCCGCCACGGCCGCCGCCTCCCCCCGCTCGACCGGCGTGAACGCGGTGCCGATCGAGGTCACGGCGGGCGGGACCAGCACGGCCACGACCGCGAGCGCGCTCACCCAGCGCCGGCCGCCGGTCCACGCCCGCAGCCGGTCCAGCCCGTACGCGGCCAGCACCACCAGCCCCGGGATCACGACCGGGACCAGGCGGCGGGCGGCCCACGGATGGTCGGGCGTGATCTCGGGCCGGACCAGCGTGGTGACCGTCGTCCAGCCGATCACCGCGAGCGGCAGCAGCCAGGCGAACGGCGTGCCGTCGCGCAGCAGCCGCCGGGTGAGCAGCGCCGCCGCGAGCGTGGCCAGCACGAGCGCGGGGAGGCCGACGTACCAGGCGACCCAGTGCAGCGACTGCTCGAAGTAGAGGCGGCGGCCGTCCACCGGCAGGCCGTTGGCCCGCTGGATGGCCTCGATCATGTCGAACGTGCGCCGGTCGTCGTCGGTCACCGGGTCGCGGGTGACGGTCTGGAACCACGGGCGGGCGTACAGCGCGGCCATGAGCAGCACGACCAGCCCCGCCCCCGCCGCCGGCGCCCAGCGCGGCGCCCGCAGGCGGGCCAGGAGCGGCGCGGCGGCCGTGCCGGCCGCGGTGAGCACGAGCACGGCGGCGCAGATCAGCAGCAGCGGCCGCACCGAGCCCGACAGATAGTTCAGATAGGACCGCGCCAGCACGTACGCCGCCAGCAGCCCGAGCCCCGCCCCTGCCGCCAGCCCGGCCAGCAGCGGCGGCCCGAGCGCCCCCCGAGGCCGGCCGACACGACGCATCGCGACCAGCAGCCCGGCGAAGGCCAGCACCGGCAGCACGTCCCGTAGCCCGTCGATCCGCACCAGCACGGCCAGCCCGAACACCAGGCCCGCCAAGAAGCCCCGCCACCAGCCGGCCCGCTCCAGCGCGTCGTAGGCCAACGCCAGCCCGCCGAACAGCAGGATCAGCGACGGGATCTCACTGAACGTGGTCCGCGAGGTGTAGAGGACCGGCAGGCTGACCGCGAACGCCGCCGCCGCGACCGGCGCCCACCGCGCCCCCGCCAGCCGCGCGGTCACCCCGGCCACGGCGAGCACGGCGAGCGCCCCCAGCACGGCGGGCACCACGAACGGCACGCCCAGCCAGTCGCCGGGCGCGAACAGCATCGGCGCCCCCGGCATGAACTGCGGCGCCACGCCCCCGTCCACCCGGTAGAACCCGACGCTCTCGAAGACCAGCGCGGGATCGGCCCCGCCGAACGCCTCGGGGCGCACGTCGATCGGCAGCGCGCCGTGGCGGGCGATCCAGGCGGTGTACTGGGCGTAGGTCGCCGGGTCGCGCCGGACGGCCAACTGCTCGCTGTGCAGGAGGGCGTTGAACACGCCCGACGCCACGGCGATCACCGTCACCGCCGCGACCTGCCACCAGGCGGTCTCCCCCACCACGGCGCGCGCCCGCGTTCCGGCCCAGGTCACCAGGGCGGCGGCGGGCAGGCCGAGCAGCAGCGCGGGCAGCGGCGCGAAGCGGCCGAGCAGCAGCAGCGGAAGCCCGGCGAGCAGCCAGCCCGCCACGGCCAGCGCGGGCGCGACGGACAGCGCGGCGAGCGCCCGGCCGGGGAGGAGACGTTCCATCGAGCAGCGAGCGTATCCGGTCGCGGCGCGTGGAACCGGTACCGTACGGCACGTGCCGGAACTGGATCGGGAGGACGTGCGCGTGACGGAGGAGGTTCGCGCGGACGGGCCGGCGGCGCGGGAACAGGGGCGGGGACGGGGGCGGCGGCGCGTGCCGCGCGATCTGAGGTCCCTGGCCCGGCGGCACCGGTGGTTCCTGGTGGTGCTCGCGCTCGGCACGCTGCTCCGCGCCCTCGCCATGCTGGGCTATCGCCCGGCCCTGTGGTTCCCCGACACCTACACCTACGTCGTCACCGTCTTCCACCCGCGTCCCGACCTGGTCCGCCCGGCCGGCTACTCGATGTTCATCAAGCTGCTGGAGCCGCTGCACTCCTTCGCCGCCGTGGCGGCGGTCCAGCACCTGATGGGCCTGGCCGCCGGCGTGCTGATCTACCGGGTGGCCCGGCGGGCGCCGCGCTGGGCGGCGACGCTCGCCACGGTGCCGGTGCTGCTCGACGCCTACCAGGTCGAGCTGGAGCACCTGCTGGTGTCGGACACGCTGTTCATGTTCCTGGTGGTGTCCGCCGTGGCGCTGGGCGCCACCCGCCGTACGGGCGCGGCCGTCGCCATCGGCCTGCTGCTCGCCGCCGCCACCCTGACGAGGACCGTGGGACAGCCGCTCATCGTGGTGTTCGCGGCCTGGTTCCTGCTGCGGCGGCGGTTCCGGCCCACCGGGGCGCTGCTGGCGGCGGCCCTGGTGCCGGTGGTCGCGTACGGGGCCTGGTTCTACGTCACGTACCAGCGGGTGGGCCTGGTCGGCGCGAACGGCGTCTTCCTGTACGCCCGCACGATGTCGTTCGCCGACTGCGCCAGGATGGACCCGCCCGCCGACCTGAAGGTCCTGTGCGACCCGCGCCCGCCGGAGCAGCGCCCGCCCTCGCAGGAGTACATCTGGGCCAAGGACGCCCCGATCGTGCAGTTGCCGGGCATCACCTTCACCAAGGAGACCGACGACCTCGCCGCCCGCTTCGCGGCGCGGGCGATCCTCACCCAGCCGCTCGACTACGCCGCCTCGGTCCTGGGCGAGCTGGCCCGTACGTTCCGCTGGGACCGGCCGGTCTACCCCGACCAGGAGATCTACGCCTACTACGAGTTCCCGGTCACGCCGCCGGGACCGCCCGGCCGCTATCCCGCGCAGCGGGGCGCGGAGTTCGCCCAGCGCTACGAGCAGGGCGCGATCGGCACGGAGATCGTCGAGCCCTACGCGGGATGGCTGCGGGCCTACCAGAGCATGGCGCGACTGCCCGGCCCGGTGCTCCTGGCTGCCCTCCTGGTGCCCCCGGTCGCGGCGCTCAGGCGCAGGCGTTCGGGGGGACGGCTCCCCGGGGGCGCGTACTGGGCGCTGCCTTGGTCCACGGCGATCGTGCTGTTGATCACACCGGCCGCGGCGGCGGAGTTCGACTACCGGTACGTGCTGCCGGCCGTCCCCCTGGCGTGCCTGGCCGCGGCCCTCAGCATCCGCCCTGACCTGCGGTCAAACGCGGAGGGCGGCAAAGAGTTCGGCGATAATATTCCCCCTTATGTCCGGTCCTGAGTATGCTTCTCCGCGGAAACATCACGCCCAGGTCACGGTACTTTCCGGCGGTCGTCGCACCGGACACTCGGAACGTCACCTAATCTCATGGCGCGGCAGGACCAAGCCGGCGCACGGGCGCGAGGAACGAGGCCAGGGGGCGTATGAGTGACTACAGGATCGCGCCGGTAGTCGACACCGCGCAGCAGGGCTACCGCTCGGCGCCCACCCAGCCAGGCAGCAGGATGGCCCGCAGGGCCGCCGCCGGCGGCGGCGCGAGCCCCGTGCCACCGCCCCCTCCCCCTCCGCCCGGCGACGAGCCGCCGCGCGGACGGCGCGGCGGCGGTGGCGGTGGCGGAGGCGGCAAGATGCGGGTGCTGGCCTGGGTCAGCATCGGCGTCACCACGGTCATGGTGGCGGGCTCGCTGACCGCCTACGCGACGTTCCGCGACGCCTTCGGCAACATCACCCAGAAGAGCGTCAAGGACGACATCATCAACCCCCGGCCCCCGGACACCGGCGCGCTCAACGTGCTGCTCGTCGGCTCCGACACGCGGGCGGGCGCGGGCAACGCGAGGTACGGCCAGCAGACCGCCCGGCTGGCCGACGCGGGCGGCAAACGCACCGACACGATCATCCTCATGCACATCTCGCCCAACCGCGACAAGGCCCGGCTGATCAGCTTCCCGCGCGACTCCATGGTGCAGATCCCCAAGTGCAAGAACGAGACCACCAAGCAGGAGATGGCGCCGCGCCGTGACATGATCAACTCGGCGTACAACTCGGGCGGCGTCGCCTGCACCATCTCCACCATCGAGACCCTCACCGGCATCCGCGTCAACCACTTCGTCGAGGTCGACTTCAGCGGCTTCAAGAACATCGTGGACGCGCTCGGCGGCATCGAGATCTGCCTGAGGACCGCCGTCAACGACAAGGCCAGCAAGCTCGTCCTGCCCGCCGGCAAGAGCCGGCTCGACGGCGAGAAGGCGCTCGGCTACGTGCGCCTGCGCAAGTACGGCGACGGCAGCGACATCCAGCGCATCCGCCGCCAGCAGATCTTCCTCAGCAAGGTCGTCGCCAAGGCCACCAGCAGCGAGCTGCTCACCGACGTCGGCAAGCTCAGGGACTTCATCTCCGCCGCGGCCGGCTCGGTCACCATGGACCCCGAGCTCGCCAACGACCCCGAGCAGCTCATCGAGATCGCGACGAGCGCCAAGCAGCTCACGGCGGGCGGCGTGCAGTTCACCACCATCCCGTGGGTCCCCGACCCGGAGGACGAGAACCGCGTGGTGTGGAAGGAACCCGACGCCACCAAGCTGTTCACCTCGATCAAGACCGACACCGAGGTCGCCACCCCGGCCCCGTCGGCCGGCGCGGGCACCGGCAAGCCGAAGGTCACGATCAAGCCGGAGCAGGTCAAGGTGCAGGTGCTCAACGGCACCAAGACCGTCGGCAAGGCTCGCGAGGTCGCCGACCAGCTCGCCGAGCAGGGCTTCACCGTCGTCGGCCTCGGCAACTACGAGGCGCCGGGCGGCGTCGGCCTGACCAAGACCGAGGTCCACTACGCCAAGACTGCCGAGACGGCCCCCGACTACGCCGGCACGCTGGCGGGCGCGGTGCTGCCCAAGCCGACGGCGGCGTCGGGGCGGGTCAAGGTGACCAACCCGTCGGCGTACACGTCCACGACCGCCGCCGCGGGGGCCGCGCCGAAGGGCGCGCCGGTCATCCAGCTCGTGGTGGGCGAGGACTTCGACTCGGTCAAGGTCACCAAGCTGCCGGACAGTGTGAAGAACAGCACCATCACCGCCGCCGACCAGAAGAACGTCTGCACCTGAGGCTCCAAATTCGCTGTGTAACCCGGCATTCTGGACGGCTGTCGGAGACAGGAACCGTACGGGCGGGATAATGTGTTGCGGGTCGGCGACGCAGCGCGACACCGGATCGTTACCGGATCATCACGTCTCGTTGGCGCCGTGCTCCCCGGCCCCTAGCGAAGCTGAGCGACTTCCCCCGTGTCTGACACCAGATTCTCCCGACCGGCCACGACTCCCGGGGGCCAGGCGGCTCCGGGCGAGGAAGGCGGCCCCGCCCAGACGGGCGCGCGGTGGCCGCTGCCGGAGGAGTCGATCTGGAGCGACCGCACCGACCCCGGCGTCGCAGGCCCCCAGGGACCGCGCCCGCAGGGACCGGCCACACAGGGATCAGGCCCGCAGGGACCGGCCGCACAGGGATCCGGCCCGCAGGGACCCGCCCCGCAGGGACCCGCCCCGCAGAGGCCAGCCGCACAGGGATCAGGCCCGCAGGGACCGGCCCCGCAGAGGCCGGCCGCGCAAGGACCGGGACCACAGGGACCGGGCTCGCACGCGGGGCCGCCCAACCGGGCCCCCGGCGCTCCCGCTCACCAAGGCACTCCGCCGCGCGATCCCGCTCCTCGGGGGCCTGGCTCCGCTTTCCAGCGGCCCGCCGCCCCTGCCGCCCCTGCCGGGCCGGCCGGCTACGCGGGTGCGCCGGGTGTCCCGGGCGCTCCTGCCGGGCGTCCAGGCCCGCCGCCGGGCGCCGGGAACGCCCGTCCGGACGGGCCCGCCGCCGGGACCGCCACCGGGGCTGCCACCGCCACCGCCACCGGGGCCACCGCGCAGACCGGGCCCGGTGAGGGCGCGGAGGCCGAGGCGCGGCCCGAGGCCGAGCCGCCGCGTCGCCGCCGCGACCCGTTCCTCGACAACGTCAAGTTCGTCCTGATCGCGCTCGTGGTCGTGGGCCACTCCCTGGTGCCCACGCTCGCCGCCGACAGCTCGCGGGCGCTCTACATCTTCATCTACACCTTCCACATGCCGCTGTTCGTGCTGATCAGCGGCTACCTGTCCAGAAACTTCTGGAACTCCAACGCCAAGACCAACAAGCTGGTCGACACGTTCCTGGTCCCGTACGTCATCGTCGAGGTCGGCTATGCCGCGCTCCGCACCGCGCTGGGCAGCAAGTGGAGCCTGACCATCATCGACCCGGCCTGGCTCAACTGGTATCTGCTGGCGCTGCTGTTCTGGCGCCTGTCCACACCGGTGTGGAAGCGCATGAAGTACCCGGTGCCGGTGGCGATCGCCATCTACCTGTTCGCCGGGTTCTCCCAGATCTCCGGTGACTTCAGCATGGACCGCTTCTTCGGCCTGATGCCGTTCTTCGTCATCGGCCTGGTCATGCAGCCCGAGCACTTCGAGATGCTCAACCGGCGCTGGATCAAGATCGTGTCGGTGTTCACGATCCTCGGCGCGGCCGCCGTGGCGATCCTCGTGGCCCCCCACACCAAGCTCGGCCCGTTCTACTACAAGAACAGCTACGCCGACCTCAACCTGTCCTGGTACATGGGCATCGGCCTGCGCACGGCGCTGCTGATCTGCGCGCTGGCGATGTGCTTCGCCGTGCTGGCGCTGGTGCCGCGGGGCGAGACGTGGTTCTCCGACCTCGGCACCCGCACGCTCTACTGCTACCTGCTGCACGGCGTCCCTGTGCTGATCGCCAAGGAGATGGGCTGGCTGGAGTTCCCGTGGCTGTTCGGGCCGCTGGGGGTGCTGGCCATCGCGTCCAGTTGCTTCGCGCTGGCGATCATCCTGTGCCTGCCGGAGACCAGGACCCTCTTCAAGTGGGTGCTGGAGCCACGCCTGACCTGGCTCTACCGGCGGCCGTCGGCGAAGCTGAGCGCCGGAAGTTAGGCGAGCGTTCCACCCGAGTTCACGCCCGTGACCGTGTGGGCGCGGAGCATCGACACATGCGCGCATGTGTCGCCACCACCGTCCATCATCCCGAGGACGCCCGGATCATGCACCGGCAGATCCGGGCGCTGCTCGACGCGGGCCACGAGGTGACCTACGTCGCGCCGTTCACCTACCACAACGTGACCCCGGCGGCCGGGCTGACGCCGGTGGACGTGCCCCGCCGCGCCTCGCTCCGGAAGGCCCACGCCGCGCTCAGGCGCGCGCTCAGGGACGCGGACCTGCTCGTCGTCCACGAGCACCGGCTGCTGCGGGCGCTGCCGCACCGGCGCCCACCGGTCGTCTGGGACGTACGCGAGCGGGTCACGCCCCGCCGCCTCGCCCGCGCGGAGCGGCGGCACCGGATCGTCACCTCGGCGGAGGTGCCGGAGGCCACGTTCGTCGCCGCCGAGCCGCCGCCGCCCGGCGACGCCAGGATCGTGCACCTCGGCCGCCTCGCCGCCGACCGCGGCGTGACGGAGCTGATCGCCCTGGCCGAGCGCCTGGCCCCGTACGGGGTCCGGCTCGACCTCATCGGCCCGGCCGAGCCCGGTGTGCGCCCGCTGCTGCGCGACGCCCAGCGGGTCGGCCTGCTCGACTGGTACGGCTACGTGCCGCTCCGCCACGCCCTGCGCATGGCCGAGGGCGCGCTCGCCGGCCTGTCGCTGGCGGACGAGACGGTGCCGTGGCTGCCGACGAAGATCCTCGACTACATGGGCCGCGGCCTCCCGGTGGTCACCACTCCCCAGGGCGCGGCCCCTGTGGAGTCCGCCGGGTGCGGCCTGATCGTGCCCCGGGACGTGGACGCCGTGCTGAACGCCGTGCTCGACCTCAAGGAGGACCCGGCCCGCCGGGCCGAGCTGGGGGCGCGCGGGCACGCCGAGGCCCGGCTGCGCCACCACTGGCCCGACCACGCGGCGGCCTTCGTGCGTCACGCCGAGTCGTGGGCGGGCCTCGGCGCCGCCCGCGTCCTCACGTCCGGGGTAGGCATCAGGGGCGCGGCGGGCATGGCGGCCCGGCGTGGCGGTTGATGTACTGAAGCCATGGCATCGCAACTGATCCAGGGCCGGACGGTCGAGTTCCCCGTGCGGGTGCGGGACGCGCAGGTGTGCAGTGCCGTCTACCCGGTCCGTGCCGACGCCGCGCGGGCGGTGATCGCCTACTCCGGCCTCGACGTGGCCGAGGCGCTGCCCGGCAAGGCCGTCTGCGTGCTGGTGTTCGTCGACTACCGCGACGGCGACCTCGACGCCTACCACGAGTTCGGCATGGCGTTCCTGGTCCGGCCGCCGGGCATGGCGGGCTCTCCTGGGCCTGGCGAGGTGCTGAGGGCGGGGGTGTTCGTGCACTGGCTGCCGGTGGACCAGGGGTTCACGCTGGAGGCCGGGCGCACGCTGTGGGGGTTCCCGAAGGAGCTGGCGGACATCGAGTTGCGGCTCGGGTCGCCGTACAAGCGGTGTGTGCTGCGCAAGGACGGCCGGCTCGTGCTCGACCTGCTGATCAAGCCCGGCGTCCCGGTGCCGGGGGCGACCGCGGTGACGCCCATGGACGCCTACACCCACCGCGACGGGGTCACCCGGCGGGTGCCGTGGTCCGTACGGGCCCGCGGCGCGCGGGTGCGGCCGGGCGGGGCGCTGATCCGCCTGGGCAACCACCCCATCGCCAAGGAGCTGAGCGAGCTGGGGCTGCCCAAGCGGGCGCTGTTCAGCACGACGGTCGCGCGGGCGCAGATGACCTTCGGCGAGGCGTCACCCGCCTGAGAGACGCAGAGGCTCAGACGATCGGCGGGCGGCCCAGCTTGACCATGCGCCACGCCGTGCGCCACGCCATCGGCCGCCGCTCGCCGGCGGGCGTGCGCAGCCCTTCGCCGAAGCCGCGGAACCACGCCTTGATCGCGGTCGGCGAGCGGCGCTCGCGGATGAGCGTGAGCACGACCCAGTTGGTCAGGTAGAGCACCGCCAGCGGCCAGGGCAGGTTGCGCCGCGCCAGCCAGACCCGGTTGCGGGCGTTGAGCCGGTAGAACTCGGCGTGCCGGGTGGGCGGCACCTGGGGGTGGTACATCACCGTCTCGGCGTCGTACTCGATGCGGTAGCCCTCGCCGAGCAGCCGCCAGGCCAGGTCGGTTTCCTCGTGGGCGTAGAAGAACCGCTCGGGCAGGCCGCCCACCTGGAGGAACGCCGAGCGCCTGATGGCCGAGGCGCCGCCGAGGAACGTGGTGACGGGCGAGGAGCGCTGCGGATCGCCGGCCCGCAGCCTCGGGACGTGGCGCCGCTGGCCGATGCCGCCGTCGGGGTCCATCACCCGGAAGGAGATCACCGCGAGGTCGGGCTCGGTGGCGAAGCGGTCGCGTACGTGGGCGACGACCTTCTGATCGGCGTACCAGCCGTCGTCGTCGAGGAACAGCACGACGTCGCCGGAGCACTCCTCCACGCCGCGGTTGCGGCCGGCGGGGATGCCGGTGTTACGGTCGAGCCGGATCGATTTGACGACCGCGGACGACCCTTCGGGTGGCGTCGCCGACACCGCGGGCACGTCGGCGCCATTGCCCACGATCACCACCTCGACGTCGCCGTCGATCTGGTTGAGCGCGGACTCGACCGCCCGGTTCAGCTCCGCGACCCGGTTGCCCATGGTGAGGATGACGCACGAGATCTTCAACGAATCACTGTCCTGACGCGTTGAGAACACGGGCGGAGCATTCTTTCATGATCACCGAGTCTGGTCGCATGGTCCTGAATCTAGGGTGAGCTAAGCGTATCGGAACCGAGGGTGAACCCCCACCGAACCGACGACGTCCGATCAATACGACGGACGAGCGGCCGCTCCGGTTCCGACATCGGATCACGCCAGCCGCCGCGACGCCAGGATGCTGACCAAATGCAGGACGACTTGTAGGCAGGCCGCGACGAAGCAGGCCACCAGCAGCACCCTGGTCGCCGCGAGGTCGCCCCGCACCGCGTCGATCACGGCCGTCGCGAGGGCCAGCAGCGACAGCTCGATCGGCTGCACGATGCGGTGGAACTTCGTGGCCGACAGGATGCGCCGCCCCAGCCCGAGCAGCCCGGAGCGGAACTGCACCGCGCCCGACTCCCCCGCCGCAGGCAGGCCGCCCTTGGCCCGCGCCACCTCGACCAGGTCGGTCTCGGCCTTGATGAGGATGGCGCCGAGCGCGGCGGCCACCCCCAGCACGGTGTACCAGTCGGGCAGCACGGCCGAGGCCCGCCAGCCCAGCCCGGCCAGCACGGCCGCCTCGGCGAAGTAGGCCCCCACCCGGTCGAGGTAGACGCCGGTCAGCGAGGTGCGGCCGGTCCAGCGGGCCAGCTCGCCGTCGGAGCAGTCGAGCAGCAGGTAGACCTGGATGAGCAGGGCGGCGGCCACGGCCGCCCAGAGCCCGGGCAGCGCGATCACGAACCCGGCCAGCACCCCGGCCACCGTCATCACCCAGGTGAGCTGGTTGGGCGTGACCCGGGTGCGCGCCATGAGCCAGGTGACGTAGATGGACAGGCGGCGCATGTAGAGCACGCCGGCCCAGTGCTCGCCGTTCCTGCGCTCCAGATGACCGGCGGGCTGGGCGACCCGCCGCAGCTCAGCTACCGAAGGTCCGGACATAGTCCGCCACCCGCTCACGGATCTCGTTGTCCTGCATGCGGAGGTGCTCCAGGATCGTGTAGCGGCCGGGACGGGTGGACGGAGCCAGCGCCACGGCCTCGGCGAACTGCTCGACGCTCAGCCCGATGTCGCCCGGCACCACCGGCAGCTCGTGCCGGCGCAGGCAGTCGGCGACCTGCCTGGCCCGTGCCTCGTCCTCGCGGAGGAAGAAGCAGAAGGCGGAGCCGATGCCGGCGAGCTCGCCGTGGTTGGAGGTGCCGGGGAAGAGCTGATCCACGGCATGCAGGATCTCATGATCGCCGCCGCTCGCGGGCCGCGACGACCCGGCGATGACCATGGACATGCCCGACAGGATCAGGGACTCGGCCAGCACGGTCAGGAACGCGTCGGACTCGATGCCGTCCTGGCGGCCGACCAGCGCCTCGGCGGCGGTGCGGGCCATCGAGCAGGCCAGGCCGTCGATGGGCTCGCCGCGCTCGACGTTGCCGAGCTGCCAGTCCTCGATCGCCGACAGGTTGCTCACCACGTCGCCCACCCCTGCCCGGACCAGCGTGGGGGGCGCGGCGTGCACGAAGTCGAGGTCGACCAGGATGGCGAGCGGCATCGGCACGCCGAACGAGCCCTTGCCGCCCTCGTAGACGAGGGAGGCGGTGGGCGAGCAGATGCCGTCGTGGGAGAGGTTGGTGGCCACGGCGACCATCGGGATGCCGGCCAGCGAGGCGGCGTACTTGGTGGCGTCGATGGTCTTGCCGCCGCCCACGCCGACCACGACCTCGAAGGCGCTCTTGCGCAGGTCGGCCCCGAGCGAGACGGCCGCGTCGACCGTCCCGTCGGACACCCGGAACACCTCGGCCTCGTCGAGCTGCGGGGAGATCAGGCTCTCGATGTGGTCGCCCTGCCCCGGGCCGACGGCGACGGCGACCCGGCCGGAGGTCGCCACCCTGCTGTCGGCCAGCAGAGCGCCGAGCTCCGCCACGGCGCCCCGCCTGACCTGCATGGTCAGCGGCGCCGGCAACATCCTCGCCAGAAGCGGCATGCCCGCCTCCTCAGTAGCGCACGGCGATGGTGCGGGCCTTGGCCAGGTCGTCGTGGTTGTCCACCTCGACCCAGTCGACCTCGCCGATGGGCGCGGCGTGGATGGTCTCGCCGCGCTCGACCATCTCCTGGTAGCCGTCCTCGTAGTAGAGCTGCGGGTCGCGCTCGAAGGTGGCCTTGAGCGCGTCGGCCAGCCGCTCGGCGGCGGCGGGGCGGATCAGGGTGGCGCCGATGTACTCGCCGTACGCCTCGGCCGGGTCCATCAGCTTGGTGATGCGCCGCAGCGAGCCGCCCTCGTCGAGGATCACCTTCATCTCCTCGTCGGCGAGCTTCTTGACGTTGTCGACGGCGAGCAGGATGTCGCTGGTCTCGGGGGCGGCCAGCAGCGTCTTCTCGACCGAGACCGGGTGCACGGTGTCGCCGTTGACCAGCAGCGCGCCCTGCGCGAAGTAGTCGCGGGCGCACCACAGGGAGTAGGCGTTGTTCCACTCCTCGGCCTTGTCGTTGTGCACCAGGGTGAGCTTGACGCCGTACTTCTCCTCGAAGGCGGCCTTGCGCTCGTGCACGGCCTGCGCCGCGTAGCCGACGACGATCACGATGTCCCGCAGGCCCACCTCGGCGAGGTTGCGCAGCGAGATGTCCATGATCGTGGTTTCGCCGTCGACCGGCACGAGCGCCTTGGGCAGCGTGTCGGTGTAAGGCCGCAGGCGTCGTCCGGCCCCAGCGGCCAGCACCATTCCCAGCAACGTGCACTCCTCAGTCGAGCATGACTACGTGTGGGCCAAAGGTTAGTTGCCTTTGGGCCCTCCGCGGGTAATCCGGAGTCAGTCTTGCGTTCGCGCATCGGTCGCCTCCACCCGTACGGAGGGCACGGCGAGCCAGCGGGTGAGGCTCTCCCAGCCGAACAGCCCCCACAGGTAGAGCGCCAGCAGCGTGTAGCCGGCGGTCAGCGGCCCCATGAGCGCGACCAGGGAGACGACCATCATCCGGCCGTCCCAGCCGAGCCCGGCCGTGGCCAGCCACGAGGGCGGGTGGACCCGCTGCCGCAGGCGGTAGACCAGATCGTAATGATGGAAGGCGAGCGCGCCGAGCAGCACCATGATCAGCAGCGGGTGCAGCCCGTGGGCGAACCCGACGGCTGCCACGAAGGTGTACTCGATCAGCCGCAGGATCGGCGGCACCAGCCAGTCGAAGCGGCCGTCGTGCGGGTGCGTGCTGCCCGGCCCGGCCAGCAGCAGCGTGACGGCGGGCGCGAAGACCGCGAGCCCGTCGGTGCCGGCCACGCCGAGCAGCAGCAGCACGCCGGTGACGAACGTGCCGGCCAGCACCGGCGGCAGCGGCGGGAGCTGACCGGCCACCAGCAGGCCCATCGCGCGCGAGAGCGGCCCGTCGTCGCGCTGCGCGACGACGGCGCTCCTCGGCACCGGCGCCATGTGCACGGGCCTGCCTCCCTGGCGCCCTCTCAGGTCACTCATCGCGCCGACCTCGCCATCCGTCCGAGCAGCTGGTACGTCATCGCCACCCCGCCCCAGGCCAGCAGCGTCACGAACGTCGTACGCGCCCCCCACCCCGCGGCGGTGACGCAGATCAGCGCGGTCCGCTCGCCGATGGGCAGCACGATCATCCGCTTGAGCCAGCGCACGACCGGCATCCGCTCGACCCGCCGGGCGAGCGCGAGCAGCCCCCGGGGCGAGGCGGCGTCGGCCGACTCGCGCAGGGGCCGCGCCGGGCGGGCCCAGGGCGCGCCGGGCCCGGCCGCGTCCGCCGTCGCGCCGGCGAAGGAGTGGGTCAGGGCGTGACGGACGACCTGGAGGATCATCGCGGCCACGGCCAGCCGCCAGATGCCGGGGCCGGGGACGCCGAGGGCCAGCCCGGCGTAGACGAGGTATTCCTTCAGCCGGTCGGCCATGCCGTCCACCCACGCCCCGAGCGGCGAGAACGTACGGGTGTAGCGGGCGAGCTGCCCGTCGAGGCAGTCGAGCCCGAACGACAGGTAGAACAGCACCGCCCCCAGCAGGAGCCCGCCCGGCGTGCCGGCCGAGAACCACACCGCCGCGAGCACCGCCAGCCCGATCGAGATGCCGGTCACCGTGTTGGGGGTGAGCTTCAGCCGGGCGGCCGGCTTGATCAGGTGGCGGGTCCAGGTGGAGACGAGGAACGTGGCGAAGAAGCCGTCGTCGTCCTTGACCGAGGTGTCGAGCCGGACGCGGTCCTCGTCCACGTCGGCCAGCCGCTCGACGGCCACGTCGGCCGCGTGCTGCCCGGTGACCCGGTCGGCGTGCAGCGGCCCGAGCGGGGCGGCGCGGACCTTCACGCCGCTGCGTACGAGCCCGACCAGCAGCAGGTCGACGGTCTCGACGGGGGTGACCGGGCCGAGCTTGCCGGTGTCGGCCAGCTCGGCCAGCTCCTCGGCGACCTCGGCGAGCGTGCCGAGGTCGGGCGCGGCGGTCTGGAGCAGGCCGCGGAAGGTGGCGTTGGCCTCGGGCACGATGTGGAACGAGCTGCCGGCCGCCACGACCGTGCCGCCCTCGACCCGGACCGGCGGCCGGAGCGGGCCCGCGGCCGCGTCGAGCGCGACCAGCGCGCCGGTGCCGGGCGCCGGCTGGTCCAGCAGCAGCGCCAGGGCCTCGGTGTGGGCCACGAGGTCGGCGGGCACCAGGGCGACCGCGCTCACGGCCGTCCTGGCGATCTTCGCGACGCCTCTGAGGTCGGCCGCGAGGCCGCCCCCGGGCGACAGCACCTGCACGTCGCGGACGGGCAGGAGGTCGAGCTGCGTGCCGAGGCGGTCGAGCAGCGTGCCGTCGGAGCAGGAGAGCCTGCTCGCCGGCGTGGTGGCGAGGACGACGGCCGCCGTGGCCGGATGGTCGTGCCTCGGGTGGTCGTGCGCGGTCAGCGAGTCGGGCAAAGCGCAGGTCTCCTACCGGTCGGGCGGAGGTGCGTGGACTTTAAGGGGGGTGCGTAGCCTCAGCGTAGCGACCGGTGAACGCGATATCACGGAACAGGACCGTTACCGGCACGTCCCGGTTCCCGCCGGACCTGCCCTACGCTCGCGTTATGGATTCGCGGTCGGTTGGCGTGCTCCTGGCGGGCGGCGTGGGGCAGCGGGTGGGCCTGGCCCTGCCCAAGCAGCTCGTCGAGGTGGCGGGCAGGACGATTCTCGAGCACTCGCTGGCGGTCTTCGAGTCCGCGCCGGACATCGACGAGATCGTGGTGCTGATGACGCCCGGCTACACCGACCGGGTGGCGGAGATCGTGGAGCGCGGCGGCTACCGCAAGGTCTCCCAGGTCGTGGAGGGCGGCGCGAGCCGCCCAGAGAGCACGTGGCGGGCGTTGCGGGCGCTCGGCACCGAGGAGTGCGACGTGCTGCTGCACGACGCCGTACGGCCGCTCCTGGAGCCCCGGATCATCTCGGAGTGCGTCCGGGCCCTTCGCACCCACAAAGCCGTCAACGTGGCGATCCCGAGCTCCGACACGGTCTTCGTGGCCGCGCCGGCGGGGGATGGCGAGGTCGTCGGCGAGATGCTGGACCGCGCGGTGCTGCGGCGCAGCCAGACGCCGCAGTGCTTCAAGCTGTCGGTGATCAGGGAGGCGTACGAGCGGGCGTTCGCCGATCCGGAGTTCGCCGACCGCCCGGCGACCGACGACTGCGGCGTGGTGCTGCGCTACCTGCCGGAGGTGCCGATCCACCTGGTGGCGGGCAGCGAGCGCAACATCAAGGTCACCCATCCCGCCGACCTGCGGATCGCCGAGCTGCTGTTCAAACTGGCCGCAGAGGCGTAGCAGCGGCATAAGGGCCCAATCCGCCGCTATCAGGGCACGCGACAGACGGGTACGTGGACGGCGCTTGACCCGGACCTTGTTACCGTGCAATCACATGAGGAGACTCATCGTGATCGCGGCGCTGCTGGCCTCCTACCCCGTCCTGCTGGCGGCGGCGCTCTGGCCGGCTCCGCTGGTGTTCGGGGCGGCGGCCCTCGTGTCCTACGCCGCCGAGTACGCCACGCCACGCCTGGCCCGCCGCCCGCTGGAACTGCTCGGCCAGGCGCACCTGGGCGTCACGGTGCGCTTCGCGGCCCGCGAGACGGCGGCGCTGCTGCTGGTGGCGCGGGCGGCCGGGCCCGATTCGGCGTGGTTCGTGGCGCTCGCGGTCTCGATGTTCGGCGTCCACGGGATGCGGGCCCTGCACACGGGGCTGGCGCTGCGGCTCAGGCAGACGCTCGCCCGGATGCCGGTCACCACCCGCAACCTCGACGTGTCGGCGCTGCGCATACCCAAGCTGCCGCCGGGCTGGCTGGGCGACCCGCGTGGCCTGCGCTTCCTCTACCTGGACGCGCTGCCGGTGCTCGGGGCCGTCTGGGGCGCGGTCGCGGCCTGCTGCGGCGCGGCCCTGGCGCTCGCCCTCGGCGCGGCCGGCGTGCTCGCGCTCCTCCCGTACGTGCGCCGCACCCGCCCGCTCACCGACCGGGTCCGCGTGCTGGAGGTCGTCGGGGCGCAGGTGGCCGCCTACCGCCCCGAGGTCATCCTGTACTTCTCCGGCGCGACGGCCGCCGCCTACCAGGCCCGCATGTGGCTGCCCGTGCTGGAGCGCATCGACCGGCGGGCCATCGTGGTGCTGCGCGAGCGCGGCATGGCGAGGCACCTGGAGCCGTCGTCGCTGCCGATGGTGTGCATCCCGTCGTCGGCCGACCTGATGAGCTTCCGCGCGCTGTCCAGCGCCAAGCTCTGCCTGTACGTCTCGAACGTCGGCCGCAACGTCCACATGCTGCGCATCCCGACGCTGCGCAGCGCCTTCCTCAACCACGGCGACAGCGACAAGGAGGCCTCGTTCAACCCGTTCTCCCGGGTCTACGACGAGGTGTGGGTGGCCGGTCCCGCCGGGCGCGACCGCTACAGGAAGGCCAAGGTCGGCGTCCGTGACGAGTGCGTCCACGAGGTCGGCCGGCCCCAGTTGCAGGGCATCTCGACGGAGGGGCCCGGCCTGCCGTACCGGACCGTGCTGTACGCGCCCACCTGGGAGGGCTGGAACGACGACCTGTTCCACACCTCGCTGATGACGATGGGCCCGCGCATCGTGCGGGCGCTGCTGGAGCACGATCCGCCGCTGCGGGTGATCTACAAGCCGCACCCGCTGACCGGGCACCGCGACAAGGCGGCCCTGCGGGCGCACCGGAGGATCGCCGCCATGATCGAGAAGGCGGAGCTGGCCAAGTCGAAGGCCCGGCACCCCTCGCGGGCCGAGGCGCCGGCCACGTACGTCAGGCACCTCGTCGTCACCGGCCCCGAGCCGCACCTGTACGCCTGCTTCAACCAGTGCGACCTGCTGATCAGCGACATCTCCAGCGTGGTCGCCGACTTCCTGGCCAGCGAGAAGCCGTACGCGGTGACGAATGTCGCGGGGCTGCCCGAGCACGCCTTCCACGAGCGCTATCCGAGCACCGAGGCGGGCGTGCTGCTGGGCGAGGACCTGGCCGGCCTCGCGGAGTTCCTGGACGGGGAGGACACCCTGGCCCGGGCGCGGGTGAAGCTGAGGAGCTATCTGCTCGGGCCGGAGTATCCGGACGCGCTGACCCGCTTCAACGCGGCGGTGGAGCGGGTCTTCGCGGAGTCATGACGATCGGGGCGGCCTGGCCAGCTTGCGCGGGCTGGTGAGGAAGCCCCAGCCCCAGGAGCAGTGCATGGCGGCGTACACCAGCGGGAGCCGCACCCGGGCGGCCATCGGCAGGTGGCTGCCGGTCACGGCCGAGCCGGCGACGATCGCGAGGGCGTAGCCGCCGGGGATGACCAGCCCCAGCGGGAAGAACGGCGAGACGACCAGCCCGAGGATCATCGCCAGCACCGCGGCGGGCGGGGCGAGGTAGCGCAGGTTGATCGTGCCCTCGTGGGTGCGCGCGACCACCCGCCGCCAGCGGCCGTAGTGGAAGTACTGCTTGGCGAGGGCCTTGACGTTGGGCCGCGGCCGGTAGGAGACCCGCATGCGCGGCTGGAACCACACCAGGCCGCCGCTCTGGCGGATGCGGTGGTTCATCTCCCAGTCCTGGGCGCGCTGGAAGTGCTCGTCGTAGCCGCCCACCCGGTCGAGCGCCGAGCGGCGGAAGACGCCGAGGTAGACGGTGTCGGCGGGGCCCGCGGTGCCTCCGACGTGGAAGGCCGCGGCCCCCACGCCGATCTTGGAGGTCATCGCGCAGGCCACGGCCTGCTCGAACGGGCTGATCCCCTCCGCGGCCATGACGCCGCCGACGTTGTCGGCGCCGGTCTCGGCCAGGGTCTCGACCGCGATGCGCAGGTAGTCGGGGGGCAGCATGGCGTGCCCGTCGACCCTGGCGACGATGCCGCTGCGGGAGGCGGCGATCGCGGCGTTGAGCGCGTTGGGGGTGCGGCCGGTGGGGTTGGGCACCACGGTGACCCGGCGGTCGGACGCCGCGATGGCGTCGGCGACCTCCTGGGTGCGGTCCTGGGACGGGCCCACCGCGAGCACGACCTCGATGTCACCGGGGTAGTGCTGCGCGAGGACCATGTCGACGGCCTCACGAAGGTGCCGCTCCTCGTTGAGGACCGGCATGATGACGGAGATGGGGGGCCAGGCGCGCGTGTGCGCGGGCGCGTGCGGCGAGTCGGGGAACTGCTTCATGGCGGGGCTCACGCTACTGTACCGGCGAGGGAGTCGGGCAATCGAAAGCCCGATCCCGGGGTGACTTGGGGGGGACGGGCATGCGCGACCCGGGCGAGGAGGAGGACGCCGGAGTGCTCGTGGGCGGCGACGCCTACGGGGGCGTCAGGCTCACGCCCAACCGTGCGCGCCGGCCGTTCAGACGCAGCGCGAAGGCGCGGCGGCGCAACGTGCTGATCGCCGGGTTCCTGTCCACCTGCGTGCTGGTCACGACCGGCGTCGTGTGGGCGACCCCGCGCCAGATCGGCACCGTGGACGCGGGCGTCGGCGAGTCCGTGGCGCGCGGCGGCGCCGAGAACATCCTGCTCGTCGGCGTGGACAAGCGCGACGACCTCACCCGGCAGCAGCAGAACCGCCTCAAGCTGGGCCGCGAGGTGGGCCAGCGCACCGACACGATGATGGTGATCCACCTGTCGGAGGACCACCGCCAGGTCACGGTGGTGAGCCTGCCGCGTGACACCTGGACGACGATCCCCGGCAAGGGCGAGCACAAGATCAACTCGGCTTACCAGTTCGGCGGGCCGAAGCTGGCCAAGGAGACCGTCGAGGCGACCACCGGGCTGCGGATCAACCGCTACATCGAGGTCAACATCCTCGGCTTCATCGACGTGGTCGACTCGCTCGGCGGCGTCACCGTCTGCACGCCCGTGCCGATCGCCGACCAGAAGATCGCGCTCAATCTGGCCGCCGGCACCCACCAGCTCGACGGCGTGCAGGCCCTGCTGTATGCCCGGACCCGCGCCACGGCCCGCTCCGACCTCGACCGCATCGACCGCCAGCAGCAGGTCATCTCGGCCCTGCTCAACCGGGCGCTGAGCGCCGAGACGCTGAGCAACCCGGCCAAGCTGGCCTCGTTCGTCAACTCCACGCTGGGCACGGTCAAGGTGGACCCGGACGACGGCCTGGTCGACCTCGCCGTGCAGATGCGCGACGTCTCGCTGCAGAACGTGCGCTTCGTGGACGTGCCGCTGGCGGACGTGAACTACCGCGCCCCCACGGGCGAGTCGGCGGTGCTGTGGGACAAGCCGGCCGCCAAGGACCTGTTCGCCAAGATCGACAGCGACCAGGACGTCACCAAGCCCACGCCGACGGCCGCCGCCACGCCCTCGGCCAAGCCCTCCGCGATCGCGCCGGGCAGCGTCACGCTCAAGGTCAAGAACGGCACGCTGATCACCGGGCTCGGGGCGCGGACGAAGGAGGGGCTGGTCGCGTACGGCTTCAAGGTGCCCGACGAGCCCGGCAACACCGACAAGAAGGACTACAAGCGGACCCTGATCCGCTATCCCGATGGGCAGGAGGCCGCCGCCCGCGTGGTGGCCGCCGCCGTTCCCGGCGCGGAGCTGAAGAAGGCGGACGTGAAGGGCATCGAGGTGATCGTCGGCAGCGACCAGCCGAAAATCGCGAAAAAGACCTCGTCCGACGCCACTCCGAAACCCGCTGTTACACCAACCACCAAAACGGCAATGCAGAACATATGTAAGCAATAGGCATATCTTTTCGCGTGTCGGGCAGGTGCTGGTCATGGTGGTCAGATACTGGCGAGAGGACCCCTGCACCGTCCTGCACGTCGTCGGCGATCTCGACGTGGCCGCCGCTCCCCGGCTGCAGGCCGAGCTGGAGCAGGCCATAGCCGAGGCCGACCCCCCTAACCTCGTGCTCGATCTCAGCGAGGTGCCGTTCTGCGACTCGGTCGGCCTGGGCGTCCTGGTCGCCACGCTCAACCACATCCAGCACCTGCGCGGGCGGCTCATCCTGGTGCTGGCCCCGGGCATGATCAAGCATCTGCTGACGATCACGAACCTCGACCGGCACTTCGAGACCACGGACTCGATGAACGCGGCCCGTACGGCACTCGGAACGGCGGCCTGACCCTTTTCCTCCCGTGCTGGATACTCGGTTGTCGGCCGGGTGTTCCCGCAACTGCTGGAGGAAACCGTGAGACTTGGCGTGATGTTCGACCGGGGCCTGCCGCCCGAGCGGCTCGTGCCGTTCGCCAGGGAGCTGGACGACAGCTCCGCCGACGACCTGTGGGTGGTCGAGGACCTCGGCTGGGCGGGCGGCCTCACCTCGGCCGCGACCGCCCTGGCGGTCACCTCCCGCCTGCGCGTCGGCATCGGCATCACCCCCGCTCCCCTGCGCAACCCGGTGCTGCTGGCCATGGAGCTGGGCAACCTCGCCCGACTGCACCCGGGGCGGCTCGCCGCCGGGATCGGGCACGGCGTACGCGAATGGATGCGGCAGGCCGGGGCGGCCCCCGCGTCGCCGCTGGCGCTGCTGGAGGAGACGATCACGTGCGTACGGGCGCTGCTGCGGGGCGAGACGGTGACGCTGGAGGGCCGGGAGGTCCGGCTCGACGGGGTCTCGCTCGTGCACCCGCCCGCCACCGTCCCGCCGCTGCTGGCCGGGGTGAAGGGGCCGAAGTCGCTGGCGCTGTCCGGGCGGGTGGCGGACGGCACCATCCTGCCGGAAGGCGTCGGGCCCGCGCAGCTCACCGCCATGCGGAAGACCATCGGGGCCGGGGACGGGCACGAGGTGGTGATGTTCACCTTCCTCGGGGTCGGCGACGGCTACACGGTCGATCGCGGGCTGATCGAGGAGCAGGCCGGGTTCCTGGGGGTGGCGCCCGAGGACGTGGTGATGGCGACCGGGACAGCCGAGGAGGCCGCCGAGCGGATCAAGTGGCTGGCGGCGGCCGGGGCGGACACCGTCGTGGTACGGCCGCTGGACCTCGCCGATCCGCTGCGGCACGTCCGGGCGCTCCTGGCGGCCCTTTAGCTCTCAGGTGGGTTCGTGGCCATCTGGCCGATGGCGGTCGGTCAGATGGCCGATGAGGGCGGGGCCCCTTGTCGCGAAGATCGATCCCATGACGCGACTCGCTGCGATCGCAGCCTCAACCGCCGTCGCGGCCCTGACGGCCCTCACCACGGCCGGATGCGGCGGCCTCGACGCCGAAGACGTCCGCGCCACCCGCGCGTTCCCCGTGACGGGCACCGAGCTGAAGATCGTCTCCTCGCTGGGCGGCGTCCGCGTCCTGCCCGGCACGGCCGGCTCGGTCCAGGTGGAACGCTGGGTGCGCGGCAAGGCGGCCCGCGAGGGCAACGCCACCTGGTCCCTGCGCGACGGCGTCCTGCGGCTCGGCGCGGACTGCAGCATGATCTTCGGCGACTGCGGCGCCCGCTACCACGTCAAGGTGCCGCCCGCCGTCCACGTCACCGTCGAGGCTCCGGACGGCGTCATACTCAAGGAGCTCAAGCAGGACGTGGACGCGGTCTCGCGCGAGCACATCCAGGTGGACACCGCCTCGGGCCGGCTGCGCCTGCGCAGCGACGGCCCGATCACCGCCACCGGCCTGACCTCTCCGGCGGTGCGGGCCCGGACCGTGGACGGCGCGATCGACGTCACCTTCGTCACCGCCCCGGCCGATCTGGACCTGGAGTCCGCTGACGGCCGGGTGACGGCGACGGTGCCGAAGGGCTCGTACGCGGTGACCGCCCGCAGCAAGGACGGCTCCGTCGACTCCGAGGTCAGGAACGACCCGAAGGCGCCGGCCGCCATCGTCGCCCGCAGCGGCACCGGGAACGTCCGCGTCCGCGTGCGGTGACCGCTACTCCCATACGGCGGCGTACCTGCCGTTCTCGGCGTTCACCTGGACCGGGCGGAACCCCTGCTCCTTGAGCTGGTCGAACCGGGCCTGGTAGCCCGACGCGCTCATGTCGATGTAGTGCGCCCACGACTTGAGCCCGTCCTTGCGCCACACCGCCGCGTACGTGCCGTCGGGCGCGACCGCGACCTTGACCGGACGGAAGCCCTTGTCCTTCCTCGCGTGGAACTCGGCCTCGTGCCGGGCGCGGCTCAGGCCGTGGGTGAAGGACGAAGCGCCGCCCGGGTTCGTGGCCCAGACCGCCACGTAGCGGACGTCGTCCGGGGTGCCGTACGCGTCCACGGAGGTCAGGGCGAGGCCCTTGCCGGTGGCGTACTTGTCGGCCGCGGCGAACTCGCTCCCGGTGAGGTGGTGGCGGGCGTAGACCTTGCCGGCCTTCTTCTCGAAGACGGCCGCGAACACGGCCGAGCCCGCCGGGCCCGTCGCCGACACCGACACCGGCTGGGCGCCCTCCTTCAGCGCGGCGTCGAAGCGCTGCCGGTAGTCGGAGACCGACATGCCCTGCCGGACGCTCCACTGTGACGAGCCGCCCTTGACCCAGACGGCGGCGTACCGTTCGCCGTCGGAGACGTTCATGGTCAGCGGGCGGTAGCCCTGGTCCTTGAGCCGGCGTACCTGCTTGGCGCTCTCGGCGGCGCTCACGTCGTGATAGGCCACGAAGGCGGGCGCCGTCCGCGCGCTCGCCGCCGCCGCCGGAGCGGCGCCCGAGGCGACGAGCATGGAAGTGACGACGGCGATCTTGCTCGTGGTCCGCATGACCCTCCCCCTGCATGACGGGATGCTCTAGGTGATCAAGAGAATGGGCACGACCCTAACAGCGATCGCAGGCGGTCAGATCTCAATCGTCTGGAAGTCGTCCGGCACCAGGCAGCGCTCGATGTGCCCCGCCTCCACCCCCGCCCCCAGGTGGGTCAGCACGAACGGCAGGGCGGGGAAGCGCTCGCGCAACGCCTCCACGTGCGCGACCTCCATGTGCCCGGCCGCCGGGTGGTGCGGGCCGTTGCACTCCAGGATGAGCGTGTCGCTGGCCGCCGCGAGCGCGTCGAGGCCCGCGCACGGCCGCGTGTCACCCGAGTAGCCGACGGTCCCGCCGTCCCGTTCGAAGACGTAGCCGTAGCAGTCGAGACGCGGCACGTGGTCCACCTCCACGGCCCGGAACTTCACCGGTCCCGCCACCTGCCACGAGCAGTCCACCTCGACGTAGCGGAGGTCGAGCTTCTCGTGCGCCTCCTCGTGGATGCCGGGAACGCCGGCGACGTCCATCATCGTCCGCAGGAACCGCTCGACGCCCGGCGGCCCCACCACGTGGAGCGGCGTGGCGGCGTGCCGGTGCAGCAGTTCGAGCAGCAGGAAAGGCCAGCCGAACGTGTGGTCGGCGTGAAAGTGCGAGATCGCCACCACGTCGAGGCCGGCCACGTCGATCCCGCAGCGATGCAGGTGGGGCAGCGCGGTGGGCGACGGCTCGACCAGAATGTGATCGTCGACCACGAATCCATTCCAATAGCGGCCGATGCCGGTGAAATTGCCGGTGCCGAGAAAGGTGACCCTGGTCAATACGCCCCCCGTGGTAGCCGTTCCGAAGAATCTCACACCGGATATACGGGAGAGAGGCCCACTTCAGCCTTTTCCGTACGCGACCAGCTCCACCTCGTAGCCGTCCTCGTCCGCCAGATAGGCCGCGTAGTGGCGCTCGCCGCCGGCGTACGGGTGACGCTCGGGGAAGAGCAACGTCCAGCCGTGGGCGGCGGCCCGCCCGGCCAGGGCGTCCACCTCGGCCCGGCCGCCCGCGTGGAAGGCGAGGTGGTTCAGGCCGGGACGCAGCCGGTCGTGGCTGCCCGCGGTGAGCGCGGGCGACCGCTCCAGCACCACGTACGTCGTCCCCAGCCGCCAGCTCCGGCCGTCCGGCCACTCCTGGAACACCTCGTACCCCAGCTCCGTCAGCAGCCAGCCCCAGCTCCGGGTCGCGCGGTCCAGGTCGGGCACCCAGATCTCGACGTGGTGCAGGGAGCCGGTGACGGGCTCGGTCGTGTCCTCCATGCCGCGACCCTAACGGCCCCGCCCCCCTTGGTCAGTCGACGCCGTTGGGGCAGAGGAACGACGTGATGCGGGCGGGCGCGGCCGTCACCAGCTTCGAGCCGTAGTCGCGCGAGCAGAGGTTGCTGCCGATGTCGCCGTCCAGGAAGCGGGTGGCGTCGCGCGTGGCGATCAGGTCGATGCCGCCGACGCTCGGAGATTCGATCCTGGCCGCCACCCAGTTCCCCACGCACAGCCGGGCCGCGACGGCGGCGTCCGACGGGAGGTTGCCGCCGTTCAGCGCGGCGGCCTCACGGAGGATGGAGCTCTCGGACGCGCATGGGGTGGGGGCTGTGGAGGCCGGCTGCTTGCGTGGGAGACGCGTCTTCTCCGGGGTGGCCGTCTCTTCCGGGGTCGCCGTCTCGTCCTCGGCTTCATCTGTGGGGTCGTCCGTGGTGGCGTCGTCCGTGGGCTGGTCCTTGGTCTCGTCGCTCGTGTCCGGGGTCGGGGTCTCCTCGTACGTCTTCGTTGTCGCGGTCGGACGTTCGCTCGGGCTCAGCAGCGCCTCCAGCAGTCCTCGTCCGGAGCTCGACGCCAGTGCCGCTCCTCCGGCCACGGCCGCCACGACGGCGACGGCCACCGCCGCGGCCGCCCATCCCGGAATCAACCTGCGCCTGGCGGGCACCGCCGGGGGCGGCAGGACCTTCGTACGCGTCAGGGGCAGGGTGACGGGCGTCGGGCCCGTGCCCGACCTGATCGCGGTGAGCCGGGCGAGCACCTCCTCGGCGGGCGGCCGGGCTGCGCGGTCCTTGGCGAGGGCGCTCCGTACGAGCTCGCGGACCTCCTTCGGCACACCGGATAAATCGGGATCGACGCCCATGACCCGATAAGCGAGGACATCGGGAGCCCCGGTGCCGAAGGGCGGGCGCCCGGTGGCCGCGTACGTCATGAGCGCACCCCACGCAAAGACGTCGGCGGCGGCGTCCGCCTGGTCGCCCCGGTACTGCTCGGGACTGATCCAGCCGGGCGTGCCGATCAGCGCGCCGGTGCCCGTGAGCCCGCTCTCGTCGAGGGCCCGCGCGATGCCGAAGTCCAGGACCTTCGCGCCGGAGTCGGCGAGGATGACGTTCCCGGGCTTGAGGTCGCGGTGCACGATGCCGGCCCGGTGGATGTCGGTGAGCGCCTCGGCGATGTCCACGCCGAACGAGAGCAGCCTGTCGGGAGGCAGCGGCGCGTTCTGCTGGACGTACGTGCTGAGCGTCGGCCCCGGAACGAACTCGGTGGCCAGCCAGGGCGGCATCGCGCCGGTGTCGGCGTCCAGCACCGAGACGACGCAGCGCCCCCGCACCCGCGACAGCAGCTCCACCTCACGGACGAACCGGGCCAGGAACTGCGGGTCCGCCGCCAGCCCCGGATGGATGACCTTGACCGCGACCCGGGCGCCGTCGGCCGCGACCCCCGCGTAGACGACCCCCATGCCGCCCGCGCCCATCCGTCCCACGATCCGGTAGGGGCCGATCGACTCGCGCTCGTCCATCGTCAGGGGGCCGAAGCCGCCGGGGTCGCTCATTCAGGCTCCCGTCGCCGTCGCGTCGCAACAGCAGCGATCTTATTGACCGGCTCGTAAACCGGTGCCGCGCTAGGCTCGCGTCCCGTGTCTTCTGATCATTTATGGCGGGTTATCAGGATCGGCTCAGTAGGTCTGGTTCTTGCGGCGACCGTCGCGGGCCTGGTGTTCGGCGACGACTGGCTCTGGATGGCCGTCCAATGGTCGCCGCCGTACGGCGAGCGCGCCGGATTCGACACCTCGACGACCGTGATGCTGCTCGTGACCGCCCTGGTGAAGGCCGCGTTCCTGTGGTTGATCCTGCGTGCTCCCCTGCCGGGACCACTGGATCGCCGGGCGAGAGCGCTGCGCCGGCTGCTGTATCTGGCGGTGGCGTACGCCCTCGTGCTGTGGTACCCGATCGGGCTGCTCCCCGACGCGGTCGACACGGCATTCCAGCTCGCGCTGTGGACCGCGATCGACGTCCTCTACCTGCTCGTCATCCGTTGGCGGTCCCGCCTGCTGCGCGCGGCGGCCGCAGCGCTGTTCGCGGTCGAGTTGGCCGGGATGGCCGACCAACTGCTCGACGACCTCGACCTCCCTCAGGTCCACTGGGGCGAGGTCGTCGTGCTGGGCCTGATGCTGGGCAGTGCGGCGGCGACCGTCCTCACGGTCGTCGGGCAGTGGCGCGACGGCCGATGGAGCCGCGGCACGCTGATCGCGGGGTGGGCGTCCATGGGTGTCTACACGCTGTTGATCCCGCTCAACCTGCTCGCCGGACAGTTCCCGGGCGGCGGTCTGGTGTTGCCGGTCATGCTGGACGCGATGGGGCTCGTCACCACCGTGTGGATGGCGGCGACCGCCCGCGAGTTGCCCACCGAGAACCCCGTACCGGATCTTCCACCCGCCAGGCTGCGGGTGATCCGCGTCGCGGTGGCGACCGTGACCGTCCTGCCGATCATCGCGATGATCCACCCGGAGCAGGCCGCGCGCCTCACCTACACCGGCTGGTCGACGGACTGCTATGACCGGCCCAGCTTCGGCGACCTGAAGCCCGCGCAACGCGACGCCGTGTTCCTGTGCGTGGCGCGAGGCATGGACGGCGGAGGCCCGCCCATGTTCCCGGACAGTATGTCGGACCAGGCGATCCTCGCGTACGGGCGGGCGCTGTGCCGGGCGAAGGACCGCGACGAGCAGGTGGCGATCCTGACGCGTGCAGGAAGCGCGCGGCCGTCCTGGGGCGTGGACCCGTGGGACCTCGTCTACGTCTGCCCCGAGATCATCGGCGCGACCCATCCCGAACTGCTGCGCTCGGCCGAGGAGACGCAGGCGGCGAACGACGCCTACATCGCCGAGGAGAACGCGAAGTGCCGCGACCCGTGGCCCCGCACGAAGGGCGTCGTCCAGGCCACGGCCAAATACTTCCTGTTCGTGGACGGCGATCCCGGCTACCTGGTCCACGACCCCGGAGACGAAGCGGCCGAGGAGGAGGAGGACAAGCTGTACAGCGGCGACGGCCTCGTCACCGTCGGCCGCAACTCCGCGCTCGTCGGGCACATCGAGGACGTCTCCGACCTGTGCCTCACCGTGAAGGCGTTCCGCACCGCGCCGCCCCGGCGGACGGCCGGGTGGCAGCAGGTCGAGGAGGTGCCGATCGTCAGCCGCACCGGCCGGCTCACCGTCCCGGAGTTGGACGGGGGCGAGGTGGGCGCGGGCGCCCCGATGCCGAACCTGGCGATCAAGGGCAAGGGCCGCTACCGGCTCCGCGTCTACGTACGGACCGACGCCGGAGGGGAGGAACAGCACCTGGTCGTGGTGTTTCCGGGACCGTCCAGGAAGAAGCTCACCCTGAAGCCGTGAACGCCGGAGAACGGACCCATGAGGCCGGGCGAATCAGCCTCATGGGGCCCTCGTTCACCCACGACCAGATTCTTGACGCGGCACGGGACGCGGCCTTCGAGCACTGGCGCTCGGCCACCATCGGCCACGTCACCGCGCTGCTCGGAGCCCCTTCGGGCTCGATCTACCACGAACGCCGCTACGGCCGCATCACCCCGCACGGACTGGAGGTGATCGCCCTGGCGTGCCGCGACTCCCCCTACGGCATCGTCCGGCCGCTCATCGGCGAGCCCATCCCGGCCTGGATCGACGACGCCGTACGCGTGACCAGCACCGCCCTGGCCCACCTGAACGACTGAGTAGCCAACTACGCTCGCGCCCATGCGAAGAATCACCGTGGCACTGACAGCACTGCTGGCCCTGACCGGATGTGGGCAGAACTCCGGCGAAGGCGGCCTGAAGGAAGCGATGGCCGCCGTCTCCGGAGAGGGACCCGCCGCCGCGTACTTCGAGTACGGCGAACCGGCTTGGTGGCGTGACCTGGGCGTCAAGGCGGGCGCCGCCGAGGCCCGCCGCTGGTTACCCGCATCCGTCTCCGGCCTGGGCAGCTTCGCCTCAGCCGCGGCGGCCCTGCCGGAGGCCACGGGCATGACCCCCACGGCCGGTACGCGGGCGATCTCGATCGGCGTGCCTCCGCAGCAGGCGTTCCGGTTCGACGGCGACGTCGATGCGGACGCCGTACGCAAGAAGCTGACCGCCCACGGCGCCAAGCCCCGTGAGATGGGCGGCCACGAAGGGCTCTCGTTCTCCCCCGGCGACGAGATCGACCTGTCCCGCACGATCGTTCCCGGCGTTACCAACCAGCTCAACCAGGTCGTGGTCACCGACTCCCTGGTCGCCACGGCCTCGTCCCCCGACCCCCTCACCGCCGTCCTGGGCGGGGACACCACGCTGGCCGACAAGCCGGCGTACGCTGCCATGGCCTCCTGCCTCGGCGACGTCGCCGCCGCCACGATCACGACTTCGCCCAGTGAAACCGTCACCCTGTACGGGGTGGGGCTGCGCCGCCCAGCCGACCTGAAAGACCGGCCCGTCAACGTCGTCTGCGTACTGCCGTCGGCATCCGCCACCGCCGACGTCGAACGCGCCCTGACGACCCGCCTCGTCCCGACGGGGACCATGGGTGACGGCGGGACGTACGGAAAGCATGCCGCGCAGATCGCGCACGACCGGGTCAGCTCGGACGATCACACCGTGCTGCGGGCCGTTCTGACGCTGAACGACACCACGAACGTAATGTTCGCCAACCAGATGCTGGTCCGGGGTGACCTCCAAACCCTGACCAAGCCATGAGGCGGTAAATGCCGGCGCAAGCACGTGGGGGCGCGCACGCTGCACTGGCCCGCCGCGACAGGTGACGTCAGGTGGCGAGCGCGTCCGCGTGGCGCTGGAGCACCTCCCGCCATCGTTCGCCGGCCCGTTCCTCCGCCTCCAACGCCAGCTCCACGGGCGAGCCCGAGGCGCAAACCCCGTATATCGAGCTGGCGATGTCCGGCGTCAACAGCTCGCTGAAGTGGAACGACCCCTCGAACCCCAGCCAAGCCACCCCACCCACCTCGCAGGCCCGTCCCAGGCAGACCTCCAAGTAGCCGGGCAGCCGCTCGGGAACCCCATCGAAGATCAGGTCGTACTCAGTCACCCGCCGCCCCGGCAGGAGGTCATCCTCGTCCTCGAGCTCGTAGACCTTCACCTGCCGGGGCGCCATCTGGTCCGTACGGAAATCCAGTGCGGGTGCCGTCTCCCGAGCGTGAACCACGAAGACGCTGATCACGCAGCGCACGCCGTCCCACATCAGTGCCCCGGCGAGGTTGTCACCCGCCAACCACAGCCCCCACTTCTGTCCGTCAGAGGAATCACAGAGCTCGAAGCCATTGATCGAGGACCGCGAAGTCTTCGTCGGCGAGTCCCCGGAACGCCTCCACGTGGTGAAGAAGTGCACGGCCGCTGTGGTGCGTGGAGACCCAGTCGCGATCGGCGTCGGTGATCTCGTCGTCCACCCAGGCGAACGGGCGTCCGGCCGCCCAGCTCACCAGGGTCCGGGTCTTCCAGCAGAGCCTGAACCACTGGTCCTCGCGTTCATGCTCGTCGGATGACTCCGGCCAGGTCACGACTGGCAGACGCGGCAGCCCGATTCGGGGTGCTATCTCGACGTTCGCCTCCTCTTCCCAGGTGGTGGCCCAGACGAGTTCGCAGGGCAGCGCCGCCAGTCGACGCCCCACCTCGATGGTGAGCCGCGCCACGCGTGATCCGGGCGTGGTGGCCGACGGCTCACGATGCGGGTCCTCACCGAACGGGAGCAGCGGCCCGTCGACATCGAGGGAGAGCAGCGGGCGTTCCGCATGGCTGGTCATGCTGCGGCGTACTCGTCACACTTGACGAGTACGCCTCGTTCGAAGCGGGACTCGATGAGCTTGAACGTCATCGCCAGGAGCGCCGCGCGATAACCGGCACCGCGGGTGACCTTGGTCCGTAGCCGGACAGTGGAGAAGGTCGACTCAATCGGGCTCGTGGTGCGCAAGGCGGGTCCAGCGTTCGGCCGATTGATTGGAGAACGCCCGCAGCACATCCGCACGGAACAGGGCAGGTGGTTACTCATGGCGATCCCGAAGAAGGGTTCGCGGCTCATCACTATGGATGGCACCGTATACCGCTGGCGCATCCGTCGTAAGCCCACATATTGCCAGGGCAACAGCTGGGGTCCCATGACGTTCGCGGTGGAACTGGCCGACGCGTCGGGTCGCGTCCTTCTGGTGTCGCTCCCCTGCTCACGGCCAGACGCATGGTGGGGAGAACGGACGATGGCCCTACGGCCGGTGCTGGTCGCGGCGATCATACGGACCGCGCTCAGGCACGGCTGGACACCACGGCAAGCAGGCAACGCCTTCGAGCTTGCCCTCACCGATGAGGACCTGACCGAGCTGATGAACGGCCAGCCTCCTGCCTATGGCGTCCCTTTCATGCGGCGATAGCCCCTGCTATGTGATCAGCACGACCGTCGCTTCAGCATGTCTGTGCACGCGGACGGTGGGGCTCGGAGCGTGATTGAACGTCGTTTTGAGTTTCGGATGAAGTCTGGTGGGGGGCGACTCAAGGGTTACGCTTCGTCACCGGCCCTGGCGATGGTGCGGTCCGCAGGGAGTAGGTGGGTTTCTCCGTCTGGGTCAGTGATGACCAGGATGGGCACGCCTTCGGCTACGCCGAGCTGCTTGCGTTCGGGCTCGGTAGGCATTCGAGCTGCGACCCGGGTTCCGGGGGATATCTGGACGGTAACGGCTTCGCCTGCGTCTCGGACGCGTGAGCCGCGCAGCTCGGTGATGATGAGCCCCTCTCCCCTGAGTACGGCCATGGCCCGACGGACCGAGTCTCGGGAGATGCCGAACTCGGCCACGTAGTCGCTTTCAGCGGGGAGTCTCTGGCCGGGGCGCAGGTCTCCCCCTTCGATGCGTGCCCGGATCAGGTCGGCGAGCTGCTTGTAGACCGGGCGGTCGGCGCTGGGGTCAATGGCCATGGCATCGAAGCTACGTAGTACTGTACGCACTTCCGATTGCGCCTACGTACGTATGTAGCTACATTAGGAGGAACGTTGACCCCACCTGATCGGCTGGCCCAATGACACTTCAGGAACTGGCAGCCCGGTACCCGAACTGGGTGATCTGGCGCGGCGCGACCGACACCGGCCCCGGAAGCTGGTACGCCACACGGCGAGCGATGCCCCTGAGCAATGAACAGATCGATGCCGGGATGGCCCAGACAGTGAGCGGTGACGACCCCGCCGCGCTCGTCCGGGAGCTGGAATGGCAACACGAACTCGCCTTTACCCTTTCGCGCAACGCGAGGGCGAGCCTGTGACGGACCTGGGTGATTTCGGGAAGCCGTACCACGGGATTCATCCGGCCGCGCCCCAAGCCGGCTACGAGCGGCTCACCTGGCAGGAGCCCGATCCTCGTAATGATCGGTTCCGGGTGCGCGATCACACCTGCGAGTGCCAGCGCATTGTGTACGAACTGTGCCAAGCAGGCGGCCTGCACTTCATACGGCGGCTCTACCGTTCTGACGGCGTGACCGAGCACGAATCCGATCGGATGCGTGCCCCCCAGGCCGCACGGCTCTGGCTGCGTATCCTGCTCGGGCAGGCGCGATGAAGGAACAACAGGGTCGTACCTGGCGCGAGGAGCCTACTCATTGAGTAAGCCGGCCGCTCCCAGGCTCGTTACGGACACGTCGATGGCCCGACAGCCGGCCAGCCTGCTGCGGGGTTTAGCTGGGGGTTTGGGGGGCGTGCCCCCCAATGAAACTGCCCGAGCCCAGGCGCGAAGCGCCCCCCGCGAGGACCGCGCCTTTGGGCTGGGGGTTCGGGGGGCTGTGCCCCCCGATGAGAACGGCCTGAGCTTTTCGCGCGAAGCGCCCCCTGCGAAGACCTTGCCTTTCGTCAACGCCTACTTGAGGAGCTGGCGGGCCATGACCATGCGCTGGATCTGGTTGGTGCCCTCGTAGATCTGGGTGATCTTGGCGTCGCGCATCATGCGCTCCACCGGAAAGTCCTTCGTGTACCCGTACCCGCCCAGCAGCTGCACCGCATCCGTCGTGATCTCCATCGCCGCGTCCGAGGCCGCGCATTTGGCCGCGCTCGACAGGAACGTGAGGTCCTTCTGGGGTTCGCCGTTCATGGCGCGCTCCGACTTGGCCGCCGCGTGGTACGTGAGCTGCCGCGCCGCCTCCAGCTTCATCGCCATGTCGGCGAGCATGAACTGCACACCCTGGAAATCGGCCACCGGCCGGCCGAACTGCTTGCGCTCCTTGACGTACCCCACCGCGTAGTCGAGGGCCCCCTGGGCGATGCCGAGGGCCTGGGCGGCGATGGTGATGCGGGTGTGGTCCAGGGTGGCGAGGGCGGTCTTGAAGCCGGTGCCGGGGGCGCCGATCATGCGGTCGGCCGGGATGCGGACGTTGTCCATGATCACCTGGCGGGTGGGCGAGCCCTTGATGCCGAGCTTGCGTTCCTTCGGGCCGAAGGAGACGCCTTCGTCGGACTTCTCAACGACAAAGGCGGAGATGCCGCGCGCGCCGGCGGAGGGGTCGGTCACGGCCATGACCGTGTAGTACTCGGAGACGCCCGCGTTGGTGATCCACATCTTGGTGCCGTTGAGCACGTACGAGTCGCCGTCCGCGACCGCCCGCGTCTTCATGGCCGCCGCGTCCGAGCCGGCCTCCGGCTCCGACAGCGCGTACGAGAACATCCCCTCCCCCCGCGCCACCTGCTTCAGGTAACGGGCCTTGAGCTCCTCCGACGCCGACAGCAGCAGCGGTACGGTGCCGAGCTTGTTGACGGCGGGGATCAGCGAGGTCGACGCGCAGGCCCGCGCCACCTCCTCGATGACGATCACCGTGGCCAGTGCGTCGGCCCCGGCGCCCCCGTACTGTTCGGGCACGTGCACGGCGTGCAGGTCCGCCGCGACCAGTGCCTTGTAGACGTCCCAGGAGAACTCCTCGTTCTCGTCGGCCGCCGCGGCGTACGGGGCGATCTTCTCGTCGGCCAGGGCGCGGACCGTCTCGCGGAGCATGTCGTGCTCTTCGGCAGGCGCGTACAGAGGAAAGCTCATGCTCAGATACTAGGACGTCCGAGCTTCTTGTTACCAGCCGGTACGGTTTGCGCCGAGAAGCAGGTGGCACGTACGGAGCAGCGGGGGGCCGATAGCATGCGTGCGCGATCGAAAGGAGCACCCTCGTGCCATATCGCCTCACGGTGATCGGGACCGGATACCTGGGGATCACGCATGCGGCCTGCATGGCGGACCTCGGTTTCGAGGTCCTCGGCCTCGACATCGACGCCGACAAGGTCCAGCGGCTCAACAGCGGCGAGCTCCCCATCCACGAGCCGGGACTCGAGCCTGTGCTCCGCCGCGGCCTCGAATCCGGGCGTCTCCGCTTCACCACCTCCTACGAGGACATCGCCGCCTTCGGCGACGTGCACTTCATCTGCGTCGGCACCCCACAGAAGCGCGGCGAGTACGCCGCCGACGTGTCCTACATGGACGCCGCCGTCGAGTCCCTCGCCCCGCTCCTCGATCGCGAGTGCCTGGTCGTCGGCAAGTCCACCGTCCCCGTCGGCACCGCCGAGCGCCTGGCCGACAAGCTCGCCCGGCTCGCCCCGGCCGGGGTCCTGACCGAGCTGGCGTGGAACCCCGAGTTCCTGCGCGAGGGCCACGCGGTCCAGGACACGATGCACCCCGACCGGCTCGTGTTCGGCGTACGCAGCGAGCGGGCCGAGAAGGTGCTGCGCGAGGTGTACGAGCCGCTCGGCGACGTCCCGATCGTGGTGTCCGACTTCGCCACGGCCGAGCTGGTCAAGACCGCCGCGAACGCGTTCCTGGCCACGAAGATCTCCTTCATCAACGCGATGGCCGAGGTCTGCGAGGCGGCCCACGCCGACGTGCAGAAGCTGTCGGAGGCCCTGTCGTACGACGACCGCATCGGCGGGCGCTACCTCAACGCCGGGCTCGGCTTCGGCGGCGGCTGCCTGCCCAAGGACATCCGGGCGTTCATGGCCCGCGCCGGGGAGCTGGGGGCCGACCAGGCGCTCACGTTCCTGCGCGAGGTGGACGCCATCAACATGCGGCGCCGGGCCCGGATGGTCGACCTGGCCAGGGAGCTGGCGGGCGGGTCCTTCCACGGGTGCGTGGTGGGCGTGCTGGGGGCGGCGTTCAAACCGGACTCCGACGACATCCGCGACTCGCCGGCGCTGGACGTGGCCGTGACGATCGGGCGTCAGGGCGGCCGGGTCACCGTGTACGACCCGATCGCGCTCGACAACGCCCGCAAGGCGCATCCCGAGCTCAAGTACGGCGAGTCGGTCGTCGAGGCGGTGCGCGGCGCGCACGTCGTGCTGCTGCTCACCGAGTGGCAGGAGTTCGTGGCGCTCGATCCCGAGCAGCTCGGCGGGGTCGTGGCGGCGCGCCGCATCGTGGACGGGCGCAACGCGCTGGACGCCGAGACGTGGCGCTCGGCGGGCTGGCACTACCGGGCGCTCGGCCGCCCCTGAAAACGGGTCACACCCCCAGGTGGCGCACCCATTGGGTGTAGAGCGGACGATAGCCGCGACGCGCCCAGAAGGGGGTCGAGAGCGGGTTCGGCAGGGCGTGGTGGAGCAGCATGGTCCGTACGCCCTGCGCCGCCGCGTACCCGTGGGCCACGTCCGCGAGCAGCGCCCCGACGCCCCGCCCCCGCGCGTCAGGATCGACGTACAGAACGCTCAGGTACGCCACCGGCGAGGCGTCCACGCTGCCCGCGATCCAGCCGCAGTGCGCGGGCGGCTGGACGATGACGCAGCCGAGCGGCGTGCCGTCGGCCCCCTCGGCCAGCCAGCACCACTCCGTCGGCATGACCTCCGAGGCCAGGAACGCCCTGATCCGCGAGGCGGTCGAGGCGCGCACCGCCACCCAGCCGAAGTGGGCGTCGTAGGCCACCAGCCGCTCGTACAGGCGGGCCAGCGTCTCCAGGTCGTCGGGCGTGGCCCGGCGGACGCCCGCGCCCTGCGCCGTTCCCGCGATCCCGGCGCGCACCGCCTGCGCCACGACGGGGGCGAAGTTGCGGGCGGCCAGCGCGCGTACGGGTGCGACGTCCCGGCTCGGCCAGGTCACGGTGAGCGCCTGCCCCGGCTCGTCGAGCGGGATCCCGGCCAGCCAGGCATCGAGCAGCGCGCCGAGCGCCGCCTCCGGGGACGGGCCCGCGACGCGCGCCTGGAGGCGGTGCACCACCAGCGGGGACCAGGAGGCGCGCATGCTGCCGGGATCGACGCGTTCGACGGTGGCCCGCCCGACGGCGCCACGTGCCACGATGTGCCCTTTGCCCCGTAACTCGTCCTGGCCCGCGACCAGCGGGTCCGCGGCCCGGACGCGGGCGGCGTGCGCCCGGATCACGGCGTCCATCCCGGCACGATAACCGCTGACGGCCGCCCCGGCTACAGCTCGGCGGCCGTCCCAACTGAAGCTCGGCTACAGCTCCTTGGCCTCGGCGCGCAGCCGCTCGCCCTTCGCGTACGCCTGCTCCTTCAACCGCTCCTGAAACTCCTCCATCCGGGCCCGCAGGGCGGGGTCGGCGGCGGCGAGGATGCGGATGGCGAGCAGCCCGGCGTTGCGGGCGCCGCCCACCGCGACCGTCGCCACCGGCACCCCGGCCGGCATCTGCACGATGGACAGCAGGGAGTCCATGCCGTCGAGGTGCTTCAGCGGCACCGGCACCCCGATGACCGGCAGCGGCGTGACGGAGGCCAGCATGCCGGGCAGGTGCGCGGCCCCGCCGGCGCCGGCGATGATCACCTGGAGGCCGCGGGAGGCGGCCTGCCGGCCGTAGTCGATCATCTCGGTGGGCATGCGGTGCGCGGAGACGACGTCGGCCTCGAACGGCACCCCGAACTCGGCGACCGCCTCGGCCGCCGCCTTCATCACCGGCCAGTCCGAATCCGACCCCATCACAATGCCGATCGTCACGCCGCCTCCTTCGTCGGCAACGTGACGATCACGATGCTGTGTCTGATGGTTCGTTCGCAGCGCTCACTCACGTGTATTCCCCTGTCATGAGGTGGACGGCGGCGTGGCGGGCGCGGGCGCGGACCTCGTCGAGGTTGGAGCCGACCGCCGTGACGTGGCCGATCTTGCGGCCGGGCCGCACCTGCTTGCCGTAGAAGTGCAGCTTGATGCCGGGGTCGTGGGCGAGCACGTGCTCGTACCGCTTGAACAGGTCGGGGTCGTCGCCGCCGAGCAGGTTGGCCATGACGACGACCTGCGAGGTCATCGTGGGCGAGCCGAGCGGCAGGTCGAGCACGGCCCGCAGGTGCTGCTCGAACTGCGACGTACGGGCGCCCTCGATCGTCCAGTGGCCGCTGTTGTGCGGGCGCATGGCCAGCTCGTTGACCACGAGCCCGGTGGAGGTCTGGAACAGCTCGACCGCCAGCAGCCCGGTGACGCCCAGCTCGTGGGCGATGGTGAGCCCGATGCGCTGGGCCTGCGCGGCCTGCTCGGGGTCGAGGCCGGGCGCGGGGGCGAGCACCTCGACGCAGATGCCGTCCTGCTGGACGGTCTCGACGACGGGGTAGCTGACGCCCTGGCCGTGCGGCGAGCGGGCCACCACGACGGACAGCTCCCGCTCGAACGGCACGAACGCCTCGGCCATGAGCGGCACTCCCGCCGCCAGGGCCTCCTCGACCTCGGCCGCGTCGCGGCACACCCACACGCCGCGGCCGTCGTAGCCGCCGCGCACCGCCTTGAGCACGACCGGCCAGCCGTGCTGCTCGGCGAAGGCCGTCACGTCGGCCGCGGACGACACCCGGGCCCAGGCCGGGCAGGGCACGCCGATGGCGCTGAGCCGCTCGCGCATGACCGCCTTGTCCTGCGCGTGGACGAGCGCCGCCGCCCCGGGATGCACGGCGTGACCCTCGGCGATGAGCGCCTCGATGTGCTCGGTGGGCACGTGCTCGTGGTCGAACGTGATGACGTCGCAGCCCTGGGCGAACTCACGCAGCACGTCGAGGTCGCGGTAGTCGCCGATGCGCGTGTCGACGATGACGCGGGCGGCGCTCTCGTCGGGGGCGTTGGCCAGCACCCGCAGCTCGACGCCGAGCGCGATGGCGGGCGGCTGGGACATTCTGGCCAGCTGACCTGCGCCGACGATGCCGACGACCGGACCGATGGGGCGGTAAGCACTCACGCCAGGTGAGCTTACCGGGGCGTACGGACCACCCGAATGCGGGCCCGCGCGCCCGAGAGGGCGCTGGGCGGCCGTTCCGGGTGCCCTCGCGGGCGCGGCCGCCCAGCGGCCCGCCTCGCAGGGTAGTCCTCGGCCCAGGAATACGCCCGACATTGCTGGATATTTCATGAGTACGGCGTGACGGGGTAAGTTCATCCGTCTGACACCGGCCCTACGACCAGGCCGGTACGCTGGACAGATCGAGCCCGGCTGACGAGCCGCGACAGCGCCGGGCAGCGAAGAAGGGACCGAAGCAGACCCGTGGAAGTCGTCAAGCGCCTCTACGAGCGGTTCTCGTCCCTGGTTCACGAGCTGGCCAAGTTCGGCAGCATCGGCGCGGTCGCCTTCGTGATCGACACCGGCCTGCTCAACTTCTGCCACGTCGTGATCGGCCTCGGCCCGCTGACCTCGAAGCTCGCGGCGACGGTCGTGTCCACCACGTTCGCCTACCTCGGCAACCGCTACTGGACCTTCCGCCACCGCGAGCAGACCGGGCTCGGGCGCGAATACTTCCTGTTCTTCCTGCTCAACGGCATCGCGCTGCTCTTCGGCATCCTGACCATCGGCTTCACCACCTACACGCTCGGCCTCACCGACACGCTGTCGGTCAACATCTCGAACATCGTCGGCGTGGGGCTCGGCACCCTCTTCCGTTACTGGTCGTACAAGAAGTGGGTGTTCCTGGAGGCCACCGAGCCCATTCCGGTCGAGCTGCCCGGCCAGGGCGTCAGGCAGGACCGCTGACCACCCGGTTGCCCCGGCCGTCGTCCTCCGCCGGCCGCAGGAAGACGGCGAACGTCGCCGGCCGCCGCCGCACCAGCTCCAGCCGCCCGCCGTCCGCTGCGGCCAGCGCCCGCGCCAGCGTGAGGCCGAGACCGGTGCCCCCGCCGCCGCTGACGTTCCGCTCGAAGATCTTGGGAGCGATCTCGTCGGCGATGCCGGGGCCCTCGTCCGCCACCTCGACCACCACGTAGTTGTCGCCGCTGGTGCTGGTGACGGTGACCCTGCCGCCCCCGTGCCGCAGCGAGTTCTCCAGCAGCGAGGCCACCACCTGGCCGAACCCGCCGGTGGTGGCGAGGGCCTTCAGTCCGCGCGCCCCCTCCAGCCGCAGCTCGCGGTGGGCGTCCTTGAACACCGGCTCCCACTCCCTCACCTGCTGGATCAGCACCTCGTCGATGCACACCGGCTCGGCCTGGGCGTGCCGCTGCCGGCGCGCCGCGGCCAGCAGCTCGTCGATGACCGCGGTCAGCCGCTCGGCCTGGACGATCGCCGCCTCACCCTCCTCGCGGACGACCTCCGGCTCGCCGGCCGAGGCCACGATCTCCTCCAGCCGCATGGTGAGGCCGGTGAGCGGCGTGCGGAGCTGGTGGGAGGCGTCGGTGGCGAACTCGCGCTCCCGCGTCAGCAGGTCGGAGATGCGGGCCGCGCTGCGGTCGAGCACCTGGGCCACGCGGTCGAGCTCGGGTATGCCGTAGCGGTGCTTGCTCGGCCGCGCGTCGCCCGACCCCAGCCGCTCAGCGATCTTCGCGAGGTCCCGCAGGGGCAGCGTCAGCCGGCGGGACTGCACGACGGCCAGGCTCACGGCCACCGCCAGGGCGGCCACGGCCAGGGCGACGATGAGCAGCAGACGGGCCCGTACGTCGCGCTCGACCTGGTCGCGGTCGCGGCTGATGCGTACGTAGACGCCGGTGTTGGTCTGGGCGTCCTCCGTCATGAGGTGACCGGACGCCGGTGCGGTGCCGACGACGGTCACCCGGAGGGGGGTTCCGCGTTCCCAGATCTGGATGTACCTGCCCGGGTATTTCTGCTCCAGTTGCTGAGGATCGAGCGGCGTCTCCTGGACGCGGGCGTACTCGACCTCCCCCACGAGACGTTTGGCCTCCGCCCCGAGCTCCTGAGCCGCCTCGTCGACGATCAGGCGGCTCACCACGACGCCCAGGGGGACCCCCAGCAACAGGACCGCGATGACCGCGACGACCAGGGTGGAGGTGAGCAGTCGACGGCGCATCCGCCTACTCGCGTTCGAACCGGAAGCCGACTCCCCGGACGGTCGTGATGTAGCGCGGTTTGGCGGCGTCGTCGCCGAGCTTGCGCCGCAGCCAGGAGATGTGCATGTCGAGCGTCTTGGTGGAGCCCCACCAGTTGGTGTCCCACACCTCGCGCATGATCTGCTCGCGGGTGACCACCTTGCCCGCGTCGCGGACCAGCACCCGCAGCAGGTCGAACTCCTTGGTCGTGAGGTGCAGCTCCTTGTCGCCCATCCAGGCGCGGCGGGAGTCGGCGTCGATGCGCACCCCCTGAACGACCGGGGTCTCGGAGGTGCCGCGCCGCAGCAGGGCGCGTACCCGGGCCAGCAGCTCGGCCAGCCGGAACGGCTTGGTCACGTAGTCGTCGGCCCCGGCGTCGAGCCCGACGACGGTGTCCACCTCGTCGACGCGCGCCGTGAGGATCAGGACCGGGGTCCCGTGGCCCTCGGCGCGGATGCGGCGGGCCACCTCCAGGCCGTCCATCTCCGGCAGCCCGAGGTCCAGAACTATGAGATCGATGCCGCCCGACAGGGCCCGCTCCAGGGCTTGCGGGCCGTCGGGGGAAACCTCGACCTGATAGCCCTCGCGACGCAGGGCGCGCGCGAGCGGCTCGGAGATCGAGGTGTCATCCTCGGCGAGAAGTACGCAGGTCATAAAGCGATCGTAGGACCTTAAGCGATCGTTTCCCGGCTACAGCGCGCGGTTTGACTCGTCGTTGACCTATCCATTGACCTGGGCAAACACGACTAAAATACGGTTGGTCGTGATTAAATTACCGCGCTTTCCCGCGCACGGGGATCGACTCATCATGCCCACCGCGATAATGCTCAACCCCGCCGTTCGAGATTGTCCCGAAATAGCCGGTGTCCGGAATATCGCGATCGCTGGCGAGAGCGGGGAAACCCTCCCGCCACGACGGGTACGCGGGCGTCCAGCCGAGGTCCCGCCGCGCATGCCGGTTGTCCGCGCCGCGCGCGGCCGGGTTCGCCGGCGCGCCGGACACCGGCGGCGCGGGCGCGCCGACCGCGCGGCAGAACGCGGGCGCCCAGTCGAGCCCGGCGGCCGGCTCGTCGTCGCAGACGTTGACGTGGCCCGTAGGCCAGTCCAGGGCCGCCAGGGCGGCTGCCGCGGCGTCGTCCACGTGCACGAAGCTTGTCACGTCGGCGCCCGCCACCAGCCTTCCTTCCCGCGCCTCGGCCGCGCGCAGGCCGCGCGGCTCGAACCAGGTGCCCGGCCCGTACAGCAAGCCGTAGCGCAGCACCACCCACTCGGGCAGCTCGGCCACGGCCGACTCCAGGGCCGCCACGCCCGCCACGGTGCTGCGGCGCGGCTCGGGCGCGCCGAGGTCCAGGGGCTCGCCCTCGCGGGCGGGGCCCGCGCCCGGCACGTACGTCCAGCAGATGCTCTGCGCCACGATCCGGCGCACCCCGGCGGCGCGAGCGGCGTCGACCAGGTTGCGGGTGCCGTCGCGGCGCAGCGCGGCGTTGGCGGCCAGGTCTCCCCCGGCCAGGTCGGTGAGCTGGTGCATGACCACGTCCGCCCCCGACTCGCGGACCGCCTCGGTCAGGGCGGCGGCGTCGAGGACGTCCACCAGCGCGGGCGTGGCGCCGAGGTCGCGCAGCGGGCCCGTACGCGCCGCGTGCCGGGTGGTGGCGACCACGGTGTGTCCCGCCGCGACCAGCAGCGGGATGACGCGCCGGCCGAGCACCCCCGCGCCGCCGGCCAGGAAGATCCGCAGACCGGAAACGTTCTTGCTCGTCATGCCGACCACCCTAGGAACGAAACGGCCCCCAGAAGCGGGCCACTTCGCACAGGTTCGGACGAACCACTCAGCGGGTCAGTAGTCCTTGTCCTTGTGCTCGGTCTTGGCGTAACGGGCCAGGTAGAGCTGGATGCCGAGGGTGTTGATCAGGCCGAGCTCGGTCTCCAGGTAGTCGATGTGCTCCTCCTCGTCGCGGAGGATGTCCTCGAAGATGTTGGCCGAGGTGATGTCGCCCTTCTCGCGCATGAGCGCGATCGCCGGGCGCAGGCGCTGGACGACCGCCAGCTCGACCTCAAGGTCGGCGTGGAGCTGCTCCTCGACGGTCTGCCCGATGTGCAGGGTGCCGAGCCGCTGGTAGTTGGGCAGCCCTTCGAGGAAGAGGATGCGGTCGGTGAGCCGCTCCGCGTGCCGCATCTCCTCGAAGGACTCGTCGCGGGTGTGCTCGGCCAGCTTCGTGTAGCCCCAGTTCTCCTGCATCTTGGAGTGCAGGAAGTACTGGTTGATGGCGGTGAGCTCGGCGGTCAGCTGCTCGTTGAGCAACTCGATGATCTGTTTGTCGCCCTGCATGACGGGGCCCCCTGCTGTCCGGCTATGCGGTCGTCAACTCTTCAGACCGCTTCAGGATCGCACAGATCTTCCGCACACAACGGGCACAGTCCCCGCCCGCACCAGTGGTGTCGCGAATCTCCTTCGCACTTTTCGCCCCGGCGGCGATGCAGTCGTGCACCTCATTTTCCGTCACAGCACGACAAATACACGCATACATTCCGGGGATGGCCTCTCAGCGGGGACTGGCGCCTAAGGTTAGGCACACCTAAGAGTAGCCCACTGTGGTTAGGCTTGCCTATGTAAGCTGCCTCACAGTGAGCTACCTCTTGGTGATCTTCAGTGACCGCGCGCGATCCACTCCTCCAGGTGCGGGGCCTCGGCGCCGATCGACGTCGAGTCGCCGTGACCGGTGTGCACGACCGTCTCCGGCGGCAGCGTCAGCAGCCGCTTCCTGATCGAGTCGATGATCGTCTCGAACGACGAGTAGGACCGCCCGGTCGCCCCCGGCCCGCCCTTGAACAGGGTGTCCCCGCTGAACAGCACGCCCAGCTCGGGCCCGTGGAAGCACACCGCGCCCGGCGCGTGCCCCGGGGTGTGCAGGATCTCCAGCACGCAGCCGCCCACCTCGACGCGCTCGCCGTCGGCCAGCGGCTCGTAGCCCAGCTTGTCGCCGTATTCCTGCTCCCACAGCACCTGGTCGGCCGGGTGCAGCCGGATCGGCGCGCCCGTGCGCTCGGCCAGCTCGCGGGCGGCGTTGATGTGGTCGTTGTGGGCGTGGGTGCACAGGATCGCCTTGACCTCGCGCCCGTTGACCCGCGCGGCGATCGCCTCGGCGTCGTGGGCGGCGTCGATGACGACGACCTCGCGGTGGTTGCCCACCAGCCAGACGTTGTTGTCGACCTCCCAGGTGCCGCCGTCCAGCGAGAACGTCCCCGAGGTGATGACCCGGTCGATCACTGGAACGTCACCACCGAACGCAGCACGTCGCCGCGGTGCATCTTGGCGAACGCCTCCTCGACCTGGTCGAGCGCGATGGTCTCGGTGACGAACTTGTCCAGCGGCAGCCGGTTCTGCAGGAACAGGTCGATGAGCATCGGGAAGTCGCGGCTCGGCAGGCAGTCGCCGTACCAGGAGGACTTCAGCGCGCCGCCGCGGCCGAACACGTCGAGCAGCGGCAGGTCGATGCGCATCTCCGGGGTCGGCACACCGACCAGGACGACGGTCCCCGCCAGGTCGCGGGCGTAGAACGCCTGCTCATAGGTCTCCGGACGGCCGACCGCCTCGATGACGACGTCCGCGCCGAACCCGCCGGTCAGCTCGCGGATCGCCTCGACCGGGTCGTTGTCGCGCGAGTTGACCGTGTGGGTGGCGCCGAAGCCGCGCGCCCACTCCAGCTTGCGCTCGTCCACGTCCACCGCGATGACCTTCGACGCGCCGGCCAGCGAGGCGCCGAGCACGGCCGCGTCGCCGACGCCGCCGCAGCCGATCACCGCCACGCTGTCGCCGCGGGTGACGCCGCCGGTGTTGATCGCCGCGCCGATCCCGGCCATCACGCCGCACCCGAGCAGCCCCGCGACCTGCGCCGGAGCGTCGGCCGAGACCTTCGTGCACTGGCCGGCGGCCACCAGCGTCTTCTCCAGGAACGCGCCGATGCCGAGCGCCGGCGACAGCTCGGTGCCGTCCTTCAGCGTCATCTTCTGGCGGGCGTTGTGGGTGTTGAAGCAGTACCAGGGACGGCCGCGCAGGCAGGCCCGGCACTGGCCGCACACCGCCCGCCAGTTGAGGATCACGAAGTCGCCCGGCGCGACCTCGGTCACGCCGTCGCCGACCGCCTCCACGACGCCCGCCGCCTCATGACCGAGCAGGAACGGGTAGTCGTCGCTGATCCCGCCCTCCCGGTAGTGCAGGTCGGTGTGACAGACCCCGCAGGCCTGTACGTTCACGACGGCCTCGCCCGGCCCCGGGTCCGGGACGACGACGGTTTCGAGTGAGACTTCCTGGCCCTTACCACGGGCGACGACGCCCTGCACTTCGTACGGCATGCCAGCCATCTTGTGTCAGAGGGTTGATCTCCGCAAGACAAAGGGCTGCACCACGCCGAGCCCCCTGGCCGGGCGTTTCCTGATCCTGTGCAGGGCGAAGCCGTGCGGCTCGGCGTCCAGCTCGGCGGCCAGCGCGGCGTCCACGAGCACGGCGCCGGGACGGGCTATCGCGGTGAGCCGGGCGGCCAGGTTGACCGTGGTGCCGAACACGTCGCCCATCATCGGCACGACCGGCCCGTACGCCAGCCCGATCCGCAGCTCGTCGGCCTCGACCAGGTCGAGCGCGATGGCGGCGGCCTGGGCCGCGCCCGGCGCGGTGAACAGCACCTCGTCGCCCAGCGTCTTGACCAGCCGCGCGCCGTGCGAGGCCACCACGTCGGAGGCTCGCGACTCGAACCCCTCGACCAGCGCGGCCAGCTCCCGCTCGGTCAGCTCGCGGGAGCGGCTGGTGAAGGAGACGAGGTCGGCGAAGCCCACCGCCATCGGCACCCGCGTGAGCAGCGGCTCGTCGCTGAGGTCGGCGAGGGCCAGCAGCCGGGTGCCGGCCGCGGCGAGCTGGGCCCGCCAGACGTGCACGAGCACCCGCTCGAAGTCGGGCAGCAGGCCGCGCGTGGCGTCGAGCATCCTGGCCAGGTCGTCGTCGCCCGGCTCGGGCGGCAGCATCGCGCTCGTCATGATCTCGGCCTGCCACTGCGCGAGCCTCGCCGTGGTCTGGCCGAGCGCGCGGGCCATGCGGACGACCGTCTCCTCGTCCAGCAGCCCGGTGTCGAGCAGGTGGCGGACCCGGCGCAGCGCCTCGACGTCGGCGTCGGTGAACGCCACGGCGTCGTCGGCGCGCTGGGCGAAGCCGAGGGCGCGCCAGATGCGCGCGGCCAGCTCCTGCGGCACGCCGCTCAGCTCCGCGACCCCGGCCCGCGTGTGCCGCGGCGGCCGGCCGAGCAGCAGGCGCTCGACCTCCTCGGCCGTCGGCCGCCCCTGGCTGCTCAACGGCCGTCGATCTCGCCGTCCGAGGCGTCCTCGACGAGCCGGAACAGATCGTGGCGGACGTCCTGGATGTGGGGGATGTCGCGCAGCACGATCTCGCCGCGGTCGCTCGCGGACTCGACGGTCAGGGTGCCGCAGCCGAGCATGCGCTCCACCAGGGTCTGGTCGGAGCTGACCGTGTTGACCTTGGTGATCGGGATCTCGTCCGTGGACTTGTTGAGCACCCCCCGGCTGATCGTGAAGCGGTGGGTGGTGAGCACGTACCCGGTGTTCTTCCAGCGCAGATAGGGCGTGAACGACCAGATCGTCAGCAGGATGAGCGCGAGGACGGCGACGGCGGCCCTGGCGTAGAGGGCGAACTGCCAGTCCGGCGGGATGAACCACAGCGCCGCGCCGGAGGCGGCGGCGATGAGCACGAGAGCGACGGCCGGTCCGATGAGGCGCTTCCAATGGGGGTGGAAGGCCCGGATCCGCCGCTCACCCTGCGTCAGATGATGGTCGGGAAGGGTCATGGGCCAAATCGTGCCACCAACGCCGTCCAGGGGCCACGCCGATGCCTCATTCCGCGGGCCGCACGTGGACGACGTCGCCGGCGCTCAGCGAGTGGAGCCGGTCCGGCCCCTCGACCTCCAGGCAGCCGGAGTGGTCGATGCCGCTCGCCCGCCCGATCAGCGCCGGGCGGCCGGGCAGCTCGACCCTGACCTGGCGGCCGACGGTGGCGCTCGCGGCGAGGTAGGCCGCGCGCAGCCCGCACGCCTCGGCGTCGCCGCCCGCCGCCGCCCACTCGCGGTAGTGGACCTCGACCTCGCGCAGGACGGCCCGCAGCAGCGGATCGCGGTCGAGGCAGGCCGCCTCCTCGACGGCGAGCGACGTGGCGGTGCCGACCGGCAGCTCGTCGGCGCGCAGCGAGACGTTCAGCCCCATGCCGACGACCACGGCGTCGTCGGCGCGCTCGGCCAGCACCCCGGCCAGTTTGCGCTCGCCGATCAGCAGGTCGTTGGGCCACTTCAGGCGTACGTCCACCTCGGCCAGGCGGCGTACGGCGGAGGCGGCGGCCACGCCGTACAGCAGCGGCAGCCAGCCCTGCGCCGCCACCGGCGCCTCCGGCCGGAGCAGGATCGAGAACGTCAGCCCCGAGCGCGGCGGCGCGTTCCAGACCCGGCCGAGCCGGCCGCGCCCGGCCTCCTGCGCCTCGGCCACCAGCACCGCGCCTTCCGCGGCGCCCTCCTGGGCGGCACGGGCGAGGTCGGCGTTCGTGGAGCCGGTGCGCTCCACGACGGTGACGCCCGTCCACAGGCCGCCCGGACGGACGAGGGCGCGGTTGAGCGCGGCCTCCGAGAGCGGCGGACGGTCGAGGTCGGAATAACGCGAGTCGGGCATCCACCTATCTTTGCAGGGAGAGAGGATGGCGATTTGACATCCTCCCCCTCGTGAACGAGGGGGAGTCCGACCGTCGCCGGTCGGTCTTCCTGCTTCACCGCCGATCGCCCGCCCGAGAGGAGGACTCCCGCTTGAGGTCTTACACCAGCTCCACAGGCGTTTCAGCTCTCCGCCAGCCCGGCGGCGAGCACGTTCTGGGCCGCGTTCACCTCCCGGTCATGGACCGCGCCACACGCACAGACCCACGCCCGGACGCTCAACGGCATCTCTTCCTGCACCGTCCCGCAGATCGAGCACAGCTTGGAGGAGGGAAAGAAGCGGTCTGCCACCGCCAGCGTGCGGCGGTACCAGGCCGTCTTGTACGCCAGCATGCGCCGCAGCTCCCGCCACCCGGCGTCCGAGATGGCGCGGGCCAGGGCGTGGTTCTTGAGCAGGTTGCGTACGGCCAGGTCTTCCACGGCGATCGTTTGATTTTCGCGTACCAGCCGTGTGGTGACCTTGTGCAGGTAGTCCCGGCGCCGGTCGGCGACCCGGGCGTAGATCTTCGCCACGCGCAGCCGGGCCTTGGCCCGGTTCTTCGACCCCTTCTCCTTACGGGCCAGCGCCCGCTGTGCCTTGGCCAGCCTGCGCCGCTCGCGACGCTCGTGACGCGGGTTGGCGAGCTTCTCGCCGCATGCCAGTGTGAGCAGCGCGGTGAGGCCCGCGTCCAGGCCCGTCGACTGCTCGACCGGCGGCAAGGGCGCGATCTTCTCCTCCACCAGCAGGGACACGAACCATCGCCCGGCCGGATCTCTGGAGACGGTGACCGTGGACGGCTCGGCCCCCTCGGGCAGCGGACGCGACCATACGATGTCCAGCGGCGTGTCCATCTTGGCCAGGGTGAGCCGGCCGTCGCGCCAGCGGAACCCAGAGCGGGTGTATTCGGCCGACGCCCGGGATTTCTTCTTGCTCTTGAAGGTGGGGTATTTGGCGCGGCGGGCGAAGAAGTTCGCGAACGCCGCCTGCAGATGCCGCAGCGTCTGCTGCAGCGGCACCGACGACACCTCACACAAGAACGCCAGCTCGGGTGTCTTCTTCCACGCGGTCAGCGCGGCCGACGACTCGGTGTAGGAGACGCCGCGGCCTTCCAGCGTGTAGGCGCGGGTCCGCTCTTCGAGTGCTTTGTTGTAGACCAGGCGCACGCAGCCGAACGTCCGGACCAGCTCTTCGGCCTGTTCGGGGGTCGGATAGAAGCGGTACTTGTAGGCCCGCTTCACCAGCTGCGCCACCCCTCGATCCTAGGTGCGAGATCACCCGCGCACCGGCCGATTCCGAAAGATGACGGCGGTCCGCCTGATGGCGTATCGCCTGCTCCTGCCCCGCTCCGCAGGAGTCCGATTCCTCCTCCGCCTGAAGGCGGGGGTCTCCTCGGAGGTATCTGATGAGCAAGCGTCTGGACCCCCGCAACTGGGCCTCGTGGCGGCCGTTCGGCCTGGGGCTGCGCAAGCCGAACAACTACCTGGAGCTGTGGAAGGCGTTCAAGTCGGTCAAGGGCAACAGACGCTACGCCTGGCGCATACTCAACCAGGGCACCTGCGACGGGTGCGCGCTCGGCACGCAGGGCATGCGCGACTGGACGATGGACGAGATCCATCTGTGCAACATCCGGCTGCGGCTGCTGCCGCTCAACACCATGCCCGCCCTGGACGTCTCGCTGCTGGGCGACGTCTCCGCGCTCGCCGGGCGGCGCAGCGCGGAGCTGCGGGAGCTGGGGCGGCTGCCGTACCCGATGCTGCGGCGGGCGGGCGAGCCCGGGCTCACCCGCGTGTCGTGGGACGAGGCGCTGCGCGTGGCGGCGGAGGGGCTGCGCGGCAAGCGGTCGGGCACCTACCTGACCAGCCGCGGCGTGCCCAACGAGAACTACTACGCGGCGCAGAAGGCGGTGCGCGCGCTCGGCAGCAACAACGTGGACAACGCCGCCCGCATCTGCCACTCGCCCTCGACGGTCGCGCTCAAGGAGACCATCGGCGCGGCGGCCACGACCTGCTCCTACACCGACTGGATCGGCTCGGACCTCATCGTCTTCGTCGGCTCGAACCCGTCCAACAACCAGCCGGTCGCGATGAAGTACCTCTATCACGCGAAGAAGGCCGGCACCCGGATCGCCATGGTCAACACCTACCGCGAGCCCGGGATGGAACGTTACTGGGTGCCGTCCAACGCCGAGTCCGCGGTGTTCGGCACGAAGATCACCGACGAGTTCTTCGGCGTGAACGTCGGCGGCGACATCGGCTTCCTCAACGGCGTGCTCAAGCACCTGGTGGAGAACGGCTGGGTGGACAAGGAGTTCGTGGACCGGCGGACGACCGGCTTCGAGGACGCCTGCCGGGCCGTCGCCGCCCAGTCGTGGGAGGAGCTGGAGGCGCTGTCCGGGGCCTCCAGGGACGACATGCTCCGCCTCGCGCGGCTGCTCGGCGAGGCCCGCTCGGCGGTGCTCGTGTGGTCGATGGGCATCACGCAGCACGCCTACGGCGAGGACAACGTGCGCGCGATCGTCAACCTGGCGCTCGCCCGCGGGTTCCTCGGCCGGGACAACTGCGGACTCATGCCGATTCGCGGGCACAGCGGGGTGCAGGGCGGGGCCGAGATGGGCGCGTACGCGACCGGCCTCCCCGGCGGCCTGCCCGTCACCCCGGAGAACGCGGCCCGGTTCACCGAGCTGTGGGGCTTCGAGGTGCCTGACTCCCCCGGACTGACCGCCACCGACATGATCGACGCCGCCCACCGGGGCGAGCTGGACGCGCTGATCTCCTCCGGCGGCAACTTCCTGGAGGTGCTGCCCGACCCGGCCTACTGCAGGGAGGCGCTGGAACGGCTGCCGCTCCGCGTCCACGTGGACATCGTGCTGTCGTCGCAGATGCTGGTGCCGGGCGCGGGCGACGTGCTGCTGCTGCCCGCCCAGACGCGCTACGAGATGGTCGGCGGCGTGACCGAGACCTCCACCGAGCGGCGGATCATCTTCTCGCCCGAGGTGGAGGGGCCGCGCGTCGGCGAGGCATGGCCGGAGTGGAAGATCTTCACCGAGCTGGCCTCCCGGGTGCGGCCCGAGATCGCCGACCGGGTCAGGTTCACCGGCACGCCGCAGATCCGGGACGAGATCGAACGGGCGGTGCCGTTCTACGCGGGCATCGCCGGCCTCGCCCGCTTCGGCGACAACGTGCAGTACGGCGGGCGGCACCTGTTCGCCGACGGCCGCTTCCAGACGCCCGACGGGCGCGGCCGGTTCTCCGCCGTGACGCTGCCCGCGCTGGAGCGGCCGGACGGCACGTTCATGGTGGCGACGCGGCGCGGCAAGCAGTTCAACAGCATGGTCCACGAGCGGCGCGACGGCTTCAACGGGGCGACGCGCGAGGCGGTGCTGATGAGCGCGTACGACGCCGACCGCCTCGGCCTGCCCGACGGCGCACGGGTCGAGCTGCGCTCGGGCGAGCGGACGTACGAGGGGAGGGTGCTGCGGGCCCCGCTGCAGCCCGGCAACCTCCAGATCCACTGGCCGGAGGGCAACGTGCTGCTGGACGAGAGCCGGCGCTCGCCGCAGGCGCGCATCCCCGACTACAACGCCCTCGTCACCGTGCGGGCGCTGTGAAGACCCGGCCCGGCCCCACGACCCGCGCCCGGATCCGCGAGCTCAACGGCTCGGCGGTCCGGGAGCGCCGCGACGACCTGGCCACCGAGGAGCCGCTGGAGATCCGGGTCACCGGGGCCGGCGGCGAGCAGCGGACTGTTGCGATCACCATGCGCACGCCTGGCCACGACTTCGAGCTGGCTGCCGGGTTCCTGCACGGCGAGGGGCTGGCCGGGCCGGGGGACATCGCGTCGATCGCGTACTGCACCGACGAGGACCTGCCGCCGGAGGCCCGCTACAACACCGTCACCGTGCGCCTGCGTGGCGCCGTCCCCGACCTGCCGGCGCTGGAGCGGCACTTCCTCACCTCCAGCGCGTGCGGCGTGTGCGGCTCGGCCGGCCTGGACGCCCTGCGCGACCGCTGCCGGCCGCTGCCGGAGGGCACGCTGCGGCTCACTCCCGGCGTCCTGTACGGCCTGCCGGACGCGCTGCGGCGCGGGCAGGGCGTGTTCGGCAAGACCGGCGGGCTGCACGCGGCCGGCCTGTTCACGGCGGCGGGCGAGCCGGTGGTGGTGCGCGAGGACGTGGGCCGCCACAACGCCGTGGACAAGCTGACCGGGTGGGCCGCGCTGAACGGGCGGCTGCCGCTGGCCGGGCACGTGCTCGTGGTGAGCGGCCGGACCAGCTACGAGATCATGCAGAAGGCGCTGGCCGCGGGCGTGCCGGTGGTGTGCGCGGTCTCGGCGCCGTCGTCGCTGGCGGTGGAGCTGGCCAGGGAGTTCGGGATGACGCTGGTCGGGTTCCTGCGGGGCGAGCGGTGCAACGTGTACGCGGGCGAGGAGCGCATTTTGGTGGAATGAATCATTCCGTTCTGCTACTCTTGGAACAGAACGAACCGTTCCGAGAGGATCTCGTCATGACGACCGTCACCCCCTTCCGCGTCGCCGTCCCGCAGGCCGACCTCGACGACCTCCAGGCCCGCCTCGCCCTCACCCGCTTCACCGACGAGATCCCCGGCGCCGACCAGGGCGTGGCCGTCGAGCGGGTGCGGCGCCTGGTCACCCGCTGGCGCGACGGGTTCGACTGGCGCGCGGTGGAGGACCGGCTGAACGCGTACCCGCAGTTCACGACCGAGATCGACGGGCAGGACATCCACTTCGTGCACGTACGCGCCGCCGACCCCGACGCCCTGCCGCTCCTGCTCACCCACGGCTGGCCCGGCTCGATCATGGAGTACCTCGACGCGATCGAGCCCCTGTCGCGCCACTTCCACCTGGTCATCCCGTCCCTGCCCGGCTACGGCTTCTCCGGCCCGACCAAGGAGCTCGGCTGGGACAACCAGCGCATCGCCCGCGCCTGGACCGAGCTGATGTCCCGGCTCGGCTACGACCGCTACGGCGCGGCCGGCAACGACGCCGGCTCGATGATCTCCCCCGAGGTCGGCAGGCTCGCCCCCGAGCGCGTGGTGGGCGTGCACGTGACGCAGGTGTACTCCTTCCCCTCCGGCGACCCGGCCGAGTTCGCCGGGCTGAGCGAGGAGGAGCAGGCGGGGCTCGCCGTGCTCGACTGGTTCTGGAAGGAGAAGGGCGCCTTCAACGTCCTGCACTCCCAGCAGCCGCAGACCCTCGCCCACGCCCTCGCCGACTCCCCCGGCGGGCTGGTCGGCTGGCTGGCCCAGCTCTTCGACGAGGACCTGGACGACGACTTCGTGCTCGCCAACGCCGCCATCTACTGGCTCACCGGCACCGCCGGCTCCGCCCTGCGGCTGTACTGGGAGAACGCCCGCATGGAGCAGCCGAAGGAGCCGACGACGGTGCCGCTCGCGCTGGCGATGGGCGAGGGCGACTTCAAGTCGATCCGCCGCTTCGCCGACCGCGACCACAGCCGCATCGTCTCCTGGCGTACGCTCCCCGCCCCCGCACGCGGCCACTACACCGCCCACACCGCCACGGAAGCACTCACCTCCGACATCATCGCCTTCTTCACCGGCTGAGTAACCGAACCGTCACCGACCGGGCACAGAAAGCTCCCTTCCCGCCCGGTCGGGCCGCCCTATCGTTGCCTCACGACCTGGCAAGGGGAGGGGAACCCATGGACGTTTCGCCAGGATTCATGTTCACGCGCGCCGACACCGGTCAGGCGCTGTTCCTCGACGCGGCCGCCGTGGCCGCGGTGCGCCAAGCGGCTCAGGAGATCCTCACCGCGCCGACGTCCGCCGGGGAGCCGCCCGATCCGGCCGGGCTCCAGGAGCTGATGGGCCTGCTCGACGATCCGGAGGACGGCCTCGCCGTTCCTCCCGGGATCGGATCCTGGATCGGGATCATCCGCGAGCGGGAGGGGATCAGGCGGAGCCTGCGCGAGCAGGGACGCCTGCGGGTCCGCTACCGCTGCCGGGTCTGCGACCTCACGCTGCTCGTCGACCCGGAGCGCGAGGCCAGGAAGGCCGCGGCGACGGACGCCGCCACGCTGTCACGGCAGGGTGCCGGCCTCGCCATGACCGCCGCCGCCTTCGACGACGACGACCCCGGCCAGGCCGCATTCCTCGCCGTCGTGCAGGCCGTCAAGGAAGGGCTCAAGGAGCGGGAGGCCAAGCAGCACGGCATGACCCGCGTCTGCACGGCGTGCGACAGCACCGACTTCGAGACGGTCGGCCTCACGGCCTTCTGCCCGGACTGCCGGGCGCCGCGCGCCGAGAGCCTCCTGCTGACCTGCCCGGACTGCGGCTACGACTTCCGCTCCCTGGCGGCGCAGGACGGCTGGCATAGCCTCGCCGAGGCCCGGCGGGCCCGCGACGTCGCGAGGCTTGGGGCGGCGGCGGCCGAGTTCGAGAAGGGCCTCCGGGACACCCAGCGCGACGCGCTCGCCGCCACCCTCACCGGCGACGAGGAGCTCGTCGCGATGTGCCGGTGCGCCCGGCCCGGCGAGTTCGGCCGTTATGTCGCGCTGCTGTTCACCTCGGCCCACCTCGCGTGGGTCCGCGAGAACTGGGTGTCGGAGACGACTTCGGGCCGGGTCCGCTGGGCCGACGTCACCGCCGTCGAGAACCCGGGGGCGGAGCTGAAGGCCGAGTTCGAGAGCGGGCTGAAGCTGAATGTCGCGAACGGCGACCCGGAGGTCTTCAACGACTTCCGCGGCAAGGGCGTGCGCTTCACCGACCTGGACGTCACCTTCGACGGCGAGGGCGTGCGGCGGCTCGCCCGCCTGTTACGGGGCGAGCCGCCTGAGGAGAGCTGAACCGCCGCGCGTCAGCCGGTGTTCTGGAGGCCGGCGGCGACGCCGTTGACCGACAGGAGCAGGAGGGTGGACAGTCGTTCGCGTTCGCGCTCCGACGGGTTCTCGGTGCGGAGCGCGCGCAGGGCGCGCAGTTGCAGGTGGGACAGCGCGTCTACGTACGGGTCGCGGAGCTGCACGGCGCGCGAGAGCACCTTGCGGTTCTCCAGCAGCCGGGCGTGGCCGGTCACGCGGAGCACCAGGTCGCGGGTGCGGTCGTACTCCTCCAGGACCTGCCGGGCGAAGTCCTCGCGCCCGCCGAGCGCCAGATAGCGCTTGGCGATCGAGCGGTCGGTCTTGGCCAGCGACATCTCGGCGTTGTCCAGCAGCGCGTTGAACAGCGGCCATTCGGCGTACGCCGCCCGCAGCTCGTCGAGCGAGTCCGCGGCGGCGAGGCCGGAGCCGAGGCCGTACCATCCGGGCAGGTTGACCCGGGTCTGCGCCCAGGCGAACACCCACGGGATGGCCCGCAGGTCGTCGAGGGAACGCGGCGCGCCGAGGCCGCGGCGGGCCGGGCGCGAGCCGAGCCGCAGCGTGCCGATCTCCTCCAGCGGGCTCACCAGGCCGAACCACTCGGGGAAGCCGGGCGCCTCGGTCAGCGCGCGGTAGGCCTGCTCCGAGGCCACCGCCACCCGCTCGGCGAGGCCGCGGAAGCGCTCGGCGGCGGCCGCCGTCGTGGCGCTCACCGTGGGCGAGGAGGCCAGCAGGACCGCGTTGGTGACCTGCTCCAGGTGGCGGCGGGCGATCGCGATGTGGCCGTAGCGGGCGAAGATGACCTCGCCCTGCTCGGTGACCTTGAACCGGCCCGCGACCGAGCCCGGCGCCTGGGCCAGCACCGCCCGGTTGGCCGGGCCGCCGCCACGGCCGAGCGCGCCGCCCCTGCCGTGGAACATGCGCAGCTTGACGTCGTGCTCGGCGGCCCAGGCGGTCAGCGCCTCCTGCGCCTCGTACAGGCGCAGGGTGGCCGCGGCCGGGCCGAGCTCCTTGGCCGAGTCGGAGTAGCCGAGCATGATCTCCATGCGCCGGCCGTTGTCGTCCAGCCTGCGCCGCATCTCGGGGATCTCCAGCATGCCGCTGAGCACGCGGGGCGAGTTGGCGAGGTCCTCGCCGGACTCGAACAGCGGCACCACGTCGAGCACCGGCGCGCCGTCGCCGGCCGCGTGCCTGGCCAGCTCGTAGACGGCGGCGATGTCGTCGGCCGAGCGGGTGAAGGACACGACGTAGCGGGAGCAGGCCGTGACGCCGAACCGCTCCTGGATCCAGGAGATCACCCGGATGGTGGCGAGGACCTCCTCGGTGCGCTCGGACAGCTCGCCGCCGGCCCGCAGCTCCTCAAGGGCGCTCGCGTGCACCTGCGAGTGCTGGCGCACCTCCAGCTCGGCCAGGTGGAAGCCGAACGTCTCCACCTGCCAGATGAGGTGCTGCAGCTCCCCGTACGCCTGCCGCGGCGTGGAGGCGGCCAGCGAGTCCTGCACCAGCCGCAGGTCCGCGAGCAGGTCGGCGGGCGAGCGGTAGGCCAGGTCGAGGTGGCGGCGCTGGGTGGCGGAGATGCGCGCGGCCACGTACAGCAGCCACTGCCGGTGCGGCTCGCGCGGCGAGCGGGTGGCCAGCTCGGAGACGATCTCCGGGTGCGCGGCCACGGCCGCCGCGAGCGCCCGCTTCAGCTCCGGCGAGCACGGCGTGAACTGGGCGGAGGCGGTCAGCGTGCGGCCGATGCGGGCGCAGGCGGTCTCCAGCGCGGCCAGCACGTGGTCGGACTGGATCTGGATGGTCTCGCGGGTGACCTTGGCCGTCACGTACGGGTTGCCGTCGCGGTCGCCGCCGATCCAGCTTCCGTACCGGATGAACGGCCTGGCCTGCGGCGGGCGGGTGCCGGTGTCCGGGTCGAGCGCGGCGTCGAGCGCGCGGTAGACCTGGGGCACCATGCGGAAGAGGGTCTCGTCGAAGGCGGCCATGGCGGTGCGCACCTCGTCGAGCGGGTCGAGCTTGCTGGAGCGGAGCTGGGCGGTGCGCCACAGCAGGTCGATCTCCTCCAGCAGGCGGCGCCGGCTCTCGGCGCGCTCGGTGGCCCCGCGACCCGGGGTGTTGTACTCGGTGAGCTGGTGGCTGACGCGCTGGATGGCGGTGACGACGGCCCGCCTGCGCGCCTCGGTCGGGTGCGCGGTGAGCACCGGGTGCAGCTCCAGGCCGGCCAGCAGCTCGGTCACCCGTTCGTGGCCCAGCTCCTGGACGGCCTGCGCCAGCGACTCGCGCTGGACCCTGCCCTCGGTGTCCCGCTCGCGCAGCGTGCGGATCCTGTAGTGCTCCTCGGCCAGGTTGGCCAGGTGGAAGTAGCAGGTGAAGGCGCGGGCCACCTCGACCGCCCGCTCGATCTCCCAACCGGCGACGATGGCGGTGATCTCGTCGGCCGAGACCTCGCCCCTGCGCGCCGCGATGACGGCCTTGCGCAACCGTTCGACGTCGGCCAGCAGGTCTTCGCCACCTTGCTCCGCGAGCACCTGACCGAGCAGTTTGCCGAGCAGCCGCACGTCGTGGCGCAGCTCGTCCGGCATCTCCGTCACGGCCGCGCTGCGACGTTCGAACCCCTGGTCAATCATGCTTCGAAGGGTAGCGAGTCGGTTTTCGCGACCGCAGACCGGTCTCACTTATTGGACTAGACCACTGGTCAGGACGCCTTGCCGACGGCCGCCATCAGCTCCGGCAGGCGGGCGAAGCCGATCCGCGCGGCGAGGCGGCGGCCGAGCACCTCGACGAGGAGCCCGTAGAAGGGGGCCGCCACGCTCACCCACAGCAGCCCGAACCCCAGCGGCACCAGGAACGGCAGCGACAGCAGCGCGATGCCGGCCATCGCCCCCATCGAGGACGCGAACGCCTGCCCGCCCTGCCCGGGTGCGGCGCCGCTGAAGGCGTTCATCCGCTCGGGCACCCCGTACGGCAGCACCACGCTGGTCACCGACCCGACGCCGAGCCCGATGCCGAGCGCGCCCCATCCGGCCAGCATCGCGGGCAGGATCGAGCCTGGCTGCCCGGTGAACAGCCCGGTGGCGACCGCGATCACGGCGAGCAGCGGCGTCGCGATGAGCACGTTGGCGAGGTGGCGGCCGGCGAGGTCGGTGCCGAGCCCGCGTTCGGAGCCGAACGTCACGGCGTTCATCCAGAGCGAGCGGCCGTCGAAGCCGAACGTGTTGCCCGACTGCAGGGCGATCATCAGCGCGCCGAACGCGGTGATGACGATGGGCAGCGCCGGTCCGCCCGGCCCGCCCTCGCCCGCGGTGCGGCCGAGCGAGAACGACAGGATGAGCGTGACGACGACGGCGCTGAACCAGCCCACGCGGAAGCGCGGCTCGCGCCTGATGTACTTCAGCTCCTTGCCCACGACGGCGGCGAGCGGCCCGTCGGGCAGCACCCGGTCGATCCAGCCGCTGTCCTTGCGGCGCACCGACGCCGCCTGCGTGGAGACGTCCGGCGTCACCAGCGCCCGGCTCAGCGCCTTGATCCACAGCCAGCCGATGGCCAGCGTGAGCAGCGCCAGGAGCACCAGCTCGCCCAGGCCGGTCAGTCCGCCGTCGGCGATCGCGTGCGCCGCCATGCCGGGCGGGGTCCAGCGCAGGACGCCGGCCAGCCCGTCAAGCAGCGCCCCGGGGTCGCCGAAGCCGCGGTTGAGCAGCAGGTTGGGCAGCTGCGCGAGCAGGACGACGAACAGGGCGGCCACGGCCAGCACGTCCCGGCCGCGCCGGGTGCGGAGCGCGCTGGACAGCGCCGTGGTGATCAGGCGCGAGGTCACCACGCAGAGCGCGAACTGCAGCAGCACGGCGGGCACGCCGAGCAGCACGCCGCCGATCCCCGAGGGCAGCGCGATGAGCGCCCCGGAGGTGACGGCGAGCATCGTGAGCGGCCACACGCCGGTGACGGACGCGGTGAACATGCCGATCGCGAGGCGGCGCGGCGGCAGCGGGAACAGCGCGAGCTTGGCGGGGTCGAGCGTGTCGTCCAGGCCGAAGGCCAGCAGCGGCACGATCATCCAGCCGAGCAGGAACAGGGCGAAGGCGACGATCACCAGGTTGACGGCGAGGTCGTGGGGCGCGAGCCGCAGCAGGCTCATCAGGAGGAAGCCGACCACGGCCGTGCCGAGCGCGACGACCGTGGTGAGCAGGAAGCCGAGCTTGCGCTGGAGGTCGCCGCGCAGGTTGCCGGCGAGCAGGCGCAGCTTCAGTCGCGCGAAGAGCGCCACCGTGCTCACGGCGCGTCCTTCCCGGGCTCATCGATGGGGGCGGGGGCAGGCGCGGGCGCGGGGGCAGGCGCGGGGGCAGACGCGGGGGCTCCGGCGGGTTCGCGGGCGCCGGCGCCGAGCCAGGACAGGGTGCCGCCGCGGGCGTGCCCGGTGCCGCCGACCAGCTCCAGGAACGCCTCGTTGAGCCGCCGCCCGCCACGGACCTGCTCCAGCGGCCCCTGCGCCACGATGTGCCCCTGGTTCATCACCGACACCCAGTCGCACAGCCGCTCGACGAGGTCCATCACGTGGCTGGAGAAGATGACGGTGGAGCCGGAGGCCGTGAAGCCGCGCAGCACCTCGGTGAGTGTGTTGGCGCTGACCGGGTCGACGCCCTCGAACGGCTCGTCCAGGAACAGCACCGACGGGTTGTGCAGCAGCGCCGCGGCCAGCCCGATCTTCTTGCGCATGCCGGTGGAGTAGTCGACGACGAGCTTGTCGGCGGCCCCGGTGAGGTCCATCACGGTGAGCAGCTCCTCCGCCCGCCGCTCGACCTCGGCCTTGGGGAGCCCGCGCAGCCGGCCGGAGTAGGTCAGCAGCTCCCGTCCGGACAGCCGCTCGAACAGCCGCAGCCCTTCGGGCAGCACGCCGATGCGGGCCTTGACCTCGACGGGGTCGCGCCAGACGTGGAAGCCGTCGATCTCGGCCGTGCCGCCGTCGGGGCGGAGCAGCCCGGTGATCATGCTGAGCGTGGTGGTCTTGCCCGCTCCGTTGGGGCCGACCAGGCCCGCGAAACTGCCGGCAGGGACCACGAGGTCGACCCCTGCCACCGCGATCTGCTGCCCGTACCTCTTGAACAGGCCGTGGGTCCGTACGGCATCCGTCATGGAGCCACTCTAGGAGGAGGTACTAGCCTTGCGCGCATGAGCGCTGCCGCCGAGTCGACACCGGAGAAGCCCGACATCCACACCACCGCCGGGAAGATCGCCGACCTGGAGCGGCGGCTGGACGAGGCGGTCCACGCCGGGTCGGCGGCCGCCGTCGACAAGCAGCACGCCAAGGGCAAGATGACCGCCAGGGAGCGGGTGCTGGCGCTGCTGGACGAGGGCTCGTTCGTGGAGTTCGACGCGTTCGCCCGGCACCGCTCGACGATGTTCGGCCTGGAGCAGCGGCGGCCGTACGGCGACGGCGTGATCGCCGGGCACGGCACGGTCGACGGCCGGCAGGTCTGCGTGTTCTCCCAGGACGTGACGGTCTTCGGCGGCTCGCTCGGCGAGGTGTACGGCGAGAAGATCGTCAAGGTCCTGGACCTGGCGCTCAAGACAGGCTGCCCGATCATCGGCATCAACGAGGGCGGCGGCGCGCGCATCCAGGAGGGCGTGGTGGCGCTCGGCCTGTACGCCGAGATCTTCAAGCGCAACGTGCACGCCTCCGGCGTGATCCCGCAGATCTCGCTCATCATGGGCGCGGCGGCCGGCGGGCACGTCTACTCCCCCGCGCTGACCGACTTCGTGGTGATGGTGGACCAGACCTCGCACATGTTCATCACCGGGCCCGACGTCATCAAGACGGTGACGGGCGAGGAGGTGACGTTCGAGGAGCTCGGCGGGGCGCACGCGCACAACACGAAGTCGGGCGTGGCCCACTACCAGGCGGCCGACGAGGACGACGCGCTCGACTACGTGCGGGCGCTGCTGTCGTACCTGCCGTCCAACAACCTGGACGACCCCCCGGCCTACCCGGCCGCCGCGGACCTCGATCCCGATCCCGAGCTGGACGAGCTGATCCCCGACTCGCCCAACCAGCCGTACGACATGCACCGGGTGATCGGGCGGGTGCTGGACGACGGGGAGTTCCTGGAGGTCCACGCGCGGTTCGCGCCGAACATCGTGGTCGGCTACGGGCGGGTGGACGGCCGGCCGGTGGGCGTGGTGGCCAACCAGCCCATGCATTTCGCAGGTTGTCTGGATATCAACGCATCCGAGAAAGCGGCACGCTTTATTCGAACATGTGATGCGTTCAATATTCCTATCCTGACTTTTGTGGATGTCCCGGGTTTCCTCCCAGGCACCGATCAGGAATGGAACGGAATCATCCGCCGCGGCGCCAAGCTCCTCTACGCCTACGCCGAGGCCACCGTCCCGCTGGTCACGGTGATCACCCGCAAGGCGTACGGCGGCGCGTACGACGTCATGGGGTCCAAGCACCTCGGCGCGGACGTCAACCTCGCCTGGCCCACCGCGCAGATCGCGGTCATGGGCGCGCAGGGCGCGGTCAACATCCTCTACCGGCGCGAGCTCGCCGCCGCCGAGAACCCCGACGACCAGCGCGCCAGGCTCGTCACCGAGTACGAGGACACGCTGGCCAACCCGTACATCGCGGCCGAACGCGGCTACGTGGACGCGGTGATCCGGCCGTCCGAAACCCGCCCCCAGGTCGTCCGGGCGCTGCGCGCGCTCCGCAACAAGCGCGCCACGCTCCCGCCCAAGAAGCATGGGAACATCCCGCTGTGACCCCGCCACCGGCATCCGGACTGCGCGTCGTGCGCGGCGACGCCACGCCCGAGGAGCTCGCCGCCCTGGTGATCGCGCTGGCCACCCGGCAGGCCCCGCGGGAGCCCGCTCCGCAGGCCCCGCCGCAAAGATGGCGAAACCCAGCTAGAGGTATGCGTAAGCCTGTCCTCCCAGGGAAGTCGGCATGGCGGATGAGCGCCCTGCCCTAGATAGATCCTGGGAATCGGGTGTCAAGTTCCCCGGGAGTTGGGACTATCTAGAGAAAGTAGGCGTATATAGTCAGCCGATCAACTAACACCGCGGCCTGGAGGACGACATGGCCATCCCAGACCTCATGCCGCATCCTGTGGCAGCCAAGTACGCAGTCCTGGTGGATGTCGGTTATCTCTACGCGGCGGCCGGTGAAGTGCTGCTGGGCGCGAAGGAACGCAAGGAATATCGGGTGGCCGCGGATGAGCTCATCCAGAGTCTGCAGAAACATGCAGAGGAACGTATTTCTGGCGAACTCTTGCGGATCTATTGGTATGACGCCGCCCGTGACCGCGTGCCCACCGTCGATCAGCGGGTCATCGCCCAGCTTCCCTGGGTCAAGGTAAGGCTTGGCAACCTCAACGCCCGTGGCCAGCAGAAAGGCGTGGACGCCCAGATCAGGAGCGATCTGGAGGCGCTGGCCAGGCACCACGCGGTCACCGACACCATCCTGCTGGCCGGCGATGAGGACATGGTCCCGGCGGTGGAGGCGGCGCAGGCGTACGGCGTACGCATCCACCTGTGGGGCGTCGAGCCTCCTTACGGCACCAACCAGGCCGAACGCCTGGTGTGGGAGTCCGACACCGTGGAAGTGATCTCCGCTGATTTCCTGAGGCCCTTTTTCAGCCGTGCTCCCCAGCCCGTGGCGGTCGCCCCGCCGGTCACGCCGTCGCCCGCCCAGGTCTTCGCCGGCCGCGCGCCGGTCAAGCCGCACGCCAAGCCCGGCCAGGTGGCCAAGCTCGGCCCGAGCCGCCCGCGCGTCGAGGACGTCGGCGAGCACGTGGCGCAGAAGTGGATCCTCACCCGTGGCCGCGACAACATCCGCGACCTGCTGCCGGGGCCGATCCTGCCGACCGTCATCGACACCGAGCTACTGATCGAGGCCGAGAAGGAGCTCGGGCACTCGCTGCGGCCGTTCCCCGAGGCGCGGGTGTGGCTGCGCGACGGGTTCTGGGCGCGCGTCTACCGGGAGTTCGACCTGGGGGTCGGCGTCTCCTCGAAGTAGCCGGACGTCGCGGACGATCAGGTCCGAAAACCGCCGGTCGCCGCCTTCTGGCAGCGCGTACCGTCGAAGTATGTCTCCACTGGAGCTCGACTTCGACTCCTGTTACCGGGCCGTCTCCGCCAGGGACGCCCGGTTCGACGGGCGCTTCTACACGGCGGTGACGACGACGCGCATCTACTGCCGTCCGATCTGCCCTGCGCGTACGCCCGCGTCCAGGAACGTACGTTTCTACCGGCACGCGGCCTCGGCGGAGGCGGCCGGGTTCCGGCCGTGCAAGCGCTGCCGTCCCGAGCTGTCGCCCGGCGACCCCGGCTGGGACCTGCGGGGCGACCTCGTGGGCCGGGCGCTGCGGCTCATCGACGACGGCGCGGCCGACGAGCGGGGCGTCGCCGGGCTGGCCAGGCGGCTGCACATCACCGAGCGGCACCTGCACCGGCTGTTCGTGGCCGAGCTGGGGGCCGGGCCGCTGGCGGTGGCGCGGACGAAGCGGCTGCTGCTGGCCAAGCAGCTGCTGACGGAGACCGTGCTGCCGATCACGGACGTGGCGTTCGCGGCCGGGTTCGGCAGCGTGCGGCAGTTCAACGCGACGATGCGGGAGACGTACGGGTTCACGCCGAGCGAGCTGCGCGCCACGGCGGGGGGACGTACGGTCGCCGTCGTGGCCGACTCCGGGGCCACTGGGCCTGCGCCGTTGCGGCTTCGGCTGCACCGGCGGGAGCCGTACGACGTGGACGCGGTCTTCGCGTTCCTCGCCGCGCGGGCGATCCCAGGGCTGGAGAGCGCGGACCGGACCTCGTACGCGCGGGCCGTGCCCGGCGGGACGATCACGCTCACGCCCCGGCCCGACCACGTGGCACTCGACGTGGCGGTGGCCGACACGCGGCAGCTCGCCCGCGTCGTGGCCCGCTGCCGCCGGCTGCTCGACCTGGACGCCGACCCCGAGGCGATCTCCGAGGCGCTCGGCAGGACCTCGCTCGGGCCGCTGGTCGCGGCCCGGCCCGGGCTGCGGGTGCCGGGGACGTTCGACGGGTTCGAGCTGGCCGTGCGGGCGGTGGTGGGGCAGCAGGTCTCGGTGGCCGGGGCCCGTACGCTGCTCGGCCGCATCGTCGCCCGCGCCGCCGCGCCCGGCGCCCTCTTCCCCGCCCCCGGCCACCTGCTGGAGACCGACCTCACCGGGCTCGGCCTCACCGGCCGCCGCATCGCCACGCTCAAGGAGCTGGCCTCCCGGATCACCGCGGGCCATCTCGACCTCGACGGCGGTCAAGACCCCGCCGAGGCAGTGGAGGCGCTGCTGGAGGTGCCCGGCATCGGCCCGTGGACCGCCGGCTACGTCGCGCTGCGGGCGCTGCGCGACCCCGACGCCTGGCCCGCGGGCGACCTGGTGCTCAGGAAGCGGATGGCCGCCCTGGACATCCCCGACGACGAAACCGAGCGGTGGCGGCCCTGGCGGGCCTACGCCGCACTGCATCTCTGGAGCTCATCATGATCGCTGCACAGCTCGTCCCGACCCCGATCGGCCCGCTCGCCCTGCTGGCCCGCGACAAGGTGCTGGTGGCGGCCGGGTTCACTGCCGACCCCGAGCAGATGTTCGCCCGGCTCACTCCCGAGCTGCGCGCGGAGGGGCTGGAGGTGGTGGACGACCTCGGGCCGGCCGTGGAGGCGGTGCGCGCGTACCTGGCGGGCGACTTCGCCGCGCTGGACGACGTACCCGTCGAGCAGCCCGGCTCCCCCACGCGCAAGCGGCTGCACGCGGCGCTGCGCGAGGTCCCGGCCGGCACCACGGTCTCGTACGCCGAGCTGGCCGAACGCGCCGGCCTGCCGCGTACGGCGGCCCGCGTGGCCGGCTCCGCCTGCGCCCAGAACCTCATCGCCCCGTTCGTGCCGTGCCACCGGGTCCTGCCGAGCTCGGGCGGCTACGGCGGCTACTACTACGGCGTCCCGGTCAAGGAGTGGCTGCTGGCGCATGAATCAGGACGAAACGCTAACTGAGTGTGATGAGTCGAATGCATTCGGTAATGTGTTCGGCATGTCCCCCACCCAGGAGCATGAGTTCCTGCTCGAACTAGTACGGAATCGCCCATCGCTGGTGGCCACGCTGCTCACCGAGATGGGCGTGCCGGTGCCCGCGTTCGACGAGGCCCGGCTCGAAAGCCCCGACTTCACCGACTGCGTCCCGACGGAATACCGCGCGGACTCGGTCGTGGTCCTGGCCGACGGCAAGCCGCTGTCCGGCATCGTGCTGGAGGTCCAGCGGGCGTATCGCGACGAGAAGACCTGGTCGTGGCCCGTCTACCTGGCCACGCTACGGGCTCGGCTCAAATGTCCGTGCACGCTGCTCGTCTTCTGCCCGGACACGCGGGTGGCGGCCAAGTGCGGCCGTCCCATCGACATGGGCCACCCGGGATGGTCCCTCCGGCCCATCGTCCTCGGGCCGGAGCAGGTTCCGATGATCACCGACCTCGAAAGGGCCGTCGCCGAGCCGGAGCTCACCGCTCTCTCCGCGATCGTGCACGGCCCGACCGAGGAGGGTTTCAAGGTCCTGCAGACATTCCACGATGCGCATGAGCACCTGCCCGAGGAGCTCAAAAGTTATTCTGACCTCGTGCTCTCGGTGCTGCCGGAGTTCGTCGTCGCCAAGTTCAAGGAGATCTCGATGGCCATGGACATCAACTACGAGCCCCGAAGCAAGCTGGTCCGTGAGTGGGTGGACCATGGCATCACCCAGGGGATCGAGCAAGGAATTACGCAAGGGGTCACGCAGGGGGAGGCCAAGGCCGTTCTGCGCATCCTCGAAAAGCGAGGGCTCGCCGTTCCCGAGGAGGCGCGGGAACGCATCCACACCTGCGAGGACCCGGAGCTCCTGCTCGCCTGGGTCGACAGAGCCCTCACCGTCACGAGCGTGGACGAGCTCTTCGAGGAGGCGGACGACGCGGAGTGAGTGGGGCGCGGCGCCCCACTCACCACCGTCTCGTCACTGAGGTCGGACGTTGCTCTGGATCTCGCCGACCGGGACGTCCCGGCTCGTGCCCACCTCGACGGGTGCGAACTGCACCGCCACGTCCCCCTGGACGGCGACCGGCCACACGGTGGTGACCGTGAGCGTGTACTTCTCCTGCGGCTGGTCCACCGACGAGCGCAGATAGCGCACGCCGCAGGAGAACGTGCCGCCCTTCACGTACGGCTTGCCCTGGGCGCCACAACCGCTCACGGTGACCTCGGCCCGGTCGTCGCCGGTGCCGGGGTCGATCTTGATTTCCTGGAGGGTGGCGACCACGGTCGCGCTCATGACCCCGGGGATCGTCGCCGTCACCGACCTGCGCGGCGCGCCGATGCCCTCCACCCACACCCAGGTCGGGAGGTTGACGTAGCTCTTGGCGTCGGGGCTCAGCCTGACCGTCGGCTCGGGCACGGTCAGCGCCGCCCGCGCGATCTCGGCCAGCTCCCGCACGGTGATCCCGGCCGGCGGCGTCTGCCCCGGCGGAACGAACACGAACGGGTCCAGCGCGCTGAAGCACGCCAGGCCCTTGGGGTCGGAGGAGTCGTACGCGGGCCCCCACCAGCGGCCGTCCTGCCCGATCCGCTCCTTGAACTGCTCCAGGAACTTCTCGAACTTCTCATCGGTCGCGTCCTTGGTGAACTTGAAGAAGAAGTCGCGCAGGCTCTCCTGCGTCTTCAGCATCTCCTCGGCCCCCTGGCCGGGCTCGTACCAGCAGGGCCGCTTGAGCACGTAGCCGTCGGACTTACCGCCCTTGGCGTCACCCGAGATGACGATCTTCGAGTGGGTGAGCACGACGCCCTTCGTCCGCCCCTCGTCGATCGTCCGGCCGGGATCCGGCCGCGGCGCCAGCCCTGCGGTGACGGCGAGCAGGCCCGCGACGGCCGCGGAAAGGAGGGGGTTCATGCGGGGCACCCTTTCAGGTCGGCGCGGACGTCCCTGATCCACCACACGTCGTCGTCGCCCCGATGCAGGGCCAGGGACTGGAGGTACGGAGTGTCGAGCCAGTCGGGGCGGGGCGAGATGGCTTTCCCGGTGCGTGCCGAGACGAACCGCATGCCCGTCTCGTCCACGCACATGTCGATCACCGCACCTTTGCCCGTCCTGGAGACGCGCAGGTCGTAGAGCCGGGCGACGCCGCGCACCGTCTGTTTCCTGTCGAGGAAGTACTTCACCCACTCGTACGCGGCCGGGGCGGCGGTGAGTTCAATGTCAATGTCCTGCAAGGGCCGATCGCTGCCGGCGACGATCGCCTTGCGCATGGCCACCATGTAAGAGGCGCCCACCTCTGCCAGCGGGTCCCGCTTCGCGGGCCAGTCGATCTCCATCCGGAACTTGCCGCCGCCCATGGTGACGGTCTCTTTGCCCTTCCCTGCGAGGGTCTCCTCCTCGGCGGGCTCCTCGCTGGTCCCCTCCTGGGGGGTTTCCGCAGGCTCCGCCGCGCGGGCGGTGCCGCTGCCGTCCGCCGAGGGCTCGGCCCCCGGCGAGTACGGCCGCTCCGGCTGGCCGCAGCCCGCCAGCACCAGTAAGACCAGCGCCATCGCTGCTCGTCTCATGCCGATGACTCCCTCACGACGTGGATGCGCCACGTGGGCAGCAGTTCTTCGATCAGCGCCTCGGTCTCCGGGGCGAGTGCGCCGCCGTACGGGTGCGAGGCGGCCCGCCGGGTCAGGCCCTCGACGACGGCCCGCAGCCGTACGCCGTCCTGGGTGGCGTGCGTGGCCCGCAGCAGGTCGCGCCAGAGCCCTTCGTCGTCGGCCGCGAGCAGCAGCGCCTGGCGGACCGCGGCGACCGCGGCGTCCGGCCGGTTCTGGGCGAGCCGGAGCTCGCAGAGCTGGTGGGCGGCGTCGGCCACCCCGGCGGCCACGTCGTACTCCAGGTCCTCGGCGGCCAGCCAGGCGTACCTGCCGGGCGGGCGACCGGCCAGCAGCGGGCCCCTGACCAGGCCGAGCGCCTTCTCCAGGAGGACGGGCCTGGCCATCGCGTCGCCGCGCGCCCGGCGGACCAGCTCGCGGAACAACATCCAATCCGTACGCACCTCCGGCCCCAGCCGCAGCCGCCCGGCCTCGTCCGTGAGCAGGTGGTCGGGCCCCAGCCACTCCGCGACCCGGGCGATCGTGGCGTCCCTGACCAGGTCCTGTACGCCGCGCGGCCACAACACGCCGCCGAGCACGACGGGGTGCACCCCGCCCGGATGCGTGGCCAGGTAGACCAGCATCTCGGCGGCCAGCGCCAGCCGGCCCTCCTCCAGCGGGCGCAGGCCCCGAACCTCGACCGGGCCGAGCAGGCGGATCTCGACGGCCGGCGCGTGCAGCCCGACCAGCGGCTCCGGCTCGGGGATCGGCTCGCCCTCCATGCGGCCCGCGGTGCGGAACAGCTCGACCAGCGCCCGGTAGTGGCGGCGGGGCAGGAGCTGGGCCTCCACCTCGAAGCCCAGCTCGGCGATGCGGGCCTTGCCGTCCTCGGTGATCTCCAGGGTCCAGGTGGCGTGCGGGATGTCGCCCGCGACGACGTACCCGGCGGTGTCCCTGCGGGCCAGCAGCGCCAGCCGGCGCGCTTCCTCGTGCGTGGGCGCGACCGCCGACAGCAGGTAGTGGGCCTCGCGCGGGCTGCCGGTGACCCGGCCGGTCAGCACCTGCTCGCGCGGCGTGGCGGCGGCCTCCAGCTCGGGCAGCACCTCGGCCAGGCCGCCGACGGCCCTGATCCGGTCGGGCGCGATGGCGGTCAGCTCCTCGCCGAACCCGACGAGCGTCACCCGCATGCGGTCGGACCAGCGGTTGGTGGCCAGCTCGACGGCGATCGCGGCGAGCGCGGCCGTGGTCTGCGGGCCGCGTACGTTGATGAGGCCCTGCGCCGCCTCCAGGTCCACGAGCACCCGGCCGCCCGCGTTGGCGCCGATGGACACGAGCCCCGGGTACGGCGCGCCGCCCGGCTGGTCCTCCAGCAGCCGGCCCTCGTGGGCGGGCAGCCGCCACACCTGGCCGCCGTCCTGGGCGGTCCAGGGCGCGGGCGGGTCGGGGTCGGGCGGGTGCACCCACAGGTCGAGCGTGCGCGCGGACAGGTGGGCGGCGTACACGGTGGGCGGGGTGCGGTGCCTGGCGGCCAGCTCGGCGCCGAGCAGCCGCAGGCCGATGTCGAGGATGCGGGCGCCCGGCGCGTCGGCGCCCAGCCGGAGCGCGACCTCGGCCTCGGCGGCGTCGCCGCGCGGGCGGGCGGTGCGGCGGCCGGGCAGCCGGTTCCACAGCTGCTCGCGGCGGCGGCGGGAGAGCACGAACAGCAGCCCGGCGGCGGCCAGCGAGGCGGGGGCGAGGTAGTCCATGAGCGCGCCGGACTGGGCCTCGCGCACCACCGGCTGCTCCCGCCGCTCCTGCTCGGGGAGGCGGCGGTCCTGCTCGGGGAGGCGGTGTTTGGCCCCGCCCCTGTTCTCGGCGCGGCGCTCGACGTCCTTCTTCTGCTCGGCTTTCTCCTCCGCCCGGTCGGCGCGTTGCTCGACGGAGCGGGGGACCTCCGCGCGGCCCGGATGGTCGCGCAGGGTCTGCTCGCGCGGCTGGCCGACGGGGACGGTGTGCGTGTGGCGGGCGTCGTCCGGCATGTCGAGCACCCAGCCGGGCCTGATCAGGTCGGCCATCCGCAGCCTGGAGCCGTCGGGCTGCTCCTTGGCCTGGTTGAGCCGGTAGATCTCGTGGTAGCGGCGGCCGTCGCCGAGGCACTTCTCCGCGATCTCCCACAGGCTCTCGTGGTGGCGCCCGTGCGGCGGCTGCACCACGTACACCTTCTTGGTCTGCTGGGTGTCGAGCGTGGCCTTCTCGACGATCGGCGCCGAGTACGCCACCGCCGTCATCGGCGGCGGGGCGGGCGCGGGCGCGAGCTTCACGATCGGCGCGACCATGGCCCCGGTGGTGAACAGCAGCAGCACGGCCCCGACGAGCTTGTTGGCGAGGGCCTGGGTGCCCCCGGACATGGGCACGCGGGCGGGCATGCCGACCCTGCGGACGCCGGCGTACACCTCGACGAGCACGCACACGAACAGCTGGAACCAGGCCAGCCACACGAGCAGGACCAGCACCGCCGTGATGGTGCTCGGCCCGGCCTGGCTGAGCAGCGTCCGCACGTCGAACTGCTCGGGGTCGATCGGCGGCCCGACGTACTTGAGCAGCGCGTACGGCACCCCGCCCACGAGCGCGACCAGCAGGACCAGCGCGCCGAGCCCGGCGAGCACGTCGCCGAGACCGCGCCTGGCGGGGCGGCGGGCGGGGCCGTGCCGCCCGTGGGCACGCCCGGCGGGGCGCCCGTGGGGCCGCGCTGGCTCTCGCGTCGGCATCGCCTCTCCTTTCGCCCGCTCAGCGTCGTGCCTCACGCGTTCCGCGTGCCACTGAGTGAAGCCATTCGGTCTAGCTCGCTTTATCTCGCTTGGGGCGCGGCCGTGGCCTCGCCGGTCATGTCCGATCCCGCGAAGCCGATCGCACCGAGGAAGAACGCCTGCCAGCGCACCGACACGCTCACCGTCACCTGCTCCTGCTGGACCTCGCAGCGGCCGGCGCGTACGCCCTCGCCCTGGGCCGCGACGATCTCGTCGGCCCGCGCGCACACGCGGTCCTCGCCGAGCAGCCGGGTCTCGCCGCTGGTGCGCAGCACGTCCTCGTCGATCTGGTCGGCGCCGGCCCGCGCGGCCTGCTCGGCCACGTCGGCGGCGCGCAGCCGGGCGTTGATCGCCCCGCCGCCGTCCACCAGCAGCCCCGCCAGCAGGAACGCGACCACCGAGAACAGCACGGTGAACACCGACATGGACCCCCGCTCGCTCACTCGACCCTCCTGAACTGCTCCAGGGGCACGACGGCGGTGCCGGTGAGCCGCTTGGCGCCGAACCCGGCGAAGCCGAGGTCGAGCTCGCAGGTGACGACGGCCTCCACCTGCCCGCCCTGCTCCCACGCGGAGCCGTCCAGCGACACGGCCGGCGACCCGCAGGGGCCGGTGAGCGTCGCCCGGGTGATGGCGTCGGCGGCCCCCTGGGCGTCGTCGAACGTACGCTGCACGGAGGCGGCGCGGGCGGCGTCCCTGGCCGCGCCGTTGACCCGGCCCTGCGACTCCACCAGCACCCCGGCCCCGGCCAGGAACAGCAGGAACAGCAGGAAGACCGGGGCCAGCATGACCGTCTCGACGGCCATGGACCCGCGCTCGCGATCGGCGCTCATTCGCAGTCCTCGCCCCCGTTGTCGGGGCGGAAGCACTCGACGGGCCCGCCGGCGGTCGCGCTGATCGTGAACGTCAGCGACGGCAGCAGCGGGATGACCTGTACGGCGCTGCCGGTCACGGTGACGAACCGCTCGTCGGGCTCCCTCTCGGAGGTCGTGGCGGTCGCACCGCCGAGCAGCCGCGGCCCGATCGCGCGGACGATCTCGGTGGCCTTGGCCGTGGCGGTGCCCTCCCAGCCGGCCGAGTCGATCGGCGCCGCCCTGGCCACGCGCGCCCCCTCCTGGGCGGCCGCCTCGGCGACCTGACGCGCGTGGAACCAGAGCGCCACCTGCACGATGAGCAGCGCCACCGCGAGAATGACCGGCATGAGCAGCGCCAGCTCGACCGCGCTGGCGCCACGCTCGCGGGCGCGGCGGCGCGGGCTACTGGTCGCCGCCACCGCCACCGCCGCCACCGCCGAAGCTCTGCTCGATCTGGCCCTGCTGCTGCTCGACGAGCGTCCTGATCAGCGTGGCCAGCCCGAGCGCGACGCCCGCGATGATGGCGGTGATGATCACCCACTCGACGGCGGAGGCGCCCCGGGTGGGGGCGGTCCTGGCCCGGTGGACGCGTACGGCGAGGCACGCACGGAGATAGACGATCCAGGGATGGTTCATGAGACCCCCAACATCTTCATCGCGGCGGGATAACTGAGAAAGATCACGAAACCGGCGCAGAGCAGGAGCTGGGCGACGAGCATCGACTGCGAGCGCTCGCCCGCGCGTCCCTCGATCTCGGCCAGCTCCCTGCGGCGCAGGGTGGCGGCCCTGGCCGTGAGGGACGAGCGGACCTTGGCGCCGTCGTCGGCCACCAGGCCGAGCGCCGCCGACAGGTCGCGCAGCTCGTCGACGTTGATCTCCTCGCCGAGCTGGCCGAGCGCCTGCCAGGGGGTGATGCCGACGATGCGCGCGCCGCTCAGCGCGTCGCGGATGCGGCCCATCGCCCAGTTGGGCTGCTCGCCGCTGACCGTGACCGCCATCATCAGCGCCTCGGGGACGCCGCGGCCGCCGGCCAGGTTCATGGAGACGAGGTCGAGGAACGCGCCGACCACGTGACGGAAGTCGCGCCTGCGCGCCGCGGCCTCCTTGCGGATCTGCAGGTCGGGCAGGAAGAAGAAGACGACCGCGGCCAGCACCGCCACCCAGAACGGGATGGCCGGCGAGCTGCCCCACCCCATGAGCACCAGCCAGCCGAGCAGCAGCGGGAACGCCAGCAGGCCGGCGGCGCCGAGGAGCGCCTTGGTCGCGAGGAACGCCTCGAAGGAACGGCCGAGCAGCGCCAGGTCCGACCGTACGGACCTGACCTCCCAGCCGCGGGCGGCGTAGAGCGCGGCCATGCGTACGCCGAGGTTGCGGCGGAACGCGCCGACCTCCTCCTCGGGCAGCAGGAGCTGGATGCGCGGCGCGCCGGCGTCCTCGCGCACGGCGTCCAGTGCGAGCAGCCGCGCCACCAGCCCGGGGCGGGCCGGGAAGATCGCGCGTACCAGTACGAACAGGCCGAGCCCCAGCGCGGCTCCGGCCAGCGCGCCCTCAACCATCGCCGCCCCTTCCCGTCAGCAGCCGCGTCGGCTTGTCGAACCCGGCGAGCCGGCGCATCCACGCGAACCCCGCGCCGAACAGCGCTGCGACGACCACCAGGACGGCCTGGCCGAGCGGGTCGTCGTACTCCTCGACGTAGTCGCCGTTGAACAGCACGAGGAGCGCGGCGAAGCCCAGCGCGGTGATCACCACGATCTGCACGCTGCGCCGGGTCGCGCGGCGCTCGGCCTCGACGCGGCGGCGCATGTCGAGCTCCTCGCGGGCCGAGACGGCGAGCGCGCCGAGCACGTCGCGCAGGCCGGGGCCGCGCAGCTTGGAGTTGAGTATGAGCGCGGCCACCACCAGGTCGGCCGAGGGGTCGTCGAGCTCGTCGGCGAACAGCGCGAGCGCCTCGGGCAGCGCCATCCTGGTGTGCAGCCGGTCGATCATGGCGCGCAGGTGCGGGCGGAGCGTCGGCGCGGCGGCCCTGATCGACGACGGGATCGCCTGCTCCAGCCCGGCCGCGCCGGCGATGGTGTCGCGCAGCGACTCGGTCCAGGCGGCGAGCCCTTCGAGGCGGCGCATGGCGGCCCGCTCCTCGGCCGCGCCGCCCGACAGCCCGCGCCAGGCGAACACCAGCAGCACGGTGCCCACCGCCGCGACCGGCCACCGGGTGATGAGCAGGACCAGCGAGGCGGCCACGGCGGCGACCGCGCCGCGCGTGGTCAGCATCCTGATCAGGTGGCGTTGCGGCTGGGGCGGGCGGGGGCGCATGCCGTACAGGGAGAGGACCAGCAGGAACAGGCCGCCGCCTGCCATGGCGCCGGCGAGCAGGGCGAACGGGTCCATGGTCAGGCCCATCGGTCACCATCCTCCCGGGGTGTAGCCGTGCGCCATGAGCTCGTCCAGGCACGAGACGGGCGCGTGCGGCACGGCGGAGCCGTCGGGTCCCGGCGCGAACACCTCGCTCGACAGGACACGGCCGTCGCAGCCGTTGACCTCGCGGACGCTGGAGACGTAGCGGCGCAGGGTGCCGCCGCGGTGGTAGTCGTTGCGCTTCTCGACGAAGACCACGAAGTCGATCGCGCCGGCGATGAGCATGTGGGTGGCGTCGATGGGCAGGCGTTCGCCGGCCTGGAGCGCGTACGTGGCGATGCGGTTGAAGACCTCCATGCTGGAGTTGGCGTGGATGGTCGACAGGGAGCCGTCGTTGCCCTGCGTCATCGCGTTGAGCATGGTGACGATCTCGTCGCCGAGCACCTCGCCGACGATGACGCGGCTCGGGTTCATCCGCAGCGAGCGGCGGACCAGCTCGGCCATCGAGATCTCGCCCTGGCCCTCGGAGTTGGGCAGACGCTGCTCGAAGGCGACGACGTTGGGATGCAGCTCGGGGAACTGGTCGAGGCCCAGCTCCAGGGCGCGTTCGACGGTGATGAGGCGCTCGCCCGGCGGGATCTCGTTGGCCAGTGCCCGCAGCAGGGTGGTCTTGCCGGCGTTGGTGGACCCGGCGATCATGATGTTCTTGCGGGCGGCGACGGCCGCGCTGAGGAACCTGCCGAGGTCGGGGCCGACCGTGCCGTTGCCGACGAGGTCGCTGAGGAAGACCTTGCCGAGGCGGGCGCGGCGAATGGAGATCGCGGGCCGTACGGTGACGTCCATGACCGCGCTCAGCCGCGAGCCGTCGGGCAGGCGCAGGTCGAGCTGCGGGTTGGCGGTGTCGAACGGCCGGCTCGACAGCCCCGAGTACGCGGCCAGGATCTGGATCAGCTCGACGAGCTCCTCGTCGGACTCGGCGACCGGGTCGTGCATGGACTCCTGGCCGTCGGCGTAGCTGACGAAGACGCGGTCGCAGCCGTTGATGTCGATGTTCTCGACCTGGGCGTCGTCGAGCAGCGGCTGGAGGCGGCCCACGCCGAACAGCGCGGCGTGGATGCCGGCCGCCAGCGCCTCCTCCTCCTCGACCGTGGGCGGCGTGCGGCCGGAGCCGATCTCGTTGCGCGCGTGCTCCTCCAGGACCTGCGAGATCAGCGCCCTGGCGAACTGGCGCTCGTCCTCGCCGGTCATGGCGGGCAGGCCGCCCGCCTGGTCGAGCCGGCGCTGGTGGGCCAGGCGGTCGCCGACCTCCTGGCGGAAGCGCTTGACCAGCAGGTGATCGATCATCGGTGGCTCACCAGCCTCCCCGCGAGGTCGCGGGCCGTACGGATGAGGAGGGAACGGTCGAGCCGGCCGCCCCACTGACCGCGCAGCAGCTCGGCGCCCTTGGGGTCGTGGGCCAGGCCGTAGACGAACTGGACGCTCGGGCCGACGATCCTGCGTACGTCGTCGATGGAGGCGCGGTAGGCGCGCGGGTCGGCGATGACGACGACGCCGTGGGCCTTGGTGATCTGGAGGCGTTCGCGCAGGTGGGCGACGTGGTCGAGGGTGGCGCGGGTGAGCAGCACGACCTGCTCGGCCTCGGCCAGCAGGTCGCCGAGCTGGGGGTGGGCGCCGAGCCGGCCGCAGTCGGCGATGACGTCGGCGTCGGGGATCGCGGCGAGCGCCCGGCCGAGCGGGCCCCACAGCCAGGTGAGGCCGGCGGCCTGCTCGGCGTGGGTGAGCCCGGCCAGCACGTCGAGCCCGCCGACGATCTTCTGCGTGTGCTGGTGGATCTGGGCGGGCTCCAGGCCGCGCCGGGCGGTGGCGCCCAGGGTGAGCAGGCCCCTGCCGGGGTTGAGCACCCCGCCGTCGGCGGCGGGCAGGCGGTAGGCGAGGTCGCCGCCGGCCGGGTCGCACTCGGCCAGCAGCACCGGCCGCGGCCATACGGCGGCCAGTGCCGTCGCGGCCGTGGTGACGCCCGGCGCGCCCTTGTCGGCGGCCAGCACGATCAGTCCCACGTCAGCGTGCCCCCGGTAGCTCGGCGACGGCGATCTCGCCGCTGGAGGCGAAACCCACTATTTCCGGTGCGGCCGTTGAATCCACCACCACCGTGATCTGGCCGGAATTTCCGGACCTGGACTTGTCGCCGCCTGCGGAGAAGACGAGCGCATTGGGGGCGAGCACGCGGGTTTGCCCCTGGCTGGTGCGGCTAGGCACGTAAATGACCTGAACGCGGTCTCCCTGCTGAATGCCCGCCGGCATTTGGCCGGGTTTAAGCGCCAATCCGACGGTGGCCTTTCCCTCGCCGAGCTCGGTGCTGGCGCGGACGCCCATGCGGTTGGTCAGCAGGGTGCCCGGGAGGATCGTGACCGTCGCGAAGCTGCGCGTGACCAGCTCGCGCTGCGACCAGCTCACGTAGTCGACGCCCTCGCCGGCGACCTTGACCTCTTCGAGCGCCTCGGGCGGGAACTTCTGACCGGCGCCGACCTGCTGGACGACGCGGATGGCCGAGACGCGGCCGCCGCTGTTCAGCACGAGCAGGGTCGTGGCGAGCGCGCCGCCGAGTATGAGCAGGACGGCGAGCGCGGCCAGGGCCGGCTTGCGTTCTCTGGGGGGCACGGGGAGCTTGCGCGAGGCCGGGCCGGACAACCCCGCCGCCGCGTTGACGGCAGGCTTTTCACTGGTCCTCATGGGTGGGGGGCTCCCAAAGTGAATTAAGGAATCCCCGCCATTATGTGGGGCATGTCGGTGCGGCGTGGCCGGAATGCGAGGACCAATGCTCGTTTCGCAGGTGGCGAGATGTCAAGAGGCGGTAATCGATGCCTGTTGTTTCTATCTAGTTGACGGAAGGGTATTTTCCCCGTTATGTCAGTCACTTCCGTCACATAAGTCACTGGGCTCGCGGGTGTTTATCCACAGAACCGCGTTCTCATGCCGGTGACGTCAACCGGCGGGTCTAATCTCGCGGCGGGCGTTACCTTGGCGCCCGGCAGCCATGCCGTCCGGTGTGCATGCCGTCCGGCGTCCATGCCGTCCGGCGTCCATGCCGTCCGGTGTCGAGCGAGGGGACCCAGCGATGCGGATCATGCTCACCGTGCTCGGCGGGCAGGGCGAGCGCGACGTCGTGATCGACGGCGACGACGACGCCACCGTGGCCGCGATCGGCGCGGCGCTCGGCGACCCCGCGCCCCTGGCGCAGGTCGTCCGGCTGCCCAGGTCCCGCTCCCCCTACGGGCCGGCGTCCGGCGCCGATCCGGTGCGCGTGCCGCCGCCCCGCCGGGCCAACGCCCTGTCCGCCCCGCCCGTCGGGCACGAGCCGGTCGTGTGGCGCGACGGGCGGCCGCTCGACCCGCGCGCGCGTGCCGCGTCCGTGCTGCGCGACGGCGACAAGATCACGCTCGATCCCCGCCTGGCCAGGGCCACGGTGATCGAGGAGCCCGGCGGGGTGGCCGAGGTGCGCGTGGTGGGCGGTCCCGGCGCGGGGGCCGTCCACCGCCTGGGGCTCGGGGCGCACGTCATCGGCGCCGACCCGACGTGCGCGATCGCCGTCGCCGACCCGGCGCTCGCGCCCGAGGCGGTCACCGTACGCGTGACCCCTGACGCGATCACCGTCGAGCGCACCTGGCGGGCCCAGGACGAGGCGCCGAAGATCAAGCTCAAGGGGCGGTGGGCCGACGAGGTGGCCGAGCTGACGGCGCGGGTCGCCGAGCGCGAGGCGGCCGAGCACGCCGCCGGTTACACCGAGGTGCCCGAGCTCGACGGCCGGCCGCTCACCGAGCCCGTCTCCTGGCTCGACCAGGCGGTGCTCACCTGCGGCTCGTCGGTGTTCGTGCTGACCGCGGTCGAGCCCAAGGACGCGCACCTCGCGCCGCTCGGCGAGGGCGGCGTGGCCTACAACCGGCCGCCTCGGCTGCGCAGGCCCGAGCCCCAGCGCGCGTTCGTCCGGCCGAAGGAGCCGTCCAGGAGCGAAGGGATGCGGCTGCAGCTGCTGGCCGCGTTCCTGCCGGCCGTGCTGGGCGTGACCCTCGCCCTGGCGCTCCAGGTCTGGTACTACCTGCTCGTCGCCCTCATGACGCCGGTCATCATGATCGGACAGTGGTGGAGCGACCGCCGCCACGGCAAGAAGCAGCACAAGAAGGCGCTCAAGGAGCACCGCGAGCGGCTCCAGGAATACGACGCCGCCGTCGAGCGCGCCCGCGTGGCCGACGAGGCCGCCCGGCGCGCCGACGCGCCCGACCCCGCCCAGGTGCTGCTCACGGCCACCGGGCCGCGCAGGCGGCTGTGGGAGCGCCGCATCCACGACTCCGACGCGCTGCGGCTCCGGGTCGGCCTCGCCGACCTGCCCGCCGACCTGCAGCTGACGGAGGAGCAGGGCGGGCCGCTCGACCCGCCGCTGTGCCGCTCGGTGCCGGTGGCGCTGCCGATGCGGCGGCTCGGCGTGGCCGGCGTCACAGGCCCGCGCGCCTTCGCCGGCGGCCTGGCGAGCTGGCTCGTCGCCCAGGCCGCCACCCTGCACAGCCCGCGCGACCTCGCCATCGTGCTCATCTCGGCGCACCCCGACGCCGAGCGCCGCTGGGGCTGGCTGCGCTGGCTCCCCCACTGCGGGCCGCGCGGCGGCGAGGAGTGCCTGGCGCTGATCGGCGTCGATCCCGAGTCGGCCGCCCGCCGCGTCGCCGAGCTGGCCGCCCTCATCGACGAGCGCCAGAACACCAAGATCCCCGAGCTGGGCAAGATCCCCACCGGCTGGGACGACCTCGGCGGCACCGGCGCCGACAAACCGGCCTTCTCCTCCTACGACGTACGCCCCTACGACATCCTGGTGATCCTCGACGGCGCCCAGGTGCTGCGCGGCCTGCCCCACATGCCGCAGGTGCTGCGCCAGGGGCCGCGCTCGGGCGTCTACACCCTCGCCATCGACGACGACCAGCGCCTGCTGCCCGAGGAGTGCCAGACGGTGGCCGCGTGCGGCCCCGACGGGCTGATCCACCTGCGCGGCGGCGGCCTCGACGTCATCGGGCCCGTACTGGGCGACGCCGTCTCGCCCGCCTGGTGCGACCGCCTGGCACGGGCCCTCTCCCCCATCCGCGACGTCAGCCGCGACGCCCCGGGGGGCGACCTGCCCGACGCGGTCCGCCTGCTCGACCTCATGAACCTGCAGAGCCCGTCCGGGCCCGAGCTGGCCGCGCGGTGGCGGGCCCGCGGCTCCACACAGGCGCTCATCGGCGTCGGCCCCGACGGGCCGTTCTCCGTCGACCTCCGGCTCGACGGCCCCCACGGGCTGATCGCCGGCACCACCGGCGCCGGCAAGTCCGAGCTGCTGCAGACGCTGATCTGCGCGCTGGCCGTCGCCAACCGGCCCGACCAGCTCACGTTCGTGCTGATCGACTACAAGGGCGGGGCGGCGTTCAAGGAGTGCGTACGCCTGCCGCACACGGTCGGCATGGTCAGCGACCTCGACGGCCACCTGACGCAGCGGGCACTCGACTCGCTGGCCGCGGAGATCCGCCGCCGCGAGCGCCTGCTGTTCCAGGCGGGCGCGAAGGACCTCGACGACTACGCCGGGCCCGTCTCCCTGCCGCGGCTGGTGCTGATCATCGACGAGTTCGCCGCGCTGGTGGCCGAACTGCCCGACTTCGTCACCGGGCTGGTCGACATCGCCCGCCGGGGCCGCTCGCTGGGCATCCACCTGATCCTCGCCACGCAGCGGCCCGCCGGGGTGGTGACCGCCGACATCCAGGCCAACACGTCGCTGCGCATCGCGCTGCGGGTCACCGAGCCCGCCGAGTCGTCCGACGTCATCGACCTGCCCGACGCCGCCCAGATCTCCAAGAACACCCCCGGCCGGTGCTACGTGCGCTCGGGGGTGGGGGCGGCGGTCGCCGTACAGACGGCCCGGGTCGGCGGACGCAGTCCCCTGCCCGCCGGGGACGGGGCGCCGGCCGCCGACGTGCGGGTGATCGACGTGGGCTGGCGCGCCCTGGGCCGGGCCCTTCCCCGGGCGCCGCGGTCGGAGGAGGAGTCGACGGTCACGGACCTGACGCTGGTGGCCGACGCCCTGATCGAGGCGGCCCGGCTGACCGGCGTCCCGCCCCAGCCCAGCCCCTGGCTCGATCCCCTCCCCACCCTGTTCGTCCTCCCCCTGCCCGCCGCTTCCGGCGTGCCCGGTTCCGCCATCGGCGGCGCGCCTTCGTACGACGCCTCCGGGTCGCCTGCGGAGAACGCCGTGGGAGCGCGTGGGCGCGACGTCGCTGGAGCATCCGCACACGACAGTGTCGGGGCGCCTGGGCGTGACGGTGCTGGGGAGCCTGCGCGGGGTGGTGGCGGGGCATCCGCGTCGGGCGCGTCCGATGGGCCGCCGTTGCAGGCGTCGGGGGTGCTCTTCCGTGGTGACCCGCTTCAGGCGCGGGCCAGAGTGAAAGGCTCCGGGCAGCCGTCGTTCGACAGCTCCGGGCGGCCGGGGAAGGCGAACGTGCACCCGGCGTCCGTGACCGGAGCGCCGCCCGTGTCCCGGCCTGCTCCGACGCCGCCGTCCGGTTTCGGGGGCCCGCCTGCCGCGGACCCCGCCACTCCCCCGACCACCGGACCTGCCGCCCCGCCGACCAACGATCCCGCCATCCCGTCGGCCACCAGCCCCGACGCCCTGGCAGCCACCGGCCCCGGCATACCGCCAACCACCGGCCCCGGCATACCACCAGCCGCCGGCCCCGGCATACCACCAGCCGCCGGCCCCGGCATACCGCCAACCACCGGCCCCGGCATACCGCCTGCCGCCGGCCGTGGCGGCTCGTCCCCCATGGGTGCCCGGAGCGGGGAGGAGGACGTGTTCGTCGAAGTGGAGCCGGTGCCGTTCGGGATCACCGACCGTCCGTGGGCGCAGGACAGGAAGCCGTTGACGCTGGATCTGGCGCACGGTGGGCATCTGCTCATCGCGGGTGCCGCGCGGAGTGGCAGGTCCACGGCGTTGCGGACGATCGCCGGCTCCATCGCCGCCCACGTCTCTCCCGCCGATGTCCACCTGCACGCGATCGACTGTGGGTCGGGGGCACTGCTGCCGCTGGTGGCGATGCCGCATTGCGGCGCGGTGGTGACGCGGGACCAGCTCGATCGGGTCGAACGCCTGCTCAACCGGCTTCGCGCCGAGATCGGCCGCCGTCAGCAGCTCCTGGCCGAGGCGGGTCATGCCTCGCTGGCCGAATACCGGCAGGCCGGGCATCGGCTGCCCTGGCTGGTGTTCATGATGGACCGGTGGGAGGGCTTCGTCGCCGCCTTCGAGAGCTACGACTACGGGCGGTTGATCGAGGCGCTGCTGCAACTGCTGCGCGAGGGGCCGGCCGTCGGGCTGCGGGCCGTGATCACCAGTGATCGGTCAGGGCTGCTGGGTCAGGTGTCCACCGTGTTCGACGACCGGCTGCTGCTCCGTCTGTCCGACTCCGCCGACTACGGGCTCGCCGGGTTCCCGTTGAAGGGGCTGCCCTCTTCGGTGCCGCCGGGTCGGGCCCTGTCCCTCGGGGATCACGGCATCGTCGAGCATCACATCGCTCTGCTTTCCCCCGATCCGGCGGGGCCCGCGCAGGTGGCGGCGTTGCAGGCGCTCGCCCGTGCCGTCCCCGCTCCCGTCCATCTTTCGTACGACTCCGCCGCCGCCGGCACAGGTGCAGGGAGCGGGGCGGGGCACGCGGGCTCGTCGTCCGGAGGGCGGGGTGGGTGGCGTTGGCCGGGGCGGGCGCCGCTGCGGGTGGACGCGCTGCCGATGCGCATCACCGTGGCCGAGACGTTCGACCTGGATCCGTCGTTCAGGCCGCCGTCGCCGCTGTGGGCCCTCGTGGGTGCCGGGGGCGATGCTCTGGCGCCGCTGGGGCTCGATCTGCTCGCCCACGGTCCGGCCGCGGTGATCGCCGGGCCGGCTCGCTCGGGGCGGTCGTCGGCGCTGCTGACGGCGGCCCGGTCCCTGATCGAGCGGGGGACGCCGGTCATCGCCGTCACGCCGCGCCGCAGCCCGCTGCGGGGGCTGGACGGGCTGGTGGCGGTGCTGGACGGCAATGCGGGCAATCTGGCTGAGCTCGTCGCCGACCTGCACGACTACGTCGTCCTCGTGGACGACGCCGAGCTCGTCAACGCCGACTCCCCCTTGGGGATGGCTCTGGAGGAGGTGCTGCGGTCGGGGCGGGACGGTGATCACGGCCTGCTCGTCGCGGGCACGACCGGGGACCTGGCCGTCGCCTATCGCGGGTTCGTCGCCGAGGCCCGCAAGTCCCGTACGGGGGTGCTGCTCGCGGTGCAGGGGCAGACGGACGGGGATCTGTTCAACATCCGGTTGCCGCGGGGGACGGTGGGTGGGCCGCCCGGTCGTGGCTTCCTGGTGACGACCGGCACCATCACGCCCATCCAGGCTGCTCTCCCCGACGTCGGCTGACTCGTCCGCAGGAGAGACGGCGGCCGGTCCGGCGATCTTCGCGGGAGGGGCGGGTTGAGCAGGTCGTTGCTGTGCAAGGGGCGAGTCGTCCGGCTGCTTGCACAGGAGGGGGCAGCCGGTCCGGCCGTTTCCGAGGGAGGAGCGAGTTGAGTCGGTCGTTTCCGTAGGAGGGGTGAGTTGATCCCGCTGCGTCGCAGGAGGGGACAGCCGATCTGGCCGTTTCCGTAGGAGGGCGAGTTGAGTCGGCCGTTTCCCTAGGAAGGCAGTCGATCCGGCTGCGTCCGCAGGAAGGGGCAGCCGGGCCGGCCGTTTCTGAAGGAGGGGCAAGTTGAGCCGGCTGCTTCCGTGAGGAGACAGCCGGGTCGGTTGTTGCCGTGGGAGGGGGTCAGCCGATTTGGCTGTTTACCACTGAGTCGGGGTTGGTGCCCCAGACGTCGTCGTCCTCGTGGAGCCAGGTTGTCGACTCCTGCTTCTCGGAGCTCTGCGCCCCGCCGCCCCCGCCACCGGCGCCCATCGGGAGGAAGGGCATGCCGGTGCCGGCGGTGGTGGCGCGGGTGGCGGCGGTCGTCACGGCCGGGTTCGCGCCTGCGAAGCCTCCGCCCGTGGCCGTGCCGGGGCTGCTCGCGGTGGTGGCCGGCGGGTACGACGTCGAGGGCATGCTGTACGCGGTGTTGCCCGTGGTGGTGGGGTGGGCGGTGCCGGTGGTCGGGGTCCAGCCGTTGGTGTTCGTGGGGGTGAAGTCCTGGAGGCTGGTGGTGCGGTTGGCGGACGGGTCCTGGTACGCCGCCGGGTTGAACGCCGGGTTCGAGCCGTTCGGCGAGGTGGAGCCGAGGGACGAGGTGTCCGGGTTCTGGAAGGTCGGCGAGCCGGGGTTGCCCGTTCCGGTGCCGTTGTTGCCGTTCGTACCGTTGGGGTCGCCGTTGCCGGACGGGTGGTTGCCGTTCGGATAGGTGCCGTTCGGGTTGGTGCCGTTCGGGTTGGTGGCGTTCGGGTCGAAGGCGTTCGGGTTCGTCGGGAAACGGTTGCTGGGATCCGTTCCCGACGGGTCGTAGTTGGTCGGGAAGGCGCCCGGTCCGTACGGGTCGGGGTTGCCGTTCGGGTACGGGCCGCCCTTCGGGTACGTGACCGGCGGCGGGGTGATCTGCGGCCCCGTCGGGTAGTCGATGTCCCTGAGGACCTTCTCCACGGTGTCCGGGATCTTCGCGTGGACGTGCGCCAGGTCGTTGGCGAACGTCTGCAGGTGGAGGCCGGCCAGTTCGTCCTGCGAGCCGAAGTCGTTGTTCGCCTTGTCGCCGTTGTAGACGCCGCTGTAGGTGCTGAAGAGGCCGGCGACGCTGTCGTCCCAGGTGCCCCCGAGCAGCCCGCCCTGGTTCACCCAGGTCCCCAGGACGCCCTTGACGTCGTCGTCGATGAACTCCTGGTGCTTGCGCACCACGGTGGAGAGTGCCTCGACGGGCTCGTGCATCTTCTGGAGCTTGGCGGCCAGCTCGCCCAGCGTCACGTGCAGGACGCCGAGGGCCTTCTGCGCCTCGACGGAGGCCTTGCCGTTCCACACCTTCGCGAGCTGGCCGGCCTGCTCCTCCAGAGCCTTCTGGACGTCACCGACGGCTTTGTGCGCGTCCTTGTACGCGGTCGCGGCCTGGGCGATGTGCTTGGCGTCGAAGCCCTTGATGAAGGTCACGACCTCCTCGACGCTGCGACCGCCCGTCTCCACGGACCAGTCGCCGCAGCTGGACTTCAGCCAGTGGGTCTTCTTCTTCTCGCCGCCCATGGGCTCAGCCCCCGCCCTCGTTGGCCGCGTTCGTGATCTTGTAGTTGCCCGCGCCCGCGTCCACCAGGGAGATGGCGACGGACATGTTCTTCAGGACTTCCTCGTAGACGTTCAGGAACTCCCGGTGGGCTTGCTCCAGCGTGGTGGCGAGGGACTCGCCGGCCTGCCATCGGCCGATGCTGCGCAGATGGTCGCTCTCGGCCTTGAGCGAGCCGTTGAAGCTGAGATCCTGGATGGAGCCCGGGTATTCGCCGTAGGTGCCTCCGCCGATGGGCTTCATGGCTTCGCGCAGCGCCTCGGCGATGCTGGCGATCTTCTTGGCGTCGTACGTGACGCCGTCACGCTCGGCTTCCAGGCCGGGCCAGTTCTTGGGCGGTTGTGTTTCTCCCACGAGACCTCCCCCTCGGCACTCGATCAAGCACCTTACTTGAATGTTCCTTTTCCGTACAGAAGACTCAGTGTCAACATGCGTAACATGATGCGCTATGCAGACGCAGAAAGATCTTTATCAGGCGCATCGCCTTATGACGCAGCGCCTGGGTCTCGCGTTGCTGCAGGGGGAGCCGGACGTCCCCGAGTCACCCATGCGCCGGCAGAACGTCGCCACCTTCGCGGGCATCCTGATCTCCGTGCTGGTCGTGGCCGCGTTCGGGATCTGGGGGCTGCTCAAGCCGGGCAACGCCACCAAGCTCACCGAGCCGGGGCAGCTCCTGATCGAGGAGGAGACCGGCGCCTCCTACGTCTACAACCAGCAGACGGGCAAGCTCCAGCCGGTCGCCAACTACGTCTCGGCGCGGCTCCTGCTCGACACCGACGACGTCAAGGTGCGGACGGTCTCCACCGACTCGCTGGCCGGGTTCGCACGCGGGCAGAAGGTGGGCATCCAGGGCGCGCCGGACTCGCTGCCGAAGCGTGAGCGGCTGGTCAAGGCCCCCTGGTCGGCGTGCGTGGTCGAGGGCGCGGACGCCTCGGGGGTGCGCAAGCCGTTCGTGACGCTCGTGGGCGGCATGGACGTCGGCGGCACGCCCGTCGGCGGCGAGGCGATGGTCGTCAACGACGGGCAGCAGAGCTGGGTGCTCTGGGCCAACCAGCGCATGCGCGTGACGAACGTGGACCGCCTCACCGACCAGACGCCCCGCCGCGTCCCGGCGTCGTGGATCAACGCGATCCCGGCCGGCGTCGACTTCGCCGCCCCGGCGATCCCGCAGCGGGGCAAGAAGGTGGCCGGGCCGGGCGGCAGGGCGTCCAGGGTCGGGCAGGTCTACAAGGTGGCGTCGGTGGCGGGCGCGAGCGAGCGCTGGTACGTGCTCCTGGCCGACGGACTGGCGCCGATCAAGCACACGCAGGCGATGATGCTGCTCCTGGACCCGGCCAGCAAGACCGCGTACGGCCGGCAGCCGGTGCGCGAGACGGCGATCGACGCGGCGAGCGCCAACGCGGCCAAGGCGTCGGCGCACCAGATGGTCAACGGCGGGCTGCCGGACACCATGCCGCGCTTCCGCTCGCCGGGCGTCTCCGCCCCGCTCTGCGCGGTCTACCGCGACACCCAGAAGGGCTCGGCGCGGGCCGTGCTGACCACGGGCGGCGCCATGCGCATCCCGACGCCGGGCGCGAGCGCCGGCGCGGAGAAGGTGGACCAGGTGCTGCTCCCGGCGGGCAGCGCGGTGCTGGCCGGGACCCTGCCGGGCGACGGGCAGCTCGCGGCGGTCCAGCAGTACTCCCTGATCACCGAGCAGGGCCGCAGGTATCCGCTGGTGTCGGCGGACCTGGTGACCAAGCTGGGCTACGACGCCACGGACGTCGCGCCGGTGCCCGCCCACCTGCTGCGGCTGATCCCCGACGGGCCCGCGCTGGACCCGGCGGCGGCCAGGACGCCGGTGCAGGAGGTGCAGGGCATCCAGCCGCAGACGCCCGCCCAGTGACGGCGGGCGGTCCCTGACCGGACGGGACGGTCAGAAGCCGTGGTTATGGCGAGGTTATGCGGGTGGCCGCATGATCCTGTGGCGTTGCCCGCCCGTGCTTCGCCGACCGAAGGATCACATGAAGAACCATCTCGTGCTCGCGGCCGTCTCGTCCCTGGTCATCAGCCTGGCTCCAGGAGCCGCCGCTGCCGCCGCGCCACGGACCATCGCCTGGGCGCCGTGCCCCGAGGACACGACCGCCGAATGCGGCACGCTGAAGGTGCCCATCGACTGGGACAACCCCGGCGGCGCCGCCATCGACCTGGCGGTGGCCCGCCGCAAGGCCACGGGACCGGCCTCCCGGATCGGCTCGCTGGTCGTCAACCCCGGCGGGCCGGGCGCCTCCGGCGTCGACTTCGTGGTGCACGGCAGCGGCTACTTCAGCGCCGAGCTGCGCGGCCGCTTCGACCTCGTCGGGTTCGACCCACGCGGGGTGGGCCGCAGCCACCCGGTGAAGTGCTCGGCGGCGCTGGTGCGCGAACGTCCGCACCCGCTCATCGGGAGCCAGGCGGACATGGACGCCTGGGTGTCGTACAACCGGCGGCTGCGGGAGGACTGCCGGGCCCGCACCGGGCCGCTGTACGACCGCGTGAGCTCGCTCGACGTGGCGCGCGACGTGGAGGCGCTGCGGGCCGCCCTGGGCGACGACAAGCTCACCTACTACGGCGTCTCGCACGGCACGCTCATCGGCCAGGCGTACGCCGAGCGCTTCCCCGGCAGGGTCAGGGCGCTCGCGCTCGACTCGAACTTCGACCACAGCGTGGACACCGCGGCCTACCTGAGCACCGCGGCCGCCCAGACGGCGGGGGCGTTCGACCAGTTCGTGGCCTGGTGCGAGGCGACGCCGTCGTGCGCGCTGAACGGGAAGGACGTCCGGGGGTTCTGGAAGGGGCTGCTGGAGCGGGCCGACCGCGGTGAGCTGCACGAGCCGGGCGCGCCGGACGTGCCTCTGGGCGCGTACGAGCTGGTGAACACGGCCTTCGCCGGCCTCTACAACCCCAACTGGGCGGAGCTCGCCGAGCTGCTGGCGGCCATCGACGGCGGCGGCCCGCAGCCGTCGGCGAGCGCCGCGAGGGACGAGGAGGAGGTGCCGGTCAGCACGCCCGTGTTCTGCCAGGACTTCCACCTGCCGGTCGCCGACCACGCCGAGTACGCCTCGCTCCTGCGCCGGCAGGCCGGGCAGGCCGGGGACATGAGGTACAGCCCGCCCGCGCTGGGCCGGATCGCCGGATGCCTGGGCCAGCCCACGCCCGTGCCCAACCCGCAGCACCGGCTGCGCGTGGACACCGCCGCGCCGATCCTGCTGGCCTCCTCGCTGCACGACCCCGCCACCGGCTACCAGTGGACGCTCAGCACGGCCAGGCAGATCGGCGCCGCGGCCCGCGTGCTCACGTACGAGGGCTCGGGGCACACCGTGTACGGCCGGAGCGCGTGCACCGCCGGCGCGATCGACCGCTACCTGATCGCGCGGTCGGTCCCGGCCGGCGGGGTGCGCTGCCCGGAGGTGCGGCCCTCCTGACCGGTGACGCTATGCCTGGAGGCCGCCGTACTTCTTCGCGGTGGCCTCGTCCATCTTCGGCATCAGCGAGCCGGCGTCCTCGTTGTACTCCAGCCCGTCCTGGGTGAACGGCGACCCTCCGCCGTTCTGCATGGTGGACATCTCGGTCGGGATGGCCTTGAGGCTGGGGAAGACCTTGCCGGCCATCTCGCTCGCCTGGATGGCGGAGTACAGGGCGAAGGTGAGACCGCCCGCCACCATGATCTGCTTGCCGAGGACCTTCTTGATCGCGGTCAGCGTGATCTTGCCGAACGCGGCGGCCACGCCCTCGGAGAAGGCGGCGGTGAGCGGGCTGGCCTTCGAGGCCACCTTGTAGATGGCGAGCCCGGCCATGGAGAGCGCGATGGCGTTGCAGAGGTAGGTGCACACCTTGTAGAAGCCCGCCGTCGAGTCGACGCCGTCGCCCGTGGCGTTGCGGACCTCCTTGAGCTGCTTGAGCGAGTCCTTGTAGCTCGTGTGCACGGCCTCGAAGGACTTGAACGCCTCGCCCTCCCACGTGCCGTCGTTCTGGAGCTGGGTCTTCAGGCCGGCGAGCTCGGTGTCCAGCTTGTCCAGTTCCTCGACCTCGCCGTTGTGGTCGGACGTGCGCCAGTTCTTGGCTGCGGTCTCCATGCCCTCCGGGTCCGAGACCAGGGTGCCGATGGCACTCGCGACGTAGAAGGCCCAGGGCTGGCCGATGAAGAAAGCCGAGGCCAGGGCGGTGCTCGCGGCGAACATCGACATCTCTTTGTAGATGCTCACAACAGATCGTCCTCCTGGCCGAGCACCGGTGGCGCGATGTCCTCGTCACCGCCCCAGACACCCTCGTCCTCGCCGAGGCCGACGGTCTTGTCGCGGTCGCGTTCCTGGTTCGCGTTCCCCGCGCCGCTCATCGGCATCATCGGCATCATGGGCATGCCGGACGCGCCTGCCGTGGCGCCGCGCAGTCCGGCGGCGGCCGCGTTGCCGGGTACGCCGCCGAGGCCCCCGCCGACGCCGGTGCCGGGAACCGTGCTGGTGACGGGCACTCCGAGGGTGTTGGGGACGCCCGTCCGGGTGCCGGGCCCGTTGACGCTGGGGTCGAACCCGGGCACCTGCGGCGTGGGCGTGGCCGTGGGCTTGAACGACGACAGGTCGGTCTTGTTCGGGTTCAGCGCGGCGTCGAGGTCGGGGACACGGGTGTCGGCCGGGTCCATGCCTGGCAGGTTCGTCTTCGGCAGGTCCGTGCCGGGGAGGTTCGCGCCGGGCGTGTTGGTGCCGGGCAGGTTGGCGTTCGGCAGGTCCGTGCCGGGGACGTTCGTGTTCGGGAGGTTGCTGCCAGGGACGTCGGTGTTGGGGAGGTCCGTGTTCGGCAGGTTCGTGTTGGGGAGATTCGTGTTCGGAAGATCGGTGTTCGGGAGGTTCGTCTTCGGCAGGTCCGCGTTGGGCAGGTTGGTGCTGGGCAGCTTGGTGTTCGGGAGACCGCCGTTCGGCAGGCCCCCGCCCGGGAGGGTCGTCTTCGGCAGGTTGTTGGGATCGCCGCTGGCGTCGTCCGCCTTGGTGTAGTTCTTGTCGGCCGCGCGCAGGGCGGGATCCCAGCTCTCCAGCGCCTCCTTGGCCCTCGCCAGCGCCTCGCGCTGGCTCTGGATGGCCTTCTCGTGCACGTTCTGCACGCCCCAGCCGAGGACCCCGAAGTGGGGCCAGGGCACGGGCAGGTTGGCGGACCGCCCGTCCACCTGGCCGATCAGCTTGGCCTGGTCGGTGATCTTCCCGCCGGCCCTGGCCAGCTCATCCTTCGTGAAGGAGATGTGCGACGACGGCTTGCCGTCGGGGGTGAGGCTCGGCATGCCCGGGATGTAGGGGTTGCTCATCCGATCACGGGATCCGTGGTGTCATGCGCCGTCGTCCAGCAGTTCGGGTCCTCGGACAGGAACGTGCTCCGCTCCAGGTCATTGCCCTCGCCTCCGCCGGCGCCGCCTCCTGTGAGCGGCATGAGCGGCATCCCGCCCGCCGCCCCGCCCGCGCCGCGCAGACCGGCCGCCGCCATGGGCGACTGCCCGGCGATGAGGCCCGGCGAGCCGATCACGGAGGGGACGCCGCCCGGCGTGATGCCTCCCGGCGTGTAGCCGATGCTCGGCGGCGGGGTGATCGTGGTGATGGCCCCGGGCGTGGTGCCGGTGAACGACGGGGTGAGGGTGGTCGGGTTCAGCGTGGGGGTGGCCTGCGGCTGGAAGCTGGCCATGTCGGTGCGTCGCGGGTCCGTCACCGAGCTGCCGTCGGTGCTCGTGCGGTCCTCGTTGCCGATGACCGGGGGGACGGTGCCGTCGCCGGGGTTGGTCCCGGGGTTCGTGCCGGGGTTCTGGGTCTGGCCCGGGTTGGCGCCGTTGGGGTCGCTGCCGTTCGGGTTCGAGCCGTTGGGATCAGAGCCGTTCGGATTCGAGCCGTTGGGGTTCGAGCCGTTCGGGTCCGAACCGTTGGGGTTCGAGCCGTTCGGGTTGGACCCGTTCGGGTTGGAGCCGTTCGGGTTGGAGCCGTTCGGATCGGTGCCTCCGGGGTTGGTGCTCGTGGAGCCGGAGCCGAAGGAGCCCGAGCCGGTGGAGCCGCCGTTGCCGGACCCGAGGGTGGGGCCGTTCGACCCCGATCCGGTCGGGTAGTTCACGGTCTGCGGATTGATCGGCGACTGGAGCGTCACGGTCGGCAGCTCGTACGAGACGTCGTGCGGCACCTGGATGTTGTAGAGGTTGACGATCTCCTGGTTGAGCTCGTGCAACGCCTTCTGGGCCTGCAACGTCTCCGCCCGCTCCACCTCCAGGGCGGTCTTGGTGACCCGGTCCGTGAGCACCGGCTCGTTGACCTTGCTCTTGGTCTCCGCGAGGCGTTCGGCGTAGTTCTGCAGGGCCCCGCCCATGAGGCTGAGCTTGGTCGACAGCTCGCGGCCCGAGGCGTGCAGCATCTCCAGCGCGTGGCGGGCCTTGGCGGCGTCCGGCCCCTTCCAGACCGCGGCGATCTTGGCGGCGTGCTCCTCCAGGGAGCTGACCGCCGCGTCGACCTTGGTGGAGGCGTTCATGTACGTCTGGCCCGCGCCCGTGATCGTGCCCGGGTCGGTGTTGCCGAGCAGCTGTTTGATCTGGTCGCCGGTCTGGCTGGGCTTCTCGCCCTGCGGCATCCTCTCGAAGGAGAGGATGACGACGACCTCCCGCTTACTCATCAGGCGTCACCCTCGTTCCCCCTGCGGGCGCGGTCCAGGTTCTCGGCGCTGAGCTCGACGGCCTCGACCACGCTCTGGTAGGCGTCGATGAACTTCTGGTAGACCTCGGCGAACTTCGCGCCCGCGTTGTTGGACCCGACGGTCGCCGCGAGGGCGAGGGCGTCGTTCCACTGCCCGATCTGCGCCGCGCCGAGCTCGTTGCCGGTGGACATCTGGTTGATGTTGCCGTTCGGCCGCCCGCCGTTGCCCAGCATGGCCTCGTAAGCGGTCCGCAGCTCCTGCGCGACCGCCCGGATCGCCTGCGGGGAGTTCTCCCGCGCCTCCCCATCGCCGTCGAAGAGACTCTTGTCGACGGCCAGAGGGTCGGGACCGCCCTCCATCGCGTCTTTCTGCGTCATGCCTCACCCTCAAACGACAGAGCTCTCGGCCACCGCACGGCAGGCCGGGCGATGGCCGAGGAGAAGAACGAGCCGGGCTAGTCCGTCCAGATGCTGATGTTGCGCTGCTCAGCGGCCTGGTAGTTGCCCTTGGCGACGTCGACGGCGTTGGCGGCCTTGAACAGCTGCTCGCCCATCGCCTTCTCGTGCGCGTTCCACTCCGCGCGCTTCGTGTCGAAGTAGTTCTGGGCCTCGCCCTCCCAGTTCGAGCCGAGGGTGTTCTTGATGTCGGCGTAGAGGTCGTCGGTGACCCGGTCGAGCTCCGTGACGACCTTCTTGAGCTCTTCGTAGGCCGACCCGAGGGAGCCGAAGTTGACGTAGGTGTAGTCGTCAGGCTGGACGGACATCAGGGTCAGCTCCCGTTGTTGGCGTTGATGAGAGAGTCGATGCGGCCGCCGGAACCGGCGGAGGCGAAGCCGCCGACGATGTCCATGTTCTGGTCGGCGGCGTTGCGGTAGACGCCGGCGCCGATGTTCAGCTTGTCGTAGATGCCTTCAAGGATCTTGATGACGCCCTTGAACTCGACGTCCCACTGGTCCATGGCCTCGCTGAACTTCTTGTAGGCGCCGCCCTGCCACTGGAGACCGGCCTTGATCTCCACCACTCTCTGGCGCATGCCCTCGATGTACTGCGCGGTGTCCTGGCAATAGCCCGCCGCCGTCGTCAGCTGAGTCGGGCTGGCCCCGTACAGTGACACTGGACCTCCAAAGGTCGTCCTGCTTCGTCAGTCGCGGCGAGCGGTCTCCCCCGTGAGGACGGCCTACCACCGCAGACAACATCAAGTGGCATGTTAGTCACCATCCGCCCCTCAAATCCCAGAAATATCGAATAACGGATTGATCGCACGAAGGCGGCCTTCTGGTGAATCCGCTGGTAGATGCCGTAATATGCCCTGACTTCCGGGAAAAGATCTCTGTCGGTGACGGGCGTCAAAGTTCCAGCCGCCGCCGGATGCGGTCGAGCTCGCCCATCACGTCGGTGAACGCCCGGTCGTAGATCTCCTCCGCCTGCTTGACGTCGTCCAGCATGGCCTCCGGGCTCTTCGCCAGGTCGACGTCCTGGCCGAGGATGTCGGTCATCATGGCGGCGAACGCGCGCTGGTAGTCGGCGGTGGCCTCGGCCAGCGTGGTCTTGATCAGCTCGGCCAGCTCGCCCGAGGACAGCCGCATGGCCTTCGGGTGCAGCTCCAGCAGCTGGACGCCGTTCTGGCCGTACTCGACCTTGACGAAGCCGTTCTCGTCCTCGGCGCGGCCCACGCACTCGCCCACGCTCTCCTGGAACTTCTCCAGGCGGCCGAGCTGGTCGTCGATGCCCTTCATCAGCTTGTCGACGTCGATCTTGGCGAAGTCCCCGAACTCCTGCATACCTGCCTCCTCAGCCGGACAGCCCGCGTACCCACGTGTAGACCTCAAGGACGCCCAGCGCGAGCGGGAAGAGCTGGACGATCAGCGCGATGTCCAGGATGTCGGCCGCGCGGCCCCAGAACGGCGACGGCTTGCCCGTCGCCAGCCACATCCCGATGCCGACGGTCATCAGCGCCAGCCACAGGATCCCGATGGCCACGGCCAGCGAGCCCACGATCCCGCCCTGACCGAACAGCGAGACCGCCAGCACGGCGAACCCCGTCAGCCCGACCCCGATCAGCCACAGGCGCTGGCCGCGGCCACGGAACACCCGGGCCCGCATGATCAGCGTGAGCGACAGCGAGACCGTCATGACGTCGGCCACCCAGCCGTCGGCCAGCACCAGCAGCACCAGCGTCACCAGCGCGCAGATGCCGATCATCGCGATCATGCCGGTGGCGTAGCCCTGCGCGACCCTGGTCCGCTCCTGGATCGCGCCGGCGTCCAGGCGCTGGTTGTCGTTGCGCAGCTCCTCGGCGGTGGTCGGCATCGCCGGCAGCGGCACCTTGGCCAGCCGGAACGACAGCGTCGGCACCAGCGGGCTGAGCGCCAGCAGCAGGGCGGTGGCCAGGGCGGCCACGCCCGCGGGCGGCGGCGACCACACCATGATCACGGCCGCGCAGACGCCGCCCACGGTGGCCGCGCCGGCCGCGCCCAGGAAACCGGGCACGCCGTCGGAGATGAGCGCGCCGGCGATCCCGGCCACCAGCGCGGTGGTGGCCAGCGCGGCGAGGAAGTGGGGCGCGCCGAAGCCGGCGGCGGTGCCGGGCGCGAACAGGCCCGCGACGAACCCGTACGGCAGCGCCGCGTGCCCGACCAGCGCGCCGGCCAGCGAGTCGCCGACCGCGCGGGACAGCAGCGTGCCGGTCACGACCAGCAGCAGCGCCAGCAGCCCCGCGACGATCGTGACGGTCAGCGCCGGCATGCCGGACACCGTCAGGCCGGCCGAGCCCAGCGCGAGCAGGGCGGCGGCGCCGCTCGCGCCCACGGCCCTGGTGTGCTTGGCGCTCCACGCGCCGCGGCCCTCGCGCACGCCGCTCGCGACCACGTCGGCGACGTCGTCGTACAGGGCGGGCGGCAGGATCGCCTCACGTGGCCGCAGATAGAGGATCTCGCCGTCGAGCACGCCGAGCGAGCCGAGGCTCTGCCCGAGATCGAGCGGCTGGCCGCCGAGCCGCTGCAGGGTCCAGCCGGGCGCGGCCGCGGCCTCGCCGCCCACCTCGCCCAGCGCGCGCAGCAGGCCGGGCAGCACGTTCGGCAGCGGGATGTCGGCGGGCAGCGCCAGGTCGGCCTTGCGGCGCGGCCCGACGATCGTGATGTGGCACTGCGCGGGCAGCGGCACCGGCACCTGGGCCAGCGCGCCCTGCTGGAAGGGACCCTGAGGCCCGGGAGGCCCCAAAGGTCCTGGAGGCCCGAAAGGCCCCGGAGGTCCCGGCGGACCGGGCGGCCCTGGCGGGCCTGGCGGGAATGCGGGCGGCCCGCCGCCGTAGCCGGGTGGCGGCCCCTGAACCGGGGGCGGTGGACCGGGCGGAGGCCCCTGAACGATCTGTCCCACTTGTTAACTCCGTCCCCACCAATGGTCACGGACAACAGAGAACATATCGGGTCTCTTCTGATAAGAACGTCTCGATGAGCATCGTCGTCGTACGTCGCCCTGAACGCCGCCCCGGCCCCAAACCCCCGCGCGGCGAAGTCCTGCTCGAATCTCCGCCGGAGATTCCCGAGGTCCAGCCGCAGGGTTTCACCGCCGTTCTCACCTACCTCCCCATGGTGGCGGGCGCGGCGGCGATGGCCCTCATGTTCACGGCCTACGGCAACGCCAACCCGATCATGTACGTCGCCAGCGGCCTGTTCGCGCTGTCCATGGTCGGCATGAGCATCGGCCAGATCGGCCGCCAGGCGGGCGAGCGCAAATACCGGCTGAACGGCGCCCGCCGCGACTACTTCCGCTATCTGAGCCAGGTGCGCAAGCGGACCAGGCGCGCGGCCAAGCAGCAGCGCGAGGCCCTGGAATGGAGCGGCCCCGAGCCGGACGCGCTGTGGTGGATCGCCATGAGCCCGCGCCTGTGGGAGCGGCGGCCACGGGACGACGACTTCGCCACCGTACGCCTCGGCACCGGCGTCCAGAAGCTCGCCATCCAGCTCATCCCGCCGGACTCCAAGCCCGTCGAGGACCTGGACGCGCTGGCGGCCGGCGCGCTGCGCCGCTTCATCAGGGCGCACTCCACGGTCGCCGGGCTGCCGGTCGCGGTGGCGCTGGGGTCGTTCGCCAGGATCAGGATGACCGGCGACCCCGAGACCGTACGCGACCTGGTGCGGGCCATGATCTCCCAGCTCACCGTGTTCCACTCGCCGGACGACATGCGGATCATGGTGTGCGCGGGCGCCGAGTGGATGCCGTACTGGGAGTGGGTCAAGTGGCTGCCCCACGCGCTGCACCCGGAGGAGATGGACGCCGCCGGCCAGGTGCGGCTGATGACGGAGAACCTGAGCGAGCTGGACCGGCTGGTCGGCGACGAGCTCAGGGAACGCGCCCGGTTCCGGCCCGGCGCGGCGGCCGACGCGCTGCCGTACCACGTGCTCATCGTGGACAACGGGCACGTGCCGCAGGACTCCCAGCTCGGCAGCGACGCCATCCAGGGCGTGACCGTGATCGACCTGTCCGGCTCGACCGGCGAGGTGGAGGAGAGCAGCACGCTGCGACTGGACGTGCACGCCGACGGCTTCCACATGGTCAAGATCGACCACGCGGGCAAGGAGCACCGCACCCGGCTCGGCGACCCCGACCGGCTCGACTTCCTGCGGGCCGAGGGCCTGGCCAGGCAGCTCGCGCCGCTCCGCACCTCGATTGGCTCCGGCGGCGGCGGCGAGGTCGAGGACGTGCTGGCGGCCAACACCACGCTGACCGACCTGCTGGGCGTCGGCGACCCGTCCCTCGTGGACCCGGCGATCGTCTGGCGTCCGCGCGCGGGCCGCAACCGGCTGCGCGTCCCCATCGGGCTCGGCGCCGACGGCCGGGTCGTGGAGCTGGACATCAAGGAGTCCGCGCAGGGCGGCATGGGCCCGCACGGGCTGGTGATCGGAGCCACCGGCTCCGGCAAGTCGGAGCTGCTGCGCACGCTCGTGCTGGGCCTCGCGGTCACGCACTCCTCGGAGATACTCAACTTCGTCCTGGTGGACTTCAAGGGCGGCGCGACCTTCCTCGGGCTGGAGTCGCTCTCCCACGTCTCGGCGGTCATCACCAACCTGGAGGACGAGCTCCCCCTGGTGGACCGCATGTACGACGCCCTGCACGGCGAGATGGTGCGCCGCCAGGAGCTGCTGCGCGCGGCCGGCAACTACGCCTCGCTCCGCGACTACGAGCGCGCCCGCGAACAGGGAGCCGAGCTCGCGCCGCTGCCCACCCTCTTCGTGGTGCTGGACGAATTCAGCGAGCTGCTGTCGGCCAAGCCGGAGTTCATCGAGCTGTTCGTGATGATCGGCCGGCTCGGCCGCTCGCTGGGCGTGCACCTGCTGCTGGCCTCGCAGCGCCTGGAGGAGGGGCGGCTGCGCGGCCTGGACACGCACCTCTCCTACCGGATCGGCCTGCGGACCTTCTCGGCGATGGAGAGCCGGGTCGTGCTCGGCGTCGCCGACGCCTACGAGCTGCCCTCCGCGCCGGGCAACGGCTACCTCAAGTTCGACACCACGGGCATGACCAGGTTCAAGGCCGCCTACGTCTCCGGCTCCTACCAGTCGGACAGCCGCCGGCCCGGCTCCAGCGACGGCAACACGATCCTGCGCCAGGTCGTCGAGTACGGCTCCGGCTACGTGCCGCTCCCCGTCGTGCCGCAGCCGGTCGAGGAGGCCCCGTCCACCGAGATGGACGAGCGCGGCCCGCAGGCCAGCCTGCTCGACATCGTGGTGCAGCGCCTGGCCGGGCACGGACCGGCGGCCCACCGCATCTGGCTGCCGCCGCTCGGCGAGCCGCCCACGCTGGCGCACCTGCTGCCGCCGCTGTCGGTCACGCCGGAGCTCGGCCTGTCCACGCCCGGCTGGCAGGGCCGGGGCAAGCTGCACGCCGTCGTCGGGATCATCGACAAGCCGTTCGAGCAGCGGCGGGATCCGTACTGGCTGGATCTGTCCGGCGCGGCCGGGCACGTCGGCGTGGCCGGCGGACCGCAGAGCGGCAAGAGCAACGTGCTGCGTACGCTCATCACCGGCATGGCGCTCACCCACACGCCGCGCGAGGTCCAGTTCTACTGCCTCGACTTCGGCGGCGGCGGCCTGGGCGCGCTGGCCGGGCTGCCGCACGTGGGCGGCGTCGCCACCCGCCTCGACGCCGAGCGGGTGCGCCGCACCGTGGCCGAGATCGTGACCATCATGCGCCAGCGCGAGCGCGCCTTCGCCGACCGCGGCATCGACTCCATCGCCACCTACCGGCGGATGGTCGCCGACGGCAGCGCCGACAGCGACGGCTTCGGCGACGTGTTCCTCGTCGTGGACGGCTGGCTGACGATCCGGCAGGAGTTCGAGAACCTGGAGGCCGTCATCACCGACCTGGCCGCGCGCGGCCTCGGGTACGGCATCCACGTGGTGGCGGCCACCAACAAGTGGTCGGAGTTCCGGCCGAGCATCAGGGACCTGTTCGGCACCAGGATCGAGTTCAAGCTGGGTGACGCGTACGAGTCGGAGATCAGCAGGAAGGCGTCGCTCGCGGTGCCGGACGGCGTGCCGGGGCGCGGCCTGACCAAGGAAGGCATGCACTTCCTCGCCGCCCTGCCGCGCATCGACGGCCAGCGCGGCTCCGAGGACGCCTCCGACGCCATGCGCGCGCTCGTGGACGTCGTACGGCAGTCGTGGCAGGGCCCCGGGGCGCCGCCGGTGCGGCTGCTGCCCTCGCTGCTGCCCGTCGCCGACCTGCCGGGGCCCGAGCAGACGGGGCCGGGCCGGATCGCGATCGGCATCGACGAGGACAGCCTCGCGCCGGTCTCGCTCGACTTCGACAACGACCCGCACTTCGTCGTGTTCGGCGACAACGAGTGCGGCAAGTCGAACGTGCTGCGGCTCATCATGGAGGGCCTGGTCGCGCGGAAGACGCCGAGCGAGGCGATGATGATCGTGATCGACTACCGGCGCTCGCTGCTGGACACGGCCGTGACCGACCACCGCATCGGCTACGCCGCCTCCAGCACGGCCGCCGCCGAGCTGATCCAGGACGCCCGCTCGGCGCTGCTCAAGCGGCTGCCGCCGGCGGACCTGACGCCCGAGCAACTGCGTTCGCGCAGCTGGTGGCAGGGCTCGGACCTGTACATCGTGGTGGACGACTACGACCTCGTGGCCACCTCCAGCAACCCGCTCGCGCCGCTCGCCGACCTGCTGCCGCAGGCCCGCGACATCGGTCTGCACCTGGTGCTGGCCCGGCAGGCCGGCGGCGCCAGCAGGGCCATGTTCGACCAGGCCGTGCAGCGCATGAAGGAGATGGCCAGCCCCGCGCTGATCATGTCGGGCAACCGCGAGGAGGGCCCGCTCTTCGGCAACATCCGGCCGACGCCGCTGCCCACCGGGCGTGGCTACTACGTCGATCGCCGGCAGGGGGCGCGCCTGATCCAGACGGCGTACATGGGAGAGGCGTGACGTCCTGAGGAAACAGCGGGTTACGCGAATGTGAATGGCATTCGCATATTGTCTCCCAACAGGGCGAATGGCCATTTATGCGGCTTAATGCGGTGATACAAAGATCATCGTGTCGACCGATCCGTCCACCGCCGCCCCTTCGGCGACGCCGTCAGGGAGCCCGCAGCCCAGCCTCACACCGTCCCTGAGCCCTTCCGCGTCACCGACGCCGACGGTCACCAGCCCGTGCCCGCACACCCCCGCGTGCCCGCCCCCGGTCTGCCTGCCCCCGTCGCTGCGCCCCGTCGCGTCCCCGTCCGCCTCGCCCTCGGCGAAACCTCCGGGGAGGCAGGACCTCGCGCCCGACAATTCGAACCTTCCCGGCTACATGACCAGCACCGCCCCCATCGACTCCTTCGCCGGTGCCATGACCGATTCCGGGGACGCCGTGCACCTCATCAAGCAGCGCACGCCCCGCTTCGAGGGTTGGAACCTCGCCCCCCTCGCCGGCCTGCCCGTCGTCGGGCTGATGTTCACCAACCGGTTCAACACCATCGCCGACACCTGGAGCGACAGCGCCCGCATCCTGGGCGACCTGCTGCGGAAGGACGCCACCAAGGTCGCACTCTCCGCGCACAACTACCGGCTGGCGGAACAGGCCAACAGGAAGAATTGAGTGCTCCCTGATGACCACCCCGTCACACCAGCCGCCCAAGCTGATCGTGCCCGGCCAGGGCGCCACGCCCCAGGGCAACCAGCAGCTCTTCCTGGCGAACAGGAACGGCGCCGTCACCGGCGCCGTCCAGGTGAGGCCCGTCGCGGCGGCGGCCCGTACCGATCCCGGCTTCTTCAAGCGCCTGGTCACCGGGCTCAACCCGCTGCGCCAGAACAACCGGACCGCGATGGCGATGTCCGGCCTCGGCGGGGCCGCGCTGGCTCTGGACGTGGCGGCCACGCTCAACCTGGGCAACCCCTTTCTCTTCTACGACCGCCGGGAGACCTGGAAGGAGATGTCCGAAGCGCTGAAAGGCAACGGCCTGAACCTGTGGCGCGCCTACTTCGACAAGGTCCCGGCACATTGGAAGGGCACCGCCTCCGAGGCCATCGCCCAGTACATGCGGTTCAAGGTCAACGACCTGTTCGGGGAGCTCGGCAAGGTCGGCGACGAGATGAGCGGCGCGATGCACGGTCAGTACAAGGAGGTGCTGGAGTACGACCTGTCGGTCTTCGGCCTCTACGCCGCCACCGCGCCGGTCCTGCGCTCCCTGGCCACCATGAGCACCACGCACCCCGTCGCCAAGGTCGCCCTGATGACCCAGGTCGGCGTCTTCACCACCGCGCTCGGCAACCTGGTCAAGCAGTTCGCCGACGTCTACAACTCCTACGAGGGCGATCTGAACAAGCTGGAGCTGAAGCTCAACAGCCTCAGGGCCGCCTTCTACAACTCGGGCGATCCCGCGCAGGGCGCCCGCGACCTGCAACTCTCCCCCGCTCTCACCGACCCCCAGCGCGTGGGCGACATGTGGATGCCGAAGGGAGCCGACGTTTGAGCCAGATCGACGCCTTCGCCGAGGGCAGGGAGGGCGACGTCCCCGGCCTGCTGCGGGAGGTGAACGCCTGGTCGGCGCGGATCGCCGGCTCGCTGGGCGAGCTGTCCGGGGAGCGGATGGAGGGCACGGACGCGAGCGGCGCCGTCCGGGCCCGGGTGTCCGGGACCGGGCGGCTGCTGGGGCTGCACCTCGACGCGAAGAAGCTGCGGGAGCTGGACCACGTCCGGCTCGCCGAGGCCGTCAAGGAGGCGGTGGCCGCCGCCCAGGGCAGCCTCGGCGAGCGCCTGGAGGAGCTGACGGCCGCCCTGTCCGGCCCGTACGGCGGCGGCCCGGACGATCCGCTGGCGGCGCACGTCGAGCGCGTCATGCGGGAGGGATGAGCGGTGCGCGAGATGGACGAGGCGATGGCCCGGCTGGAGGCGCTGATGGCCACCGCGCGGCGGGCCGAGGAGGCGGTGGCGGAGTGGAGCGCCCGCCGCTTCACCGGCCGCGCCGACGAGGGCCGGATCGAGGCCACGACGGACGCCCTCGGCGTCCTGCTCGACCTGCGGATCCATCCGCTGAGCCGGGCCCGGCTGGACGCGCGGCGACTGGCCGACGCGATCACGTCGGCGATCGTGCGGGCCGAGGAGGCCGCCGAGGCCGCCAGGAACGCCCTGGTGCCCGGCCTTCCCCGCGCCTGAGCGGGCCCCGTACGACGAGAAACCCCCTCCGGTGCCGTCCGGAGGGGGTTTCTGGCGCTGTCGCGGGTCAGCCGCAGTTGGCCCAGCCGGCGCTGGTCGACGCGGAGCCGACGCTGCCGGAGAAGCGGACGCACTTGCCCTTGCCGTTCAGCTTGACCGGCCCGGCGTAGTACTCGAAGTTGCCGCTCTGGTTCTTGGAGCCGCCGCCCTGGACCTCCAGGGTGACGCTCACCGGGGTGGACTTCCCGACCTCGGACGTCTTCATCGTCACCACGCAGTTCTCACCGGTGGAGGCGTTGTAGAGCTGGAAGGTCTCGCCAGTGCTGAACGCCTGCTTGCGCTGCACGTAGAAGCCCTCGCCGCAGACCTGCGCCGGCGTGTACGGGTTCCTGATCACCGGAGACACGGTCGTCGGGGCCGCCGTCGGGCGGGCGGACGGGGTCCGCGTCTGCGTCGGCCGGACCGTCGGCCGGGCGGTCGGCGTCTGCGTGCGCGTGATGGTCGGCCTGTGGGTCGGGGTGGCCGACGGCGCGCGACGGGTCGGGGTGGCCGACGGGGTCGTGGACGGGACAACCGTGGGGGTGGGGGCCGGGGTCTCCGTGACGGTCGGCGTCGGCGTGGCCGTGACGGTGACCGTCGGGCCGGCCGTCGGCGTCTCCGACGGTCCCATGGTGCTCACGTTCGAGTTCGACGGCGTCGGAGTCGGCGTCTCCCGGGCCGTCACGGTCACCGTGGGCTGGGGCGCGGCGGTCTGGGTCGGGGCCGGCTGCGTGGTGACCGGCGGCTGCGCGACCGGCTGGGTGTTGATCGGCAGCGGCGACGGCACCGTGCTGTACTCGGGCGGCGTCGGCGCCTGCGAGGTCCAGTCGCTGGGCAGCGTCATGGGGCCGACGTCGTTCTGGTCGGCGCCCGGCGTGTTCGCCCAGGGAACGGTGACCTCGGGCTGGTTCTGCCCGGTCTGGTCCTGGTTGTTCGGCTGGGGCAGGCCGTTCTGGTTGGTGTTCGCGTTGGTGTCGCCGGCCCCGGCGGGGCCCTGCGTCTTCTGGTCGCCCGCGGCGGCCACCGGCTCGAACTTCTGCGTGGCGGCGTACTGGTTCGCGCCCCACAGCCCGGCGCCGGACAGCAGCGCGAGCGCGCCCACGGCGGCGGCCAGGCCGAGCGGGAACTTGCGCGGCGGGCGCGAGGGGACCGTCTGCCCCTGCACCGGCGCCTGCCGCTGCTGCTCGCGCGGCGGCTCCCACATCGGCGGGGGCGGCGGCAGCGGCACGCCCTGCACCGGCTCGGGACCGGTCGGCGCGAGCCCGCCCTGCGGCGGCACGGGCGGCGGGCCCCAGGTCTGCTGCGGCGGCACGCCGTCCATCGGCAGGCCGGGTACGGGCGCGCCGGGACCCGGCACCCCCTGCGGCGGCACGCCGTCCATCGGCAGGCCGGGGACCGGCGCGCCGGGAGCGGTCAGGCCGGGGATCACCACGCCCTGCAGCGGGATGCCGTCGAGGACGACGTCCGGCCCGGGCTCCGGCTTCTGGGCGGCGACGCCGCCCCGCTTGTCGCCGAGGAGCTGCAGCAGCGCCATGTACGTGGTGGGCCGCTGCCCGGTGTCCTTCGACAGCGCCGCCTGCACGACCCGGCGCAGCGGCTCGGCGAGCGAGCCCAGCTCGGGCTCGCCGTTCAGCACCGCCTCCTCGTCCTGGCCGAAGGGCGCCTGCCCGGTCGCGGCGAAGGCGACGGTGGCGGCCCAGGCGAAGACGTCGGCGTACGGCCCGTAGGCCAGGCCCCTGAGCTGCTCCGGCGCGCGGTAGCCGATCTCGCCGACGGGCTCGCCGAGGTCGACGTCCGTGACGCGGGGACCGTCGGGACCGAGGATCACGTTGTGCGGGGTGAGTCCCCGGTGGGTGATGCCCGCCAGGTGCACGGCGGTCAGCGCGGTGAGCACGCCCACCGCGACCCGCTCCAGGGTGTCGGCGTCGAGCGGGCCGTCGGCCGCCACGGCCTCGGCCAGGCTGCGGCCCTCGACGTGCTCGCGGACCACGAAGGGGCGGCCCTCGTGGAGGCCGGCCTCGAGCGTGCGGGCCACGTACGAGCTGGACACCCGTTGCACCCCGGTGAGCCGAGCGACATCGTCGCTGCCCGCCTCATGAGCCGAGGGCAACACCTTGATCACTCTTAACGGCGCGTCGTCGGACTCCTTGCCGAGAAAGGCCGCGCCGCGCGGCCCATCGGTGAGACGTCCTGCGATGTCGTACGCGCCCAGCTTCGCGGGATCACCCGGACGCAGGGGGTGCATCTCCATCCCTTCGGTGAAAGATAGATCTTGAAGGGACATTCAACCGCATCCGCCACATTTACATCAGCGGTTTCACTAGCGAATTGACAATTCACCCACAAGTAACGCTTTGGGACACCGTGGAGTAACAGTTAGGACGCCCGTCCGGGACGCCAGCCGCGCTGCCGCCCGCGCGGGACCAGCAGCACGAGCGCGCCCGCGACCAGCATCGCCATGAGCGCCCCCGCCCCCACCGCCATCGCGACGCCGATCGCCGTCTCGTCGCGCGGCGGGGCCTTCGCCACGGCGTTGGCCGGCAGCGCGGCGGGCGGCGGCTCGGCCACCACGGGGCCGTTCGCGTCCTCGTACGGCAGCACGGCGGTGAGCGCCAGCAACGGGTTGACCATGCCCGTCCCGGTGCCGGCGCCGGAGGTGCCGTCGGCGGTGGCGATGATGCGCCGGCGCACCTGCTCCTGGTTGAGCCGGGGGAAACGGGCCCGGACCAGGGCGGCGGTGCCCGCCACGTACGGCGAGGCGAAGCTCGTGCCCTGCAGCCCGCGCATGAAGGAACGGCCCGGCCAGGGGGCGGTGATGTCGGTGCCGGGGCCGAGCACGCCGACCGGGGTGGCGGCGTTGGAGGAGTCGGCGCGGCGGCCGTCCGGCGTGGCCGCGCCCACCGCCAGCACGCCGTCGTAGGCCGCCGGGTAGGCGGGTTCGGACTCTTCGTCCGGTTTGGTGATGTTGCCGGCGGCGGCCACCACGACGATGTCGTTGTCCAGCGCCCGCTGGATCGCGGCCCGCAGCGACGGGTTGTCGGAGGCGCGCACGGACACGTTGATGACGTCCGGTTTGGCGTCCACCGCGTCGTTGATGGCGTTGACCAGGTTGGTGAGCACGCCCTCGGGCTTGTTGCTCTGCTTGAACATGAGCAGCCGGGCTTCCGGCGCGACACCGTGGAAGGAGACCCCGGCCACGTAACGGGCACCGATGATGCCGGAGACGGCGGTGCCGTGGCCGACGCAGTCGCGGTAGCCGGTGTGCGTCTCGTCCACGATCTTGGAGATCTGGACCTGCGGGTGCTGATCAAAGCCGCTGTCGAGGACCGCCACCGTCACACCCGCGCCGCGGGTGAGCCGCCAGGCGGACTTGATGTCGAGCCGTTTCTGCGCCCACGGCTCGGTGACGGGGATCTTGACGGTCCCCTTCTTCGGCTTGCAGTCGTCGTCCGCGACGGTGGCCGCCGCGGCGGGGGCCGCGGCGAGGTTCAGCGCGAGCAGGCTCGCCAGGAGGGCGCGACCGATCATGTCGAAAGAGGGTATATCGCCCGGCCCGCCCGGGTTCAACGGATCGCCCGGCCCGCCCGGGGTTCAACGGAAGGAAGCCCCGGCCGGTCGCCAGGGCCTCGTTCCGTTGCTCACTTCGTGGCGGACTCGATGTTCTGCCGGTAGGTGCCGATGACCCGCGAGGCCTCCTGCAGCTCCTCGGTCATCCGCTGGAACGCGGTGCGGTAGTTCTGCCAGGCCTGCTGGAAACGCTGCGCGCCCGGGCCCGTCCACGCGGTGCCGACCTTGGCCGCCTCGCGGTCGAGCGCGGTCATCGTGGTGCGGACCGCTTCTGACTGCTGGGTGAACTGGCTGGCCATCTGCTGCATTTCCGCGGGGTCGCCGCCGAGCATACTCTGGCTCATGCATACCTCCTGGACCGGGTGAACTGGACCGTGTGAAAGCGCCATCACACTAAGCGGGCCCACTGGTCTTCGTCCGGGTTATGCCGAGCGGCTATGGTCTACGCGAGGAACATTCGGGATTTTCACGCGGAGGTTCGTCCGGTCATGCGCGAAGTTGTGGTGACGGGCGGCGGCACCGGCATCGGTTACGCGATCGCCGCGGCGTTCGCCTCACGGGGCGAGCACGTCACGATCACCGGCCGCCGCGAGCACGTGCTGAAGGAGGCCGCGGGCCGCATCGGCGCCGACCACGTGGCCTTCAACGCCGCCAGCCCGGTCGCCGTCCAGGAAGCGCTCGGCGCGCTGCCCCAGCGCGTGGACGTGCTGGTCAACAACGCCGGTGGCAACACCAACCTCGACCGCAAGCAGCCCGGCGACCTCATGGACGTCGCCGAGGCGTGGTGGGCCAACCTCAACGCCAACCTCATGTCCGCGGTGCTCGTCACGACCGCGCTGGCCCCGCGCCTGAGCGACGGCGGGCGGGTGATCTCCATCGGCTCGATCGCCGCCCGCGGCACCGGCTCGGGCTCGTACGGCGCCGCCAAGGCCGCCCTGGAGTCCTGGACCGCCGATCTGGCCGCCGAGCTGGGCCCGCGCGGCATCACGGCCAACGTGGTCTCCCCCGGCCTCGTCCTCGACACCGAGTTCTTCCGCGGCCGCCTCACCGAGGACGGCATCAGGGCCCGTGTGGACAACACCCGCAACGGCCGCCCCGGCACGCCGTCCGACGTGGCCGACACCGTTCTGTTCCTGGCGGGCGAGGGAGCCGGGCACGTCACCGGGCAGGTGCTCCACGTCAACGGCGGCGCCTACCTGGGCCGCTGAACCATCGATTTCTGGAAGGACGGTCGTCGGTGCGGAAGGTGCTGATCGCCAATCGCGGGGAGATCGCCGTACGGGTGGCCCGCGCGTGCAAGGACGCCGGGATCGGCAGCGTGGCGGTCTACGCCGACCAGGACCTCGACGCGCTGCACGTGAGGGTCGCTGACGAGGCGTACGCGCTGGGCGGGCAGTCGCCCGCCGAGACCTACCTCGACATCGCCAAACTGCTCGACATCGCCGCCCGCAGCGGCGCCGACGCCGTGCACCCCGGCTACGGCTTCCTGTCGGAGAACGCCGCCTTCGCTCAGGCGGTCATCGACGCCGGGCTGACCTGGATCGGCCCGCCCCCCGCCGCCATCGCCGCGCTCGGCGACAAGGTGCAGGCCAGGCACATCGCCCAGAAGGTCGGCGCGCCGCTGGTCGCCGGCACCAAGGACCCGGTCTCCGGCGCGGACGAGGTCGTCGCCTTCGCCG